>CADEFT010000009.1 GCA_902826685.1 uncultured Acidobacteriota bacterium
TGATCCTGCAGGCTTGGGGACGGCTGGAAGAGGCGATGGCGCTCCACAAAAAGGAAGAGGCCGTCTGCCTGCAACTCGGCCTCCAATCGGATTTGGCCCACAGTTGGTGGAACCAGGGCCACGTTTTTAACGCCCAGAGAAATCCCGCCGCCGCCCGCGAAAAATGGCGCGCCGCGCTCGAGATTTTCACGAAGCTGAACATGCCGCGAGAACGCGACGCCGTCCGGGCCGAACTGGATCGCCTTGGCAAATCCGCCGCATCCGGTTCCTGATCACCCCAAGTACGACCGCAGCATCCACGCCATCTTCTCGTGCTCTTCCATGAGCCCGGTCAGGAAATCGCCCGTGCCCGCATCGCCAAACTTTTCCTGCGCCTTCTGCAGATCCTCGCGCAGACTGCGGATCACCGCCTCATGATCGTCCACCAGCGCGGCGATCATCTCATCGGCGTCGATCAGCTTGCCCTTGTGCTCCTTCAGGCGGGTGTGCTCCACCATCTCGGCCAGCGAACCCAGCGCGATACCACCCAGTGAGCGGGCGCGCTCGGCCACCTCATCGATGGTCTCGTCGATCTGCCCATACTGGGCTTCGAAGAACTTGTGCAGGTCGTTGAATCGCGGCCCGGTGACGTTCCAGTGGAAATTGCGCGTTTTGGTGTAGAGAACGTACTCATCGGCCAGCAGAGCGTTGAGCAGGGCCACGACCCCGCCGCGCTGCTTGGCGTCGAGTCCGATGTCGATTCCGTCTTTTTTCGGCATACCGACTATTATGGATGGAATGCGAAAAGCGCTTGTGCTCGCCGCCGCGCTGGGCTTGACCGGCTGCTCGTCACCGCCGCCCGAGACGAAGGCGCCCGCCAAGAAGGCGGAACCCGCGAAGCTCGCCCCCAGCGCCAAGGGCGTGCCGGACGAATATAAGGTCCGGCTGGAGACGACCAAGGGGCCGGTCACGATCGAAGTGCATCGAGAGTGGGCGCCGCGCGGGGCCGACCGTTTCTGGGAACTGGTGAAGGATAACTACTACACCGAAGCCGCCTTCTTCCGCATCGTGCCGAACTATGTCGTGCAGTTCGGGCTGGCCGCCAATCCGGCCATGACGAAGAAGTGGGCCGAATATATCGACGACGATCCGGTGATCCGCACCAACCGGGTGGGCGCGGTTTCGTTCGCCAACTCCGGTCCGAACACGCGCAACACGCAGGTGTTCATCAATCTGCGTTCCAATCAGAACCTGGATAGCGAGTTCTTCGCTCCCTTCGGACAGGTAACAGAGGGGATGGAGAACGTGGAGAAGCTGTACAAGGGCTACGCGAACGCGCCCAATCAGGAGCAGATCACCAACCGCGGCAATGCGTATTTGAAGGCAACGTTCCCGAATCTGGATTTCATCCGCAAGGCCGCGATCCTGCCATGAGCGCGGACTGGTACTCGCGGCGCTCTCTGGGGAATTTTTCGCTGCTGGTGGCGACGGCGCTGGTCTTCTACCTCTGCTGGCGGCTGCTGCTGCCGTTTGTCGCGGTGATCACTTGGTCGCTGGCGCTGTGCGTGATGACGCGGCCGCTTTTTCTGGCGTTGCGGCGGCGGCTGGGCAATCCGAGCCTGGTGGCGCTGTTGTGCGTAATTCTGGTGGGCGCGGTGATGCTGGGGCCCGGCGTGCTGCTGGTAACGCAGGTGGCGGGCGAGAGCGCGGGCATGGCCGACTGGGTGCGCGATGAAGTGGAATCGGGGCGGCTGCTGGCGCACTTCGAGAAAGTGCCATCGGTGCGGGACGCGATCGACCGCGCCATCAGCGCCTTCGACCTGCGCGCCGAGCTGCGCCGCATCGCCGGGCTGTTGGCCAACTTCGGCAAGTCGCTGCTGGTGGGCTCTTCGTGGTTCCTGACGCAGTTCATCCTCACGCTGTTCGCTCTGTTCTTCGCCCTGCGCGATTTCGAGCTGGCGCATCGCGCCCTGCGCGGGCTGCTGCCGTTGACCGATGCCGAAATGGATCTGCTGTTCCACCGGCTTTCGAACACCGTGTATGCGGCGATCTACGGGAAGTTCGCGGCGGCTTTCGCGCAAGGGAGCCTGGGCGGGCTGATGTTCTGGATGCTGGGGTTGCCGGCTCCGCTGCTATGGGGCCTGGCGATGGCCCTTTTCGCGCTGGTGCCGATGATGGGGCCGGCGGTGATCTGGGTTCCGGCGGCGCTCTCGCTGCTCTATCAGGGAGCGTGGGTCAAGGCGCTCATCATGGCGGGTTGGGGCGTGCTGGTGGTGGGACTGATCGACAACTTCATCTTTCCGATGGTGGTGGGCGGCACGCTGCAATTGCACACGCTGCTCGCGTTCTTCGCCACCTTCGGCGGCCTCATCGCCTTCGGGCTTTCGGGGCTCGTGCTGGGGCCGATCGTGCTGGCGTTGACCATGGCGTTGATTCAGATCTGGAAAGACCGGACTTCGGCGCCAGCCTGATACTCTGAAGAACATGCGCGACAGAGGCATCGGTTCGCCGTTCGGCCAGGAAGGCGACGCCCAATTCGAGGCGGCGCTGCGCCCTTCGCGTCTGGAGGATTTCACCGGGCAGACGCGGCTGAAGGAACAGCTTTCGATCGCCATCGAGGCGGCTCGCAAGCGCGGCGAGGCGATGGATCATGTGCTGCTCTACGGGCCGCCGGGATTGGGCAAAACGACGCTGGCGCACATTATCGCCGCCGAGTTGGGCGTCGAGATCGATCTCACATCGGGGCCGGTGCTGCAAAAGAAACTGGACCTGACGGGCATGCTTTCGCACGTGCGCGAGCGGCAGGTGTTCTTCATCGATGAAGTGCACCGGCTGCTGCCGGACGTGGAAGAGATGTTCTATTCGGCGCTCGAAGATTTTCGCGTCGATATTATCGTTGGCACAGGTCCCGGCGCGCGCACACATTCGCTGCCGGTGCCGCGGTTCACGGCCATCGCGGCGACCACGCGCATGGGCATGGTGAGCGCGCCGATGCGCGGAAGGTTCGGCTTGCTGCTGCGGCTGAACCATTACGACGTGGCGGAGCTGAGCCGCATCGTGGTGCGATCGGCGAAGCTGCTGCAGGTGACGGTGGAAAGCGAAGGGGCCGAAGAGATCGCCCGCCGTGCGCGCGGGACGCCGCGCATCGCCAACCGGCTGCTGCGGCGGGTGCGCGACTACGCGCAGGTGCGCGCCGACGGGCACATCGATCTGACGGTGGCGCGCACGGCGCTCGATCTGCTCGAAGTGGATCGCTTCGGGCTCGATGAAGTGGACCAGAAGATCATGATGACGGTGCTTGAGAAGTACTCGGGCGGACCGGTGGGGTTGAAGACGATCGCCGCTTCGGTGGACGAGGAAGCGGATACGATCGAGGAAGTGTATGAGCCGTATCTGATGCAGCTTGGGTTTCTCGACCGCACCCCGCGCGGCCGCTGCGGCACCGATCGCGCATTCGAATATTTCAAGGTGCCGCGGCGCCGTTCGATCGACGCGCAGGCGACGTTGTTCGGATGAGCGGGCGGGTCTATTTGGGGCTGGGGTCGAACCTTGGCGATCGTGAGCGGATGCTGCGGCGCGCCATCGGACTGATGCCGCTGGCGGGAGTGCGGGTGCTGCGCGAATCGGCGGTCTATGAGAGCGAACCGATGTATCTGGCCGCGCAGCCGAGGTTTCTCAATATGGTGCTGGAGGCGGAGACGTCCATCGCGCCGGAATCGCTGCTGAGGCGGCTGCGGGGCATCGAGGATCAACTGGGCCGCAAGCGCGTGGTGGCCAACGGACCGCGCCACATCGACATCGACGTGCTGATCTACGGCGATTTAACGATCGAGACCCCGGAGCTGAAAGTGCCCCATCCACGAATGGCGGAACGCCGGTTCGTGCTGGAACCCTTGGCGGAACTGGCGGCGGAATGGCGGCATCCGGTGACGGGGCAGAGCGTGCGGGAGATGCTGGCCGGGCTGCCGCCGGGCGGCGTGGCACGGTTGGTTAGCGGTTGAAATAGCCGCTGAGATCGACCACCACATCCGTCCGATCGGTCACAAAAACATTGATGGCGCCGCCGGTGCCGGCCGGGACCAGCGCTGCGTTGGCGACGATGCGGCCGTCGAAGGAATTGAGGGTCGAGACGAACGGTTGAGCGGCGCCTCCGGCCCAAGCAGTGAGGAACTGCAGGGCGCCGGCCGATGGCAGCACGGTGATGTTCGTCGAATAGGCGCGCGCGTTGGCGGGAGCGCCGCACACGCCGGCCAGCGGCAGGTTGCGAGTGGCACCGGCCGCCAGCGCCGGCGGGCCGTAGGCTCCCGAAGTGCCTTGCCCGGCGCGCGTATCGGCGGCGCGGCACGGAGCCAGCGTGCGGAAATAGAGACCGGAAAAGCCGTCGTCGGGCGCGAAGTATCCGTTGATATCGGCCACGACATCGGTCGAGTGCGTGGTGAAGATGTCGATACCGCCGCCCGAGCCCGCCGGCACGATGGCTCCGTTGGCGACGATGCGGCCTTCAAATGAATTCAGCGTGGAGACGGCCGGGCGCGTCTGCCCGGTCGGCCAGACGGTGAGGAAGCTGAGCGGCGCCGGCGGCACGATCGTGAAGTTGAGCGAGTAGGCCTGCGCGGTGGAAGGAATCGCGCAGCGGCCCTGCGGCAGCGGGAAGTTGCGGGTGGTGCCGGCGTTGAAGGAAGGCGGTCCGAAGGCGCCGGTGGTTCCCTGCCCGGGGCGCGTGTCGATGACGCGGCATGGCGCAACCGGATAGAACACCAGGTTCGACGCCGTTGCCTGATCGGTGAAATAGCCGTTGATGTCGACGATCACGTCGGTGGAATCGGTGGCGTAGAGATCGATGGCGCCGCCCGGGCCCGCCGGTACGATCGCCGAGTTCGCCACCACCCGGCCTTCGAAGGAATTCAAGGTGGAAACCAGCGGCCTCGAAGTACCCGACGGCCAGAGGGTGAGAAAGCTCAGCGGTTGCAGCGGCACCACCGTGACATTGAGCGCGAAGGCCCTGGCCGAAGCCGGAATGCCGCACACGCCAGCCAGGGGCAGGGTTCGGGTCGAGGTGGCGAAAAGCGAAGGGGGTCCATAGGCGCCGCTCAAGCCCGAGCCGGTGCGTGTGTCCATGGCGCGGCAGGGTGTCACCGGAACAAAGCGCATACCGGCGGTGGTGGCGGCGGGAGCGGTGATGGTCCAACCGCCGTAGTAGATGCGTCCGCTATCGGCGCCGGGCGTATCCTTCGCATAGAGATAGACGTTGCGGGAGCCTTGAAAGGCGGATTGAAAGATCACGTCCACGACGAGCTCGAGCGTGGTACCGCTGACCGATACCGAACTGGTGGCGACATTCAAGTGGCACTGGCTGCTTTGCTCCAGCATGCGGTTGGACCCGATGGGCCAGCCGAAAATGCTCACTCCATCGTCGGCGGTCAGGCGGAGGCTCGAATCGCTGGCGCGGTAAGACAGGTGGCAGGCGCCCGCGCTCAAGGCGCTCGAACCGATGACGGCGCCCACTTCGCTCATCTGCGCGGCTCCGTTGGGATCGGTGTAGACGAACCGGAATCGCTGCGTGGAGCCGGCGGGCGAACTTCCATTCAGCGGCGTGGCGCTCGATGGAGCGGGCTGGCCGTTGTCGGTGGCCTGCGTGATGCGGAACGTGCGGCGGCCGATCGAGATGCTGCCGGTGCGCGTTTGAGGCGTGTTGTTGGCGGGCAGCGAATACGTCACTGTCGAATTGCCCGCGAAGCTTGCGCCGCCGGTCACCGTGATCCAGGGCGCGTTGCTGACGGCCGTACCCGAGCAATTGCCGGCGGCGAGGACCGCGACCGAGCCCGGCTGCGCGCCGGAACTGTGTGCGGCGCTTGAAGGAGATAACGTGGCGCACGGCTGGTCATAAGCGATACGCACGCTCGCCTCCGCGCCGCCCGCGGAAAGCACCTCGAGGCGCAGTTCGGTGAAAGGATCCACCCAGGATTGTCCCGCGTTCAGCGAAGCGGCCAGCGCCTTGCGGTTGCCGTTAGGCAGATTGAGACTGGCGCCGAAATCGAGCAGGCGTGAACGCCCGTCCTGCGGCAACGCGGGATCCTCCAGATAGACCAGCACTCCATTGAACGGGTTCGGCGAGCACCCCTGCAGCGTCGCATCGAACCCGATGGGGCGGCGGTATTCGATCCAGAGCCATTGCTCATTACCCACGCCGCGCCGCACGCGCAGCGCCTGCACGCCGGAAGATGCCGTTTCCAGCGCGGCGACGGAGATTGTGCCGCCGGACTGCACATGGGCGACATTCGACGGGAGCAGCCATCCGGTGTTCACCTTGTGTTGCGCCGCATAGTGGCCGGTATAGAGAACTCCTCCGCAATTGTTCCCGCCCATGGTGTCGAAAGGATTGCCATACTCTTCGAGCGGCGCCGTGGAACCGGGCGAGCCCAGCGGTTGCGAGCCGGGGTAGTAAAGGGCTCCGGAATGGTTCAGGCCGAGGGTGTGGCCGGCTTCATGGGTGATGGAGGCGATCTGCAATCCGCCGCCGCGGATGAAGGTGCGCGAGGCGCGGAACGGGCCGCCGGAGGGCGACAGCAGATCCGTGCAGCCAAGCGTGGCGAATCCCGTCACGCCGGGACAGAACTTATGGTCGGGCACGATCACGGCGATATGGGAATACTGGCTGAAATCGACCTGGCTATCGGCGGCGGCGATGGCGGCCTGAAGGACGGGATTACTCGATCCCAGCACGTCGTTGCCGTCGCACTGGTAAGTGATGCCCAGTTGAAACGGGCCGAAGACGTCGCCGGAGGCGTAAGTCCGGGAGTAAGAAGCCTCGCGCCAGTAAGCGTCAAGCGTGGCGCCGGAACCGAAGTAAAGATTTCGCACCGCGGTGGGCGTGATGTTACCGGGCAGGCTGGCGTCGGAAAGGTTCACCATCAGGACGGCTATCTTCTGCTCGCCGGTCGTCAGGCAGGCCGAAACCTGGCGTTCCTGCGTGGTTGCGGTGACCGCGAGAACGTTATCGAGACGCATGGCGCGGACTTGAATCCGCTGCGAACAGGCGGCTTCGGGAGCGGCGCCGGCAAAGTACAGGCTGAGCAGTCCGGACTCGGTGCGCAGACCGTAAATCTCGCGGTGGCGGCCTGTTTCGAAATCGTCCACCACCCAGCGCTCAAAGGTGCCGGACCATTCGCCTTCGGTCTCGAGGAATGGGGCGGCCGTGGGTTCGTTTCGCAGGGTGTCGCGAAGCTCCCCGGGCAGGGTGGAAGCGGCGGCTCGGGCGGGGTCGATGGCGGCCAGCCGCTTCCAGGCGGCGGCCCGTTGGCGCAGCGCGTTCCGCAGGCGGGCGCCGGAGGGGGTACTTCGAAGCTCGTGGTTCCACTGCTCGACGCTGGTGTCCCGCGGGCGTTGTGCCCAGATCAGGCTCGCGAAGATGCACAGCCCGGTTAGGGCGACGGTTCGCCTCATGGCAGCAAAAATCCTCCGAAGCAGCTATCAGCTTACGTTGTAACAGTTTACCAGAGCCCGGAATGGGTCCCGGAAGACGCCGGTATAGTATCGGGCGCCCGAGGCGAATTCTATATTGAATCCGGGGCGAATTATGATTGATATTCGGAGAAGGATCAGAGGGACCGAGGATCCGTTTCAAGACCTGATGAAGCGGATCGGCTATCTGCCGGTGCGCATGCCGCGGGCGGGTCTGGAGCCTCTCGAGATGATCGCCTGCAGAGGTAACCAGTTGAATTTGCTTGGTCAAATGGAGGAGGCGCTGGAAGAAGGAGCGGCCGGGAAGCCGCCGGCGGTGAACGATATCCAGACGGCCGCCACGGTGCAGCAGACACACACGGCGCAGATGGAGCGCGGCGCCGGATTGTCCATTCTTGGGAATATTCTGGGCGCTATCACAGGAAATCGCTGTGACATTAGCACCGGTTTCGAGCAGGCGGCCACGATGTCGATGGAGTTTGCCGGGGTCACCATCGACCGCGTGGAGATCGTGAAGCTCGACCGTTATTTGAGCCGGGCCGCGATTCATCCGGATAGCCGCGCGATCCGGGAGCGGCTGATGCGCGGCGAGTGCGGGGTGATCACGGCGGTGATGCGGTGTGCCCGATACGTGGTATCGGCGCACAGGGCGGGCGGGGCGCGATTGAGCCTGGACGTGCCGCTGCTTGCGCGGCTGGCGGGCGGCGCGGCCCGGGTGAGCGCGGTGACCGGCGACGCCAGCAAAGTAGCTTACGAAGGTCCCGTGCCGCTGGTGTTCGGCGTGCAGGCCGTACGCCTGTTCTACGACCGCCAGGGACGGTTTACGGCGTTCGACCCGATGACGGCGGGAGTGGTGCGCGGGCTGGCGGGCGGGGTGCGCGTGCCGCGGTTGTTTCCGGTTGAGGGAGACTTCGTGGAATGGGCCGCTGCTTAAAAAGACACCACCATGTAACTGTCGCCGCGGAGTACCGATTCCTGATTGTGCGCCCGTTTGTACAGCTCGCGGATTTCCTGGATCTTCCCGCTCGCGTCCTGCGTTTGCGGCGGATACAAAAGAATCAGAACGTGCGACTTCTCGCGTATCAGTTCGCCGCCGGAACCGCGAAACTGGCCGTAGCCGGTGAGTAAGGTAAGGCCGTCGGGAAAACGAGGCGTCACTTCGTTGTCGATAAACGCCGCAAATTCGTTGTCGCTGACTTCGCCACCGGGGCGGCTGGTTCCGAAGAACAGTTCGGTGCGGGCCCAGACCTCGCCGGTTGAAACCGGACGGCGCGCGGGCTCGGCCGCGGCGCCATAGCGAGGCAACAGGGCCAACAGGATGGCCTCGGTCGCGAGAAAATTTCTTCTTGTGTTTGACATGGATCTTTCCTTGGGGCGGGCTGCCCTACCCAAAGTGGCGTGAACGGACGGGAATCGGCCCGTTACGCGAGGATACGCGTGGGCCCGGTAACAACTTGCGCGGCCTCGCTTACCGCATGCTTACGCCATTCTTACCCGGCCCTTACCTGTATCGCGGGAGTGCCATCGGATAATGGGCGAGATATGAACCAGGGAAGTATCTGTCCGGAAGTCGAATTTGATCGCGAAGAGATTATCGAGCACTTGAATCTCGTGCTGGCGGACAGGCGCTTTGCCTCCGCCGAAAGGAACGCGAGGTTCCTGCGCTATGTCGTCGAAGCGGTCCTCGACGGGCGCGCCCACCAGGTGAAGGAAACCGTGATCGCCACCGAGGTGTATGGCCGCGCCACCGGCTACGACCCGAAGGCCGATTCCATCGTTCGCGTGGAAGCGAGCCGGCTGCGCCAGAAGCTTCGCGGTTTTTATGAGAACGAAGGCAGGCATTGCGCCATCCGTATCCACTTACCAAGCGGCGGTTATGTACCTTCCTTCGAACGCGCCGCCCCCGCACCGGAGGTTCAGACGGTGGCGCCGGGCCTTGAGATCCCGCCATCGAGGGCGTGGGCGGCTCTGGCGTGTCTCGCCGCGGGCATCCTGGCTTTTGGACTCTATCTTTCCCGCGCCGCCGCTTCGAGCGATGCCGAAGCGATGGCCGCCTGGCGCGAAGGCGTGGCCCTGATGGACCTCGATCCGCATTCGGCGCAAACCGCCGGCGGTCCGCCGAAGACGCTGCTGCGGGCCATCGAGCGGCTGGAGTATTCCACCGTCCGCGATCCCTTTCGCGCGCAGGCGTGGGCGACTCTCGCCGAAGCCTACGATTACGCCTCAGGCTTCGTGGGCCGCGATCTCGGCGAAGATGAGCGCCGCGCCAGCGCAGCCGCCGAGCGCGCCATTCAACTCGACCCCAAGCTATCGGCGGGCCACCAGATGCTGGGCCTGATGCAGAAGAGCGTCCGCTGGAATTTCAAGCGCGCCGAGGCGGCGTACAGGGAAGCGCTGCGACTGGACCCGCGCAATGGATACGCCGTGGTCGAGTACGCCGACCTGCTTTGGGAAACCGGGCGGACGGCCAAGGCGATCGAAGAAGTACGCCGGGCGCGCGCTTTGCTGCCTGCGTTTCCCGCCCTGGCCGTCAAGGAGGCCGAGCTGCAACTCTTCCTTGGACGTCCCGACGCGGCGTTGTCGGCGGCGGAGTCGGCGCTTGAGATGAGTGCCAGCTACACGCGGGCGCAGGTGGCGGCCGGCATGGCCCACGAATGGAAGGGCGACACGGCGCGGGCGCTCGAACTTTACCGTCTCGCGCTGCGGGCCGATCCAAACGACCGGCGCGCGCTGCCCGCCTATGGCTATCTGCTCGGCCGGACGGGGCGAACCGAAGAGGCGCGCGCCGTCGCCACGCGGCTGGAGCGAATCAATACCACCGTCCGCAACTGCGCGTTTCAGGTCGCGGTGGTGTACGCGGGGCTTGGCGAGGACGACCGCGCGCTCGATTGGCTTGAGACCGCTTATCGCACCCGCCAGGCGCACTTTCCTTTCGCCGCCGCCGAGTATCGTTTCCGCAAGTATCATCAGACGCACCGGTTTCTCGAAACGCTCAGCCGCATCGGACAGCGGCCTGTAACCGCCGAGCAAGGCTACGTAACCTTGAGTAACTCCCGTTCCTGAGACGGAACCCGGCTCATTCCCGCCCGCTCCAGCAGGGACCCGTCCCAAAGGAGAGGGAAATGAAACGAACCGTTTGGATCGCGGCCGCCATCGGTGCCGCCGCCTGGATTGCGTTGGGTTATGAAGATGCCGGCCGTTTTCTATTCGAACAGGAAACGTTTGAAGGAAACGGACGAACGTGTCTGACCTGCCACGGCAAGGATACAGGCACGATATCGCCCCAGGATGCGCAGCGGCGCTTCGCGCTCAACCCGCGCGATCCGTTGTTCCGCCACGACGGCAGCGACGACGGGCGGGGCAACGGGGTAAACCGCATGTTGACCGAAGCCACCATTCTGGTGGAGATTCCACTGCCCGCCAACGTGCGGCTGGCAGACGACCGGTACGCCCGCACCGTCACCTTGCGGCGCGGCATCGCCAGCACTTTGAACACACCCGCCCTCGATCGCGTCCTGATGGCCGACGGGCGCGAGCCAAGCCTGACGAGCCAGGCGCGCAACGCCATACGGGGCCATGCGCAAGCGAAGATCGAGCCCACGCCCGGACAACTGGAAGCGATCGCCCGGTTCGAGCGCGGCGGCTCGTTCTTTTCGTCCTTTGCGATGCGAGCGTTCGCCGAAGGCGGTCCCGAGCCCGCGCTTCCGGCCGGCGTCACCGAGCCGGAAAAGCGCGGACGCCGTTTCTTTGAGGATGTTTTCGATCCCAACGACCTCAGGCCCGGCGCCTGTGCGCTGTGCCACAGCGGGCCCATGTTGAATCAGACCAACCGGTTCTTCGCGCCACCGCTGGGCGGGCGGTTCCAGAACGTGGGGGTTTCCGAGTTCAACCGAGCCGGCAATCCCGTGCGGACGTTCATTTTCCGGAACGCGGATGGGTCCGAACAAACGGTGGCGAGTCCGGATCCCGGCCTGGCCCTGATTACCGGACAGGCCAGGGACGCCAACACCTTCAAGATTCCGTCACTGCGTGGATTGAGGAAGACGGCGCCTTACTTCCACGACAATTCCGCCCGCACTCTTGAAGATGTCGCCGAGCACTATGCGCGGCTGTTTGAAGTGCTGATTCCCGGCAAGCCCGTCGTTCTGACGGCTCAGGAGAAGGCCGACATGGCCGCCTACATGCGGCTGCTCGAATGATCTATTTCGATGGGCGGAACCACAGGATCTGGTTCGGACGCGCGCCCATCACCGGCTCGCCCGCCCGAGTCAGATCCACCGAATGGGTTCCTTCGCTTTCCGCATAGCCCAGGATCTTGCCGGTGCGGCGATCGACCTTCATCACCCAGCCATCCTTGCCGTTGGGCGAAGTGCGCGGCTGCGTGCCGATCCACAGCACATCGCCCAAGGCGGTGAGGGAGAAGGTCTTTCCCAGGTGATCCCAAAGGCCAAGGAACCTGCCGTTAAGATCGAAGCGCTGGATGCGGCCGTTCTCGCGGTCGGCGACGTATAAAACATTTTCGTGGTCGATTGTAATGCCGTGCACCAGTTTGAACTCTCCCGGTCCGGTGCCGGGCTTGCCCCACTGGCGGACGAGTTTCCCCTCGGCCGTGTATTCGAGCACGCGCGCGTTGCAGTAGCCATCGGAAAGGAACAGGCGGCCGCCAGGGGCGAAGGCGATATCGGTGGCACCGCAGAAGTTGCTGCGCGGATTGGCGGGCACGCCGCCCACATCGATCTGGAGCAGTTGCTTCCCATGCGGGGTGAACTTGTGCACCATCGAACTCTGCGCATCCACCGTCCAGACGTTGCCTGAAGGATCGATGCGCACGCTATGCGGAATCTTGTACAGGCCCTTGCCGAACGAGCGCCTCAGCCTGCCGTCGCTTGAAATGACCATCACCGGATCGGCCCGGTCGCCGCGCTGGAACAGATAGATGAGGCCCTGGCGATCCACCGCCGCCGAGGAAACGAAATCGATGACCGGCGCGTCCTTGAGTTCGATTCGCGTCTGGCGCAAGGGCAGCCGGGGCGATGCGGCAACCAGCGCGCGCAGCCGGGCGGTCTGCTCGATCGACGGGTCTGGCGCGTTCTGGGAAAAGGCGGGCAAGGCCAACAGGCAGAGAGTCAACATAGGCGTCTTGCAGTATATAATCCCGGCGCGCGCCATAATCTGACAATGCCGCCGGATTCCACTTCGCTACCGCCGCACGTTCAATTGATCCAGATGAGCATCGGAGCCTGGCTTTCGCGCCTGGTCGTTGCCGCCGCCAACCTGAATCTCGCCGATCACCTTGCCGCCGGTCCCAAGCCGGCCGCCGAACTGGCCGGGCCTACGCACACCGATCCCCGCTCTCTGCATCGCTTCATGCGGACTCTCGCCAGCTACGGCATCCTCGCCCATGGCCCCAATGAGACGTTTTCTCTCACACCGCTTGGCGAGGCGCTGAAGAGCGATGCACCGGGTTCGGCGCGTTCGACGATTCTCGCCATGGCCGGTCCGTGGGCGTGGAAAGCCTGGGAAGAATTCCAATACTCGCTCGAAACCGGACACACGGCGATGCAGAAAGCGTTCGGCATGCCGCTGTTCGATTACCTGGCGCAGAATCCGGGACTGGCGGCGCAATTCAGCGAAGCCATGAACGGCATTCACGGCGCCGAGCCTCCGGCCGTTGCCGCCGCCTACGACTTCTCGTCCGCGGAGACGATCGTGGACGTGGGCGGCGCCATCGGGAACATGCTGGCCCACGTTTTGAAACGCCATCCACGGCCGCGCGGGGTGTTGTTCGACCGCCCCAACGTCGTCACCGAAGCCCCGGCGTTTCTCGATTCGCACGGTGTCGCCGGCCGCGTCACCATCGAACGCGGCGATTTCTTCCAAAGCGTTCCGGCCGGAGGCGACATCTACATCCTGTCGCACATCATCCACGACTGGAACGAACAGCAATGCCTTACGATCCTCGGCCATTGCCGCCGGGCGATGAAACCCGGCGCCAAATTGCTGATCGTCGAGTTCGTGCTTCCCGAAGACGGCACGCCCCACTTCGGCAAGCTCGTCGATATGGTGATGCTGGCGATACCGGGCGGAGAGGAGCGCACGGCGCGCGAATACGGCGCGCTGCTGGCCAAGGCCGGGTTTCGAATGACTCGCGTCGTGCCCACGGATTCCGATGTCAGCATCGTCGAAGCCGAGTAGCGAAACTTTTTTGATGGCCTTTGGCCGGTTTCGCCGCATACTAGTATGATGCGGATCTTCTTCCTTGCCCTCTTCGCTACCGCTGCGTTCGCTCAACCGCAGATCCGGTTTGCGGCGAATGCCGCCAGCTTCGCTCCGCCCGCCGATGCCAACGGCAAGATCGCCCGCGGAAGCCTGGTGGCTATCACCGGCACCGGACTGGGTTCGCGCGAACTGCAACGCGCCCCTGGTTTTCCCCTGGCCACACAACTCGGCGGTGTCACGGTGCAGGTTGCGGCCGGAGGCTCCACCTACCCGGCGCCGATCGAGAGCGTCTACGCGAGCCACACCAACATTATTTTGCCCTCCGCCGTCCCGGCCGGACCGGCCACCATCCGGGTGACCTACAACGGAGCCGCCAGCCAGCCCTTCCCGGTCACCGTCGTCGAGCGCAGCGTGGGGATCTTTACGCTTGGCGGCAACGGCAAAGGTACCGCCGTGCTGACGCGGCCGGAGAACTCGACGCCCGCCGAGGCCGCCAATTCGATCCTCACCACGGCCCGTGCCGGTGAAACGTGGGAGGTGTGGGTTACAGGCCTCGGCGCCGCCAGCGGCAACGATGCGGAAGCGCCCGCCGAGGACAACCTCGATGTTCCGGTGGAGGTCCGGGTCGGCGGCAAGCTCGCCGATGTGGAGTTCAAGGGCCGCGCCGCCTGCTGCCCCGGCTACGCGAAAATCCGTTTCCGCGTACCGGACGATGTCGCGGGCTGCTGCGTTCCGATCTCAGTCCGGGTGAATGATATCGATAGCAACGAAGGCTCTATCTCGATTTCCGGAGATGGGGGGACGTGCATCGACGCCGCGCTGACGCCCGAAGTGCTCGACGTTTTCCGCCGCGACAACTATAAGGCCGCCAGCTTGAGTATCGGCCGCTCGGTGACTTTGAGCACGCCTCCCACCGGCAACGTGTTCGCCGGGGCCAACTTCATCGAGATCAAGGCCCGCGCGCTGTACCGCTACGCCTGCATCGGGCAAACACCCGGTGTCCCGGCCGCCACTCCGGGCGGATTTGAATCGAACACGAGAACGGTAGGCGCCTGCACCGTCACCCGCATCCGGGCCGACTTGTCGGCGGGCCCGCCGGACCCGACCGCGCCCTCGGGTCCCGTGCCCTCCCAGCCGATCGAGACTTTGTACGAATATCGGACTCTCGATGCGGGCTCGGCCATTTCGGTGTCCGGCTCGGCGGGCTCTATCGATCTGCCGAAGTTCACGGCGCCAGGCTCGACCTTCTTTACCTACCAGCGTTCGGAGAGCTTCACGCCCCCTGAACCAGCGGCCGGCACGCCCGCCGCTCTGCTGCTCGCCCAGGGACGGAAGACGTTCCGCGGCAACTCGGGCGCCGATGTCCCTGCCTTCTCTCTGGACGTCGATGTAAACGGCTCGCTGGTGTGGACCAACGGCAATCAGATCGAGGCGATCAACCGCGCGCAACCCTTGCGATTCACCTGGACCGGTGGCTCTTCCGGCAGCCCGGTGGCCCTCTCCGGATCGAGCACGTCCATCTCCCCCACCTTCACGTCCTTCGAATTGACCAGCTTTGTCTGCCTGGCCGATGCGAGCGCGGGTGAGTTCACGGTGCCGCAGGAGATCGTGTCCGATTTGCCGGTCTCGCCGGCGATCATACCCACCCCCACCGGCGCACTGAGTATCTCGACGTCCTGGGCCAACACCGCGCCGTTGCCTGGCTTCGATTTCACCAACGTGATCTATTCCGACACCACCAGCAAATCTGTGCGGGTGTTTTAGGACGAAGGCGTTCCACTCTGCAGGAACCGCGACACCAATTCGATCGGCAGCGGGAAGACCACCGTGGTGTTCTTCTCCGCGCCGATCTCGACCAGCGTTTGCAGATAGCGCAGTTGCATCGCCGCCGGCTGCCGCTGCATCAGTTCGGCAGCTTTTGCCAGATTCTCGGCCGCGCCAAGCTCGCCTTGGGCGTGAATGATCTTGGCGCGGCGTTCCCGCTCGGCTTCCGCCTGGCGCGCGATGGCGCGGATCATCGTCTCCGGCAGATCCACCTGCTTGACTTCCACCTTGGCGACTTTGATACCCCACGGCCCGGTGTCGAGATCGAGCACGCCCTGCAGGCGCACGTTCAGCTTTTCGCGCTCACTCAGCAGTTCATCCAGTTCCACCTCGCCGAGCACGCTCCTGAGCGTCGTCTGCGCAAGCTGCGACGTTGAGTAAAGATAGTTGCTCACTTCGAGTACCGCGCGCTGCGGTTCCACCACGCGAAAGAACACCACCGCGTTTACCTTCACCGTCACGTTATCGCGCGTGACGATATCCTGCGGCGGCACGTCCAGCGTTTCCAGCCGCAGCGAAAGCCTGACCATACGGTCGATGGGACGGAAGACGAACACGAGCCCCGGCCCTTTCGGCGCGCCCAGAACGCGGCCGAGCCGGAACACGACTCCGCGCTCATACTCCGCCAGAATCACGACGCACGAATATAAGTAGGCGACCACCACCAGGACCAGAACCAAGGGAGCTTCTAACATGAGGTTGTTCCTTTCAAACGACGGGATCGACTTCCAGCTTCAGACCGTGAATCGCTTTCACCCGTACCGCGGCGCCCTTGTCGACCGGGGCCGATGCCACCGCGTCCCAATATTCGCCGCGCAGGAATACTTTTCCTTCTGGCGTCAGATCCGTGTAAGCGACGCCCGTCTGGTGAATCATAGCCGAAATGCCCGTTGCCGGAGGCTCCCGCCTCGACTTCACGGCCAGCGACATGAGGAAGACCGCGATCGCCGCGAAGGGAAGGCTGACCGCCAGCGCCGTCGAGAGGCGGATCCGCAGTTCCGGCGGCCCATCCACCAGCATTAGAGCGCCCAGCGTCATCGCCACCGCGCCGCCCAGGCCCAGCACCCCGTGCGAGGCGATCTGCGATTCGGCGATGAATAGCGCGACCGCCACCACCAGCAGCGCCACCGCGCCCCAACTGATGGGCAGAATGGAGAGCGCCAGCCCGCCGAGCAGAATGAGAATCGTGCCGATCACGCCAGGGGCGATCAATCCCGGCACGGTGAATTCGAAGTAGAGCAGGGCGCCGCCCAACATCAGCATGATCAGCGCCAGATTTGGATCGGCCAGCGCCGTGATCAGCCGTTCCCGCACCGTCAACTCGTATTCCACGACGCGCGCGCCCGCCGTTTCAAGCGGCGCGGTCGTCCCGTTGAAGCGCAGCACCGGGCGTCCATCGAGTTGGCGGATTAGATCCGCTTCGTCCTTCACCGCCAGATCGATCAGATGTTTCGAGAGCGCTTCGCGATCGGTGAACGAAGCGGCCTTGCGCACGGTTTCTTCCGCCGCTTCGCTGTTGCGCCCGCGGCGGCTGGCCACGCTGCGCACCAGCGCCGCCGTATCGTTCTCCACCTTGCCTCGCATCACCGGATCCATCTGCCCGCCAATGGCGACTGGAGACGCCGCGCCGGTGTTGGTGCCGTGCGCCATCGCCGCCACGTCGCCGGCTTGGAGCAAAAAGAATCCCGCCGAGGCCGCTCGCGCCCCGCCCGGGGTGACGAACGTCACCACCGGAACCGGCGAGCCGACGATCTGTTCGACGATGTGCCGGGTGGCATCGAGCAGTCCGCCGGGCGTGTTCAATCGCACGAGCACGGCTACGGCGTCCTGGCGGCCGGCCGCTTCGATGGCGTGGGCGATCACTTCGCCGGTGACCGGATGGATGGCCGAATTCACCGTCACCGCCACGATGATTCGTTCGGCCGATGCCGGTAGCGCGGCTAGAAGGATGAGGAACGGAAGCATGGCATACACCCCTTACAAGATAGGCTTCGCCGAGCTGGATGTAAACGGTAATCCTGTGCGGTTGGATGTGAAATAGCGATCCGCTCCTTTCGTGTCCGCGCCCGAGGCTTGACCCGCCCGCCACCGGCCCCTAGAATCAAGGATAGGGGCACTTTGCCGCCCAGACTGCTTTTGCCATGGAAGATATCGGGAAACAATCTTCGCTGCCGCGGAGAACATCGGACATCCTGCACTCCATCGTGCATGCTTACATTGCGACCGGTGAGCCTATTGCCTCCCGCACGATTTCGCGGCGTGGCTCCGAACGGCTCAGCGCCGCTTCCATCCGCAACATCATGGCCGATTTGAGCGACGGCGGCTACCTGAGCCAGCCGCATACCTCGGCTGGGCGCATCCCCACCGCCAAAGCGTTCCGCGAATACGTGCGCTCCATCCAGTTCGCGCACGCCGCCTCGGCCGAAGCGGTCCGGCTCAAGGAAGAGATCCGCAACACCGAAACCATGGAAGCGCGGGTGGAGCGCACCTCGCACGTGCTCACGCAGATCTCGCGCAGCATGGGCATTGCCGCCGCCATCCCCAACTCGAACCAGATCCTCCATCAGGTGGAGCTGATCGGCCTGTCGGAGAAGCGCGTGCTGATGGTGGTCGTGACCCAGGACCGCATGGTGCGCGATAAGGTCGTCAGCCTCGACTGCGAAGTGACGCAGGATGAGTTGACCTCCATCCGCAATTACCTCAATTCCGAATTTTCCGGCTACACCTTCGGCGCCCTGCAGCGCGAGTTGCGCCTGAGGCTTGAGGAAGAGCGCGCCATCTACGATCACATCCTGCGCAATCTGAACTTGCTGGTGCGCAAGGGGCTGCTCGATCTGGGCCTGGCACCGACGCTGCACACCGAAGGCGCCGCCAATCTGGTGGGCTTCGATTTCCACCTCACGCGCGAGAAAATGCGCGACCTCATGCGCACGCTTGAGGAGAAAAAGCGCATTCTCGAACTGCTGGAGCGCTTCCTTGAAAATGGCGGCGATGTGGCCGTGCAGGTGGGCCTTGGCGACGTGCATCCCAGCATGGAAGAGCTTTCGCTGATCGGCGTCACCGTCAATCTGCCGGGCGGCCTCTCGGCGCGCATCGCCGTGCTCGGCCCCACGCGCATGAACTATGAGCGCGTGATGTCGGCCGTCTATCACGTGGGCCAGGCGCTGCAGAGCCCCTCGGATTAGGCCGCTAGCGCAGCCCCTGGATCAGGAACAAATTGCACAGATCGTGTTGCAGCGAATAGGCGTAGGAACGCCCGTCGGCGCTTAGCGCCACGCCGCCCAATAGCCGCGCGCCAGCGTCGGGGGCGACGATCTTCCGCACCGTCTCGCGCCTGCCCGACCGTGCGTCGAGCGTCTGGATCAGCCACTGCCTGCGCGCGCCATCGAGCTTCATGGTGAAGATCCGCCTGCCGTCGGCGCTCCACCGCACCGCCGACTCGCCGGGCTCAAGCGCCACCAGCTCGCGCGGCGCGCCGCCGGCCACCGGCAGCAGAAACAGCGTCCCCTTATTGGCATACGTCACCGTCGATCCATCGGGTGAAATGCGGTTGGCGCGAACGCCTTCTTCGGTCACCGCCGTTGGCTCGCCGCCCTCGATGCTTTGGGTCCACATGCGCGCCGGACGCCCGCCGCGGCTGGCCGCAAACAGCACCCGCTTGCTGTCCGGGAACCATTCGCCGGGCTCATAACGGAAACCTTCCCCCGGCAGCACACGCGCTTCGCCCGGCCCGGTCGGTGTCAGCACCAGCTTGGTGTTGCCGCGGTCGCTATTTACGCTCAGCACCCATTTGCCGTCGGGCGAAAGCACCGGACCCGAGCCATCGCCCAGATGCACCGCGGGCGATCCGTCGGTCTTGCGGAAATAGATCGCCTTGTTCCGCCCCTGTCCCTGCTGCAATTCAGCGAATACCAGCGATTTCGCGTCCGGCGCCATGTCGTAGATCAACGACGTTTCGAGCCACGACAAGTCTTCCTCCTGCGTGCCGCCGGGCGGCATCCAGCGCAGCATCACGCGGCCGTAGACCGAAGACACCAGCACCCGGCCGTCCCGTGCGATATCGAGAAGGTGCAGCCATGAGGCTCCCTCGAGTACCTGCCGTTCGCTTCCCGCCAGCGTCACCGCGCGCATGGTTACCAGTTCATTCGATCGCGCCCCCGAATACCAGATCTCGCCGCCGCCGGGACTCCAGGCCATACCGGCGATCGTGCGATACCCGCGCGCCAGCACTCTCTTTTGCCTGGCGCGATTCACCAGGCACACCGAATAGTCGCCCGACTCGGCATCGTGATCGAAATAAGCCACCGCGTCGCCGCGCGGGGAAACCGCCAGCGCCTCCTGCCGCCGGTTGGCGTTCTCGTCGAGGATGGTTCCGATGGGATATTCGAGCCTATACCGCCCATCGGCCACGCGCACCACCGCCAGTTCCTTGCCATCCGGCGACCAGCCGGCACCGGCCGCGCCTTCCATTACATCGCGCGGGGCCCCGCCTCCGATCGGCGCCCGCGCCAGCATGTTGTGTCCCGGGCCCATCAGCAGCGCCATCTCGCCGGTAGAAGACACCGACAGAATCTCGGCGTCCTTCAGCCCCAGCGGACGTCCCTCGCGCGTGCCCGGCACCACCGAAAATAATTCGCGCGGTTTGCCGTCCCATTCGGCCGAATAGAGAATCGTGCCGCCCGGCGCGAACCGTCCGGAAATGATATCTCCGCGCCGGAACGTCAGTCTTTCAAACGACGGCCGCGGCGGACGCACGAATCGCGGTACGACGACCGCCGAGCCCACCGCGCCGAGCAACAGACCCGCCAGCGCCGGCTGCCACCAGCGCGCACGCGTTCTCCGCCCGATTTTTGCCGCCGTCTGCACCAGAATCCCGGAGCTGCGGTTGGACTCGACCTCGTCGCGCAACTCTTCGAGCTCCACACGCAAATCGGCGATCGACTGCCAGCGCCGGTCGGGCTCTTTGCGGAAACACCGCGCCAGGATTTTTTCCATCCGCGGCGGCAGCGGCTCGGCCGTATCCGCGATCGGCGGCGGATCCTTCAACAGAATCGCCGAAAGTGCCGCCAGTTTCGATTCGCCTCCAAAGGCCTGCCGCCCGCACAACATCTCATACAGCATCGAGCCGAACGAGAAAATGTCGCTGCGCGCGTCCACCTTGCGGCCTTCGGCCTGTTCG
This sequence comes from uncultured Acidobacteriota bacterium, assembly GCA_902826685.1. Classification (GTDB taxonomy): domain Bacteria; phylum Acidobacteriota; class Terriglobia; order Bryobacterales; family Bryobacteraceae; genus CADEFT01. The sequence continues at coordinate 20,663 of CADEFT010000009.1, forward strand.
GGCGACATATAGGCCACCGTGCCCAGAATCGAGCCTTCCACCGTCATCGCGGCATCGAGATGCAGGCTTTCGGTGGCGGCGAACACGTCCACCGGTCCGGTATCGGCCACCTTGGCCAGTCCGAAATCGACCAGCTTCACCAGCCCCTGGCCGGTCACCATTACGTTCGAAGGTTTCAGATCGCGATGGACAATCCCGGCCGCATGCGCCGCCGCCAGTCCATCGGCAATCTGCGCCGCCAGACGCAGCGTTTCGGCGATTCGAAGTCCCTTGCGGTTGATGTGCCGGTCCAGCGTCTTGCCCGCGATGTACTCCATCACGATGACATCGACTGTTTCGCCGTCCACTTCGGCGGAATTGATGTCGTAAATCGTGACGATGTTGGGGTGGCTCAACGACGACGCCGTGCGGGCTTCCTGCACGAAGCGGCGGCGCCGCTCCGGATCGCCGAGAGCCGAGCGCTTCAATACCTTCAAGGCCACCGGCCGGTGCAGGTGCGTGTCCAGGGCGCGGTAGACCACACCCATTCCTCCGGCGCCTAACTCATCCTGGATCTCGTAATGGAGTACCCTTTGCCCGGTCATTGCGCCAGGTTATTTCTCCGGTTTTCCGTCAGGCAACATCAATCGCAGCACCAGCGCGATCACGCTAAGCGCCACGGCGCCCAGCAAGGCCGGCACCCAGCCGTCGAGCTTGAATCCGGTCACAACCTGCGATGTCAGAAACAGCATCGCCGCGTTCACCACGACCGACGCCAGGCCTAACGTCAGGATGCGCAGCGGGAAGATAAAGAACTTGATGATGGCCCCGAGTGTCCCGTTAATGAATCCGACCACGAGCGCCGCCAGCAGCGCCGATTGGACATTGGCCACGTGGAACCCCGGCAGCACGTGCGCCACGACGAAGAAGGCGGCGGCGCTCGCCAACCAGGCCATTACGACTCTGGTGAGCATTGCTCCTCAGGCTAACATAGACACGGCTCAACAGGGCGCGAAAGTAAACACCACCACGCCCAGTACGAACCAGATGGCGGCGAAAATCAGGCCATAACCGAAAAATTCGCGGAAATTCACGCGCGCCACTCCGCCAATGACCATGTACCAGAACGGCGACGCGAGATTGCCCATGTGATCGCCGACGCTTAAGGCGAGAATGCCGCGCTCCACCGTCACGCCCACCGCCAGCGCCGCCTTCGAGGTAACGAATCCCTGAATCGCCCATTGGCCGCCCGAGGACGGCACGAAGATCGAAACCACGGCGCCTGAGAACGCCGCCAGAAACGGAAAGGTGTAGCGGCTGGAAACCGAGGCGGCCATCGCCGCCAGATACTCGCCCACGGCGGTGAACTGAATCAGACCCGCCACGCCCGCGTAGAGATGGTAAAGCACGATCACCGGCCACGCCGAAAGCACCGCCTGCTGCAGAGCCCGCGTAAACTGCCGCACGCTGCCATGCAGCAGCAGACAGGAAAACAGCAGTACCGTGTTCAGGGAATTGATGTCGAGCCCCAGCCCGCGCCTCACAAAGTGCGTATAGAGCCACCCGCCGAGGACCAGGCACAAGAGCGCCGTTACGAACCGGTTCCGCTCCAGCCTTTCGGAAGCGTTTTCGGCCGGGACGTCGGCCGCCTGCGGCGCGATCGCCAGCAGCGCGTCCGGAAACGCCGACACCGGCCGTCGCCGCGCGGGCATCATCGCCTTGCCCCCCAGCATCAGGATCAGCAGAAAGGAAACTTCCTGCAGAATCGCCGCCGGCGACCAGATGGTGCGCGACAGCGGAATCACCCCGGTCATCTTTTCGAGGAAATGGCCGGGTGTCGCCATCAGCAGCGGAGCGCTCGCCGACAGTCCGAATTGCCACAAAGAGTTGGCCGCCCACAGCAACGAAAGCAGGTAGAGAAAATCGATGCGGATGCCTTTGCGCTCCGCCTCCCGCGCGAAGTGAATCGCCACCAGCGGCGAGAGAGCCATCCCCAGGCCCCAATAAAAATAGGAGCAGGCGCCCGCCACCGCCACCGATAGCCAGATGACCTGCGTTTCGCTGCGCGGCAGCCGCGACAGCGCCTCGATGCCCCGCCGGAGCAGCGGCGTCGCGCCCAGCACTCCGCTGAGGGTGATGATGAGCGTCATCTGCATGGTGAACGGCAGCAGCATCCAAAGACCCTGGTAATAGGCGTCCATGATCTGGCCGGCCGGACTGCCGAGCGCCGCCGCCATCGCGCATAGCATGGCCAGCAGAATGACGGAGGCGGTGATGGCATCCGGCACCAGCCGGCCCATCAGTTGAGTGAAGTTTTCCAGGCGCTCGCGCACTTGGGAGATGATACCGTGCCCGCCGCGAGGCGAAATTCTTTTCGCTTCCGTGAGCCGAAGGAGCCAGCCCGCCGCCTTCCATGGTTGGAGACCGTCTCAACTTTCGGGACTCTGTTCTCGTCGAGAGGCACTAAGAATGTCGAAGCTAACGGCATTCGATGACGAAGCGTGCTGATCCGCTTCCGATTCCGGAGAGGGAGCGGTTCTCTCGCGTCCAGAGGTCTTTTCGTCCGAAGTCGGGACTTCGTGATCGCTTCTGCCTCGATCTCGTCTGAGGAATCCTCGTTCATATGCCGGTGTCCAACCCATGCGAAAATGAAGGGAGCCCATGAACATCTCCATCGGCGCCGACCATGCCGGATTCGCTCTCAAGCAGCATCTGAAAGAGACGCTCGAGCAGATGGGCCACCAGGTGACCGATCGCGGCACAGGAACTCTCGAATCGACCGATTATCCCGATTACGCGCTCGCCGTCGCCCACGATGTCGCCGAAGCACGCGCCGATCGCGGAGTCCTGGTCTGCTCCACCGGCATCGGCATGTCGATCACGGCCAATAAGGTACCCGGTGTCCGCGCCGGCCTCGTTTCGAACGAAGACGCCGCGCGCCTCACGCGCCAGCACAACGACGCCAACATCCTCGCCCTGGGGGCGCGCTATACCACCGAGCCGGACGCCGACCGGTTCCTCGATATTTTCCTAAACACCGATTTCGAAGGCGGCCGGCATGCCCGCCGCATCGGCAAGATCGCCGCCGCCGAATCGGGAGAGGCAGCAAAGTAAATGACTGAACAACAGCGCATGGCGCGTTCCCTGGCCGAAGTGGATCCTCAGATCGCCGAAGCCATTCAGCACGAAGTCGAGCGGCAGCATTCCGGGCTCGAACTGATTGCCAGCGAAAACTTCACCTCCGAGGCGGTTCTCGAGGCCACCAGCAGCGTCTTCACCAACAAGTACGCCGAAGGCTATCCCGGTAAACGCTACTACGGCGGCTGTGAGTTTACCGACGTGGTGGAGAATCTTGCGCGGGAGCGGGTCAAGCAGCTTTTCGACGCCGAATACGCCAACGTCCAGCCCCATTCCGGTTCCCAGGCCAACCAGGCGGCTTACTCGGCCGTCATCGAGCCCGGCGCCACGATCCTCGGCATGAACCTTGCCCACGGCGGCCATCTCACGCATGGCCACCACCTCAACTTCTCCGGCAAGACTTACAAGGTCGTCCCTTACGGCGTCCGCCAGGATAACGAAACTATCGACTACGAGGAGCTGGCGCGACTGGCCGGTGAGCACAAGCCGAAGATGATCATCGCCGGCGGCAGCGCCTATCCGCGCATCATCGACTTCAAGCGTTTTCGCGAAGTGGCCGACGCGGTGGGCGCGATTCTGCTGGTGGACATGGCGCACTTTTCCGGCCTGGTGGCCGCCAAGGTCTATCCGAATCCTTGCGAGTACGCCGACATCGTCACCTCCACCACGCACAAGACGCTACGCGGTCCGCGTTCGGGCATCATTCTGGCGCGCGAGAAATACGGCCCCGCCATCGACAAGAGCCTGTTCCCGGGGGTGCAGGGCGGCCCGCTGGTGCACGTCATGGCGGCCAAGGCCGTGGCCTTCCTCGAAGCGCTTACCCCGGAATTCGTCACCTATCAAAAGCAGGTGGTGAAGAACGCGCAGGCGTTGGCGTCGAGCCTCGCCGAAGAGGGTTTCCGCATCGTCTCCGGCGGCACCGATACGCACCTGCTGCTGGTCGATGTCTTCGCCAAGGGCGTGAAAGGCAAGGAAGCGGAGAAGGCTCTCGACCTGGCCCATATCACCGTCAACAAGAACGCCATCCCGTTTGACGTGAATCCGCCGCTGAACCCGAGCGGCATTCGCCTCGGCTCGCCCGCCGTCACCACGCGCGGCTTCCAGGTGGAACAGATGCGCGAGGTCGGCAAGCTCATCGCCGAGGTGCTGCGCAACCCCGCCGACGCTTCCGTCATCGCCTCGGTGGGCCGCCGCGTCAACACGCTGGCCGAACAATTCCCGCTCTACGCATGGAAGTCGAGCGCGGTGCCGGCCAAGTAGGAAACGGGTGCCGCTTTCGATAGTCATCGACGCGCGCCACGTGCGCGATTTCGGACCCGGCACCTACATCACCAACCTGGTCAAGGCGCTCAGCGGCATCGATCGCGAAAACAGCTACGTCCTCGTCGCTCATAAGAAGGATTCCAACCTCTTCGCCGAACTGCCCGCCAATTTCCGCGTCGCCCACTTTGAGGGACACGACAACGAATTCTCCGAACATTTCCGCTACCCGATGTTCCTCAAGGATCATCCGGCCGACGTCTATCACATTCCCGTCGCACTGGTGCCGTTCTTCATGCCGCGCCCCTATGTGGTCACCGTGCACGACGTCAGCCGGCTGCTCTACGACACGCCGGAAGGCTGGCGGGGCGACCTGCGGCGCTACCGTTTCCGCCGCGGCCTTTTCCGCGCCACGCGCATCGTCGCCGTCTCCGACGCCACCAAGGGCGATTGCGAGAGCCTGCTCGGCCTTCCTCCAGCCAAGATCGAAACCATCCACAACGCACCCGATCCGCGCTTCTTCGATCACGTACCCCCGGCCGACGCGCGCGCCGGCGGTCCGGAAACCTATCGCCACGAAACGCGCCGCATCCTGGAGCGCTACCAGATCGAGACGCCGTTCCTGCTCTATGCCGGAACCATACGCCCGCAGAAGAACGTGCCGCGCCTGGTAGAGGCCTTCGCCGTGGCCCGTCAGGAACTGGAGCCTCACCCCGTTTACCGCAACCTGCGCCTGGTGATCATCGGCGACGATATCTCCCGCCATCCGGCCGTGCGCCGCGCCGTCACCCAGACGCGCATGACGAATTTCGTCCGCTTCCTCGGCTTCGTTCCGTTCGACACGCTGCGCGTTTTCTACGAAACCGCTACCGCGTTCGCCTTCCCGTCGCTCTATGAGGGCTTCGGCCTGCCGCCGCTCGAAGCGATGGCTTCGGGCACGCCGGTCATCACCTCCAACGTCAGCTCGCTGCCCGAAGTGGTCGGCGAGGCGGCCATGATCGTCAATCCGGAGAATGTGTTCGATATCGCCCGCGGCATCCGCGAGGTGCTGGAAGACGACGCGCTTCGCGCCCGCATGATCGCCGCCGGCATCGAGCGGGCCAGGCGCTTCAGCTGGGGCGAGACGGCGCGGAAGGTGCTGGCGATTTACGAAGCGGCCGCCGGGGGGCGAAGCGCCGGTAGTCCTCCTCGGTAAACAGATCGTCGAGGGTGAGGTTGAGCCGGACGACGATGTGGTCGGCCAGGTGCGGCGTCATCAGGCGGACACCTTTCAGCACGTTATGAATGTGGGGCTGGGATACGCCGAGGCGGGCGGCGAGCGACCGTTCGGAAAACTCTCCGTTGCGGACGCGCCGGTCGAGGTAACTGGTCAGGCGAGCCTGCAGGGTGGAGACGATCACAACCTCACTTTATCCTATTTCAGATTGAAATAGGACGGCCTGCAAATAGATTAATCTCACTAATTTTTCGAAAATAATGCGATCGGGAACATTCTTGCAACCGATTGAATCTAGGCATATTGACCTCTCCGTTCCGATCTGAAACGCCATTGACCGGCCCGGCCGCTCGTCCCTTATCATTGACTATTTATTCCTGAAAGCTAGTATTGAGATTAGATTTTCCCGGCGGCCCGGCCCGCTTGCCCGGCTGAGCCGCTCTCTTCACGGAGGAAAGATCGATCATGACCACCTGGTCCCGTTCCAACACTCTTGCCCTCGCGCACCCTAAGTGCACGCAGTGCCATGGACTTGGCATGCGCCGCACCCAGAAGCACAAGGAAGGACGCGCCTGTAATTGCGTTCTGCGCGCCATCTTCCGGGCCTGTTACAACCGCTTTCGCTATTGCCTGGAAAAGGAAAAGCACATCAGCCATGCGACGCTCGATATCTCCCCGGGAGGCTCCGACAGGCGCTTCCATTGGGGCCGTAAGGACGAGGAGTATGTGGCCGACTTCTTTCTGGTCAGCAGACGGACGCTCACCGAAGCCGAATGGAAGCTTTTCCGGTTCCATTTCCTGCTCGGCGCCAACTGGCGGCTTTGCGCCGCGCGGCTTGGCGTCGATCGGGGCACTTTCTTCCATGCCGTCTACCGCGTGGAACAGAAGCTCGGCAAGGTGTTCATGGAACTGCGTCCATACGCGCTGTTCCCTCTCGATGAGTATTTCGGCGGTACGGTTCGCAATGAGGAGCCGGTGAGCCCTCCCGACCCCGATCCGCTTCCGGAGGCGGCAATGCCCCTGCCGTTTCCCGCCCGGCCCGCCGCCACGCTGCTGAGAGAGGAACTCGGCGGTGGCGCGGCCCGGTCTGTCGTTCCCATCCGGCCGCCGGTGACGGTGAAGCGGCCGGTGGCGAACGTCGTCCCCGAACGCAAAGCGGCCTGACCAGGGCTGTCCGCTTCGGGAGCTTCCGCGGTCCGGTGGGGAAGGTAAGCCCTGCCGGACCGCGCGTTTCGATTACTTCCTGGAACCCGCCGCGGCCGCCGGAGCCGCCGCCTCCGCCGCCTGTCCGAGCCCCAACACTTTCCGCAATTCCTGATCCACCGCCACCCGGATATCGGGGTTGTCGCGCAAAAACTGCCGCGCGTTGTCACGCCCCTGGCCGATCCGGTCGCCCTTGTAGCTATACCAGGACCCGCTCTTTTCCACCAGGTTGTTGGCCACGCCCAGATCGATCAGATCGCCTTCGCGCGAAATGCCTTCTCCATAAAGGATGTCGAACTCCGCCTCGCGGAACGGCGGCGCCAGCTTGTTCTTCACCACCTTCACCTTGGTACGGTTGCCCACCACCGTTTCCCCGTCCTTCAACGCCGCGATGCGGCGGATATCGGTGCGCACCGAGGAGTAAAACTTCAGCGCCCGCCCGCCGGTGGTGGTTTCCGGACTGCCGAACATGACGCCGATCTTTTCGCGAATCTGGTTGATAAAGATCAGGCACGTATTCGATTTCGCCACGACGCCGGTGAGCTTGCGCATCGCCTGGCTCATCAGCCGCGCCTGCAGCCCCATGAACGAATCGCCCATTTCGCCGTCGAGCTCGGTTTTGGGCACCAGCGCCGCCACCGAATCGAGAATCAACACGTCGATCGAACCGGAGGTGATCAGCGCGTTGGTGATTTCGAGCGCCTGCTCGGCGTAATCGGGCTGCGACACCAGCAGGTTATCGACATCCACGCTCAGCTTGCGCGCATAGATCGGATCGAGCGCATGCTCGACGTCGATGAAGGCCGCCATGCCGCCTACCTTTTGCGCCTCGGCCACCACCTGCAGCGCGACCGTCGTCTTACCCGACGATTCGGGCCCGAAGATCTCGCTGATGCGGCCCCGCGGGAAGCCGCCCACTCCCAGCGCCCAGTCGAGCGAAATCGATCCGCTGGAGATCGCCGCCGTCTGTACGATCGCCTCTTTCGCTCCCAGCCGGACGATGGAGCCTTTGCCAAACTGCTTTTCGATAGCGCCCAGAGTCGTGCTCAGCGCGCGCGCCCGTTCCTTTTCGTCAACCATGCGGGATAGTATAGCAGGATAGTGTAAAAATTTACAGGTCCGTGGCCCGCGGCGCGTAATAGCCCCGTTTGGCCCGTATCACCAGGTCCTTCCGCGCCCGCGTCTTGATCTCCACGGTGTGATAAAGCCCGTCGGTGTGCAGCGGCTCGGGACGGTACAGAAGGTTGTACTGCGACCGCAGCTCGTTGGCGATGTTCTCAAACGACTGCGTGAGGTCTTCCACCTTGAAGGGGAACAGCGCCAGCCCGCCCGTTTCCTGCGCCAGGTATTTCAGCAGCTTATCGCCGTCGCTTTCAATGCGCGTGATGTTGGTCGAAATCGTGTAGATCGCCGCTTCCGCCTTCTGCGCCATCTCGAGCGCCTGTTCCCGCGTGTAGCGGCTCTGGTTATCCTCGCCATCGGAAAGAATGACCACGGCGCGGCGGAACTTATGCCGCGGCTGATCGGCCATGAGGCGCTCTTTGCAGGAGTTGAAGATCGCGTCATAGAGCGCCGTGCCGCCGCCCGGCCGCAGATCGCGAATCGCCTTCACCAGCTTCTCGTGATCGGCGGTGAGGTCGCTCACCAGCTCGGCGGCGGTATCGAAACTGACGATCATGGCGCGGTCGGCGTTGGGACGCAGCAGGTTATTCAGAAACTCGATGGCCGCTTCCTGCTCAAAGCGGAACCGGTCGCGCACCGAATTGCTGGTGTCGATCAAAAGCGCCAGCCGCAGCGGCAGATCGCTTTCCGCCGTGAACTCCAGAATCTGCTGGCGCTTCTTCTTTTCGTACACCTCGAAGTCTTCCTGCACCAGATTCGTCACGAAGCGCCCGCGCTTGTCGGAGACCGTGAACAGAATATTGACGCGCGTCACGTCGAGTTTGATGACCTGGTCGCGGTCGACGACCGCCTTGGTGGCGGGCGCTTGCGCGAAAGACGGCAACTGGGCGGCGGCGCCCAACAGGGCACCGGCGGCGGCGCGGCGGGAAAGACCGGAATGTTTCATGGGGCTGCCTTTCCCCTCTAGTGTAGTCCTTCGGGCCGGACCGCGAAGGCCGAGCCCCATGCGGGCCACTTGAGGCGATTGCCAGAATCTTCGAATGCAAATGGCGGAAGATGGCGGCAAGACGCTTTCGAGGACTCGCCCGCGAATCGGCGTGCGCGGGCAGTGTCCCTTGAATATCATGAGGGTGCCCGCGCACCCTTGCGGGATAGTTAGTGCTTGACAAAAAAATGTAATCGAAGAATAATAAGAGCGTTCCGGCATTGCTAGTTAGATACATGCTGCGATAAACTGTCAGCCATTCGACACAAAGGATCCCCAATAAGGGGTGAATAGTACAGAATGAGGATGTGGAGGAACCCAGCAAATGAAGTCTAAGCTCTTTACAGTTTGTGCACTCTGCGTCAGTGGTGTTTATGGCCAGTCTCCCATTTCGCGAGGTTCGCAGCCGGTCACCCCGACGGAATACGCCGATTCTGCCATCGCTTTTGATTTCGATGGAGCAGGCTTGCTTCGCGGTGACGAACGATTACTATCGCCGCTGCCGGGGGGGGTAGCGCTGTATTTGTTGTAAAGAGGTTCGAACGAAGAGGCGCTCACGACGCATTGTGGGTTGGCACGGCTTTGGGGTCTGTGGACAGCGAAGTCGTCCTGACGTTGAAGAGCGGCTATCTGGCGGGGTTGGCTCGAATTGGCAGCCAAACTTATTCGATCAAACCGACTGCGACCACGCATGTCGTCGAAAGGATTGTGCCGAGTCGCTTTCCTCCTTGTGGCGTAGGAAGAACTCCCGTTCTTGGTGCGGTACCACAAGCGAATGCAGCAGCGAATCGGCAAATCGGTTCGGAAAATAATTTGCCTTTGAACATCCGTGAAGTCGCTCGATATGGCAACTTAGAACCGTCTGACGAGCGGTCGGTCTCCGCCGGTGATACGGTTGTCGATCTCCTTTCGGTGTATACCCCGCAGGCACGGGCTGCGGCGGGCGGACATTCCCAAATTCAAACTGAAATACAGAACGCCGTGGACTTGGCGAATCAAGGGTTCAAAAATAGCCAAAATAGCCCCAATGGCCCGGTCCTTGCCGGATTTCGTCTCGTACACACTCAAGAGATTGCCTACAACGACGCCAATAATCTCACTGCGGACCTGAATTGGGCGTTGTCCGACGCGGCGTTGTCAGCGCTTCGCAATCAATATGGTGCCGACATGGTGTCCTTGATTGTGAATGGGGGTAGTTCCTGTGGTATTGCCCCTGTCATGCGATCCGTTGGGCTCAGCTTTGCGCCCTATGCCTTTCAAGTAACTAGGCGAGGATGCTTTAACGACCTCACTTTCGCGCACGAACATGGTCATAATTTAGGAATGGAGCACAATTTTGAGGATGCGGGAATAGCGCGAAGTTCCGCTTCTTATCCGTGGTCTTTTGGACATCGGGTCGCCGGGTCCTTCCGGACGATTATGTCTTACGAATGCCCGGCTGGTGGCTCCTGCATGCGGCAAAACTATTTTTCCAATCCGAACGTGCTCTTTAGCGGAACACCAACGGGTGTTGCCAATCTCGCCGAGAACGCACGCACCGCAAGCCTTACAGTTCCGGTTGTCTCCGCATTCCGGGCCGAGTCAGGACTTCACTTCGTTCCGGTCCCGCCTTGCCGCGTTGTGGATACGCGCTACGCCAATGGCGATCTCGGTAGCCCAATCATCTCCGCCGGCACATACCGTGAATTCCCCTTTTTATCCTCCTCCTGTGGAATTCCCACTCAAGCCAGGGCCTATTCGATCAATGCAACGGTCGTTCCCAGCGAGCCGTTGGCTTTTCTAACAATATGGCCTACCGGACTGGCACAGCCGACGAACGTATCGACGCTGAACTCCTTTGATGGACGCATCAAGGCTAATGCCACTGTGGTTTCTTCCGGTGGTTCGGGCAGAATCAATGTGTACGCAACCAACACCACGCATGTGATTCTCGACATAAATGGCTATTTTGTACCTCCGGGAACCCATCCAAACGCCTTGGCCTTCTATCCCGTTACTCCCTGCCGGGTATTGGACACTCGATATCCTAACGGTCCTCTTGGTGGACCGATCATGCCTGACGCGTCCTCCCGATCCTTCCCGGTTCGCTCAACCTGCGGGCTGCCTTCGTCCGCCCAGGCATATTCCCTTAATGCAACTGTCGCCCCTACAATCGCATTAGCCTTCCTGACGCTTTGGCCAACCGGGCAAGGCCAGCCATTGGTGTCAACTCTCAATGCCTACCAGGGTGGCTTTGTCGCCAACGCCGCTCTGGTTCCCGCTGGAACGAGCGGTGATGTGAGCGCTTTCGTCTCAAACCAATCGCATTTGATTCTCGATGTGAATGGGTATTTTGCGCCGCCTGGATCGCCCGGCGCTTTGCAATTCTACAGTGTGCCTCCGTGCCGCGTATCGGACACTCGCTATCCTACCCATCCACTGGGAGGCCCGATAATGGCTGCCGCCCAATCGCGCTCCTGGCCAGTATCCACAAGCCTTTGCGGTTGGCCGGCTACGCCTCCATCCGCCTATTTATTGAACGCCACAGTCATTCCTCAGCCGGATCTCGCCTTCCTGAGTCTTTGGGCTTCGGGGACACAACCATCTGTATCCACGCTAAACGCTACTGGGGATCCAGTAGTGTCCAATATGGCAATTGTCCCGGCCAGTTCCGGCTCTATCGCCAGTTTTACATCCAATCAGACGCATCTGGTTCTGGATACAAGCGGCTACTTCGCTCCATAACCCAGGTCTAAGGGTGCGCTCTGGAATTTCATAGAGTGGCATCATTCGCCCAGATTGAAGCAAGAAATGGCAGAAGGATTAAATTGTCATGACTGGAAGAACGATCATCGCCGGCGCACTCCTGGCGGGTGCTATTTACGGCCAAAATAGCGGATTAGAATCCACATTCGTTCCCATCTACCCCTGCCGCCTCGCCGATACCCGGGAAGCAGGAATGGGAACGGCGTTTGGCACCCCCAGCCTGCCGGGTGGAAGAGTGGAGCGAAGTTTCCCTGTCCCACAGTCGGCCTGTGGCATCCCATCGCACGCCACCGCCTATGCGTTAAACGTCACCGCCGTCCCAAAAGGTCCGCTCAGCTTCCTCACGGTGTGGCCCACCGGACAGCCACAGCCTTTCGTTTCCACTCTCAACTCATACGATGGCCGCATCAAAGCCAACGCCGCCAACATCGCCGCGGGAGTAGATGGCGCGGTAAGTGTCACCGCCACCGATGCCACCGATGTGGTGCTGGATATCAGCGGCTATTTCACCCGCACGCCGCCGGGTCTCGCGCTCCCTTTCGGGCCGATTGTACCGTGCCGCTTACTCGACACGCGGAATACGCAATCGCCGCTAAGTCCGCATGAAACGCGGCGCATAGAGTTGTGGAGTTCGTGTGGCCTGCCCCCGTTTTTCCGCCCCAACTTCCCCACTGCCTATTCGCTGAATATCACGGCAGTTCCCAACGGGCCCCTCGGTTACCTGTCAGTGTGGCCTTCGGGACTGGCGCGGCCGCTCATCTCCACCTTGAATTCCCCCACTGGGACCGTGGTCGCCAATGCCGCCATCGTGATGAGCGACGCGGACCAGGCCATCAACGTCTTTGCGACAAACGAAACGCACGTCGTGATTGACATGAATGCCCACTTTGGAGCATCCCCTTATCCGGGGCGCTTCCAGCCCATCACCCCCTGCCGGGCCGTGGATACGCGCCTGGCTGAAAATGGTCCCATCCTGGCAGCGGGTACGTCGCGGAGCTTCCCACTCCTGTCGTCCGCCTGCGGGCTTCCGTCCTTCGTGGCCGCCTATGCGCTCAATGTAACTGTCGTTCCCCCCGCGCCGCTTAGTTACCTTACTGTATGGCCTACCGGTCACGCCCAACCGTTTGTTTCAACGCTGAACGCAATGGATGGCGCCGTTGTTAGTAATGCAGCTATCGTGGGGGCCGGCACGGGCTACGCCATTTCCGTGTTCGCCAGCCACGCCACCCACGTGATTCTGGACGTGACCGGGTATTTCACTTATGGCACGCCGAACCCCGATTGACGTCGGATCGAATGCCGCGAGCGGGCCGCGCCGGGCCGCCAGGGTGAAACCGGAACGGCGCGGGCAGCGTCACGAGATTTGCGCCTGCCTTGCGGTGGGCTACAATTACGCTCGGGACCATCAGTATGCGAAGTCTGCTATCCGGCGCCCTTATTTCGGCGATTTTCGCCTTCGGACAGCCGCCCGCCGAGGAAGGCGGGAAGCCCCAGTTCCGGGTGGAGCCCGGCACCAAGATCCCGCTAAGCCTCATTAAAGGCATCAGTTCGAAGGATGCCTTGGTGGGCGACACCGTGTACCTGGAGACGGCGTTTCCCGTGGTCGCCGGCGGACGCATCGTCATCCCGCCCGGCAGCTACGTGACGGGTACGGTGACTTCGGTCAAACGCGCGGGCCGCGTTCGAGGGCGCGCCGAACTGTTCATCCGGTTCGACACTCTGATGCTCGAAAATGGCGTGCTTCGCGACTTCCGGTCGCGCATGAGCGGCATGGACGGGCAGGCGGGCCAGACTTTGGACCGGCGGGAAGGCAAGGTTGTCGCCGACGGCAACAAGTCCGGCGATGCGCGAACAGTAGGCGAAACCGCGGTGGCTGGCACCTGGATCGGCACAGTGGCGGGCAGCGCGGCGAGCCGGGCCGGGATGGGCGCCGGCGTGGGAGCGGCGGCGGGTGCGGCCGCCGGGATGGTGGGCGTGCTTCTGTCGAGAGGACCGGAAGCCGTGCTTGCCAAGGGAACCACCGTCGAAATGGTGCTCGACCGGGAGCTGATCTATGAAGACGCGGAACTCGAAATACCGCCGACGCGCCGCAAGTCCTATGCTCAGCCGATGAGCGCCGCCCCGGCCGACAACAAGGCCCCGCGCCGTCGCATTGGGCAACTTCCGTAACCTACCCTACGATCAGGGGTAGATTTCAGGGCCGGCACCCTCGATTTTCCCCGCCCGGCTCTATTCGCCCCATTCCATCAGGCCGATTGATACGGTTGCGTAGGCCATGGAAACCGGCTTTTCGGAATTACAAGTCTTTATCAGCCTGGTGGTGGTGCTGGGAACGGCATTCGTCGCCCTGGTAGTGGACTATCTCAAAGGGAACAACGAGCAACTGCGGGAGCATAACGTCGAGCTCCGCACGCGCCGCGAGGAGAACGACCGCACACGCCCGCTCGAAGCGATGCAGTGGGTGCAGAATGCACTTGCCTCGTCCCGGTCCGCCACCGCGCCAGCCGCCAAGACGGTACCGGCTCGCCCGGCGGCGGCGGCAGCCAGAGCGGAACAGATCGCGCCAGCGGAGGAACCGGCCGCCGCTCCGCGTCCGGCTGTTCCTGCACCGTCCGTTGCGGCCGTGGTGGCGCAACCCGCGCCGGCCCATGGCAAGTCGTTGTGGGAGGCGCGCCGGGAAGCCCTGCGTCGGGTGTCTCCAACCGAGCCGGCGACGGCGCCAGTTGAGGAAAAGGACCGGCCCGCCGTGCAGCCGGCGCCCGAGCCTGCGATTCTGTCGCTGCTCGAATCGCTGCCCAAGCCGGAGTGGGTCGAGAAGGAACGGGAGGCCGCCGCGGCCGAGGTTGCCCCGCAGCCGGAAGTTATTTCGGAGCCGGTGACGGTGAGTGCATCGGAAGCCGAGCCTGCCGCGCTCGAAGCCGAAGCCGACCCGGTACCGCCGGCGTTGGAACTGATTTCGCCGCCGGTGATCGAAGAGCCCGTGGCGCCGCCGGAGTTGGAATTTGTGCCCGAGCCCGCCCTAGCGGCCATCGAGGAGGAGGAGCCTGTAGAGCCGCCCGCCCCGGTGTTTATCCAACAGGCCGTGCCGGTAGTACCCGCCGTATCGGACAGCCGCGTGGATCGCGGCTGGCAGCCGAAGGCCGAGCCCGTGGTTCTCGAAGTATCGCTCGAAGCGGAGCCGGAAGCCGCCGCCGCCCCGGCCGCTCCCGAGCGCCAGGAAGCCTTTTGGAGCTATCGCGGACTGCTGGATCGGGTGGTCGAGGAACAGGAAGTACGCGTGGTTCCGGGCGCCGCCGCCGGGATCGCGGCCGGGGACCCGCCATCGGAACCGCCAGCCCCCGCGGCACCGTCACCAGTGGAACCAGTGCCGGCGCCAGTGAAGTCGCCGCTCAGCAAGTGGGCCTCGCGACTGCAGACCAATCGCGGAATGCACCAGCGCCACGAAGGTCCTTCGGGTCCGGGCAATGGGAAGCCGCCGATGCCCTCGTGGGTCGATCGCGCCCTGCAGAAGGAAGCCGAACGAACGCTGGAGCCGGTGGCGGAAGCCGCGCCCGTCGAAGCGTCCATACCCGAGCCCGAGATCGAGCCCGCCTTCGAGTTGGCTCCGCCCGTCATGGCGGAGATCCCGGCCGCGATTCCGGAACCGGAACCGGAGATCCAACCGCCGGCCGAGCCGTTCATCGAAGAACCGCAAACGGTGGAAGCCTTCGTCGAGTACATCGAAACGCCCGCCGTCCCGGTCGAGCCGGAGCCGGTGGTGGCGCCCGAGCCCGATCCGGCGCTCATCACACCGGGCTACCACGACCGGTCGGTGCTCACGGCGCTCATGCAGAGTTCCGAGCCGGTCAACGGTGTGCTGGTCGCCATCGGCATCAACGACTATCAGAACAACGTGGAGACCATGGGCCGCCAGGCGATGCAGGACCTGATGCGGTCGGTTGAGCGAATGATTCGCGGCCTGCTGCGCGAGGAAGATTTCGCCTGCCGCTCCAACGACGACGAGTTCATCCTGTTCTTCCCCAATGAAACGGGCGCCGCCGCACAGCGCCGGCTGACCACCATCTCGGAGAAGCTGTGGAACTTCCAGCTCCGCTCACTGAGCAGCTTCTCGGTGCTGTTCAGTTGGGGCGCGGTCGAGACCCAAGGCGATTCGTTCCCGGATGCCGTCGCCGCGGCCAGCGAGCGCATGTATCAGACCAAGCGCAGCCGCAAGGCGACCGAGCAGCGCAAGAAGCTCGCCGGCTGATTATGGGGCGGAAAGCCCCAGGATGACCAGCATTCCATCGGTGCGAACGGCATCGCCGGTGCCGTTGTGGCTTTCCCGCGGCACTTCAGGCCGGGCCATCGAGTAGCTAAACGCCACCGCGCCGGCAAAACGCAAATCGCCAATCACTTTTTGGCGCTCCGCATCCACGTTCGCATCCACCTTGTGTGTGAAGGTCTTCGAACTGGTGGAAAAGTCGATGCCGATGTCGTGAGTCGCGGCGGCCACCCAGAGCGGCTGTCCTTTCCAGGTCCCCTCGGTTGGCCAGATGCGGATGTGATGCCTCTTGGCGAAGGTGTTGGTCTGTTTTTCGTAGACCAGCGCGGGCAGCCTGCCCGCGATCGCCAGGCGTGAAACGGGCGCGTGACGATACGAATGGCGCTCCGTTGCCGCCAGAAACGCCTTGAAGCCGGCACGCATGGAAAGCTGGTCCGCCGCCGTCCACCCGCCCGCTTCGAAGGCCTTGGCGATCTGCTCGCCCGTCCCGGCAAAGACGAGATTCACCCAGTCGGATGGGCGCTGCGTCCGGAAGGTCTCGGTGCGCGATGGCAGCGTTCGCAGCACCGCCGCCAGTGCGGCCGGGGCAACCGGGACAACGGGTTCATTGGCAGTCAGCACCGGCGCCGATTCAAGACGCAACGCCAGATCCGTCCCAACCGGATAGTGAACCGAAGGCCGTTCCATTTCGCGCAGGGCGAGCTTTGAACCCTCAAGCAGCGCCAGCGCCATGGGATGGGCATGCGCCGCCGCGAGCAGCAGCAGTTCCACCTTGCCGGGCCGTTTACGGAGTCGCTCCATGGCGAGAATCGTTCCGTCTCCGGTCACTTTCTCCCGGGCGTTATCGACCTCCAGCACCCGCGCCCGGAAGGGATAGTCCACTCCTCCAACGCGAACCCGTACGAACGACAGGCGCAGCCGGCGCCGGTCTTTCGGGCCTTCCACCCGGCCGGTGACGATCGCTCCGGCTGGAATCCGCGAGCCGGATCCCACAACGACAGCGATGACTTCGGCTTGCGGCGGCCCGTCCACTGAACTCACCGCGGTGCGAAGGCGGATCCACAGGGGCGGTTCGCCAAGGGCCGTCTGCGCCGGCAGGAAGAAGACGGCGAATGCGGCGACCCAGTTCACCGCTTGAGCGAAGCCACGCCCTTCTTCAACCCATAAAGCGCGCGGACCTCCGCCTCATTCAACTCGCGGTTGAATAGCGCCACTTCGTCGAACAGGCCGACGTAGGCCACGCCGAGCCGGATCGCGGCGCGGTTCATGTCCCAGGTGAACGCTTCCTTAATGCCGGTGGCGGCGCCCACCAACTGCCCATCGAGGTAGAGCTTGGCGGTACCGTTGCCGCCGCCGAGACCGGAGTGCGTGATGACGATGTGCGTCCACTTGCCGCGCGCAAAGGGAGGCTTCGTGGTCACAACCAGACGGCGCTCGAAATTCGGATTCTTATCGGGCGCGATGTCCTGCGGGTTCCAGGCCTTGAGGTCGCCGAAGACGCCCAGGCGGAAGTGGCGGGGCTTGTCGTCCTTGGTGAAGTCGGTCCAGATGGCGCTGTCGTTGTAGGCGTCGTCGGTCACCTGAATCGGGTCGCAGAATCCGGGCGCCAGGTCCTGGTCGGGATCGAGGCTGAGCCAGTAAGAGATGGTCCCGGTCCAGCCCTTCGGGTCGAACGCGACGTTCTTGTCGCCGCGATAGAAGACGGCCCGCTCATTCTTCTTTTTAAACAAAAGCCCGTCGCCGAAGCGGCCTTTGCCGGGCGCCCGCTCAATGTCGGGATGATCGAGTCCTGCCTTGGCCGCCGCCTGCTCCTTGTAGTTTGGGGCGGTGTAGATCCGCTTGTCGCCGCTGGCAAACGCAGCGTCGTTCGAGCCGTCGAACGAGGCGTGAAAGGCTAAAGATTGCTTGAGAACCTTGGAGGGAGAATCGGCAGCGAAAGCGGCGGCGGCCAACAGGATAGAAAACATACCCGAGATGATACCAGGATGGGCCGCGAACCCGGGCGGCTCGCGGCCCACCGGCAACTTCGTTAGCTGATCTTGTCTTTGACGGCACCGGCGGCATCGCCGGCCATGGTTTTGGCTTTGCCGAGCGCGCTGCCCGCCGCGGTGGCGGTTGCCCCGGCGGCGTGCTTGGCGCCTTCGGCCAAATCGCCTGCCTTATCCGAGACGGCCTCAACGGCATCGCCGGCCATATCCTTCGCCTTCTCGTAGGCGTCGCCAGCGAAGTTCGCGGTGGCCCCGGCGGCCTTCTTCGCCCCTTCGGCGATATCGCCCGCTACGTCGCCCGCCACGTCCGCCGCCTTCTCGTATACGTCGCCCGCCTTGTCCGCTACCGCCTCTGCGGCGTTTTCCACGACGTTGGCGGCCTTCTTGGCTACATCCTTCAGTTTGTCAAACATGTCCTCATTATAGACTCTTCAAGTACTCGATCAGCTCCGATTTTTGTACCCCCGAAAGGGAGGTTCCGTAGACATGTCCGGACGGGCTATTACCCGGCAGCGCCGTATCGTAGCGGAATCCTTCCCGCTCGGCCGCCTCTCCAGAGGAAATGAACCCAACATTCTCGAAATCGTAAACGTCGTAGGCGCGCCAGAATACCTTTGGCCGATCCTCGGCCTTGTTCAATAAATCTCGCAGCGAGGGCACGGAACCATTGTGTAAGTAAGGCGCGCGCAGCCAGACACCGTCGAGGGGCATCGCTCCGTATCCATCGGTATGGCGGAAGCGCGAGAACTTCCAGGGCTGGCCCGTGCCGAGGGTATTCATCTTCACCGCCAAGGCTTCGGTGAACGATCGCATGCGGCCGGGATCGGTGCCGATCTCGGCGATCGGAATGACTTGCCCGGTGCGCTTGCCGCCCACGCCGTGGCACTCGGCACAAAGCTTCTCGTAGTGGAGCTTGCCGGCGGCGGCTTGTCGCGAATCGATACGATCGGCGGGAAAGGCGGGCGCCTTCAATTCCCAGATCCAATCCTCGACGCGTTTCATGGCGGGCAGGTCGAGCGAAGCCTCGCTGGCCCCGGCGCCGATGGCGGCGCTCTTGTTCCGCTCGGATACTTTGTCGTTGTTACCGTCCCAGTGCAGCCACAACCCATCGCGAACTTTTTGATGAAACAGCGGCGGCAGATCGGCGGTGCCGATCGACTTATCGGCCGAAAGTTCCATGCCGAACATGACTTTGTAAGGATTGAACGTATCCACGCGGCCCGGCCCTTGGGGCGGGCGGCCTTCAAACCAGGTAAATTGGCTTGCCAGTTGGGCGGCCTGATCCCGCGTCCGCGAGACGACAAAGAACTTATAGACGAGGGAATTCAGAAATCCGAAGTCCGGATTGATTCTCTTGATGGCCGGAACGATACGGTCGGCTGTAAATCCCGGATCGGCGAGAGAAGTAAATAGAAACTTCTGGTAACTTTGCAGGTCGAAGCGGTTGGCGGGCATCCCCGGAATGATCCGGCGCGGCCCGGTGGGCGCATCGCGTACGGTGCCGGTATGGCACACCGCGCAATTGAGCCCCACCAGCGGGATCTGCCGCTCGCGGTAGCTGGTACCGATCGGCCGTGGGTTGCCCGGCTCGAAGATCAGGCCAAACCGCTCATATCCTTCGCCCGGCCCTTTGGGCAGATGTTGGGGAAACAATTCCGGCAGCACGCGCCAGATCCAATAGGGAACGCCGGCCCGTTCTTCGGCGCCGATGGATCCGTACTTGAAATGCTGCAGAATGTCTGAATGAACTTCCGGTTTGTTGGCGTCCGTGAATTGCGCATCGAGCGGCGAGAGGCACAGAACGCCGAAGGTAAACAGCGTTACCGTTCCGCGCATTGGGCAACGATACCACGGCCGCATAACGGTTAGTTACAATCCGGGTCATGGCGTTTCGCACGGTTTGGCGTTCCCTGTCCCGTAACCGCGGTTTCGCGGCGGCGGCGATTCTGACCATCGCCCTCGGCATCGGTCTGAATACCGCCGTGTACGGCCTGGTGCGCGCCGTCCTGCTCGATCCGCTGCCGTTCCGCGATCCGGCGAGCCTGGTGTACGTCTGGGAATCGAATCCGCAGTTCCGTGTCATGGCGGTGGCGGCGCCGGACTATCGCGACTGGAAGAAGGCGCGATCGTTCGAGAGCCTGGCCGCCTACACGATTCAAACAATGAACCAGGGCATTCTGTTCACGGGGGAGCGGCCCGTACGCGTGCAGGCGGTGATGGCGTCGCATGAGTTGTTCCCGATGCTCGGGGCCAGTCCGGTGATGGGCCGCGCGTTCAGCGAAGAAGAGGAACGGTCGGCCAAGCCCGTCGCGCTGATCGGCGAGCGGTTATGGCGCAATGAGTTCCAGGCCGACCCGGCGATCCTGGGCCGTGCGGTCCGGCTGGAACAAACGGTATTCACCGTCATTGGCGTCGTCTCCGGACGAGGTGCGTTCCCGGCCTGGGCCGATTTCTGGATGCCGCTGTCCTTCCTTGAGCGGGAACTCGAAATGTCGCGGAAGTTTCACCCGCTCGAAGTGGTGGGGCGGCTGCGGCCTGGGTTATCGGAAGAGGTGGCCGGGCAGGAATTGCAGAGCATCATGCGCTCGCTGGCCGAACGCTATCCAGCGACCAACGGCGGCGAAAGCGCCTCGGTGGTGCCGATGCAGAGTTACCTGGTCGCGCCACTGCGCGGCGCGCTGCTGCTGGCATGGGCGGCGGTGGGCATGGTGCTGCTGATCGTTTGCGTCAACGTGGCGCACCTGGTGCTGGCACGGGCGGCGGGCCGGCGGCGGGAATTGGCGATTCGCATGGCGCTCGGCGCCACGAGGCGGCGGATTGCAGGATTGCTGGTGACGGAGAACGCCGTCCTCGCTCTATTGGGCGGGG
This sequence comes from uncultured Acidobacteriota bacterium, assembly GCA_902826685.1. GTDB lineage: Bacteria > Acidobacteriota > Terriglobia > Bryobacterales > Bryobacteraceae > CADEFT01. The sequence goes on from CADEFT010000009.1 coordinate 41,428, forward strand.
TGCTCGGCATCGGGCTCGCCGCTTCGATCACACCGCTTGCCGCGCGGCATGCTGCGGCGCGCGTGCCGCTGGCTGGCGACATCGTCTTCGATTCGGGTATCGCTCTGTTCGGGTGCCTGCTCGCCTTCCTGAGCATGATCCTGTTCTGCGTGCCGGTGCTCGGGCAGGCGCTGCGGCCCGCCATGGAATCGACGGCGCGCAGCCGCATGGGCCGCGTCTTAGTCGCGCTTGAAATCGCCATGGCGTTCGTCGTGCTGACGGGCGCCGCTCTGCTGGTCCGCAGCTTCGGCCGGCTTGTGGCCGTCGATCCCGGATTCGAGACCGGCGGCGTCGTTGCCATCGACGTAACGCTGCCGCGCCCCGCATACGACTGGGAGAAATCGCGCCAATGGTTCGACCAGCAGTTGGCTCCGCGTCTGCGGGCGATGCCTGGCGTGGAGGCCGTTGCCACCGGGAATCTCATGCCGCTGACTCTGCCCGGGACCGATCAGATCCACCGCTTCGCCACTCGATTTGGAGTGCCCGGCGAGATCTACTCCGAGGGCCGCTATCCGATTGCGCAAGTCCGCTGGGGGACCGAAGACTACTTCCGCACTCTGGGCATTCGACTGGTACGCGGCCGCTTTCTGACGGAGGCGGACCGGGGCCAGCCGCGCAACCTGATCAACGAAACACTGGCCCGCCGCTATTTTCCGGGCCAGGATCCAGTGGGCCGTCAACTGGTCTTTGGCGTCGCCGATCCAAAGCAGAGCCGGGCGGAGATCGTGGGCGTGGTAGCCGATGTGCGTGACCTGAGCCTGGAGCTCGAACCAGAGCCGTCCATTTACTCGCTGGGCATGTCGATGAATTTTGCGCTACTGGTGCGTGGAACGGGAGTGCAAGCAGATGCCGCCGCCGCCGCGGTCCGTGCGGCCGAACCCGATGCCGTCACCGGGCGTGCCGGATCTCTGGCGGCGATCGAACGCGCCTCGCTCGAGCGCCGCCGGCTGGCCTTGCTGCTGATCGGATCGTTCGCCGCCATCGCCGCGCTGCTGGCCGCGATCGGTATTTACGGCGTGGTGAGCTACACCACCGGCCGCCGGGTCAGAGAGATCGCGGTGCGCATGGCGCTCGGCGCTACGGGCGGCAGGGTGCGGTCGATGATTGTGCGGGAGACGTTCCGGCTCGCCATGGCCGGCCTTGCGGCGGGCGCCGCCATCGGGCTGCTTCTCGCGCCGCTCGCCGGTCCGCTGCTCTACGAAGTGCCGCCTTACGATCCGGCCGCCTGGGCCGGCGCCGCGATTCTGTTGCTCGCGATGGCGCTATTGGCCGTGTGGGTACCCGCCAGCGGCGCGGCGCGGCTGGAGCCTTCCACGGCGTTGCGCCGCGAATGATCTGTGCGACCATGAAGGCTTCCATGCCCGAACAAAGCTACCAGAATCACACGCGGCGCATTCCAGGCCTGATGACCGTGCTGGTCCTTCTCCTGATGACGGTCGTGGGCGCATGCGTCAATCTCTATCTCTCCCTGGGAGATCACCAGCGTCTGTACAGCGCTTCTCTGATTCTGGTGTTGAGTTTGTGCGTGGTGCCGGTGTCCCTTTACGGGCGGACTTCGACCTTGAAGGTGCAGGACCGGGCCATCCGCGCCGAAGAGAACCTGCGGCACTTCGCGATGACGGGTAAGCTGATGGACGCGAGGCTCGATCCGGCGCAGATCGCCGCTCTGCGCTTTGCCTCCGACGCCGAGTTCGTTGATCTCGCCAAGCGCGCCGCCGGCGAGAGCATGAAGCCGGATGAGATCAAGCGCGCTATCCGCGACTGGCGCGCCGATCATCATCGGGCCTGATTACCAGCCGGTGTCGCGCAGCAGCAGGAACGTCAGATCCTGCGGCAAAATGACGCTGTGCGTCAGGTCCGCATTGACGGCGGGCTCCATCAGCAAGTTGGGAAACGCGGCGGTGTCGAAGTGGGACACGGAAGAACCCGGCTGTAGCGGGTTCGGTGCGTACATCCGCACCCGGTTTTCGGGGTCCATCCCCTGGCGGGCCCGTTATTCAAACGCAGCGTGGTGAAGATGCCACTGTTGCGGCGGCTGCGAAACGCCAATTGCGCCTTCAACACGTTACCACTGGCCTGGCTGACGGTAAGGACCGGAATCGTGATGCCGGCGGTGATGCCACCGGCCACGATGAACGGAAGACCGGCGGCGTTATCTACGATAATCAAGCCCGCCGCGCCCGCCGCCTGGACGTTGGTCGCTTTGGTGATGAAGGTGCAGGTGCCGCGATCGGCGATGGCCACTTTGCCGGCGATGGCGGCGGCGTTGGCGCCCACGATCGGCTCGCACGCATCCGTGATGCTGACGCCGCTGGAGTCGATGGCGGGCATTAGCTCCGCGGTCAAACCGGGCGAGGATAGCGCTCCTCCGCCGCCGGACACCGCATTGGCGAGATAGGTGCCCGCGATGTTCGAGGGAGCCGTAACCACCAGTTCCGGCACTCCTACCGCCAACACGCTCTGCGCGCCCACATTGGTCTGCGCGCCTGTCCAAACCAGGTTGCCGTAGTTGATGGCCGACGCCTGGCGCTGCGCGTCCGACAGGTTCTGCCAGGTGTTGTTAAAGGTGCGATCGAACAGGAAGAGGTCGTAAATATGCGGCAGTCCGGAGGCGAAAGCGCCAGTGGAGGAATTGGTGGCCGTCGAAAAGCCCAGGCCGTGAGCCAGCTCGTGCAGCACGACGGCGAACAGGTCGGTCTGAACGCCGTGGTTGTTGTCGAGCCCGAGGTAGAAGCTGAAGCCGCAGCCGAAGGCCGGCGCGACTACGCCGTTTGAGCCCAGGTTGCTGTTGAAAACGGCGCTGATATCGGCCTGGCCGGCGTTGCCATCGGCGAGGCGGAGCTTGTCGGCCAGAGGGCGATGAAACCAGACGTTCAGGATGGGAGCGTTCGGAAAGTTGGCCGTCACAGAGACGGGCCCCGCCGAACCAAGCACCGCCGACGTCGCGGTGCAGGTCTGCGGATTGAACACGGCCGCAACGAAAATCGTCACGGTGCTGGTGAGCGTGGCGCCCCAGACGTTGGCGGCCGCCTGAAATACGTTCAGGCGCTGTTGGCCCAAGGTGGTGCCGGGGTTGCCGCCGATGGGAGCGACGGGCGTGGGGTCGTTGAAGCCTTCGCCGGCGCCATCGTTGTTGACGATGACGATGGTGGCGGCGCCAAAGACGGAAGCGGGAAGCAGAAGACAGGCGGCCAGGGCGAGGCGTTTCATTATTTGGCCTCCCCGGCGGTCGCTTTCACGGGCGCGGGATGCTTGTGACCCGCGTGATCGCCACCCTGCTTGCAATCGAACGAGACTGTTCCGTCGGGCGCTTTACTTACGGTCATGGTGGTCATCAGTTCCGGCCCCGAATATTCGAGCGATCCGTCGCTGCGGGTGACGGCGGCGTTGGAGATCCGCGCCGCGGCGTTGCCGGCGGGGGCCGTGAGATCGCCCGCGCGGGCGGCGCGTGTGGCGTTCGGCCCGCTCTCCCAATCCTTGACGATCACGGCACCGGCCGCGGCCGGGGAGGCGGCCTTGACGGGTACCGCCTTTCCGGCGGCGGCGGGTTTCTTCGCTACGGGCTGCTTCGCTTGCTTGTTCTCGGCCGCAAACAGACAGGGAGCCAACAGCAGGCAGGCTCCGCTCACGGCAAGCTGCTTCCTGATTCGATTCATACCTTCCTCCCTTTGCGGACGACCATCAGCGCCACGGCCGCCAGGGCCGTCAGCAGCGTGCCCGGTTCCGGTATATCGGAGACCGCCAGCGTGTCGATCCCTATGTAGTTGCTGTTATTTCCCAAGGGGCCCGCATCCGTTACGAAGTAGCGGAACGCGAAGCGTCCGTTGGTGACGCCACCCAGTCCGCTGAGCGTAGCCGTCACCAGCGTCCAGGCGGTGGGATAGCCGGACGGGTCGAGCGCCGGATTCACCGTCGCCAGAAGCGTCGAGAAGTCGCCCACCGAGTTCTCCGTCGCTCCCACGTTCGTGCTCGCGCCGTTGCTCGAAAAGCGCAGTTCCAGGCGATCGGCGAACAAGGCCGGATCTTCCGTGCGCGTGTAGAAGGAAATCGTGGTGCCGTTGGTCACGCTCAGCACGGGCGTCAGCATCCACGAACTGATGGTGCCGTTGTTGCTCGTGGCGTTGAGGTTCGCCGCGGCGTAGGAATCGGCGGCGCCCGAATGCGAGCCAAAAATGCCGCTGTTGCCCTGGAACCAACTTGTGGATCCGGCGGGATTGCTGAGATTCGTAATCACCCAGCCCGCCCCGGGCAGCGCCGCTACGTTGTCGAAGTTTTCGGTGAATGTCACGGCGTGGCTGGCCGGGACGCCTAAGGATGAGACCAAGGCCAATATGGCAAATCTGTTCACGAACTTCCTCCGGAAGATGTTCAGGCTTGAGATCTGGATCTGAACTGACACAAAAGTTAACACAGGTGAGGGCGTTTCTCAATCCAATTTGCGGAGTAAGGACGGACTTTTCCTATCAGGCGCGATCTGTGTGCCTTCCCTTACTTTGCGTTGGGAGGGGTTTTGTTATATTGGCGCTGGAATGTCTTCGCTCGGCCAGATCGGCAGGTACGAACTTCAAGAGTACCTGGGTGGCGGTATGGCGGTCGTATACCGTGCCTGGGACTCAGTAATCGGGCGTCCCGTCGTCATCAAGGTGTTGCGCCCGCAGGGTCCGGCGGGGGATGGAAAGGACCGTGAGCGCTTTCTGCAGGAGGCGCGGATCGCGGGTAATCTGCAGCACGAAAACGTGATCCGCACTTACGACTTCGGGGTCGATCCATCGGGAAACCCTTATCTCGTTCTCGAGTTCCTGGAAGGTGAGGATCTGAGCAAGGCTATCCGGTCGGGGCGGCTGCGCAACCGGGCGGATCAGCTACGCGTGGCATCGGAACTGGCGGCGGCGCTCGAATACATCCACCCGCGCGGTATCGTTCATCGAGATCTGAAGCCGGAGAACGTGTTCCTGCTGTCCACCGGCTCGGTCAAGCTGGTGGATTTTGGCATTGCGCGGACGTCGGAGGTGTCGAACCTGACGCAGGCGGGCATGGCCGTCGGCACGCTGCCCTACATGGCGCCGGAGCAGTTTCGCGGCGAACAGCCCACCAAACTGGTGGATGTCCACGCCTATGGCCTTGTGCTGTTTGAGCTGGTGACCGGCGAAAAAGCGATGCAGGGCGAATCGCAGGAACAATTGATCTACGCGATTCTGAGCCGTCCGCTCGATGCGGCGAAGCTCCGCGCCTCGGGAGCGCCGGAAGCGCTGTGCCGGTTGATTCTCGATTGCGCGGCCAAGGAAAAAGCCGGGCGTCCGCAGGATTTCACGGCGATCCGGGCGCGGCTGGCCGCGGTTTCCGCTCAGCCGCCACCGGTGGAGACGCCCGCCAGGCGCACTCCGGTATCCGCCGCGATCGCCGCGCTGGCGCTGGCCGCCTTGTTTGCCGTCTGGTGGCTGTGGCCCAAGCGCGGGAACGAGCCTCCGCCGGGTATGGTACGGATTCCCGCCGGCTCTTTCCTGTTCGGCAAAAACAGGGAACGGGTGGAACTACCGGGCTATTACATCGATCGGACCGAAGTAACCAATCGCGCCTATGCCGAGTTCGCGAAAGCCACCGGCACGGCTCTGCCCGCGGGCTTCCCGGCGTCGAGTCCGGATCTGCCGGTGGTGAACGTGACTTTCCTCGACGCGCAGAGGTACGCGCAATGGGCGGGGAAGAGGCTGCCCAATTCGCGCCAGTGGGAACGCGCGGCGCGCGGCGACGATGGCCGTCTTTATCCGTGGGGCAACTCGCCGGACGCGACGCTGGCGCTGGCGGGCCGGGGCAGATCCGGCAGCCTCGCGCCAGTCGAGTCCTATGCCAAGGGAGCGAGCCCCTTCGATGTTCTGCAAGCCGTAGGCAACGCCTGGGAACTGGTGGATGAAGCCACGACGCCCTCGCCGGCCGTCGCCGCCCGGTTCGCGCAGGCCTTGAATCCCCCGCCTGCCGCCAGCGAACGTTGGGTCATGATGCGCGGAGGCTCCTACGCCGAACCGCTGAGCCCGGATGTGCTCTGGGACGTCGCGGCGGTGCCGGCGCGCTATTCAAGCGAACTCATCGGGTTCCGCTGCGTCAAGCCGATCGAGTAACGCTTCGCTTATCGGGCGCTGTCGCGCGCCGGTTCCACGATCACCACTGGTTCTGGCTCCGTCCCCGACCCGGCGCTCCTGGCAACCTGATCGCCGCCGGCCGAAGGGGCGATGGGTAAGCTCTTCTGGTCGCGATGGACTGCCGGAAACGTCAACCTGCTTCTGCCACCCCTGCAGAGCCCGGGGGGGCCTCCCCTGGTAGGCTAGGCGACCGAGATCGAAGCCAGAATCAAGCCGCGCTCGCGCGGGTCGGCGGCATCGGCGGGCAGGGCGGCCGAAAGCGCAAAGCGCAGCGTCAGATCCTCGCCGGCCGAAGGGGCGATGGGCAGGTTCAGTTCCAGATCGCCGTCCCGCTCGATGACGTGCGTGCCGATGGGCGCGCCGTTGCAATCGACGGTCAGCGTCACCGGTCCGCCGGCAAGCAGTTCCGGCGGCGCATACGCGGCAATCTTCAACTCGCGGGGCCGCGAGCCAGCCACGGAAATCCGCGCCGCGAAGTTTTTCGCCGTCCACCGCCAGCCGGAGCCTTCCGGATCGTGCCAGCCCTCGAGCAACTGAAGATTGCCCAGTCCATAGCGGCTCTTGAGCAGGGTATAGACGCGTTCATCGCGCGCCAGGCTGATGGGGTCGGAATTTCGCACGTCGCCGAAGCTCTTGTAGTCGAGCACGTCCCACTGCGTGCGCCGGAGCGCCACCTTCAACCCGCGATCGGAAAAGATGAAGTAGTTGCTGTTGTCGTCGTTCAGTTCCTTGTCGTCGAGCAGGTAGGCCACCGCCAGCTCGTCCGGAATGGCCTGCCCGCCCGGGAACTTTCGCGCGATACGCGTGCTGGCGAAACAATAGCGGCTGCGGCGCGCCACCTGCTCGAGCACGTACAGCGGATTCTGCAGATGATAGAGCAGCCCCATCAGGAACGTGATGGTGTAGGTGCCGCCGGGAATCTCAAACTGCCGGTCGAGATCCACTTCGGCGATGACCATGTTCGAGCCGAGCGCTTCCTTGAGCGCTCGCACACCCCGCATCCCGTTGTGATTGTAGGCCGGGTGGTCGATGGCCACCACGTCGTAGCCGAGCGATTCGAGGAAGAAGCCCGCCAGTCCGTCGCCGCATCCGATGTCGAGAACCGCTTCACCCTGATGGCTTCCGATCAAGGTGCGATTGGCGCCCGTCAGCAGTTGGTTCAGGTGCGTGAAGTTGCCAAGGCTGTCGTAGGGATACCAGTTGATGTTCCGGTCCCGTAGAGAAGCCTTCGCCCTATCGGCTTTTTCCTGAAAAGCGGCAGCGCGGGCGGTGATCTGCCCGATGTCGAGCGGAGCGCCCATCCACTAACCCAACGCCGTCTTGATATCGCGCAGCGCGTCCTGTTCGGCCTCGCTCACCAGGGTTCCGCCAAAGCCCAGGAAGCCACCTTCCTTGGAAGCTTCCGCCACCCGCTGAGCGAGCGTGTCGAGCCACGTTTTGTATTCCGAGGCTTCGGCCGGGGCCGCCTTGGCATCGACGATCGAGGCCGCCTGCCGCACCGCGGCGAGACTCTTGGCGCGGACTTCATTCGGATCGCGCGAATCGACCTTGGCCGCCTGCATGGTCTGCTTCAGATCGGCGGCAAGGGACTTCATCAGCTCGGTCTGGCAGGCCGCCAGCTCGGTCATGATCATCCTGGCGGTGGCGGCGGATTCCTTGAGTAATCCGATCGGTCCGCTGGGGCTGGCTGCAACAACTACCAGGCCCGCCATGAAGGGAGCCTGCCGCAGCAGATCCCATTCAGAAGGGGTAAAGGTATCTTTAGAGGCCATAGACGCAGACCATTGTAGCCGATGGCTGGAAGTCTACTTTTTCCCGAGCAATCCGAAGAGCAGACCGGCCTTGTCGGGAAGTCCGAGATGGCCTACGGATTTCCCCTGTACGCGCACCTCAAGGGTCAATCCAGCCGAGGCGAACATCTGGTGGAGCATTTCGGTCATCTCGCGGCGGCGGCGCGGATCGGCCATCGGCTTCCACATCTGCAAGGCTTCGGGCAGACTGGGGAAGTCGAGTATCATGACTTTACCCTCGGCGTACGCCCGAACCTCGCTGTTCATTGTGACTCCGCTGTTAGAGACATCGGCAGCCATGCCCAAAACGATTAAGCCATGAAGGGAAAAGCCGGCATTTTTCTGGTCTGTGCGGCGGCGCTGCTGCCGGCGCAGCCGAGCCTGCGTGGGCTTGGCGCCGTCGATGGCCGCGTGGCATGGACCGGCGGCACGCAAGGTACTGTCTGGCGCACCAGCGATGGAGGAGCCGTGTGGCATCCGGTGAGCCCGCCGGACTCCGCCTCGCTCGACTTTCGCGATGTGGAAGCGATCTCGGCCACCATGGCGTTCGCCATGAGCGCCGGACCCGGCGGCGCTTCCCGTCTTTACTACACCGCCGACGCTGGAACCTCCTGGAAGCTGCTGGCCGCCAACGCCGGGCGCAAGGGATTTTGGGACGCCATCGCCTTCTGGAATCCGCGCCGGGGGTTGATTCTGGGCGATCCGGTCGATGGCGTGTTCGATATCCGGCTGACAAGCGATGGAGGGCTTACCTGGAAGCATCCGGCCCGGCCGCCCGCCGCGCGGGAAGGAGAAGCCGCCTTTGCCGCCAGCGGCACCTGCCTGACCGCCGGACCCGGAGGCAGGGCCTGGTTCGTCACCGGAGGCACGGGCGGCGGCCGCCTGTTCGCCACGCGGGATTGGGGCCAGACGTGGACAGCGTCGGAGTTGCCGGTCGCTCACGGGTCGGCGGCGGCGGGCGCGTTCTCCATCGCCTTCGACGGCACGGCGCGCGGCGTGGTGGTGGGTGGTAACTACCAGAAAGCGAAAGAGGGCGAATCGCATGTGGCGTATACGAGCGACGGCGGCGCGACCTGGCAACTGTCCACCGGGTCGAGGCAATACTTGAGCGCCGTGCGGCACGTGCGCGGGCCGGTGTGGATCGCAACCGGACCGGCGGGTACGGAGATATCCCGCGATGGCGGACGAACCTGGTCGGCCGATTCGGAAGCGGGATTCCACGCGCTGTCGGTGGCCCGCGATGGATCGATCTGGGCTTCGGGCGGCGATGGCCGCGCAGTCCGCTATCGGATCAGCGCGAGGGCGGCGCCACGAAATCGATGACTTGCCGGTCGTTCCGTCTGTAGACGCCGAAGTCATTGCGGTCGACCGTCAACACCTGGGAACGGCTGTGGATCTCGCTCATGACAACGACCGAGGCATCGGCCAGGTCCATCTGCCGGTAGCGGGACATGAGAGTCCGGACGCGCGGCCAGTTCGCCGCCATATCGAACCCGATGCGAAGCGCGCCGCGTTCGAGCATCGCAAAGACCGGATCCACGTCCAACCCGTCTTCCCGCAGGAAGTAGAGCGCTTCCGTCAGAACCGGTTCGCACACCAGCAGCGGCGGGGCTGTTTGCTTCATCAGCGCCATGGCCCAGGCGTGGTGCGGATCGTGCCGGTTCAGGTAGGCGACCAGCGGGCCGGTGTCGCAGATCACCGTCATGACCGGCGGAACTTGGGACGGTCATTGGTTGCCGGGAGACGGCCGCCAGATAGACTGCCTGCCAGGTCGAACGTGAGGGCGTACACCGACGCCGCCGTGGCAGCCGGGGAACCCTCCACCCGCTCCCGAATCAAAGCGGACACGCTGCGGCCGGTTTCCGACGCTTCTCGTTTGAGTTGCAGCAGCGTCGCTTCCGAAAGCTTGATCGTGATGCCTTGCATGTTCCGATGGTAACTCGTTTCTGACAGATCCGCAATACCCTGCGCTACCGCCCGATCCGGAACGCCGCCATCTCCGCGATATTCCTCACAAACAGAACGCCATCGGCGAGCGCGGGCACGTTCCACGTCTTCCCCTCGATCGCCTGAAACCGCGCCAGCTCGGTATGCTTATCGGGCGCCGCCTTGACCAGCGCCACTTCTCCCTGCTCGCTGATCACCACCAGGTGGCCGCCGGCCAGCAGCAACTGGCCATACCCGTAACGCCCGCCCTTCCACATCTGCTGCCCATCGCCAACGCGCACGCAGGCCATGATGCTCTCATCCAGGCCGTACAAATACCCGTCGTGTACCACGGAACTGTTGAACCTGTTCTTCATCTTCTTGTTGAACCAGATCTGGCGGGCTTTGAAGGCATCGCCCTCGGGGGCCACCTCGACCAGCGCCGCGCCGTGATCGTAGCCGGCGGAGATGATGAACCGGTTTTCCGCGGTGAACACGGGCTGCGCGGCATTCACGTCGTACTCGGTGGTCCACGGGAATTCCCACAACAGCTTGCCGCCGTCCGGGTCCAAGCCAACCACCCGCAGCGCGGTGGCGGTCACAATCTGGCGCTTGCCGGAAAGAGTGGCCAGCATCGGCGTGGTATAAGCCTGCTGGTCGTTGAGCGATGTCCACATTTTCGCGCCGGTAAGTTTGTTGTAAGCCACGATCGACTTACCATCCATGCCGCCCGGCTGTACGATAACCTTGTCGTCCACGATCAGAGGCGCCGCCGACATGCCCCAGGTCAGGTTCTGCGCGCCGTTATCGGCGAGGATATCCTTCTCCCACTTGACCTGGCCGGTGCCCGCGTCGAGCACCTTCAGCCATCCGGTGGCGCCCAGTGAATAGAGCAGCCCCTGGTGCCAGGCCGGTGTGGCGCGCGGCCCTTCGCCGCCCATGCTTTCCTGAAACGACGCCGGATACTTATGCGCCCAGAGCTGTTTGCCCGTCTTGACGTCATAGGCGGCGATCACTTCATCGCCGCGGCGCTGCTCGATGGTGAACGCCTTTCCTTCGGCGACCACGATCGACGAGTAGCCACCGCCCACCGGTATCTTCCAGAGTAAGTTGAGGCCTTTCGCCGGCCACGCGGTTAGAATGCCCGATTGCTCATACCGCCCATCCCGGTTGGGACCCCGGTAGTCGGTCCAATAAGGCTTCGATTCGACGGCCCGGGCGGGCGCGGGAGTGGGGGGCGCCGCCGCCTGCACACGCGAGGGCGCTTCGACGGGCGGCTCGGCGGCTCGCGACTGTTCGATTCTTTCGTAGTGGCGCTCGGGGTCGCGGAAGCTGAAGATGGGACGGCTGCCGGAGCCGTCCATCTCAAACCGCATGCCGAACAACAGCACCAGGTGCGCGACCGCGACCGCCGCGATGCCAAGCGTGCCCAGCAGTTTCAGCGGAATCCGTGTCGCCGGCCGCATCCACAGCAGAATCAAGCCCGCGGGCGGTAACAGCAGGGCCGCCAGGAGGGTAAGCGGAGAAGATTGATACCAGGGTCTGGCCACCCTCTTATTTTAAGTCCTCACTTGCAGCAGGACGTCTTGCCCGCCGCGGGCGCCGAAGGAGGCAGATCGTTGGCCGGGTTCATCGCGAAGAATCCGTTCGGCTTCAACAGAAAGCCGATATAGGCCGCCGGCATCACCGGATAATCCTCGGGTCTTGGAATGTGGGTGTGCCCGAAGGTGTACCAGAACACGACGTCGGTATCGTCCACGGCCCGGTCGGCTTCGGTCCAACGGGAAAGGCCGTCGCCTCCGGCGCTCTGATTCGGATAGTCTCCGGCGGCGTAGCGCTCATCGGCGGCATAAGGCGTCACCCAGACGTGATGATTGACGAAGCCCGCCCGTTTCCGCCACCACGCGTTCGGCGAGGCGAAGGGAAACGCGTTGTCTCCCGGCAGAAACTTATAGCCCACCGCTTCGCCGGCCGCGTTCTTCACGGAAGGATTGACGATGCGCCAGGTGCGCGCCGTTTCGAGCTTCAGATGGCCGCGCGCCTGCTTCTCGCTGACAAGCGAAGTCGCCTTGGCCTGAAACGCATTCTCGAACGGGTTGCGCTCACCGGCGGCATCGGCCTCCACATCGATGCGCTGCACGGTGTTGGCCGCGCCATCGAGATCGAAATCGAGCCGGGCGTTAAAAAAGTGCTGGTGATTGGGAGCGTAAAGCTGCGGAGCGATCTCGGCCCCGTATGGCGATTTCTCGCCCGGGTGCAACGCCCCCAGCGAAAGAACGCCCGTCAGCTTGATCTCGAACTGGATATTGCCGTCCTGGTAGAAATACCAGAAGAAGCCATACTCGTAATTTTCGACGGTGGAAACCGACGAAACCACCAGCCGGCGCGAGCGGCGCACTTCCGGCGCATCGGGCAACCGGCGGTCGGTGTGTTTCCACAGGATGCCGAAATCCTCTTCGTGGATACAGATGGCGTTGGGAATGGTGAGAAGGCCGCCCCGGCTGTCGCACAAATGCCCGTCGAGGTAAACGATGTGCCCCAGGCAATCGCATCCCAGCCGCAGGCTGTTGGCGCACATGCCCATGCCGTATTCGCCGACGTCGAAGGCGTTCTTGCGCGCCTGCTGCGGAGCCGGATCGCCGTAGGGCACCACCATTTCGGTGAGCGAAGCGCGATAGAGAATCGACCGGTCCCGCCCCTGGTCCTGATACCGCACGTGGTGTAGAGTGAGCCCTTCGCGCGCATTGAATCCGATGACAAAGTTCCAGTTCTGCCAGCTCATCTGGTTGCCGGTGAGGGAAAAACTGGGGCCTTCGGGCTGGGTGATGGAAAGCGGCTTGATATCGCGCCGCTGGTTCGGGACGCGCGACGCGGAGTAATTGCCCGATTTGGGCGGCAGCGGCCAGGTGCCGTACTCCTCGACTCGAATCACCTCCATCCGGTTGAGATCCACCACCGGGCGGATCCCCTCGATGGGCCGCACGTAGCCATTGTCGGTGGCGTCTTTGCGCAAAAAGCACAAGGGCCGCGCCAGCCGCCGCGTCCGGTCTTCCTCGGTTCCATAGTTGCCGGCGCTCCAGATATCCACCATCACCAGCGAGGTATCGGCGATGCCGTAGTGTTTCTCGAGCGCGGCGCGGAATTCGGGGCTTGCGAGTACCGCCTGTTCGCATTCCACCTGCTCATCGGCCGACATGGTCGGCTGCGATCCCGGCGGCGCATAGCGAGGCGGCGTAGTCGTGCCGCCCGCCAGATCGATCTCGACGTGAAAGCAGGCGTTGCGCGCGTTGTCATGCAGAACGGCTTCGGCCTGACGGGCGGGTGGAGGAATATCCGGCCAGGCGTGCACCAGGGTCTTGGACGGCTCCTTCAACATGACGCTGATAACGCGGACGGTGGGTGTAAATTCCGGTGTGGCCCGCAGCAGTTCGACAGCGCGTTGCACTTCGGCTGCCGACAGCGGCTCGAGAGGGTGCGGATGGGGCATGAGCGGTTCCTTGAGGAGATTGGAACGCCCGGACAGGGGGTGTTGCCTGGGTTCGATTATATCCCGTCGTAGAATGGCGGTTTGCCGAGCGTCGTCATCCCCAACTGGAATGGCAGGGCACATTTGCCCCACCTGCTGGCCGATCTGGCGGCGCAGACGCAGCCGGCCGATGAGATCGTCATTGTGGATAACGGCTCCACCGACGGGTCCGAGACGCAGGCTACCATTCGCCTGCCCGATAACCGTGGATTCGCGTATGCCGTCAACCGCGGCATCGAGGCGGCGCGGCAGGATTGGATCGCCATCCTTAATAACGATGTCCGCCTGCCGCCGGAGTGGCTTGAGACCATCCTCGGCGGGGCGCAATCGAGCGGGGCATGGTTTGCCACGGGAAAGCTGTTGAAAGCCGGCGATCCCAGCCGGATCGACGGATCGTACGACCTGCTATGCCGGGGCGGGTGCGCCTGGCGGGCAGGCCATGACCGTCCCGATGGAGCCGAATGGTCCCAACCACGCCCGATCCAGTTCGCCCCATTCACCGCGGCCGTTTTCCGGCGCGAGCTTTTCTCGAAGGTTGGCCTGCTGGATGAGGAGTTTGAAAGCTACCTGGAGGACGTCGAATTCGGTTTGCGCTGCGCATTGGCGGGATACGGCGGCGTTTACGTGCCGGCCGCCACCGGCATTCATCTAGGCAGCGCGACGCTCGGCGCCTGGAACCCGGCCACCGTGCGGCGTTTGTCGCGCAACCAACTGCTGCTGGTAGCCAGGCATTATCCGCCCGATTGGATACGGCGCTACGGGTGGCCGGTGCTGGCGGCGCAGTTGCTTTGGGGTGGGGTCGCCGCCGGGCATGGCGCCTTCCTTCCCTGGCTCAAAGGCAAGGGCGAAGGCCTGGCGAGGCTTCGCTCCTCCGGACGCCGGAACAACCCCAACCTGGAAGCCGTGCTGCGCCAATCGGAGGCCGAGATCGTAAGGCTTCAGCACTCCTCGGGGTATGATCGGTTCTGGCGGCTCTACTTCGCCATCACGGGAGGTCGCGCGTGAAGGGCATCGCCATCGCCATCGTCACCTATAATTCGGGCGGCGTCATTCTCGATTGCCTGGATGCGTGCCTGCCGTACGCCACCGAAGTCATCGTGGTGGATAACGCCTCAAGCGACGATACGGTGGAAAAGGTGCGCCAACGGCCCGCCATCCGCCTCATTGCAAATCCGTGTAACGCCGGATTCGCCGGTGGTGTCAATCTGGCAATGCGCGCGACCCGGCAGCCGCTGGTGCTGTTGTTGAATCCCGACGCCCGGTTGAAGGGCGGGCTTGGAGCGCTCGCACGCGTGTGCACGCACCCGGAAGCCGGTGCCGCCGCCGGTGTCCTCATCGGAGAGGATGGCCAAATTCAGAAAGGCTTTTCGGTCCGCCGTCTGCCCACCGCTGGTACTTTGATCTTCGAGTGTCTAGGCATCAACCGGCTTTGGCCTTCGAACCCGATCAATCGAGCCTACCGTTACCTCGATTACGATCTGACGACTCCCATGGATGTCGAGCAGCCGGCGGGCGCCTTCCTGATGTTGCGGCGCGACGTCTGGGAACAACTCGGCGGCTTCGATGAACGCTTCCATCCGGTGTGGTTCGAAGACGTGGACTACTGCAAGCGTCTGCACGATGCAGGCTTCCGGATCTCGTTTCAGCCGTCGGCCGCCGCCACCCACATTGGGGGCCATTCGGCCACCCAACTCGACCCCGGCCACCGCGCGCTGTTTTGGTATGGTAGCCTTCTAGAATATGCCGGTAAGTACTTTCCGAGGAACGCGGTGAGGGCGATCAGCCTCGCTGTTTGGCTCGGAGCCGGTTTCAGATCCGTAATGGGTATTTTCGCTTATCGCGGCCTCCGTCACATTCCCGGATATGCCAGGGTGGCACGGCTGGCGATCGGCACTTTTCTTTCTCCCCTCTCCAATTCCAATTCTTCCAGTTGTAAAAGACCGATCGATCAGGCTCAGATACATGTCCTATAGCCAGTTGGTGTCCGTCACGATCGTGACATATAACAGTGGCCGGTTCATCAAGAGATGTCTCGAATCGGTTCTCGCGCAAAAATATCCCCAAGTCGAGATCGTCGTTGTCGACAACGCGTCGACGGATGGAACGGTGGACCTGCTGGAGCAGTTTGAAGATCGCTGCACGATTGTCTATAACGATGAGAATATTGGATTTGCCGCGGCTCAAAACCAGGCGATCCGTATTTCGCGCGGCGAATGGGTGCTGACGCTCAATCCGGACGTGCTGCTGCTGTCGAACTTCATCGGCAACCTGGTGGCGGCCGGGCAGATGGATCCGGCGGTGGGCACAGTGTGCGGCAAGCTGCTGGCCATTAATGCCACCTTCGACCTGCCGGATAAGCCGCTGGTGGACTCCACCGGAATCTATTTCACGCCGATGCTGCGCCACCTGGACCGTGGCAGCCAGGATGTGGATAACGGGCACTACCTGGCCCATGAGTACGTTTTTGGCGCGACGGCGGCTGCCGCTCTCTACCGGCGCGACATGATCGAGGACGTCGCCGTTTTCGGCGAGTTTTTCGATCACGACTTTTTCGTTTATCGCGAAGATGCCGATGTCGCCTGGCGGGCCCAGTTGATGGGCTGGCGCTGCCTCTATACGCCGGACGCCCACGGCTATCATGTGCGCGCGGTGCTGCCGGGCAACCGGCGCGCCCTGCCGGACGTGATCAACATGCACTCGGTGAAGAACCGGTTCCTGATGCGCATCAAGAACATCGGCGGTCCGCTTTACCGGCAGAATTTCTTCGCCATCACCTGGCGCGATCTGGTGGTGCTTTCCTGCTGCCTCCTGCGGGAACATTCTTCGCTCAAGGCATTCTGGTACGTGGCCCGCAACTGGCCTCGCTTCGTCGAAAAGCGCCGCGAGATCCTGAAGCGGAAGCGGGTCAGCGACGAATACATCGCCAGTTGGTTCGCCGACGAGCCGGTGAGCGTGCCCGTTCCCCGGGTTCCGCAGCGGATGGGAACCAAAACCAAAGCCGCCCGAGGCTGAAGCGACACTTGCGCCTGGCGATTCTCGGCACCCGCGGCATTCCCGCCAACTACGGCGGATTTGAAACATTCGCCGAGGAGCTGTCGCAGCGGCTGGTACTGCGCGGCCACCAGGTTACCGTCTACTGCCGGGAGCGGCACGCCACGGGCGAGTACCTGGGGGTGAAGCTGCGGTACCTGCCCACCATCCGCCACAAGTATTTCGACACCATCGCCCATACCTTCCTCTCCACCTTGCACCTGCTGTTGCACCGGCCCGATGCCGCGCTCTACTGCAACGCCGCCAACGCCATCTTCACCTGGATGCCGCGGGTGGTGGGCGTTCCCGTAGCGCTCAACGTGGATGGCCTGGAACGGAAGCGCAAGAAATGGAATCGCGCCGCCAGAACCTGGTACCTGATCTCCGAGCGTTTGTCCACCTGGTTCCCCAACCGCGCGGTGAGCGATGCCGAAAAGATCGCCGAATACTACAGGGAGCGCTATGGCGCCGAGACCACGTTCATTCCCTACGGGGCGCCTCTTGGAAAAGTCGCGGAGCGGGAACATGTGACACGCCTTGGCCTGGAACCCGGGCGCTACTTTCTTTACGTCACGCGGTTCGAACTCGAAAACAATCCTCTATTGGTGCGGCAGTCTTTCGAACGGCTTTCGACCGGAATGAAGCTGGCGCTGGTGGGCGACGCTCCTTATGCCGGCGAGTACATCCGCCAGATCCGCGACACACGCGATCCGCGCGTGGTGCTGCCCGGAGCCGTCTATGGCGACGGCTATCATCAATTGCAATCGCATTGCCTGGCCTATGTGCATGCCACCGAAGTCGGCGGCACGCATCCGGCGCTGATCGAAGCCATGGGACGCGGCTGCGTCATCCTTTATCTAAGGACACCGGAAAATGAAGAAGTGGCCGGCGGCATCGGCATTCCATTCGAACGTGGGGAACTCACCGCAAAGATGCGCGAAGTGCTCGACATGAGCGGCGAGGAACGATCGAGGCTCGGCCAGAGGGCGATGGATCGCGTGGCCGAACGCTATAGTTGGGAAGCGGTGACCAGCGCCTACGAAAGACTGTTCCGGGAATTGGTGGGATGAACGATTCTTTGCGTTGTTGGGTAGAGGTGTCGCGCCCCAGGCTGGCGGCCAATTTCCGGGCGATCCGCACCTTCGTTGGACCGGATGTGGAAGTGATGCCGGTGGTGAAGGCCGATGCCTATCGCCACGGCGCCGTCGAGGTTTCCCAAGCCCTGCTGGCCGAGGGCGCGCGCTGGCTGGCGGTCTCAAGCGTGGAGGAAGGCGTCCATCTGCGCCGCGGCGGAATCTTCGGGCGCATCCTGGTGATGGGCGGCGTGCTGCCCTGGGAGCGCGAGGCTCTGATCGAGTTTCAGCTCACCCCGGTCGTTCACTCGCTCGAGGAACTCGCCACCATCGGCCCGGTGGCCTATCACCTGAAGATCGATTCGGGGATGGGGCGGCTTGGCACGCTCGCCGGCGCCGATGAGATTGCGGCGGCGGTGCGGCGCGCGCAGCCGGCGCGGCTGGAAGGCCTGATGACGCACTTCGCCTCTTCGGCCGATTTCACGTCTTCGCAAACGGCCGGGCAGACGCGCCGGTTTCTCGAGGTGAGACAGGGACTGCGCGAGGCGGGCATCACGCCCGTGTATGAGCACATGGCGAGCACCAATCCCGTGTTGCTCGCGCGGCGCGAAACCTGGCAGAACATGGTGCGGCCCGGCATTTCCCTTTACGGCTACTTCACCGCTGGCAAGGGCGACGCGCCGAAACCCGCGCTCGACGTGAGGCCGGTGCTTAGCTGGAAGGCCGCCATCGTGCTTACCAAGGAAGTGCCGGAAGGCGCGCTCATCGGTTATGGCGGCATTTATCGCGCCGAGCGCCGCATGCGCATCGCGGTGCTGGGCGTTGGTTACGCCGACGGCATGCCGCACCGGCTATCGAACAAAGGCCGCGTGATCGCCGATGGAAAATTCGCACCCATCCTGGGCGCGGTGTCGATGGATCTGACAACCATCGACATCACGCACTCCAGCCGCCTGCGCGTGGGCGATGCGGTTACGATCATCGGTTCGGAAGAGGAGGCGTCGCAAGACGCGCGCCACCTTGCGCGCACGGCGGGCACGATTTCTTATAGCGTGCTGTGCGGCATTAGCGCGCGCGTCAAGCGCGTCTACGTCTAGCTCTTAATTGCCCAGTTGGCCGCGAATCGCCCCGCCCGGATTCACCCGCGTGTGCAGGTTCAAATAATGCGCCGCCGGATTCGTCATCAACGAATTCAAGGTCGCCAGCGCCAGTCCTTCGCCCACGCGCATCGTGCGGGTGACGTTGCCGAAACCGGATTCACTCGGCACGGCCGCCGCGCCCGTGATGGCGCTGTCGATGCGCACCGGCCCGTTGATCCCCGCCTCGCCATCGTGAATGTGCAGGCCGGTAATCTCGATCGCGCCAGGGAACCGGAAGTTGACGTCGAACCGGACACTGGCGGCCTCAACGGCTCCCGACGCATTGCGCACGGCCCAGATATCGACACCGGCCATCCCGGAAGCGTTGAGGTCGGCTAGCGGCGGCACTTCGTTGGACGAAAGCATGGTGACGTCGATGTGACGGAACTCGGCCGCGCGAAGCTGCCCACGGATGAATCCGCCGGGATTGATGGTGGTGTGCAGGTTCACGTAGAAGGATTCGGGCACGTAGAACAATCCGCCGAGCAGTTCTAAACCCGCCGCCGTCATAGGTACTTCCACCATATAGGTCGCGATGCCGCGTCCATTCTCGGCGGTGATCACGGGGTTGGCGGCGGTGATGCCAGTGTCCACCACCACGCCCGCATTCTCATTCGCAAAGCCGCGATGGATGTGCAGGCCCGTTACCGTGTACCGCTGCGTCAGGTCGTAATCGATCTCAAATATCACCAAGCCCGAACTGGCCTGGCCGGAGCTGTTAAACGCCCGGAAAACGGTAATGGCCGCCGTACCCGACGCGTTGCTGCCCGTAATGGCGGGAATCTCGTTGGCCGGGCTCATGCGCGTCACATGCGTGACGGTGAGCGCGGGGTCGAGCTGTCCACGTACCGCGCCGCCTGGAAACTGCGTGGTGTGGAGGTTGACGTAAAAGCCTTCGGGGGTAACCAGCAGATCGCGCAGCGCCTGCAGCGCCGCAGTGTCGGTGGGACGAATCTGCACCTGGCGCGAAATGACGCCCGCGCCTTCGGCATCGATGACGCTGGTGGCGGCGGTGATCCCGGTGTCAATCACCACCGGGCCGTTGGTGCCCGCGTTGCCGCGATGAATGTGCAGCCCGGTGAAATTCTGCGCCGGCGGAAATGCGTAGCGAACGGTGAAATCGACCGATCCGGAGACCACCTGTCCGTTGGCGTCACGGACTACGTGCGCGCGGATTTCAGCCATGCCGCGTGCTTCGACGTTGGTGGCGGGAACCTCGTTGGTGGTCAGCATCGCCGCACGGTAAGCCACCGTGGTTGCCTGACCGGACAGCATCGAGGAGAAGACTCCGGAGAGCAGTAAAAGTTGCGAGGATCGCATAACGGTCTCTATTGTATTGAAAAATGAGTGAAAGGGGCACTCCGGCTCCGCCTGGCGACGGGCAGCCGCGACGCCGTCAGACATCGCGATTGCCGCGGGTGAATCCGATAGAGCACCCCTTACCTATAAACGCGAGAATTGTCAGCGGACCCCGACACCACCGGCCAGTGTTTCTTCACGCCGCAACGTCTTGGTGCTGTCCATCAAGAGCGCAGATAAGCCCAGCATCACGAATCCGCCCGCGCAAATCCAGAAAATCTCGCTCCAATCGGAACGGTGCAGGCTGGTACCCAGCACGAATGGGATCAGCTTGGCGACGGCCGAGGCTCCGAAATTGCCCCACATGTTGCTCCAGGCGAGCGTCGAGGCTACGTGCCGGCCGCCGATATCCTGCGCCACCGCCCAAACGGCCGGCAGCACGCTATCGCTGGCAAAGGCCACCACTCCGCACGCGGCCGCGACCGCAACCGGGCTCGATAGCAACGGGCACACCAGATAGGCCGCCATGGCGACGGCGCTGCCCACCAGGAACGGAAGCCGGCGGCCCCATCGCGGTCCGTAACGGCTGGTAAGCCCATCGCACCACCAGCCGCCGAACAGCATGCCGGCCAGGCTGAACGCCAACGCGATCGACACGTAGCGGCTGGCCGTCACGCGATCGAGCCCGCGCACCTCTTCGAGATAGGTGGGCAGCCAGGTGATCAGAAACGCCCATCCGATGTTCATCCCCATCAGACCCAGATTGAGCAGCCACAAGGTGGGATGGCGGAAGAGGGTGAGCCACGGCGTAGGTTCTTTCGGGCGGCCCGGTGGCGGCGGACCGGCGAATTCGCGCTCCGCTTCATTCGCCCAAGGGTGTTCCCGCGGCGAATCCCGGAACACGATCTGCGTGGCAAGCGCCAGCACCAGCCCGAGCGAGCCGTAGATCCATAGCACCGGGCGCCAGGCGCCGAAGAAAGCGATCGCACCCGCCGTCAGCCACAGCGCCAGCGAGTTGCCCACGCGGCCGCCGAACGAGACGACGCTATTGGCCCGCCCGCGCTGATGGAACGGAAACCATCGCGAGACCAGCAGCGCGCTGGCCGGATAGGCGCCCGCTTCCGCCAATCCGCAGGCGGCCCGCACGGCCACCAGCGCGGCCAGGCTCGAAGCAAGTCCGGTCGCCGCCGTGCAGATCGACCACAGCGCGATGTAGGCCACCAGCATCCGGCGCGGACCGAAGCGGTCGGCCAGCCAGCCCGCCGGCAATTGGCCCAGCGCGTAAGCGAAGAAGAAGGAAGCGAGCACATCGCCGATGCGTTCCTTGCCGAGCCCGAGTTCCTGCTGGAAGCTGGCCGATTGCACCACCGCGCTCATGCATATGCGGTCCAGGTAAAGCAGGAACGCGTTGGCCGTGGCCACGCCCAACACCAGGTAGCGGACACGGGTCGGCGGCATAGCCCATTCTACCCGCGCCTCCGCTCAGCGCAGATTCTTTTCGAGGAACCGGAAAAAGTTGCCGTGGAAAATCCCGTCGATATCGGCCTTCGAATAACCGCGCGCGGCCAGAGGCGCGGCGAGCGAATGCAGGTCGGCGATGCTGTTCAGATCCATCGGCGTCTGCTCGGTGCCATAGCCGCCGTCGAGATCGGTGCCGATGCCGACGTGCCGCGCGTTGCCCGCAATCTGGCAGATATGATCCACATGCTCGCAGATCTTTTCCATCTTCAGACCGAACTCCTGCGGCGTGGAACGTTTGTGCGTCCAGTTGTGCACCATCATGATGGCATCGAACGCCATGCCGATCACCGCGCCGCGCTCGATGAGCGCTTTGATCTGATCGTCGGCCAACTGGCGGTTCCAATCGGCCAGCGCGCGGCAGTTATGGTGGCTGGCCCAGAGCGGCCCGTGATAGTGGCCCAGCGCATCCCAGAAGCTCTCATCGCACAGGTGCGTCACATCCAGAATGATGCCAAGCCGTTCCATCTCCTTAAGCAGTTCCCGGCCCTTGGCGGTGAGCGGCCCTTCATCGTCGGTGCCATGGCCGTAGAGGCCGGGGCCATAGTGCACCGGGCCGATGGCGATGAGGCCGTCGGCACGCGACTTCTCGAGATGGCGCCAGCTCAGGATCGAGTCGGCGCCTTCGAGACTCAACAGATAGCCGATCGGCAGCTTGGCCATTTCCTCCGCTGTGGCGGAGCGCCAATGCGCGGCGTGCGCGCTCACATCGGCCCAGGTGCGCAACTGCACCAGTTCGCCGCACTCTTCCATGGCGCGATACCACGCCAGTTGGCCCTGCGTCTGCGCCCACGCCTGCTCCGGACTGCGCCACCCTGGCAGGCTGCTGAAGCGCGCCGAATATCGCGCGATCTGCGTCGCCACGCAAACGCCGATGCGCGCGCGCCGCATCTCCGGCAGGCAAACCGTATTGCGCGTGCGGTCCGGCAGATCGCGCAGATTGAGCTCGCGCCGCCGGATCTCCACCAGCGGCAGCCGGATATCCCGATTCCATTCCATGGCGTTCATGGACAGGTCGAGATGAGCGTCGAAGATCAGCGGTAGTTCGCTCATAAGTCGCGTCAGCCCCCGAAATAGCGCCGGTCCTGTTGGCTACGGCGCAGAAACGCCGGCACCTCCAGATCGTCTGCGCCGCCGGTCCGCGCCGGCTCTTCCACCGCCGTGCGCGACACGGCCACGGGCTCCGGTTCCGGCATCAGCACGGGCTCGGGCTCCGGTTCCGGCTCCACCACCGGCGCGGGCGGCGGCGCCGAATACACCTGCACCTTCGGCGTCACCAGCGGCATAACGGGCGTGCTGAAGAACGATTTCTTTTCCTCGGCCGCCGGCATCCGCGTAAATCCGGTGGCGATGACGGTCACCTTCACCTGTTCGCCCATCGACTCGTCGAGCACAATACCGAAATTCAGATGCACGTCGTCGTTCTGCGTCGCCTTCCCGATCAACTGGCAGGCTTCGTTGACTTCGTGCAGCGAAACGCGGCTCGATCCGGTGATGTTCACCAGCACGCCGCGCGCGCCGCGCAGTTCTTCCTCGGCCAGCATCGGACTGTGGATGGCCTTCTTCGCCGCTTCGAAAGCCGCGTTCTCGCCGCTTGCTTCCGCCGTGCCCATCATCGCGTGACCCATGCCCTGCATGATGGAGCGGATGTCGGAAAAGTCGCGATTGATGAGTCCCGGCTTGTTCATGATCTCTGAAATGCCTTCGACCGCCTGGCGCAGAACGTCGTCGGCCACCTTGAACGATTGCGTCAGCGGCGTGCCCTTGGGCACCAGGCCCGTCAGCCGCTCGTTCGGCACTTCGATCAGCGTGTCCACGGTGGCCGCGAGATCGGCCAGGCCTTTCTCGGCCGTCTTCATCCGGCGCGGCCCTTCGAACACAAACGGCTTGGTGACGATGGCCACGGTGAGCGCGCCCATTTCCCTGGCGAGCGACGCCACCACGGGCGCGGCGCCAGTGCCCGTGCCGCCGCCCATGCCGGCCGCCACGAACACCAGATCGGCCCCCTGCAGCAGGTCGACGATACGCTCGGTATCCTCGAGCGCCGATTCGCGCCCAACGTTGGGATCGGAGCCCGCGCCAAGGCCGTTCGTCACCTTCTGCCCGATCAGCATCTTGTTCGGCACCGGAGACGCCGACAGCGCCTGCCGGTCCGTATTGATCACGTGGTACTCCACGCCGGGAATGGTTTCCTGGAACATGCGTCCCACGGCGTTGCCCCCCGCGCCGCCCACGCCCACCACCTTGATCCGTGTCCCGGCGGGCGCGTCGTCCTGAATCTCGAACTTCAGCTCGTCGAACTTGCTATCGAAATTCACCATGTCCTCCCTTGTTCGTTTCCCACTACCGCATCATGAATCCCATCAGCCGCGGCATCTTCTTCCGCGGTTGCCGATGGCATTTCAGCCGCGCCGAGTACATCGCCAGACCCGCCACGGTCGTCCAGGCGGGATTCAGAATTTCATCGGGCCAGCCTTCGATTCCCACCGGCAGGCCGTTTCTCGTATTGCAGTTCAGAATCGCTTCGGCCACGTCGCACATGCCGGCCAGCATCGCACCGCCGCCCGTCAGCACCACGCCTTCATATAAGGACTGGTCCATGCCGGAAGCCACCAGCTCTCCGCGGATGTGCTGGAAGATTTCCTCGGCCCGCGCTTCGAGAATCGCGTTCAAGTAGCGGCGCGACGTTTCCCTTGGCGCCCGGCCGTCGGTGGGCGGCAGCTCCACGTAGCTCGCTTCCGAGGTCAGGCCCAGAATCGCGCAGCCGTATTCCTGTTTCAGCAAATCGGCGTCGTCGTAGGGCAGCTTCAACACCTGCGCCACGTCGCGCGTGAAATGCTCACCGGCCAGCGACATGCCGGCGGTGTGCAGCAGCGCATCGCCGTCATAGACTACGATGCTGGAACCATGCGCGCCGATATCCACCAGCGCCACGCCGCGCGTGCGATCTTCGGGCAGAATCGAAGCGTAGGCCGCCGCCACCACTTCACAAACCGTTTCTTCGATCGCCAGGTGCGCCTGATGGATGGCGCCCACCAGCGCCTGATGCTCGCGCGAGGAACAGGTGGCGATATAGACGTTCGATTCCAGCCGCGCGCAAACGGCGCCCTTGGGGTTGCGGAACCCGGCCCGCCCGTCGAGCGAAAAGTCCATCGGCAGCATCTGCACCACGAACCGGTCGTCTTCCAGGCGCACGCGCGACGCCAGGTGCACGGCGTAGCTCAGGTCGCCTTCCTCGATCGGCCTCGGCCGTCCGAACTCATACACGCCGCGGCTGGTGAATCCCTGCAGCGTGTTGCCGCCAATGCCCGCCACCACGCTTTCCACCGGTACACGGGCCATGCGCTCGGCTTCGCGCACCGCATACTGCACGCACTCGCCGATGGCCTGCGCGTCGGCGATCCGGCCCTTGACCCAGCCTTTCGAAGGCGCCTGGCCATAGCCCAGAAAACGGATGTGGTTGTCCTCAATCGCCAGAATCACGCAGCGCGTCCAGGCGCTTCCGGCGTCGAGTCCCACCGCCAGTCGATTACTATCTTGGCCGCTGCTCACGCTTCGACCTCCTTTCGGGTCTCACCGGGCGCACCGGCTCCACTTTCTTGACGGGCTCGGTAACGGCCGGATCGCCGATGGCGATCACCTTGCCGTCGATCCGTAAATCGAATTCGCGCGCATCGGGCCGCTGCTGATGCATGCGGTCGAAATGAGCGAGGAAGTTCTCGATCCTGGTGTGAAAATTCTGGTTGCCCAGTTGCACCTGTACACCCGCGCCGTGCAGCTTCATCGACGCGCGCAGGTTGCCGGGGTCGCGCACGTCGATTTCGGCCACCATCGAGGCACGGGTTCCGATTTCCTTCAGCAGCAGAGACGCCCGCTTCACGCGGGCCGCCCGTTCGGGCTCGATATCGGTGGGCCGCAGACCCGTTAGCACAATCAGGTCGAAACGCTCACCGGCGGGCACCGGCAGCAGCACACCTTCCTCATCCACCAGGCGGAAATAGGGCGAGCCGCCGGACCGGTCGAACTGCACAAACGCGATCGGCTCGCGCTCCTGAACCTGCACGAACACGCGATCCGGCCAGCGCCGCTCCACCACCGCTTCCTTCACCCAGGGCAGCGCCAGCAGGTTGCGCCGCCTTTCGGCCACCGGCATCAGGTAAATGCTGCGGCCGAAATCCTGGTCAAACAGCGACTGCACTTTTTCCCGTCCGGAGCGCTTCACGCCCGTTACCTTGAAATGCCGCGAGTCGATGCCTGCGTCGGCGGCGTTGAGGCGGAACTTCGTTTCGTTGATCAGAAAAGCTTCAAGGCGATGGAAGGCGAGAAAGCCCACCATGACCACGATCAGCGCCACAAACGGCAGGGCCCAATAAATGAGGTTGATCTGGCGCCGCCCCTCCGGTTCGGCGGCCGCTTTCGGCCGCGAAGCGCGTCTTCCGGAGCGCGACTCCTCCGCTTCGCCAGACGCCTGCTCGAATTCTTCGATCTCTTCCTGGAATGCCCTGCGAGCCATGGTCAACTCCCTCCCCGGGCGCCAAGCGCGTCCAGAATGCGGTCGCCTGCCTGCGATACGCTGCCGGCGCCCAAGGTGATCACCGCGTCGCCCGCCCGCGCCGCTTCGACGATCCGTTCGATGCCGCGGTCGAGATTGCCGGCGTATTCGGCGCCGCGATGCCCGAAGTCGCGCAGCCGGGAAACCAGAACTTCGCTCGACACCCCGGCGATTGGTTTCTCCGATGCCGCATAAATGTCCGTCACAAAGACCACTTCGGCCTGATGGAAGGAACGCGCGAAATCGTCCATCAGCGCTTGAGTACGCGTGTAGCGATGCGGCTGGAACAACACCAGCACGCGTTCAAACTCGCACACCCGCGCCGTTTTCAAAGTGGCTCGCACTTCGGTGGGATGGTGGCCGTAGTCGTCGATCACCGTCACTCCGGCGCGCTCGCCGCGAATCTGAAAGCGCCGGTCCACGCCGCTGAAGCTGGCCAGGCCGTCGCGAATTTTTTCCACCGGCACTTCAAGCTCAAGCGCGATCCCGATGGCCGCCGTCGCGTTCAGAACGTTATGCGGACCCGGAACGCCCACGCGGAACGCACCCAGTTCGCGGCCTGCGTGCTTCAACCGGAATTCACTGCCCGCCGGACCGCTTTGCGCGCTCTGAATCACCAGGTCCGCCTGCGGACTTACACCGTAGGTCACCGTCCGCCGCGTCAGGCGCGGCAGAATCTTCTGCACGTTCTCGTTGTCCAGGCACACGATCGCCGCGCCGTAGAACGGCACCTTGTTCACGAACTGAACGAAGGCGTTTTCGATTTCTTCAAGCGATGCGTAATGGTCCATGTGCTCGCGGTCGATGTTGGTCACCACCGCGAGAATCGGCGCCAGCTTCAGGAACGACCCATCGCTTTCATCCGATTCCACCACCAGAAAGTCGCTTTTGCCGACACGGGCGTTCGAGCCCCCCATGCCCTTCACCTTGCCGCCCACCACCACCGTGGGGTCGAGGCCCGCGTGGCTCAGCACCGCCGCCACCATCGAAGTGGTGGTCGTTTTGCCGTGGCTGCCCGCCACCGCGATGCCGTACTTGAGCCGCATCAGCTCGGCCAGCAGCTCGCCGCGCGGAATCACCGGGATCTGGAGCCGCCGCGCTTCCACCACCTCAGCATTCTGCGCATCCACGGCCGAACTCACCACCAGCGCCTTCGCCCCCGCCACATGCGCCGCGTCATGGCCTTCCCACACCTTGGCCCCTAAAGCGGCCAGACGGTCGGTGGTGGGGCTCAGCTTCACGTCCGACCCGGTGATCTCGTGGCCCAGATTGAGCAGCACCTCGGCGATGCCGCTCATTCCGATGCCGCCGATTCCCGCGAAGTGGAAGCGCTGGGGCTTAAAAAACATTTCGTTCCTCTATTGTTTCGGCTCGAAGTCCTGGAGTCAACGCTTTCCGGACGAACGGGCCGCCTCCTGTTCCAGAATTTCCACCGCCCGCTCCGCCGCATCGGGCCTCGCCAGCGCGCGCGCCTTCGCGCCCATCGCCTCCAGTTCCCCCGGCGCCCCGGCCAGCGCCGCGACGGCGCGATAGAGCGCTTCCCCCGTCATGTCCTTATCGAGCACCAGTTTCGCCGCGCCCGCCCGCTCAAGCGCCTCGGCATTGCGCAGTTGATGCTGATCGGCGGCGAAGGGAAACGGCACCAGGATGGAGGGTTTGCCCGCCGCGGCCAGTTCCGCCACCGCGCCCGCGCCCGAACGGCACACCACCAGGTCGGACTCGGCGAACGCCGCCGGCATATCGTCCAGAAACGGAGTGATGGCGCCTTCGCCCTTGGCGGAAGCGAAGGCGGCGCGCATCGGCTCGAAATCCTGCGTGCCGGTCTGGTGGATCCATCGCACCGGAAAACGCTCGCGCTCAAACAGCGGCCAACTGTCGCGGCCGGCTTCGTTCAACCGGTGCGAGCCGCGGCTGCCGCCGGTCACCAGCACCGTCAGGCGGCCGCCGCGTGGCTTGGCGGCGATGGAGAAAAACTCGCGCCGCACAGGCAGCCCCGTCATCGTCACCTTGTCCCCGGAAAAGTATCGTGCCGCTTCGGGGAAGCTCAGGAGCGCCCGCCGCGCGAACCGGGCGATCCGCCGGTTGGCCATGCCCGGCATCGCGTTCGGCTCCATCAGGACCACCGGTACACGCGCCAGCCAGGCCGCCAGAGTCACCGGCCCCGCCACGTAGCCGCCAAGGCTGAACACAGCGGCCGGCCGCCATTGCCGCAATAGCTTCATCGACCGCGCGATACTCACCGGCAGTTGCATTCCCGTGCGCAGCGTCTTTTTCCAGCCCACGCGCTTCAGTCCACCGATCTCGATATATTCGATGGGAAAGTCTTCGCGAGGCACCAGCCGCCCTTCCATCCCTTCGCGAGTGCCGATGAACAGGGGCGCGTGGCCGCGGCGCCGCAGCTCCCGCGCCACCGCGATCAACGGCATGACATGCCCTCCCGTTCCTCCACCCGCCATGACGAAGTTCATCTATCCGGCGTGCTCGCTCACGCTCATCAGAATGCCCATCGACGCCAGCGAACTCACCAGCGAACTGCCGCCGTAGCTGATCATCGGCAGCGGAAATCCCTTGGTTGGCGCCAGCGACAGCACCACGCTGATGTTCATCAATGCCTGGCTTACCACCACCACCGTTAACCCCAAAACCAGGAACCGGCCGAAATCGTCCCCCACCACGCAGTAAAGCTTCACACCGCGCCAGAAGATGACGATATAGCCGGCCAGCACCAGCAGACATCCGATGAGGCCCAACTCTTCCCCCACCACGGCGTAAATGAAGTCGTTGTGCGCCTCCGGCAGGAAGAGCATTTTCTGTTTGCCCAGCATCAGCCCCGCGCCGGTCACGCCGCCGCTGCCCACCGCGATCAGCGATTGCCTCACCTGATATCCGGCGTCCGGCGCCGCCACCGAGCGGCTGGCCCATTTCTTCAACCGCCCCGAAGTGTCCACCTTGTCGAGCAGCTTGTGCTGCGGATCGAAAAACTCGATCACGCGCAGCAGGCGGTACGGTTTACTGACGATGGCCGCCGGAAGCGCCATGGCGCAAACGCACAACGCCACCGCGAGAAACCGCCGGTCGAGCCCGGCGACATAAAATACGACGCCGCCGGTCACCAGCAGCACCGCCGCGGTGCCCAGATCGGCCACCACCACGCTGAACGCCAATACTCCCAGCGCCAGCGCCGCCGGCATCAGCGTGTGCCTGTCGTTCAAGGCGTGCATGCGGCGCGTCACGAACCAGGCCAGAAAAATCACCAGCGCCGGCTTGGCGAATTCGGAGGGCTGCAGCCCGAACGGGCCCAGATGAAGCCAGCGATGCGCGCGCGGATCGGCGACGTACACCACCAGCAGCAGCGCCAGCACGATGCCCAGCGGCGCGAAGGCCCACGTCGGCGCCTCAAGCGACCGGTAGTCCTTGCGCTTGAAGTACATCAGGCCCAGAAAGGCCACGAACGCGAACCCGATCTGCCGCACCAGGAACTTCTGGCCGTCGTGGAATTTCACCTCCGCCATGAACTGCGAAGCGCTGTAAACCATCACGAGGCCGAAGAACACCATCGCCACCACGGTGGCGAACAACACCCAGTCGGTTCTGATTCTCTGCGCCATTTCAAACAATTCCTGTTACTAATGTTTTAAACAATCTACCGCGTTCTTCGTAGTTGCGAAACTGGTCGAAGCTGGCGCAGGCGGGCGCGAGCAGTACCGTATCGCCCTCCTCCGCCGCCGCCGCCGCTTTCCGCACCGCCGCGTCGAGCGTTCCACACTCCGCCAGCGGCAATCCGCCCAGCTGGCCGGCGATTTTCTCCGCCGCCGCCCCGATCAGCATCACGCCCCTCGCCTTACCGCGCAGCGCCGCCGCCAGGGGCGTATAGTCGCCGCCCTTGTCCTTGCCGCCCAGAATGATCCACAGGCCGCCGGGAAAGGCCTCGATCGCCTTCAATGCGGCGTCCACGTTGGTCGCCTTCGAATCGTTGAAATAATCGACTCCGCGCAGACGGCGCACGAATTCCAGACGGTGCTCGACGGCCTGGAAGCTCGCCACCGCCGCCCGGATTCCGGCCTTGGGAGCGCCGGCCAGTTGCGCCGCCGCGGCCGCCGCCATGACGTTTTCGAGGTTATGGCGGCCTCGCAGCTGGATGGACTCAAACGGGATCATCAGCTCCCCATCCGCGTGGACGCCGCCCTCGCTCACCCACAGCCCCCGCGATACGCGCTTCAACTGGCTGAACCAGACCGGCTGCGCCGAGATTCGATTCGCCCAGCCGTGGGTCACCGGATCGTCTGCGTTCAACACCGCCCAATCGCCCGAACGCTGCGTTTCAAACAGCCGGCGCTTGGCGGCCGTATAGGCCTCGAAGGTCTTGTGCCGGTCGAGGTGATCGGGCGTGACGTTGAGGCAAACGGCGATATCGGCGCGGAAATCGTGGATCGTTTCCAGTTGGAAGCTCGACAGCTCAAGGACGTTCCATTGCCCCGGCTTCGAGCTCGCCACCATGGCCGCGGGTGGCCATCCGATATTGCCGCCCACCTGGCACGGAATGCCGCACTCTTTCAGGATGTGCGCGGTCAGAGCGGTGGTGGTCGTTTTTCCATTCGATCCGGTGATGCCGATCTTCGGCCCCTTTAAGAAAGGAGCGGCCAGTTCCAACTCTCCCGTCAGCTTCACACCCCTGGCAAGCGCCGCCGCTATCTCCGGCAGATCGAGCGGCACCCCCGGCGAAACCACCATCAGGTCGATCCCTTCAAACGCTTTCGGCGACTGCGGAACGAACCCAACGCCCAGCTTTTCAATGACCCTTGCAGCGTCTCCCAATTCGGCCAGTGGACGGTTGTCGGTGGCGCGTAACAGCGCTCCCTGCGTGGAGAGCAGTTCGAGCGCCGCCGCGCCCGACTTCCCCATCCCCGCCACTACGATTCTCAGACCCCGCAAATTCAAACCCGTTACCTCAGTTTCAGCGTCGTCAGCGCGAACAGCGCCATCACCAGCCCGGCGATCCAGAACCGTACGATCACCTTCGACTCATGCCACCCGATCGCCTCGAAGTGGTGATGCAAGGGCGCCATCTTGAAAATCCGTTTGCCGCGCAGCTTGAAGCTCGCCACCTGCAGAATGACCGAAAGACACTCGATCACGAACACGCCGCCCACAAACAGAAGCAGCACTTCCTGTTTGATCAGCACCGCCACCGTGCCCAGTCCGCCGCCAAGCGACAGCGACCCCACGTCGCCCATGAAGACTTCCGCCGGGTGCGCGTTGTAGTAGAGGAAGGCCATGCTGGCGCCCGTCATCGCCCCGCAAAAAATGGTGAGCTCGCTCGCGCCCGGCAGCCGCGCCAGATCGAGATAGCGGGCAAACTCGGCGTGGCCGCTGACGTAGGAAAGCATCGTCATCGCACTCGACGCGATAATCATCAGCCCGATCGCCAGGCCGTCGAGACCGTCGGCCAGGTTCACCCCGTTCGCCGATCCCACGATGACCACCACGATAAAAAGGAAGAAGAAGAAAAACGCCAGCGGATAGGTCCACGGGCTTGCCAGGAATCCGTCGATCAACAGATCGGGCCGGAAGGTTTTGAAGAACGGCACGTTCATTTCGGTCTGATAGAGTCCGCGGGCGTGCAGGCCCAGCAGCATCCATCCCACCACCAGCGCCGCGATCACCTGCAGCAGAAATTTCTTGCGCGCCGTCAGCCCGAGATTTTTCATCTTCTTGAGCTTGGTGTAGTCGTCGTAAAAGCCGATAGCGCCGAAACTGACAAGCGAGAACATGGCGATCCAGACATAAAAATTGCGCAGATTGGCCCACAAAAGGGTGGGAATCAGAATCGAGATCACGATCAGAATGCCGCCCATGGTCGGAGTGCCGGCCTTCTTCTGATGCGACTTCGGACCCTCTTCGCGAATATACTGCCCGATCTGCAATTCGCGCAGTTTCCGGATCATATACGGGCCGAGCCAAATGCCCACCAGCAGCGCCGTCAGGCTGGCAAAGGCCGTGCGGAACGTGCCGTAGCCAAACAGGCGGAACACGCTGAAATGCGGAAACAGCTTTTCGTACAGCAGCCAGTAGAGCACCTAAGCCAAAAACCTTTCCAGGGCCAGTTCCACGCGTGTGCCGCGGGAGCCTTTCCACAAAATCGCGTCGCCCGGCTGGGCGATGGAACGAACCCACGCCCCCGCTTCCACCGGGTCTTCGAAAAAGTACGCGGCGCCTGATTTGAGTCCTGCTTCCACGGCAGCCTCCACCGCATGCCTGGCAGCGCCGCGTATTCCAACGAGCACAGGAATACCGCTCTCCGCG
The DNA here is from genome assembly GCA_902826685.1 of uncultured Acidobacteriota bacterium. GTDB lineage: Bacteria > Acidobacteriota > Terriglobia > Bryobacterales > Bryobacteraceae > CADEFT01. The sequence continues at coordinate 73,757 of CADEFT010000009.1, forward strand.
ACGTAGCGTCCTACCTCGCGGTGCAGCGTCTCGGCCCAACGGCCAAGTTCGAGCATCTCGCCCAGAACGGCGATGCGGCGGGTGGCGTGTGTGTCCTTGAGCAGGTCCACCATCGCGCGAGCCGCGTCCGGGTTCGAGTTGTAGCAATCGTTGAAGTGCAGGATGCCGCCGCGCTCGATACGAGCCCCGCGCATCGCGCCCGGCTCAAGCGAGCGGACGGCATCCCTCAGGTCTCCCACCTGAATCCCAAACAGGGAAGCCACGGCCACACCGGCCAGCAGATTCAAAACGCCATGCCGGCCGGGCAAGCGGCTTTGAAGGGCGACTCCCTGGACTTCGAATTTGACTCCCTCTGCGGCGTATTCCACGTTGGCGGCGCGGATATCGGCCGCGGTGGAAAAGCCGAACGAAATGGAACGCGCGCGGCAGTGCGCGGCAAAGGCGGCCACGCGCGCGTCGTCGGCGTTCAACACCGCCACGCCGTCTTCCGGCAGCGCCTCCACCAGCTCGCGCTTGGCCAGCGCCACGCCCTCCACCGATTCGAAATTCTCCACGTGCGCCGAGCCCGCGTTGGTCACCACGCCGATGCGCGGTCCGGCGATCCCGGCCAGGTGCGCGATCTCGCCCGAATGATTCATGCCCATTTCGAGCACCGCCACCTCGGCATCGCCAGGCAGGCGCAGCAGCGAAAGCGGCACGCCGACGTGATTGTTGAGATTGCCCGCCGTCTTGGCCGCGCGCAGCTTCACGCCCAGCATGGCCGCGATGCAATCCTTGGTGGTCGTCTTGCCCGCGCTGCCGGTGACCGCCACCACTTCGCGATTCCAGCGGCGCCGCGCCCAGCGTCCCAACCGTTCGAGCGCATTCTGCGTATCGGTGACAACCAGCGAAGGTCCGTCGCAGGCCACCGGATGATCCACCACCACGGCGGCCGCTCCACGTTCGAAGGCGCGCGCGACGTAAGCATGTCCGTCGTGATTGGGCCCGCGCAGCGCGAAAAACACGTCGCCCGCCTCGAGCGTGCGTGTGTCCACGCTCCACCCCGTCACCGCGCGATCTTCAACCGGCGGCTTCAGGTCGAGACCCTTGGCCACCTCCCGCAATGAGAAATTCATTCCATGACGCGCCGGAAGCCAAGCTCATCGAGTACCCTTCGCGCAACCTCCCTGTCGTCGAATTCAATCGTGCGGTCGCCCAGAATCTGGTAGGTTTCGTGACCTTTGCCGGCCAGCAGCACAAGGTCGCCCGGTCCGGCGAGCTGAAGGGCCGCGCGGATCGCCCGCTCGCGGTCCACTTCGATCAGATGCGGCGTGTCGAACCGGCGCAGTCCCACCAGCGCGTCGTTGACGATCGCGGCCGGATCTTCGCTGCGCGGATTATCCGACGTCAGCACAACGAAGTCGCTCAGTTCGCCGGCGGCCATGGCCATCAGCGGACGCTTGGAGCGGTCGCGGTCGCCGCCGCATCCAAACAGCGTGATGACACGCTTGGGATGCAAAGTCCGCGCGACGCCGATCGCATTGCGAAGCGCGTCGTCGGTATGCGCGTAGTCCACCACCGTAAAAAAGGGCTGTCCCCGGTCGACTCTCTCAAATCGGCCGGGAACAGCCTTCAGGCCGGCTATGCCGGTGGCAATGACATCGAGATCCAAACCATGGGCGACGCCGGCGGAGCAGGCGGCGAGAATGTTGTACACGTTCACCCGGCCGACCAGCGTGGACCGCACCGGAAGCGAGCGGTTCTGGTAGCGCAGCGTGAAGCGCAGGCCCTCCATCCCCATCTCGATACCGGTGGCGCGCAGGTCGGCTCCGGGGTTCAACCCGTACGTCAGCAAATTGGTTTCCGGGCCCGGCCGGATCCGGCTGCCATACTCGTCGTCGGCGTTGGTAACGGCAAACCGCGGCGGTGCGGCTCCGTTGGCCTGGAACAGCTTCTTCTTGGCTTCGAAGTAAGCCTCCATGGTTTGGTGAAAATCCAAATGGTCGCGCGTGAAGTTGGTGAACACGGCGGTGTGGAAGGCGAGGCCGAAGGTACGCCCCAACTCGAGGGCGTGCGAGGAGACTTCCATCGCGACGTGACGCCCGCCCTTCGCCCTTACACGGTCGAACAGGCGGTAGAGATCGAGCGATTCCGGAGTCGTATTGGCGGCCGGCAGAGTCTCACCGGCGATGACGTTGCCGATGGTGCCGAACACGGCGGCGCCCATCACCGCCCCGGTGAGGTAAGCGGTGGTGGTTTTGCCATTGGTTCCGGTGATGCCGGTCAGTTTCAAATCGCGCTCCGCGGGACCGTAAAAATTGCGGCACGCCATGGCCAGCGCCCGGCGGCCGTGCGAGACCCGGATCCATTGCGCCGCCAGATCTTCCGAGGGAGGCTCGCCTTCGCTCACCACGGCGGCCGCGCCGAGGCCAAGCGCCTGCCGCGCATACTCTCTGCCATCCGCCTTCGCTCCGGGAAAGGCGAAGAAGATCCGGCCGTTGCCGACGCTCCGCGAATCGTATTCAAGCCCGGAAACAACGCGCCCGGCCAGCCCTTCTTTCAGGGCCGTCAGGACGCCCGCGCCTTCGAGAACCTCGGCCAGTCGCATGCGGATCACTTTCCCAGTTGCACGACCAACCGGCCTCCGCGCGCCATCATCACACCGGGCCGCGGCCTCTGGCTGCGTGCCACGCCGCGTCCGACGGTGTCCACCTGCAGACCCTCCACCGCGGCTTCGCTCAACACCTCGCGCAGAGACTTGCCGATCAGGTTCGGCGTGCGGACGCCGTTGATGATCTCGACCTCCTCGCCGCCGGCTTCGGCTGTCTCGGCCTCGTCGTCAAACAGCGGGTCGCCACCGAGACCGGCCACGGCGACGTCGTTGGTTTCGGCCGCGCGGGTGCTCACCGCCTCGATGCTTTCCAGATCGTCGCGCGGCACTTCGAGCAGCCGCAAAGCGGCGGCCGCCACCTTCTGAAACACCGGCGCCGCCACGGTGCCGCCGTACTGCGTGGATCCGGTCAGCGTCACCACCACGACGACCGCGGGTTTGTTCAGCGGGGCCAGACCCAGAAACGACGCGTTGTAGCGGCCGTGGAGATATTTGCGGCTCACCGGGTCGATCATCTGCGCCGAACCCGTCTTGCCGCCGGTGGTGTATCCGAGGACCTTCGCCGATACGCCGGTGCCGCCCGGGCGCACCACTTCGCGCATCATGTCGCGCATCAGAGCCGCGGTTTCGGCCCGCACGACACGTACGCCGGCCGCGGCGGGCACCAGTTCTTCGGGTCCGCCGGGCGTCTGTCTTTTCAATACCAGCCGCGGCCGCACCATCACGCCGTTGTTGGCCAGCACCGCGCCCGCCTGCGCCAGTTGCAGACTGGTCGCCATCACTTCGTGGCCCATGGCGATGGAAGCGAGCGAAGTCGTGCCCCAGCGGCGCAGCGGATGCACCAAGCCGCCCGATTCGCCCGGCAGCGGCACGCCCGTCTTTTTTCCGAACCCGAACGCCTTGACGGCGTCGAACATGTTCTTCGGCCCGGTCGTAAGCCCGATCTGAATCGCGCCGATATTGCTCGATTTGGCGAGCACCGTGCGCATCGGAATCAGCCCGAATCCGTTCTTGGCCTCATGAATGGTGCGCCCGGCCATACGCATCGTTCCGCCCATGCAGTCGATGAGCGAATTCGGACGCAGCCGGGTGTTCTCAAGCGCCGCCGAAAGCGTGATCAGCTTAAACACAGACCCCGGCTCGTAGGGAGCTGAAATCGCCAGGTTCAAGCGCGCCGGATCCCTGCCTTCCTTCGGAGTATCGTTCGAATCGAAGGTGGGGTAATTGGCCATGGCGAGGATGTCGCCGCTGGCCGGATCCATGACGACGACGCTGCCGTTCTTGCAGCGGCAGCCCGCCACCGCTTCCTTCAGCGTCCGTTCGGCCTCGTGCTGCACATGCTCGTCGATGGTGAGCGTGAGGTTCCTGCCCGGCTGCGCCTGGAATTCGACCTTGGAAGCGTAGCCGCGCTTGTTCACATCGATCGCCATCGTGGCCGATCCGGCAATGCCTTCCAGGTCTTCCTCGGCGCCGAGCTCGAGACCCGCGTTTCCCTTGCCCTCGTGATCCACGCTGCCAAGCACGTGCGAAGCAAGCTGCCCTTTGGGATAGGTGCGCACCGCTTCATCGCGGAAATCGACGCCCACCAGGCGGAATTTTTCGATGCGTTCGGCTTCCTCGGCCGAAATGCGCCGCTTTACCCAGAGAAAGCCACGGCCCTGCGCGGCGGCGGCGCGGATTCTTTCCGCCAGCGGCCCGGCGTCGAGTTGAAGCGCGCGGGCGAGAATGCTCGCCGCCACTCCGGCGTCGCGGATCTGCACGGGGTTCACGACGACGCTTTTGGCGGGAATGTTGAGGGCCAGCGCCCTGCCGGCGCGGTCGTAAATCTCGCCGCGAGGGGCGGGCAGGTATCTCTGACGGCTCTGCTGCGATTGTGCCTGCGCGAGGTAGCTGCGGTGGGAGATAGTCTGGAGATAGACGAGGCGCACCGCGATCGCGGCCGACCACAGCAGCGCCACCCACACCACGACTTCCAGCCGGTTCAGCGACCGGTCGGCGGCACGAGGCTCGTGGGCGATGGTGGCCATGACGACGGCATACCTGTCGTTGTTAGCGCTCCGCCCGGGGAGCCATCATTCGCGCCACGCTGCCCGGTTCGGCCAGGTGAACCACCTGGTCCGGTTGCGGATCGAGGAATTGCTGCTTGCGCGCCAGATCGGCGAGCCGCGCCGGACTCGCCAGCCGTTCCTCTTCCACTTCGAGCGAGGACTGCTGCGCCTGCAGCCGCACCTGCTCGCGCCGCAGGTCTTCGATCTGATAGCCCGCCACCAGATTGTATCCGGCCGGCAGCAACATGCCGATGACGAGCGCCGCGGCCGCGCCCGCGCCTCCCACCGTCCGCCAACACACCTTGCCCGCTTCCGGATCGTCAGCCCGCACAACGCGGCTGTTGTCGATCTTCTTTACGAACAGGTGGACGTCGTCGTTGGGAAATGGCCGCAACCGGCCCACTTCCGCTCGTTGCCGCGCCGCGCGCCGCGCCTGCGTTTCCGCGCGTTCGCCGGTCTTGCCAATAATAAGGTCGTACAACGTTGCCAGCGTCGCCATGTCCTTGATCCGCCTCTTCCGATATTCCCCACTCGTTCAAGCCAACTCGGCGGCCCGCAGCTTCGCGCTTCTTGAAGCCGCGTTCCGGTCCACTTCATCCTCACCCGGTCTCACCACGTGCCGGGTCAAAATGCGAACCCGGCCTTCCCGCTCCAACTTCTGCCAGCTCTGCTTCACCTTCCGGTCCTCGGAACTGGTGAACGTCAGGATCACCATGCGCCCGCCACCGGCCACCAGCCCGGGCGCCGTCTCAAGCAGCGCATCCAACTCTTCCATCTCCCGGTTCACGGCGATGCGCAGCGCCATGAACGTCTGGGTCGCCGGATGTAGCCTGCCTGTCCTGGGCACGGCCTCTTCGATCACGCGGGCTAAATGCCCGGTATCGCGAATTGGCCGCGCCCGGAGGATTGCTCTGGCTATTCTCCGCGACCTCCTTTCGTCGCCGAATTGATAGATCAAATCGGCTAGCGCCTTTTCGGCCTCGTGATTGACGAGGTCGGCCGCGGTGGCCTCTTCCTCCCGGTCCATCCGCATGTCACAGGGCCCGCTCGCCTGCAGCGAAAAGCCCCGCTCCGCCTCCGTCAACTGGTAGCGGCTGACGCCCAGGTCCGCCACCAGCCCATCAACCTTCTCCACTCCACTGCCCGTCAGCGCCCGGCGAAGACCCGAAAATTTCCCGCGGTGAAACCGGATATGGCCCGACCAGGCTTCCGTGTTCGCCTTCGCCAGCTCGAGCGATTCGGCATCACGGTCGTTGGCGATCACAAATCCGGTGGTAAGCGCCGCCGCGATCTGGCCCGTGTGGCCTCCGAGTCCACAAGTGCAGTCCAGGTAAATCCCTTCTGGACGCAAAGCCAGATACTCCATCACTTCCCGGCTCATCACCGGTACGTGGGTCATCGGCGCTTACCGAATCCCCAACTCTTCGGCATACGCGATCTTCGCCGCGTAATTCTCTCTCGACTCCGCCAACCGCCGGCTATACGTCGCCTCGCTGAACACCGAGATGACGCCGTCGAAACCTTCCATCCGCACCGGCGCATTCTCTAGCTGCAGCGACCGGCGCAATTCCGCCGGCAGCAGAAACCGCCCCTGGGGATCCAGCTCCGAATCCTGCCCCCAGAACTTCGCTATGAATTCGATCGACGCGCTCTTATGCTTGTCGTGTCCCTCGCGCAAAGTTTTTACTGTCGCATTCCAAGCGGGAATGGTGTATATCTTACAGGTGAGCTCGTCAATAGTCGTTATGAATACTTTCTGGGACCCCAGACTCTGCACGTACTCAACGAACGCCGCTGGAAGCTTCAGCCTGCCCTTGTCATCTACCCTGGCAGGGTACGTTCCGCGGGGCGAATCGACTGGACTGCCAGGGGAGTTTTCCATTTTTTGACCACTTTCTGGCCATAACCTACCAGATGATGATGCCACAGGGCCCAACGTACTGCAAGCCTAAATTTCATAAGGCTTTACGCTTCTCTTTTTATTCGCAAAGAAGAGATGACGCAATCTCCTAATTGTGCATCTTGAAAAGACGGCCACATTATATGGTGGTCAATGAAAACCTCCTCAAAAGAGGGTAGGCTGCTAAAATCGGTTCTTTCTTCATGAAACGGTGGGTGGGTCTGCTTCTGGCCGGTATCTGCCTCTTCTTTGGAAGCTGGGCATGGCATCTGTCCAGCCTCATCGAACGGCAGGCGATGGTGGACGAGGCACAGCCGGCGGACGTGATCGTGGTGCTGGGGGCAGCCGAGTATCGGGGCCGGCCGTCGCCAGTCCTGCGAGCCCGGCTCGATCACGCCTTCGACCTGTATAAGAGGAAGCTGGCACCGAGGATCCTGACCACAGGCGGCGCCGGAGGCGATCCTTTATACACCGAAAGCGAAGTGGGCCGGACGTACCTGGCCAAGCTGGGTGTGCCGGTGGAGTCGATTATCGTGGAAAATGCCGGCGAGTCGACGGCGCAATCGGCTGTGGCGGCTTCGGAGATCATGCGCCGTATGAATCTTCGCTCTTGCATCGTGGTGAGCGATGGCTATCATATATACCGCGCCAAACAAATGCTCACCCATACGGGGATGACCGCCTACGGGTCTCCACGCCAATCCACGGCTGAGGGGACCTGGGAATACCGCCTTTTGTGCCTCCGTCAAGCCGCCGGTTTGATCTTGTGGACGCTGGGAATCCGCGTTTGACGCCGGAACATTTCAGCCTTCCGGTGATTTATTCACAGGAATTCCACGGATCGATATCAGCAAGTTGCTGACAAGATTAGAGATAAATCCTGATAGAATCCGGTTCAAAAGAGCACGCCTCTTGTTGACCTAATCGAAGGCATACCCCACAATGGGTCAAGTTCTGAAGGAGCAGTGGAACAGTTAAGCGCTCTCACGGAAGCTTGACACCCGAACGATGAACCGCTGGTAACCCAGTTTACAGGCGGGGAGCGAAGGTAGTTGTAGTTTCTGCAGAGCGAGACCTCCCTTGCCTGTCATGGTAAGGACCGGAGGCCAGAGCATTGCAATACTGGTTTCCTTGGTTACGGGCGCGGCTGTGGGGATTGGGACCCAACTTGACGGTAGCCGTGCTTAAAGAGGGTCGGGCTTTCCCATCGACATCATGGCAGAAGCCGAGCGCAACACTTGCCGAAGAGCGCAGAGGTACCACTGACCAGGCCGAAAAGAGGCCAATTGCCCGGACTGAGACGCGCGTAAGATCGGGCAGCCCTGGACCTTGCTCCTTTGGGACTCGCGAAACCTACCTACTCCCCAGCCTCTGTCGAAGGTTTTTTCGCCTTCGGTAGAGGTTTGCGCGGCAGCATTTGTTCCCTCGTCGCCGCGTGATACGCAAAGCCCGCCACCACGGCCGAGGCCTGCATCAGGTCCGCCTTCGAAACATGGTCGTAGACGTCCATGTTCGAATGGTGGGTCCTCGACTGATATTCGAGCGGATCCTGAATGAACTGAAAGCCGGGGATGCCCACGGCGTCGAAGGACAGATGATCGGTACCGCCGGTGTTGCGAATGCTGAGAGTTTTCGCGCCAAGGTCGTGAAACGGCTTCAGCCACGCCTCGAAAATCGGCCGCGTCATGTCGTTGCCCTGCAGATAAACGCCGCGAATTTTGCCGCTGCCGTTATCGACGTTGAAATAAGCCGCCACACGCGCATGTTCGGAGGTGAGCTTCATCTCGGCCGGATCGGCGAAATGCTCCTTCACGTAGGCCTTCGATCCGAGCAGCCCTTGCTCTTCCCCGCTCCATAGGATCAGCCGCACGGTGCGATCCATGGGCTTATCGAGAGCTTTCAGAATCCGCATGGCCTCGATCATCACCGAGGAGCCGGCGGCGTTGTCGGTGGCGCCGGTACCGCCCTGCCAGGAGTCGAGATGGGCGCCCAGGATGACAATCTCTTCTTTCTTGCGCGTGCCGGGAATCTCGGCCACAACGTTCCAGGAATCCTTGCCGCCCTCGTCGACCTCGGCCTTCACTTCGAACTCGATCTTAACCGGGATCTTGTGATCGAGCAGGCGCGCCAGCCGGTTGTAATGTTCGGGCGTGAGCACGACGAAAGGAGGAGGCAGCGGATTCTTCGGGTCGTGCGAGCCGCCGGAAGTGGCAAAGACGGTGCCGCCGTCGCCCGCCGTGCCGTTGGTGATGGCAGCCAGCGCGCCTTCTTCCTTCAAGAACTTCGCGCGCTGTGCCCGGAAGCGCCGCCCCGCCGCCGCGGTGGGTCCTGGCGGCGCGGCTCCCGGCGCGGGCGCCTGTTCGAGCGCGGCGAGAGAAGCATCGTCGTGGCGCCGGCCGGCCGCCGTCATGGCCACGGGGGTCTCGCGCACCGCATCAAGCAGGGCGATCCTGCCCTTCAGTTTGCCCTTGAATTTGGCGAAATCCTCCACGGTCTTGATGGGCGCAAGCGTCAGATCGCCGCTCAGCAATCCGTTGGTGCCTTCGGTCCACGCCAGAGGGAATCCGATCAGGGGCGCGTAGGCGGGCTCGAGCAGGTGCGCCTGGAATCGAGTGAAGTTCCAGCCGCGCCCGAACGGTCCCCATTTCTCGAGCCGCGCATTCTCCAGGCCGTAGCCGGAGGCGCGCCGCACCGCCCACTCGGCCGCCTTGCGATAGCCCGGCGAACCCGTTACGCGCGGGCCGTTCACATCGGTTAAATAGAACAGATGTTCCATCACCTGCGAACGTTCGAAGGCTTCGTCGCGGATGCGATGCACGATGCCGAGATCCACCGGTTCTTCGGCCCAAAGCCCGCTGGTTGAGAAAATCAGTGCCGCCAGGCGCCACATAGTGCCTGCCAGGATATCAGGAACGGTAAAATCAGAGGAGAGTGCGGATCACGATTTCCAAGGAGAACTACCTGAAGGCCATCGCCGAAGCCGAGAGCGAAGGCCAGACGGTGATCGCAGCCACCCTCGCCCGCTGGCTGAACGTTTCTCCTCCGGCTGTCACCATGGCGATCAAGCGGCTGAAGCGCGATGCGCTGATCCGTGTCGAATCCGATGGGCGGATTCTGCTAACCGCCGCCGGCCGCGACATCGCCACGCGGCTGCTCAACCGCCATCATCTGATTGAGCGCATGCTGACGGAAATCTTTGGGATGGAATGGTACAAGGTTCACGAAGAGGCGGAGCAACTGGAGCACGCCGTTTCAGCGGATTTCGAGCGCAAGCTGATGGAGAAGCTCGGGCCCGGCGACGCCTGCCCGCATGGCAATCACATGGGGCTCGATACGCCGGACCAGCGCCGCGCCCACGGATGGCTTCCGCTGAATGAATTGCCGCCGGAAGAGGCCGCGCAGGTGGTGAGCGTGTTCGAGCGCGACCGCCAGTTGCTTGAATATCTGGACGGGCTGGGCATTCATCCGCGGGCAATGGTGCAGATGGTAGCCCGGAACTACGACGACACGCTGACGCTGCGCGTCGATTGCGGGCGCGTGGTGCAATTGGGCCGCAACGCCGCCGACAAGATTTGGGTGGAGCCGGTGCAGGTACGCCAGATCGCCTGACGCGGCGTGCTAGACGACGGCCAGGATCAGTTCCTCTTCCATCGACTCAAGCGCCGTGCGCCACAAGCGCTCCACCGGCACCGGCCGGTGCGGAAGAAACGAGAAGCCTTCGTTGCCCGATACGGACTCGATATCGCTCTGCCAGCCGGGCCAGCGCAAATCCTTGTAGAATTCGTCGAGATTGCAGGAGACCGCCCACTGCAGGAGGCCGGAAAAGCCGACGCCAAGATTTTCCCATTGCAGCGAGTCCGGGGCGAAGTAATAGACGTCGCCTTTGGTGCCGTCGAACATGCCGCCGTTGATGGCGAAGAAGCCGCCCGCCACATCCCAGGCCACCACCATCGCGCCGTCCAGCGCCTCTTCGCGGCGCCCCTGAAGCCCGTTCCATTGCGCCAGGTCGAAGGGAAAGCGCTCCCCGCCGCCGCCGAGGAACCGCAGCCAGCCGTGATCGAACCAGATGCCTCCGGTTTCGAGCACGATCGCCCCCATCGGCGAACGGGTGCTCACCTGCAATGCGACCAATGCCTGCTCGGACCGGCGGCGGTCCACCGGCAATACCTCATGCTGATTGCGGGCTCGTTTGAGCCATTCCTCTACCATCGGCCAAGCAGGTTCCTGAAGATTGATCAGGTCGGTCAGTGTGCGCATCTGACAAGTGATATCGGCGGTTCGCCCGACCCACCTTAGGGTGTTTCTCCTGGAACCTGCGGACGCCGGACAATTCCGTAACGGACTGCTATGCTGGCCAGTTGCTCCACGCCGCCACCATTTTTCTGAGCGCATTTCTGCTGTTTCTGGTGCAGCCGATGATCGCCAAGCTGATTCTGCCCTGGTTCGGCGGAACGGCCGCGGTCTGGACCACGTGCATGCTCTTCTTCCAGGCGGCGCTGCTGGTGGGTTATCTCTACGCTCATGCCGTGATCACGCGCCTCACGCCCCGCCACCAGAGCCTGCTGCATATCGGCTTGCTGGCGGTGAGCCTGGCCGTTCTGCCGGTGGCCCCGGTCGAAGCGTGGAAGCCGCAGGGCAGCGATGCACCCATCGCGCGCATTCTGGCTCTGCTGGCCGTCTCGGTAGGGCTGCCGTATTTTCTGCTTTCCACCACCGGACCGCTGGTTCAGGCCTGGTATGCGCGGGCCAACCCCGGCGCCTCACCCTACCGGCTTTATGCGCTATCGAACATCGGCTCGATGCTGGCGCTGCTTGGCTATCCGTTCCTGGTGGAGCCGCTGATCGCCACGCGCCGCCAGGCATGGCTGTGGAGCGTGGGCTATGCCGGGTTCGCGGCGCTCGGCGCCGTTGCGGCTTGGGCCAGCCGGGCGGCGCAGGGGACCGGCGAGGCGGCAACCGAAGACATCGGCGCCCCGGCCTTCTCCGAGCGGCTGATCTGGTGCGCGCTCGCCGCCTGCGCTTCAACGCTGCTGCTGGCCACCACCACGCACATCACCCAGGACGTGGCGCCGATTCCTTTCCTTTGGGTGCTGCCGCTGGCGCTCTATCTGTTGAGCTTCATTCTCACCTTCGAGCGTGCGGGCTGGTACCGCCGTGGACTCTACCTGCCGCTGACGTTTCTCGCACTGGCGGCGATGACGCTGTCCTACACGAGCAACGAACTGTTCGGCGTTCAGGCGCGCCTGTTTTTATTCTCCGGCGCTTTGTTTCTGTGCTGCATGACCTGTCATGGCGAACTGGCCGCGATGCGTCCCCATCCGCGCCATCTCACGGCGTTCTACCTGATGATCTCGCTTGGCGGGGCGCTTGGCGGGTTGTTCGCCGGCGTGATCGCACCGCACGTATTTTCGCTCTACCTGGAACTGCCGGTTGCCATCTCGGGCTGCGCTCTGCTGGTGCTGGCGGTTCATTGGCGCGACCGGGAAAGCCCTCTGCATCGCACGCAAAATGGATGGGGCTGGGTGGCGGCGGCGGCCTGCACGCTTGGCTTGACGGTCTCGCTGGTTTGGTTCGTGCAGAAGATCTACCGCGACTACCGGGTGCTGTCGCGCAATTTCTACGGCGCCCTGCGGACCATCGATTTCGGCGACCCTTCCGACCGCATGTCGGTGCGCAAGTTCACCCACGGCGCGATCAATCACGGCGAACAATGGCTGATGCCGGCAAGGCGCCGAGAGCCCACCAGCTACTTCGGCCCGGCCACCGGCATCGCCAAGGCGATTCAGGAAAAGGATCGCCACCGGCCGCAGCGGATCGGCATCACCGGCCTTGGGGCCGGCGTCATGCTGACCTATGCGCGCAAGGGCGACTATTACCGCGTGTATGAGATCAATCCGGCGGTGGTGGATTTCGCCAGCCGCGAGTTCACCTTTCTGAAAGACAGTCCGGCGGAGGTGGAAATCGTGATGGGCGACGCGCGGCTTTCGCTCGAACGCGAGCCGGCGCAGAACTTCGACGTCCTGCACCTCGACGCGTTTTCGAGCGACTCGGTGCCTGTGCACCTTTTGACGCGCGAGGCGTTCGAGCTTTACTTCCGCCATCTGAAACCGGATGGGGTGCTGGTGCTGCATATTTCGAATCGCTATTTGAATATGCAGCCGGTGGCCGCGCGCGCCGCCGAAGCGTTGGGCAAACAGGCGCTGCTGGTGGAGGACTTCGGTGACGAAGAGGCTGGTTACTTCGGAACGGACATGGTGCTGATGACCGCCAACCCGGGCTTCTTCGACCGGCAGTTGTTCATGGGGTGCAAGCCACCGCAAACCAAGCCGGAGGTGCTGTTGTGGACCGACGACTACAGCAACCTGTTCCGCGTGCTGCGATAGGACATGACAGAATGATGGATGGATGTTGACGGCAACCGCTTACGATACTCACGTGGAACAACTGTTCAGCAGAGTCCGGCAACTCCACTCCATGCTAGTGGCCGCGGGTATTCCGTATCGCATCGTTGGCGGAGTGGCGGTCTACTTCCATGTTTTTGCGCGCGAACCGCTGCAAGCGCGAACAACGGCGGACATAGATGCGGCGATCGACCGCAGGCATCTCGATGCGGTGATCGAGGTGGCGCGGAGGGCCGGGTGGATCTATAAACACGTTGCGGGAGTCGACATGTTGGCCGACGCCGAGAATCCGAAGGCACGCTCCGCCGTTCATCTCGTTTTCCTCCGCGAAAAGGTCCGTCCGGACTACATCGAAGCCGTTCCGGCCTCGCCGCCGGACACGACACAGGAAGGCATCCTCATCGCACCCGTCGCCGACCTCGTGCGCATGAAGCTGACCAGCTATCGTCTCAAGGACAAGGTGCACATGCAGGATCTGGATGCCGTGGGACTCATCACCGCCGAAATCGAAGCGCAATTACCCGTCACTCTCCAGCAACGTCTGGCCGAGGTCCGGGCGGCCGAGTAGCGAGTGGTAGTCTGGATGAAGTCAACATAAGCCCGCAATGCAAATCGGCGTTGTAATTCCAGCCCTGCGGCCTGGCAAGGGTCTGGTCGAGTTAGTCGGGATCCTGTCGGATTCCGAAGCTGCGCAAATCTTCGTCGTCGACGATGGCAGCGGTCCTTCCTGGGCGCCGGTTTTCGCCCAATGCGCGAGTCTGCCCAAAGTCACCGTGCTGCGGCACGCGGTGAACCTCGGCAAGGGCGCCGCGCTCAAGACGGCCATGAACCACGCGGCCTGCGAGCATCCCGGCCTTGCCGGTATCGTCACCGCCGACGCCGACGGGCAGCATCATCCGGACGATATTCTGGCCGTGGCGCGCACGCTGGAGGCGAACGCGGATTCGCTGGTGATCGGCGCGCGCGGGTTCAGCGGCTCCGTTCCGCTGCGCAGCCGGGTGGGCAACACGCTGACCCGATACCTGGTGCGGCTGCTGATCGGCGAGTCGCTTGAAGACACACAGACCGGGCTGCGTGGCATTCCACGCCGCCTGATACCTTCCCTGCTGGTGATTCCATCCTCGGGCTACGAGTTCGAACTCGACATGCTCATCGCCGCCCGCCACCAGGGGTGCCCGTTCGTGGTGCGGAATATCCGCACCATTTACGAAGACGGCAACGCTTCTTCCCACTTCAACCCGTTGTTCGATTCCATGCGAATTTACTTCGTGCTGTTCCGCTTCAGCCTGCTCTCGCTGCTCACCGCCTTCCTCGATAACGCGGTTTTCTATTTCGCCTATCCCTTCACCGGCAGCATCGCGGCCTCGCAGGCGCTGGGCCGTCTGATGGCGGTGCTGTTTAACTACACGGCCGCCCGGCGCGCCGTGTTCCTGTCGGGCGAATCGCATCGCGTGCTGCTGCCGCGATACCTGTTGCTGGTGCTTGGCAGCGGCCTGGCGTCCTATGGGCTGATCCGCCTGCTCAACGGCGGACTGGGAACGCCCGTCATCGCTTCCAAGCTGATCGCCGAATCGCTGCTGTTCGCGCTGAATTTTCTGATCCAGCGGGATGTCGTATTCAAGCGCCGCGAACAGGGCGGCGCGACCGACTGGGACAAATATTATTCGAGCGTTCCGTTTACGGCCAAACTCACCCGCAAGTACACCACGCGCGTGCTGCTCGACTCGATGAAGCGCTATACGGCTGGCGCCCACGGCCAGATCGTCGAGATCGGGGGCGCCAATAGCTGCTTCCTCGATCGCGTGCGCCAGGAGTTGCGTCCAGCCACCTATCATGTGGTGGACAACAACCGGTATGGGCTCGATCTGCTGCGCCAGCGCGTCGGCGGCGACCGGGGCGTGGAATTGCATGAGCAGAACGTGCTGGCGTTGAACCTGGACATGCAGGCGGATCTGGTCTATAGCGTCGGCTTGATCGAACATTTCAACGCCACCGATACGCGCCGCGCCATCGACGCGCATTTCCGGTTGCTAAAGCCGGATGGAGTGGCGCTCATCACTTTCCCGACGCCCACCTGGCTGTATCGCGCGGCGCGGTCGCTAACCGAGACCGCGGGACTTTGGAAATTCCCGGACGAACGGCCGCTGGAGGCCGAGGAAGTCCGTTCCTCGGCCGCGCGTTGGGGTGAGGTGAAATTCGAAAAGACGCTGTGGCCGCTGGTCTTTACGCAGCGGCTGCTAGTGGTGCGGAAGGCCGCGACGGCCCGCGCGGCGTCCACGGGCTCATGACCGGACGTGTGCTGCCGGCTTGTCTGCTGGCGCTCACGCTCTATGGCCTGTTCGCCAATAATTTGTTGGCCCAGCCGGTGTGGACGCGCGATGGACTGGCGCGCTTGCTCGTGTTCGCGGCCGCCTTCGGTGGCTGGACGCTGCTCGGGCTGCGGCTGATTCCCCGCTGGCTGCCGCATCTCACGGCGTGGGTTGCGCTCACATATACCACGGCTATCGCCGGGCCGGCCGCGGTGGGAACGCTGCTGCTGTTTCTGGCTTCCTCGTGGGCGCTCGGCAGCGCGATCACTGGCGGCGTGGCTGCCATGCTGGTTGGCGCGTGCTTTTACGCTCTGCTGTTGGGGCTCACCATTTCCTTTCCGGTTCACTACGCCGCCGTCTATCTGGCGGTGCTGGCGATTCCTCTGCTTTGGCGCCGGAATCTGTTCGCGCGCCTTCACGCACCGGGCTCCGTGTCGAACAAGGAAGCCGCCGCTGGCTGTTTGTTGCTGGGCATTCTGATTCTCCATCTGCTGGCGGCACTTCAGCCGGAGAGTGGTGCCGACGCGCTCTCGGTTCACCTGGCCGTTCCCGCCTCGATGGCCACTCATCATCAATGGACGATCGACTTCCGCCACACTACCTGGGCCCTGATGCCGCTGACCGCCGATTGGACTTACACCGCCGTCTACCTGCCCGGAGGCGCGGCCGCCGCCAAGCTGCTGAACTTCAGCTTCCTGGCGGCAACCGTCGCCTTGCTGTATGACCTGCTGCGGCGCCATCTGTCATCGGCGGCGAGTCTGGTTCTCTGTGCCCTCTATGCTTCAAGCCCGATCCTGCAACTGGTGACGGGGTCGCTGTTCGTCGAAAATTTCTGGACCGCGATGCTGCTGGCGGGATTCGCCTCGCTGGCGCATCCGGCGGCCTGCGGGATTTTGTTAGGCACGGCGATCGCTTCGAAATACGGCGCGGTGTTCTACGCGATCCCGGTGCTGATGCTGTTGGCCCGCCGCCACCAGACTCGAAGGCTTCCGTTGGCGCTGCTGCTTGCCGTGTGTTTCGCGGCACCGCCCTATCTGCGCGCTTTTCTTGAAAGCGGCAATCCCGTATTTCCTTTCTTCAACACCGTCTTCCATTCGCCCCACTTCCAGTCGCGCGAAGCTTTTGCCGATACGCGCTTCAATCTGCCGCTGACATGGCGCACTCTTTACGACCTGACGTTTCACACCTCGCGCTATCTGGAAGGCCAGGACGGCGGGTGGGGCTTTGCGTACTTGATCCTGGTTCCCATCGCCTTACTCAATTGGCGCCGCAACGCGGCGCTGGCGGTGGCGCTGCCTTACGCGATTCTGAGTTTCCTGGCGCAATCGAACGCGCGGTATCTCTGCCCGGCGCTGCCTCTGTTCACGCTGGCGGGCTGGCGCATTCCGATGGCGGCGGCGCTTGCGCTGATTCCGTTCCAGATCTACTTTCTGGCGGCTTCCGGATGGCAACACAAAGGCTTCGACCGCCGTATGGAAGATCCCGCGCCGGTGCAGGCTCTGATTGAATATCTCAATCGCACTCATCCCGGCGAGCCGGTGGCCTTCTTTGAAACCAATCAGATCGCCGGACTGGCGAGCAAGGCTTACACCGTGAGCTGGCACAATCATGCTTTCTGGCGCGCCGTGCTGGAGGTGGATTCTCCGCGCGCCTGCCTGAACCTGATGTCGAGCCATGGGCTGCGCTTGTTTATCGCTCCGATGGATCTATCCCGTATCTCACGGCCCTCCGTACGCCAGTTCCTGGCCGCCTATACACGGCCTGAGGCCGAGTACGCGGGCTGGCGCGTTTCGCGCCTGGAGCCGGATTGGGCGCGCCAGCCCACCGCTGTTCTTGAGCCCGGCAGCCACGACGACATGGATCCGCGCATCGAGTTTCAGGGCGCATGGGATGGAGACCGGCAGTTTGCTCAGCCCGCCAATGGATCCGTCACCTACTGCTCCGTGCCCGGCGCCTTGTTCCGGTTCCGGTTCCGCGGCCGGACGATCGCCTACGTCTACACCAAGGCGGCCAACCGCGGGATCGCGGAAGTGCGGATCGATGGCTCCCCGCGCGCCGCGATCGACCTTTATTCCTCTGAAACGGCCTGGCAGTCGAAAACCGTATTCGGCGGTCTCGACGATGGGGAACACACCTTCGAAGTCCGCGTCACCGGGCGCAGGAATCCGCAGGCTACCGATGTCTATGTCGATCTCGACCAGGTGATCGTCGAATCGAAGTGACATGCTAACGTGTAGGTTTCCATGGATACGTTTCAGCAAACCGTCTTCAAGCTCAAGCAGTACTGGTCCGATCGCGGCTGCATCATCCAGGAACCTTACGACGTGGAGGTCGGCGCGGGTACGATGTGTCCGGAAACCTTTCTGCGCGTGCTTGGACCCGAGCCATACAACGTCGCCTACGTGCAGCCTTCGCGCCGCCCGGCCGACGGCCGCTATGGCGAGAATCCAAATCGGCTCTACAAACACCAGCAGCTTCAGGTGATCCTCAAGCCGGCGCCGGCCGACATTCTGGAGCAGTATCTCGGCTCGCTTGAAGCCATCGGCATCGATCTCACCAGGCACGACCTGAAATTTGAAGAAGACAACTGGGAAGCGCCGACGCTGGGCGCCTGGGGCGTGGGGTGGCAGGTGATGATGGACGGCCTCGAGATCACGCAGTTCACCTATTTCCAGCAGTGCGGCGGCGTCGATCTGGACCTTGTGCCGGGGGAGATCACTTACGGGCTGGAGCGCCTGGTCGCCTTTCTGCAAGGCTCGTCGAGCGTTTATGACATCGATTGGACGCCCCGGTTCAAATACTCGGCGGTGCGCCTCGCCGAGGAAGTGCAGCATTCGGTCTACAACTTCGAGATGGCCGATATCGGCACGCTGTGGCAGCTTTTCAATCTGCATGAGAAGGAATGCCAGCGGTTGGTGGACGCTTATGCCAAGTACGCCGAGAAGAAGCGTTTCCCGGTGCTGGCGGCCTATGACCAGGTGCTGAAATGTTCGAACCTGTTCAACCTGCTGGATGCCCGCGGCGCGATTTCGGTGACCGAGCGCGTGGGTGTCATCGCCCGCGTGCGCAAACTCGCCGTGGGCGTGGCGGGTTTGTGGATCGATCAGAATACACCCGCGCAGGCGGCTTGATATGGACCGCGAGAAGGCCTGGGCGATCCTCTGTGAGTTCGTGCAATCCGATGCGCTGCGGCGGCACTGCCTCGCCGTCGCCACGTGCGTGGAAGCCTACGCGCGCGCGCAGGGCGAAGACGCCGAGAAGTGGGCGGTCACGGCGCTGCTGCACGATTTCGATTGGGAGATTCATCCGGCGCTGCCCGACCATCCGGTGAAGGGCGAGGCGATTCTGGCCGAGCGCGGCGTCTCAGAAGAAATCCGCCGGGCGATTCTTTCGCATGCCGATTTCACGGGCGTTCCGCGCGAGTCGGCTCTTGAAAAGACGCTGTTCGCCTGCGATGAACTGGCCGGCTTCCTAACCGCCGTTTCCTACGTGAAGCCGGGCCGCTCGATTCATGAAGTGGACACGGCGTCGGTACGAAAGAAGATGAAGGACAAGGCGTTCGCGCGCGCGGTGAATCGCGACGACATCGTGAATGGGGCGGCCCAGATGGGCGTCGATCTCGACGGGCATATCGCCTTCTGTCTGGAGGCGATGAAGCAAAACGCCGAGGCGCTGGGCATCGCGGGCACGCCCAAGACCTGACCATGCTGCTGCCGCTTTGCATCCTTCTGGTAACGCTGGTCACGGCCGCAGGGTTCGTCGTGCGCCGCTGGTGGTTTCCGCCACCCATCAATGAATACGCTTCGTGGTTCGATTCCTATTTCAACCTGAACCTGGCGGTGACGGGGGTGGTGTTCGTGCTGGTGCAACTGGCGCTGGCCTGGTCGATCGCGCGGTTTCGAAACCGCCCCGCCCGGCACACGGAAGGCAACAACCGGCTGGAATGGATTTGGACCGTGTCGACACTGGTGGTGTTTGTATCGGCGGCGGCGGCGGGGGAACGGCTTTGGTCGGCCTTTCAACTCACGGCAAGCCCCACAGGCGCGCTGGTGATCGGCGTTTCGGGCAAGCAGTTTGCATGGAATTTCCGCTACACGGGGGCCGACGGTAAGTTCGGCCGGACGAAAGTTTCCCTCATCAACGACGCCTCCGGCAATCCGTTCGGATTGGACGATTCCGACGAGGCTTCGAAGGACGACATCACCAGTTCGCAGTTGCATGTTCCGGCGGGCCGCCCTATCGAGCTGAGGATGACGTCGCACGACGTGCTGCATAATTTCTTCGTGCGCGAACTGCGCATCAAGCAGGATCTGGTGCCGGGCATGGAGATTCCGCTGCGCTTCCGCGCCGACAAGCCGGGCACCTATGAAATCGCCTGTTCGGAATTGTGCGGACTCGGCCATCACCAGATGCGCAGCGCGCTGGTGGTAGTGACGGCGGAGGAATTCGAATCCTGGCTGCGCGGAAAGGCGTCGGAGCGATGAGCTTTTTGCGCCGCTATGTTTTCAGCACCGATCACAAAGTGATCGGCATTCAGTACTACCTGCTGGCGCTGTTCGCGGTCTTCGTGGGAATCGCGTTTTCGGTGATCATGCGCTTTCATTTGAGCTATCCGGAAGCAAAGGTGCGCCTTTTTGAATGGCTTTGGCCGGCCACGGCATCGGGCGGCGTGATGACGCCCGAACTTTACCTTTCCCTGATGACGATGCACGGCACCATCATGGTGTTTTTCGTGCTCACCACGGCGCCGCAAAGCGGCTTTGGGAATTACTTCATCCCATTGCAGATCGGCGCCGAGGACATGGCGTTCCCGGTCCTGAACATGCTTTCGTTCTGGACGACGCTCGTCGCATTCCTGGTGCTGTGCGCGGCGTTTTTCGTGGAAGGCGGCGCGCCGCTTTCCGGCTGGACCGCCTATCCGCCGTTGAGCGCGGTGGGCTCGATCGCGGGCCCGGGCCAGGGCCTCGGTCAGACGCTGTGGGTGGTAAGCATCGCGTTGTTCTGCGCCGGCTCACTGATGGGCGCTATTAACTTCATCACGACGATTCTCGATCTGCGCGTGGCCGGCATGTCGCTGATGCGGATGCCGCTCACCGTGTGGTCCTGGTTCGTCGCGGCGCTGATCAGCCTGTTCGCCTTCGCCGTGCTGATTGTGGGGGGCGTGCTGCTGCTGCTCGATCGCGAAGCGGGCACCAGCTTCTTTCTGCCCGCCGGGCTGCTGATCAACGACCGGCTGCTGCCGAACGACGGCGGATCCCCGCTGCTGTTCCAGCACCTGTTCTGGTTCTTCGGCCACCCGGAGGTTTACATCGTGATTGTGCCGGGCATGGGCGTGGTTTCGACGGTGCTTTCGGTGTTCTCGCGCAAGCCGGTGTTTGGATACAAGGCGATGGTGATCGCCATGTTCAGCATCGGGCTGCTGGGTTTCATTGTCTGGGGCCACCACATGTTCTCAAGCGGCCTCAACCCTTATTCGGCGATAGCATTCTCGGTGCTGACGCTGGCCATCGGTACGCCGTCGGCGATCAAGACCTTCAACTGGATCGCCACAATCTGGGGCGGCCAGTTGCGGTTGAACGTGGCGATGCTGTGGGCGCTTGGGTTCGTTTCGCTATTTGTCTCCGGCGGCATCACGGGCCTTTACCTGGGCCAGCCGGCGCTTGACAGCTATTTCCACGACACCTATTTCGTGGTGGGCCATTTCCATCTCATCATGGGCGTGGCGGCCATCTTCGCCATCTTCGCGGCGACGTATTATTGGTATCCGAAAGTAACCGGAAGATACTTGAGCGAGACCATCGGCCGCATTCATTTTTACGTGACGTTTCTTGGCGTGTACGGCATCTTCATTCCAATGCACTACGCCGGTCTGGCGGGCAATCCGCGCCGCTATGCCGACTTTGCGCAGTACGATTTCCTGAAGGACCTCACCGTACTACACAAGTTCATCACGCATACGGCGTTCACCACGGCGGCGGTGCAACTGCTGTTTCTGTTCAGCCTGTTCTGGTGCGTCCGGCGCGGGCGGCTGGCGGGAGAGAATCCATGGCAGGCGACGACGCTTGAATGGGCGCACCATCCGGCGGCGGTGCATCGCGGCCCTTATGAATACAGCGTGCCCGGATCGCGCAAGGATTTCGTCATGCAGAACGAGACGGCTTCTTGACGCCGGCCGCCGCCATGCAACCAGCCTCGGGAGTCAAACGCCGCGCCTCCTACACTGGGCTCTATGCGTTCCTGGCTTCGGTGATCATGTTCTTCGCCGGCTTCAGTTCGGCGCTGGTGGTGCGGCGGGCGGGAGCCAAGGATTGGAAGCCCGTTCCGATGCCCGACCTGATCTGGATGAACACGGCGGTGCTGGCGGCTTCGAGCGTGATGGCGGAAAAGGCCCGCCGCGATTTGCGCAAAGGCGACCGGACGCGGTTCAACGCCGCCTGGGCCCTGGCGACGCTGCTCGGGTGCCTGTTTCTCTACTTACAGGTGCAGCTTTGGTACCGGCTGCGCGATGCGGGCGTATATATGGAATCGAACGTCAGTGGAGCTTTCTTCTATCTGGGCACGATCGCGCATGCGATCCATCTGGCGGGCGGCGCGGCGGCGATGATGTATCTTTCCTATCGCGCGGTGCGGCTGGAACTTGGACCCGGAAGGCGTACGGGAGTAGATGTCGCCACTTTTTACTGGCACTTTCTGGGGGTGCTTTGGGTTTATTTAGTGGGTTTGTTTTGGTTTCTGGCGGCGTGACACGGTGTTTCAGTTCTAAGCCGACAGCGCCGGGTCGTATCGACGCACGTGAATCTTGCCGGCACGCTTGCGTGCTTGAAAAATATCGTACGCCGACTGCATCCCCATGAGCGTCTCCATCTTTGGCCCAAACGCCTTCTCGATGCGCAGCGCCATGTCCCCGGTTAGATCGACGTTTGCGTTGAGCAGGCCGGACAGGGCTTGCCGGGATACACCCAACACCCTGGCAGCGCGCGTCACGGTGAGGCCGTTGGCCTCGACAATCTCGGTTCGAATCACTTCTCCGGGATGCGGCGGGTTGTGCATCGTCATGCTTGGCTCCTAATGATAGTCCTCGAAATCAACATCCATCAACTCGTCGTTCTCAATGCGGAAGGTCAACCGCCAGTTCCGCGTCGCGTGAAGGCTCCAGGTGCCCTTTCTGCCACCAGTGAGAAGGTGGACCTTCCACAACGGCCATGCCTTCAATTCCTCGACGTCCTTCATCTGGTCCAGAACAGCAAACATGGCACGAAGCTTTGGGACAGCCGGGGAAGGGAGACCCTTAGCAAGCCCAGCCTCGTAAAGGTCCCTCAATCCTTTGTGCCTGAAGCGCCGGATCTTCACCAACTATAGTGTAAGGTGTCACTTTACGGCTGTCAAGCTGAGGCTGCGGATGTACGTGACTTCATAGGCGCCCCAGGTCATCGTCAACTGTCCGTAGCCGCAGCGGTCTTCGGCGGAATCTTTGACGAGGCGGCCTATCACAGCTCATGTCCGGCGAGTTGAAGCGTCTTGGATTCCCAGGCTGTCGGCACGGCCTTCCACCAATGATTTCAGCACGACGGATTCGTGCGGTATGAAAGCCTCTAGAAAAACAGCCGTAACCCCAGATTGACGCGCCTAGGCTCGGTGGCCTGCCCGCCCACCACGCCCCAACTGGTCGGTGCGAACACGTTCAGTCCCGGATCGGCGGGAGCGAAGTGATTGAAGAAATTCAGAAACTCGAAGCTGAAGGTGGCCCCGATGCCCTCCCGGGCGAGCACCGTCTTTTTGATCGCCATGTCCACGTTCCATCTCGGGAACCCGCGCAGCATCGCGCCGAAGCGGCCGTCGATGCCGAGCACCATGGGCCGGAATTGATCGTAGACGGCCTGCGGGTCGGCGAACATGTTCAGGCCGGAACCGCCGCGACCGGGATTGCCGTCGCGGCCCGCCGTGCCCGAGGCCGTTACGTCGAGATGGGCCGTGTTGCCGGACGTGTATTTCGAAAGCCCGACGGCACAGCCGCCGGACCAACTGCCAAACGTCTCTCCGCCGGTTGCCACGCAAAGAGGATTGCCGCTCTGGGCGCGCAGCAGCGGAGCGAGCGACCAGCCGCCCAACACCTTGCCCGCCACGCCTCGCTGGGAACGGAACGCCGGTATATCGTAAAGCGCGTACAAGTTATAGACCCAGGGAATGTCGTGACCGAGCGGCCGGTAGTCGGTGTTATTGCGGAACGTATCCATGCTGGTGATGCCGTTCTGCGAAGTGCCGCCGTCGCCAAGCGCCCGGCTGAAGGTCAGGTTCGACGTCGCCGAGACTCCGTGCCAGTCAAACAAGCTCAACGACAGATACACGGCGTTGTAATTGGAAGATCTTCCACTTACATTGCTCGGCACGCGAGAGGTTTGGACGGGATTGGAACTGGTGAGCGTGCGTCCCAGGGTCCAGCCCTGCGCGCTGTCGAGACCGGACCAGACGCGGCGCACGTTGGTATTGAGAATATCGGCGCGAAGGCGGCTGCCCACGGCGGCGGTGCAATTGGCGAAGCCGTTGCAATAGGGCGAGGACGGCCCGCCCATGGCCGCTTCGAAGAACGGCTGCGCCGCCGCGGCCTGGCCGCCGGACAGCGCCTGGTAGAGGCCGGCATAGGCCTGGGCGAAGCTTTGGCCGTTCAGAGTGGTCATGTAAGGAACGGCGTTCAACTCGGCGCGCCACATCTCATTGCGGCTGATCATTCCGATGTAACCAACCTCGATGCGCGACTTGGAAGAAACCTGGCGCTGGATGGAGAAAGTGAACTGATCGGTGCGGGGCGGCAGCAGCTTGGTGTCGAGAATCCAGGTCTCGCCGAGCGGGGCGTTGCCGCGAATTCCCGGGAAGTAAGGCTGCGCGAGCACCTGGTCTACACCCGGCAGCGGGGCGCTCATGCCATCGGTGCCGATGCGGAAGGCGGTGGACGGATCGACCCCTGAAGTCCCCAGGCAGCGGCCGTCGCGGGAGCCGCCGATGCAGGCCACGGCCTGGCCGATGCCGGTGCCCTGCAGAGGGACCTGGACAATGTTGATGCCATTGACGCGCCCGAAAATACGCGCGTATCCGCCGCGCACCACTGTGGTGTTTTTGCCGAATAACTTGCCCATCAGGCCATCGGTGAAAGAAGGATTCCAGGCCACCGCCAGCCGCGGGCTGAACACCGAATACACCGGATCGTAGGGATATTTGCGGCCCGCGCCGACGTTGCGAATGGTGGAGAATCCGATGGTGGGCTGATAGGCGCGCCCTTGCAGCGCGGCCTTTTCGCGTTGGGCCAGGTAGTCGGCGGAGGTGAAGGAATTGCCGTCCCCATCAACCACCATGGGTTGATTGCCGTTTAACTCGTAGGGCGGCATCTGAATCTGGTAGCCCAGGCCGTAAATGAGCGTGAAGGAAGGCTTCAACTTCCAGGTGTCGCTGAAATAGACGTTGTAATTGGCCACCACGCTTTCGGATTTAATGGAGGTTCCAAACGGCTGCAGCACGCCGCCCTTGCGGGGGTAGAACACGCGGCTCTCGGCGACCATGCCCAGCACCTGCGAATAGAGCGAGTTCCAGTTGGCGTATTGGTTGGCGGGCACGGCGGACGGAATGAAATCGGTGGGCGTGCGGATGCCTTCGCCCGCTCCCAGCAGGTAAGTGGGCGTGGTGGTCATATTCAAACCGTTATCGTTGCGCTGGTGTTGCAGGAACCAGCGCGTGTAAGCTCCGCCGAACTGGAACAAGTGGTTGCCCTGCACCAGGCTCAAGTCGTCTTTCAATACCTTGTCCTGTCCGTTCCAATAGCGGGAAAGCGAATTATTGCGATTGACTTCGTAGGGCAGCAGGCCACCGAGGTCGATGGCCGCGCCAAGACCCGGAAGCTGCGGCGGCGCGCCGGCCGAACCCCACTCCCAGGAATTGCGGGTGTAGTTGAAACGCAGGTCGTTAATCAGCTTCGGTGTGAGCACGCTGGTGAGTCCCGCGACATAGAAGGAGGGCGTCTGCGGCCGGTCGGTCAGCGCCTTCGGCACGCCGGCGGTGTTGCCGGAGAAAAATCCGCCGATGTCCACCTGGCTGGTGGTGAACTGATAGAGATGGAAATAGCGATAGCTCAGCATCAGGCGGTGCTTGGAGGTGAGGTCGCGATCCACACGGCCCACCAGGAAGTTCGAGCTCACAGGCAGCGCGATCTGGGAGAAATGTCCCTGCGTGTTGTACCGGTCGCCGGCTTCCGGATTATTGGGCAGGGGCATGAACCGGTTCCAGACCTCGGAAACGATCGGGTTGATGCCGATGGCGCGTGGATCGCAGGTGCTGGTGCCACACATGGCCGGCTGGTAAGTGGTTCCGTTGACGGTCACCGGCCGCGCGTTCAGATTGTAGGGCCGCCACACGCCGGCGGCATCGGGCACCTGGATGACACCGGCGCGCAGCAATGGGGTTGGTACGGCTCGCTGGTAGGTGACGACCTGGGGAAAGCGTCTGCCTTCGTAGTTGAAGAAGAAGTAAGTCTTGTGGCCGCCGAGCGCGGGCGTGAGGGGCCCGCCCAATGCCGCTCCGAAGCGGTGTTCGTGCGTTTTGGGGCGAGGCTGGTTGGTGCGGTTGTTGGCCCATGTGTTGGCACTGAAGTTCGTGCCGAAGTAGTATTCGTAGGCCGAGCCATGAAACTGGTTGGTGCCGCGCTTGGTCGCCATCTGCACCTGGCCGCCGGAGGCGCCGTTGAAATCGGCGGTCTGGTTATTGACGCTGACGCGAAATTCCTCGACGCTTTCCACCGGCGTGGGAACGACTCCCGAGGGATCGCCGCCGGAGGTGCGCGCCGTCGATCCGCTGGACAGCGTGTAGTTGCGGTAGTTGCCATCCTGATCGCTCGAAATATTGCCGCCGTCGAGCGAGAATACGTTCTGGTCGTTCGTCTTGCCCGCCATCTCGCCGCCGGGGGCAACACCGGGCTGCAAGGTGACGAAGGCATTGGCGTCGCGGCCGAGGTTGGGCAGGGTGGCGAGCGAACGTCCGGTGATCGTGACGCCAGGCGAAACGGTGGTGGTCTGGAGTTCGGCGGCTGGGGAAGCCGTCACCTCCACCGCCGTGCTCGTGGAGCCGACTTGCAGCGTCACATTGAGCGTGAGCGCGCCACCCACCAGCACGCGCTGCCCGGCAAAGCGTGCCTGCTTGAATCCCTGCCGGCTGACCGTCACCTCATAGACACCGGAGGCGACGTTCAGAAACACATACCGTCCCACTTCGTTGGTGGTGGCGTTTTGCGTGCCGCCGGTGGAGGTGTCTTTCAACGCGACTTCCGCGCCCTGAATCGCGGCGCTCTGTTCGTCGGTTACCTGGCCGGCCACGGTGCCCGCGGAGGTAAGCTGCGCCGGAAGCTGACGGTTCATCAAGGCCGCCAGAAGGAGAATCACGATTCTCGAATTCATGGCACGACAGTATATATGAATCGGGCGCCGGAAACAGGAAGCCGCGCTTCTGTCTGCACATGCCAGTACATTTTCGCCGCCGTTGACGTTGAGGTCGCCCCGGTGCGTCTGGTTGCGAATGCGCCGCGCCCAGGAGACTCCAGTAGCTGCCCACTCGGCGTCTCTATGATGAGTTCCAGCAGTTGATCCCGCTCACGTGCGTCATGCAACCTGCCTCGGGCCGGCGCTCACCACAACGGCCGACAGGGGGCCAATCGCCTTGCTGCACATGTTCTTCGCCGGCTACAGTTCGGTGACCTGCGCTTTGCTCCCCTTCGGCCGGCTCACCCTCGTGCTTTACGGCAGGAACGTCTGTTTCAGCTTCGCTTCGGATTGAGTTCCGCATGCCCCTGACCTTCAGATCTGCGGCGTCGCATGTCTACCCTCTCGACGCACCAATCCGATAGAACCGGTTCAGTAAAGGCGAATCCCGTATGTGGTATCGACTCCAACTTGTCGAGCGAAGATTCGACGGATTGAAGAAACACGGAATCCGACTCGGAGGTGCGATTTGATCTCCCCCATTCTTGCATTGCGGATTGCCATACTCGTCTATACTTCCACGAAAGTAAATCTGCTACTTGGCAAGGCGCTGCGCTCTCCTTGCTTAGCTGTCTCAACTCAACACCAAAGGCATCGAATGCTTTGGAGGAAAGGTTTCCGAAATCTTCACTGCCGATCTCAAAAATGAACTCTGCGGCAACGTTCTGCTCGTCGGCGATGGCTTTAGACTTGCTGATTGCCAGTAGCGATAGCAACACGTTGGGCAGGCCGTATCGCTCTCGAAGCCTATAGACAGCATTCACTCGATTCCATAGGGCGACATCAACAGTGTAGACATAGGCGTGCTGCACGTATTTAGCCGCGCACTCAATCAAGTCGGAAAAGAAATCGCGTTTCCTTTCACTCTCGTTATGCCAACCGGAGAATTCACCGCGGCTTGCAGCAAAGTCAGTCATGTGAAATATCTGGATTCCTTGTTTCGCGAGAGCGCTCTTCCAGTCACAACTGAACTCGGACCATTGCTCAGCGCTTGCAACAACTCCGCAGACAGAAATACCGTTCTCCTGATGCGATCTGCCACTCTCGTCGAAGTATACGGAAACCATCAACAGAATCCTTACCCTAATTTGCGAAGCTCTTAGCCGATGTCGATTGTCATATTGGTCAACCAGGAGCCACCACTTATCAGTCCGATTTCAACTTCCACAGGATCTGGCGGAACATGCCGAGCCACACCTTGGCATCCTGCGCATTCAGATTCAGGCGCCGGATCAGGTTCCGCATCCGCACCTGCGAGCCGCCGGCGGAGCCTTCGAAATATCCGCTGACGGTGAGCGCGTCCATCATCCGTTCGAGCAGCATTTCCTGATCGCCGGTCGAAGCGGCTTTCTTTGCGGCGGGTGCGGTGGAGGCTTTCTGTGTGTCGCGTATCAGCTCATACAGGCACACGGCCACGGCCTGGCCCAGATTCATCGACCGGTGCTCCGGTCGCGACGGGATCTGCATCAGCCAATGGCAATGGCTCATGTCTTCATTCGACAGGCCGAATTTCTCCGAGCCAAACAGCAGCGCCACCCGGCCGCCGCCGGCTTCCTGAATCAGGCTGGCGCCTCGTTCCAGCCGGTGGATGGTGTGTTTGAGCTCGCGGTGGCTGGCCGCCGTGGTGCCGACCACCAGCGTGCAATCGGCGACGGCCTCGGAAACGGTCGTATACTCGCGCGCGGCGAGCAGCAGATCGCCCGCGCCCACGGCGGACTTCGCCTCGCGAAAGGCGACGTCATAGGCGTTGACCAGCCCCAGATCGAGGAACCCGAAATTACTCATGGCGCGGGCCGCCGCGCCGATGTTCAGTGGATTGCGCGGGCTCACCAGAACCACGCGCAGCGGGGTCACCGCAGCTCTTCCATCACGGCTTCGAGCGCTTCGGGCCCGGGCTTGACCTTCGACGCGGGCAGCGTGCCGAGGGCGTCGTCCACCACGCCCAGCATGTCGATGAGAGTCTCGCGTCCCTGCTCCATATAGAGGATGCCGGTCAGCACTTCGCCCTTGCCTTCGGCGTCGTGCAGCGCCTGCACGGCCTGCATCTTGTTGGTGGGATCGTAGTCGCGGCTAAGCTTCTTGAGCCGCAGATGCGAGCCGTCGTGCAGCGTCACATCCTTGGTTTCGCCCTCTTCGATTTCGACCGAGATCTCTTCGTAGTAGGGGACGTAGTTGAGATCCTGCAGCGCGACCTCGTGATCCTTCACATAGGCGTAGCTCTTGGTGGAACCTACGTGATCGTTGAAGGTGACGCAAGGGGAAATGACATCCACCAGCGACAGCCCTTTGTGCGAGAGGCAGGTCTTGAGGATGGTGCTCAACTGCTTCTTGTCGCCGCTGAAGGAGCGCGCCACCAGCGTGGCGCCGAGTTCGATGCCCATCAGGCAGCAATCGATGGGAGGCATTTCATTGATCACGCCGGATTTTTGCTTGGAGCCGCGATCGGCGGTGGCCGAGAACTGGCCCTTGGTCAATCCATAGACGCCGTTGTTCTCAATGACGTAAACCAGCGGCACGTTCCGGCGCAGCATGTGCATGAACTGGCCGATACCGATGGAAGCCGTATCGCCGTCGCCGGTGACCAGTACGCTGATGAGGTTCTTGTTGGCGAGCAGGGCGCCGGTGGCCACCGAAGGCGCGCGGCCGTGCACGCTATTGAACCCGTGCGACTGGCTTAGAAAGTAGGCGGGCGTTTTCGACGAGCACCCGATGCCCGACATCTTCGCCACCTTCCAGGGCTCGATGCCGAGTTCGTAGAACACTTCGACGATACGCTCGGAAATCGAGTTATGCCCGCAGCCGGCGCACAGCGTGGTCTTGGCGCCGCGATAGGGCAATACTTCGAGGCCAATGCGATTGAGCTTCTTCGGCGGGGCCGGGGGGGGCGGCGGCGGCGTAATCGTTGTGCTCATAATCCCTCCTGCTGGGCGAATTCGGCGGTCACCGTGCGTGCATCGAGCGGCATGCCACCGTAGTAGCGGATGCTGCGCAGCTTGGCCACCACGGCGGGCTCATAATCGAGCCGCATCAACGCGAGTAACTGGCCGTCGCGATTCTGCTCGACGACATACACGCGATCGTGGCGGGCGATGAAGTCGAGCAACTCCGGCGTAAAGGGATACGCCTTCAGGCGCAGATGGCTGGTTTCGATGCCGTATTCGCGCACCAGTTGATCGCGGCTCTCCGCCACCGCGTAGCGCGACGTGCCGTAATAAACGATGCCGATTTTCGCCTTGGGATTGATCTCCCCTTCGGGCTTGGGCACCACGGCCACCATGGAGGCGAACTTGCGCGAGAGACGGTCGACGTTCTTGATGTAGTCGTCTTCGCGTTCGGTGTACTGCGCCTTTTCGTTGTGGCCGCTGCCGCGCGTAAAGTAGGCGGCCTTGGGATGCGGGGTGCCGGGCAAGGTTCGATACGCCACGCCGTCGCCATCCACGTCGCGATAGCGCGCAAACTCCTGAACTTTATCCAGTGCCGCGGCGTCGAGCACTTTGCCGCGCTTGGGCTCACGCTGTGGATACGCGAATGGATCCGACATCCAGTTGTTCATGCCGAGATCGAGATCGGTATTGACGAACACCGGCGTCTGGAACCCTTCGGCGAGATCGAAGGCGTCGGCCGCCATCTCAAAACATTCCTGCGGCGAGGAGGGGAACAGCACCGGATGGCGCGTATCGCCATGGGAAAGCAGCGCGTTCTTGAGCACGTCGCCCTGCATGGTGCGCGTCGGCAGCCCGGTGGAAGGACCCACGCGCTGCACGTCGAAAATGACCGCCGGAATATCGGCGTAGTAGCCCAGGCCGACAAATTCCGCCATCAGCGAAATGCCGGGGCCGGAAGTGGAAGTCATCGCCCGCGCGCCCGCCCACGAAGCGCCCACCACCATGCCGATGGCGGCCAACTCGTCTTCGGCCTGCACCACCGCATAGGTGGCCTTGCCGGTTTCCTTATCGGTGCGCAGACGCCGCAGGTAGCCGATCATCGTTTCCACCAGCGACGACGACGGCGTAATGGGATACCAGGTCACCACCGTCACCCCGGCGAAGATGCAGCCGAGCGCCGCCGCCGAATTGCCGTCGATGATGATCTTGCCGGCCGTCTCATTCATCCGCTCCACCGAGAACGGATCGGTCTTCTTCAACTGTTCCTCGGCGAATTTCCGGCCCGCCTGCACGGCGCCCCAGTTGAGATCGGCGGCCTTGGCTTTCTTTGGCCCGAACTGCTTGAACAGGGCCTTGTGGATCTCTTCGAAATCGATGTTCAACAGATGACCCACCACGCCGTCGTAGATCATGTTGCGCACCAGTTTGCGCAACTTCACTTCCGGACAAACGGGCACCACCAGCTTGTCAAACGGCACGGGATAGAAGTGCAGATCCTGGCGTAACTCGTTCAGCTTCAGCGGCTCGTCATAAACCACGGCCGCCCCGGCTTCGAGTTTCAACACGTCTTCGCGCGCCGTTTCCGGGTTCATGGCCACCAGGAAATCGATTTCCTTCTTGCGTGCGATCCACCCGTTCTTGTTCGCGCGAATCGTGAACCAGGTGGGTAATCCGGCAATGTTGGAAGGGAAGAGATTCTTTCCCGATACGGGAATGCCCATCTGGAAGATGGACCTCATCAGGACGTTGTTGGCCGTCTGGCTGCCGGAGCCGTTGACCGTGCCGACCTGGATGGAGAAGTCGTTTACGACGCGGTAGTGTTGATGTCCGGCCTCGGAGGAGGCCGGACTGACTTCGAGTGTGGACATAGGGTTAGGATGTCAGCGCTCATTCATTATAGAACACGGCATCCGGGGCGGTAAAGAATGTCCCCAAAAACGATGGAAATTGGGATGTTTAGTCCAGAAGCCGTTCGATGGCACGCTCGTACTCGGCCCGTTCCACCAGTCCTGTGTAGACTTTGACGATGCGGCCTTTGCGGTCGATCAGCAGCGTGGCGGGCAGGGCTTTCAGGTGCCCGTAGAGGCCCGCCACCTCGCCGGAATCGACCATCACCGGATAGGTGACGAGAGTCTGTTCGAGGAACGCCCGCACCGGCTGCCAGCTTTCGTCCACCGAAACTCCAAGCGCCACGAAGCCATCCCCTCCGTAGCGCATGTGGAATTCCTGAAACCAGGGAACCTCGGTGCGGCAGGGCGGACACCAGGTGGCCCAGAAGTTGAGCAGCACGACCTTGCCCTGGAAGCTCGAAAGGCGGACCGGATGACCGGAGGCATCGGGGAGAGTGAAATCGGGTGCCGGTCCGGGCGCGGGCTGCGACCGGAAGTACTGGCTAATGAGGCTGGTCTCGCCCACGCAGGCATCCAGGCACCGCTGCGCGAAGACGCGCGTGGCCGGGAAAGCGGCGATTGTGAACAGGAGCATGGCGGCGGAAGCGGCGGCGCCCAGTCGCGCGCGGCGGCGGGCGGCCTTTTTGGATCGCAGGCGCGCGAGGCCGGATGGCCGGTCGGGCTGCCACGAAGCGGTGGGGGTCAGATGGGCCAGGCGGTCCTCCACCCAGCGGTCGAGTTCAAGGTTTTCCATAACGGCGGACGTACTCCTTTCGAAACGTCTGTTGGGCACGGCTGAGCAGCGTGCCGACGGAAGCCGGATTCATTTCGAGCGCGGCGGCGATTTCGGAATAGGCGAGGCCTTCGTTGCGCAGCAGAAGCAATTCGGCGTCGCGCCGGTTCAGGCTGCCGAGGACGGTGCGGACGCGTTCCTGTTCCTCGCCGGAGGATTGTTGCTGCTCCGGTGTGGGCGGCGGCGTTCGAAGCCAGCCGAGAAAGCCGCGATAGCGTTCGCCGCGCGCCTGCCGCCGCAGTTCGTCGAGCGCCAGACGCACCCCGGTGCGATACAGCCAGCCGGTGGTGTGCCCGGGGCGCCATTTCAGGAAAGCTTCGACGGCGAGTTCCTCGGCGCGGCCGGGATCGCGGATCACCCTGGCGATGGCGCGGGCGATGGGCGCATATTGAGCGTCGAAGATAGCCTCGAGATCGGACCGGGGGGTTGGGGCGGCCGCCGCCACCGCTGGCTGGTTCACAGGAAGATAACGATTGGGGCGGCGGATTTGTGACAGGTTCGTGGCTGGAGCGTCGCGCCATGGAAGTGAACTTCCCCCCTGAAATTGAAAAAAGCTGAACGAGTTGGCTACGCTGAGCGGCCGGCCGCCAGGCGATCTGGTGCAGGATGCCGTGCCCGCTC
This sequence comes from uncultured Acidobacteriota bacterium, assembly GCA_902826685.1. GTDB lineage: Bacteria > Acidobacteriota > Terriglobia > Bryobacterales > Bryobacteraceae > CADEFT01. The sequence goes on from CADEFT010000009.1 coordinate 106,709, forward strand.
TGGTAGAGGATTCGACAGAGACACGTGCCATGTTGGATGGCCGTTATGATGACATCAAAAGTGGCAAGGTAAAGCTCATCCCGGGTGATGAGGTGTTTGCCAGGTTGCGAGCCCGCAGCGCGGACGCTCGCAAAGTCTAGTTGGAATCATGCGTGGCTACGATTTTCACCCGGAGGCGGAAACGGATCTGAACGAGGCGTGGGAATACATCGCCTTTGACAGCGTGGGCCACGGGCCGCCCTATGCGCTTTTCGTGCGCGGCAATCGCAGTCCACGCGGGATGGGGGCGATCCTGAGAGGCGGCGAACAAGCGCCTCCGATTCGCCAAGCGCAACTTCAGGAACGGCGGCGGCGTCTATAGTTACGATATCCTCTAAGTCAACAATATGCCGGAGTTCGTTGACGAAGCGCTCGCCATCTTAGGCGACCTGGGACAGAATCGCCGCTATTTACCCGAGTTGGAGCCGCTTCGGCAACAGATCGTTCCTTTTGTAGGCGCGGGCCTCTCGATACCGTTTGGATATCCGGCGTGGGGAGATCTACTCCTACAATTGGCACCGGACGATGAAATCCGGAAGGAGGTAGAGGCCGACCTGCAATACTTCCGGTATGAGGAAGCCGCCGACCGCATCCAGGACGAACTCAGCCCCAAGGCTTTTCGCATCAAACTTCAGGAACTCTTGAAGGATCGCGATTTCTCCGATGGGGCCGTTCTCGCGCTGCCCGGCATCGCCCCTGATCTTGTCATCACCACTAACCTGGATGGAATTCTGGAAAGAGTTTTTGAGTTTCAGTCCATCTTTCACGGCGCGGATCTGCATGACGTTTCCGGGGCCATTCAGCGGCGGGAGCGCGTTCTTTTGAAACTGCATGGCAGCACCGGTCGGGACGAGACCTGGGTTTTTACTCTCAAGCAATACCGTGCAGTCTACGGGGAGCACGAGACCGGCCTCGAAAAGCCTCTGCACAAGATTCTGCGCCAAGCGATTACTGGCCGAGTGTTGTTGTTTCTCGGCTGCAGCCTTCAAGCCGATCGTACGATGCGCGTTGTGGAGGACGTGGTGAAAGATCTCGGGGTCTGGCATTATGCCGTTCTTCCGGTAAGCGAGAACACAGGTCCGCGTCTCGATCAGTTCCGCCGCTTCAAGATTAAACCCCTATTCTTCCCCAACGGCCAGTATGAGCGGATCGAGAAATTCCTGATATGCCTTGCGGCACAGCAGAGCGGCGCACCACTCCACGAGAATATGGAGGCCCTAGTGGCTCGCGCTCGGGCGCGCCTGGCACCCTTCATTCGCGTGCGCTGCAGCACCATGAAGATCCTCGACATGGAGCAACCCATTGAACTGGCGGCGATTTATACCGACGTCAATATCCTCGAAAAGCGGGCCTCCGGAGATAAGGTGTCCATCGAAGATCTTCAGCGGCTGACGGCGGTCGAGAGTTTCGAACGCTTCGTTCAACCGGATAAGAGGGAGCGAGTGCCGGGCTTTGACGCAGTCCACAAATATGAGCGGCTGGCGATCTACGGCAAACCTGGCGCAGGCAAGACCACCTTTCTTAAATGCCTTGCCCTCGAGTGCATGGAAAGCCGTTTCCTTCCCGATCTTGCCCCAGTCTTCGTCACGCTGCTGGATTTCGCGAGCCAGGAATCCCACTCTTCGCTTGAAGGCTACATTGCAGGTTTAATACCGGGCATCGACGCGGCTTCCATACTCGCCGAAGGCCGCATGCTGGTTCTGCTGGACGGACTCGACGAAGTGCCCGACGCCCAATTCAGCCGTGTTCGACATCAGATCGGCCAGCTTACAGACCGCTATCCTTCAACACCGGTCGTAATGACCTGCCGGATCGCGGCTCGTGAATATAACTTTGACAAGTTCGTGGACGTAGAGATGGCCGACTTCGGCCCCTCGCAAGTGGAAACCTTCACCCGGAAATGGTTTGCCGCGAAATCGAAAAGCACGAGGTCCGAACGGTTCTTGCAACGGCTTAAGGAGAACAAGAGGCTGGCGGAACTGGCCAGCAACCCACTTCTTCTAACGCTGCTTTGCCTGATTTTTGAAGAGACTGGTGATTTCGGCGGATCCCGCGCGGGCCTTTACCAGGAAGGCATCGACACGCTGATGAAGAAATGGGATGCGACACGGGACATCGAACGTAAGACGGAGGTTCCGGTTGAGCATCTGCGGATGTTCCTCGAGGAACTAGCATACTACCGCTTCTCGAAAGGCGAGTACTTCTTCGCACAGCAGTCTCTAGAACCAGACGTTCAGACCTTTCTCAAGAGCCGCTCGATAGGCGCATCCGGGGGCAGAGTTCTCGCAATCTGCGAAAGCAATCTCGGCCTCCTCGCTCAAAGGGCGCGGAAAATTTATTCATTCTCCCACCTGCCATTTCAAGAGTTTCTAACCGCGCGCCGCCTTCAATCGGATCCTGGACTACTAAGCGCGGCCGCTCAAAACCTGGGGGACCGGCGTTGGAATGAGGTTTGGCTGCTTCTCACCAATCTGATGGATCCGGAGTATCTTCTGCCCACTCTGAAACACTACATTGACCGTGGGTTGTCCGGTGATTCCCGCCTTCAAGAGTGGCTGGAGTGGCTGCAGCGTAAATCGCGCGAACCGCGATCCGTCACGAAGTCCGCTGTTCGCGCGTTTTATGCAGACCGCGCCCTCGCCCTAGATCTGGACCTCGACCTCGCCCTGGCCCTCGCGCGCGAGATCGCGATCACCGAGGACCTCGACCTCGACCGCGCGCTCGCCATCGCCCGCGCCCTCGATCTCGCCCTCGACCTCGACCTCGATCGCGCGCTGGCTCTCTCTCGCGCCCTCACCCGCGATCTTGACTTCGATCTCGCCCTCGACTTCGCCCTCGACCTGGACCGCGCCCTCGACCGCGCCCTCGACCGTGTCCTCGCCGGCGAAGGCGCTCATTCAATCGCCCCCGCGCTCGCGCAGGCACTCAAGCAGCTTGGCGATAGCAAACCCGACTGGCGCGACAAATCAGCCGCGCAGGAATGGACCGAGCAACTCCGATCCGTCATGATCCAGCACCGCGACATCGGCCACGATTGGAATTTCTCGAAAGACCAGCAGCAGAAGCTCAACCGGTACCTGCAAGCCAATCGCCTGCTCATCCAATGCATGGACGAAGCCCCCACCCTCACCACCGCCACCCGCGAACGCCTCAAGGACCAAATGCTTCTCCCCTACGCCACGCTCTACCCGAGAGCTCAAGCCGCCGGTTGAGATAATACATTCAGCTCCGCATGAAACTCACCGACCGCTACACGCTCGACTCCGGCATGGTGTACCTCACCGGCATCCAGGCGCTGGTGCGGCTGCCGATGGATCAGATGCGGCTCGACAAACGGGCCGGGCTCAAGACGGGCACGTTCATCTCCGGCTATGAAGGGTCGCCGCTGGGCGGCTACGACCTGGCGCTGAATCGCGTGCGCAAGCTGCTGGACGATCACGACATCCATTTCTGGCCGGCGGTGAACGAAGACATGGCCGCCACCGCCGTCATGGGCAGCCAGTTCGTGCTGGCGATGGACACGCCGAAGTACGACGGCGTGGTGGGCATCTGGTATGGCAAGGGGCCGGGCGTCGACCGCTCGGGCGACATTCTGCGGCATGCCAACCTGGCGGGCTCGGGCGGGCAGTGCGCGGCGCTGGTGCTGGCGGGCGACGATCATCCGTGCAAGAGCTCCTCGATTCCGCATCAGAGCGACTTCAGCCTGATGAACGCCGGCATCCCGATGCTGTTTCCCGGCAACACGCAGGAGATTCTCGATTACGGGCTCACCGGCATCGCGCTCTCGCGCTATACCGGCGCGTGGGCGGGATTGAAGCTGCTCACGCAGGTGTGCGATGGCGGCGGCACGGCCGACGTTTCGCTCGACCGGCTGGCGCTGCGCTATCCCGAAGGCTATGAGAAGAAGACCGATCACCGGCTGTTCATTCCTTACACGAACCTGATGGAGCCGGAAGTCAACCGGCGGCGCCTGGAAGCGGCCAAGGAATTTGCGCGGCTGAACCAACTCAACCGCTGGTTTGGGGCGAAGGCAAACGCGCGCTATGGCATCGCCACGGCGGGCAAGTATTATTACGACCTCATGCAGGCGTTCGCCGACCTGGGGCTGGGAGTGGCGGATCTGGAGGCGCTCGGTATCCGGGTGGCGAAGTTCGGCATGACGTTCCCGCTTGAAACGGAATTCGCGGCCGGGTTCGCGCAGGGCCTGCAAAAGATCCTGGTGGTGGAAGAGAAGCGCAGCTTTCTCGAGATGCAGTTGCGGGATGCGCTTTATAACCGCACCGAGCGGCCCATCGTGGTTGGCAAGGAAGACGAACGCGGCCAACCGCTGCTGCCGGCGGCGTATGAAATGGACCCGGACATCGTGGCCCGCGCCGTCGCCGGGCAACTGCTATCGGGCGAGGCGCGTGAATCGGTCCAGCGGCGTCTGAACAAACTGGAAGCGGTGGCGCTGCGGCCGAAGGAATTCGTGCCGCCGCGTCCGCCGAATTTCTGTTCGGGCTGTCCGCATAACCGGTCGACGATGCTGCTGGAAGGGCAGGTGGCGGGCGGGGGCATCGGCTGTCACGGCATGGCGGCGATGCTGGGGGAATCGAACCGCACCTACCTGTTCTGCACGCACATGGGCGGTGAAGGCGTGCCGTGGATCGGCATGGCTCCGTTTGTGGACCGCAAGCACCTGGTGCAGAACATCGGCGACGGAACGTACTTTCATTCCGGATCGATCGCGGTGGCGAGCGCGGTGGCGGCGGGCGTCCACATCACTTACAAGATCCTCTATAACGGCCATGTGGCGATGACCGGCGGCCAGGTGGCGACGGGGGTGCTGCCGATCCCCGATCTGTCGCGCAAGCTGGAGGCCGAGGGAGTGAAGAAAACCGTGATCCTCACCGAGGATACGGATAAATATCTGGATGGAGTGCAGATCGCCTCCAACGCCGAGGTGAAGGACCGGGTTGAGCTGCCGGCCGTGCTGGCCGAACTCGAAAAGATCGCCGGCGTGACGGTGATTATCTACGACCAGCAGTGCGCGGCGGAAAAGCGGCGCTGGCGGTCGCGCGGCAAGCTGGCCGAGCCGGTGGAGCGGCTGGTCATCCACGAGGAAGTGTGCGAAGGCTGCGGCGATTGCGTCAAGCAATCCAACTGCATGAGCCTGCATCCGGTGCAGACGGAGCTGGGACAGAAGATCCGCATTCATCAATCGTCGTGCAACAAGGACTACACGTGCGCGCTCGGCGATTGCCCGTCGTTCCTGACGGTGAAGATCGCGCAGGGCACGGGGTTGAAAAAGCGTCCGCTGCCGGTGCTGCCGGAAACCGAAGTGCCGGCGCCGCGGGAAGCGGTTCGGGCCGGGGACGCGTATCGCATCGTGATGCCGGGAGTGGGTGGAACGGGCGTGGTTACCATCAGCGCGCTGGTGGCGACGGCGGCGTCGCTCGATGGGCTGTATGCGATGACGCTCGACCAGACCGGGCTGTCGCAAAAGGGCGGCGCGGTGGTGTCGCACGTGGTGTTGAGCGAATCGCGGCGGGAATTGTCGCCGCGCGCCAATACGGCCAACGCGGATCTGATCCTGGGATTCGACCTGCTGGGCGCGGTGAACGCCGAGAATTTGAAGACATGCGATCCGGAAAAGACGGTGGCGGTGGTGAACACGGGGGTTACGCCCACCGGCGACGATATCCGCAAGCGGCGCGTATTGAGCGGACCGGAACGGCTGGTGGATCTGCTGAGCGCCAATACACGGCACGGGCGGAATGTTTTCGTGGACGCGGCGCGGCTGGCCGAGGGGTTGTTTGGCAGCCACCTGGCGGTGAACGTTTTCCTTCTGGGGGTGGCGTTCCAGGCCGGGCTGCTGCCCATCGGCGAGAAGGCTTTGAAAGAGGCCATCCGGTTGAATGGCGTGGAGATCGAGCGCAACCTGCAGGCACTGCTTTGGGGCCGCAAGTATTACGTGGATGCCGCGGCGGTGGAAGCGCAAATCGCTCCGAAGGCCGCCGAGGAGACCGCGCCGCTCGATCGCGCGGCGGAGCTTCGCGCCTATCAGAACGATTCCTACGCCCGCCAGTATGAAGATTTCGTGGCCATGGTGCGGGGCCGTTCGCCCGCGCTGGCCGATATCGTGGCCGTTCAGCTTTATAAGTTGATGGCGTACAAAGATGAGTACGAAGTCGCGCGGCTGCTGACCAAGCCGGCGCTGGAACAAAAGATTCTGTCGCAGTGGGAGATGCCGGAATCGCTTTCCTACAATCTGCATCCGCCGCTGCTGCGTGCGTTTGGCGTGAAGCGGAAGCTGAAGCTCGGCCCGTGGTTCCGCGCCCCTCTGCAATGGCTGGCGGCCATGAAGGTTATAAGAGGAACGCCGCTCGACGTTTTCAGCTATCTCTCGCACCGGCGCATGGAACGCGGGCTGGGCCAGTGGTACCGGGAGTTGATGCAGGAAGTGGTGCGCGGGCTGACGCCGGCCAACGAATCGCTGGCCAAAGAGATCGCCGCGCTACCCGATCAGATTCGCGGTTACGAACACCTCAAGGAAGAGAGCGTGCGGAAAGTGAAAGCTCTGGCGGCGGCGAAGCTGGCGGAACTTGAGGGAGTTCATGATCGACTACGATCCGCATAATTGGACGGACCATTTCTTCGATATCAAGGGCTCGCTGGTGCGCGAGATCTTCGTCCGAGTGCTGTTCTGCGGGGCGATTGCGCTCGTGGCCGTGCTGGTGGATGCCTACGGCCACCCGCTGACGATTCCCTCCACGATTCACAGCCTGGCGGGACTGGCGCTGGGGCTGCTGCTGGTGTTTCGCACCAACGCCTCTTACGACCGCTTTTGGGAAGGCCGCAAGGCATGGGGCGGCATCGTGAACGATACGCGTAATCTGGTGCGGGCCGCGCGTCCATTTCTGGAGCGCGATCCGGGACGGCTGGCCGAACTGGTGGAATGGACCGCCGCGTTCCCCTACGCCGCCATGAACCATTTACGCGACCAGCGCGGCACCGGCCCGAACGCGCCCGCCTACGTCAGGCAGGCGGAGCAAGCCCAGCACGTGCCGCTGGCGGTCGCGGCCGAAATCTCGGAATGCCTTTCCCAAGCGCGGCGGGCGGGCCTGATGGCGGAGCACTCGCAGGTCATCGTCGATAGCTATACGGGCCTGCTGGTGCAATATCTCGGCATTTGCGAACGGATCCACACCACTCCTCTTCCCTTCGCTTATGTCGTGCATTTGCGCCGCGCGCTGGTCCTTTATTTCGGCACGCTGCCGTTTGCGATTGTCGATACGTTCCATGTGTACACGTTGCCGGCGGTTTTGCTGATGGCGTACACCTTTCTCGGAATCGAAGAGATCGGCGTCGAGATTGAAGACCCCTTCGGCGAGGATGAGAACGATCTGCCGCTGGAGGTGTTCTGCGGCAAGATCGAGGCGAACCTGCGCGGCCTGCTATGAGCTGGCGGCCGGCCGGATGCCGGTGGCGGCGGTGCGGAGCCGGTAGAGGCCCGTGCGCGCGGTGATGTAAAGGGTGCGCCCATCGGCATCGCCCCAGTGCAGGTTAGCCGGAATTTCCGGCGTCACGATCGCACCCAGCCGCGTGCCGTCGGGCGCGAATACGTGAGTACCGCCGGGGCCGGTGCAGTAGAGGTTGCCTTTCGTATCGAGCTTCATGCCGTCGGGATTGCCGGGCGCGGGGCTGGAACTGAGGTCGGCGAAGAGTTGTCCCTCGCCGAGGGTTCCATCCGGGTGGACGGGGAACCGCATCCAGATACGATGGGCGGGATCGGAGTTGGCCAGGTAGAGGTGCTTCTCATCGGGTGAGAAGGCGAGGCCGTTGGGTCTTTTCACCCCATCGTAGAGCAGCGTGAGCTCGCCGTCCTTCAGGCGGAAGACTCCATTGAAGGGGAGTTCCTTGGCGGGGTCCTCATCCTGGCCCACCATGCCGTAAGGCGGGTCGGTGAAATAGAGAGCGCCGTCGGATTTGTGGACGGCATCGTTGGGGCTATTGAGCCGCTTGCCCCGATAGTGGGAGGCGAGCACGGTCAGCGATCCGTCCTTTTCGAGGCGCGTCATGCGCCGGTTGCCGTGTTCGCAGATCACCAGCCGCCCTTCCGGGTCAAGCGTCATGCCGTTTGAGCCGACAAAAGCGCCTTTAGGCCAAGTGGCTCCATCGAAGCCGCTGGGCTGGCGGAAGACGGTGACTTCGCCGGCCGGTGTCCATTTCAACATCTTGTTTTCGGGAATGTCGCTGAAGACAAGATATCCTTCGCGGAACCAGATGGGTCCTTCGGTGAAGGTGAAGCCGCCGGCTAGCTTTTCCACGTCCGCGCCGGGAGGGATGAGCGCATCGAGGGCGGGATGGAGGCGTTGAATCATGCAACGTTCATTAGACCAGATCGGCGGGTTTGGATGGCGAATTGCATTCGAGCCAGGTATGAGACTACTAGCGATTGTTCTATTCTGCTGGTATTCAAGGGCGGCCGCGTCCACGATCCAGACATCCACGGCTTGCGCTCTCTATTTCGACAGCACGCTGGTACAGCACAGCGCCACCGATTGCATTGGGAGCCGCTTCGACCATGGTGAAACCCGGCTTGGCACGGCGGCAGTCACGGTGGTGGATCAGCCCAACCTGGCGCAAATGACGGCGAGTTACGTGGACTACCGGTTCGCGCCCATCGGAGTGACCGCGGGGGTGACCTGGCATGAGGACTTCGATGTGGTGCTCACCGGGAGCGGCGGCCTTGCCATATTCGAACCATGTCTATCGGTCAACACGCTCACGACGGGATTGCTGGCGGCGGCGGTGGCAACCATTGGCGGGATCGGCAGTTCGGTGAGCCGTGTGGGTTCGGCTGGCGAAAGCGGCAATTGTGGAGCGTTCCCAAACCATCCACACTTTTTGCCTTTCGACACGCCGTTCCGGATGCACGTCATGCTGACGGCCGAAGCCGGATCGCTTAACGGTGGCGCCCCGTCCGGCCTCGCCTCCGCCGCGTTTCTTTATTCATTCAAAGGCTGGTCGCTGACGGGCAGCGCGATTGCGCCGATCGACAACCTGGCGTGGACGATTACGGCTGTCGAAATACCGGAGCCGTCGCTAGCAATTCCGTCGGCGCTCGCCTTGCTGGCCCTTATCGGACTCCGGCATCGCTTATACTGACGTTCCATGGCGTCAGTGTTTTCGCGCCGCCGGTTTCTGGCGGCGTTTCCCTTGGCGTCGCGGCTATGGTCCGCGCCGAAGCTCACCGTCGAGCGTGTAGAATTCATGCCCGTCACCGTGCCCATGAAAAAGGGCACCACCGTGAGCGAGAACTACGGGCCTTACCTCGATATCCGGCTAAGAGATTTCGACAAGCACCCGCATTACCTGTTGAAGCTCTACGCCGCCGGCGGCATTGTGGCGCTGGGCGAGACGGGCCGCGAGGTGCCGGAAACCGGCGTGAAGGCCAACGCGGATTTCCTCAAAGGGAAAGACCTGCGGCAGCTCGATTTCAGCTCTCCTTCCCTGGGGCTGCCCGACGCCCGGACCGCCGACGGATTTGAGATCGCGATTTACGACGCCATGGGGAAGGCCCTGGGCGTTCCGGTGCATACGTTGCTGGGCGGAGCGTTTCAGAAGAAGGTCGCGGTGTCGTACTGGACGGGCCAGCGCACCGAAGCCGATCTGATCGAAGTGGGCCGCCGCGCGGTGGAAGGCGGATTCCGCAACCTGAAATTCAAGGCGCGGGTAGGCGATCCGATCGACAAACAACTGGCGGCGGTGGCCAGGGCGTGCCCGCAGCTTTCCTTTATCGTCGATTTCAATTCGTCCTACGACCTGGCGGCGTTCCTGCCGGTGGCGAAACGGCTGGAAGGATTTCCCGTCACCATCGAGGATCCGGTGGCGAAACGGCTCGAGTATTTCGAGACGCTGCGGCAACGGACGTCGATCCCGTACGCGCTGACGCCGTCGGGCCCCGCCCAGATGTTTGAAGCGATCCGCCGGCAGGCTTGCGACGTGTTCAACCTGGGCGGCAACATGCGTACTTTCGTGCGGCTGGGGTACGCGGCGGAGCTGGCGGGCATTCCCGCCTGGCACGGCTCGGGCGTGGAGATGGGCATCCGCGACATGTCGTTCGTCCACGCGGCGGCGGCGACGCGAAGCTGCACCGTTCCTTCCGACACGCTGTGTTATCTGCGTGAGCATGACCTGCTGACGGCGCCGTTCCGGCCGCGCGACGGATTCATCGACGTGCCCGAGCTGCCGGGCCTGGGCGTCGAACTCGATGAAGACGCGGTGAAGCGCTTCCGGGCGGATCGATGACAGGCCGCTGGGCCGTCGTCGCGCTCATTTTTCTCGGCATTCTCATCAGCTACGTCGATCGCGGCAACGTGAGCATCGTGGCCGTGCCGCTGATGAACGAGTTTCAGTTGTCGAGCGCCCAGATGGGCGTTCTGATGTCCAGCTTCTTCTGGACGTATGCGCTGGCGCAGGTGCCGGCGGGCTATGTGGTGGACCGGTTCGGCATTCGCGCTTCGTATTGCTTCGCGCTGGTGGCGTGGTCGATGGCCGGAATGGCGGTGGCCTGGGCGGAGTCTTTCACGCACCTGTTGCTGCTGCGGCTGGTGCTGGGTGTGGGCGAGGCGGTTTCGCCGGTGGCCAGCCTGAGCTACATCAAACAGAACTTCGAGGAGAAGGCGCAGGGACTGCCGACGGCGATCTACATCGCGGGGCTCACGGCGGGTCCGGGCGTTGGAGCGTTTCTCGGAGCGCAACTGCTCGATCAGTTCGGCTGGCGGAAAGTATTTCTATTCACCGGGCTGGCCGGCTTGGCGTGGGCGGTGCCGTGGTGGTTTCTGGCGCCCCGATCGGAAGCGGCGGTGAAACGGACGGCGGCGGCGCCTCTGCCGCTCGCTTCGCTGCTGCGCAGCCGGCTGATTTGGGCGCTGTGGGCGAGCGTGTTTTTCTACTCCTACTTCTGGTATTTCGTGCTGAACTGGATGCCGCCCTACCTGGTGTTAACGCACGGGTTCACGACGCGCGAGATGGGATCGTCGATCGGCTGGGCGCTGCTGGGGATGGCGGTGGTGAACCTGACGTCGGCGTGGTTGGCCGACGGGCTGATCCGGAGAGGCGGCGCGGCGCTGGGGTGGCGCAAGGTTTTCGTGCTGACCGGGTTCGTGCTGGCGAGTTCGCTGCTGCTGGTATTGCGGGCGCCCTCGCGCGGCTGGGTGATTGCGGCACTGGCGTTCGCCATGTGCAGCCTGGGCGTGGCGTCCGGCAACTTCTGGGCGCTGTCGCAGATGGCCGCCCCGAAGAGCGTGGTGGGCCGGGTGCTGGGGCTGCAGAATACGATCGCGCAATTCGCCGGAATCCTGGCGCCGTCGCTAACGGGGTTCCTGTTGGGGCCGGAGAAAAATTTCACCGTGGCCATCTGGATCGCCGGGTGCTGCCCATTGATCGCGGCGCTGATTCTGCTGTGGGCGGTGCGCGCCGATTCGGTGGAACGGCTGCATGAGTCGCTTGCGCGCGCCGCTTAGAGGTGGCGTTTGAGGAATTCGAGAAACACGTCCCAATCGGAAGGCACCATGCCGTGCCCGCCGTCGTGCATCACGTAACCGAGGGTGTTGAGAATCGGCTTGCCCGCTTCGGGAATGCGATCGGTTCCCAGATCCTGTTTCCCGAGCAGACGGTAAACGGGACCGGCGGCCACGGCGGCGAGAAACTCACCGCGCGGATCCGACCACTTGTCGGTATTGCCGGTCTGCAACAGCAGGGGACGCGGCGCGATCAGCGCGATCAGCATGTGCGAATCGACCGGCATGTCGTTCACGCGATCGCCGTACTTGCCGTAGTTGGCGGCGAACTGGTAGGGATAGCGCGTGGGGGCGACCAGGTGGCCCACCGTTTCGCCGTAGTGTCGGCGGCTGAGCGCGGCGCCGCCTTCGCCGGAACAACTGGCGATGACGGCGGCGAAACGCTCGTCGTGAGCGCCGGCCCAGAGCACGGTCTTGCCAAGGCGGGAAACGCCGGTGAGCGCGACGCGTTTGGCGTCCACGCCCTTGTCGGTCTCCAGATAGTCGAGAGCGCGGCTGAGGCCCCAGGCCCAAGCTCCGATGGTCCCCCATTCGCCGGCCTCGGGCTGCGATTGGCCGGGTTTGAGGAACAGATGGCGGACGCCGTGCGGTAAGCCGCCGTTGAAATCGGGATCGATATCGCCGTAGTAGAGCGTGGCCACGCCGATGCCGGCGTCGAGAAAACGCGTGGGATCGAGGCGGCCGAAGCGGCGGCCGGCGCTGGCGGGAATGCGCTTTTGCTCCTTGGCGTTCCAGATCTCGCCGGGCTTGATGCCGGGATCCTCGACGGCATTCGAATTGGCGGTGAAGGAGGCGTTGAGCAATACGGGCGATTTGCCGCGCGCCGCGGCCGGCAGATACAACAGCAGGTCGACGGTGGGACCGGTTTCGGCGAAGTGGATAGTGACCTGGCGCCGGACAGCCTTGCCGCCAAGCGCCGGCGTGCCCTTATCGAAGACTTCGAAGCGCAGGCCGCGCGGCTTGCCCGGGCTGCGGCCGAACTGATTTTCCTCAAACAGACGGACGATTTCAGGGCGCCGCTTCTCGCGCCAGGTTTTGGCGTCGGCGACGGGCTTGCCACTCGACAGCACCAGCGGATCGGGAAGCGTATAGGAACCCGCCTGCGCTTCGGTGTAATTCACCGGAAGGCCGGCGACGGCATCGGACGGATAGTCGGCGATCTGCGCCAGGGCGGCCGCGCCAACCAGCAGAAATACCCACGCGGATTTCATGCGCCGGCTACTCAACCAGGTGGAACGTGTACATCTTGCCGATCTGCGACATGGTGTTACCGGTGGAACCGACGGCGCCGGGCGGCAGGAAGCCGTACTGGCCCGCGCCGAGGTTGGACGGCAGTACCACGTTGAAGTTACGAGGAGCGACCTTCTTACCTTCAAACGGGATCATGTCGCGCATGGCGCCGCTGCGCTGATTGAAAACGCCGCCGGTAACGGTGCGGAACTCGCGGTAATCCTTATTGAGGCGCAGACGGATGAGTTGATACTCGGTGATAGATACGCCTTCCGGCGCGATGATCAAAAACTCGAGCGGCGACCTCGCGGAGTTCCGGCTGGAGGTGCCGGTGATATTGCCGTTGATATCCTTCTTCACCACACCCGCGCTGGCCATGCTCTTGATGACGCCGCCGGTCTTCCAGTTGACCACTTCGGGCAATACTTCGGTCCATTGGCCGTCCTTCTTGAAGTAAATACCGAGTTCGGAGGGCATGCCCGGCGCGGCACCGGCGGTGGCGGGAGCGGCGGGCGCCGAGGGAGCGGCAGGGGCAGCCGCGCCCGATGCCTTGGCAATGACGGCCGCCAACACCTTATCGCCGACGCCAGCCTGCTTCAGCTCGATGATATCGTCGGTTTTGGTGGAGTAATTGCCGGGCTGCTGGTTCACCATGCCCACAATCACGTCTTCGGAAAGACCCGCTTTGGCCAACTTCATCAAGGTGGCGTTGGTGAGAGCTTCTTGAGCCAAGAGGCCCGATACGGCGGCGATTACAAACAACCAGCGGCGCATGCTTGCAATTCTCCTCGGATTGAACTCGATCGGCTTATTATATCACCGGGTACAATGAGGCCTTGAACGCATCAGCGTTGCTGGCCCTGGCGGCGGTGGCCGTATTCGGCGGCTCGATCTGGGCTCCGTTTCATCTCGACGATTTCTCTCTGTTGACCGATTCGTGCGTCACCGGAAGCGGCGGATGGTCCGGCTGTGTGAGCCGTACGCGCCCACTGACCTGGGCGAGTTTCCGCCTCAATTATGCGCTGGGCGGAACGGATCCGGCGGGCTATCACCTGGTGAACCTTTCGCTGCATGTGGGGTCGGTACTGGCGATGCGTTCGGCGCTGGCGATGCGTTCGGCGCTGGCGGCGGCGATCGGGCCGGCGGCGGCGCTGGCGGCGGCGCTGTTTGCGCTGCATCCCATTCAGACCGAAGCGGTGGTTTACGTGTTCGCGCGGGCCACTCTGCTGATGACTTTGTTTTGCCTGCTGAGCCTCGGCTGCTGGCTGCGTGGCGAGGCGTGGAAGGCGGCGGCATGGTTCGGACTGGCGGTGCTTTCAAAGGAAGAGTGCGTGGCGTTCCCGCTGTTCCTATTACTGCTGGATGCGAAACCGAAGGCGCAGGCGGCGGCGATGCTGGCGATGGCGGGGGCGGCAGGGCTGCGGGTGCTGTATGCGGCGGCGGCGATCGAGGGGTCGGGCGCGGGCGCTCAGGCGGGCATTGGCCCGGTCGAGTATCTAGCGGCACAGGGATGGGCGTGGCTGCGCTATGCGAAGCTGCTGGTATTTCCGTGGGGCTTCACGGTGGAATCGCCGCTCGAGGCGTCGAACGGGGTGGCCTGGATCGCGGTGATCGCGCTGCTGGCGGCCGGGTTACGATTGGCCGATTGGCGCTGGCTGGCGGGCGCGGCGCTGCTGCTTGCGCCCAGTTCCACTATCTTTCCGGCCGAGGATCTTTCCGCCGATCGCCGCGTGTATCTGCCAATGGTGGCTCTCGCCGCCTGGGTGGCGATGAAGCTGCCGCGGCGCTGGGCGTGGGCGCTGCCCGCCGCGCTGGCGCTAGTGAGCTTGAGGCAGACGCTGGTCTGGCGGGATCCGGCCAGACTTTGGCGGGAGGCGGTCCAACAGGCACCCGGCAAAGTGCGCCCGCGGATCCAACTGGCGCGCAGCGTCCCGGCCGGCGAAGCGGAACCGATTCTCGAAGCGGCGCGTGAAATTGCGCCTGCCGACCCGCGCGTGGCATCGGAACTGGGGCGTGTGTATCTGGAAACCGGACGGCCCGGCGCGGCGCTGGCCGAGTTCGGGCGGGCGTTGGCGCTTACCCCGCGCGATGCCTCGGCGATCAACAATCGCGGAGTGGCGCTGTGGAGAATGAATCAGGTGGAAGCGGCCCGGTCCGATTTCCGGCGCGCGTTGGCGCTCGACCCCTGCCACCGGGATGCGAGGATGAATTTGAATAGCCTGGGCGAAGGGACGGAAGAACCGGCGCGCTGCCGGTGACGAATCATGATGCACCTGCGTACACAGATGATCGCGCCCGTTTCAGTGAAGGAAGCGTTCGCCGTTTTCGAAGACCCGCGGAATTTGGCCCGCATCACGCCGCCCTGGCTCAACTTCCGCATCGTTACGCCGGAACCGATCGTGATGGCCAAGGACGCGGTGTTCGACTATACGCTGCAATGGCTGGGCCTGCCGCTGCGGTGGCGTACGCTCATCACCGAGTATGAGCCTCCGTTTCATTTCGTGGATGAGCAGACCAAGGGTCCCTATGTGCTGTGGCGGCACAGGCACCGTTTCCATCCCACCGAGGAAGGGACGCTGGTTTCCGACGACGTGGATTACATCCTGCCGCTTGGGCCGTTAGGACGGGCGGCGCACAAGGCGGTGGTGGCGGCGCAGTTGAAAAAGATCTTCCGTTTCCGGCAGGACGCGCTGAATCAGATGCTTTGCGCGGGCAAGGCGCGGTGGACCGACCCGGCCGTTACTGAGAGAGCAGGGTGAAGTCGGCGCGCAGAAACTGCCAGTCGGGAAACTCGTAGGCGCGCAGTTGAGTGGGCGCGGTGGCACGGACGTCGCGCATGCCGAGGGCCGGAATCGGCGCCACCTTCACGGTGAACGACGCCAGAGGGGCCGCGCCAGGTTTGGCGTTGGTGACGTTCAGATCCACCTGCATCTTGAATTCCTGCAACTCGCCGGCGGCGTGATTGATGACGACCATGCGGATGTCGAGCTTCTGACTGGCCGATTCGGCGACGCGCAGTCCGGCCACTTCCACAACCTTCGAATACGGATGATCGCTCGCTTTGGCGACGGCCTTGGTGGCGGCTTTGGAGGCATCGGCGGCGGCCGGTTCGTCGCTCGAGCCGGACCGCATGTAGGTCAATAGCCCGAAGCCAAGTCCGATGAGGCCGCCAGCGACCAGAAGCACAAGCAGCCATGCGGGCATTCCGCTTTGCGGCTGCGGCAGCATGTAGGACGGAGTGGGTTCGGGCGGTGGCGCGTATTGCGGCGGTGGCGGCGCATATTGCGGAGGCGGCGGTGCGTATTGCGGCGGAGGCGGCGCGTACTGCTGGACCGGCGTGGGTGGGGGCGGCGGCGCATATTGCGGAGGTGGTGGCGGAGGAGGAGGAGGCGGTGGCGCGGCCTGACGTGGCGGAGGGGCGGGAGGCGATGCAAAGGCTCCCGTGCAGCGAGGACAGTCGTTTTCGTGCGGCGGCACTTCGAAGCCGCATTTCGGACAGATCCAGGAGAACATTTATATGAGCCTGCTACCATCTTGACACATGCGTTTTTGGAGGCGTGCGACCGGAATTCCGCGCCATCTGGCGATTCTGGCGTCCGCCTTCCATCCGCCGACGCGGGCTCACCTGGCGCTGGCCGAAGCGGCCCTGGCAAACGGCGCCGATGAAGTATTGTTCGTGCTGCCGGAAGTTCTGCCGCACAAGCAATATGACGGCGTGGGGTTCGAGCAGCGTCTGGAACTGGTACTGGAAGCCACCGCCACCGAGCCGCGGTATTCGGTGGCCGCAAGCGGCGGGGGCCTGTTCCGCGAGATTGCGGGAGAATGCCGCGATTATTATGCCGCCCGGCTTGCGTTTCTGTGCGGCCGCGATGCGGCGGAACGGATCACCGGGTGGGATTATGGCGCCGGTCCTTCGATCGAGGAGCAACTGGGAGGATTCGAACTCTGGGTGGCTCCACGCGCGGGGACGTTCTCCGCGCCCCCGGCACTCGGCCATGCCGTTCGCAACCTGCCGATCGAGGACGGGTTCGACGAGGTTTCGGCCACCGAGGTGCGGCGGCGCATCGCGGCGGGCGAGCCGTGGCGGCAACTGGTTCCGGGGGAGATTGCGGGAAAAATCCACGCGTTCTACGCAACCTGATATCGTGGAATCGCCATGCCTTCCTTCGTGATTCTGCTGCTGGCGGCGCTACCCGCGGAGGCGCAACAGCCTGTCAACTTTCAGCGCGAGATACGCCCGATCCTGGTGGACAATTGTTTCGCCTGCCATGGGCCGGACAAGGGCACGCGCATGGCGGGGCTGCGGCTGGATTTGAAAGAGGAGGCGCTGGCTGCCCGGAAAAACGGCGCGGCGATCGTGCCGGGGAACCCCGCGGCCAGTCAGCTTTACCTGCGTATCGTAGAAGCCGATGCGGCGCGGCGTATGCCTCCGGCGGCGTCGCACAAGGAAGTGACCAAGGCGCAGGCCGGGACGCTGCGCCGCTGGATCGAACAGGGAGCCAAGTGGGAAGAGCATTGGGCGTTTCAGACGCCGCGGCGTCCCGTGTTGCCGCCGGTGCGCCAGGCGGACT
Organism: uncultured Acidobacteriota bacterium; assembly: GCA_902826685.1. Taxonomy (GTDB): domain Bacteria; phylum Acidobacteriota; class Terriglobia; order Bryobacterales; family Bryobacteraceae; genus CADEFT01. Next base: position 124,116 of record CADEFT010000009.1, read on the forward strand.
GGACGCGCAACGCCATCGACCGCTTCGTGCTGGCGCGGCTCGAGGCAGAAGGGCTGACGCCGGCTCCGGAAGCCGACCGCCGCACGCTGGCGCGACGTGTCGCGCTGGACGTGACGGGCCTGCCGCCCGAGCCAACCGAGGTGGAGGCGTTCGTGCAGGACCAGGCGCCGGGCGCCTATGAGCGCTACGTGGATCGCATGCTGACCTCGCCGCATTGGGGCGAACATCGCGGACGTTACTGGCTGGATGCGGCACGCTACGCCGATACGCACGGCATCCACGTGGACAACTACCGCGAGATGTGGCCGTATCGCGACTGGGTGATTCAGGCTTTCAACCGCAACCTGCCGTTTGACCGCTTCACGGTGGAGCAGGTGGCGGGCGACCTGCTGCCCAACCGGACGCTGGATCAGCAGATCGCTTCCGGGTTCCATCGCTGCAACCCGACGACCAACGAAGCGGGCATCATTCTGGAAGAAGTGCAGGCGATGTACGCCAAGGATCGCGTGGATACGACGGCGACGGTGTTTCTGGGCCTGACGCTTGGCTGCGCGACCTGCCACGACCACAAGTTCGACCCGCTGTCGCAGCGCGATTTTTATTCCATGTCGGCGTTTTTCCGCAACCTGACGCAGGACACGATGGACGGCAACGTGCCGGATACGCCGCCGGTGGTGGTAGTGCCGAAGGAAGAGGATCGCGCGCGCTGGGCCGCCGTGAACGCGGAGAACGCCGCTCTGCGGGCTCGCATGGCCAAGGCGCGGCAGGGCGACGATGGGTTCGAACAATGGCTGGGGAGCGCGGCGCGGCGCGGGCTGAAGGCTCCGCTCGAAGATTCGCCGGAAATCTTCACGCTCGATCCGGCGGCGGCGAAGCTTGAGAATGGGCCGGTGCTGGGCGATTCGGACGTGCCGGGACGCCCGGCGATCCATTTTCCCAAAGAGTCGCTGGTGGAGGTGGCCGACCTCAACGCCATTCAGGCCGACCGGCCGTTCAGCATCGCGGTGAAGTTTTTCTTTCCCAAGCGGGAGGAAAGCTTCGTGGTGGCGAGCCAGTCGGACCTGGAGGACCGCAATCGCGGCTGGGTGATCGAAATCGGAGCGCGCGTTCCGGCTATGCGGCTGGTGGGCGACCAGGGGCGCGCGATCACCATTCGCGCCGGGCACCTGGAGCAATTGAAGCAAGGTTCCTGGAACACCCTGGTGTTCACCTACGACGGCAGCCGCGAACAAATTGGCCTCGATATGTTTCAGAACGGCCGGGCCATTCCGACGCAGGGGCGCGGCGATCAGAACACGAAGCTGTTGGGTTCGTTCCGCAAGGGCCTGCCGCTGCGGCTGGGCAATGAGCGGATGCGCTACCTGACCGAGGGCGCCATCGCCGAGTTCCGCGTGTTCAACCGGGCGCTCAGCGAGGAAGAGGCGCGGCTGGTGACGTTGTGGCCGCGGATAGCCGCCGCCCGCGACAAGGCGCAGTTGAGCGCCGCCGAACGCGACGCGTTCCATCTGCACTACCTCACCCATCGCAATGAGCCTTATCGCGAGATGCAGGCGCAACTGGTGCAGATCGAACGGGAGCGGATGGCCATCCGCCAGCGCGGCGCGATTACGCACGTGATGGAAGACCGGACCGATCAGAAGCCTTTCGCGCACGTGCTGTACCGGGGCATGTACGACAAGCCGCGCGAGCGCGTGGAGCCAAACACGCCTACCGTGCTGCCTCCGATGAGAGCAGCGTCGCCGCGCAACCGGCTGGGGCTGGCCGAATGGCTGGTGGATCCGGCCAATCCGCTGGTGGCGCGCGTGGCGATGAACCGTTTCTGGCAGGAGGTTTTCGGCGCGGGCCTGGTGAAATCGGCCGACGATTTCGGCTCGCAGGGGGTGCCGCCAACGCATCCGGAATTGCTCGATTGGATGGCGGTGGAGTTCCGCGAGGCGGGATGGGACGTGAAGAACCTGTTCAAATTGATGCTGACGTCGGCCACCTACCGGCAATCGGCGCAGGCGACGCAGGAGAAACTGGCGAAGGATCCGGAGAACCGGCTGCTGGCGCGCGGTCCGCGCTTTCGCATGGATGGCGAACTGGTGCGCGATTACGCGCTGGCGGCGAGCGGGCTGCTGCAACCGGCCATCGGTGGACCGAGCGTGAAGCCTTATCAGCCGGAAGGGGTGTGGGAATCGGTGGCGATGATCGGATCGAATACGCGCAATTACGAACGGGACGCGGGCGACAGGCTGTACCGCCGGTCGATGTACTGGTTCTGGAAGCGCGCGGCGCCGCCTCCTTCGATGGAAGTCTTCAACGCTCCGACGCGCGAGGGTTGCACGGTCAAGCGCGAGCGTACGAATACGCCGCTGCAGGCGCTGGTGACGATGAACGACGAACAGTTCGTCGAAGCGGCGCGGCACCTGGCGCAGAAGGCGATGAAAGCGGCTCCGGATCTGGACGGACGGCTGGATTTTCTTTCGGGCCGGCTGGTGGCGCGGAAGCTGGCGGGGAAGGAACGCGAGGTATCGCGCGCCGCCTACCAGGATTACCTGCGCTATTACGATTCGCATCCCGACGCCGCGCAGATGTTGATCTCGGTGGGCGAGGAGCGGCCGGACGCCGCGATGAACTGGGCTGAATCGGCGGCGATGACGATGGTGGCGAACCAGTTGTTGAATCTCGACGAGGTGTTGACGAAATGAGCCTCCACGATCAGGCGGTATTGAACGAAACGCGGCGGCAGTTTTTCGCTCGCGGCGCGCGCGGGCTCGGTGGAGTGGCGCTCGCTTCGATGCTCAAGGGCGAGGGCGGCTTGGCGGGCCTGCCGCATTTCGCGCCAAAGGCCAAGCGCGCCATCTATCTGCACATGGTGGGTGCGCCTCCGCAGCAGGAGACTTTCGACTATAAGCCCGGCATGGGGAAGTGGTTCGACAAAGATCTGCCTGAATCCATCCGGCAGGGACAGCGGCTGACCACGATGACCTCCGGGCAAAGCCGGTTCCCCATTGCCCCTTCGATCTTCAAATTCAACCAGCACGGGCAGAACGGGGCCTGGGTGTCGGAACTGTTTCCCTACACCGCGAAGATGGTGGACGACATCGCCATCATCCGTTCCATGCATACCGAGGCGATCAATCACGAGCCGGCGATTACGTTCCTCCAGACCGGGTTCATGATTGCGGGCAAGCCGTGCATTGGCGCCTGGATCGCCTATGGGCTGGGCACGATGAATCAGGATCTGCCGTCGTTTGTGGTGTTGAACGCCAGCCATACGCATCCGCGCGCGGGCGTGCAGGCGATATCGGCGAAGCTGTGGAGCGCGGGGTTCCTTTCGGCGCAGCATGCGGGCGTGGCGCTGCGTTCGGGCGCCGATCCGGTGCTCTACATTCAGAATCCCGACGGCGTGCCGCCCCAGATGAGGCGCCGGATGCTCGATGCGCTGGGGCAGATGAATCAGATCACGCTCGAGAAGCTGGCCGATCCGGAGACGCGGGCGCGCATCGCGCAGTACGAGATGGCGTTCCGCATGCAGTCTTCGGTGCCGGACCTGACCGACCTTTCGAAAGAGCCGGAAAGCACCTACAAGCTGTATGGCGACGAGGCGCGCAAGGGCGGCACGTATGCGCATGGCTGCCTGATGGCGCGGCGGCTGATGGAGCGCGGCGTGCGATTCGTGCAGCTTTACCATCGCGGCTGGGACGTGCATAACAGCCTGCCCGAAGTGCTGCCGGCGCAGTGCAAGGACGCCGATCAGGCCAATTACGCCCTGGTGCAGGATCTAAAGCAGCGCGGTCTGCTGGATGAAACTCTGGTGATCTGGGGAGGCGAGTTCGGGCGCACGATTTACTCGCAGGGCAAGCTGACGGATAAGGATTACGGCCGCGACCATCATCCGCGCTGTTTCAGTATTTGGATGGCGGGCGCCGGGGTAAAGGGCGGCACGGTGCACGGGGAGACGGATGAGTTCTCCTATAACATCGTGAAGGATCCGGTGCACGTGCGGGATCTGCAGGCGACGATCCTCAACCGGTTCGGCATTCAGCACGACAAGTTCACCTATAAGTACCAGGGGCTGGATCAGAAGCTGACGGGCGTCGATCCGGCGCGGGTGGTGAAAGAGATTCTGAGCTGAGAGATTACTGCTGCTGCCAGCCGCCGCCGAGAGCGTTGTAGACCTGCACCACGGCCAAGCGCTCATTGAGGTGCGCCTGGGCCAGGTCGATTTCGGCGTCGAACAGATCGGTCTCGCTGCGGAGTACTTCGAGGTAACTGGTGGCGCCGCCTTTGTAGCGGATGCCCGAAAGCTCGGATGCCTGACGGGCCGCCGCGCGTAGAGCCGTCTGGCGTTCGCGGTATTCGCGGTTCTTTTGAATCGACGCCAGCGCGTCGGCGACTTCGCGGAACGCCTGCTGGACGGCCTGCCGGTAGGTGAGGACCATTTCTTCCTTCTGCGCTTCGGTCAGCCGCACGGTGGAGCGAATGCGGCCGAAATCGAAGATGGGCTGAGTCATCGAGGCGCCGATGTTGAAGACTCTCGAATCGAACAGGCCGGTCATCGAGTACGCCTGGAAGCCGGCCGATCCGGTCAACGAAATCTGCGGGAAGTAGGCCGCCTTGGCCACTCCGATGCGCGCGTTGGCGGCGATCAGCTCGTACTCGGCCTGGCGGATGTCCGGCCGCCGTTCGAGCAGCGCCGAAGGCACGCCGGGCGGGACCGCGGGCGGCACCTGCTGGCCGGTGAGTTTGAGACCGCGCGCGATGGCGCCTGGATAGCGGCCCATGAGGATGCCGATGAGATTCTCCTGCATCTCGATGCGCTTCTCGAGGTCGGGGATCTTGCGCGCGGCCTGTTCCACCAGGATTTCGGCCTGATGTACATCGAGTCTGGAAATCGCACCGCCTTCTTCGAGCGTGCGATTCAGGCCGAGCGATTCGCGGCGCGCGGCGAGGGTGGCCTTCGAGATTTCGAGTTCGAGATCGAGTTCGCGCAACTGGAAATAGGCGGTGGCGACGTTGGCCACCAGGCTGCCCATGATGGCCTTGCGGCCCCAATCGGTGGCGATCATCGAGGCGCGCGCCGCTTCGGTCGCTTTGCGATAGCGGCCCCAGAAATCGAGCTGCCAGATGGAAGACAATCCGAGTTGGCTGATGTTGGCTTCAAAGCCGGGAAAGACGGGATTGCTGGGGCTGCGCTGGCGCGTCGCGCCGCCGTTGCCGGTGAAGTTGGGAAACTGATCGGCGCGGGTGATGCCCACCTGTGCCTGCGCCTGGGCGACGCGCGAGGCGGCGATCTTCAGATCGAGATTTTCCGCCAGCGCGGCGCGGACGAGCTTCTGCAGTTCTTCGTCCTGAAACACCGTCCACCATTTGGCGTCGCCAAGCGATTCGGTGGAAGCGGCATCCGATTGCGCCGGACCGCGATAGACGGGTGGAACGGCCGTTTGAGGGCGCTGGTATTTGGGTCCGAAGGCGCAGCCGCTCAGAAGCAGCAGCGAGGCGATGGCGAGACGGGATTTCATGCAGGCTCCTCCGCGCCCTCGACCGAGAGCATGGGCTTCTTGCGAGTGAGACGCGCCGTGAGTTTCTCCACGACGACGAAGGTGACGGGGATGAGAAAGATGGCGATGAGCGTGGCCGCCAGCATGCCGCCAATGACCACCGTTCCGAGAATGCGGCGGGAAACGGCGCCCGATCCCGAGGCCGTCCACAACGGAACGCAGCCGAGAATGAAAGCGAAAGCCGTCATCAGAATGGGACGGAGGCGAAGGCGTGCGGCGGCCAGCGCGGCGTCCACCACCGATTTACCGCGCTCGTATTCGACCTTGGCGAATTCGACGATCAGGATCGCGTTTTTGGCCGACATGCCAATGAGCATCACCAGGCCGATCTGCGCATAGACGTTGTTTTCGAATCCGCGCCACCACAGGGCGAGGTAAGCGCCGAGCACGGCCACCGGGGTCACCAGCAGAACGCTGAACGGCAGCGACCAGCTTTCATACTGAGCGGCCAGGATGAGGAAGACGAACAGGATCGACATGCCGTAGATGACCGACGGCGAGATGCCTTGCGCGGCCTGCTTTTCCTGGAACGACATGCCGGTGTAATCGTAGGCCATGTTCGAAGGCATGGTCTGCGCGAAGACTTCCTCGAGCGCTGCCATGGCCTGGCCGGAACTGTAGCCAGGCGCCGCCGCTCCAAAGATCTGCGTAGCGCGGTATTCGTTATAGCGGAAGTTGAATTCGGCGCCGGTGCGCTTTTCCATGCGCACCAGCGTGCTGAGGGGCACCATGGTGCCGGCCGAATTCTGCACGTAGAACTGATTGACGTCTTCGGGCCGCGTGCGATATTCGCCTTCGGCGGCGACATAGACCTGCCACTGGCGGCCAAAGCGGTTAAAGTAGTTGACCAGGTATCCGCCCATGAAGGTTTGCAGGGTGTTGTAGATGTCGTTGATCGCCACGCCCTGGCGCGACGCTTTCTCCCGGTCGACATCGACATAGAGTTGGGGCACGCTCGGCAGGAAGGCTGAGCTCACGCCCACCAGTTCGGGCCGTTTGCTCGCGGCGCCGACGAAAGTGAACACGTTCCGGGCGAAATCCCCGGAACTGCCGCCGGCGCGATCTTCGAGCACGAAGGTGAACCCGCCGGTGTTGCCGACGCCGGGAATCGCCGGCGGCGCGATGGGGAAGGCAAAGGCTTCCGGTATTTGCGAAACGGCCTGCGCCACGCTGCCTTGAATGACGTGGAACTGCTCATTGTCCGCCTTCCGCTCGCTCCAATCCTTGAGCGTGACCCAGAAGATGCCGTTGTAGGTATTCTGCACGCCGGTGAGCAGATCGAAGCCGGAAACGGAGAACACGCTGGCGACGCCGGGGATTTTCATCAGGCGTTCTTCGATCTTGCGCGCCGCCACGTCGGTGCGTTCAAGGGAGGCGGCATCGGGCAGCCGCATCGCCACCAGCAGGTATCCCTGATCCTCTTCGGGCAGAAACGCGGTAGGGAGTTTCGAGCCGAGCCCCACGCCCGCCACGGTGACGGCGGCGAGGAACAGCAGGCTGAACGCGGCGTGGCGAATCATGCGGCCGCTAATTCCGATATAGCGTTCGGTGCCCGCGCGGAACACGCGGTTGAACCAGGCAAAGAATCGCGCCAGGGGGCCGCGGCTGGGCTTTTTCGGCTTGAGCAGCAGCGCGCAGAGCGCGGGGCTGAGCGAGAGAGCGTTGAAGGCGGAGATGATGACCGAGATGGCGATGGTGACGGCGAACTGCTGGTAGAGGCGGCCCGTGATGCCGGGAATAAACGCGGTGGGAATGAAGACGGCGGAGAGGATCAACGCGATGGCGATGACGGGTCCCGACACTTCCTCCATCGCCTTGAGCGACGCTTCCTTGGGCGAAAGGCCGCGCTCGATGTGATGCTCCACCGCTTCGACGACCACGATGGCGTCGTCGACCACCAGGCCGATGGCCAGCACCAGTCCGAACAGCGACAGCGTGTTCACCGAAAATCCGAGCAGCGGGAAGATCATGAACGTGCCGATGAGCGAGACGGGCACGGCCAGCAAGGGAATCAACGTGGCGCGCCAGCCTTGCAGGAAGAGATAGACGACCAGCACGACCAGCGCCAGCGCTTCGAGCAGCGTGATGGTGATTTCCTTGATGCCCTGGGAAACCACTTTAGTCGTGTCGAGCGTCATGTCGAGGGCGAGGCCCTTGGGAAAGCGCTTCTCGAGTTCCCGCAGTTTTTCCGTCACCAGTTGCGCGGTGACGACGGCGTTGGAGCCCGGCAACTGGTAGAGGGCGAGACCGGAGGTCGCCTTGCCGTTGAAGCGGCTGATCATGTCGTAGGTTTGGGCGCCCATCTCGATGCGGGCCACGTCTTTCAGGCGCAGCGTGGAGCCGTCGGGAAGCGCGCGCAGAATGATGTCGCCGAACTGCTCCGGATCGGAAAAGCGGCCCTGCGCCATGACCGTGAGCGTGAATTCCTGGCCCGCCGGGGAGGGACGGCCGCCGATCTTGCCGGCGGGGTTCACACGGTTCTGCGCCTGGATGGCGGAGATAATTTCGGGCACCGTGACGCCGAGTTTCGCCAGTTGATCGGGCTTGATCCAGATGCGCATGGCGTACTGGCCGCCGCCGAACGCCTGCACACGCGCCACGCCCTTGACGCGGGTCAATTCGTCCACCATGTTGATGTAGGCGTAGTTGGCCAGGAACACGTCGTCGCGCGAGTTGTCGGGCGAATAAATGCTCACGAACATCAGCGGCGAGTTGAGCGACTTCTGCACCAGCAGGCCGGAAGCATTCACTTCAGCCGGAAGCTGCGACGCCGCTTGCGAGGTACGTAGCTGGGTGAGCACCTGATCGACATTGGGGTCGGTGGCCAGGTTGAACGTTACTGTGATGGTGGCCGCGCCGTTGTTGGCCGAGGTGGAGCTCATGTAATCCATGTTGTCGACGCCGCTGATCTGCTGTTCGAGCGGCGTAGTGACGGATTGTTCGAGCGTCTGGGCGTCGGCGCCGGGGTACATCGCGGTCACCTGGATTTCGGGCGGAATGATGTCGGGGAACTGCGCCGTGGGCAGACTGAGCAGGGAGATGGCGCCGACGATCACCATAAGGATGGAGATCACCATGGCCACGATCGGGCGGTTGATGAAAAATTTCGACATGATTACCGCGCCTTCGCCTCTCCGCCGCCGGAAGGGAGATTGGCGGCCTGCACCAGCTTCGGCGCCACGGTGCTTCCATCCATGGCTTTGGCCAGGCCTTCGACGACGACGTGCTCGCCGGCGCTCAGCCCCTGTTCAATCACGTAGCGCGAGTGCATCTCCGGGCCGAGCACGACGGTGCGGATCTGCACCTTGTTGTCCTTGCCCACCACGGCCACCTGATGCTTGCCTTGCAGCTCCGTCACGGCGCGTTTGGGAATCAGCAGAGCGCCGGGCTTCACCGCCGTCAGCGCGCGGATGCGGCCGAACTGGCCGGGACGCAGCATATTGTTCGGATTGGCGAAGGCGGCGGCGATGCGCAGGGTGCCGGTTTGCGGATCCACCTGGCGGTCGGCGAAAATCACGCGGCCTTTCCTCGGATAGGTGGCGGCGTTGGTCAGGATCAGATCGAGCGGCTGGGCTTGCGGATTGTTGAGGAGATTGCCCACTTCACCGGGCTTTGTTTTGCCGGCCATGTCGAGATACTCTTTCTCGCTGATGGGAAAGTAGACGCGGATGGGATCGACTTGCGAGACCGTGGTGAGCACGGAATCGGTCTTCACCAGGTTGCCGATCTGGATCTGCGCGACACCGGCCACGCCGTCGATGAGGGATCGCACTTGCGTGAAGCCGAGATTCAATTGCGCTTGCGCGAGGTTCGCCCTGGTGGCCAGCACGGCGGCCTGGGCGGTCTTCACCGCGGCCTGGCTCGCCCCCACGTTGGCCCTTGCCGCTTTCAAGCCGGCCTCGGCGGCGGCCTGCGCCTGAATTTCGGTCTCAATCTGGCTCTGCGCGATCGCGCGCGCCTTGGCGAGAGGCGTGTCGCGCTTCACGTCGAGCTGCGCTTTTTCAAACTGCGCGGCCGCCTGCGCCACCTGGCTTTCGGCTTGCGCCACCTGGCTTTCGGCCTGCGTTACCTGGCTTTCGGCCTGGGCCACCTGGCCCTTGGCCTGATCCACCAGCGCCTGAAAGGGCCGGGCATCGATATCGAATAATACCTGGCCCTTGTGGACAAACGCACCTTCCTTGTAACTTTGCCGGACAACATAGCCGGTCACTTGCGGCTGGATCTGGGCATTTACACTGCCATCGATAGTGGCGACCCACTCGCTGTGAATCTGCACGTCTTCCTGGGCCACGGCGGCGACATCCACCGCCGCGGGCGGAGGCGTGAACGCGCCGGACGCGGTCTGTTTGGAACCGCAGCCGGAAAGAAGCAGCAGGGACAAGCCCAGCGAAGACACAACTAGCGCTCTGGGAATCGATACGGGAGACATTGGTTTCGGGCGTCCTTCGGATTACTTTGCTAACTACCCTTTTTGACGGCGGGCTTCCTGGGCCGCCCTCCTGAGAGTTTCAAGAGATGATTTACAACCTCTTCAAAGTTGGATGGCCGCGGCATGCCCCAGGTCGCAGCGGAAGTGATACCCTCCACCGCATATCTGACGGTCGTAGCCACGACCGGATCCAGGCCATCGGCCTCCAGGCGTTTCTGGCACTGAGACCAATGCTGTTGAAATAAAGTCACCATGCCGGGAAAGTTACGGGCTTCCGCGGTCAGAGTGGCGCAGATCTGGCTGCAGTGATCGGCGAACGCGAGATTGGCGCGCAGATAGGCCCGGGTGAACGCCCCCGGCGCGGCGTCGTCCCGCCGGCGGAGCGTTTCAAGCTCCTCTTCGTAAGACGCGATCATGTGCGCCGCCAGGCCGGTGATGAGGGCGTGTTTGCTCGGGAAATGGTGGAGCAAACCGCCTTTGCTGATGGAGGCGCGGGCGGCGATCTCTTCCAGCGTAAGGGGCTGAATGCCCTTCTCCGCGACCAGACTTTCGGCGGCGGAGAGGATGGCTTCCCTGGTTCGTTCCGGATCGCGCGCCACAGGAATAGCCTACCGTCCAGCCGGTCGGTTTGTCAAGAGCTACGCCATGATCTCGCGGATGGGATGGCCGAAATCGAGTTCAATCCGCTTCCGCCCGGGGATCTCCATGCGCCGGGAATCGAGTCCCAACTGGTGCAGAACGGTGGCGTGCAGGTCGGTCACATAATGGCGATTCTCGACGGCGTGGAAGCCAAGCTCGTCGGTGGCGCCGTGCACGACGCCGCCTTTGATGCCGCCGCCCGCGAGCCAGACGCTGAAGCCGTAAGGATGATGGTCGCGGCCGTTGGTATTCTGGGCGCCCGGGGTGCGGCCGAATTCGGTGCACCAGACCACCAGCGTGTCGTCGAGCATGCCGCGCTGCTTCAGATCCTTCAACAGACCGGCGATCGGCTTGTCGGTCTGGCGGGACAGTTTCTCATGGCCCGTTTTGAGATTGGAATGAGCGTCCCAGGCGCCCGCGCCGCCGGCACCGTGAAAAATCTGCACGAAGCGCACGCCTTGTTCGGCCAGGCGGCGCGCGGAAAGACAGATTTCGCCGAACGGCCGGGTGGCCTCTTCGTCGAGGCCATACTGGCGCCGCAGCGATTCCGATTCCTTGTCGAGCCGCATGACTTCCGGCACGGCGGTCTGCATGCGGAAGGCGAGTTCGTAGGACTTGATGCGCGCGCGCAAAGAGGAGTCTTCGGGATAGCGGATCTGCGAAACGCGGTTCAGCTTGTCGATGAGAGCGAACTCGCGTTCCTGTTCCTGCTGGTAAACGTCGGGACCGGGCGAGGCGAACGGCAGCGGATTCTTCGGATCCACCTTGAGCCGCACGCCGTCGTGTTCGGGGCCGAGATAGGCCGCGCCGTGGGCCCAGGGTCCGCCGCAGCAGGAATCGATGGGCTCACCGAGGACGACAAACTGCGGCAGATTCTCATTGAGCGCGCCGAGGCCGTAATGGATCCACGAACCGATGGTGGGGAACTGGCCTTCGAGCACATGGCGGCCGGTATGAAACTGCAACTGCGCGCCGTGGTTGTTGTCGGTGGTCCACATCGAGCGGACCACGGCGATGTCGTCGATGCATTCGCCCACGTGCGGGAACCAGTCCGACACTTCGATGCCGCTTTGGCCGCGCTTACGGAAACCGGTTTGCAGCGGATAGATGGAAGGGTGCACTTTGTGCAGACCGGCAATGACCTCGCGCAGATTCTTCTTGACGTTCGGATTGTCGAGCGTGTCCTTAAACGGCGTCTCATCGATGGTCTTGCCGGCGTACTGGTTGAGCGCGGGCTTGGGATCGAACGTCTCCATCTGGCTGGCGCCGCCGATCATGAAGAGCCAGATGACGCGCTTGGCTTTGGCGGGGAAATGCGGCGCGGCGGCGGCGCGCTGCTCGATGGCGCTGAGCGCGAGACCGGTGAAACCGAGTCCGGTTTGAGAGAGAAACGTACGGCGATCGATGCGGTGTGTCATTAGCGGATGGTGACGAACTCATTGAGGTTGAACAGGACGTGCACCAGCCCTTCCCTGGCCCGCTGAGCCGGATCGGCGGCGGGTTTGACGGGCGAGGACGATCCGGTCTCGAAGGCTTTGAGCCTGGCGGGATCGGCGAGCAGTTGAGCCTGCTCGTGCAGGAACGAAGAGGCATGATCGCGCTCTTCGGCAGTGGGCGGACGGTTGAGCACGGCTTCGAAAGCCGCTTCGATGAAACCGGTGGAGGGCAGCGCGGCGGCGAGTTTGCGCGACTGGTCCAAGGATAAGCGGCTGTTGGCGAGCGACAGCGCCTGCTGCGGAACGATGCTCTCATTGCGCCGGTAGCATTCGTTGGTGTCGGCGGCGTCGAACTGGCTCAAGAATTCGGCTCGAAGGTCGGGCGCCTGGCGGATGTAGAGGCTGCGGCGATTGGATTCTTCTTCGCGCGTCTCGTCGATCTCCGGACCTCCGGTATCGCCGGAAAGCTGGCCGGCGGCAAAGAGGACGGAATCGCGGACCGCTTCGGCTTCCATGCGGCGCGGATTCATGCGCCATAGAAAGCGATTGGCTGCGTCGATCTTTTCGTTGGCTTCGGCACCGGTAGACTCCATGCGGTAGGCGGCGCTGGTCACGATGAGCCTATGGATGTGCTTCATGCTCCATTGGTGCGAGGTGAACTCATTGGCCAGCCAGTCGAGCAGTTCGGGGTGCGAGGGCGGTTTGCCGTACTGGCCGAAATCGTGAACGGTGGCGACCAGTCCCTGGCCGAAATGGCGCGCCCAAATATGATTGACGGCAACGCGGGCGGTGAGGGGGTTGGCCGGGCTTGCGATCCAGCGGGCGAGGGCGAGACGGCGGCCCGAGGATTGTTCCGGGTAAGCCTCGCCGATTGGCGAATAACTCTCCGGCTTCTTGGCGAGGGCCGCCTGCGCTTTGTCCAGTTCGGCCTTGGCGGCGCCGATCTTCTTTTCGTCCACTTCGCCTTCCGGAGTGGTGGCCTTCAGCGCCTCCTCAAACTTCCGCTGCGCGCGGAGGAGATCTTCGCCGGCGGTGAGCACGGAGGCGTTACGTTCCAGGCGGCGCGCGGTTTTGGCGAGATCGGCGGCATCGCCCGATTTGGCGTGCTTGGCCTTGTCGGCGGCGATGCGCGATTCGAGAGCCTTGAGGCGGGCTTCGGCGGCCGTGCGCGCTTCGGGTGTTTCGGCCTTCGCCATCTCGCGGCGGGCGGCTTCGACCAGATCGCGATGAACGAACTCGCGGATATCGGGGTAGCGGGCTTCGAGCGGAATCTCGACGGGCTCGGCGGCGGCGGCCTTGCCGAGGATGGCGGGCACGGCGGGAGCGAGCGCGGCGGACTTATCGGGACTCTGCACGTTGCCGCCGATGTAGAGATAGGTCGGCTCGGCGGTCTTGGCGTCGAAGGCGCGGGGCAGGCCGGCCTTATCGCGATCGGGCTCGCCGGGAACGCGATCGAGGCGCACGTTGTAGGGCTCGAAGAACGCGCGCAGGCTGTAGTAGTCCTTCTGGGAGAAAGGATCGTACTTGTGATCGTGGCAGCGCGCGCATTTGAGCGTTACCCCGAGGAAGGCGGTGGCGGTGTGATCGACCACGTCCTGCATCCAGCCGTCGCGGTCGTAGCGATTGTAGTTGCGCACAAGGAAGCCAGTGGCGCGCAGAACCTTGGGATCCGAGGGTGCAATCTCGTCGCCGGCGAGCATCTCGGTCAGCATGCGGTCGTAGGGCCGGTCTTCGTTGACCGATTCGACGATCCAATCGCGCCATTGCCAGATGTGGCGCTGGCTGTGGCGCACTTCCTTCGAGCTGCGGTAGCCGTACCAATCGGAGTAGCGCCAGATGTCCATCCAGTGGCGGCCCCATCGTTCGCCGTAGCGCTGGCTGGCGAGCAGTTGATCGACCACGCGCTCATAAGCGCCAGGGGTGGTGTCGGCCAGGAAACGGCGCATTTCCTCGACGGTTGGAGGAACGCCGGTGAGATCGAGGGTGAGGCGGCGGAGAAGAGTGCGTTTGCCGGCTTCGGCGGCCGGTTGAAGCGACAGGCGTTCCTGTTCACGGGCGAGGAACGCATCGATGGGATTGCGGACCGAGGAGCGCCGGCGCACACTCGGCTCGGCGGGACGTGCCGGTGGTTCGAATGCCCAATGCCTGGCATCGCGATACTCGGCGCCCTGGGCGATCCAGGTGGAAAGACGCGCGATGTCGGCGGCGGGCAGTTGCTCCTTGCCCAGTGGCATCTTGGCCCGGCCCTTGTGCGCGATGGCAAGATAGAGCCGGCTTTGTTCGGGCTTTCCGGCGACGACGGTCTGAAGCACACCGGCGCGCGTGGACAGATCGACCTTGCCTTGCGCGGCCGCGCCGCTGTGGCAGCCGAGGCAATGTTGCTGCAGCAAGGGTCTGACGCCGGTGGCGAAATCGGCGGCGGCCAGAGGCCACAGAAACGCCAGCATCCATTGCGGACCCGCGGGTCTCATATGGACCCCATTCTATCGCTTACATCCGGTCGCGGACGGCAGGCACCAGCGACGCCATCAGTTTGCCGTTTTCGGCGGCGTCCAGATCGGAAACGAGGAAGGCGAGATTGTGGCCGCTCTCAAACCCGGCGGTTTGATTTTGCCCGATGTGCGCCTGGTAGACCGGAATGCCCTGCGCACGCATTTTCGCCAGCAGCGCCAGGCGCGGGAAAGCGTCGGCTCCCTTTTTGGGAGTGACTATGAGAGAGATCCTGTGGCCGTCGCGGGCGAAGACGAAATGCTGGAAACGGCGTCCCTGCCAGCGGCAGAAGTGGCTCTCGACGGTCTCGAACTCCTTGGGCATGGCCGATCGCACGCGGGTGAGAAGATCGCCGTACTCCGGATCGATGGGGCGCTGCAGGCCGCCGGGCGGTGGACTCTTGCGCTCGAGCGTGCAGTGCACGTGATCGGCGGCTCCGATGCCGAGCACCGCGAGCACCTGGCGCTGCATCGGCTCCCAGATCGCCGCCCAAAGTCCCACCGACAGCACGACGACGGCCATCGCGCCGGCGGCCAGACTTGAAACCCGAAAGAGCGGAGAGCGAACGGTCGCGCCTCCGGCGATGGCGGCACGTACTCGCGTCTCAAGCCCAAGAGCGGGAGACTGCGCCTGCACCGCCGCGCGCACCCGGTTCTTCCAGGCAGCCGCCTGATGCACCTTTCGAGCGCAGTTGTCGCAGGTGGCGAGATGTTCGGCGACAAGGAAATGCTCGCCCGGGCTCAGTTCGTTGTCGGCGTAGGCACCCAGCCTGCGATTGGCGTCCTGGCATTCCATCGATGGCATCCTGGGCTAGAATGACCCGCGGCCGCGACATTATTCCCCCGGCCGTGACTTTTTTGGCTGGAATGAAGAATATCGTTCAGGGGATTCTGTTTTCGTGAGAACCGCTCTCTTCCTTTTATCGGTGCTGCCGCTGTTGGGCCAGCGGCAGGAATTGGGGCTGCTGCTGGGAGGATTCAAGCCGGCGAGCCGGACTCTGACCGTGACGCCTCCGGCGAAGGCCGATTTCACCGCCGGGCTGACGTACTATGCCAACTACGGCATCCGCATCGCAGGTGGCGGCGGGGCGTCCTTGTGGTTTGAAGTGCCGTTTGCCGCGACCCCGCAACATCGGATCGAATCGGCGAGCGGACTGGTGACGCGCGACGTGGCCACGCTATACATTACGCCTGGACTACGCCTGAAGTTCGCCTCGGGACGGCGCGTTCAACCCTATATAGCGGCTGGCGCGGGATACGCGCTGTTCGAACATTCGACGCTGCGCGGCGATGGGAGGGAAAACGCCGCTCCGCGAACATTGGGCCGGGGTGCGTTCCAGTTCGGCGGCGGCGTGGATGTTGCGGTCTGGCGCTGGTTCGGGTTGCGAGGCGAGTTCCGCGATTTCGTATCCGGCAGTCCGGCGTTCAATCTGCCCGTGAAAGGCAGCCTGCAACACAACGCTTTGTTCGCCGGTGGATTTGTTTTAAAATTCTGACGGATTGGGGGAATAAACGAGGGCAGCCGTGTGATGTGATGACAACGCGCCGGGCAACCATGACCGGCACTGTGATCGATGATCAAGGGCGATTGCAGGAGTAGCCGTGAACACGCCAGACACCAAACGCGCCGATTTCGAGGCGGCGGCGCTGACCTATCTCGACGATCTTTTCCGGACCGCGACCGCCATGACGGGCAATCGCACCGAGGCCGAGGACCTGGTGCAGCAAACCTACCTGGAAGCATGGAAGTCGTTTCATCGCTTCGAACTGGGAACCAATTGCCGCGCCTGGCTGTTCAAGATCCTCATTCACAGGGTCCACCACTACCGCCGCCGGTGGTACCGCTGGACCAGCAAGAGCGAAAGCGACGATCTGCTGATCGACCGGCTGACTTACGAGGAACCGGTGCCCGAAACGATTTGCGATGAAGATGTTCTGGCCGCCCTGAAACAACTGCCCGAGATGTTCCGCGAGATTCTGATGCTGGCCGACGTGCAGGAATTCAGCTACAAGGAAATCTCGTCGATGCTGGAGGTTCCGATCGGCACCGTGATGTCGCGGCTGAGCCGGGCGCGCAAACGGCTGAAGGAATCGCTGCTCGAAATCGCGCCGGGCTTCGCCGCCCGACAGCCGTTAAGCGAAGGGAAGCATCAGTTGATTTGAGCGCTGAAGCGGTATAGGGCCTCGCCGGTGCGAATGTAGATCTGGCCTTGGGAGAGCGCGGGAGTCGCAAAGCAGGGTTCGCCGAGATCGTTCACTTGCACCACGTCCCACGCCGCACCGGCGCGCACCACGGCGATTTTGCCGTCCTCATTGGCGAAGTACACCTTTTCTTCAGCGGCGACCGGCGATGCCGAGTAACCTCCCAACGCATCCGCCAGGCGCGCCTCTTTGCCAAGTCTGCCTGTTTCAGCGTCAAACACCGCCAGGACACCACCGTTCTTCACGACATAGATCAGACCCTGGTAGATGAGGGGCGAGGGGATGACGCCGGTCAACGTTTTCGACGTCTTCCACAGATTGCGCGGAGCGGCGCCCACCTTGATCGCCTGAATGCCGTTGTGTCCGAGGATGCCCTTCTGCCGCTGGTCCCATTCGTCTTCGGTGATCATGAGGTCGCGGTTGCCGTTGTACCTGGCGATGGACCGCAGGAACGCATCGTCGCCATATTCGCCGGCGTCGAGCTTGCCGTCGCCGTTCTTGTCGAGACGGGCCAGTCGCGTGGAGAACGCCGGCGGTTCATCGTTGCCGTATCCGAAACCGTAGATCACGTCGCCCGAGAGCACGGGGCTCGCCACGACGGCGGGTGAGAATTGCGGCACGCTGGCCAGCCGCTTGCCGGTGGAGACGGAGTGCGCTCCAAACAGGCCGCGGCCGATGGTGAGAATCTGCGGGGCGCCCGCGGGTGGCGTGTAGAGCAAGGGTGTGGCCCAGCCTTCGCCTTCCTCGCGCGGCGTTTTCCATTTCATCTCGCCGTTGGTGCGGTCGAAGGCGGCGATGAAAGAAGACTCAAGCTGATCGGCGAGGATGACGACGGAATCGCCCGCGAGGATCGGCGAGGCGCCGAGTCCCATGGAGGTCACAAAGGGTCCTAGCGGTGTCTGCCATCGCAGCTTGCCGGCGGCGTCATAGGAGACAAGGCCGAAATCCTTGAAGAAAGCGTACACGTTTTCGCCGTCGGTGACCGGACTGATGCCCGCGGGATGGTTGAGTTTGTTGACCTGCTCCTCGCGCGGCTTGTCGATGGAACGCTCCCACAGCAGCTTGCCGGTCCCGCGGTCATAGCAGGAGGTGTAGAGCTTGCCGTCGTCGAAAGAGGTGAGGAAGACGTGGCGGGCCGCGAGTACCGGAGAGGACTTCCCAGGGCGGACCGGCGTGCGCCAGGCCATGTTGCGGGTTTGGTTGAATTCGACGGGGAAGCCTTTGGCGGTGGAGATGCCGGAACCGTTGGGGCCGCGAAATCGGGTCCAGTCTTCGGCGACGGCGGGCAGGGCTGCCAGCAGGAGCGGGGCGAGGCGGAGCATGCGGTCCTATGCTATCAGGGACCAGGCTGCGATACGCTGTCTCTCATGCTTTCGTTGGTTTTGTTCTTGGCGGCTCAGACATTCGCCGCGAATCTTCCCTGGAATATCGAGGCTCTGTACCGCGCGCCGCGAGTTCATGAGATGGCGGCGCAGGACGAGCCCGGCGTGAAAGCGCTGTTCTATGAAGGCGCGCCTTATCAGGGCAAGCCGACGCGCGTATTCGCTTACTACGGCGCGCCCGCGGGCGGCGGTAAGTTTCCGGCGATGGTGCTGATCCATGGCGGCGGCGGCACGGCCTTCGCCGAGTGGGTCCGGCTGTGGAACAAGCGCGGTTATGCGGCGATCGCGATGGACACGGTGGGCACAGCGCCGAAGAAAGCTTCGCCCGATAAGCTTTGGAATCCAGACCGGGCGCGGCATGAATTTTCGGGGCCGGCCGGTTGGGGCGGGTTTGACAAGTCGGCCGACCCGCCGGAAGAGCAGTGGAGCTATCACGCGGTGGCGGCGGCCATTCTCGGCCACTCGTTGATCCGGTCGTTTCCGGAAGTGGATGCCAGGCGCATCGGCGTGACGGGCGTCTCCTGGGGCGGCTATCTGACTTCCATCGTTTCGGGCGTCGACCACCGGTTCCGTTTCGCGGCGCCGGTTTATGGCTGCGGTTTTCTGGGCGAGGATTCCGAATGGCTCGGCCAGTTCGCCAAGATGGGTCCGCAACAGGCGGAGCGGTGGCTGGGCCTGTGGGATCCGTCGAAGTATCTGCCGGAAGCGCGCCTGCCGATGCTGTGGGTGAATGGGACGAACGATTTCGCCTACCCCTTGGGTTCGTGGCAGAAATCCTACCGGCTGACGCGCGGGCCGCGGACGCTGGCGGTGCGGGTGCGCATGAGACATAGCCATCCGGATGGAGCGCTGCCGGAAGAGATCCTCGCTTACGCCGATGCGATGGTGCGCAAGGGTGCGAAGCCTTTGCGCATTACGGCGCTGAGTTCAGCGGCCGGGCGGGTGACGGCGCGGTATCGCGCGAAGCAGGCGCCCGCGAAGGCCGAACTGAACTACACCAAGGACAGCGGGAAATGGCAGCAACGGCGCTGGGAGTCGATCCCGGCCGGAATCAACCGTGGCTCGGTGGAAGCGGCTGTGCCGGAAGGCGCCACGGTTTACTATTTGAATCTGTTCGACGCGGGTGGGCGGGTGGTCAGCTCGGAGCATATCGGGCAGTAACCGCCTGATAAGATAAGCGGAGTGAACTTACGAACTCCGGTTCGATATGCATATTATCGGTTTTACCGACTATCCATACGCATCTGGTGCTTTTGGGCCGATCTCCGAATGCCCCCCCCCCACGGAGAACCTGCCGCCCGCGCGTCTTCGTTTTCGTGTAAGTGAGACTCCTTCGGCTGAGTCCTTTCTCGCCGTTGGCGAGAGGTGCGCCCAGATTATCGACGCTTGCGCCGGAGAGCATGGCTCGGAAATGCGGGCGGGAGACCGGATTCTTGACTTCGGGTGTGGCTGCGGCAGAACCATAACATGGCTCATGAAGAGCCACCCGGATGCCAGGTTTCATGGAACGGACGTGGATCAAGAGGCAGTCGGCTGGTGCCGGGCCCACCTGGCGGGAGGAGAGTTCGGCACCAATGCGGCGCTGCCACCGCTTCCTTATGCAGCCGATTCGTTCGATATCGTCTACAGCGTCTCCGTGTTTACTCATCTGAGTGAACCCATGCAGGATTCGTGGCTGGAGGAATTACACAGAATTCTGAGGCCGGGCGGGTTGCTCATTATTACCGTGCACGGCGGCAATGCGGCCAGGCGTTTGAGCACGGACGACCGGGAACGTTTGCTCACGTCGGGGTTCCTGCATAAGACTTCAGGCAAGCTCGCGGGCCTTGTACCGGAGTGGTATCACACCACATGGCATTCACGGGAATACATTGTCCAGAAACTGTCCGGGCTCTTCGACAAGGTTCAGTATGTCGAGGTTGGGGACGGAATGCAGGACTGCATCGTAGCCCTGCGGCGCCACTCCGTCAGTTCCGGGCACGTTGGGCGTAACGTTCCGCCTCGCGCATGACGCGCAGCACATTGCCGCCGTAGATCTGGGCAAGGTC
Organism: uncultured Acidobacteriota bacterium; assembly: GCA_902826685.1. Classification (GTDB taxonomy): domain Bacteria; phylum Acidobacteriota; class Terriglobia; order Bryobacterales; family Bryobacteraceae; genus CADEFT01. Next base: position 144,287 of record CADEFT010000009.1, read on the forward strand.
GGAAGCGGTGAATCCTTTTTCGAGCAACGCGCGGGTCAACGCTGGGAATTTGGAGACGTCTTCCATGCCTTTGGGCAGGCATTCCACGCCGTCGAAATCGGACCCGATGCCAACCGCTGCCACACCCGCGATGTCGCGCACGTGCTGGATGTGGGCCACGATATCGGAAAGTTGGGCGGGGACGATGCTGGCGCGCAGGTCTTTGAGTTCAGCGGTCCGGCCTGCTTTCTTCAGTTCGGCCGCGCGGCGCCGCAGAGCGGCGTTTGAAAACGTGGAGCTATCGGCCGATTTCTGATTGAGAAACTCGCAACCGAAATTGATCTGGACCACGCCGCCTTTCTTGGCGAGCGCGCGGATCATATCGTCTGACATGTTGCGGGGGATGTTGGCAAGGGCGCGGCAGGAGGAATGCGAAGCGAGCACAGGGACGGGCGAGATCTCGAGCACATCGGCAAACGTCTTGTCGGACACGTGGGAGACATCCACCATCATGCCGAGCCGGTTCATTTCGGCAACAACTTTTCTGCCAAGCTCGGTGAGGCCGTTGTGCTTGGGAGGCTCCCCCGAAGAATCGGCCCAATTGTTGTTGTTGGAGTGAGTGAGCGTCATGTAACGGACGCCGAGGTCGTAAAAAGTCCGCAGCAGGCGCGGATCGTCCTCGATGGCGTGGCCCCCTTCGATACCCATGAGCGCAGCGATGCGGCCGGCCTTTCGCGCGGCGGCTACGTCATCGGCGCGAGTGACCAGTTGAAAAGTCCCGGGGTGGCGCCCGGCGATGTCGTGCCGCACGGTGCCGATCATCTCGAGAGCCCGGTGCGCGGCGTGGCCCGACTTGGCGTAGCTGGCCGCCACATAGACGGCGAAGAATACGGCGCCAACGTTGCCCTTTCGCAGGCGCTCCACGTCGGTGTGGAACTTCGAGCCGGTGGAGCCGATGTCGAAGCCCTTGACGGTGTGGCTGGTGACGTCGTTGTGGGTATCAATGACCAGCAGGCCGCGGTGGATCTTCTCCACCTCGGCGTCGGATAGCTGAGCCGCGGTAAGAAGCGCCGCCAGCGAAAGAAAGAGCATTGTTGAGTTGTACCCCATCGCGCAAGGGCCGCGAGGGGGTACAGAGGGATCAGGCGGTGGCGGCTTCGGCCGGCGCGAGCGCACCCATATCGACGGCACCCGATTCCAGGAAGGCGGAATAAGAGCCGGAGATATGATCCTTGATGGCTTCGGCGGCGGCGGATGGATTGCCCGAAGCCAGCGCCTGAATCAGGACATCGTGGCTTTTGGTGCGGCGCAGGTCGGTCATGCCGCGCGCCTGAAGCACGCCCGTGAAGGCGAACAGCGGGGTGGTCAACTGCTCCAGCGTGCGCTTCAAAATCGGACTGCCGCTGCGTTCCCAGACGAACTCGTGAAAGCGCATATCGGCGGCCGTGCACTCGGCGTAGTTGCCCGCCTCGATGGCGGCATGGATGGTTTCGGCGATATCGCGCAAGGTGGCGACGTCGCCGTCTGTGAAGTTCTGAGCTGCTTTCCGGAAAGCGACGTCTTCGAGCACAAGGCGCATATCGAGCCGGTCGCGAACCTCATGCGGCGTCAATGAGGTCACCGACGTCTTGCGGTTTTGCAGCCTCACGACCAGGCCGGAATGTTCCAGTTGAACCAACGCCTCGCGAATGGTTGCCTGGCTGACATCGAACATTTTGGCAAGGTGCAACTCGCGAAGCGTCTCGCCGGGCTGGAACTTTCCAGAGAAGATGGCTTCCTTCAGGATCCCGAAAACCTGGCTGGAGAGAGACTCCTGCCGTACTGGCTGCGTCAGGTTAAATTTTTCGGTCAGCATCGCTCTTGCTACTTTCATTCATACCTCCCAACAGTGAAGACGTTTCCCGATCGGGAATGGGCACATTCCGGTTTCGGGTAAAATGGCATAGGATAAAAATCGATAATCAGACCAGGACGTCCCGATCCGGGCGCGTCTACCGACACTTTATTGAGTGCCGCACCCGGCTGGCGGTTACCGTTCGCGGACGTTTTTTCCGGGGCGCGTGGAGTTTTCCCGGCTCGCGCGATGATACCATCGCGCTATGCGAGCCTTGCTCCTGTTGCTTCCTCTAGCCATGTACGCACAACTGCCCTCGGGTAATTCGATGGGTGTGGGAATGGGCCACCTGCACCTCGGCACCGGCGATCCGGAAACGGCGCGCTGGTTTTGGGTGGATTTCATGGGCGCTCCGGCGGCGAGCAAGCTGGGCGACAATGCGATCTACAAGTTCCCGGACGTACTGGTGTTCGTGCGCAAGGCGGCGGGTGGGCCGTCGGAAGGTTCCGCCGTGAATCACATTGGGTTTAAGGTGAAGGACCTGGATGCCTACCTCGCCAAGGCGGAGCGGATGGGTGTGCCCATCGTGAAGAGGATGATGGATCAGCGGCAGGCGTTCGTGATGAATCCGGATCAGGTGAAGGTGGAACTGAGCGAGGACAAGAACATGACGGGAACCGTCGCCCATCACCACGTGCACTTCTTCCACATGGGGCACCTGGAGGCGCAGGCCTGGTACGCCAAGATGTTCGGAGCCGTTCCCGGCCGGCGCGGCAAGTTCGATGCGGCCGATCTGCCGGGTGTGAATCTGTCGTTTACCAAAACCGATGAGCCCACTTTTCCCACCAAGGGCCGGGCTATGGATCATTGGGGCCTTGAGGTCAAGAACCTGGAAGCATTCTGCCGCAAGCTGGAAGCGGCCGGGGTGAAGTTCGACGTGCCGTTCCGGAAGATCGAAAAGCTGGGGTTGTCGGTGGCGTTCTTTACGGATCCTTGGGGATCGTATGTGGAGTTGACCGAGGGGCTGGACCGGTTGTGACAGGGAAGCTTTGCTTGGGGCGCTGCGATGAGCCTGCAATCGAAGATTGAGTGGACCGAGGCGACCTGGAACCCAGTGCGGGGCTGTCAGAAGATCAGCCCTGGATGCAAGCATTGCTACGCAGAGACATTCGCGGAGCGGTTCCGCAACGTACCGGGGCACCCCTACGAACACGGCTTCGACCCTCGGCTGGTGCCAGGGAAACTCGTCGAGCCGCTGCGCTGGAGCAGCCCCAAGATCGTGTTTGTGAATAGCATGAGCGATCTGTTCCTGGACGCGGTCCCCGACGAGTACATTGAAGCCGTCGCAAGAACCATGCTGGAAGCGAACTGGCACACCTACCAGGTACTCACCAAGCGGGCTGACCGGCTTCAACACCTCCTTACGACAAAACTCGAGAGAGCGGCGCGCGCAGCACACATCTGGTGGGGTGTCACGGTCGAAGACAAGAAATACGGTATCCCGAGAATTGCCCACCTGCGGCAGGCCCCGGCGGCGGTGCGATTCCTCAGCGTCGAGCCGCTGCTCGAAGACCTCGGTGAACTCGATCTCACGGGCATTCACTGGGTGATCGTCGGAGGCGAAAGCGGACCGGGCGCAAGACCCATGCACCAACCATGGGTAGCGGCGGTCAAGCAGCAGTGCGACGCCCAAGGCAGCCTCTTCTTCTTCAAGCAATGGGGCGGCGTGCAAAAGGCCAGGAACGGGCGGCAAATCAACGGGAGAACGTTCGACGAGATGCCAAACCCATCCACGCTACCTACGGCGCCGCGCTCCATCAGAGAACGTCTCATCGAGCAACTCGCGCCAGCCGCCAACGAATGGAGCAACGATCCGTTTGTGCAGCTTGCCCATCACGTCGCCTGAACCTGGAGGACACAACGAAACCTCCGGCATACTACAAGGGCAAGGAACAGACCTACCTCAAGCACTTTTTCCTCGAGCGGTACCTGGAAGCAGTGGCCTTCCACATCGGGTACGCTCACGAAGAATTTGTGTACGTCGACTGCTTCTCCGGCCCCTGGCAGGCTGACGACGAAGCTCTCGCCGACACATCCATCCGCATCGCGCTGGACAAACTCAACTACGTCCGCGACGGTCTCGCCAAACAGGGGCGCTACGCCAATATTCGAGCCATCTTCGTAGAGAAAAACCCAGCGGCGTACCGCACGCTGCAGGCCATGCTGGACCAGTACCGAAGGGCGATCCGGACGACCGCGCTGCCAGGCACATTCGAGGACAATATCAACACGATCCTTCAAGAAACCGGCAAGACGTTCGCCTTCTTCTTCATCGACCCAAGGGGCTGGTCTGGCTTCGCGATGGAGAACATCGCCAAGGTGCTCCGGCACCAGCCCGGCGAGGTCATGGTGAACTTCATGTACGACTTCATCAACCGATTCATCAACTACCCCGACGCGGCGAATGAGCACTCCCTGGATCGATTCTTCGGCACTCCGACTTGGCGCGACATCCGCAAGGCCGGCGACCGGGAAGCCGCCAGCCTTGAGTGCTATCAAGCTCAACTCCGAAGTGTTGGCGGCTACCCCTTCGTCACTTCCACACGCATCCTAAAGCCGCTCAGCGACCGGGCCTATTTCCACATCGTCTACGCCACGCGAAGCCCGAAAGGAATTGTTGAGTTTCGGCGCATCGAAAAACAAACCGTCAACGAACAGGACTCCGTCCGCGCCGCCGCGCAACGGGAGCATCGCCAGACCAGGACCGGACAGGGGGAACTCGACCTCGCGCCGGCCGGCGGCATTTCACGGACAACACAGGACGAGCGGGCGAGACGGCTCCGGGAAGCAGAGGTTCGCCTCGATAGGATTCTGCAAGAAGGACCAGTCCGCTACGAACACCTTCAGCCGCGCATCCTGGAGCTTCCTCTGGTTTGGAATAGCGATCTGACAAGCATGCTTTTGGCCGCTCGGAGCAGCGGGGCTATCACGATTGACGGCATGGGACCGCGCGATCGCACACCCAAGAAGGGTTGCACGATCCGCCTCACAGCGGCTTTCTAACGCACCACGATATTGACCAGCTTATCGGGCACCACAATCATCTTCACCACCTGCTTACCCGCCACCTGGGCGTGAACCTTCTCATCGGCCACGGCCCGTTTTTCCAACTCCTCTTTCCCGGTGCCGAACGGCACGATCATGCGGCTGCGTACCTTGCCGTTGACCTGAAGCACCACCTCGGCGCCTTCCTCCTTGGCCAGTTCTTCGTCAAACGCCGGCCAGCTTTGCCGGAACACGGGGCCGGTGCGCCCGAGGTCTTCCCAGAGTTCCTGCGCGACGTAAGGCGCAAACGGCCCCAGCATGAGCGTGAACTTCTCGAGCGATTCGGCCAGCACGCCGCCCGACATATCTTTCTCGAGCGAAGTGAGTTCGTTCAACAGCTCCATCAGGGCGGCGATGGAAGTATTGAAGTGCCACCGCGAGTCGAAATCCTCGGTGACCTTCTTGAGCGTCTGGTGCAGTTTGCGCAGAGCCTTGCGATCGGCCTCGGTGGAAGGCGCGGCGCCGGCGGTGGTGCGTTCCAGGTTTCGCGTCACGAAGCGGTAGGCGCGGCTCAGGAAGCGGAACTGGCCCTCTACGCTCGACTCCTGCCAGTCCATATCGCGCTCCGGCGGGGCGGCGAACAAGACAAACAGGCGGCAGGTATCGGAGCCGTATTTCGCCGTCATCTCATCGGGGTCGACGACGTTGCCCTTCGATTTCGACATCGCCGAGCCGTCCTTCAAGACCATACCCTGGGTGAACAGGTTGCGCGCCGGCTCGTCAGTGGAGATGAGGCCGATGTCGCGCATCACTTTGGTCCAGAAGCGCGAGTAAATCAGGTGCAGAATGGCGTGCGTCACGCCGCCGATGTACTGGTCGATGGGAAACCACTGCGCCGCGCGCGCGGAATCGAACGGCTGGGCGCCGTTGCGCGCATCGAGGTAGCGGTAGAAATACCAGGACGAATCGACGAAGGTATCCATCGTGTCGGTTTCGCGACGGGCCGCGGCGCCACACTTGGGACAGTTGACGTTTACAAACCGCGGCACGTTTTCGAGCGGTGATCGTCCCTTGCCGGTGATCTGGGCTTCAAGCGGCAGTTCCACCGGCAGATCGGCCTCGGGCACCGGCACCAGTCCGCAGGCGGGGCAGTGGATCATCGGAATCGGAGTGCCCCAATAGCGCTGGCGGCTGACGCCCCAATCCTTGATGCGAAACGTGATCGCCGGTTCGCCGAAGCCTTTGGAACGGGCGTGCGCGGCCATTTGGCGGCGGGCTTCTTCGCTTGAAAGACCGCTCCAGGGTCCGGAGTTCTCGACGATGCCGTACTCGGTGAACGCTTCCTTCGGCGGATCGGCCAGCGTACCGCCTTGGGGCCGGATCACGGGGCGGATCGCGATGCCGTATTGCGTGCAGAATTCGAAGTCGCGTTCGTCGTGGGCGGGCACGGCCATGATGGCGCCGGTGCCATAGCCCATCAGAACGAAGTTGCCGACCCAGATGGGCACACGCTCGCCGCTGAAAGGATTCAAGGCATGGTGGCCGGTGAAGAGACCTTTCTTAATCAGCTGGCCGGGGTCCTGATTGGCGCGCTCATCAATCAGCTTTTTGACTTCGAGCGCGGTTCCGGCGGAAACCAATTCCTTGACCAGCGGATGTTCCAGCGCGAGGATGACGCAGGTGGCGCCATAGATGGTGTCGACGCGCGTGGTGAAGACGCGAATCTTCCCGGGGCGGCCTTCGAGACCGAAATCGAGCTCAGCGCCTTCGCTGCGCCCGATCCAGTTGCGCTGCATGGTGAGCACGCGCTCCGGCCAACCGCCTTCGATCTGCTTCATGTCGTCGAGAAGCTGATCGGCATAGGCGGTGATGCGAAGGAACCACTGGTCGAGTTCGCGCTGTTCGACCGGGGTGGTTTCATGGCGCCAGCAGCAGCCATTCACCACCTGTTCGTTGGCGAGCACGGTGGCGCATTCCGGGCACCAGTTCACCAGCGCCTTCTTGCGATAGGCAAGGCCGCGCTCGTACATCTTGAGAAAGAACCACTGATTCCAGCGGTAGTATTCCGGTTCGCAGGTGGAGACTTCGCAATTCCAGTCGTAGCTGATGGCCAGCCGCACAAGCTGGCGCTTCATGTTGGCGATATTGTCCCGGGTCCATTGCCGGGGATGCATATCGTTCTTGATGGCGGCGTTCTCGGCGGGCATGCCGAAAGCATCCCAGCCGATTGGGTGGAAGACGTTATATCCGCGCATCCACATGTAGCGGGCGAGCGTATCGCCAAGCGAGTAGTTGCGGACGTGCCCCATGTGGAGCTTGCCGCTCGGATAGGGGAACATCTCGACTACGTAATACTTGGGCTTGTCCGAAGTCCAGTCACAGGCGTAGATGGATTGATCTTCGCGCCAGCGCGCGTGCCATTTTTCTTCAATGGCGTTGTGGTCGTATGGTTTTTCGGCCATGGAAAAGTGACCCGAAGGGGTATTTCCCACTATAGATGAGACCGGCGCCGGCCAAGATTCCGGATCGCGCTGACGGCTCGCGCGAGGCTGTCCGAACGGCGGGCGGCCCGTGCTACATCCCAATGCAGGGATACATATTCGATCAGGCACCCGTTGTAGCCTGGCCCTATCTGAGCCGTGCTTCCCTCCCTCGGTACGATTGCCGATCTGACTTCCCTTCGTGCCGAGCGGCGAACAAGATCGATCAAATGCTGTTTCGGATCGGCGATCTGTTCGACATCGACGGCAATCTTCCGGGGATCGACGCCGAGATAGCCAGCCAGTGCGCGATCGTCGGCGAGCAGCCACGCTTCAACTTCTCGCACGGCTACACGGAGCAACAGGTCAGGATTCGGACCATGGGGCAACCACTCTTTCACAAGACTGGCGGCGCAATCGGCCCGGTCAAGGTCGGTGAGCACCAGGAAGGGATGACCCTGCGCTGCCTGGTTGAAGCCCTGGATCCGTCGTCTCAAATAGCCGTATCCACCACGTTCCAGGACCGCGGCGATCACGAGGTCGGAGCGCGCGCTCTCGATTAGCTTCCGCGCGATGGCAGCGCTCAAGATGTCTTCCACCGCTACGGTAATGGCGCGCATTCAAGCGAGGTTCAAGCTGAGTTGCTGCGCTTGCGGAGGTGCTGTCCTCGGCAAAACCACCTCCGCCGGTGTCATTCCGGCCTTCAACAGGTTTCGCAGTTCCGGGCGAGCGGAAGCGAGATAAACTTTGGTTCCCTCTCCTTCGGGATGCAGCATCAGAATTTCCTCTCCGCCGATCCCCCGGTCGGAAAGCAGATCCCAACTGTGGGTACTGATCACGACCTGGCGGCCATTCCCGCGCTGGAGCCGGTGAATCATACCGGGGATTCGCTTGACGATCTCCGCGTTCAACGAAAGTTCGGGCTCTTCGAGCAGGAGCGGAGCATCGCCGTCGAGAAGAGACCACAGCAGACCGATCAGGCGAAGCGTCCCGTCGGAAAACTGATCTTCTCGTTGCCTGCCGGCTCTGGGACGCCAATGTTGGTAAGTGGCCTCCAGATGAGGTGTGCCGGTCTCGTCGCGAACCATATCGAGGCCTCGAAACTGCGGGACGGCGTGGCGTAGAGCTTCTTCGATGCGCTTCAGCTTTGACCGGCGCACTTTCTCCGTCGTTTTAGCCAGGGCTTCGAGAAAGTTCCGGCCCGCCGAATCGTCCGGTGAAACCGAGCGTTGGTAGTCTTGAGGCCGACGAACTAGCTGCGGAACCAAGTGCAAGTAGCGTATCGATTCGAAAAGCCGGGCGATTTCACGAAACTCACCGTTGGCATTGATCTGCTCGATATGAGTTTGCGTGAGGCGCTCTGCATCCTGTCGGTCCGCCGCGTTGGGGCGGTCGAGTATTACTTTGCCGTTCTTGGTGACACGTTCAGAGGTGATTTGCGGCTGACGGTGCCCCCTAACCTGCTGCACAAAACCGAGAGAATAAGACCAAGTCGTGCCTCCATCTCTGAGATCGGCGGCGATTTCGACCGCGGGGTTTCGGCGAGCGGCCAAACATCGGATCTTGGAAACCCCACCACGGTCCAGGATGGCTTTCTGTAAGCCGCCGCCGCTTCTCGAAATGTCGCGCAGAAAGCGAAAAGCATCCAGGAGATTCGACTTGCCCGAGGCGTTGGGACCCACCAGGAAGGCCCTTTCGCTTAGTTCGACATCGACCGACACGAAGTTGCGCCAGTTGGTGAGCGCAACCCGGGAAATAAGCATCTTTCTGAAGTTTACTAAAACAGGATCTTCACCCCAAGCTGCACCAGCCGCGGCGTATTGGCCTGTCCGCCGATCACGCCGAACGTGGCCGGGTTGTTGATGTTGTTCGCCGGTCCGCCGAAGACGACGCGGTTCATGACGTTGTAAAATTCGCCACGGATCTGCAGCGCGACGGACTCGGTGAAGCGCAGGTTCTTGAACACCGAGAAATCTTCGTTCAGGAACGCCGGCGTGCGGACGTGCGGCATGCGCGGGGGCGAGTTGCCGATGGTGAACAGCGCCGGCTGGCTGAAGGCCGCGAGGTTCAGGTAGCGGTCGCGCGCGGGGTCGTAGGAACCCATTGAGGTCGCGGAGCGGACGTCGGCGTTGATCCAGTTGGGCCGGTTCGCGCCGCCGAACAGCGGCAGAGCGGGTCCGCCGCCGATCGCCAGCGGCGTGCCGCTGCGATAGGTTTGAATCGCGTTCACGGCCCAGCCGCCCGCGATCAGATCCACGGCGCGGCCGGCTCCGGCGAGGAATTTCTTGCCGCGCCCGAACGGAAGATCGTAGCTCCACGAAGTGATGAACACGTGGGTCTGGTCGGACGGCACGATGGACTTTTCCAGCTTGCGGTTGAACGTGTCGATGCCTCTGGCCCCGCCGCCGCCGCCCACGTCGCCGAAGATATCGCCGCCCGGGAAGCCGACGTTCTTCGCCAGAGTATAGGCGGCGAGGAACGACAATCCCGACGAGTGGCGCTTCTGCACGCGCAACTGCATCGAGTTGTAAAAGTTGTAGCCGGTGGGCTGATACACATCGTCGATGTTGGTGTATTGCGGGTAGGCGCGCAGCGCCTGCGCTACCGATCCGGTGAAGCCGGCATAGGGCGCCGTCACCTGCGCCGCCGCGGCCTGCGCCGAAGTAATGCTGGCGTTCAACGTCTGTCCCAGGCTCAGGTAACGCGGATGGAGCTGGTTCGGCACCGACAACCCGGTCCATGTCCCGCTCGATTTGGTGCCGACATAAGCCGCGTCCAGGTTGATGCCGAAGGGCAGTTCCCGCTGGATCGCAAACGTCCAGCTCTGCGACAGCGCCATGCGGTTGGCGTCGCCGTTGATCATGGTGACGCTACCGTTGTTGTTCAGCGCGGGATCGAAGATGGGCGGCGCCTGCGGATTGGCGGGAAAGCCGCGATCGAGCGGGAAGGCCGCGGTGATGCCCGAATCGGTGCTGGTATAGAACGGCTGCAAGCCGAAGCCGGAGCACCAGAACTGGCAACTGTTCATGCGGCCCACGGCGGTTTCGACGCGGAACAAGCCATAGCCGGTGCGAAGCACGGTCTTGCGATCGAGCGCATAGGTAATGGCCAGGCGCGGCGAGAACCCTACCTTGTAACCGGGGATGATCACGCGGCTGCCGGTGCGGCCCTGGCCGGATCCCAGAAAGACAAGCGCGCCCGCGCGATTGCCCGCCGCCGGATTCGGCCGCGATGGATCGAGGAACGAGATGATGCCCTCGCGTTCCTTGACGTAGATCGGCAGTTCATAGCGCAGTCCAATGCTGACGGTGAGGCGCGAACTCAGCTTCAACACATCCTCGGCGTAGAGCGCTACGAACTGATCGTTGTATTGGCGGGTGGGCGCGGGCACGGCGGCGCTGGCGGAAAAGACTTCTCCCAGCAGGAACGACGCGAAGGGATTGCCGTGGCGGGCGAAATCGGCGCTGTTGGGCTGTGAGGTCGAGAAGGAATTGAAGTTGAACGATCCGCCTTCGTTGCGCCGGTCCTGCACGGTCATGCGGCGATAGCGGAACGACCCTCCGAACTTGAGCTGGTGCCGGCCGCGGACCCAGGAAAGATCGTCGGCGACGCTCCAGTTCTGGAAGTACTGGGGATCGGTGCCGTTGTTGTTCGCATTGCCGAGCTGCGTGTAAGGAGTGGGCCCGGCGAAGGCGAGTTGGGCGAAGCCGCGCGAGGTTTCGGGGATACCGGGAATGCGCAGCACCTTGTTGCCTTCCCTCGGATCGAGCAGCCAGCGCGACCAGGTGGGGCTGGTGGGCGTGTAGCCGAAACCGGCGCGGTTCAGCACGGTGGGGCTGATGGTGTGCGTGTGGTTCAAGCGAATGCCGCTGGCGGTAGTGGGCGTGACACGATAGCCGGGGTTGAGTTCGCCGGCCACCGCGCCATTGATCGAAGTTTCGCCATGCACCCACCAGTAGGCGCCGGAAATGCGCTGCTTGCTGGTGATCTGGTGATCCATTTTCAGGCTCCAGTTGTTGTCGGTGCTTGGCTGGTTCTGGCGGCTGCGGTAGTTGTTGAAGAAACCAGGCAGGTCGGGCCGGGGAATCAGCGGCAGGGTGCGTTGCGCGACGCCGCTGAAGCGCGACACCGGAATCTGCCCGCCCGAAAAGGGCGTCCGTACGAACGCTCCGCTGCCATCGGGACGCGTGGTGGCGGGATCGTAGATGGGAAACGGATAGTCGGAAAAATCGCCGCCTCGCTGCAGGTCGGTGGGAAGCGTGGCGAAGGCGCCCACGGGCACGCCGCCGCGCAACTGAAAACCGGAATAGGCAAAGAAGAAAAACGTCTTGTCGGTGCCGTTGTACTTGGGCAGGCGCACGGGACCGCCGAAGGTACCGCCGTATTCGTTCTGGCGCAGCAACGCTTTCCGGCTGCCGCCGAAGAACGTGCGCGAATCCATCGCTTCATTGCGGAAGAATTCGAACAGGTCGCCGTGATACTTGTTTGTTCCCGAGCGCATGGTGAAATTCATCACGCCGAATCCGCCGCCAAACTCGGCCGGATAGAGCGTGTTCTGCACCTTGAACTCTTCCACCGCTTCATAGGGCGGGCTGGCTTCGGCGATAAACCCGGGCGCGCCGATGTTCTGCATGTCGATGCCGTCGATCAGCACCTGTTGACTGAAGCCCGGAGCGCCGTTGATGGACTTGTTCCACTGCGTGCCGGTCACGCCGGGAGTGAGGAACATGAAATTTTCGATCTGCCGGCGGCCGGTAGCGCCGGTGGTCGCCGCACCGCCCATCGAGATGGGCAGATCGAGGATGGCCTTGGTCGGCATGACCGTTCCGATTTCGGCCGAAGTAGTCTGCAACTGGACATCGCTGCCGGAGACGGTGATGGACTCGCTCACCGAGCCCACTTCCAGCATGAAGTCGGCGGTTGTGACGGTGGCGGTGCTGACGACCAGGCTCTCGCGCACGGCGGTGCGGAAGCCGGGCTTGGAGGCCGAAACGCGATAGCGGCCGGGCGGCAGATTGTTGGCGAGGAACGCTCCGTCGGAACTGCTGGCGGCGCGGAATTCGGCGCCCGTTTCGATGTTGCGAAGCTGAACCTCGACTTCGGCGATGGCGGCGCCGGAGTTGTCGGTGACTCGTCCGTTCAAACCGCCGAGACTGCCTTGCGGTAGAGCGGGCTGGATGGCGGTGAGGATTAAAGCGAGAAGAATGGCGATCGACTGGGATGTTTTCATGCGGCTCCCTTTCAAGGCGGCGGCGAAGGGCAACATATCACAGTCGCGGGGGCGAATTCTCTTGTCCCGCACGTAACGCGGAAGGGCGATGAGCCACCAATGGTGCGGAGGATCGATTCCGAGACCGATGTCATTCGATATGCCCGCCTCCATGACGCTGTTCGAGTTTCCTGGAGAAGCTGCCATGCGTTCCCGCGTCCGCCGCGCCGCACGATCCGGCCTGGAGGTTTTCGCCGATCAGGCGATTGAGGAGTTGATCCGGCAGCCGCCCGGCCGGGAAACGAGTGCCGGCATCGCCTACGCCGCGCATCGCATCGCGGCCGCGCGTGGGGACGCCAACCTTGCTTCCTGGGCGGAGCGCACGATCGCCACCGCCGAGCCCACACTTGAGACCCACGCCGTTCGCGCGTTGATTTCGCGAGGCCGCGGCGATAGCGAAGCCTTCGAGACTTCGCTGAAAGCCTTCCTTGCCGCGCTCGATTCATCGCCAGGCGGCGTCCGCCTGCTCTGTCATCTGCTGGCGGCGGCGCGCGGGTTTCACGGTGAGCCGGTTCCCTCGATCCTCGAAGCGGGCGGGCGGCAAGTGGAGACGATGTGGACTGAACTGGCGGATGCACCGGCTATCGGCGACCCGCGGGGGTTGACGGACCTGGGCGCCGCGCATGGATGGGCGGGGCTGCTGCACGCCACCCTGCTTTGGTCGGAGCATTCGGGCCAACCGTTGCCGGAAGGGATCGAAGAGCGGCTGCATCAACTGACGTCCTTCGCCGCCAAGTCATCGGCGGGCATTCAGTGGCCGAACACCGCCCGGGGATCGTTCGCCGGCAGGGGCTGGTGCGGCGGCGGCGCGGGACACATCCTGCTGTGGACGCTCGCGCATCGGGAATGGAACGAACCGCGATGGCTGCGGCTGGCCGAGGAATCGGCTCGCGACAACGTGACGCGGCTCGACGGTCCGGCCAATCTCTGTTGCGGGCTGGCCGGTCAGGCTTACGCGCAATTGGCGCTCTATCGCCACACGGGTGAACTCGAATGGCTGCGCAACGCGCATGTGCTGGCGGCGGCGGCCATCGACCGGCACCGGCAGCAGAAAGACAGCCGCGACGCCAGCCTGTATCAGGGCTCCGCCGGTGTGGCCGTGCTGGCGGCCGAATTGGCACGGCCCGATCGCGCCGCGATGCCGATGGTGGAGCCGCAGCCGTTCCTGCGCCTGACGGGCTCGGACCGGGACTGAGTTCGCGAATTGGGCCATAATGATGATGAACAGGCATGATTCACAAGGCAAAAGACCTTTCATTCGAGCAGCGCCGGGCTGTTGAGAGTCTGCTTGGACGACCTGTTTCCGAAAGCGAAGCGATCGCGATCCGAGCCTACCAGCCCGATCTCGTTTCCGATCAACGCCGGCGGGAGATCATCGAAGTGCTGGAAGCACACTTCGCGGCCATCGACGCCAGATGTCAGCCCGTCTCCGCGGAAGAAGCAGAAGCAATCTTTGAAGAAGCGATGCGATCCTCGCGGCAGGATTATCAGACCAAGCGTTGAGAATTGTCTTAGACAGCACGATTCTCATCCAGGCGAATACGGCCGCCCCAAGCTCCGCACTCGCCCGCGACTTGCTCCTCACGCTGCTCGGGCAAAAACATACGCTGATAGTTTCTAACCCCATTCTCTTTGAGGTAGCCAAGGTCCTGCGCTATCCAAGACTGCAGATTCGGCACGCCCTTACGGAGACCGGCATCTATCAGTACATCGCCTTCCTTCGCGAGGCTGGCGAAGTGGTCGACGTTGACCTGATGATTCCCGTTCCCATCCGGGATACAAACGACATCATGGTTTGTCAAACCGCGATCCTTGGCGAAGCGGATTTCTTGTGTACCACCGATAAGGACTTCTTCGAAGCCGTCACCAGCCGCTTTCTTCTTAGCTTCGGCGTGACCGTCACCTCCGCGATTGACCTCATCCACGCCCTCCGTACCCAGCGGCCTTGAAAAGCCACGTGGGTGTCCGCCCATGGCGTCCATAGCCGTTTCCGCGCGGACTGGCACTATAATCTGGAGATGGCCAATAAGAAGTGGTACAACTACTTCGTCTCCGTGGAAGGCGAGCAGGCAAGCGGGGCCGAGCCGCCCACCGGCGCTTCCGCCGCGCCCAACGCCGCCGACGCCATCGCGCAGATTGCGGCCTCGGTTCAGCCCGCCATCGATCAAAAAATCGAGCAAAGGACGGCGCCTCTACCGGCGGCCTCCTCTTCCGGCAAGGTACTGTCGTTCGGTGAGATCTACGCCACCGCCGAGATTGCCGCGCCGGCGCACGGCTATACCATCCTGAAGATCGCCGATATGCTGCAGAGCCAGCACATCAAGGAACTGCCGGCCGAGGTGAAGCGCAGCTCGGTGCTGGTGGCGCTCGAAGCGGCGGGCGTTCACATGAAAGACATCGTGGAAGACGCGGTGCGGCGCGATAAAGCGCTGGATGCCTTCGAGCGCGTGCAGCAAAAGCAGATCGAGGATTTCGAGACGGCCAAGACGGAAGAGAGCAAGAAGTTGCAGGCGGAGCTGGACAAGCTGACGGCCGAATATAAAGCGAAGATGCAGGCCAATGCCGACGGTGTCAACCAGCGGAAAGAGGCGTTTTTCTCCTGGCGCGTGGAAAAGCAAAAAGAGGAACAAAAAATCGCCGAGGCCGTATCCTATTTCGTGACCGAGAATCCGATCACCACCAGCAGCCGCCCACCCGTTCCTTCCGCAACCAAACCAATCTAGGACGTCCAAGTCTTTCTCCGTCCGGTAGAATCGCGCTAGCATAGATTCTCGCGAAAGGAGCTTCGCATCATGTGGAATCGGTTAGTACGGGTTGTAAGGTCTTTCGTGGGGATGTTCATCTCCGTGGCGGAGAACCCGGAGATGATCCTCGAACAGAACATCCGGGACATGAACGACCAGGTGCCGCGAATGAACGAGTCCATCGCGATGGTGAAGGCCAACGTGACGCTGCTCGAGAAGGAAGAGGCCAAGTACGCAAGCGAAGCCTCGGACCTGACGGCGAAGGTCAAGGCCTCGATACAGGCCGGACGCGACGATCTGGCGGGCAGCTTCGCGGTGCGGCTGGAGTCTCTCAAATCGGCGCTGGGCCGGACGCGCGGACAGCTTGAGACGGCGCGCGCCGCCTACGATAAGGCTTTGAACGTGAAGAAGGCGTTCATTCGCGAGAAGGATCGCAAGACGCAGGAAGCGATGCAGGCGATTCGCGACAGCCGCCGCGCCGAATGGCAGAAGAAAGTGGCCGACGTGCTCGAACAGTTCGACGTGGCCGGCATCAGCCAGACGCACGACGAGATGGTGCGCAAGATCGAGGAGCGCACGGCGGTCAATGAAGCGCGCATGGAAATGGCGCTGAGCAACGTCGATCAGCAGAAGATCAAGATCGAGGAAGAGGCCGAGCAACTGCAGGCGAACGAACTGGTGAAGCAGTTCAAGATCGAAATGGGGATGGTGCCGCCGCAGGCGTCTTCCACGCCGGATAAGACGATGGGCGGCCGCGAGCAGCAGCGCACGTCATAGGCGCAAAGGAGGATGGACGCATGGCGGTTCGTATCGAAAAAGGCGGTTGGGTCGCGATCTTTCTGATCGGCCTGGGGTTGACGGGCTACGCTCTGAACAAGTACGGCCTGGTGGATTTGAGCGGCATTTTTGGAGCGGGCGGCGGCACGCCTTCCACGGGTTCGCAGGCCAAGTCGGGTGGAGGT
This sequence comes from uncultured Acidobacteriota bacterium, assembly GCA_902826685.1. Lineage (GTDB taxonomy): Bacteria > Acidobacteriota > Terriglobia > Bryobacterales > Bryobacteraceae > CADEFT01. Next base: position 160,600 of record CADEFT010000009.1, read on the forward strand.
ACGGCGGCTCCCGATGCGCCGCTGCCTACTGGCGGCTCGGCGGAATCGAGCAACGTGCGTGTGCGGGTGAACATCTGGGTAGGCTGCGTGGCGGGCCTGGTGGCCAATGGCGGGCTCGACACGGCGGCCGGTTCCATCTACGACCGCAAGGGCATCAAGGCGTCGTTCAAGATCATCGACGACTGGACCGAAGGGTCGACCGCGCTCGCCACCAATAACGTGGACATCATGCTGACCACGGCCGACGTCTGGGCCAAGGATTACGCGCAGTTTCTGGATAAGGGATTCAACGCGCGCGCCGTGTACCTGGTGGATTGGTCGCGCGGCGCCGACGGCGTGATCGGCAAGCAGGGCCTCAACTCGATCGAAGACCTGGCGGGAAAGCAGGTGGCGTTCGCTCCTTACACGCCGTCGCATTTCCTGCTGTGGAACGGCCTGAAGAATTCCGGCCTTTCGACCGAACAGCGGCGCGAGATTTTCGCGAAAGCCGTGCACACCAAGGACGGCATTGAGCCCGCGACGCTGTTTGCGCAGCAGAAGGTGGACGCGGCGGTGGCGTGGGATCCGGATATGAGCGACGCGGTGGGCAAGCGCGCCGGGTCGAAGAAGATTTACGACACCAAGATCGCCAACAAGCTGATCGCCGACATCCTGGTGGTGAGCGACCGGTTTTCGAAAAGCTCTCCGCAGACGGTTTCGAAGTTTCTCGAAGGATGGCTCGAAGGCGTGGAGTTCATTCGCGCCCAGCCTTCGCGTGCCTACAATCTGATCGGCACCATCAAGGATTTCAACATTCCGGCCGACCTGGCCAAGTCGATGCTCGAAGGCGTGCGGCTGACCGATTACGGCGACAACAAGGCGTTCTTCGGCGAGCGCGGCTCCGATTCCGACTATGCCAGCATCCTGAAGGCAGCGGGTGAAATGTATCGCGAAGAGCGGCAAATCAAGCGGGTGGCCGACGTGGAAGGCAGCGTCGACCGGCGCTATCTGGACGCCTTGAACGGCAAGTTCTCCGGCGCTTCCACGGAGGCGCCGATTCAGTACAAGGCACCCGCACCCGGGGCGACGCCGATCGCCACGCAGCGCCGCGCCATCTATTTCGAGACCGCGTCGGCCAACATGAGCCCGGACTCGCGCGCCGTCGTCGATGAGATTGGCGGATTCATGCGGTCGTATGAGAACACCGTGGTGGATATCGAAGGCAACACCGACTCGACCGGCTCGCGCGCGGTGAACATGGAACTTTCGCGCGCCCGCGCCGAATCCGTGCGCGGCTATCTGATGAAGAAATACGGCTTCCCCGCCAATCGGATGCGGCCGAAAGGGAACGGGCCCGATAGCCCGGTGGCCGGCAACGACACGCCCGATGGACGCGAGAAGAACAGGCGCACCGATATCAAGGTCTATCCGAATCCCGGCTCGAACTAATGTCCTCCGTCTGGACGATCCGCAAACCGGTTTCTCAGCAGGCCAGGCTCTCGCTTGCCTTGGCGGCCTGGGCGCTGGTGATCACAATCTGGTTCGTGCTCACGCGCGGCCATCTGCTGCCGCCGTTCGCCCTGCCCGATCCCATCGGCGTGGTGAAGGCGATGGGCCGGTTGTGGACTGAATACGACCTGCTGGGTAACGTGTTCATGAGCTGGTGGCGCATCGCGCAGGCGTTTCTGTGGTCGGCGCTGATCGCGATTCCGCTGGGCGTGCTGATGGGCGCCTTCCCGTGGCTGCACGATTTTGTGAATCCGGTGGCGGCGCCGATGCGCTCCATGCCCATCACGGCTTTCCTGCCGGCGTTCATGGCTTTGTTCGGCATGGATGAAGGCATGAAGGTGGGCTTCCTGATCTTCGGCATGTTCTTCTATCTGCTGGCGGTGGTGGTGGAGGAGGCCAACAAGGTGGATCACAGCCTGCTCGAAACCGCTTACACGCTGGGCGCGAGTACGAAAGACGTTTTGTGGCTGATGTTTCGCGCCTCGTTCCCGGCCATCTTCGGTTCGTTTCGCATCCTCTATGACGTGGGCTGGACGTATGTGATTCTGGCCGAGATGGTGAACGCACGCAAGGGCGTGGGATACATGGTGGAGGCGGCACGCAAGGTGCTCGATTTCGAACGCGTGTATGCGGGCATCATCGCCATCGGCGTGGCGGCCTTCCTGTTCCGCTGGCTGTTGACGGCGGCCGAGCGCAAGCTGTTTCCGTGGCGCGAGCCGGCGAAGGGGCGCGCGTGACCAGACCGCACAAGATCGAGTTGAAAAAAGTCGGCCGGACGTTCACCGGCTCGCAGGGCGATAAGATCGAAGCGCTGCGCGACGTCAACCTGGAAATCGAAGACCGCTTTTCGAACGACGGCAAGGATGTGGGGGAATTTCACGTGCTGCTCGGTCCCTCCGGCTGCGGCAAATCGACGGTGCTGCGCATGATCGCTGGGCTTGACTCGCCGAGCGCCGGCGAGGTTCTGGTCAACGGCCGCAAGGTCACCGGCCCCGGGGCGGACCGCGGCATGGTCTTCCAAAAATACACGTCGTTTGAATGGCTGACGGTGGAGCAGAACATCGAATACGGGCTGAAGCTCAAAGGCGCGCTCGAGGGCGAAAGCCGGCCGATTGTGGCACATCTTCTCGAAGCGACTGGGCTCGAAAAATTCGCCAAGGCCTACCCGCGGACGCTATCGGGCGGCATGCAGCAGAGGGTCGCCATCGCGCGAACGCTCGCCGTGCGGCCGCAGGTGGTGCTGATGGACGAGCCGTTCGGGGCGCTCGATGCGCAGACCCGCCACGAGATGCAGACCCTGCTGCTGAAGGTGTGGGAAGAGAGCGCGTCGACCATCGTATTCGTGACTCACGACGTGGCCGAGGCGGTTTACCTGGCCGACCGGATCTACGTGATGTCGGCGCGGCCGGGGACGATCATCGACGAGATGCCGGTGCCGTTTGCCCGTCCGCGCGACCCGGCGTTGAAGACGACCGGCGAATTTCGCGACCAGGAAATGGAAGCGCTCACGCGGCTGCGGCGCGCGGCGGGCGGCGGCCAGGTGCGCGTCACCATTTAGCTGATGAGCCCATTGCGCAACGCAAAGCGCACGATATCGCCGGTGTTGTGCAGGTTCAACTTTTCCATGACGCTGCCGCGGTGCGATTCCACCGTGTAGACGCTGAGGCTGAGCGCATTGGCGATTTCCTTGTTCGTCTTTCCTTCCGCCACCATCGCCAGGATTTCGCGCTCGCGGTTGGTGAGCAGATCCACCGGGTTTGAGACGTGCTTGCGGTAGTCCATCAGCACGGCATCGGAGATGGCGGGCGCAAGAAACGCTTCCCCGCGGTAGACGAGCCGGATGGCCTTCACCAGGTCCTCATCGTCCGATTCCTTGAGCAAATAGCCGCGCGCGCCGGCCCGCAGAATCTCGCGCACATATACCGAATCGCGATGCATGCTGAGCGCGATTACGCGGATATTGCCCGGTTCCTCGCAGATCTGACGGGTCGCTTCGATGCCGTTCCACTCGGGCATGGAAACATCCATCACCACGACGTCGGGCTTGAGCTTCCGTACCTGCTCGACGGCTTCGCGACCGTTGCGGGCTTCGCCGGCCACTTCCATATCGGGCTGCGATTCCACCAGCAGGCGCACGCCCCGGCGGAGAATGGTATGGTCGTCAGCCAGCAAAACGCGAATCTTCCTGCTCTCCATTCTGGTCCACCTTTCGCAACGGCACTTCCACGTGCAGGCGCAGCCCGCCGTCTTTCCGATTCTCCACGATCAGCTCACCGCCGAGCTGGCGGGCGCGGGCGCGCATGCCCACCATGCCCAGGCTTGGGTTGGCGGCCGAGTGGCCGGCCGCAAGGCCGCGGCCATTATCGGCGATCTCAAGCCGCACCGAAGGGTCTTCGGCGCGCAGCGCCACCCAGGCCTGGGCGGCATCGGAATGGCGGGCGATATTGGAAAGCGCTTCCTGCGTGATGCGGAACAGGTGAGTCTCACCGGCTTCGGAAAGACGCTGCTTACCGAAGTTCGAAGTGTAGTCGACCGCGATACCGGTTCTTTGCGTGAAACGCTCACAGAGCCAGCGGAGGCCAGAGTCGAGTCCCAGATCGTCGAGGATGACGGGCCGCAGCATCTGGGAGAGTTTGCGCACGTTTTGGAGCACTTCATCGACAATGGCGAGACAATCCTGCCGGGTGGCGAACTCAGTCTCGGGAATCCGGCCGAGCATGCGGCGCAAACCGCTCAGCGACTGGCCCAGCTCATCGTGCATTTCGTGGGCGAAGCGGCGCGCCATTTTTTCATGCCCGTCGATCATATGCCAGGAAACGTGGGCGAGTTCGGCGGCCTGCGACTCGAGTTGGGCGAAGGCGCGCTGGATGATCCACACGGTTAGGCCGGCGGTGCCCGCGGCCAGCAGGAAGCAAAGCCCCAGCACCCAGACGAGATTGTCGATCAGTTCCTGCGTCTGCCGGATAATGAGCGCTTCCACCTCCGCGCCGCGTTCAGACTGCACCAGGTGCTCGCGCAGCAGCGACTGCGCCGTATCCTGTATCCGCCCGGAGCCGCGATAGCCGAGAAAAGCCGCCAGCAGCACAAAGCCAACCACGAAGACGAATCCGGCCAGGGCGACGCGCGTGACCCGGCCGGCCGACATGGGAGGGCCGGTCACGAACCCGATAGGAGCGTTCGAGATGGGGGTGTCGTTCATGACATTTTGTTTCCAGTTCCAGGTTCGCAATTGGGCGCCGCTTTCGCATCCCCTGGCAAGGGGTGGATTTCTCCCCGCGCCGGGTGAGGGTCAATTTCCGGGCCTCCCTTTACGATTGGGCTGGTGAGGCAGATACTACTTGCGGCGGGGCTCGTGTGGACGGCCCTGTTGAGCGGCCAGACAATGCCCGGACAGGCGGTAACGCTGGAAGAGGCGGTTCAGGAAGCGCTGGCGAAGAATCTGGATCTGGCGGCGGAGAAGCTCAATGTAAGCGTAGCGGAGGCGCGGGAGATCACCGCGCGATTGAGACCCAATCCGGTGCTGACCGTGTCGGGACAGACGCTGAATTTATTGGGCAGCCGCTTTTCTCCGGATACTCCGCTGGGACCGAACCAGCTCAACGTCCACACCGATTTTCCCATTGAGCGGGGGCATAAGCGGGAAGAGCGAGTGGCTCTGGCGCGGCAGGAACGGTCGTTGGCGGAACTGGGTGTCCGCGAAATGATGCGGCAGGTCATCGCCAGCGTGCAGAGCACGTTTGTGGATGTGCAACAGGCCAAGGAGTCCGTCAAGCTGGCGGAAGAAAATCTCAAGAGCCTGGAAGGCGTGGTGGCGGTCAACGAAGCCCGGCTGAGGAGCGGAGATCTGGCGAAGGTGGAATACGACCGGTCGACGGTGGCGGCTTTGCAGTACCGGGCGGCGGTGCAGCAGGCGAGGCTTCAGCTCGACCAGGCCAAGACACAGCTACAACAATTGATGGGGCGCCTGCGCAAGGCGCCCGACTTCGACGTGACCGGCGAAATACGGCGGGATGAACTGGCCGCGGCGCCCGATGAGATTCTGGAGCGGGCGAGAGCGCGGCGGCCGGATTATCTGCTGAACCGGCAGGCGGCGGCACGGTCGCGCGCCGATCTGCGCCTGCAATTGGCCAACGGCAAGATCGACTATGTAGTGGGCACCGAGTATACACGCCAGCAGGCGTGGGGACTGGGCGGCAATTCGTTGGGGTTTTCCTTCAGCGTGCCGTTGCCGGTGTTCCATCGAAACCAGGGCGAGATTGCACGCGCTCAACGTGAGATTACGCTGGCAGGGGCGCGCACGGACGCGCTGGACGCTTCGATCCGCACCGAAGTGGATCGCGCCTACCGGCAGTACACCGTTTCCAGGCAACTGTTGACCAGCGTCGAGGCCGAGATGCTGAGCAAGGCTCGCGGCGTGCGCGATACGACCGAGTATTCCTACCGCCGGGGCGAGGCAAGCCTGGTGGAATTTCTGGATGCCCAACGGGCGTTCAACGACGCGACGCAGACCTATAACGAAGCCCGCGCCAACTATGCCCGCAGCCTCTATCTGATCGATGCCGTTTCCGCCGCTTCGCTACGGCCGGACTGAATCCGAGCCATGTAAGGAATTTCGATTGCAACTCAAATTCGCACTGTCCGCGCCAGCTTTGCCGCTGGCGATTTTCTTTTTCGTTTGCGCCTGTGGCAAACCCGGACCGGATTCGGCCGCCGCCAGGCAGCCGCCCGCGGCGGAGCCGTCTCCGGCCGCGCACAAAAACGGCAGAGGAGAAGTGGAGATGGACCCCGCGGCGCCTGAACTCAAGCACATGAGCGTCGAGGCGGTGCGTGCGGTGCCGGTGGCGATCGACGAAGTGAGTGCGACGGCGCGCATTCAGGCCAATCCGCACAACGTCGGCCACGCGGTGGTTCCGGTGCCCGGCCGCATCGCGCAGGTCATGGCCCGTCTCGGCGACACGGTGGTGCGCGGGCAGCCGCTGGTGGCAATCGAGAGCGCGACGGCGGCGGAAGCCGAATCGGCCTACGTGCAGGCGGAAGCGTCGCTGCGGCAGGCCGAAATCGCCGTGAGCAAGGCGGATTCGGACCTGGCGCGGGTCAGCGATCTGTTCGAGCACCAGGCGGTGGCACAGAAAGAAGTTCTGGCCGCCCGCACCACCGCAGCCCTCACCAAGAACTCCGTGGAACAGGCCCACAGCGTGCGGGAGCAGGCGAAGCGGCGGTTGGAGCTGCTGGGTCTGAAGCCGGGCGAATTCCAGCAGCGCATCGTGGTTACCGCGCCGATTTCCGGCAAGATCATGGAAGTGAGCGTGGTGGAAGGAGAGTTCCGCAATGAGATCAACACGCCGCTGATTACCGTTACCGACTTGAGCCGCGTCTGGGTCACCAGCGAGGCGCCGGAAAGTAAAATCCGTTTGTTTCGCGTGGGCGGGATCGCGCACCTGGAACTGATTGCCTATCCCGGCGAGACGTTCCACGCACGCGTCACCCGCATCGCCGATTCGGTGGATGCCGAGACGCGAACCATCAAGGTGAACGCGGAGCTCGACAATCGGGCGGGCAAGCTGCGCCCCGACATGTTCGGCAGCCTGCGCTATGCCGGAGGCGAAGCGCCCACGCCGTGGATTCCCGAATCGGCCGTGGTGCGGCTCAACGGCAGCGATCTGGTGTTTGTCGAGCAAGGTCCGGGCCGGTTTCTACCCGTGCGCGTGGAGCTGGGTAAGCCGGTGAATAACGGTTTCGCCGTGGGAAAGGGCTTGAAGGCGGGCGACCGCGTGGTGACGCAGGGCTCCATCTATCTGAAGGCGGCGCTCTAAGCCGATGCGCAAGCTCATTCATTTCGCCATCCACCAGCCGCTTTTCGTTTTCCTGCTGCTGGGGTTGTTTATCGGGTCGGGCATTTTCGCGTTTCGCAATCTGCCGATCGAAGCCTTCCCGGATGTTACCGACATTCAGGTGACGGTGGTGACGCTGTTCCCCGGTCACGCCGCCGAAGAAGTGGAGAAACAGGTCACCATTCCGGTGGAGATCGCGGTGAGCGGCCTGCCGCATTCGGTCCGCGTCTTTTCGCACACACAGTTCGGCCTCTCTTCCACCTACATCACCTTCGACGACGAAGTGGACAATTACTTCGCGCGCCAGCAGGTGATGGAGCGGCTGCAATCGGTGGATCTGCCGGAGGGCGTGCGCCCGGAGCTGGCGCCGCTTTCAAGCCCGATCGGCGAGATCTATCGCGTGTATCTCAAATCGGATACCTATGACGCGATGGAACTGCGCGCCATTCAGGACTGGGTCGTGCTGCGCAATCTGAAGCTGGTGCCGGGCGTCGCCGACGTGGTGTCGCGCGGCGGCCTCATCAAGCAGTATCAGGTGCGGCCGGACCAGACGCGGATGAAGTCGCACGGCGTCACGGTGAAGCAGGTGTTTGAAGCGCTCGAACGCGGCAACATGAACGCCGGCGGCGGCTACATCGAGCAGGGCGAGCAGCAGTTCATCATCCGCGGCGTGGGATTGCTGAGAACCATCGGCGATATCCGCAAGGTGGTGGTCACCGAGAAACGAGGGGTTCCGGTGCTGATCGAGGACGTGGGGGAAGTGGCCGTAGGCTTTCAACAGCGCCAGGGCATTGTGGGCATGGACGCCAAGGACGACATCGTCAACGGCACGATCCTGATGCGCAAGGGCGAGAATCCGTCGGTGGTGCTGGAAGGGGTCAAGGCCAAGATCGACGAGTTGAACAACGGCATACTACCGAAGGGCGTGGAGCTGATTCCCTATTACGACCGGGCGTGGCTGATCGGCAGCACGCTCAAGACGGTGTTCCAAAACCTGGGAGAAGGCGCTCTGCTGGTGTGCCTGGTGCTCTATCTGTTTCTGGGGCGCATCCGGCCCGCGGCGATCGTCGCCAGCCTGATTCCCCTCTCCCTGCTCGCCACGTTCATCGGCCTCACGCTGAAGCGCATTCCGGCGAATCTGCTTTCCCTTGGCGCGATGGATTTCGGCATCATCGTCGACGGAGCCGTCATCGTGGTGGAGAACATTTTTCACCATGCTTCGCACGACCGGGACAAATACGGCAGCTTCAAGGAACTGGTGGCGGACGCGGCGGCGCAGGTGGGACGGCCGACGTTCTTTTCGATGTTGATCATCATCCTCGCGCACCTGCCCATTCTTTCCCTGCAACGGCATGAGGGGCGCATCTTCGCTCCAATGGCTTATACCATCGTGTCGGCGCTAATTGGCTCGCTGGTGTTTTCGCTCACGCTCGTTCCGGTGCTGTGCGTCTACCTGATGAAGAACAGCAAGCCCGCCGCGGATACGCTGCTGGTGCGGATGTTGCAAAGGGTCTATCGAAGGGTGCTCGAAACGGCGCTGGCCTGGCCGAAAGCGATCCTGCTGGCCTCGGTCGCGGTACTCATCGCGTGCCTGATGCTCGTGCCGATGCTGGGAAGCGAATTTCTGCCGGAGCTGAATGAGGGCAGTATCTGGGTCAACTTTACTCTGCCTCCGGGCATTTCCCCGCGCGAGGTCAACCGCATGCTGCACCAGGCCAGAACGATGATCCTGACCGTTCCCGAAGTGGAGCGCACGGTGACTCAGGCGGGACGGCCCGACGATGGAACGGATCCAAAAACCATCAACATGGTGGAGATGCTGGTGGACTTGAAGGACGAACCACTGTGGAGGCCCGGCGTAACCAAGGAAGGCCTCATCGCGCAAATGGAAAAGATGCTGGACGGCATGCCGGGCGTAAAGCCCGCCTTCTCCCAGCCGATTCGCGACAGCGTGCTCGAGTCGATCTCGCAGATCGACGGGCAGATTGTAATCAAGCTCTACGGACCCGATTCGAGCGTGCTCAAAGCCGAGATTGAGAAGGTGCTCAAGCTGATCGAGCCGATCCGCGGCGTTGGCCGGGCTTTCGTGGACCGGGCGGGGCGCATCCCGCAACTGCAGATCGACATCGACCGGGCCCGGGCGGCTCGGTATGGGCTGAACATCGCCGACATCGAAGACGTAATTGAAACGGCTTTGGGCGGGCGCGCGGCCACTCAGATCTGGGAAGGCGAACGGCGTTTCAGCGTGGTGGTGAGGTTGAGCGAAGAAGTACGCAACAACGTCGACCTGTTGCGCAATCTGCTGCTGGACGCGCCGGATGGCTCGCAGATTCCGCTCGACCAGGTGGCACGGATCGAAACGCAGGACGGCGTGCTCAACATCAGCCGCGAGGCCGGGCGCGGCACGGCCGCCATCGGCGTTTTTCTCAAGGATCGCGACATGGGCAGCCTGGCCGAAGAGATGCAGCAGGCGGTAAGAGACGGACTGAAGCTGCCGCCCGGCTACACGATCACCTTTGGCGGGGAGTTCGAGAATCAGCAGCGCGCGATGAAGCGGCTGCTGACCATCATTCCGGTCAGCATCCTGTTGATTTTCATTCTGCTGTTTGAAGCTTTCAAGACAGTGAAGAGCGCGGCGCTGATTCTGCTCAACGTGCCGTTCGCGCTGGTGGGCGGCATTCTGGCGCTGTACTTTACGGGAATTCATTTAAGCGTTTCGGCGGCCATCGGCTTCATCGCGTTGTTCGGACAAGCGGTATTGAACGGCGTGGTGATGGTGAGCCATTTCGACGCGCTGCAGAGGTCTGGCTCGGGTTCGTTCCACGCCGTGTTTGAGGGCGCGCAGGCGCGGCTGCGCACGGTGTTGATGACGTCGATGCTGGCAATGCTGGGGCTGCTGCCGATGGCGCTGTCGCACGGCATTGGCAGCGAGGTGCAGCGTCCGCTGGCGGTGGTGATCATCGGCGGCCTGGTCTCGGCGACGGTCCTGACGCTGATCGTGCTGCCCGCTCTTTACCTGATGTTCCATGGGCGGCCCGATACGGGCGAACTCTGACGAAGCGGGCTTTGGTAGACTCACTGGCCAGAATGCTTCCGGCTTTGTTCTTACTTGCCCGCAAAGTGTGCGCGGGCACCCTCGTGACATAAAAGGACGCGGCCCAAGAGCGGCCGTGAGCTGGCGCGCGGCGAGGTGCAATCGACGCACAGCGAAGATATCGCGCTCGAACTGCGGCGCGTGCGCTGAGGGGGTCAGCGGTAGTTGGCGGCCTGCGTCTCAAACAGGCGCGCGTAATCGCCGCCGGTCGCCACCAGGTCTTCGTGCGAGCCTTCCTCTTTGATGCGGCCGCCGGAGAGCACCACGATGCGGTCCGCCATGCGAACGGTGGAGAAGCGGTGGGAGATGAGAATCGCGGTACGGCCACGGGTCAGCTCCACGAAATCGTTGAAGACCTCGGCTTCGGCCATCGCATCGAGCGCCGCGGTGGGTTCGTCGAGAATCACGATTTGCGCCTCGCGCAGGTAGGCCCGCGCCAGGGCGATGCGCTGCCACTGGCCGCCCGAGAGATCGACGCCGCCATCGAAGCGTTTGCCGAGCATTTGCTCCAATCCGTTGGGCAGAGCCGTCACAAGCTGCTCGGCGTGACTGCGGCGGGCGGCGTCCCAGATGGCGGCGTCGTCGTGGAGCGCCTCCACTTTGCCGAAGCCGATATTGTGACGGGCCGCCATGTCGTAGCGGACGAAGTCCTGGAACAGAATGCCGATCTCTTTGCGAAGCTCGCCGATGCGAAACTCTTTCAGGTTGACGCCATCCATCAGAATCTCGCCTTCGGTCGGATCGTAGAGCCGCGCCATCAGCTTGACCAGCGTCGTCTTTCCCTCGCCGTTCTCTCCCACCAGGGCCATACGCTCGCCGGTTTCCAGACGGAAGCTGAGGTTGTTGAGAACCTTGCGATCCGAACCGGGATAGGAAAAGGAGACGTTGCGGAACTCCAGGCCCGATCGCATCGGCCTCGGTGGAAGGATGCCATGAAAGCCGTTCTCGATCCTGGGACGCTCGGCGAGGAACCGGGTGAGGTCGGTGAGAAACAGCGACTGCTCGGAAATGTTCGAGAACAGCGAAAACAGCGTTTGCATCTCGCGGTTGGCGCCGGCAATGGCGCCCGCGAGAAAGGTGAATGTGCCCACCGAGATGCGGCCGTTCAGGGCGTCTAACGCGATTTGAAAATAGCCCGCGTAGTAGCCCGCCGTGCCGGCCGAGACAAGCAGCATGCCCCAGGAAAGACGGCGCCGCGTGAGCCGCAGATTCTCACGGATAACCGTTTCCGAAAGCTGGCGGTAGCGGTCGAGCAGCGGGCCGCCAAGCGCGTACGCCTTCACTTCCTTCGCCGTATCGCGGCTGCTGCCGAGCAGGCGGATGTAGTCGAGTTCGCGGCGCACCGGCGTCAACCGGTTGGCCAGCGCATAGCCGACGAACGCGAAATGGGCTTCGCCCGCAAACGCCGGCAGAACGCAGAGAAACAGCAACAGGAACAGCCACGGCGAGTACCAGATGACGCCGGCGGCCAGCGAAACGAGGCTGATGGAACGCTGCACGATATTGCCGAAGGCGCTGAGTATCGCGACTCGATCCGTGGCTTGCACGCGCGCCCGCTCCAATCGATCGTAAAAAGCCGCGTCTTCAAACGAGGAAAGATCGAGCTTGGCGGAATGATCGATTACTCGAAGACTGATGGTGTGTGTAAATTCGTCAGCCAGGCGCGCATCGAAATAGTCGACGATGCGGACGAACGCTAACCCCGCCGCCGCCGCGCCCAGTTCGCCCAGCAGCCAGGGCCAGGCCTCGGCGACACCCGCCTTGGGTTCGTTTCGATAATGGACAAGGATGTCGAACAACTGCTTCGACATCCACAAAATCAGCACTGGAATCAACGCGCCGATGAGGCGGCCGATGAGACCGCCAACCACCAGTTGGGGAGAAGACTCCCAAACCAGGCGGAGCACGCCCGGCAGTTCGCGCATGGCCGTGAGGCGCTCTTTCCAGAGACTTTTGGTTTGGGGAAGCGCTTCGGTATTCATTGGTGGAAGATGGGGAGCAATCCATCGTCCAAACGCGGCGGCCTGCTGGTATATGATTCTGGTGGGTTCGTTTCATGCGTGCGCTGCTGGTCTTATTCCCGTCTCTGTTGTATGGCGCCGATGGCGCGTCGATCGTCGAACGCCGCTGCCTGAGCTGCCACGGCCCCGCGGTGAAAGCGGCTGGGCTCGATCTGACGCGCCGTCCCGCCGATGGCAGGATCGCACGCCTGGCCGAACGCGTCGCCAAGGGCGAGATGCCGCCCGCGGCACCGCTGCCCGATCCCGAAAAGCGAGCGATCGAGGAGTGGGTGAAAGCCGGGGCCGAGTGGCCGGGCGTGCTTCGCGAGCAGAGGGCGGGCAAGGATTGGTGGTCGCTGCAGCCGCTGCGCGCGACCGGCGGCGGCATCGATTCATGGGTCCGGTCGAAGCTCACCGCCAACGGGCTGCGGCCTTCGATGCCCGCCGATCGCCGCACCTTGATCCGCCGGTTGAGCTTCGATCTGACCGGATTGCCGCCCGCTCCCGAAGAGATCCGCGCTTTTGTGGCCGACGATTCGCCCGCCGCCTATGAGCGGCTGGTGGACCGTCTTCTCGCTTCGCCGCACTACGGCGAGCGCTGGGCGCGTCATTGGCTGGACGTGGTGCGTTTCGCCGAAAGCGAAGGCTTTGAGCGCGACCTGTTGCGCGATCAGGCCTGGCAGTATCGCGATTGGGTGGTGCGCAGTTTCAATGCCGACAAGCCGTATCGCGACTTCGCGCGGGAACAGATCGCCGGCGATGTGATGGCAGGCGCGACACGAGACAGTGTTGTGGCCACCGGCTTTCTGGTGTGGGGACCGGTGGACGCGGTGGGGCTCACCTCGGCGGTGGAATCGCAGCGCGACCTGGTGCGGGAAGATTACCTGGAGGAAATGGTTGGCGTGGTGGCGCAGACCTTCCTGGGCCTGACCGTGAACTGCGCGCGTTGCCACGACCACAAGTTCGATCCGATTCCGCAGAAGGACTATTACCGGTTCAAGTCGGCTTTTCAGGCCGTGTGGCCGCCTTCGGACGGCGAGGAGCTTTTCCCGTCGTCGCGGCCCTTGCTCACGGCGGAAGAGGACAAGGCCCGGATGGCGCGGCTGGCGGCCATCGATGCAAGGATTGCCGCCGCCGAGGCGGAACTCGCCACGCTGCAACGAGCCGGCTGGCGCGATTCGTTTCCTGCGTCGCTGCCTCGTCCCGCCGCGCGGTGGACCTTCGACACCGACGCGCGGGATGAGATCGGATCGCTGCACGCAAAGCTCCCCGCCGGCGCGGAACTGGGCGGCGGCCGGTTGAAGCCGGGCGAGGGCAAGGACGCGGTGACGCTGAGGACGCCGAAGCTGACGCGCCAGATTCGCGAGAAAACACTGGAGGCATGGGTGTGGGCCGATAAGCCCGAGAAAGCGGCGCAGGTTTTGACGATCAAGAATTCCAGCGGCTATCGCGGCGCCGCTCTCGACGCCATTCAGTTCACCGGGAAATCGAAGCGCTGGGAAAACCAGAGCACGGCGCGGTTCCGGTCCGCCGACGGGAAGGGAGCCGAAGAAACGGCCGCGGGCGAGATGGTTCAGATCGCCATCACCTACTCGGGCGACGATGCGATCCGCATCTACCGCAACGGGAAGCTCTATAGCGAGTGGACGCCGGACATCGACAACGCCGCGGCCCGCCTGCAAACCTATACGAGTGGCGATGCGTTCGTGCGGCTGAGCGCGAGCAAGGGACTGGAGCTCGACGAAGCGCGGCTCTACGATGTGGCGCTGACGGCGGAACAGATCGCCGCGTCGTTCGCCGCCGGCGTAGCGAGCCGCGCGCCCGCCGCCTCCCCGCGCATCGCGGAGCTGGAACGGCAGATCGCTTCCTGGCAAGCGGAACGCAAGCCGGCCGAAGCCGCGACGACCGCGCATATCGCAAGCATCGAACCCGCGGCGCCGACGCGCCTGTTGCGGCGCGGCGATGTGACACAGAAGGGGGAAGCTGTTACGCCCGGGGCGCTTTCCTGTCTGCCGCTCTCGCCCGAATTCGGTCTGGCGCCCGATGCGCCGGAATCGGAACGCCGCCGCAAACTCGCCGAGTGGGTGGCGCATCCGGCCAATCCGCTGTTCGCGCGTGTGATCGTGAATCGCGTCTGGCATCATCATTTCGGCGCGGGCCTGGTGGAAAACCCCAATGACTTCGGCTACAACGGAGGCGAGCCGTCGCATCCGGAACTGCTCGATCTGCTGGCGGCGGAGTTCATCCGCGACGGTTGGAGTCTGAAACGGCTGCACCGGCGCCTGGTGTTGTCGGAAACCTACCGCCAGGCTTCGGCCTGGAATCGCGAAGCCGCGGCCAAGGATGCCGGGAACCGGCTGTTGTGGCGGTACACGCCGCGCCGGCTGGAAGGCGAAGCGGTGCGCGATGCCATGTTGAGGGCGAGCGGAAAAATCAACACTCGCGCGGGTGGGCCCAGTTTCCGCCCGTTCGAAGCGAAGGCGCAGGGCTCGTATCAGAATTGGCTGCAGAAAGACGCCGACGATCCGGAGTGGCACCGGCGCACGCTCTATCGCATGAACGTGAACTCGGCGTTGAACCCGATGCTCGAATCGCTCGATTGTCCGGTGCCGGCGGTGAAGACTCCCAAGCGGCCGTCGACGACCACGGCGTTGCAGACCCTCAGCCTGATGAACGACGCTTTCGCCAACCGCCAGGCACGCGCCTTCGCGGCCGGCGCGGCCCAATCCTCCGATCCGGTGCGGGAAGCTTTTCTTCTCGCCCTGGGACGCGAGCCGCGCGACGAAGAGCGGGAAGACAGCCGGGCATTGGTGGAACGGCACGGCCTGGCGGCGCTATGTTGGGGATTGTTCAACTCGAGCGAATTTCTCTATGTGGAGTAGACGCCGCCTGATGCTCGACGCCGGGGCCGGCTTTGGCTGGCTGGCGGCCAGTTGCGTGGGCCTGCCAGGGGCCGCGACCGCTCGCGCCAGGCGTGTGATCCAGTTGTTCACGGTGGGCGGCATGAGCCACGTGGATACCTTCGACTTCAAACCCGAACTGGTGCGCATGGACGGCAAGTCGTTCGATATGCCGACGTTCTTCGGCCAGGCGGGCAACCTCTATGCGAGCCCCTGGAAGTTCGAGCCGCGCGGCCAAAGCGGACTGCCGGTAAGCGACCTGCTGCCCAACCTCGCGCGCTGCGCCGACCGGCTGACGCTGGTGAAATCGGTGATGGCGAAATCGGCCAACCACATGCCCGCGATCGCCCAGATGAACACCGGCTTCATTCTCACCGGCTTTCCCAGCATGGGGGCGTGGGTGACATATGGACTCGGCACGGAGAATCGGAACCTGCCGTCGTTTGTCGTGCTGACCGATCCGAATGGAGCGCCGTGGGGCGGCTCGGTGCACTGGTCGAATGGATTTCTTCCGGCGGGCGTGCAGGGAACGCCGTTTCGTCCGGCGGGCGATCCGGTGCCCGATCTGGCCACACCCGCGGCCGTGACCGCGGCGGAACGCGAAGCGGGGCTTGCCTGGCTCAACCGGATGAACCGGCGATACGCGGCCGCGCATCCCGGCGACAGCGCGCTTGAAGCGCGGGTGCGCAGCTACGAGATGGCGGCGAGCATGCAACTGGAAGTGCCGGGTATTGCCGATCTCGCGACGGAGCCGGAACATACGCGCAAGGCTTACGGGCTCGATCAGAAAGAGACCGAATCGTTCGGGCGAAGCTGCCTGCTGGCGCGCCGGCTTGTGGAGCGCGGGGTCCGTTTTGTGCAGGCCTATCACGGCGGGTCGGGCCGCAGTTGGGACGCGCACGGCGATCTGGAAGGCAATCATTCGAGCATGGCGAAGGGATACGATCAGCCCGCCGCCGCGCTCATCGAGGATCTGGCCGCGCGTGGACTATTGGACGACACTCTGGTGATGGGCATCACCGAGTTCGGCCGTACGCCGGTGGCGCAAGGGGCGGGCAAGAAGGGCCGCGATCATCACCCGGATTGCTTCACCGTTTGGCTGGCGGGCGCGGGATTGAAACCGGGCTTTGCGTATGGAGCATCGGATGAAGTGGGCCGGCTGCCGGGAGAGAATGCCGTCACAGTGCACGACTTGCATGCCACCGCGCTGCATCTGCTGGGGATCGATCACGAGAAGCTGACCTACTACCACAACGGGATCCGGCGGCGTTTGACCGATGTGCATGGACGGGTGATTCAGGGACTGCTGGCGTGATGCTTCTGCTGGCGGCCTGTGGAGCGTTGCTCGCTCAGGACCATACCGATATCGCGATCGAGATCCAGCCGCCCGCCTCCTGGGTGCGCGCGCACGGCAGGAAGCATGTCCTCTACGAAGCGCATATCACCAACCTCAGCCGGAAGACGGTGGAGTTGACGCGCCTCGAGATTACGGGCGGTGTTGTGTTCGATGCGGCGCGGCTGGAACAGGGTTGGGTGCGCCGGCCGGGAGCGGAAGAGCCGCCGGACGCGGTGCGGCGGATCGGACCGGGGCTGCGGGCGATCGTGCTGGTCAACGCCGCGACGGATGCACCCGGCATCTCGCAGAAGGCGTTCTTTCGCGGCGAGGATGGCAGGGAATTCACGGTTACAGGATACGTGCCGGTGCGGCCCGGGCGGCCCTTGGTTCTGGCGGCTCCGCTGCGCGGCGGAGGTTGGATGGCGCTGAACGGCCTCGGCTCGCTCACCCATCACCGGCGTTCCTACCTGAGCGCACAAGGCCGCGTGGCGGTGCCGCAGCGGTACGCCATCGATTGGGTGAAGCTGGACGGCGACGGAACGATGTTGCGGCCGGGCGGCGGCAATGCGGCCTATCACGGATACGGCGTCGAGGTACTGGCGGTGGCGGACGGCGTGGTCGTTCAGGTGCGGGACGGAATGCCGGACCGGGAGCCGTTCACGGTGTCGAAGAATCCGCCGTTGACGATGGGCGAAAGCACCGGCAATCACGTGGTGCTCGATCTGAGCGGGAGCCGGTTCGCGATTTACGCTCACCTTCAGCCGGGGAGCCTGCGTGTGAAACAGGGCCAGCGCGTGAAGACGGGTGCCGTGCTGGGACGGCTGGGCAGCTCAGGCGCTTCGGATCTTCCGCACCTTCATTTCCAGGTGGCGGACCGGCCGGAGCCTATGGAGAGCGACGGCGTGGCTTACGTCCATTCGTCTTTCACGGCGGAGGGTCACGTGGAATCGTTCGAGCCTCTGATGAGCGGTAAGAAAGCCGGGCTGCGGCCCGCGGCCGTTTCCGGCAAACGTGTGTTGGAGCTGCCGGAGGATCAGGATGTGGTTCGATTTCCGTAGTGGAGGAGCATAAACGTGCCGGAGAAGCGGAGCGGCCTTGAGTTGAAGGTGCCGCCGCTGGCGCTCGTGGTCATTGTGGCCGCCCTCATGTGGGCCGCTTCTTATGCCGCGCCGGCTCTCGATTTCGCCCTTCCCGCGAAGTCTCTCTGGTCGTGGGGCCTGGCGCTGGCGGGAGCGGCCGTATGCCTCGCCGGGGTCGTTTCGTTCCGCCGGGCGAAAACAACGGTCGATCCCACGAAGCCGGGTTCGACGTCATCGCTTGTTGTCGCAGGCATCTACAACTACACGCGGAACCCCATGTATGTGGGCTTCGTTCTGATTCTGCTGGGCTGGGGGGCGCTTTTGTCGAACCTGGCGGCGCTCGCCTTCGTGCCTGGGTTTGCCGCTTACATCAACCGCTTTCAAATCCGGCCCGAGGAACGCATACTGTCGGCGCTGTTTCCGCGGGAGTATCCGGCGTATCGTGCTAAGGTTCGGCGATGGATATTCTGATCGGGATCCTGCTGGGCTTGGTGGTGTCGCTGTTCGGGCTGCTGACGGGCTTCGATCGCGATCGCGCCTTCTATTCCACGGTCCTGGCGGTGATCCCCACGTACTATATTCTGTTCGCGGTCATGGCCGGTTCCACTCAAGCGGTGGTTATCGCATCCGCCGTGACGGGCGTATTTTGGGTGCTCGCGGTAGTGGGGTTTAAGAAGAACCCCTGGTGGACCGCCGCCGCCCTTGCCGGACACGGTGTCTTCGATTTCTTTCATCACCGGTTCATTGAGAATCCCGGCGTTCCGGCGTTCTGGCCCGGTTTCTGCGGGTCAATCGACATTTTTCTCGGCGCGTTTCTGGCCGTTCTGCTGGTGAAGCGTTCCTAGGCGTGGATCGCTTCGGCGTAAAGCAGATCGCCGGAGACGCCATCGTAGTACTGAATGACGACGTGCGGCTTGGGATAGGCCACCCAGCGCGGTACATCCTTTTCAAGCGGGTTCGAAAACACGTTGTTAATCTGGGCGACGGCATAGATCGGCCAGCGCCGCAGCGGAGCGGGGACATCGTTGCGGAAGTAGCTGGACCAGCGAATGTCGCAGGCGCGTCCGCGCGAATCGAACGGGCCGTTGGCCATGCGGCCGCCTTCGCTGCGCATCGGATGATTGGCGGAGTTGTGGGGGCCGGAGCAGAACTCCCACACTTTGCTCGTAACCTTGACGGCGAAGCTGTTGTGCAGATCGCCGGTCATGACGATCACCGGCTTATCGAGCGAATCCCAGAACCGGATGAGCAGTTCGCGCTCTTCGACGAACGCCGTCCAGGCATCGTCCTTGCCGTCGAGCGGGCCTTCGGAACCTGGCGAACCGACGTGCGGAATCATGAGGTTCACCGAAGACGCGAGGAAGAAGAAATCGGCGTCGCTTGAGCGCATGCTTTCCATCAGCCATTCGCGCTGGGCCCGGCCGATCATCGAAATGCCCTTCTTGTAGGGATCTTTCGTATCGTGCATGTCGCGCAGGCTGCGTGTGTCGAGCAGGTAGATCTCGACGTTACCGGCGCGGAACTTGCCATAGGAATGGCGTCCGATGGAATAGGAACTGGTGGAATCGTACTTCGGAGCGGGGCTGATGCGGATGCGGTTGGCGTCGAGCACCTCCACGATGTCGTAGACACCGGCGTTCGGATCGCCATCGGCCTCATCGAGCTTGGCGTTGTCGACACCCGCCGTCTGCCCGCCCCAATGAATGTGAAGGTTCGAAGCCTGCTTGCGGTCGAGTTTGCGGAAATCGGCTTCGGTGTCGGTGAGCACGGCGCTGCCGGCCGAGAGGCGGCCCTTGCCGAAGTGCGCGGGCTGCGCGGTGGCCAGCGGATTGGCTCCGGCAACGTAGTCGAACCAGGCGCGCATGGCGATGTCGCGAAACACGGCGCGGCGATTGTGGTTGCCCGCGGCGGCGGTGCCGTAAACGTCGTTGAGGATCTCGTGATCGTCGGGCGTGAAATAGCACGGCATCTCTTTGTGCCACGCCGCCATGTTGACGCCACGTTCGAGAAAGAATTTGTAGTTTTCCCAGACGCCGGCGATGGACGGGCAGAGACTAACGATTCGCGGCGTATCGGCGGCGGCGACGCCATTCTGCGCCTGCCACTGAGCCACGGTGAAGTCGCGCTTATCTTCGTAGAGCCAGTCGCCGTTCAGGATGGAAAAGTGCACCTTATCGCGCAGCTTCTCGCGCATCGTCTTGAACGCCGGCAGCCCGGGTCCCATGCCGTTGTTCGGTTTCTGGTTGTTGCACGATCCGAACTCGAAGCGGAAATTGAACAGGCCGCGCGGGTTCAATTCGCCGCGGTATTGCGCCGCATCGGGCAGCGTGCGAAAGCTGCCCGATGCCGCGGCGTCGCCGTTCAACCGGTAGTAGTAGCGAGTATCCGGCCGCAAGCCGGTCACCTGCACCCACACAGCGTTGTCTTTGTCGAGTTGCGCCGGAGCGGAAGCCGAGACCTGATCGATGCGATCCGCCGACGTGCCGAAATGTACGCGCAGTTCCCCGGGCCGCGACAGGCGTCCCCATACGGCGACCGAGTTGGCGGTGACGTGGCCGAGCATCGGGCCGTGGGTCACTCGCGCCCCCGTAGTCTGGGCGGGGGCGGCCAGCGTGCCGAGCGCCCCCACGGTCAGTTCCCTGCGATTGATCTTCGGCATTCGATCTAGCTTACCGGCTCGGTATCCCAACCCCAGCCTGGACGCTCATGCGGACGCGTGTAGATGCCTTCCGGTCCGCGCGTCACTTCGTACTGTTCTTCGAACATTTTGTACACTTCGGGCGGGCCGCCTGGCGCGGGCATGAACAGCTCGGCCCAGGGCGCGTTGACGTGCGAAATGCTGAAATGCGTGGCGCCGTTCAGGCCGCCGCCGTGTGGAATCACCGGAATGTCGTAAGCCGAGGCCATGGCGGAGATCTTGAGCAGTTCGGTCAATCCACCGCACCACTGGATATCGGGCTGCCAGATGGAGGCGCCGTTGGCTTCGAGCAGATAGCGGAAGCCATAGCGTCCGTACTCGTGTTCGCCGGTGGCGATACGCGTGGATTTGATACCGGCGTTAAGGCGCCCGAACCCGGCGTAGTCGTGCGGCTGCAGCACTTCCTCCATCCAGTAGACGCGATAGGGCTCCATCATCGGGGCGATCTCGACGGTGTAGCGCTCGGTCCACGCCATCCAGCAATCGAGCATGATGTCGCCATCGGGTCCAAGCGCCTGGCGGGCGCGCTTGACCAGGTCGACGTTTTTCTTCATGCCGTCGCGGCCGTCGGCGGGCCCGTGCGGGATCGCCAGTTTCAGACGTTTGTATCCGAATTCGACGTGCTGCTCAATGTCGTTGCCGGTGCAATAGGCCGGCACGCGGTCCCTGACGGCGCCGCCGATCAGCTTGTACACGGGCATGTTGAGCGATTTGCCGACGATGTCCCACATGGCCATATCGACGCCGCTGATGGCGTTCATGGTGACGCCCATGCGGCCATAGCTCATCGTCGAGCGCCAGCAGATATCCCAGTTGCGCTCGATGTCGAAGGGATCGCGGCCCATCATGAGCTTGGTGAGATGGCCCATGACGATTTCGCCGCCGCCGGGTCCGCCGTTGCCGTAGCCCTTGATGCCTTTGTCGGTGGTGATTTCGACGGTGAAACTCGGCACCTTGCCGGGATCGGCGTTGAACAGCGAACGGGTGGCCTTGTATTCGGGGTAGATGGACATGGGGTTGGCCACTTCCACTCCCTGCGTCGACCAGGACCCGGCCGACGGCGTGTAGGCGGGCGCGGGCCGGCTGGGGCGCATGCGCACCAACCTCATGTTCGTGATTTTGAGCTTGCTCTTTTCCACCTGGAAGGGAAAGAGGACGGGGGCGGCTTCCGCTTTTTCCTGAAGCATCATTGCGGCAAACGGAGCGGCCTTGATCAGATCTCTGCGTTTCATGGAGCCTCCTGTTGCAGGACCTTCCAAGCTATTCCCACGCGAGTGTTCCTGTCAACCTCGATGCGCTAGCCTGAAAGAAATGACAGCGGGCTTCCGGCGTTACGCGTGGTTTTTTGCCGCCTACCTGATCGCGGTCATTCTGTTTGGTGCGTGGGTGCGCATCAGCGGATCGGGGAACGGATGCGGCAACCACTGGCCGATGTGCAATGGCGAGGTGATGCCGCGGGCACCGGAGACCAAGACCATCATCGAATTCACGCACCGGCTCACCAGCGGCGCTTGCGGCATCCTGGGCTTGGTCCTGCTGTGGCGGGCGCGGCGCGCCGGGCGCGCTGTGTTCCATGCCGCTCTGGCGACGATGTTCTTCCTCATCGTCGAAAGCCTGATTGGCGCGGTGCTGGTGAAGAAGGAACTGGTAGCGGGGAACGCGTCGCTTTCGCGGGCGCTGGTGGTGTCACTGCATCTGGCTAACACTATGCTGCTTGTCGCGAGCGCGGCCACGACGGCGTGGTGGGCCGGGGAGCGCGCGGTCGAGCGCGGCCGGTTGTCCGTGTCCAAGGCGATGATCGCCGTATGCGTGGTGGCGCTGGTGGCCACGAACATGACGGGCGCGGTAACGGCTCTGGGCGACACGCTGTTTCCCGCCAAGCCGGCGCTCGACGGCGGGCTGATGGCGAAACTCGCCAACGACTTATCGGCCAGCCAGCATTTCCTGGTGCGGCTGCGCGTGATCCATCCGGTGGTGGCGGTGGTTTCCGCCGCGCTGGTTCTGATGCTGTTCCACGGGCTCTATCGCCAGACGCCTGGTGCGACGCTCGGCAAGCTGCTCGAAGCCGGCCAGGTCGCCGTTCTCGCGCAGGTGTGCCTGGGGGCGCTGAACGTCGCACTCGCCGCGCCGGGTTGGATGCAGATCGTGCATCTGCTGGCGGCCCAGGTGGTCTGGGTTTTGATGTGGCTGGTCACGCTTTCGGTTTGGAATCCGGTGGCGCGGACACTGAGCGTGTCGCAGGCGTTACCTGCTTCCGCACGTTAGACGTTTCAGAGCCTCGGCCGGGGCGGCTTGGCGGCCATCCAGGGAAAAACACCCTTGCGCCGGACCTCGCGGCGAAACACCTTATCGCCGGCCGTGACATAAAGCGTTTGCAGATCCGCACCGCCAAAAACCACATTCGATGGAGCGGCCGCGCCGGGGCGGCTGAGGATGCCCACGGTCTTTCCCGGCGGATCGCAGATCTGGATCCCGAGGGCGGTTGCCACGTAGAGGAAGCCTTCCGAATCCACCGTCATGCCATCGGCGCCGCTCCGCAGTTGGCCGTATTCGGCTCCGTCGGGTGTCTCCAGATGATGAAACGGCACACCGTTGAGGAGCGCGCCGCCGGGCTGCGTCTGGAACGACCAGACCCAGCGGCCCATGCTGTCGGCGACGCTGAGAAAGGCATGGTCGGGCGAGAAGCGCACACCGTTGGGGAACGGGATGCCTTCGTGCACCACGCGCTTGTTGCGCTGGGCGTCGATAAACCAGATACGGTGATTTTTGGGGTCGGTGAAATAGATCTCACCACGCGCGTTGACGGCGAGATCGTTCGATTCCACACCCTCGGCAATCGTGGATTCTGTGCCATCCGGGTCATAGGCCACGATGCGCTTGCGGCCGTTCTGGCAGGCGTACAGGCGGCCATCGGGCCCGAACATAAGTCCGTTGGCTTCGGCGGTGTCCTGCCTGAAAACGGTGACACGGCCGTCTTTGGCGCCGATCCTGTGGATGCGGCTGTTCGGCACGTCGCTGAAGAAGACGTTGCCTTGCGCATCCACGGCGGGGCCTTCGGTGAACTTGTGGCCTTCGCTCACCAGTTCCCAATCCTTACCGGGATGAAGCACGTTGTTGGTGAGGAAATGACGTGGGCCGGCGAGCGGCTTGGCGATGGGCGTGGCGTGGTCGCGCCAGAGCCAGCGCAAAGCCTCGGGCAGAATCGCCGCGCCGTGTTTGCTGTTATGCGCCTCGGTGCCGATGACCAGCTTGCTGTCGTAGCCCGCGTGCGTCAACGCCAGATTCAATTCGTAGTTGCTGTAAACATTGACATCGCCGGTGCCATCCTGCAGGAACACGCGCAGAGGCTTGGTCTCCATCTTGCGCACCAGCGACGGGTAGATGTGGTCGCCGCGCAAATTGGTAAATCCGCCGATGAAGCTGAGCACGCGGCGGAAGCCATCCGGCCGCTGCCAGGCGGCGTTGAAGGAGCCATTGCCGCCGGAGCTGGACCCGCCGATGGCACGATGGTTGGGGTCCGTGGACAGGTTGTATTGCCGGGCCACCTGGGGCAGAATCTCTTCAAGCAGAAAGGTGGGAAAGCGCGGCCCGATGGCGTCGTACTCATAGCTTCGATTGAACCGGCCCTGCGTGTCCGCCGGGCCGGGCACCACGACGCCGGGATTGATGAAGACGCCGACGAGGACCGGCAGCTCGCCCTTGTGGATCAGGTTGTCGAGCACGACGGTGGTCTTGAAAGCGCCTGTTTCATTGGCGAACGTGCCGCCATCGAGAAACACCATCGTACAGGCGGGCCGCTGCGGGTCGTATTGCGCGGGCACGTAGACCCAATACTCACGCGAGGTACCGGGATAGATCGCGCTGCGATTCCACTCATGGCGGGTCACCTTGCCTTGGGGTACGCCCGGCTGACGTTGAGAATCAGGTCCCGGGACGTACTCTTCGGCGAAGGCGAGGCTTGCGATGGAAACGATCAGGGCGAACATCCAGCGATTATACAGAGATCAGCGAAGGAAGCCCATGTTCTTCCATCCGCTGGTGGAGGTGGCGTCGTCGGCCTTGACGAAGATGCTCACCTGTGAGCCGTAGTTGTTGACGAAGGCGAGCAGGATGCGCCAGGTCATCTGATTCAGCGACTGGCTGGTGCCGATGGAGGCGCCAGCGCCCCACAGGTGGCAGCGCGAATTTTGAACCGCCCCGGTGGTGCCGAGCGTTACCGGGCCGAGACGTGCCGTGCCCGCATCGTTCCAGAGGTACATCATTTGGGTGGCGCGGTCGAGTTCGACGGCGCAAACATTGGCGAGACCGGGCGCCGTTCCAAACGCGAGTTGAACCTTCGTGACATCCTGCCACCCGTTGCCGTCGTTCACCGAGACGGTGAAGGCGGGGCGGCTGGAAACGCGCGACATGGTGACGGAAACGGGGTTCGGCGCGACGTTGGCGGGGGTCACGGCGCAGCCGGTGGCGATGTTGGTTTCGTCGGCGGCCGCCGGGCGGAGCCCGAAGACGGGGACGGCGCAGCCGGATTCGATCGCGCCCAGATCCGGCCCGGCGCCCGAGTAGGAATCGTTGAAACCCGGCAGACGCGCCGCCACATCGAGAGCCGGGGACAGCGGAGCCAGGCTCATATCCTTTGGCGTTTGCAAATTGCTGAAACTCGCCGGACCCAGCAATCCGTTGACAAGCGTACTGGCCGTAAGCAGACGGCCGTTCTGCTCGAGTCCGAAGCGCCCGAAAACGCCGGCGAACGTGGCGGCCGTGCCACTGGCGTTCGGAGGCCGGAAGAAGAACGCGCCATCGGGATAGTAGCCGTTATAGTCGAACGTCACGCGATTGAGCGGAGCGACCCAATCCACCGATTGCCCGCTTGGCTGCACCGCCGGGCCAAGGAAGATGTTGTTCATCAGGACGCTGTTGTGATTGGGCAGCGGCGAGCCCATGTTGAGGGCGCGTTCGGGCGAGGCGAAGGTGTTGTGAAAGACCACTACACCGCTCGGATCCTGCGAAGGCGTGGTGGCGCGGCTGTGGAATTTCATCGGCTCATAGGCGATGTTATAGCCGGCGTTGCGATAGATGTAGACGGGTCCGCCGAAAACCGGCTGGACGCTCACCGCCGTGTAGACGTTGGTGAGGCGGTTGCGGAAGACGCGGATGTTGCCTTCGGACTGGTCGGTTTCAATCGCGTCGTCGTAGCAGTAAGGAATCTCGTTGCCATAGATGTCGATGGAACGGTTGCCGGGCGTGCCCATGGTGATGCAGTTGGCGAAACCGGAGATATGGTTGTGCGCGACGGCGTGGCCCTGGCCGAACAGCGAAAGGGCGAAGCTGCCATTGGCGCCGTTATCGGTGGAATAGATGCGCGGAAACTGCACGCGGCCTGTGAACATGTTGTCGGCGTAATAGAAGTCGCGCTGCGTGCCGCGGCCGTTGATGCCGTTTTCGACGTCGCGGACGATGAGCCGCCGCGCCGTGTTGCGCTGCGCCGTCGACCCCTGAAAACGCACGGCCTGGTAGGCGTTCTGGATGGTGAGCGATTCGAGCGTGATAAAGCTGCCGTAGATTTCAAGGACGTTGCAATCGGTGCAATTGCCGCCATCGAGAATGACGGTGCTTTGCGCGACGCCGCGGATCACGATAGGATTGGCGGCGTTGCCGCTGGCGTACATTTCGGCGTTCTGAATGGAATAGGTTCCCGCTTGCAGCGTGATCACGTCGCCCGGCTGGGCGCTCAACAGAGCGGCGCGGAACGCGGCCGCGTCGGCGACCGGCACAAGCCTTGGATTGGCCGGGCCGACGGGAACGCCGCGTGTCGACGCCGTCGCCGTCAGCGTGTTGTCAAACCCATCCGGATCCTGCACGCGGACCTGCACTTCATAGCTGGTGGCCGGTTTGAGATCGAGCAGGCTGCCTGCGAACTGTCTGGGCACGGCGCGGCCTGTCACCGTTTCCGGCAGGACGCGGAATAAGGGATAGCCCGTACGCCAGGCGGATTCGCCAACCGGACGGTATTGAATGGTAGCGGTAGCGTCGCGATCGTCATCGCCGGAATGAAGAAGTTGGAAGCCGAGAGATGTAAGAGTAGGGGGCTCGGTGATGAGGCTCAACGAGGAAATGGTATTTTGCGCGGCACACGGAAAAGCGCACAGGAATAAGGCGGCCGCGATCGAAAGCCGATGAATGAGTGTCACTTTACCGGCTAATCGGCAGTTTGCTAGCTTTACTTCACACATATGAACGACGCTTCACGGGCCGAACAGCGTGCCTGGTATTTTTACGACTGGGCCAACTCGGCATTCGCCACGACGGTGGCCGCGTTGTTCCTGGGACCCTACCTGACCACGCTGGCAAAGGCGGCGGCCGATGCGCAGGGTTTCGTTCATCCACTGGGATTGAAAGTGGCCGCCGCGTCGTTGTGGCCTTACGTGGTTTCGCTGAGCGTGTTGTGCCAGGTGGTGCTGCTGCCGGTGTTCGGCGCGGCCGCCGATTACGGCCGCCGCAAACGCGAGATGTTGGGCGCCGCCGCGTTCACCGGAGCCCTGGCCACCATGGCGATGTTCTTTCTCAAGGGCGACAACTACCTGTTGGGGTGCGTGTTGTTTGTGATCGCCAACTCGGCTTTCGGCGCGGGCAACGTGATTTATAACTCTTTCCTGCCGGAGATTGCGGGTCCCGATGAGCGCGACAACGTTTCATCGCGAGGCTGGGCGTTGGGGTACCTGGGGGGCGGTCTGCTGCTGGTGCTGAACCTTGGGTTGTATTCGAATGCGGAGAGGCTCGGGCTGACGGAGGGCATGGCGGTGCGGATCAGCCTGGCGTCGGCGGGAATCTGGTGGGCGCTGTTCACGCTGATCCCGCTTTCGAAGCTGCGCAATCGCGGGCCGCAGAAGCCGGTGCCGGAAGGCTCCACCGCGGTGGCGGCGGCCCTCACCCAATTGGCGGGCACGATCAGGGAAGTCGTCAAGCTGCCGCAGACGCTGCGCTTCCTGCTGGCCTACCTGATCTACAACGACGCGATTCAAACCGTGCTGTCGCTGGCGGCGACATTCGGACAGGAGGAACTGAAACTGCCGGTCTCTTCGCTGACGGTGGGCATTCTCATCGCCCAATTCGTTGGCGTGCTGGGCGCGATGTGCTTCAACCGTCTGGCCGCGGTGTTAGGCAACAAGCGCACGGTCATGATTACGCTGGCGACGTATTGCCTGGTGCTGATCTACGCCTACGGATTCGTTTCGAGCCAGACCGAGTTTTACATCATGGCCGGGGCGGTGGGGGCGGTGATGGGCGGCAGCCAGGCGCTCAGCCGGTCCATCTTTTCTTTCATGATTCCCAAAGGGCATGAGGCGGAGTATTACAGCATCTCCGAAGTGAGCGACAAGGGAACAAGTTGGATGGGGCCGCTATTTTTCGGCTTGGCGCTGCAGTTCACCGGCAGCTACCGGATTTCGATTCTGTCGTTGATTGTGTTCTTCGTGGCGGGGCTGGCGATTCTGGCGATGGTGGATGTGCGGAAGGCGGCGATGGAGGCGGGGAATGCGCCTCCACGGCTGGCGTGATCACTGCATATTGCGGTTTGAGTCGACAACGAAGACCGGAGCGCAACCGCCAACACTGCAGGTGTCGGCGATAGTCCATCCGCCGAAGGCGGTTTGAGTGAGGCGGAAGGCATCCGATGAATAGTTGGGTGCGGCAGAATTGGTCCCGGCGATGCGTGGATAGTAACCGGTGAGGATAACGTCTGTGCCGTTCGGCGCGAGAGAAGCGACCATGACCTGCTGGACAATCGGCGAAATGGGAGTGCCGGCGAAGACGGTCACAACGTTGAAATAGCCAACGGCGCCCCACATCTGGAGATACCCGACATAGCCCTGTCTTTGGTCACGAGGGTCAGTCCAGGCGAGGGAAAATTGGTGGCTTTGCTGCTGTACCCTTTGAGGCGGAATCCAGGCCGGTGTAGCGGTGACCGGTGTCGCGGAGGGCGGATTGCCCTGGGAAGATTGAGCCTGAGTGGCCGAGGTCGCAGAGCCGGGGGCCGCCGATCTTATCCACTGCCTGATCTCATCTTTGGAAATATCGACCGCAAGCTTCGTTGCGACCTCAGCGGCGAATTTTCCGAGTGCTTTGACGGCGGCCTGCTTGTTCTGAGCGTAAGCGCAGCTACAGAAGACCGCGGCGAGGACGGCGCACGTGAAAGCAGTTCTTTTCATTGGAGTCGCTCCAGTTCGGACCGTTCAGAAGAGTAAGCGGAATCGGGCGTTGGAAGCCGTCACACTCTGACCGGGAATCGGGATGCAGTTCACCGGCAGCTACCGGATTTCGATTCTGTCGTTGATTGTGTTCTTCGTGGCGGGGCTGGCGATTCTGGCGATGGTGGATGTGCGGAAGGCGGCGATGGAGGCGGGGAATGTGCCTCCACGGCTGGCCTAGTCTTAAGGCACTGGATCGAGTTTCACGGGCCCGAAAGCGGCCATCGCCTGTCCCTTCGCATCGGCCAGCGCGCAGTAAGGATTCAGGCCGCGGCAGTAATTCAACTCCATCGTTGAGCCCGCTTTGAGCGGCCGGACCGACAACACGATGTCTCCCGACGGCTCCGGCGCGGCGTGAAACACCGCGGTTTCATTCAGATCGAATCCCGTAATACGCTGCCCGGCCGGCATCGCCACCGGGCGCGAGAATTTCAGCCGCAGCTTGCCCGGCCCATCCCACTTGGCGGAAACCAGCTCCGGAATCGGCCCGTCGAGCACGCGGCCAGCCATGCGCCGGCCCACCGTTCCCAGCGCGGCGCGATCGAGGTGAATGGGATCGGTCAAAGTGAGATCGATGGTCGAAACCATGCCGCCCGGCTGAATCGCCGCTTCCGAAAGACGCTGCGCCTCGCGCACCAGGTCCCACCCGTCGTAGCCTTTCTCGATCACGTAGCGCGAAAGCTGCGCGTAATAAAACGGAAGCTTCGGCTGGCCCAGATCGGCGCGCATCGCCCTAACCAAGGCCTGAAACCGCTCGCCGTAAGTGCGTGCGGTCTCCAGCCGTGAGGCGTCGTTTTCCCCCTGATACCAGAGCACCGCCTTGGCCGGCCCCACCAGCTTCGCCCGCGCGAGGAAATTTCCATACAGCGACCGGCGCAGTTGCGGCTTGAGATCGGGGCTCCATTGCTCGAGCGATGTGCCGCCGATGGCGCAGGGCACCAGGCCCACGGGAACTCCGGTGCGCCGCAGCATTTCTTTCGCGAAAGGCAGAGCAAGGCCGATGCCCACCACGCGTCCATCGCGCGGCAGCGCCTCATGAATGGGATCGCGCGCAATCGCCCACGTATCTTCGGGCGTCAACACACGGATCCGCGCATCGGCCGGGGCCGGGTCGATGAGCGGGGCGCGGCCCACCATGTTCGATTGGCCGGCGAGCAGATAGATGTCGCCCACCAGAATCCCGGTGCGCCGCACCGTCGTGGCGCCCATCCGGAAATCGATGGTGTAGGGGCCTCCGGCCGCAAGCTGAGGCATGGACGTCTGCCACGGACCGGCATTCACACGCACCTGAAGCGGTCCTTTTCCACGGGTCACCGGAGCGGGCACCACCGCCATTCCCGATTCGCCGCGCGGCAGCAATTGGTCGTTCTGCAGCGATGTCTCGAGGAACGCCTCCGGCTGACGGTGCTGTTCCAGCCAACGCACGGCGGCGGGAAAGTCGGCCTCGTGGCCGCCGTCGAAAACCGTGACACGCGCCGCGCCCGATCCGCGCCGGAACAGCGCCCGCTTGAGCCGCGGTTCGCCGATCGATGCCGCCAGACGCGCCGGAATCTTCGCTTCCCTGGTGATGGCTTCGATGTCGGCTTCGGCGATGCGATCCGTTGGCGCCGCCAGTTCATTGAACGCGCGCAGCGAATGGCTCACGGGCACGGCGCCGGTGTGGCCATCCTGAATACCCGTCTGGATGTCGATGGGCACACCGCGAGCGAGCTTCAGAAAATGTACGGGAGACCGGCGGCGATATTGCTGCAGCGCCATGCCGCTGGTGGGCGGGTAGCCGAAGCAGCCCTCCATCATCTTCCAGTAACGCGAGTCCTTCGCTTTCGAAAATTCGTACCACGCGGCCAGATCGCTGATGGGCACCCACGCCGACACGGCGGCCCAAACGTGCGGTGCCCGGCCCGCCACCACCAGCGACATGTAACCGCCGCCCGAACTGCCGGCCAGATAGATGCGGCGTGCGTCGATCGCCGTGCGCCGCTTCACCCACTCCACCGCATCGAGCACATCCTGCACCGCCAGTTCGGAGCCGCAAGCCTCGGGATGATCGTTCACGCCGCGAAAGTCCGGCGAGACGAAAGCCCACCCCCGCCGCTTCGCCTCGGCGCGGATATCGGCCAGATTGTTCGAGGTGTCGAACCGGCTCGACCAGGAATGCAGATGGACAAGCAGTGGAACCGGCGTGCCGTTCGACTCCGGCAGGTCGGCGATCGCCGGTTGTGCGGCGTTGTCTAGCGACGAACGGATATCGATGTTCTCGCACCATGCCGCGGCCGTGACGGCCAATAGAATCGCGGGCAAATGCATGCTCCGCAGAATACCATTGCGCAATAAAGTAACTCCTCCGGTTCGCGCGGTCATCCATTCGAGTGACGGATCCACACCCTCGACAACAGGAGTTCCTCGATGAAACGTATTCTCAATACTTGCGCGCTTCTGGGCGCGCTGGCGTTTAACGCCGCCGCGGCCGACATTGTCGATACCGCGATCGGCGCCGGCGGCTTCAAGACGCTGGTCGCCGCCGTTCAAGCGGCTGGCCTGGTGGACACACTCAAAAGTCCCGGACCCTTCACGGTCTTCGCCCCCACCGACGAGGCTTTCGCCAAGCTTCCGGCGGGAACGGTCGAAGGCTTGCTGAAAGATCCGGAGAAATTGAAGAAGATACTCACTTACCATGTGGTGGCGGGCAAGGTTATGGCCGCGGATGTGGTGAAGATGAAAAGCGCCAAGACCGTGGAAGGCAGTTCCGCGCGCATCAAGGCCATGCGCGGCGAGGTGATGATCGACAACGCCAAAGTGGTGAAGACCGACATCGCCTGCGATAACGGCGTCATTCATGTCATCGACACGGTGATCATGCCCGGCAAGTGAGGCGGCCCGGCGCCGCCCTCGGGTAAGATGTCTCTGTGCTGTACGCGACTCTCTTGCTCCCTTTCCTTCTCCCGCTCGCGCTGGCGCAACGGCCTTGCGAATCGCTTGTTCAACTTCCGCTCAACAAGGTTTCGATCGTCAGCGCGGAGAAGGCTGGCTCCATCTGCGTGGTCAAGGCAGTGGCGCGCCCCACCCGTGATTCCGAGATTAATTTCGAAGTTCAATTGCCGGAGAACTGGAACGGGCGCTACCGCCAGTTGGGCAACGGCGGATGGGCCGGGAATGTGCCAAGCGCGGGTATTCGCGCCGCCGCCGAGCAGGGCTACGCGGCCGCCGGCACCGACGATGGCCATCCGCGCGGTCAGGGCGATGCCGCCTGGGCCGTCGGCCACCCGGAGAAGATCATCGACTTCGGCCATCGCGCCGTGCATCTGACCAGCGTCCATTCGAAGTCGATCGTGCAGGCTTTCTACGGCAAGCCCGCGAATCGAAATTATTTTGTTGGCTGCTCCGATGGCGGGCGCGAAGCGCTGCAGGAAGCGCAGCGTTACCCGGAGGATTTCGACGGCATTCTGGCGGGCGCGCCCGCCTACGACTGGTCGCATCATTTCGCCGGCTTCGTCTGGAACGCGCAGGCGCTCCGCAAGGATCCCGCCGCGTTCATTCCGCACGAGAAGCTGCCCGTCATTCAAAAGGCGGCGATGGCGGCTTGTGACTCCCTCGACGGCGTGAAAGACGATCTGGTGGAAGATCCGCGCGAATGCAAGTTCAACCCGGACGTTCTTCTCTGCCGCCAGGGCGATGCCGCCGATTGCCTCACCAAACCGCAACTGGACGCGTTGAAGAAGATTTACGCCGGCCCGCGCAATCCGCGCACGGGAAAGCCGATCTATCCAGGCTATCCGCCTTCCACCGAAGCCGTGCCGAACGAGTGGGCGAACTGGATTCTCGGCAAGCCGCCGGAACCATCCATCCAAATGCGTTTTGGCCTTTCCTTCTTCGGCCAGGCCGTCTATGAGGATCCAAACTGGAACTACCTTTCGATGGAGTTCGACAACGACGTCGCTTATGGCGATCAGAAGGCCGGCGTTCACATCAACGCCAACAACCCGGATCTGCGATCCTTCCGCGCCAATGGCGGGAAGCTGCTGATGTACCACGGCTGGGCCGACGGCGCGATTTCGGCTTATAGCTCCATCGATTACTACGACAACGTCGTGGCGTTCTTCGATCGCTTCCCGGATGCACGCGCGCAAGGCAAGCCTCCCGTGAAGGATTTCTTCCGCTTCTATCTGGTGCCGGGCATGGGCCACTGCGCCGGAGGCTCCGGCCCCAACCGCTTCGGCAACGGAAACAACGCCCCGGCCGATCCGGAACGCAACATCGTAACGGCGCTCGAACGCTGGGTGGAACAGGGAGTGGCGCCGGAAAGAATTATCGCCCGCGGAGCGAAAGACGATTTCTCGCGCCCGCTTTGCGTCTATCCCCAAAGAGTAACTTACAACGGGTCTGGCAATTCGAACGACGCGGCCAGCTTCTCCTGTAAGTGAGCTACGCGATCAGATCCTTGAGAATCCGGCCTTCATCGGTCGGCCCGATCAGGCGCTGGTTCAATCCCAGGTACGGGAACGAGAACTTGTAGGGGTCCAGGCCCAACTGGTTCAGAATCGTGGCCTGCACGTCGCGCGGCGTCACCTTGTTCTCGGCGACATAGTAGCCGATCTCATCGGTCGACCCATAGTTCAACCCCGCTTTGATGCCGCCCCCCGCCATCCAGATGGTGAACGCGTAGGGATGATGGTCGCGGCCGATGAACGACCCATAGGACCCGCCGCGATTTTCGCGCATCGGCGTTCGACCAAACTCGCCGCCCCAGACCACCAGCGTCTGATCGAGCAGGCCGCGCTGTTTCAAGTCGGCGATCAGAGCCGCCATCGGCCGGTCGATGTTACGCGCCTTGACCGGCAGGTCATAGCGTATATCCTCGCGCCGGTTGGAGCCATGATGATCCCAACCCCACTGGAATAACTGCACGAACCGTACGCCCTTTTCCACCAGCCGCCGCGCCAGCAGGCAGTTATTGGCGAAGGAAATCTTTCCCGGCTCGGCACCATACATCTGGTGGATCTGAGCCGGCTCCTTGGAAATATCCATCGCATCCGGTACCGAGACCTGCATGCGATACGCCAGTTCATATTGCGAAATGCGGGCGGCGGTCTCCGGATCGCCGTCGCGCTTCTGGCCCATGGCGTTCAGATCCTTCAACGCGTCGAGCGTCTTGCGCCGTAGCGGACGCGTCATCCCTTCCGGATCGCTCAGATAAAGCACCGGATCGCCCGAGGTACGGCATTGCACGCCCTGATAAACAGGCGGCAGAAAGCCGCTGCCCCAGAGGCTCTTGCCCGCGTCGGGATTATTCCCCCCGCCCACCAGCACGACGAAGCCCGGCAGATCCTTATTCTCCGAGCCCAGCCCGTAGGTGGCCCAGGCACCCATGGAGGCAGCCCCGAAGCGCGGATTGCCCGTGTGCAGATACAACTGCGCGGGCGCATGATTGAACTGGTCGGTGTTCATCGAGCGGATGATGGTCACATCGTCCACTACCTTCGAAAAATGCGGCAGCAATTCACTTACGTATGACCCCGCGCCACCGTGCCGCGCGAACTTATATGGCGTCCCCATCATCCGCGGGACGCCCTTGATGAAGGCGAAGCGCTTGCCTTCGAGTAAGTGCTGCGGGCAGTCTTGGCCGTCGTACTTGATGAGCTCCGGCTTGTAGTCGAATAGCTCAAGCTGCGTCGGCGAGCCCGCCATGTGCAGGTAGATCACCGATTTCGCTTTGCCGGTGGGCTGCGCCCCGGCGAGAAACAGATTGGCGAGCCCGAGCGAGCAGCGCTGCAGGAAATGGCGCCTGGTGGCGGTGAGAATGGGATTCATCGCGCTCATCGTCGTGTCAGAGCCTCGTCCAGGTTCATCAGCGTATTGGCCACCACCACCCAGGCGGCGCGGCGTGCATTGCCGCTCGACGCCCGCCCCTGGCCGAGCGGCAGCACGGCCACCAGGCTGGCATCGAACAACTGGCCCACGGAACGTTCCGAGCTCCTGGTGGCGCGCACGGCTAGCACATTGCGCCCAGGCTTCAACGACGCCAGCGCGTCTTTCGACAATGCGTATTCGTAGTAATCGCCGCGCTCGAGGTTGGTCGACGTCGCGGGCACGCCGTTGATCCACGCTTCGAAGTGGCAGCTGGAACGGGCCAGCAGCCGCAGCGCCGCCGGCACTTCACTCGCTTCGAACGCCGCGCGCAGCCACAACTGATCGCTATCCCAGTCGGTGCCGATCCTGGCGTCCTTGGGTGGATTCTTCGATTCCTTGAACTGTCCGAACTGGCCCTTGCCCTCGCTCCAACCGGTGGCATCGAAGCCCGCCTCCCGCCAGCCTTCGG
The DNA here is from genome assembly GCA_902826685.1 of uncultured Acidobacteriota bacterium. Lineage (GTDB taxonomy): Bacteria > Acidobacteriota > Terriglobia > Bryobacterales > Bryobacteraceae > CADEFT01. The sequence goes on from CADEFT010000009.1 coordinate 195,585, forward strand.
CGGGTTCGGATACGGTGTAGCGCCAATCGGCGGTTCGCGGAAGCCATACCGCCTCGCGATCGGCCGGATACATCGCCCGGTCGTAATGCAGCAATGTATTCTGCGAAGCCGCGTTGGCGCGAATCTCGGCGGCCGCGTCCTTGTGCAGGGCCACGATGCGCCGCAACTCCTCGCGCGTGGGCGGACGCACCAGCAGCAGCTTGAACATGTGTTCGGCGCGCTCGATATCGGAGGCGGACGATTCGGCCAGCGTTCGCGCGGCCAGCTTCTGCGCGGCTTCCATCGAGACCGGATCGTTCAACGTCGCCAGCGCCTGCAGTGGCGTGTTCGTACGAATGCGGCGCACCGTGCACGTCTCCCCGGTCGGCGCGTCGTAGGCGATCATCGAAGGATACGGCGACGTCCGGCGCAGGAAGGTGTAAAGCCCGCGCCGGTAGCGATCCTCGCCCGCCGACGTTTCCCACTTTTCGGAGTTGTACACGACGGTCCAGATCCCCTCGGGCTGCCACGGCATGACCGGCGGACCGTACATCTTCGCGCTCAGCAATCCGCTGGCGGCGAGCGCCTGATCGCGCACGACTTCGGCATCCAACCGGAAGCGAGCGCCGCGCGCCAGCAGCCGGTTGCGCGGGTCTTTTTCCATCAGCGCCGGCGCCACCGCCGACGATTGCCGGTAAGTGGCCGACATGGCGATGGTTTTGAGCAACGCCTTGGTATCCCAGCCGAGCCGCATGTATTCCGACGCCAGCCAGTCGAGCGTTTCGCGATGTTCGGGCGGCGTCCCCTGCGTGCCGAAATCCTCTTCGCTTTCCACCAGGCCCGCGCCAAACAGGCGCGCCCAATAACGATTCACCTGCACGCGCGCCGTGAGTGGATTGCTCTTGTCCACCAGCCAGCGCGCCAGCCCCAACCGGTTCTTCGGCGCATCGGCCGGAAGGGTGTGAAACGAACCCAAGACCCCCGCCTGCACTTCGGCGCCCGGACTCAGAAAATTGCCGCGCTCATGGATGCGCGTCACGCGCGCCTTATCCGCCGCCAGATCGCGCATCACCAGCGTCGAAGCGCCGTCGAGCTTCAAAGTCGGCGAGTCGTCGGCCTTGTCGCTATCCTGGCTCTGGTTGTAAAAGCCATAAATCTGATAGAACTCCTTGTGCGAAATGGGATCGTACTTGTGCGTGTGGCATTGCGCGCAGCCGAAGCTCAATCCCATCCAGACCAGCCCCGTGGTCGCGACGCGATCCTTGATGGCCGCATCGCGAAACTCCTCATCGTCGGTGCCGCCTTCGGTGTTGGTCATCGTGTTGCGATGAAACCCGGTGGCGATCAGATCGTCTTCCGATGGCTCGGGCAGCAGGTCGCCCGCGATCTGGGCGATGCTGAAGCGGTCAAAAGGCACATTGGCGTTGAAGGCGCGAATGACCCAATCCCGGTAAGGCCAGATGGTGCGGCGATTGTCTTTCTCATAGCCCTGAGTATCGGCGTAGCGGGCGAGGTCGAGCCAGACGCGCGCCCACCGCTCCCCGTATCGCGGCGAGGCGAGCAGCGCGTCGATCAGGCGTTCGTAAGCTCCCGGCGATTTGTCCTTGACGAAGGCCTCGGCAAGAGCGGGCTCGGGCGGAAGCCCGGTCAGGTCGAGGGCCGCGCGGCGCGCCAGCGTGTAGGCATCGGCTTCGGGCGAGGGCGCGAGTCCTTCCTTCTCCAGGCGGGCCAGCACGAAATAGTCGATCTCACTCCGCGGCCAGGCGGCATTGCGAACGGTGGGACGCGCGGCGGGCTTGGGCGCTTCAAACGACCAGTGACTCGAAAACGGCGCGCCGGCGCCGATCCACTCCCGAATGAGGCCAATCTCTTCGCTTTTCAAGCGCGGCCCGGCCGGCGGCATCGGCCGCTTGTCGTCGGTGACACGCGCCAGAATCCGATCGGCCTGGGGAACCGGCTGGTCCAGCCGCAGGTTGGCCATGCGAGCGTGTTCATCGGGGCCGTGGCAGGCGACGCAGCGCTTGGCGAGTAATGGCCGGATGTCGCGCTGGTAGTCCACGGCGGCGAACAGGCTGGCGCCGGCCAGAAAGAGAGCCGCAAGTCTCATACCAGACCATGATAGGCCCGCGGCGGGATTATTGTGGCCCGTGAGCGGCCCGGCTCTGCGGCGACGAGGAGTTGAGGAACGCCAGCGTGTGCTCGGAGCGGCTGCCGTTGGGATGAATCTCCGTCCAATCGACGTGGCGGCCTATGGGGCGCGATTCCCCGAGCCGGTATTGATCGCGCACGCGCACTTCAATGCCGATGCCGTTGTGCAGCTTCTGCGACCAGGCTTGTTCCAGGTTGAGGTAGCTGCCGCCGCTGCCGCCGATCCAATGATGCTCGGTACGGGGCGCGCGCGTGTTGATATTGGCGTTCTGCAAGCCGAGGTTCAGGCCGCCGCCAGGAGCGCCGAATTGATTTCCGATCAGGTGGCCCGCATGGTCGCCGGTGCCGCCCGAAAGAGCGCGCTGCGCCGCCGCGTCGCGATGCTGCATCACCCGCCCGGGAACGCCCAGCCTGCCGCTTGCTTCCACATACTCGAAGCTGGCGGTCGTGTAGCGGCGAAAGCGGAAATGCGAGCTGATATCGGGCAGCGCCGCCACCGCGTGGCGCACCACCGAGTTTCGCGTCATGAAGGTATGAACCATGCGCCGCAGGTCGTTCAATTCACCGGGCACATTGGAGGGCAGCATCTGCAGCAGGCGGTCGAGCCTGGCGAAGATAGGTTGCAGGAGCCGCGCCGCCTCCGCCGATTCCGTCGCCAGTTGGATCGCCCTTTCAAGCGTCTTGAGATACTTCGGGAATTTGCCAGCCTTGGCCAGGTCGCCCACGTAGGGCACCATGCTTACGCCGCTCAGCGCCGCATCGAGCCACTGGCCGCGCCCGATGGAAATGAGCATGCTCACGCCGTCGGAGACGGGAGTGGGATCGACGATTCCGGCAAGATCGAAGCAGAGTTGGCCGAGGTCGAGCGCGAGCGACCGCAGGGCTGTTTCCTCGACGCCGGTAAGAGTTCGGAGTCCGCTCATGGTCACTCCCTAACGTGCGGTTACGGTGCGGGATCCATCAGAGAGAAACCCGGCGGCAGGGAACCGCCGGGCTCTATGTAAGGGGCGAAACTACTTCTTGGTTACACGCATCGAAATGCGCCGGTTCTTCGCGCGGCCTTCTTCGGTGGCGTTGTCGGCCACCGGGTGCTGGTCGCCATAACCTTCCGAAGTCAGGCGCGACGGGGCGATACCGAGTCCCACGAGCGCATCCATGACGTTCTTGGCGCGATCGGCGGAAAGCTTCATGTTGGCGGCCTTGTCCCCGGTGTTATCGGTGTAACCGCCGATCTTCACTTCCACGTTCGGGTAGGCCTTCATGATGTTGGCGACGGACTGCAACTGATCCTGCGAATCCGGCTGCAAGGTGGCCTTGCCGGTGTCGAACAGCAGCCGGTCGAAGTCGAACCAAGTGGTCTTATCCACGACCTTCGACGCGTCTTCGATGTAATCGATCAGCCTGTTCTCCACACCCATGCGCGGAATGTTGAGTTCAATGCCGTTGGGCAGCTTGCGCTTGAAGAATTCCCCGAGCGCGGCCCAGGCGCTCTTGGCCGCGTCGGAGATGGCCGTGGTCGCCGTATCGGCCGCTTTCTCCACTGTCTTGGCCACGTCCGGAGTGGGCACCCGCGGAGCCGTGCCGCCCGTATTGAAGAACCACAACAGACCGCCAAGCAACAACGCAAGGCCCAGAGCCGGCCACAGCCAGTTGGTCCCGCCTTCCTTGGCCGCTTCATGCGCGTGGTGTGCGGAGGCCGCCGCATGGGGAACGGACAGGCCGCCCAGCAGGCTGCCGATACCGGCCGGCAGAAATTGCGAAAGGCCCGGAGCTTCGGCGCTCAACAGGCTGCCGAGCGAACTGGCATTGAGCCCGCCCGACCGGACGCGCTGGCTGAGGGTGCCCAGCAGCAGCGGTCCCAGCAGGCCCATCAGGCTGCCGGCGCTGCTCGATCCCAAGCCAGCCGCCCTGCCTACGACGTCGGCGATGGAGCCAAGCTTGGAGCCGAACAACATGCTCACAAACTTCGAGCCAAGCTCGCCCAGGGGCGAAGTACTGCCGCCGCCGAGCAGCGATCCGATATTCGACATGGCGCCGCCGCTGAGAGCCGGATTGTTCAGCAAGCCCATCAACTGGCCTAAAAACCCGCTGTCGCCGGCCTTGCCCGCCAACGCCGAAAGCATCGTAGCCGCGCCGCCTTGCAGCCCCCCGCGAACCGAATCCTTGGATTCACCCAATTTTGAGGCGATCGATCCGAGCATCTGCGGATCGATATTGCTCATCAGACTCTCGAGGATGGAAGTTGCCATCTTTTTGTTTCTCCTTCAATCCTGGCGTCGTTTTCGCACACGTCGAACGTCATCGTTGACAGTCTTGTGAGTTCACCCGCTTTGGACTATTAGAGCATATGCAAGCCAGGTCTCACTTCATTTGGGTGTGGCTACTTTGGAACGACGGCGCTCGGGCCGGCGTGTAGCCGG
>CADEFT010000010.1 GCA_902826685.1 uncultured Acidobacteriota bacterium
GCCGTGCCTGCTGCGAGAGCACGGCATGGAGCTTCTTGATGACGTCGTCGGGCTCCACGAAGCTCATCTCCAGATCGATCTGCGTGAATTCCGGCTGGCGGTCGGCGCGGAGGTCTTCATCGCGGAAACAGCGGACGATCTGGAAGTAGCGCTCGAAGCCGGAGACCATCAGCAGCTGCTTGAAGATCTGCGGCGATTGCGGCAGCGCGTAGAACAGGCCGGGCTGGACGCGGCAGGGTACCAGGAAGTCGCGCGCGCCTTCAGGCGTCGAGCGCGTCATGAACGGCGTTTCGATTTCCAGAAATCCTTGGGAACACAAAAACTGCCGCACCGCGAAGCTGACCTTCGACCTCAGAATAATGTTCTTCTGCATCTGCGGCCGGCGCAGATCGACGTAGCGGTACTTGAGCCGCACATCCTCGGCGATCTCGGCGAATTCGTCCATCGGAAACGGCGGGACGCGGCTTTCGTTGAGGATCCAGACCTTCTCGGCGACCAGCTCGACTTCACCGGTCTCGATGTTGGCGTTGACCGTCTCGGGGGAACGTTTGGCCACCACGCCTTCCACCGCGATGACATATTCGGATCGCAGTTGCTCGGCTTTGCGATGGGTGGCTTCATCGGAGCCGTGGAAAACCACCTGAGTCACACCGTCGCGGTCGCGCAAGTGGATGAAGACGACCGCGCCCAAGTCCCGCCGGCGATGGACCCAACCCATCACCAGCGCGCGATTGCCGGCGTCCGAGGCCCGCAGTTGGCCGCAGCTATGCGTGCGGCGCAGGTCGCCCAGAAAGTCCAGTGGAACCGCCGTCTTCTGCTCAGTGTTTTCCATAAAATCGTTCCGCGAGTTGTTCGCGCGTCACCGTCTCCTGTTCGCCGGTCGCCATATTCTTCAGGGCATAGGCGCCGGACTCCATCTCATTGTCGCCAACAATCAGCGTGTAGCGCGCGCCGGTCTTGTTGGCGGTTTCGAGGACGCGCTTGAGTTTCCCTTCAAAGGCCAGTTCCACCACGGCGCCGCCTCGGCGCAACTCGCGCGCCAGCAGTGTCGAATGGCGCAGCGCCGCTTCGCCCATGGGCGCGATGAAGAGATCGATGGATCCCTTCATCAGACCGGGATGCGTCTCTTCCACCGTCATCACCAGCCGGTCTTCGCCGATCGAAAAGCCGATGCCGGGGGCGGGCACCTTCGAGCCCAACGCTTCCGCCAGACCGTCATAACGGCCGCCGCCCAGAACCGAGTTCTGCGCGCCCAAGGCTCCGTGCACGACTTCGAACGTCGTGCGCGTGTAATAGTCGAGACCGCGGACCAGGCGGGGCCGGACCTCGTACCCGATGCCCCGCTCGTCCAGGTGCGAGCGGACCGAAGCGAAGTGCGTGCGGCAGGTCTCGCACAAGTAGTCGAGAATCGACGGCAGCTTCTCGATCGCCGGCTGATCCTCGGGTGCCTTGCAATCGAGCACGCGCAGGGGATTGGTTCCGGCGCGCCGCTGGCAATCGTTGCACATGCCCGCGGCCACGTCCTTCAACTGTTCGCGCAGCGCGGCGAGAAACTTCGGACGGCATTCCTTGCAGCCCACGGAATTCAGGATGAGCCGCGCGCCTTCGAGTCCCGCCTGGCTCAACACTTCCATCACCATCTCGATCAACTCGGCGTCCACGGCCGGCGATTCCGATCCGATCACCTCCGCGCCGATCTGCGAGAACTGGCGGTAGCGGCCTTTCTGCGGACGCTCGCGGCGGAACATCGGCCCCATGTAGTAGAGCTTTTGCAGGCCGGGCCGCTGGTCGAGGCGATGCTCGATATAGGAGCGGATGACGCCGGCGGTATTTTCGGGCCGCAGCGTGAGCCGTGTGCCGTCGCGGTCTTCCCAGCTATACATTTCCTTCGAGACGATATCGGTGTCTTCGCCCACGCCGCGCGCGAACAGATCCGTCTCTTCGAAGATGGGCGTGCGGATCTCCTGATAGGCGTAGCTTTCCATCACCCGCCGCGCGACGCGCTCGACGTGGTTCCACACGGCGCTAGCCGGCGGAAGAATATCCCGCGTGCCTTTGATCGCTCGAATCAATTCGGTTCTTCCCTGTATTGGCCGGCGAGTTCCACGTAATGCCCGGCGTTGAGTTTGAAGCGCTGCTTCTCTTCGTCCGAGACTTCGCGGCGCACCTTGCCTGGCACGCCCATGACGAGGCTTCCGGGCGGAATTTCAGCGCCCTCGGGAACCACGGCACCGGCCGCAATGACCGAGCCGGCTCCGATGCGCGCGCCATTCAGTACCACGGCGGCGATGCCGACGACGCAGTCCTGCTCCACGGTGCAGCCGTGCAGAACGACGGAATGGCCGATGGTGACGCGATCGCCCAGGGTGAGTGGAAAGCCGTCGCGATCGACGTGCAGAACGCTGTTGTCCTGGATGTTGGTCTCATTGCCGATGCGGATCCAATTGACGTCGCCGCGGATGGTGGCGTTCGGCCAGACGCTGGACCGTTCGCCGATGTGGACATCGCCGATCACCTGCGCGCTGAAATCGATGTAGCTGGAAGGAGCAACCTGCGGCCGCTTGCCCCCGAAGGAACGAATCATAGCTTCTGAAAATCGCCTGCGAAGTAAACCTCTAATGCTAGCACGCGATGGTTATTCGGACCGCAGCGCGGCGAGCAGCGGGCTCCTGAGCGCGGCTCGAACGGCGGCGAAGGAAGCCGCCACTATGGCCGGAAAGACAGCGAGAATGAGGCCCGCCGTGGCCGCCAGCGGAAGGCGTCCGTGCTCGATCAGAGCCGGGACGATGGCCAGCGCGCACGGTTATTCGGACCGCAGCGCGGCGAGCAGCGGGCTCTTGAGCGCGGCTCGAACGGCGGCGAAGGAAGCCACCATTCCGGCCAGAAAGACGGCGAGAACGAGGGCCGCCATGGCCGCGAGCGGAAGGGCGCGTCCGCGCTCGATCAAAGCCGGGGCGATGGCGAGGGCGGCGCACAAGGCACCGGCGGAGAGGCCGGCGGCGAGCAGCAGGGCATTCTCGGCGACTACCAGCGTCGTGAGTTGTTTCGGCCGATAGCCGACTGCGCGCAGCAGCGCCAGTTCCTTGCGCCGCTCGAGCACATTGCGCAGCAGCACCGCGCCCAGGCCAATCGTGCCCAGTAGCAGGCCGAGCCCGCCGAGCGCCTGGAACGTCGAAAGATAGGCGTTCTCGACGCGGTGGAATTCATTCAGACGCTCGACCGTGCTTTGCAGATCGAGGCCGTAGTCCGACAGCCGGTCCTCCATCAACTGCGTGATGGCGGACGTCCGGGCCGCGGGTGCCTGGATGAGGAACAGCCGATAGCCTTGTTCGGCCGCGAAGGCGCGCTTGAAGTTCTCTTCGGAGACGAGCAGTTCGCCTTGAAAGATGGAATCGGCCAGCGCTCCGGCGATGCGCAGCTTCGCCCCGCCAACTTCGATCTCATCGCCGATGGATTTATGCAACACGTATTGGAGCGAGTTTGCGTCGGCGAACGCCGGGATGGTGTCTCCCGGCGCATTCAGCAAGTCCCATCGCGCGCCGCCGGGGAGCGGGAACGTGGCGTTGGCAATCAGCGATGCCGGCACGCCAACCACGCGCGGATTGCCAGGCGTATAGAGATTGAGACAACTGGCGTCGTCGCCTGGGCGCAGCCGGAGTGGAACGATGCGCGTACCTTCGAGCAACGACTCGGCGCTGGCCGGGAACGACAACTCCGCGCGGCCCGAAGCCAGGGCGGGGCTGTAGATCACCGGCATCGCCGATTCGCCCACCAGCGCGAAGCCGCCGGTGCCCGGGCGCCTGGCTGGATCGTTGGAGGCGCCTTCCTGGCGGAACGCCGTCAGCGAGAGAATCAGAAACGTGGCGAAGGCGATGAGCGCGATCGAGAGGATACTGCGGCCGGGACGATAAGCCGCGTTGCGCAGGCCGAGCTTCCAGACCGTGGTGGGCTCACTCACTCCGCCCGCGATCCAAAGGCGCTGCGCGGCGATGGCGGCGATGAGGAACAGCGCGCCGGCACCGAAGAATCCACCGGCTGCGTTCATCCGGCCGGCGAGCGCGGCTCCGAGGCAGGCAAGGCCGAGCAAGCTGCAGACGACCGCAACGGAACGGGCGCGAGTGACCGAGGCCGCTACGGGCTGCGCCACATTGCCTTGCATCAACGCGCGCGGCGAAGGCGCCCGCAGTTGCCGCACAGTGAAATAGATCACCGCCAGCGCCGTGAGCATGCCTCCGATGGCACCCGCCGCCAGAGGCAGGGGAGCCAGATGCAGACGCAGCATGGTGGTGCCCACCGCATCAATCCACCAGGTACGCAGGCCGTAAAGGATCAGACCGGCATAGGCGGCGGCGGCGAGGGCGCCCGCCAGACAGCCGATGGCGGCGAGGATCGCTCCCTCGCGCAGGAACAGGCCGCTCAGCCGTTCCACCGGAAATCCCAACGCGCGCAGCAGCCCCGCTTCCCGGTAGCGCTGTTCGATGCCGAGCCGGAAGAACAAACCCACCAGCAGCAGCGCCGAAACGACGAGAAAGAAACTGAAGTAGATGAAGTATTCGCCGAAATCGGTGGCGCCCCTGGAGGCGGCGAGGCCATCGGCACGAACGGGAATGAAGCTGAGGCCCATCTGTTGCGGATCGATGCGCGCGCGGAGCGCCCTGGCGAACGCCTCGCGATCGACGCCGCTCACGCGCATGGAGGTGAGATTGCCGAAGCGGGAGCCCCACAATTGCTGGCCTTTGGCGATCGGAAGGAATGCTTTCGGCGTGGTGCGGTAGCGATCCCAATAATCCTCGTCCTGCTTGCGGATGCGGTTGAGATCGAGCGGAAACGGCGGGTCCCAATCGTGAATGGTTTTGGCGGCGGTGATGCCTGGATACTCCGGCGCGAAATCGCGATCGGCCGCCGCGCCGCGTATCGGCACGACGGCGGAGACCGGCATCGCGGCGGAGCGGGTCTCGATGCGGCCATCCTGCCACATGAAATATTCCAGGCTCACGGTGTCGCCGGGCTTGGCGGCGAGTTCTCGCGCGGTCCAATCGTTCAGTACCAGGCCATCGGCTTGATGCGCCGTGACCAGCGAGTAGGGTACTTCGCGGCCATTGGCGCGGAGGGAATTGACCAGATAGGTGAGCACCGGTTCGACTTTGGCCCCAGTTTCCGCGGCCGCGGCGGTGACGGCCTGCTCCAGCGCCGTGTTGACGACCATGCCGGAGGTCTCGACCGAGAACTGCCCTTCGAGCGGCTTCAACCGGATACCGAGGTCTTCGAGCGTGGCGCGCTTCAGTTGTTCCGCACTGCCGCCGGCGCCGATGAGCACAACGTTCGCTTTGCCGGGCTGCTGCAACTCGCGCTGCAGGCGGGCGAGCGGGACGAACAGAGCCCGAATGCGGCCCTGGCGCGGGCGCAGCGCGAATTCGCCCAGCGACTCCACGGGCAGAACTTTCCCCGCCGTGAAGCGCACGGAGCGGACGCTTTCTTCCTTTCGCCCATGCAGCGACTCCAGGGGCACCTCGGATGGTTTATCGAGACGCAGCAGGATGGCGTCGCCTTCGGCGGCGGCCAGCTCTTCGCTGAGCGCTGGGCTCAAGCGGGCGCCGCGCGCGGTGGGCGCCTCGCCCGCCAACGCCACGCCGTGAAATTTCCAGAAATCCTCATCGACGCCGTAGACTGCGACTTTCGAGGCCGCGCGGCCGTTTGTATGCGTTACCACCCCTTCCACGGCGATCATGGCGTAAGCGGCGGAGGGACCGAGATCGCCGGCCAGCGCGGCGCGGAAAAAGCCGGTGCCCGCGACGATGCTGTCGGTACGGCCCAGTCTTCCGAGAACCAGTTCGCGCAAACTGGAGCGCACCGAATCGCCTACCAACAGCGCTCCGGCCAGTACGGCGACCGCCGTGGCGACGCCCAGAACCACGGCGAGATTGGTGCGCCAGTAGTAGGCCAGGTTGCGCCACAGAAGCGTGGAAAGGCTCATGGCTCAGCGTACCCGAAGGCTGCTTTCGTGCATCTCGAGGCGCTTGGGAAAGCGTGCGGCCAGATCGGGGCTGTGGGTCACGACAACGACCATCATGTCCTTTGGCAAGGCTGAAAGCAGATCCGCCACCGTGTCGGCCGATTTGCGGTCGAGATTGCCGGTGGGTTCGTCGCACAGCAGTAGCGCGGGCTGGCGGATCAAAGCACGGGCCAGGGCGGCACGCTGTTTCTCACCACCGGAAAGCTCGCCGGGCTTGTGAGCGAGCCTGTTTGAAAGCCCCACCTGATCGAGCAACCGGCGGGCGCGCTGTTGGGTATCGTCCGAGGGCGTGCCGTCCACCAAGGCCGGAGTGAGCACGTTTTCGAGAACGCTCAACTGAGGCAGCAGGCAGTGATCCTGAAACAGGAAGCCGATGTTGCGGTTGCGCCAGGCGGCCTGGCGCGCTTCGTCGAGTGCGTACGGATTCTCGCCATCGAGCGTTACGGTGCCGGCGCTTGGCGCTTCCAACCCGCCCAGGATATAGAGCAGCGTGCTCTTGCCGCTGCCCGATGGACCCATGATGGAAACCGCTTCGCCGGGCGCGAGGGTGAGCGAAACGTCTTTTAGGATGCCGACGCTGACCGGCCCCGCCGTGTAGGACTTCGCGATGTTCCGTGCTTCCAGCAATTGGTTTACGGCGTCCCCCGCAGGTAAGCGATCAGATCGGCCATCTGCTGTTTGTTAATCGAAGACTCGAGATCTTCGGGCATCAGGGAGATGGAAGAGGCGCGCACTTCCGTTACATTGGACCGCAGAATGACGTCGTCGCTCTCTTCGCTGCCGCCGCGCAGCGTGATGATTGTCGGCGTCTCATTGGCGATCACGCCGTCATGCATGCGCCCGTCCTTGGTGGTGATGACGTAGTTGGTGTAGCGCGGTTCGATGGAGTAGCTGGGGTTGAGGATCGAGGTGACCAGTTCTTCCTTGGTCTTGTTGTTGATGCCCGACAGATCGGGTCCCACGCGGCCGCCCTGTTTGCGCGGCATGTGGCACTTGGCGCAATTGTCGTCGAAGACTTTGCGTCCGCGTTCGACGTTGCCGGCGAGAGTGGTCGATTCGCGATAGCTTTCGACGACCTTGCCGCGGTCGCCTGCCTTGGCGGCGAAGAGTTTTTTGGCACGGTCGCCCACCTGCTCCATCAGGCGGGCGCGGGCGGCCACCTCAATCGCGCTGGCTTCGATGCTGCCCTGTTCGACGGCATCGAGCAAGGCGGGGATACGCTTCTGCACGCCGAGCATGGCCGCCACGGCCTTGGTGCGCGCTTCGGGCGAATAGCTGCGCCAGTATTTGAGCAGCGTGCCGGAGACTTTGGCGTCGTCAAAGGCAGCCAGCGCCTCGACGGCCGCCGCCTGCACTTCCGGTGCGGGATTGGCGGCAAGGATTTTATCCACCAGCGGAACGACTTTGGCCGCGTCGCCGCCGCGCAGCGCCCGTACGGCGCGCACCCGTACCGGCAGTGGCGTGGCGGCGGCTTCCGCCTCTTGCGACGCGCGCTCGATCAGTTGCTTCAACTCGAAGTAGCGCGCCACTTCCCAGGCCGAATTGCGAACGGGCTCCGACGAGCTGGCGAGGAATTTGGCGAGGGGCGCTTCCACCAAAGGAGCTTGCACGCGTCCGGCCGCCGCCAGACGCAGACCGCGCGCCATGCCGTCGAGAGCCGTCTCCGGCGCGGGCAGTTTCTCGGCGAGCGTGAGCGCCTGGGCCAACTCCGCCGGATTGCGCCGCGACCCGATGAGCGACATCAGCTCCGGCGCCATCGCCGTGGCATTGCGGCTCATCAGGCTCTTGAGAAAATCGAGCGGCTGGCCGCTGGCGGAGCTGAGAATGGCGATGCGGAACCAACGGTCTTCGCCGTGCTTGGCGGCAAGGCCCGCCAGCGCCTCCATTACTTTGGGGCTTTTCATGTTGCCCGCGGTGAGCGCGGCCTGGAATTGCACGCGCGGCTCCGCATCGGCGATTTTGGCGGTGACGGCATCGTTCAGGCGCGGCAGAAACCCTTCGGCCATCCGGATAGCCTGTTCGCGGACGCCGGCGTGGGCGTCCTTGAGCGCCGCTTCCACCTGCACGGCTTCAAGCGAGCCCAAACCTTCGAGCATCCACAGCGCGTGGGCCCGCGCCTCGGGTGAAGTGGATTTGGCCGCCATCTCTTTCAACTGCGCTACTACGGACCGGTCCTGCCGTTCGAGCAGCAGCCGCTGCGCGGTGAGACGATGCCAGCCGTTGTCGTGTTCGAACAGCTTCACCAGCTCGGCCGAAGCGAGAGCGCCGAGCTTGACGTTATTGTTGCGTTGGTGGCGCGGCGTATTCGGCGCGATGCGGTAGATGCGGCCCATCGTGTCGCCGGCGTAGAAATCCATGCCCTTCTTGATCTCGTCGGGGATGGATTCGGGCGTTTCGATGAACTCGCGATAGATGTCGGTGAAATAGAGATTGCCGTCGGGCGCATTGGCGAAATTGCAGGGGCGGAACCAGACGTCGGTGGAAGCGAGAAACTCCACATTCTCCTTGGCCGCCTTGGCGGTGAAGGTGACGCCGCTCGGTGTCAGCACGTCGCGGCGGATGAGATTACCGTTGACGTCGCCGGTGAAGATGGAACCTACGTACGAGGAAGGGAAGGCATCGCCCGTGTATACCGTGCTGCCGGAGGCGGCGGTGATGAAGCCGAACACATGCTCCACGCGATCGAGCTTGTTTTCGTTGTAACGCTGCTGCCGCAGCTTGGTGCGTTCCTGGCGCCAGGCTTGCGGCTTGGTGAGTGGATAGACGGGAACCGAGGGACCGGCGTTGTCGTAAAGATTCTGCGAGACCGCGCCCACCTGCAGGAAAGGCGCCCGTGCCAGATATTGCATGGGGACCACGGCGTGGCGCAGGTGAATCGTATTCTGCGTCAGAAAGCGGTTGCCCCAGTTGTCGAATGTCATGCCGAACTGCGTGGGCCCGGAGGCGGGCTCGAAATTACCGCGCACCGGGTGAAAACGGAAATCCGATCCGCGCGCCATGATCGAACCGAGCTTCGGATTTTTTGGCGAAGTGATGGTGCCATCGCGTCCTTCATTGGCGGCGTAGACCCAGTTGTCGAGCCCCAGGCGCAGATTGGTGATGCGGGCCTCGTGATTCACTTTCGGGAAACCGGTGTAGAGCACTTCCTTGACGTCGGCTTTGCCGTCGCCGTCGGAATCCTTCATGTACCAGATGTCGGGCGCGCTGGTGACGATCAGACCGCCCTTCCAGGGCATCAGGCCGCTGACGGCCAGGACCTGATCGGCGAAGATGGTTGTTTTTTCGAACTTACCGTCGCCATCTGAGTCTTCGAGCAATCGGATGCGGGAACGCGCGGGCTTACCGGCCGGGGGATCGTCGGGATAGTCGCGCATCTCGGCGACATAGAGGCGGCCGTTCTCATCCCATGCCATTTCGACGGGATCCATCACGTCGGGCTCGACGGCATAGGCTTCGATGTGAAAATCCTCGCTGAGCTTCATGGCGCCAATGGAATCGGCGGGTGGAAGCGCCTTGGCCGGCCCGGTGCGTTCGGGGGCGCTGGAGCAGGAAATTGCCAGAAAGAGGAAGACAATACTGGCGCAGTAACGGAAGGTCATTGTTCGTTTTAGTATATCCGCCCTGCACGCGGCCGATCCCGGCTCCGTCATATTCACATGACACGGTTGTGGATGCTGACCGTCGCTTTGGGGCTCGATCTGGCGGCGGCGATTATCCACGGCGTGGTGATTGAAAGAGCGACGCAGCGGCCGCTGGCGCGGTCGCAGGTGCGGCTGGAAGTGCCGGTGCCCGGCGGCGGTCTGCGCACGGTGGCGACGGCAACCGTGAATCGCAGCGGCAATTATTGGTTTCCGTCGCTGGCCGATGGCGCCTATCTGGTCACGGCCACGCGCGCGGGTTACCTGCCGGGACGCTATGGACAGACGCGCCCCACCGGTCCGGGCCTGTTCGTGGCGGTGAAGGGCGACGAGGCGGCGTTTGCCGAACTGCGGCTGGCGAGGCTCGGGGCCATCACCGGGCGTATCGTCGATGAGAATCACGTGGGGCTCGCCGATGTGACGGTGGTCGCCTATCCGGCAAGGCTGCCGCTGCGCATCGAAGGTTCGGGGCGAAGCGACGACCGCGGTGTGTTCCGCATCGCGCGCCTGCGGCCGGGCCGGTATTGGGTGCGCACGGCGGCAATCGAGCTTGAGGATCAATCGGGTCTGCTGCCGACGTTCTTCCCGTTGAGCAACGGCACGCAGGACGCTCGGATGGTCAAGGTGGAAGCCGATCGCGACGAAACCGACGTCGATATCCAGCCGCTGCCGGGCCGCCTGTTCACCGTGACGGGCACTTTGCAGCGCTGTCCGCCGGATGCCGGTTCGGGGAAAGTATCGCTGGTTTCCGATACGGGAACCAAGGAACTGGTGGTGGGCTGCGAGACGGGTTTCGAGTTTCGAGGGCTGGCGCCCAACAACTATGAGCTTCATGCCGAGCCGGTCAACTCCACGCACAACTGGGCGTCGTTCAGCGAGCATTTTCTCGACCGCACCGCGCAAGTCAACGCGGCGATGACGCCGTTCCCGCGCGTGCGGGTGCAGGTGTCGGGCGTGGGCACGGAGGGGAAGTTTCCTGTGTCGGTGCGCCGCAAGAGCCTGGCGGGAGGGGCGCCGCCGCGTTCTCTTTGGGACGCGATCGGTCCGGGTTACTGGGAAGTGCTGCTCACGCCGCCCGCCGGCAGTTACCTCGCTTCGGTCTCGGCTGGAATGGGACGTATGCGCGCCAATCGTCTCTCTCCCGCCGACGTGGCACCGGAGATCAGGCTTGAGCCCGAGTCCTATGTATCCATCGACGTCCGGCTGGCCGGCAACGCGGCCATGGTGGAGGGCACCGTCAAGCAGGGCGTGAATTTTTCCATCTCAACACCGGTGTATCTGTATCCGGTCGACGCCGATGTGCGGCGGCGGATGTACGGGTACCGCACGATGCTTACCGGGCCCAAGGGCGAATTCAAATTCGACGGCGTCGCGCCGGGCCAATACTTGATCCTGTCTACGTGGGATCTGGACGAGATCGACGAAGCGGCTCTGACGGGCGCGGGCGCTCGTTCTCTCACGCTGGGGCAAGGGCAGCGGGAAACGGCCGATCTTACGCTATGGGAACGGTAAAGGCTCAGTCGCCGGTCTGAGCGGTCGTACGCGGCTTCGCCTTACGCTTGCTGCGCACAGCCGATCCCGGCCCCCGCTTCAGCTTCTCAACGCGCGGCGGCTTCTCCACCGTTGCCACCGGAGTCGTGGCCCTCGGCGCGGCCTCTTTGGGCGGCGCAGGCGTCTGCGTTTCAAGAGCGGGCGTGGCCGCTTCGGTCGCGGGCTTCGGTTCCGCCGGAATCGGCTGAATCGCCGGCGGCGGCACTTCGGGCTTGTTCGTCTCCGCCGACGTCGTGCCGATCTGCGTCTGCCAGAGCCAGAACACCAGTCCACAGGCGACGACCACCGACACCAGCATTGCGACCGAGTGGGCCACTTTCTTGGCGTTCAACACGGACGCGGTCCCTTCGGGCAAAGGATCGAGAGCGGGCCGCTCGGGGAACATGGCACCCAGGCCAGGCTCGTCCAGAACTCCGGCGCTCGTGCGAGGCGAACGTAAAGGTTCGCCGCCCAACCGTCCTAGAGCTACTGACAATTCATCCGTGTTCATTCCTAACTTTTCCGCGTATTGAGTGGCAAAGGAACGAACAAAGAAACGCCCCGGAAGAAGATCGTGCTGATCTGATTCGAGTGCTTCGAGAAGATGGAGTCTGATGCGCGTTTGCTGAGCGATTGTCGCCAGGGTGACACCTTGGCGGTTCCGCTCACGGCTGAGGATTTCGCCGATCGAAGCCATAGAGAGAAAGGTCCAGTTTCCTTACCCCGATATAATACTACAATTGCGGCACGAGTCACGGAAAGATCTCATATCAGTAATCGTTATCAACTTCAACCGGTTAGAGCTGCTGCGCGCCTGCCTCGCCTCGCTCAACCGCCAGGCTTCGGTCGACGCTGAAATCGTGCTGGTCGATAACGGATCCACCGACGGTTCGGTGGAAATGGCGGGCGCGGAGTTCGGGGGCGGGCGCTTTCCGCTCACCATTATTCGGAACCGCGAAAACAAAGGATTTTGCGAAGCCAATAACCAAGGAATTGAGGCCGCCCGGGGAGAGTGGATTGCCCTATTGAATAACGACGCGGAGGCGGAAGAAGGGTGGCTGGCCGAGCTGGTCTCGGCCATAGGAAACGATACGCGCGCGGGCATGGTGGCATCGAAGGTGATGGTATGGGAAAGTCCACAAAAAATTGACAAAGTAGGTCATCTGATTTTCTTCGACGGCCAGAATCGTGGCCGGGGCACCGGCGAGGTTGACCGGCACCAGTACGATACGATGGTGGATGTAGCCTGGCCAGACGGTTGCGCGGCGCTATACCGCCGCGAGATGCTCGAAGAGATTGGGGGCTTCGACGAAGATTTCTTTGCCTATGCCGACGACGCCGAACTGGGATTGCGCGCCCGCATCGCCGGATGGAACTGCGTATTTGCGCCGCGCGCGGTGGTGCGGCATCATCGCGGCGCCACGCTCGGGGTGCGCAGCATGCGGCGGGTGGAACTGATTGAGCGCAATCGTGTCCTTTTGGCGCTCAAGCTCTTTCCTTGGAGCCTTCTATGTCTAAACGGCGTGTTCTACGCGGCGCGGCTGGCCGCGGGGATGTGGGCGGCAATGGCGGGCAAGGGCGAAATCTCCCGCTACCCGGGCTGGAAAACGAAATGGCGAGTGGTGGGGGCAATGGTGTCGGGCGACCGGCAGGCGCTGCGAATGATGCCGCGGATGCTGGCCAAGCGCCGCCACATCCGGCGGTTGCGGAAAATCTCAACGCTCCACCTGCTGCGCCTGCTGTGGAAGCATCGCATCACGCTGCGGGAACTCAGCCAGCAATCGATCTGAAATCGGGGCAGGAGCGTGCGACCGAGGGTCCGTGCCCGGCGTGCGAGTGCCGCCAGGCGCGGTTTCTGCTCAAGGGAACCGATCGTCTCTATCAGACCACCGCACGGGATTTTGATGTGGTGGAGTGCGCCAAGTGCGCCCTGATCCGCCTCGACCCATGGCCTTCGCCCGAAGAGCTGCGCCGCTACTATCCGAAAGATTATTGGTTCGATCCGGAAGTGGACAGCTCGGGACGGCTGGCCGAGATTTACAGGCGTTTCGTGCTGGCCGATCATGTGCGTTTCGTCGAGCGCGCCGTGCTCGATTCGGGCGAAGACGGCCCAGTGCTCGATGTCGGCTGCGGGGGCGGATTGTTTCTGCGTATGATGGGCGAAAGAGGCCACGCCGTGGTGGGGCTCGATTTCGCGCACTCGGCGGCGCAGGTGGCCTGGAACGTCAACGGCGTGCCGGCGCTTTGCGGCAACCTGGCCGAAGCGCCGATCGCTCCGGCCAGTTGCAGCGTCATCACGATGTTCCATGTGCTGGAGCATCTCTACGATCCGGCCGCCTACCTGGCGCGGGCCCACGAGTTGCTGAGACCGGGAGGCAGGCTGGTGGTGCAGGTGCCAAACGCCGATTGCTGGCAGATGCTGCTGTTCGGCGAACGCTGGAACGGCGTGGATATTCCGCGCCACCTGGTGCATTTCCGCGTGCGCGATCTCGACGATCTGCTGGACCTGTGCGGCTTCGAGCCGGTGCGCCACAAGCATTTTTCGTGGCGCGACAATCCGGCCGGGCTGGCGACGACGCTGGCGCCGTGGCTCGATCCGATGGCGCGGCGCGTCCGCGGCGTAGCCGAAGGCGCGGCGGGAAAGCTTCTCAAGGACCTTGCCTATTTCGGCATCGTGCTCGCTTCGGTGCCGCCTACGATACTTGAAGCGGCCTGCCGTCACGGATCGACCATCATGGTGGAAGCCCGCAAAAGGCCATGAAGGGAGATGCCGTTCGCGGAAAGCTGCCACGGTTTCTCGAACGCTATCTCTGGTTTTTCGAAGTCGCGATCGAGGACGCGGTGCGGGAGCTGGCGCGGTCGCTTCCGGCGGAGGCGCGGCTACTCGACGCCGGTGCCGGGGAAGGGCAGTATCGCGGCTTGTTTCCGCGGGTGCGCTACACGGGCCTCGATCTGGCGGTGGGCGATAAAAGCTGGAACTATGCGGGTCTGGATGTGTTGGGCGATCTGACGGCGCTTCCGTTCGCCGCGGGCACGTTCGATGCGGCCTTGAACATCGTTACGCTCGAACATGTAAAAGAGCCGCAACAGGTGCTGCGGGAGATCGCGCGCGTGCTGCGGCCGGGGGCTTCGCTGCTGCTGGTGGTGCCGCAGGATTGGGAAGTACACCAGTCGCCGCACGATTATTTCCGGTACACGCGGCACGGGTTGCGCCACCTGCTCGAACAGGCGGGTTTCGCCGATTCGCGCATCGAGGCGGGTGGCGGGTACTTCCGGTTGATGGGCCGCCGCATGCTCAACGGGCTGCAGTTTTTTCGCGGGCTGTGGCTGATTCCAGCGCTGCTGGTGCTGACCCCGGCCGGGCTGTTGTTTCCGTTGTTGGACCGCCTGGAC
This sequence comes from uncultured Acidobacteriota bacterium, assembly GCA_902826685.1. Lineage (GTDB taxonomy): Bacteria > Acidobacteriota > Terriglobia > Bryobacterales > Bryobacteraceae > CADEFT01. The sequence continues at coordinate 14,575 of CADEFT010000010.1, forward strand.
CGCGACCGCGATTTCACGCTCGGATATATTTGCAGGGCGCGGAAAGGCGGCTAGCTGAGAGGCGCGCCGGTTGGACTTTCGCGGCATGTCTTGTTCGAGGGGGTGGCGCGGTGCCGATCCCGGCCGGCACGAGTTCCGGAAGGTGTTACATTGGCTGGGTATGAAATGGGCTCCTGTGCTGATTGTGCTTTCGTTTCTCGCCGCCTGTTCGAATGACCGCAATACGGTGAGGACGCCCGTGCCGCCGCCACCGCCCCGCACCAATCTGTCGAAATAGAGTGCCATGAAGCGCCGGGAGTTTGTCGTTTCCGGGCTCGCGCTGATGGCGCCGCCTTTGGGTGTCCAGGCGCTGGTGTTCGACGTCTTCGGCACGGTCGTCGATTGGCGTGGATCCATAATTAGAGAAGGGGAATCGCTCAATCGCGCCAGGGGCTGGAAGATCGATTGGGCGGCGTTTGCGGACAAGTGGCGCGCGGGCTACGGCCCGTCGATGGACAAGGTCCGCAGGGGCGAGCTGCCGTGGAAGCGCATCGACGAGTTGCACCGCATGGTGCTCGACCGTCTGCTCGATGAATTCGGCCTGGCGTCTCTGAGGGAGGCCGAAAAGGATCATCTCAACCGCATGTGGCATCGCCTGCATGGCTGGCCGGATGCCGTTGCCGGTCTGACGCGGCTCAAGAAAAAATTCGTGATCGCGACGCTCTCAAACGGCAACGTTTCGCTGCTGACCAACATGGCCAGGTTCGCCGGTCTTCCGTGGGACTGCGTGCTTTCGGCCGAGTTGATGCGGCACTACAAGCCGGACCCGGAGTGTTACCTCGGCGCTGCCGATCTGCTTGGTCTGAAGCCAGGTGAAGTCATGATGGTGGCGGCGCATGCCGGAGACTTGCGCGCCGCCGCCAAGGCCGGCCTGCGCACGGCGTTCGTCGAGAGACCGCTTGAATACGGGCCTGGACGAAAGGCCGATTCGCCGCCTGCCGGAGTGGACTACAAGGCTAAGGATTTTTTGGAGCTGGCGTCGCTGCTGGGGGCCTGACCGATCGGAATCTGGACGGCTGCCTGGGTGGCGGGTCGGCATCCTGGATCTGTGCCTGGGTGGGGGCGGTCTGCCCGGGGGCGGCGCTATCGCGGAGGCCAAGGATTGAAGCTTTGTCGCTGCCGGAAGGCTTGTGGAGTGGGCCGGAATCTGGACGCTCCTTGGTGGGTGGCACATCTGCCCGGAGGCGGCGCTATCGCGCAAGGCTAAGGCTTTTTTGAACTGGCGTCGCCGCCGGGAGGCTTGTGGAGTGGGCCGGAATCTGGTCGCTACCTTGATGGGTGGCACATCTGCCCAGAGGCGGCGCCAGCGCACGAGGCTAACGGTTCTTCGGAACTGGCGTCGCCGCCGGTAGGCTTGTGGAGTGGGCCGGAATCTGGTCGCTACCTTGGTGGGTGGGACATCTGGCCGGAGGCGGCGCCAGCGCACAATGCTAAGGATTTTTTGGAACTGGCACCGCCGCCGGGGGCTTGGCCGCCGAGGGCTTGCGGAGCTGCTCGAAATACTGCTGCACGAAGTGCTGGTAGGCCGCCGGCACCTCGTCGCGATGCACATCGCCGCCCGAATCGGAATGGGCCGAGTTCCGCTGCGACATTTCCGTCTTCAACTGCTGCCGGCCGGAGGATACTTCCACCATCACTTCGCCGGTCAGATCCTTGGCGCGCTTGCCTAACAGTTCGGAAATCTTGCTGATGGCGGCGGCCTGCTCGGCGGCCTTGATCTCCTTCTCACCGTCCTGCTTGCCGGCACCGCTCTTTCCTTCCTGCGGCGCCTGCTGATCGGAAGCGCCGTCGGTGCGATTGGAGGCGGCCATGTTCTTGGAAGCGCCTTCGCCCTGCTGGTCGCCTTCCTGATCCGACGACTGCTCGCCCTCGCCTTTGCCTTGCGTGGGGGCGCCTTTCTTGCCGCTCTGCTGCTTGTTGCCCGCCTGCTGCGCCGAACCCTGGTTGGCCTGCATGTTCTTCTGCCCGCCTTCGCTCGCGCGAGGGGACATGCGCATGCGCGACAGCATGTTGGCCATCGCATCCTTCATCTTGTCCATCATCGAGTCGTTGCCCTGCTGCTGCTGGGCCGAATTGTTGCCGCCCTGCTGCGACTTGGCGTTCTGCTTCCCGGCGCTGTCGGAAGCCCCCGATTGCTCGCGGCCTTTGTCCTCGGCCCCGGCCTTGCCCTCGCCCTTCTCGTTGGCGTCGCCCTGATCGTTGCCGCCCTTCTCCGCCGACGGTTCGCTGTTCTTGGCCTGCTGGCCGGTTTTGGGGCCGGGCTGATCGGTCTCGATGGCTTCGCCCTTGACGCCATCCTGCTCCATCGCTTCCTTCTTCTCACCCGCCTGCTGATCGGGCAGATCGGACGGAACGGCCACATTCTCAGCGCCCTTGGGAAGCTTTTGCTTGGGCAGCGGGGGGCGCTTGGCGGCGGCGTCGGGCTGGGCCAGGAACGAATCGAAGGGAATGTGGACCAGGGGCTGCGTCAAATCGAGCGTGCCGCTGATGCCATAGCGCGCGGCGAGCAACGCCAGAGAAAGAGCGAGCAGGCCGACCGAGCCCCACACCGCACGGGGCATCGACACCGGCGCCGCGGCGACGGGATCGGCCGAGGCGGCGGCGGACTCGGCTTGACGGCGCTGCGCCTCGACGATGGCCGGATGGGGATTTTTGTTCGCTTCGCCGCTGGAGAAATAGTAGGCAGTGGAGAGGGAGTCCTTGAGTGCGAGCCGTTCATCGACGGCCTGCGCGATCTGATAATCGGTTGGGATCCGTCCGCGCAAACGCCACCAGCCTACCGCCAGGAAAATCAGCAAGAGCAGGACTGGGAAGAACCAGTGCAGCACCTGGGTTCCCAGGATCATGAGGATCACGAGGGCGGCCAGTGCAGCCATTAGAGCCAGGTTGCCGTGCTCCAGGGCGAGTTGGGCGAGGGCACGCCGCCGCACCCGTTCGAGTATCTGTGCGAGTGCGCTGCTGCCGCTCAAGTGTTTAGTTCTTTCCGATCTGATAGACGTAAATCTTGTGCGCGCGCCTGTGCGCGGCCACTTCTTCCACCCGTACCGGCTTCCATCCCTTGATCTCGAAATCGTGCGAGACCACGCGCGCCCCGGGCTTGAGGTACTTCTCAAGCCGCGGCCGGAGCTTGGCGTTGGATTCGGTGAGCAGGTAAAGGGTCACCACGTCGGCGGAGCTCAAATCGACGTCGAGCAGGTTGCCGTGGATGACGCTGGCCATGTCCTCCACCTTGCTATCGCGGATGGCGGTTTTGGCCTGATCGACCAGACGGCCGGAGAGTTCTACCCCCACCGCCTTGGCGCGAAACTTGCGTGCCGCCGTGACCAGGATGCGGCCATCACCGCAACCGAGGTCGAATACCGTCTCACCGGGTTTCAGGGAAGCGGCATCGAGCATCCGCTCCACAATGGGCTGGGGCGAAGGGACGAACGGAGCCAGGCTCTTTAGATGATCGGTTTGCGCGGAAAGCGGAACAACCGCGGCGCTCAATACCAGAGAGAAAACAGGACCTACCTGAAGCATGTCTCAATTCCCGGAGGCGACCGCTCGGGCCTGCTGCCTCCCCTCCCTAGATTTTACGATGCGATTCACGATCTCGGTAACCGAGAACCAAAGATCCCGCGGCCGGCTGATCACATACTCCTGCCCTTTGAAGAACTTGACGGCGGTTCCGATGGCGTCCCGCCAGGGCGTGGCCTGGGGATTGAGAGTGTAATTCAGATAGAAGACCGGAAATTCCGGGTCGCCCACTTCCTTCAGCGTTTCTTGGGAAACGTTGGCTTCGAGCATTGCCTTCGGTCCGGCGAAGATGAGCCCGTCCAGGTGTTCCTTGTTCACGCCGGCTTCGGTGCGGATCAATTCTGTCAGAAATTCGGTTTCCCCGCGCTTCTGGGAGAGCCTTTTCAGATCCACCGTGCCCAGCTTGAGCGACTCAAGCGCTTCCCCCAACTTCGGGAAGTCGATCCGGTCGCCTTCTTCCTGCTTATAGACAACCCGCTGCTGCTGCAGGTTGAAGGCGATCACGGTGAACCGGTGCAGTCTGGGATCGCGGGAGATCGTTCGCAACATCGACACTAAAGCCGACGTGTCGTACGGCTGTAAGGTTGCCGATTTCGCGTTCTGGGGGGCGAAGTTGACCAGCAGCTTCACCGCGATCGGCTCTTCCTTGGTGTTGCGCTGCACGGCAGGCTCTTCCCGGAACTGTTCGGTTTCGGTGGGCCGGGCGGTGCTGGTGGGCACGCCGACTTCGATCTGCTTCTCACGATTGTTTAACTGCGCCTCGGTGTCCCAGTAGAACGAGCAGACCCGCTCGGCCCGGTCGCGCATCAGCCAGTCCACCTGGTACTTCCCCTCGCCCAGGTCGAAGGCGCCCTGCAGGAACGCCTCGCCCTTGGCCTCTTCCTCCACCGCCGGGACTTTCCAGCGCTGGACAAAGAACGAGGGCTCGTCCTTGCGGTCGAGCGGGGTCACGCGGAAGATGATCGTCAAGAGATTTTCATTCCCGGCAAGTTCCTTGAGTGGAACGGTCACTTCATAGCCGGAGTGAAATTTGAGATCGAAGCCGAGCAGAGTTTTGGTGGGGGTAACGGTGCAGGGCAGGTCTTTGCGAACCTCCCGCATCTCCATCACCGCCATGTCCGTATTGAACATACGTACATTGGCTCCGGCCCCCATCTGTAGCTGCGCATGGGCGAGGCCTGGACCGAGGCTCGCCACTACCGTCCATAGAAAAGCTGTCCCCACGTCCAACCCTTCACCGGCAACGATCGGCCGGAACCATTATAGATCCACACACAGCGGGATTGGGAGTCCCGCGTAAGGGTTATTATCGGTCTGACGCACATTTTCCGGAAAGGTATTTCCGGCACAGTACCCATACATGAGAGAAAGCGTATTCGGCGAACGTTACCGTCAAATTTGTGGCGAGGTGGCGGAAGAATTTGACCGGAACCGGGCCTTGCACGGGGCGCGCATCCAATGCCGCGCGGGCTGTTCCGATTGCTGTCACCAGATTTTCCAGATCACGGAAATCGAAGCCGAGTGGATCCAGGAGGGCGTGCGGCGGATGGAACCGGAGCGGCGCGAAACGCTTGTGACTCGCGCCCGGGCCTACCTGCTGGAACGTGCGCGGCTCTCACCGGGCGGCGAGCGGTGGGGCCGCCTGCCGCCGGAGGGAACGCGCCTTGCCTGCCCGGCACTCGAGGACGGCGCCTGCCAGATCTATGAATACCGGCCGCTCATCTGCCGGAGGTTTGGGATGCCGATCTTCAACCCGGACCGGCCGGATCGCCTGATGGCCTGCGAGAAGAACTTCCGCGCCGGGGAGGCGATCGAGGACGGAGCGCTTGTCCAGATCCAAACGGGCATTCATAACCGCTGGAAGCAGGTGCAACGGGACTACAACGACGCGGGCGGGTTTCGCGATGAGGAGCCGATTTCAGTCGGCCGGGCGTTGGTTGAGGGAGCGGAGAGCCGTTGAACGGTCAACATCTTTTCACCAAGCGTGATATGATGCAGACCTTTCGTTTGGAGGTAGCGTCATGCCCCGAAAAGGCCCGATTTCGTTGTTTCTCGCGGCCAGCTTGCTCCTTGCCTCTCGGCCGCTCTTCAGTCAATCCGTCAGTGGCACGATCACCGGCTACGTGTACGACAGCACCGATGCCGTGGTTTCCGATGCCAATGTCACGGTCGCCAATACCGCCACCGGCACCGCCACCGCGCGCGTCACCGACGCGACGGGACGGTTCGTGGTGACCAACCTTCAGCCCGGCACCTACCGGGTGAGAATCGAAGCCGCCGGCTTCCGCGGATTCATTCAGGAAAATATTGTGCTGCGGGTGGACTCGACGATCCGCGTGGATGCGCGCCTGGAGCTGGGCGGCGTCACCGAAGCGGTAACGGTGAGCGGCGCGCCACCGATTCTCAAGACGGAGAAGACCGACGTTGGCCAGTACATTCCCGAACAGCAACTGCGGGATCTGCCGACGTTCGGACGCAACCTCAGCAAGCTGTACAACACGATTCCCGGCGTGATTCAGAATTCGTTTCAGATCGGCGCCGGGGAGAATCCGTCGGAGTTCAACGGAACCGTTGTCCACGGCCAGTTTTTCGGCAACAGCGAATATGAAATCGACGGTGTGACCAACACGGCCTGCTGCTTCAGCGGATTTCAGGTGATTGTGCCGAACCAGGATTCGGTGCAGGAAATGAAGGTGACCACGGCGGCCTACGATCCGGAGTTCGGCGCCTCGGCGGGCATGGTGGCGCAGTATGTGACACGCTCCGGCACGAACAATTTTCATGGCTCGCTGTTTGAGTTCAATCGCAACCGGGTGACTTTCGCCGCCGATCCTTTCACCGAGAAACTGCCCAATACGGGCAAGGAGGGCAAAGGCTTCGGACCGTCGCCGTTCAACTGGAACCAGTTTGGCGGGAGCCTGGGCGGGCCGGTGCGGCGCAACAAGATGTTCGCGTTCGGCGACTTTCAGGGTACGCGGGCGCGGCAGGGCGGGCAGCGCACGGCGACGGTGCCAAACGATGCGTTCCGCAGTGGCGATTTCAGCGCGCTGACGGCGAATCCGGTCTTCGATCCGCAAACGGGCGACGCGTCGGGCGCGGGGCGCACGCAGTTTCCAGGTAACCGGATTCCCACCAGCCGGTTCAGCCCGGTGGCGCGAAATCTGCTTGGCATTCTTCCGCGCGCCAATCTGAATCAGGCCACCGACGTGAACTACGTCGGCGGCGGCACGGTGCTGCAGGACACCAACCAGTGGGACGCGCGATTCGACTACAACATCAGCGACAAGGATAAGCTGTTCGTTCGCTATACCTACTTCGGTTCCTACCTCGACAATCCGCCGGTCTTCGGAAAGGAAGCGGGCGGCCTGGCGGTGGGCAGCCTCAGTCCGCAGACGGGCGATTACCGCAGCCAGCAGGCGGCGGTGAATTACACGCGGACTCTCTCGCCAAATCTGTTGACGGAGCTGCGCGCGGGTCTGATCCGCTTCCGGTTGACCGGGTATCAATCGGACGCCGGGCTCAAGACGAACGACAAAGTGGGCATTCCCGGAATCAACTCGGAAGACATCCTGACGCAGGGTCTGGCGGGCATTAACGTGCAGGGTCCGGTGGGCGCGTGGTTCATGGGAATTCTGAGCGGCGTGGGGATACCGAGACTCGACCGCACCACCGGCCTGCAACTGGTGAACAACTGGACCAATATCCGCGGCAGCCATCAGTTCCGCTGGGGAACGGATATCCGGCGCAACCGGTTCGAGTTCATCGCCGTGAACGCGAGCACGCGCGGCAACTTCCAGTTCGCGCCGGCGGTGACGGGCGCCAACGAAGCGGGAGGATCGGGCCTGGGGATGGCGACCTTTCTGCTGGGTTCGCCTTCCGCCTTCGACCGCGCGCTGTTGACCGGCTACACGTCCGAGCGCATGTGGCGCGGAGCCCTCTATTGGCAGGACATCTGGCGCGTCACGCCGAAACTCACGCTGAACTACGGCGTGCGCTACGACTACATCGGACCCGATACGGCGGCGCGGCCCGGCGGTATCGTCAATTTCGACCTCAACTCGGGCGATCTGCTGCTGGCGGGTTTGGGGGATGTATCGCGCACGGCCAATGTGAAAAGCGATTGGAACAACATCGCGCCGCGTTTGGGATTGGCGTACAAGCTGACGGCGAAGACGGTGATTCGGGCCGGGTTCGGGCGCAGCTACTTCATTTCCAACTACGGCGGCGGATTCTACTTCCTGGCGTCCACTTTCCCGATCGCCACCCAGCAGACGATTTCGCAGGCCAACATCCGGTCGGCGATTTTTCCCATCGAGCAGGGCCCTCCGGCCGGCGCGCTGCCCGAGTTTCCCGCTTCGGGCCGGTTGAAGGCGCCGCGCGGGCAGTTGCTAAAGCATCGTCCCTACGAGAACCAGAGCGAGTATGTCGACTCGTGGAACTTCAGCATTGAGCGGCAATTGTCGCAGGACCTGCGGATCTCGGTGGCCTATGTCGGCAACGTCGGCCGGCAGTTGTGGCGGACGTTGAACGTGAACGCGGCGCAGCCGGGTGTGGGAGCGCTTCTGCCGCGGCGGCCTTACTTCAACCTGTTCGGCCTCGATACGACGATTCAGAACGGATGCAATTGCGAAAACTCGTCTTATCAGGGATTGGAATGGGTGGTGGAGAAGCGCATGTCGAAAGGCTATTCGATCAATTCCGCTTTTACGTGGTCGAAGGCGATCGACGCGCGCGACGCGCCGAACCCGGCGTTCCGGCAAAGCGGGCGCGGACTGTCGCAATACGATCGCGCGGTGAACTGGGTGGTATCGCATTCCTGGGAACTGCCCTACGGTCCGGGGTTGAAGTGGGGTTCGTCGGCCACCGGCGTGCGCAAGCACGCCCTGGGAGGATGGAAGTTCCACGGCATCACGACCGCGCAGACGGGGTTCCCGTTCACGCCCGTGCTGAGCAACAACGCCACGTTGAACGGCGATTTCGCACAGCGGCCGGATATCACCGGCGATTTCTCGGTTCCCGTGCAGACGCGCGCGGGCTGGTATAACCCCCGCGGGTTCTCCATTCCGCAATGCTGCCGCCTCGGCAACGCGGGCACCAACATCATCCGCGGGCCAAGGCTTGTGACAATGGATTGGGCGTTCGGTAAAGATTTTCGAATTCGCGAAACCAAGAATCTGGAATTCCGATGGGAGAACTTCAACTTCCTCAATCACGCCAATCTGGCGCTGCCGGTGAATCAGGTGGACAGCCCGATCGCCGGGCGGATTCTGGGGCTGGCCGGATCGCAGACCTTCGGCGGGGCCGGTGTCGTGCCGATGCGGCGCATGCAGTTCGGATTGCGGTTTACCTTCTGAGCGCGGTTCTGGCTTCCGGCCAGAACACCGTGGCGGAACATTACAAGCGGGCGCAGGAAGCGCTGGCCGTCAAGGACTATCCCGCGGCGGCCGCGCACTTTGAAGCGCTGCTGCGGTTGAATCCCAAGATGGCCGAAGGGCACGCCAACCTGGGAACCGTCTACTATGCGCAGGGGCTCTATGCCAAGGCGAGCGCCGAGTTTCGCCGGGCGCTGGAACTGCGCCCCGGCATGCGCGGCGTGGAGCCGTTTCTTGGTATGAGCGAAGCCCGCTCTGGCCGGGCCCGAGAAGCGCTGCCGCTGCTCGAGAAAGGATTCGAGAATCCCCTTAGCGGGGAATGGAAGCTAGAAGCCGGCCTGCTGCTGGTGGATGCGTATCAGCGCGTGGACGATCGCGCCAAACTGCACCAGATGGTCTCAACGCTGGAGCGTGCGTATCCGGAAAATGCGGAGGTGCTCTATCTGGCGTATCGCGTGCAGGCGGCCGGAGCGGCGCGTTCGGTGGCGGCGCTGGTGAAGGCCGCCCCGGATTCGGCGCGGCTGCATCAGATTGCCGGTGAGATGCTTGAGACCGAAGGCGATTTTCCGGCCGCGGTGGCGGAGTATCGCAAGGCGCTCGAAAAGGAACCGAAGCTGCCAGGGGGACGCCGCGCGTTGGGCGTGGCGCTGATGAACCAGTCGTCGGATGAAGCGGGGAGGCGGGAAGCCGAGCGATATTTTCGCCTGGAACTGGAAGGCAATCCAAGCGACGCCGCGGCTGAGTATCAACTGGGCGAATTGTTGTGGCTTGGCGGCAATCCTGGCGAAGCTCTTGAGCATTTCGACCAGGCGTTGAAGCTGCAGGGGAATTTTCCGGATGCGCTGATCGCGGCGGGCAAGGCGCACACGGCGCTTGGCCGGCCTGCCAAGGCGGTGGCGTTGCTTGAGAAGGCCGCGACTCTCGATCCGCAGAACGACGTGGCGCGATACCGGTTGGCGCAAGCGCTGCGCGGGATGGGAAACAGGGAGCGGGCGGAGCGCGAATTTGCCGAGTTCCGGCGGCTGCGGGCGGCTCAGGAGTCCTTACGTGCGATGTACCGGCAGATTCAGCAGAACCGGATTACGGCGCAGACCGTAGAGGAACCAGAGTTGAAGTGACGGACTTCGCCCGGCGCTGAACAAGACAGGCCAAGCCACAACCGGCGGCCGCCAGCAACAGGACGGTCCCTGGCTCCGGCACCTCGCGCACCGTCAGAGTACCGGTCGAGTTGAATCCGGGAAGACCGTGGGTCGTTCCCAAAGTGTCGAAAGCCCCGGCCGGAAACCAGAATCCGTATCCATAGTGGTTGTGATTGAACTGTATGATGTCGGCGGGCGGAAAGAGCGGGTCGCCGGGCAGGATCCGTTGGAAAACGATCGCAACCTGGGTGGCGCTGGGGCATCCGGCGCAGCTTACTGTTTGTTGTGACGCTATTGGGAGAAACGGTATGGTTGGGACGTTCGAAGGCCGCAGGTACGGGCCGATGAATCCCGGCCAGGTCAGCACGAACGAGAGTGGCGTGGCGCCCAGGGTGGGTGGGCGTATGTCCGATGGATTCGCTTGAAAAGAGTATTCGATAGTGGAAGCCCGGCCCGGACCGCCGAGTAAGTGAACTAATAGCGGCAGGAAAGACAAGGGAAAGAGCAGGTTCTTCGGTCTCATAGCTGCGACCGGTGCAGTTCTGGCGCCAAAATGCCCGCTCCGGGGTTCCAGGTGTTCGACGGGAGCCCATCGAATCGCGATCCTTGGCCGCCAGGTTCAAGCCTTGCGTTTGGCCGCCGCACGCAATGCCAAGTGCGAAGCCGGCCGGAAAGCAAACTCCCGGATCGGGGCCGCTTAGACGATCTGTTTGATGACCGCGCCTTCCACTTCCGTCAGGCGTTCGCGGCGGCCCTGATGCATGAAGCTGAGGGCGTGCTGGTTCAGTCCAAGCTGGTGCAGAACGGTGGTGTGAATGTCGCGGAAATGGCAGGGATTCTCGATGGCGCGCAGCCCGATGGCATCGGTGGCGCCGATGATCTGGCCGCCCTTGATGCCGCCGCCCGCCAGCCACATCGTGAAACCGAGGTTGTGGTGATCGCGGCCTTTCCCGCCCTGCGCTTCCGGCGACCGGCCGAACTCACCGCCCCAGATCACCAGCGTGGAATCGAGCATCCCGCGGCGCTTCAAATCGGTAAGCAGGGCGGCCACCGGCCGATCGGTCTGGGCCGCCATGCGCAGGTGATTTTCTTCGATGTCCTCATGCGCATCCCATTGCATGTTGCCGGGGCCGCCGCCCGAGACCACGCACGTGAACCGCACACCCTTTTCGACCATGCGGCGCGCCAGCAGGCAGCGGCGTCCGTAATCGTCGGTGGGTTGTTGACCGATCCCATAGAGGTCGCGCGTCTCCTGCGTCTCCTTGCCGAGATCGAATACTTCCGGCGCTTCGGTCTGCATTTTGAAAGCGAGATCGTAGGCGTTCATGCGCGCGGCGAATTCAGGATCTTCGGCGTGAGGCCCCGCCTGGTTCAACTGGCGGATCAGGTCGACGGTGCGTTTGCGCGTGGCGTTGTCCACGTGGTCTGGCAGGTCGAGGTTGAGAATCGGCTTGGCGCCCGGCCGCAGCATGGTGGGCTGATAAACCGCGGGCAGAAACCCTTGAGTGTACATGGGCTGGCCGGCCTCGAGCGCGCCCTTGGGATCGGGGATCACGACGTAGGCGGGCAGGGAATCGCTTTCGCTGCCGAGACCGTAGATGACCCAGGAACCCATGCTGGGGAACCCGGGGATGATACGGCCGGTCATCATCTGATATTGGGCGGCCGAGTGTACCACCATGTCGCCATGGCAGGAGCGGATGACGGCGAGGTCGTCTACGTGCTTGGCGGTGTGAGGCAGCAGGTCGGAAACGTCGATGCCCGCCTTGCCGTATTTCTGAAACGTGCGTTTGGTCCCCAGAAGCTTGGCTTCATTCGATACGAATTGATACTTGGCTTCGCCGAATTCGGCGGGCCGCTTCTGGCCGTTCAGTTCGTTGAGCAGCGGCTTGGGGTCGAAGGTTTCGATATGGCTGGGGCCGCCCGCCATGAACAGGAAGATGACGGATTTCGCCCTGGCGGCGGCGTGCGGTGGCTTGGGGGCCAGCGGATTGGTGGTGGCGCCCTGAAGCGACAGAGCCGAGTAGGCGAGGGCGCCGAAGCCGCAAAAGGCATCGGTGAGAAACTCACGCCGGTTTCGTGTGTAGCGGATGTGCTGGGGCATATCAATTCACGTACAGAAATGCGTTCAGGTTCAGGATGGCGAGAGCGAACTCGCTGAGCGGCTGCGTTTCCAAAAACTTGAGCGCGGCGGCCTTTTCCCTGGCATTGGGCAGACGGCCGGCCGCCAGCCGATAGGCGAGATCGATCTGTTTGGCGGCGCCGCCGGCGGCCTCGCGATCGAGGCGGGCGGCAAACGATTTGGCCGTGGCGTTGGCGAAATCGCCGTTCAGCAGTTCGAGCGCCTGCGGAGCGTGCGTGCTCGATTCCCGGCGCGCGCAACTGATCAGCGTATCGGGAGCGTCGAACACTTCCATCATGGGCAGGCGCAGGTTTCGCTTGTGCATCAGGTAAACGCTACGCCGGTCGTGCTCGGCGGGATCTTTGGTCACGGCCCATTGCGAGGGCTTGTAGAGAAGATTCACCAGTTCCTGATCGACGGGCAGAATCACCGAGGGGCCACCCGCCTTCTCATTCAAACGGCCGGAGGCGGCGAGCATGGCATCGCGGATCTGTTCGGCATCCAGGCGGCGGCGCGGGTAATGCCAGAGGAGCGTGTTCTCGGCATCCTTTTCCATCGCGGCCTTCTCCATTGGCGAATCGGCCGATTGGCGGTAGGCGCGGCTCATCAGGATCGCCTTATGCAGCGGCTTCATGCGCCAGCCGCCGGAGACGAATTGATTGGCCAACAGGTCGAGCAGTTCCGGGTGGGTGGGTTTCATCCCCATGCGTCCGAAATCGTTGGGCGTGGCGACGATGCCGCGGCCGAAATGATAGTGCCAGACGCGGTTCACCATCACGCGCGCGGTAAGCGGATTGGATGGGCTGGTGACCCAGCGGGCGAGTTCGGTACGGGGTTTGGCGGCATCGGCGGCAAGCTCCGGCGCGCCGTCGGGCAGCAGCACACCGAGGGCTCGCGGCGCCACTCGATCGCCCTTGTTCTGGAAGTCGCCGCGGGCGAGCACATGAATGGGGGTGGCTTTGCCCATGTCGTTGTGCACGGCCCAGAGGCTCGGCAGCGGATCGGGCATCTGCTCCTCGGCCTTTTTCAGCTTTTCCGCCATTTGCGCGCGCTCGGCGCCTTTCATCTCTTTCATCCGCTGGCGCAATTGCTTGATCTCGCCATCGAGCGCCGTCTTCTTCGCTTTCCAGGCATCCCGCTGCGGCTGCGGCGCGATAACGATGTCGTTCTCATGCACGGCGGAAAAGAACGCCTGCATGCGGTAGTAGTCCTTGTGGCGGATGGGATCGAACTTGTGATCGTGGCAGCGGGCGCAGCCAAGCGTGACACCCAGCATGCCGGAGCCGACGATGTTCGTCATCTCCGTCAGAACTTCGTTGCGGCTGGAGGCCACTTCCTGATTGCCGGCGTTCTTGCGCAGCGCGCCCATGCGCTGCAATCCGCTGGCGACTCGGGCGTCCTCGCCGCCATCGGCCATCTCATCGCCGGCGAGTTGCTCGGTCAGAAACAGGTTGTAAGGCTTGTCGTTTTGAACCGACCGGATGACGTAGTCGCGGAAGCGCCAGGCGTCGGGCCGGTGCGCATCGTATTCAAAGCCGTCGGATTCGGCGAAGCGAATGACGTCGAGCCAGTGCTGGCCCCAGCGCTCGCCGTAATGGGGACTGGCGAGCAGACCGTCGATCACCTTTTCCCAGGCTTGTGGGGACTTGTCGTTCACGAACGCGTCGATCTGGGCGGGCGCGGGCGGCAAGCCGGTGAGATCGAAATAGACGCGGCGGATCAGCACTTCGCGCGAGGCGGGCGGTGCGAAGGTCAGCCCTTCCTTTTGAAGGCGCACAAGCAGGAAGGCGTCGATGGGGTTGGCGGCTCCGGGGATCTTCGGCGCCGCGACTTCCTTGCGTGGCTGAAACGCCCAGTGGCGGCGTTCGACCTCGGAATACTTCTCAAGCGACGGCGCGCCGGCGGCCCACGCCAGGCAACATACCAATCCCGCCGTTCCGGCCAGTTTACGATTCATGCCGCGAACTCCTTACGAGCCGTGTTTTTTACATTATATTGCAGCGGGCCGCATGGGCATTGGATGGATCGGGCGGCCGTGGTAGCATCCTCCCTACCAGTTCGCACGAGGACCAACCTTGAAGACAACAAAATACCTCGCTGCTCTCGTGATGCTCGGCGCCGCCAGCGCCGCTCACGCCACCGTAACACTCGCCAATCTGACGGGCGGGCAGATCGCGGCCTTCCAGTCGGGCGCCACCGTTCAGACGTTTGAAAGCGTGACGGGATTGCCAGGGTTCGATATTACGGCCTTCACCTCGAACGTCGATACTTCGACTCTTACCGGTTCGGGCTTGCTTCTGCTGCAGGCGCGCGCCGGCGGCACGGGTTTCATCACCACCAGCGGCGGCGCTTCGCCGACCGGCTTGTTCAACCTCACTGGCGGACTGACCGGCGCGAGCTCCGGCACCCATGTTCTGGCGCCGTTGCATATCGCCACGCAGGAAACCTGTTTCGATTCCACCGTTGGCTGCTTTGCGGCTTTCGAAATCATTTTCGAGCAGCCGGTGCAGCGCGTGGGGTTCTTCATGAACCGTCCGGCCACCGTGGTCCTTGAGAATTCCGTGGTCACGGTGGATACGAGCGTCACCCCGCCGCAGATTTCGCGCGCCGGCGCCACCACGATTTTCAGCCAGGTGGGTATCGCCGCCGGATTCGTTGCATTCACCTCCACCGCGGCCGACATCACCGGCGTGTCGATTCTGATGAGCGGCACGCCGACGTTCATCGACGACCTGACGTACGCGCGAGCCGCCGATACGTCGGGAGTGCCGGAACCGGGCACGCTGCTGGTGGCCGCGGGCGCGCTGGCGGCCATGGCTCTGCGGCGGCGCCCGGCGTAGTCGCACGTTACAATACGGCATGCTTTCGCGCATGCTGTGTTTTCTCCCTGCCGTCCTCCTGGCGCAGGACGCCCGCCTCGCTAACCTGAAGAAGGAAGGCATGGCCGAAGTCGACAACCGGCGGACGTTCACCCAGCAGATGGTGGATCAGATCTTCAGCTACGCCGAACTCGGCTTTCAGGAATTCGAAACTTCCAAATACCTGACGGACCTGCTCGAAAAGAATGGCTTCCGCGTGGAGCGCGGCGTGGCGGGCGTCCCCACGGCATGGGTGGCGACCTATGGTTCCGGGAAGCCGGTGGTGGGCTTCATGACCGACATCGATTGCATCCCGCGCGCTTCGCAGAAGCCCGGGGTGGCCTATCACGATCCCATCGTCAAGGACGCCCCCGGCCATGGGGAAGGGCACAACTCCGGCATGGCGGTGAACGTCACCGCCGCGCTGGTATTGAAGTCGCTGATGGCAAAGAACGGTATCGCCGGCACGCTGAAGATCTATCCTGGCGTGGCGGAAGAGCTGCTGGGAACGAAGGCGTTCTTCGTACGCGCGGGGCTGTTTAAGGATGTCGACATCATGCTGGGCGTCCACGTCGGCAATGAGTTTCGCACCACCTGGGGCCAGCCAACGAGCAACAGCGGACTGGTATCGGTGCAGTACACGTTCAAGGGAGCGGCGTCGCACGCGGCCGGGGCTCCGTGGCGGGGCAAGAGCGCGCTCGATGCCGTGGAGGCGATGAACTACGGCTGGAACATGAAGCGCGAGCACATGCGCACCGAGCAGCGTTCGCATTACGTGATTACCAACGGCGGCGACCAGCCGAACGTGGTTCCCGAAGAGGCGACCGTATGGTACTTCCTGCGCGAACTCGATTTCGTGCGCATCAAGGAGATGGTGGAGAACGCCAACACGATGGCCAAGGCGGCGGCGATGATGACGGGCACCACCAGTTCCTGGCGCGTGGTGGGATCGGCGTGGCCCAATCACTTCAATAAGTCGATCGCCGAGGCGCAGCAGAAGAACATCGAAGCCGTGGGCATGCCCGTCTGGACGGACGCGGACCAGACGCTGGCCAAGGCCCTGCAGCGCGAGTTGGGTCAGAAGCCGGAAGGATTGAAGGCCGGTGTCGAGGGATTGAAGCCGCCGGAAACGGCGCGCGGCGGCGGGTCCGACGATGTGGGAGACATGTCGTGGGTGCTGCCGATGGTTTACCTCTACTATCCGGCGAACATCCCGAACTTGCCGGGGCATCACTGGGCGAACGCGATCGCCATGGCGACGCCGATCGCGCATAAGGGATCGACGGCCGGGGCGAAGGTGCAGGTGATGACGGCGCTTGATGTGCTGTTGACGCCGTCATTGGTGACCGAAGCGTGGAAATACTTCCGCGAGGTGCAGACCAAGGATCAGAAGTACGTGCCGCTGATCGCCGATACCGATCAGCCGGCGGTGGAAATGAATCGCGAGCGGATGGAGAAGTTCCGGCCGGAGATGCGCAAGTATTACTTTGATTCGTCTAAGCACGGGACGTACTTGGAGCAGTTGGGGATTTCTTATCCGACGGTGCGATAGCCTTTTAATCCCGTCATTCGATCCAATGTTACGCGAGCAGCGCGATAGTCGTTCTGTTCACGCGCCGATCTGCCTTAAGAGCGTGCCCAGATCGAAGTAGATCCGTCCCGATGAGACCACCCGTTCTCCCAGGTCATACTCGTAGAACGAGCAACCGGGAACGACCACTTGGTTGCCCGTTGCCTGAATCCCGGCGAAAACGCCGGTATGCACAGCTTCAAAGCTCCATTCAACCGCTACGAGGTTCGACGCAAACGCCAGCTTTCGCATCACATGCACATTGCCCGGAAATCCAGCAATGAACGGCCGCACGAAGCTGTCACGCACGGCCATCTTTCCCTTCAACGACCCTGTGGGCAGGTGAAGTTCAACATCCTCCGAATAGTATGCGAGAATCTTGCTTTCATCAGTCCCCTTCCATGCATCGAAGTACTCTTGGATGAACGTCCTGACTTGCTCATCCACCGGCAAATTCATCAACGAAGCTTGCATTGAACAACTTCTCCTTGAGGGCTGGCACGTTATTAGTGTATCGCACTGTATTGCGGCGCCGGGGCGGTAGTCACAATCGGCCACGCGCAACAGCGTATGAGACAGCAGGCTGCCTCATCGTTGCGTCAGTCCCGGTCCGCAAGCAGTGGCGAGAAACAGCCGGCTCCATGGCTAAGTGACGTGCGAATGGAACAGCTTGTGCGTGATCTTCCATTCGCCGTCGATCTTCAGAAGCGTGAAGACGTCGGTATAGTGAGCGTTGGCGCCTGCGTTCCGGCCCGACCAGCCATGCATTTCCAGGTGGACCAGCGCGATCGACTCGATGACTTCGATTCTAGTGAAGCGCGGCTTCAGGTCGGGAGCGGAGCCATTGCCATCGATCCAATCGAAGACAAGCTGGATGGATCCGATGTATTCGACTCCTTGGCAATAGCCGGAAATGGTCGCCGCGGGATGAAACGCTGGCCGCATCAGGGAGCTGTCGCCCGCGCGCGCACCCGCGACGTAACAGTGCATGGTGGCGGTGATCGCGGCGTGCTCCAACAGGTACTCGTGAACGTGGGGCTCGGGTGCCGGCGACGGTGTGCTGGGCGTACGCGTGCGACCTCGCCGCCAGGAGTCCAATTCATGGGGATAGGCATACACTTTGTCCTGTTTGTGATGCTCGGCGGTGAACGGGCAGACCTTCCCGCGCCTCCCAGCGGCGGACCGTTCGGTCGCTGCAATCAAGGTACGCCGCGATCTGCTTCCAGGACTCAAGCGGCCGCCGCGGCCGGTTGCGCGTTACACCATGCGATCCAGTGACCATGATGCATCTTACTCTCCCTCAATAATGCCAGGGTTCAAGCATGCCAGTGGAACGCCTTCTGGACGATCTTCCAGCCATTCCCGGTCTTCAACAGAGTGAACAGGTCGGACATGCGCACACCCGAGCCGGCCAATTTGCCGGACCAGCCTTCCACCTCCAACCGCACCACCGCAATGGAGTCCAGGATGTCGACGCTAATGAACCGCGGACGGATGTCCGGCGCCGGGCCATTCCCGTCGATCCAATCAAACAGGAACTGCGTTCCCTGGCGGAGCTCTCCGCCAGCGTAGCCGATAAACGAGGCGCCTGGGTGGAAGGCAGGCCGCATCAGCTCACTTTTTCCCTGGCGGCCGCCTTCAATGTAGCCTTGCATGGCGTCAACGATGGAGTCGTATTCGGTGGCGTAGCTTGTGGCGTTCATACAGGCAAAGATAAGGCCTCTTGCCGCGGCCGGGCAACGGATAAAGGCGGTCAAAGGCGGTCAGGCGAGTTGGCTTTGGAAACGGATCGGCTAGCGGTATAAGGACCAGCGAAGAAGACCGCGGGTGTGGGAAGGAAGAACCGAGGCATGGAAGTACTTCCGCGAGGTGCAGACCAAGGATCAGAAGTACGTGCCGCTGATCGCCGATACCGATCAGCCGGCGGTGGAAATGAATCGCGAGCGGATGGAGAAATTCCGGCCGGAGATGCGCAAGTATTACTTCGATTCGTCAAAGCACGGGACGTACTTGGAGCAGTTGGGGATTTCGTATCCAACCGTGCGGTAGCGCCGTTCAACGGCAAGGGCGTTCGGCCGGATCCGTTCGACAGAGCGCGGCGCGGGCGAGATTGGCCGCATCGATTCGGTGTTGGCGAAAAGGAAGGTGCCGGCAGCGCAAGCTGCCAGCACCTTTCGCCAGCTACTGCGGACAGGCACTCCCGGCACCAGCCGTGCAGCCTGGCTCGCCCGGATCGAGGTGACGGCGGTCGCGCCCGCTGGGAGCGTTGCCCAGGTAGGGGAACGACGTGCGATAGGGCGTGTCGTTGACGTTGACCCCATCGCCGAGGGAGTTGTTGGGAGCGCCGGTGAAAGCCGGGTTTCCGGTCAGCACTCCGGCCACGGCGCGCAGGCTGATGTCGACGACATCGTCGCCCAGGCGGCGGCCATTGGGAAATCCGGCTGCATCCCCGCCGAGCAGCCCGAGCCGGCTCTGGCTTGCGGGCGGCGTGGGTGCGACGCCGGTGTTGAGGCGCAGAAGATCGGCCACCGGACCCGACGGCGTGCCGGGGGCGGCGATCGGCGGTGCGTAAACCACCAGGGGCAGAAGGTCGGTACGCGGCGGTGTGGGAATGGCCAGGGCGCCGCCGGTGGCCGCGTTCAGGACTCGAGCCAGCGTGGGATCGAGGAAGAAGTTGGCGAACTGGGAGTCGTTCCGCGGTTGATCCATGCTGAAGCGATCTTTGAAACCCGTGCCGATCAGCAGTTCGTTGATCAAGGGGTTGCCCATGCGCTGGATCTGGCTGTAGGCGCCGGAACTGACGGCGGGAAGCGGCGCGCGGCGGGTGGTGACGCGGGGCCGGGAGGTGGTGCCCCAGACGCCGATGGTGGCGGCGGTGGAACTCGCAGCTTCGACGGCGCCGGTGCGCGTGAGCAGGGACACCGGAACCTCGATGGCGATGGCATTGACCGAGTAGCCGGAAACGGTGTCGGAGGCGTAGTTGACGTTGGAGGCATCCTGAGCCGGGCTGAGCACGCCGGGCGCGACCGTAGAGCGAAGGTTGAAGGTGTCGAAGGCGGCGCCGAGGTCGATCCAGAAGGGATCGTCGACGGTGCCGGCGAACACCTTCACATCGGCGGCGCTGGTGGTATAAATGCCGGCGTTGAACAGCGCCCCGTAGTCCATGGTGCGCGGCCCGGCGTTGGCGGGCACGGCGTAGAAGGGGCCTGGGCCGAACGGCGTGCCCACTCCACCTTTCACCATGGTGACCGTATAGGACTGGCGCTGGCCGAGGCCGGGGCTTGAAAACGAGGTGATGCGCGGGGGAACGATCAACGTGCCGGGGGCGACGGGAGCCGGCGAATTGGCGGGCGCGTTGATTCCGGCGCCGGCACCGGCAAAGACCTGAAACAGGCTGGGAAGACGTTGTTCGGTGTTGAAGCGCACCTGGAAGACGACGTCCTCGACGGCATCGTTGTTGTTATCGATCTTGATCTCGTAAAGAATCTCCGGATCGAACGGGAAGTAGTTAGGCCCGTTGGCCGGTTCCTGCAAGGGATCGACGCAGAGGATGAGGGTGACGCGGGGGGTGCCGCCTCCGTCATAGCTGCGGAACGCATAGACATCGGTGATATCGGCGAGGCGATCGATGGAGGTGATGGGCGCCTCGCGATGATTGGCGGCAAATCCAGCCGGGGAGATCGTCAGGACGGCGAGCAGGCAACTGAGCGCCGGTTTGATTTTATGCATGGATCTTTTTTCCTTTCTTGGCGCGGCGTAGAAAGCCGAGCCCGATCAGACCCGCGGCTAGCGCGGTAAGAGTGGACGGTTCCGGCACTTCGGCGAAGGTGAGCGCGGCCGCGCCGAGCGTGGCGCTGCCCGAGCCGCCGCCATCGGCCGTCAGATCGACGAAGATGTCGTAGGAGGACGCCGCGCTCTGAACGATGCCGTTCAGAAGGGCGTCGCCTTCGACGACGAACGCTACGGCGCTCGCCCCGCCCGCCGGGCAGCCCGAGGGGGAATCGCCGGCGAAGAAGCTGTCAGGGCAAACATCCAGGATGGCAGTGGCCGCCCCATCGCCCGCCGCCGAGGAACCGCTGAGATCGAGAGCCACCGAGCCGAGCAGGCCCGAAGCCGAGAAGCGGAATATCGATTCGAGCAACTCCGCCGACATCGCGGATGCGTTCAGGGTGAATAACAGCGAGGGGCCGACGCCGGGCGCCACCAGCACGGACCCGGTGCCGATGGCGGTGGCGCCAAACTGACCGGGCACGGTGGTGAAGTCCGAGAACAGGGTGGAGCCAATCTGGCATCCACCGGATCCTAAGTCTATGTAATCTTGCAGGTTGCCTGGCGTGCACGGCGCGCCAAAGCCAGGGGTGCCGAGCAGAAGCAGGGCGCCCGTTAGAAACGCAATCTTCATTGTTCCTCCGGAAGAGCGGGACTTCGAACTTAGTAAGGTACGAAAACACGGATGAAACGGATTCCGCCGGACACAGGAAATTCCGGTACGGCCTCCTCGTTTGACCCCCCGTGCATGGGCGATCTACAATCGATCATCCAGTCAGAAAAGTGGTGCCGTGTTTCCGTATCTGGAAGTCGATGTGTTTCGCGCGGGTCCGTTGCGGCTCTCCCTGGTCCGGCTGCTGTTAGGGGCCGGGATCCTGTTGGGGTATTTCCTTGTCTTGCGCCGGGCGCGGCAACGCGGCGCGAGCGATGGTGTGGCATCGAGACTGGCGCTGGCGATGGTGGTGAGCGGCTTCATCGGCGCTCACTTCTTTAAAATCCTGTACTTCGACGACATGTGGGACCGGCTGCGCGGGGAGCCCTGGGCGGCGCTGGCGATCTTCAGCGGCTCGGCCTCCTTCGGCGGTGTATTTGGCGCGCTGGCAGGCGGATGGCTTTATCTGCGGCGCCGTGGGCTGAGCGCGAAGCGGAGCCTCGCGTATCTGGACCTGGTGGCCTTTGTGTTTCCGGTAAGCCTGCTGTTCGGGCGGTTCGGTTGCTACCTGGTGCACGATCATCCTGGTATCCGCACGGCGAGTTGGCTGGGTGTGCGGTATCCGGACGGCACGCGGTTCGATTTGGGGCTGCTGGAGTTTTTCTTTCTGGCGTTGGTGGTGGTGGCGTTCCGGGTGCTCGACCGGGCGCGGCGGCCGGAGGGATTTTACTTCTCCTGGTTTCTCACGGCGTACGGCGCTTTCCGGTGGGGTCTCGACGCCCTGCACGTCGATCCGGTGCGGTACTGGGGTGTAACGGTGGATCAATGGTCGGCCGGCGCGGCGATCGCGGTGGGTTTGCTCGCGGCGTGGAGCCGCTTGCGTTTTTCGGAGGAAGTCAGTTGCGAAACCAATTATCATCCGGCGTGAAGCGCCATCTTGCGACGGTGTGCCTTCTGGCGTTCGTGGGAGCGCTGGTGTTTCTGGGGTCCGGTTGCCCGTGCGACAGCTCGACCGGCAGGGGGATTGGCGGATACCAGGCGGACGAGGTATCGAGCGGCCTGCCGTTGAGCCTGGAATGGAACCTGGGCCAGGCGGATGCCAAGTACAAAATTGTCGGTCACGCGGCGGGTTACACGCTCGGGCTGAGCGGAAACGAAGTGTCGCTCGATTTGCGGCCGTGGCGGCACGCGGGGCGCGAAGGCCGGCTCACGGCGCGGCTTGTGAATGCGCGCCAGATGCCGCAGATCGAAGTGGATGACGCGCTGCCGGGCCGCTCGAATTACTTCCTCGGCAACCGGCCGGAGCGTTGGATTACCGATGTTCCAACGTTCGAGCGGGCGCGTTTTCGCGACGTGTACCCGGGCATCGATGTGGTTTACTACGGCCGGGGCGCGCGGTTCGAACACGATTTCGTGGTGCGCCCGGGCGCCGATCCCTCGGTGATTGAGATGGCCTTCGGTAGCGGCGCCATCCTCAACGGAGACGGCGATCTGGTGGTCGAGACCGCAGCGGGCGAAGTGTTGTGGAAGAAGCCCGAGCTATACCAGGAAACGCCCGCCGGGCGCCGCAAGGTGGAAGGCCGGTACAAGGCCGGCGCGGAAGGCAGGGTGAGGTTTGAGGTCGGCGTGTATGATCCGAGGCGGGCGCTGGTAATCGATCCGGTGATCGTCTACGGGAATTACATCGGCGGAAACGGGTCCGAGTTCGGTTCGCGGATCGGAGTGGATGCGGCGGGCAACTCCTACTTCGCGGGCGCGACCGCGGATTCGAATTTCCTGATCTCGACGGGTGCGCCGCAATCTCCGGTGGCGACGGCGACAACCGGCGATATCCTGTTGACCAAGGTGAACGCCGACGGGTCGGCGATCCTGTTTTCGACGCGGCTGGGCGGCTTTTCGATCGAGGTGGGGCTGGCCGTGGCGGTGGATAACGCGGGGAACCTATACGTCACCGGCGGCACTTACAGCCGCGACTATCCGACGACGGCGAGCGCCTACAAGCCGGCCGCTCTGAATAGTTCCTTGAACGATATCGACCAGGGCGATTGCTTCGTGTCGAAGTTGAGCACGACGGGCAACCGGATGATCTATTCGACGTACCTGGGCGGAAGGAATCAGGACGCCTGCCTGGCGATCGCGGTGGATGGTTCGGGCAGCGCCTACGTCACGGGCGTCACGATGTCGAGCGATTATCCGGCCATCGGCGCCTTTCAGGGCGCGCTGCGGTTCGGATTGAAGAACGTGCTGCGCGACGCGTTTGTCACCAAGCTGAGCGCCGATGGATCGTCGGTGGTTTACTCGTCGTTTCTCGGCGGCAACGGCGACGACGTGGGCACCGGGATCGCGGTGGACGCGGCGGGCAACGCCTATATCACCGGCTTTACCGATAGCCGGGGCAATTTTCCGGTGACTCAGGGTGTGTTGCAATCGGCGTTCAAAGGCGGGGGCGACGCCAGGAACGCGATGGGCGATGCATTCGTGGCGAAGGTCAATCCGAGCGGCGACCAACTGGTATACGCCACCTACCTGGGTGGCAGCCTGAGCGACGCAGCCTCGAGCATCGCGGTGGATGCGCAAGGCAACGCCTACGTGGCGGGCAGCACGATGTCCACCGACTTTCCGGCGACCCCGCAGGCGTTTCAGGCCGCGTTCAAAGGCGCCGGGACGGTGGCCGATCCGCTGTGTACGGCTCCGGTGTTGTGCATTGGCGAGGGGATCACGCAGGCGGGCGATGGCTTCGTGGCGAAGTTGAATCCGGCGGGCGCGGGGTTGGTGTATGCGACGTATCTGGGCGGGTCGGTGGACGATCGCGTGCTTTCGATCGCGCTCGATTCGAGGAATCAGGCATGGGTGACAGGGAACACGATGTCGAGCGATTTCCCGGTGTCGACGGATGCGGCGCAGCGCACCTATGGCGGCCATCCGCTGAGGCCGGGCATCCGGTTTGGCGATGCGTTCGCGACACAATTGGACGCTTCGGGGCGGGCGCTGGTGTACTCGACTTATGTGGGCGGCTCGGCGGACGACTTCGGCGCGGGGATCGCCGTGGATGCGTCGGGTAGCGCGTATCTGACCGGCGGCACCATGTCCACGAACTTCCCATCGACGCGCGGCGCGGCCCGCGCTGGATACGGCGGGCATACCGAGAACCTGATTCCGGCCGGCGATGCGTTCCTGGTGAAGATCGGGGAGCCGCCGAGGGTGGAAGAGCCAAGGCCGGCTATCGGCGCGGTATCGAACCTGGCGAGCGGTGTGGGCGGCGTGGTGGCGCCGGGCATGGTGGTGGCGATTTCCGGTACAAACCTGGGCACGGCGGTCAGCGACGTGCGGGTGTTGTTCAATCAGACCGCGGCGCCGGTGGTGGCGGTATCGGCCACGTCGATCACCGCGATCGTACCGTTCGGGCTGGCGGCGGGAACGCCGGTGCAGGTGACGGTGGAAAACAAGACCATCCGGTCGGCGGCGGTGACGGTGCCGGTGAACGCGGCGTCGCCGGGTTTGTTCACGGTAGCGCCCGTGGGCCGCGGCCAGGCGGAGGCGTTGAATGAAGACCGGTCGGCGAATTCGGTGGATGCACCGGCGGCGGTGGGATCGATCGTGACGCTGTTTGCGACAGGCGGCGGCGTGACCGATCCGCCAAGCACCGACGGTGCGATCGCCACCGACGATGGACCGGCGCTCGCTCAGACCGTGTCGGTGCTGTTCGGGGACGTCGCTGCCGAGGAGGTGTTCTTCGCGGGCGGCGTGAAGGGCCGCGCGGCGGGATACTTCCAGGTGGTGGCGCGGATCCCGCAGGGGGTGGCGGCGGGCGAGGTTCCGGTGGTGCTGCGCGTGGGTGAGGCGCAGAGCCAGGAGGGCGTTACGATCCAGGTGCAGAACGTGTTGATCACCGGTGAGGATGGCGCTCGGGGCCGCCGCCCATGAAGCCTCTCCTGATGCTTGCCGCCTTGGGCTTTGCGCGGGCGGAAAACTACGACGTTGTGGTTTATGGTGCCACCGCCGGCGGCGTAACTTCGGCCATCGCTGCGGGGCGGCAGGGGCTGAAGACGGTGCTGCTCGAGCCCGGCCGGCACGTGGGCGGAATGGCGACGGGCGGGCTCTCGCGAACCGATGTGGGGCGGCGCGAAGTGATCGGCGGCCTGGCGCTCGAGTTCTATTATCGAGTCGGCATCCGCTATGAGGTGCAGCGCTTCAACAATCCCGTGGCGTGGTTCTATGAGCCGAAGGTGGGCGAGGGCGTCATGGTGGAAATGCTGCGGCAGGCGGGCGTCACGCTGCTTTATGGCCACCGTTTGAAGGAAAGCGGCGGCGTGAGCAAGGAAGGCGCCGCCATCCGCCGCGTCGCGATGGAGAATGGCGAGACCTTCGATGGGCGCATCTTCATCGACGCTTCCTACGAGGGCGATCTGATGGCGCAGGCCAAGGTCCGCTATACGTGGGGCCGCGAAGCGATGGATCAATATGGCGAGTCGCTGGCGGGTGTCCGCGACCGCACGCCCAAGCATCAGTTCAGCGTGGAAGTGCCGGCGCGGGTCGATGGCAAACTGCTGCCGGAGATTTCCGCCGATCCGGTGGGCAAGCCGGGGCAGGCCGATCGCCGCGTGCAGGCCTACAACTTCCGCATAATCGCGACGAACGTCCCCGCCAACCGGATTCCGTGGCCGAAGCCGGCCAACTACGATCCGTGGCGCTATGAAGTGCTGGCGCGAAACGTCGTGGGTCTGGCGGCCGAAAAAGGCCGCGCTCCGGTGTTTCACGAGATGACTCTGATCGCGCCGATTCCCGGCGGCAAGGCGGATTTCAACAATCAGGGCGCGTTTTCGACCGACTATATCGGCAAGAACTACGAGTATCCGGAAGGCAGCTACGCCACACGGGCGCGCATCTGGCGGGATCATGTGGAGTACGTGCAGGGCTATTACTATTTCCTGGCCAACGACCCGCGCGCGCCGAAAGAACTGCGCGAAGAGGTTCGCGATTGGGGGCTGCCCAAGGATGAGTATCTCGATACGCAAAACTGGCCCCATCAGCTTTACGTGCGCGAGGCGCGGCGCATGACCGGCGAGTACGTGATGTTGCAGAAAGATCTGCAGACCGATTTGACGAAGCCGGACGCGATCGGCATGGGATCCTACAACTCCGATTCGCATAACGTGCAGCGATTCATCAACGCACGCGGCTTTGCGGAGAACGAAGGCGACATGCAGGTGCCGGTGAAGCCCTACCAGATTCCGTATCGCGTGATGTTGCCCAAGCGCGCCGAAGTGGAAAATCTGCTGGTGCCGGTCTGCTTTTCGGCGAGCCACGTGGCGTATTCGTCGCTGCGCATGGAGCCGCAGTACATGATCCTGGGCCACGCGGCGGGTGTGGCGGCAAAGCTGGCCATTCGCGATTCGAAGCCCGTGCAGGCGGTGGACGTGGCGGAGTTGCAGGCGCTGCTGCGCAAACAGGGCGCGGTGTTCACCTTTACGCCTACCGAGCAGATCGACGCGCTGGGGCTGATTCGCAGCCTGCTGCGTCCGCCCGCGCCCGCGCGCTTTAACTGGGAGTGAGTTACTTCGCCGTCAGCCGGCGAGCATGCCTTGGCGGGAATCAAGACGCAGTCCGCTGACCTTGGCGTCGCCGTAGCAGCCGAAACAACGGGCGGCGAGGAGCGGGCGCACTTTCTCTTCGAAGACTTTCGCCGGTTCGGATGCGAAAGCGCTGGCCGCGACGAGAGCGAACGAAAGCGTCATGAGACTATTGTGTCTAAACGGCGGCGGAAGGATTGGGCTTGGTGTGGGTGACGAGAAGTTTTTCGCGTGGTGGAGAACCGGCCAAGGATAGCTCTACGCTATCGCGACATATCGCGATCCAACCCAGATTGGGCGTAGCCAGCACTCGCGGATGGTAGCATCTCCGTAGGCTTCTCATGGCAAAAGAAATCCGCGTCTTGTCCACGCAGCCAACAGGTCCTTCTCGTTCATTTTCGAATCCTTCGAGGTCTTCAAACGGAGTCCCGGACTCTCGATCGATGCCGTCATGGGCCCTCACGTCCAGAATGGCCTCTGCAATCTCATAAACCCGGGCTTGGTTCTTGCGGCTTGCTACATCTACTTCATCTACCCGAGGGAGGCCGCTGTCGGAGCCGTCACTGTCCGTGAGGAAGACTTGAGATTATTCCGTGTGTCGGAGCGCGCTGAGCCCAGCCAGGTGCTTCGACGGCTCCGCAATTCTTTGTCTCATGGTGACTTCTCGATAGACGACGCAGGCCACTTCACTTTCCGTGACCGAGGGTCTTTTGAAATCCGGGTGCATTTTGCAGACCTTGGTACCTTCGTCGACGCGTTCGGTCGGCGCATGGTTTCCCGCGGCGAAATGAAGAATAAGTAGCGTAGAGCGCCAATGACGGAGGCGCGCGCAGCCTCAGCGGATGAACCGAATTCTGTACTCGGGCTGTGCGGCCAGAACATCAAACTCGTGATGATCTGCTGTGAGGATGGTTGCGTCCAGGCGCTCGGCCAACTCGATGGCGAAACAGTCAGCCAATGAAACCTTTCGCAGACGAGCTTTCAGAGTCCCAGCCGCTTGCCATACAACCGGAGCGAGGCTTGCATCCTCGATCACGCCCAGGGTGGCCAGGTCCCACACCGCCTGCAAAGCGTTCTGCCGGTTGGCAGCCCGTTCGAAGTCGTAGAACACCTCGCAGAGATTGAGCGCGTGAGCGTAACACTGTGACTCTGAGTCGAGAAGAATCTCAGCTACTGCTTCGGCTCCGGACTCGCCGCGCAGGAACGCAATCATAGCGCTCGCGTCGAAGACAAAGATCACGACCGGGATTCCAGGGCGAGATCTTCCCTTTTCCGGCTCATGAACGACTCACTCGAGGTGGGGACGTTGCGGTACTTGCCCTTGATCGCTTGGACACGCTCCCGACGGCCGGCGAAGACCGGCGTCCGGGATGTTTCGAGGGTGGCCAATGCCTCCATCAGCTCCATGCGCTGCTCCGCCGTCAAGCTGCGAACCGCCTCCACTATGGTTTGAACTTGCTTCGACATGGCGATATCCTCGTCACCATCATACCAGTGTGGATGAGACCTAAAACCAATACGGACAGCGTCTTGGATGCTTCGGGATCCGACAAAACCTGAGTAACGCCATTGTGTTGAGCGGTGTACGTGACAAGCCTTCTATTTGAAGACCAGCGAGGGGCCGGCTCGACGCGATCAAACGGGGATTTTATAAAGACATACTGTATTCGACGGCGGCGCATGAATAATCGACCGTTAGGCAATAGTATCGTGGACGCGGCTTTTAACGGAGAGTGAGTTACTTCGTCGTCAGCCGGCGATACATCGCCTTCACCGAGGTCGCGTTTCGTTGCTTGTCGGCGCCGATCTTATGTCTGGTGAGGTCGATCTCACCCGCCATCTGATCGGCGGTCTTACGGGCTTTGATTCCTTTGCGGACTTGAGCGAGCATATCGGCCAGGTAGGCTCGCTGTTCCTGGATCTGAGGCTTGGCGGCCAGTCCGCCATGACCGGGCACCAGAGTGGTGACCGGCATCTGCGCCATTCGATCGAGCGCGCTGACCCAATGGTCATGATCGGCGTCCACGTCGGCGACGTTGTTGCCGAGGCCCCAGGTGACGCACATATCGCCGGTGAAGAGAATCTTTTCCTTCGGCAGCCAGGCGACGGCATCGCCCTTGCTGTGGCCCGGTCCCATCAGGATCATTTCCACGCGATGCTCGCCGTCGTCGAACGACATGGTTTTGTCGAAGACGATGGTGGGATGCACCAGCTTGTAAGGCTTGAGGCTGTACTCGCCGGTGGCGGTGTTCTTATCCCAGCCCGCCTGGCCCTTGGTGCGCGATTCGTTGGCGCATTCCTGGGAACAGACGATGGCCGCGCCTTCCTTGGCGTAGAGTTCGGTGCCGTAATGATGATCGCCGTGGTAGTGAGTGTTGAAGACGAAGCGAATGGGCCGCCCTCCGGCGGTCTTGCGGATTTCCGGCAGAATCTCCTTGGCGCCCCACGGAAAGTTGGCGTCGATGACGAGCACGTAGTCCTTGAACAGCACCCAGCCGGTGTTGGCGGGCTGGTTACGCGAGCGATCGCCCATGCGGACGAAGACTCCAGGGGCGAGTTCCTTGACGGTGCTGGTGTCGGCGGCGGCGAACAGCAGGAGGGCGAACAGGCCGGCCAGGGTGAGACGCTTCATGGCCTTCCAAGCTACAACAGCGCGGGCGGTTCGGGCAAGCCATGCTAGACTCGGCCGGATGCGGGTGCTCGACTGGCTGCTCGATTCGGATCCCGCCATTCGTTGGCAGGCGATGCGCGATCTGGCCGGCGCGCCGATCGAGGCGGTTGCGGCGGAGCGGGCGAAGGTATCGGCGCAAGGCTGGGGTGCGAGGCTGCTGGCGTTGCAGGGCGAAGACGGGCAGTGGGACGGAGGGGCGTGCTTCCCGGCGCGCGACTCCGGCGAGCCGGGGCAGCCATGGACTTCCACGCTACCGGTGCTTCAGTTGCTGTACGACTTCGGAGTCGATTCGCGCTGTGAGCGCGTGCGGCGGGCTGTCGCGGGAGTCAGGGACGGCTGCCGTTGGGAGCACGCCGGGCAGCCGTTTTTCGATGGCGAGGTGGAGCCTTGCATCAATGGCCGGACGGTTACCTTAGGTGTCTACTTTGGCCTCGAAATGGATGCGGTGGTCAAGCGGCTGGTTGGAGAGCAGTTGGAAGATGGCGGATGGAATTGCGAGGCCGAGCGCGGGTCGGTCCGCTCGTCATTTGACACGACCATCAACGTGCTCGAAGGGCTGTTGGCGCATGAGCGTGCCACCGGCGGCACGGCGGAATCGATCGCGGCGCGGCGGCGGGGCGAGGAGTACTTGCTGGAACGGCGGCTGCTGCGGAGAAAGAGTACGGGCGCGGTCGTCAATCCGGCCTGGCTCGAATTCTCGTTTCCCGTTCGCTGGCATTACGACGGATTGCGGGCCCTCGAGTACTTCCGCGCGGTTGGGGGCGATCCGGATTCCCGCATGAACGAAGCGCTGGAGTTGCTGCATTCGAAGCAAACGCCCGGCGGTACCTGGTTGCTGGAGAACACGCATCCCGGCAGCGTGCCTTTCGTATTGGAAGACGGAGACGGACGGCCGAGCCGGTGGAACACGCTGCGCGCCCTGCGCGTTCTCGATTGGGCTACCGGCGCACGGGATTGACGAAGGCTCCATTGCCGGCGATATCCCAGACGGCGAGGCGGGCCCATTTCCAATCCTTGGCGGGAACGGTCCATTCAAAGGCGGCTTCACCGAAGGGACGCGTTTGATCGAGGGCGAAGGTTTGCGTGTGCGTCTGGCTGCCGTCGCCCCACACGATTTCGCCGAAGGCGAGCGGGAACGTCCACTGGGCCTTGACCTTCGCTTTCACCGTCGAGGCGTCCGCGGTTGAGAGGACCGCTTCGGGCAACAGGACTTCGCCGGTGGAAACGAAAAAGTCGCCGCGGCGTACAGCGTCGAGCATCCGGCCGTAGTCGTCGAAGCCGGGCAGTTCGCCGATACGCACGTAGTTGGCGTTCATGTGTGCGTACAACTCGCTCGAGTGATCGATGTAGAACATGTCGGTCTCGGCGAGAAGGCGCTTGGGGAGGCCCCAATTGTTCATATCGTCGAGCAGTTTGAAGGCGCGCGTCCCCTGGCGGGCGAGCGACGGATCGATGGGCATGCCCTTCCAGCCGGCACCGAAGAAATGCGCGTCGAGAAAGAAATCCTCGTGGCGGACTTTGTCGGGATACTCGTAGGAACTCTTGGTGCGCGGGTGGGTCTGGTAGATCATGCCGTTTTCGCGGCGCGTCATTTCGATCACGTCGGCGGGCGAGCCGACGTGATAGACGCGGCCATACTTGGGATGCTGCTCCACCAGGGGACCGGCGCCGGTTTTGCCCATGTACCAGAGAACTTTCTTGGGAAAGAAGATCGACCAGTGGCCGCCAAGATGTACGTTGGCCTCCTCGGAAGGGATCAACAGGAAACGCGAATCCGACTGTTTGCGGCACATGCGGTAGTAGGCTTCGAGCTCATCCAGGCGAAGCGGGGTGGGATCCTGCGGGTGGCCGTCGCCGTGAAAATCGGCGGTGATGGCGGCATCGATGCCCATGTCGATGAGTACCTGGCGGAAAGGCGGTTCCCAGTCTTCACCGCGCTCCAGAGCCTGCACGGTGTAGCCCCAGTGCCAATGGGAAGTCAGCGTCTTGTAGCCGGCGAGGGGGCGGAAGCGATCGCGATTGGTGAAGCGCAGCGCGTTGTCCAGCGCGTCTTCGGGCGATTGGGCGGAGACCAGGAAGAACAAGCCCATGCGCTGCACACTGCCCGGCGGCGCGTTCAGCCACGGATAGTAAAGGCCCGCGCCCTCGTCATTGGGCTGGCGGACGCCGAGACCGAGTTCGCCCACGCCGCCCCGGCCGGACCATCCGTGAAACCAGACATAGCCGGCGTTGGAGGTGTAATCGCGGGGCGCGATGTAGGTATGCGGCGGCGGGAACACGGCGATACTGCCGTTATCCATGCGCGCCGAGATCGAGCGGTAACGCACGCGTTCGATGCGGCGGTCCGGGCCATCGGTCATCGCGACACGCGGCTTGCCATCGGT
Organism: uncultured Acidobacteriota bacterium; assembly: GCA_902826685.1. Lineage (GTDB taxonomy): Bacteria > Acidobacteriota > Terriglobia > Bryobacterales > Bryobacteraceae > CADEFT01. The sequence goes on from CADEFT010000010.1 coordinate 46,239, forward strand.
GTCGTAGTAATGGATGGGCGAAACCACTTCGCGCTTACCAGTGCGCACGTAGGCTCGCGGCGCCGACAGTTTGAGGCCCGCGTCGTAGAGATACGCGGTCATCGGCTCGGTGGTGGAAGCGACGGCATCCTGGCGGATGAGGCGGCTGCCGGGGTAGAAGGTATACGCGATGCCTCCCTGAAAGAGGCCCATCTGGAAGCCTTCGAATTGGACTTCGACGCGGTCGCCGATGGTTCGTGCCTTGGCAGCCGTTGCCTTGAAAACGCCCTCGAAGCGGCGTGTGCCGTTGGGGTCGGTATTGGGATTGTCGAAGAATTCGTCGAAGCCGGCGCGGCCGCGGCGTTTGCCGGTGCTGGCCCAATATTGCGGGCGCGCGTTCTGGATGACGGCCTTGCCCTCGAAGCCGATGGTGGTGATAAGAGGCTTGACGGGGTCGAGCGAAAACTCGGCGGTCCAGTTGCGGCCGGTCTCATCGGGCCAGCGGACGGTGAGCGCCTCGGCGGTGGCCGCAACGGCGATGGGGCCGTTGCGCACGGCGCTGATGTCGGAAGGGATGGCCGCGGCGCAGGCGGTCAATGGAATGAGCGCGGCAAGGAATCGCATACAGGATCAGCCCTTGGCGATCTCGCAAAGCTTGTCGAAGAAGCGCTTGATCATCATCCTGGCGGTGGTGTCGATGAGGCGTTGGCCCACGGCGGCCATGGTTCCGCCCACCTGCACGTCGCCATCGTAGATTACGTCGGTGCCGTTGTCCCTGGGCGACAGGTTGAGCAGGCCGTTGCCTTTCATGAAGCCGATCTTGCCCGTGCCTTCGACGATGAGGCGGAAGGAGGCGGGCGGGATGCGGTCGGCGATGGAAATCTTGCCGTCGAACTGGCCGGAGATCGCCGCCAGCGCCATTTTGAGTTTCATCTGATAGATGTCGTCGGCGATCTTGACCAGTTGTTCACAGCCGGGCATGCATTGGGCAAGCATTTCCGGATCCTGCAGAAGGGAATAAGTCCGCTCCTGTGGAAACGGCATCAGGTAAGATCCGCTGATCTTCATTGCGCACGTGCCAACGCTTCGGTGATCGCGCGGGAGGCGTAGACGCGCGCCAGGTGGCGGCGGTAATCGGCCGAGGCGTGGATGTCGCTATTGGCGTCGATGCCATCGGCGATGCCGCCGGCGGCGCTGGCGATATCGGCGCCGGTGGTGCCTTCCAGTTTCCGTTCGACTCCGGTGGCGCGGTAGGAATTGCCGCTAAGTCCGGTGACACCGATGCGAGCCAGTGTGATTTTGCCCGCCGTTTTGGCGATGCGCGCGGCGACGCCTACCAGAGCGAAGCCGGAAGCCGGCTGCAAACATTTCTTGTAGCTGACGCCAGTGCCGGAGGCTTCGATAGGCACGCCGATCTCGACCACGAGTTCGCCGGGTTCGAGCGCGGTGGTGAAAGTGTCGATGAGGAAATCGGCGATCGCGACCGTACGTTCTCCACTTGCCGACGCGAGGGTCACCGTGGCTTCCAGCGCCCGCAGCGAAGCGGGGTAGTCGGCCGCCGGGTCGGCGTGCGCCACCGATCCGCCAAGGGTTCCCATGTTGCGGACCTGCACGTCGCCGATGTTCGCCGCCGCTTCGGCCAGCAGCGGACATTTGGCGCGGACCAGAGGCGTCGATTCCAGTTCGTAGTGCGTGACCATCGCGCCGATGCGCAGCCGGCCGCCCTCTTCGCGGATGGAATTGAGACCGGGCACGCGGCGCAGATCCACCAGCGTTTCGGGCGCGGCGAGACGGAGCTTCATCATGGGGATGAGGCTCATGCCGCCGGCGAGAACTTTGGCTCCGGGATCGGCCAAAAGCTTCAGCGCTTCGGCCAGGTTGGACGGCGCGGCGTAGGCGAAATTCTGCGCGATCATGCGCGGCCTCCTTGCAGCACTTTCCAGATGCTTTCGGGCGAGAGCGGCATATCGAGATGTTTGACGCCGAGCGGCGATAACGCATCGACGACGGAATTGACGATGGCCGGCGACGCGCCGATGGTGCCCGCTTCGCCGACGCCTTTGACACCGAGCGGATTGACCGGCGACGGCGTTACCGTGTGGTCGGTTTCGATCCACGGCACCATGGTGGCTTTGGGAATGGTGTAGTCCATGAACTCACCGCTGATCAACTGCGCGTTCTCGTCGTAGATGCCGTGTTCAAACAGCGCCTGTCCCATGCCTTGCACGACGCCGCCGTGTACCTGGCCGGTGACGATCATGGGGTTGATGATCTTGCCGCAATCGTCGACGGCGACGTAGCGGGTGATCTGGACGGCTCCGGTATCGCGATCCACTTCGGTCACGGCGATGTGCGCGCCGAAGGGAAAGGTGAAATTGGGCGGCTCCCAGAAATTGGTGGCCACCAGGCCGGGGTCGGTGTTGGGAGGCAGCTTCATGGCGCGATAAGAAGCGCCGGCGATCTGGCTAAGGGCGACGGTCTTGCCGCTTTTGTTGCAGACGCACTCGCCGCCGCCGAAGGAGACGTCTTCGGAATTGAGCAGCATGCCGCCGAACTTCTTGATCTTGGCTTTGAGGTCCTGCAGGGCGAGGTAGAGGGCGGTGCCGCCGATGGCGGTGGCGCGCGATCCGAAGGTGCCGATGCCGTATTGCACCACCATCGTGTCGCCGTGCAGCACGGTGATGTCGTCGATAGAGAGGCCAAGTTCATCGGCCGCGATTTGCGCGAAAGTAGTCTCCTCGCCTTGACCTTGCGGCTTGATGCCGGTCATGACGGTGACTTTGCCCGAAGGTTCGATGCGCACCGAGGCGCTTTCCCAACCGCCTGCCGGCGTGGCGGGCGAGGGTCCCATGGCGCAGATCTCGCCGTAAGTGGAGATGCCGATGCCCATCAGGCGGCCTTCGGCCCGCGCCTTGGCCTGATCGGCGCGTAGCTTCCGATAGTCCACGATGCCTAAAGCTTTTTTCAGGGGCTCGGCGTAGTTCCCGCTGTCGTAGGTGAGGCCGGTGGCGGTGGCGTAGGGGAACGCTTCGTTAGGCACGAAATTCTTGAGGCGAATTTCGGCCGGGTCCATTTTAAGTTCGGCGGCGAGCATATCCACCATACGTTCGATGCCGTGAGTGGCTTCGGGCCTGCCGGCGCCGCGGTAAGCGTCGGTCGGAACGCAATTGGTGAACGCTCCGACGATATCGGCGCGGATGTTCTTGAAGTCGTAGATGCCGGGCATCATCAGCACGCTGAGGGTGGGAATGGCGGGCGTGAGCAACTGGTGATAGGCGCCGAGATCCTGGATGAGCTTCAGCTTCATGCCGAGGATGGTGCCGTCCTTGCGGGCGGCGATTTCGAAGTAATCGACGTGGCCGCGGCCGTGGATGGTGGTGAGGAAGTTTTCGCGCCGCGACTCGATCCACTTGACGGGCTTGCCGGTGCGCATGGAGATGAAGCCCATCAGCGCCTCTTCGGCGTAGACGTTCAGTTTGCAGCCGAAACCGCCGCCTACTTCCGGCGCGACCACGCGGAGCCGGTTATCGGCGATGCCCAGCATCTGCGCCACCAGATTGCGCATCAGGTGTGGAATCTGGGAACTGGAATAGATGGTCATCGTCTTGTCGCCGCTTTTGTAGTCGGCGACGACGCCGCGCGGTTCCATGGGAGAGGGAATCAGGCGCTGGCTGGTGATGCGCTGTTTGACGACGACTTCGGCCTCGGCGAAGACTTTGTCCACCTCGCCGTTTTCCTGATGAAAGGTGAAGGCGGTATTGTCCGGCCATTCCGGATGCACGGCGGGGGCGCCCGGCGCGATGGCTTTTTCGGGGTCGGCGACGGCGGCGAGCGGCTCCCAGTCGACTTCAATGAGATCGACGGCGTCGCGCGCGACGTAGCGATCGGTGGCGACGACGACGGCTACGGGATGTCCGGCGAAGTAGGTGCGGTCGATGGCGAGGATGTAGTGATGAGGCACGCGCAGGCCGGGCAGGGAAGCGCCGCACGGAACGGGGCCGACGTCTTTCGTATCGGCGCCGGTGAACACGGCGACGACGCCCGGATGTTGCACAGCTTTCGAGATGTCGATGCCGCGAATGCGCGCCGCTCCGTAGGGGCTGCGCAGGATGGAGGCATGGTGCATGCCTGGCAACTGAATATCGTCTGTGTAAGTGGCCGTGCCGGTTATGAGGCGCGGGTCTTCCTTGCGCTTGATTCGCTTTCCAATCAGGGATTCGGGTTTGGCGATCGTAGTGGCCATGGCTTTACACCCCCATCTTCTGGGCCGCGGACTTCACGGCGTTGACGATGTTCTGATAGCCGGTGCAGCGGCAGAGATTGCCTTCGATGCCGTGGCGGATCTCGGTCTCGCTCGGCTTCGGATTCCGTTCGAGAAGCTGCCGCGAGGTCATGATCATGCCGGGTGTGCAATAGCCGCACTGCAGTCCGTGCTCTTCCCAGAAGGCGTCCTGGATGGGATGGAGTTTGCCATTAGAGGCCAGGCCTTCGATGGTAACGACGTCGCGTCCATCGGCCTGAATGGCGAACATCGCGCACGATTTGACCGCTTTCCCATCCACGGCGACGGTGCAGGCGCCGCAAATGGAAGTTTCGCAGCCGATGTGCGGTCCGGTGAGCCCCATGCTGTCGCGCAGGAAGTGAATGAGGAGCAGGCGGGGCTCGACTTCATGCGTGGATTTGGTTCCGTTGATGGTGAGTGTGATGGATTGCTTCATCTGAACGTCCTGCCAAACGGCAGGGTCTAGTGTACATCATCGGTGGGGCATACAATGATCGGTTATGCGATTGGCGATAGGAGTGGTGACTGCCATGTGCGCGGCCCTGGCGCAGGATGGCGGCACGAGAGAAAACTGGCCCCATTACGGAGGCCGCGAGAGTGCGTGGCGGTACAGCGAGTTGAGCCAGATCAACGCCACCAACATCAAGCGTCTGGTACCGGTGTGGACGTTTCAAACCGGCGACTACATGGGTGGATTGCAATCGACTCCGCTGGTGATCGATGGCGTCATGTATGTTTCCACGTCGCGCAACCGGGTGTTCGCGCTCGACGCGGCCAGCGGCAAGGAGCAGTGGCAATACGTTTATACGCCGCAGGATTCGGCCGGACTGATTTACGGGCCGTGGAACCGCGGCGTGGCGGTGGCGGGCGGCCTGGTGTATATGGGCACGATCGACAATCACGTGGTGGCGCTCGACCAGAAGACGGGACGGGAGACCTGGAAGGTGAATGTCGAGGATATGAAGCAGTGCGGTTGTAACATCACCGCGGCGCCATTAGTGGTCAAGGACAAAGTGATCGTCGGAGTTACCGGCGGCGATTCGGCGCACCGGGGGTATGTCACCGCCTATCATGCCGCGACCGGCCGGCTGGCGTGGCGGTTTTGGACGATCCCCGGCCCTGGCGAGCCGGGCCATGAAACCTGGGAAGGCGATAGCTGGAAACATGGCGGCGGCTCGTCGTGGATGACCGGGTCCTATGACGCGGCTCTGAATCTGGTGTATTGGAGCATCGGCAATCCGGCCGCCGATTTCTGGGGCGGCAATCGCAAGGGCCGCAATCTTTATACGGATTCGGTGGTGGCGCTCGATGCCGACACCGGCAAGCTCAAGTGGTATCACCAGCAGATTCCGCACGACGTTTGGGACTTCGATACCGCCTATGAGAACGTGCTGGTGGATCTGCCGGTGAAGGGAGCGATGCGCAAGCTGCTGATCAATGTGAACAAGAGCGGCGTCACCTTCGTGGTGGATCGCACCAATGGGCAGGTGGTCAACGCGTTCAACCTGGTGAAGCATTTCAACTGGATCAAGGGTGTCACCGAGACGGGGGAACTGGTGGGGCGGAACGAACCCATCGTGGGTCAAACGATGCTGATCTGCCCCGCCATCGGAGGCGGGCGCAGTTGGAATCACGCGGCGTTTTCGCCGAAGTCGAAGCTGTTCTACACCACGGCGCTCGAATGGTGCCAGAACGTGACGGCACAGACCGAACAGGCCAGGGAAGGCGAGACGTATTTCGGCGGCGCCTTCGTGATGAAGGATCCGCCGGGCGAGAAATCGTATAGCCACCTGGATGCCATCGACCCGGTGACGGGCAAGGCGGCGTGGACGTACCGGTCGAAATATCCGCTGCTCGCTTCGGTGCTGGCGACGGCGGGGGACCTGGTTTTCACGGGCGATCCGGAAGGCTATTTCTTTGCGCTCGATGCGCGCACGGGGCGGAAGCTGTGGAGCCATCAGACCGGCAGCGGCAATCGCGGCTCGTCGATCAGCTATGCGGTCAACGGGCGGCAATTCATCGCGACGCCGAGCGGTTGGGGATCGGCGGTGGCCGGCTTGATGGCGCAATTGTGGCCGGAGGCGGAGCACTTCCGCACCGGTTCGAGCGTGGTGGCCTACGCACTGGCGGAGGAATCGCGATGACGGCGCTGCTGCTGATCGTTTCCGCCGCGTGGGCGCAGGACGGCGCGAAGGTGTTTCAACAAAGCTGCGCGGTGGGATATTGCCATGGAACGGCTGGTTCGGCTAATCGCGCGCCGCGGCTGGCGGGCCGCGATTTCGATCGCACGTACTTGTTGCGGGTGGTGGAGAAGGGCGTGCCGAACACCGCCATGCCGGGCTTTCAGGGCAAGGTGAAAGATGAGGATCTTCGGGCCGTGGTGGAGTATGTTCTCACGCTTGGTGGCGGGGCCCGGCCGGTTGCGGCCGCCCCTGTGGCCGCGGCAGGGCAGGCGGCGCCGAAGAATCTTCCAGGTAAGGAGCTGTTCTTCGATCCCGTGCGCGGGACGCGTTGCGGAACCTGCCACCTGGTGGAGGGGATGGGAACCGCCGCTGGTCCCAACCTGGCGGCGAAGCCCGACATCACGGCGGGCGATATCGAGCGGGCTCGCTCGCCTCACGTGGAAACGGCGACGTTCGCGGGCGACCGGTTTCCCGCGCTGGTGGTGAGCCGCAAGGACGGATGGGTCAAGCTTTACGATCTGACCGTGGCGCCGCCGGTATTACGCACGCTGCCCGAGGGGAGCGTGACCTTCGGGCCGGGCACGTGGGCGCATGGCCAGGCGGCCGGGTCTTACCGGTCCGGGGAACTGGAGAAGATCGCCGAGTACCTGCGATCGCTGGCGAAGCAATGAAACTTCCTGGCGACGGGCGGCGGTGGTTCGGTACGGGCTTCCATCTCCAGGTCTAAGCCCAGCGACTTGCGCTACGAAAATGGAGGATTGAGTCATTGCGCAAAAAGCCGGGCCGGCCACACTTCCACTCGTACCCGCTGATCGCGCCAGGCAACGATGAGTTGATCCTTCGTGAAGACAATCTTAGGAAGCCCCGAGGCGCGCCCGCCTGAAGCGGACGCAACAGTAACGGATCGGTCTACCCGTCCGTCGCGGGCGATCTTGCGGAGGCGAATGTCGACGGATTGGTCATCCTTCTTCTCCAACCATACGGCCAGGTAGCTGCCCCCACGAAACGGCGCTAATGACGGCCGGCCGAGAGGATTCCCATCGTCGATTCGAACTGGGGCGGTGAAGTGCTCCCCGGAATCCGTGGAACGAGACAACTGAATTCGCGGGCGGTCCCCGGCTCGCGTCAGCCAGGCAATGGCAAGTTCAGCGCCGTGGCTCGCAATTGAAGGTCCCTCGGTCGGGCAGCCGTTTATCTTCCAGCCGTCGGGTGACAGAGTCTTGGGAGATGTCCATGCGCCGCCGGCACGCCTGATCACCGAGATATCCCGAATTTCACCCGGCTGGTGATCGCGGTACGCCGCGATGAGGCCCTTTTCCGTGCGTGCCAGCGCGGTTTGGCAGCACGAGCAGACGTCGGCGTCGACTTCGACCTCGCTGGCTATCGCACCCGACGGCAGGAACTCTATGTATCGCGCGGTTTTGCTGTGATCTGAATCCGCCTGTCCGTGACCTGAACTGTGATCCGATTTGCCCGGTGGCGAAAGATAAAATGCAGCGGGAGTTTCGGGCGCGAAGCTGAGGAACCCGGCGTAGTCCTGTTTGTCGTCGAGATTGATCCCGTGCACTTCACGCCAAGTCCCTTGCGGGTCCCGGCGGGTCACCTTGATGCCGTAGCCATACGTTCCCCCGGCGGACGATCGCGCAAGCCAATGCGCCCAAAGTGAGCCGTCGGGTAGCGCGGCGATCGCAGGGAAGTCGGCCCAGTTCACGAACCAGTTCTTCCCGGTGGCAATCGTTTCGGGCCGGCCCCACGCCTTACCGCTCCAGCGGGAGTACCGAAGCGCATGCCCCTCGTTGAGATAGTCGATCCACGACAGGTACACGACTCCCTTGTCATCCCGCGTCAGGTAAGGCATTCCACTTTGTTGCAGAGCGGGCGGGTCGATCCGTTCCGCCGTCGCGGGTGCCCCAAGAGCGGCCATCGCCAGCAAAAGACGTAGTGTCATGCTGTCCTCTGTTTCGCTTCAACTGCTACCGGCTTCCGGATGAAGAGCCTTGGCCCGGACTGGTGCATTGCCTGGTTCTCCCGCCAGCAACAGGGAGCCATGTCCTGGGCACCGCTGGCGGAACCGGAGAGCAACAGGACTCCCGGAAGCACCGGGAGCCAGACATTTTTAGGAATCGACCTTCGCATGACCTACTCACAGGAGACCACTTCCGTGGGGGCTTTGTCGCGCGGCAAATCGTCGCACCGGCGCGCGCTTAAGCTACCCGTCGTTTCAGGAAGACCTCACTTCTTCTCGAACAGTTCCCGCGCCACGCCGATCGCCACACTGCGTTCGGCCAACCGGTGTAAAAGGCCAAATGGGTGATCGTCTCGACCAACTCCTCCAATGTCACGCCGTTCTGCCGCGCGATACGAAGGTGGGACCGCAACTGATCCGGGCGGTTCAACGCCAGCCGAAGCCGCCGCCTCCGCGCACCATGTGAACGGCGACGTTCTCTTCCGGAATGCCCATCAGGCCGGCAATCGCGCCTCGCCCCGGTTGAAGAAACTGCGTGCTGGACCAGATTTCCACCTTGCCGTCTTTGAAATGCGCCGTGCAGTTCTGCGGCTCCATCGTGGCGTGCACGATGAAAGGAAACTGGTAGGCGCTCTCCGCTACTTTGAGGCCCGGCTGTCCGAAGGCGGTGCCGGGGTCGCCGTCCTTGCGCAGGCTCCGGGCGGGAGCAGCCTTCGACAACTCCGCGGCCTTGGCGGCGATGGCGGCGCTATCTTGCGCTCCCCATGGTCCGGCATTCAACCCCTTCATCGCCTTGACTTCGTCGAGGTTGGCGCTGACAACCTTGCTACTCCGAAGATCGGCTTACCGGTAACGATGTCCTTGTTCTCGACACCGGCGGTGCGCGTGCCGATGATTTTGTAATCTTTCGGATCTTTGAGCTTGAGGGAACGCGCGCCGGGAAGGGGTAACGCGGCGGCCTTCGCCGCTAATTCCCCGTATCCCAATGAGCGTTGGCTCGCGCGATGATGGACACGCCCGGACGCCTCAGCCCGCCACCGGCGAGCGCGGAAAGCCGCAAAAACGAACGACGGTTGGTTGTTGAGGAGTGGTTCATTTGGACTTACCTCAGCGTAAGGCGCACGAGGCACGTTGGAATATCCCGATCCTGCCGATCTTTGCCTGATCCTGCCGCTATCTGGCGTCTTCGCAAGTGCCTGAGCTAATCTGACAGCGAAGGAGATCGCGCCTTTCAATCCTGACCTGAAATGCCCGTTGTCCGGGAGTTGCTGACGCAGGCCGAATTGAGCGTGGAGGAGCCGTCACCGAGCATGCCGGCCATGGCTGTGGCCGAGGCCACTGACGATTTTCTCGATGCCTGTCGCCGCTTGCTGCGGCTGCTATCGACCCCTGCCGATATCCCGATCATGGGTGGGTTGATCCTACGCGAGATCCTTTTCCGGTTCTTCGAAGCGCCGAGGGCGCGCGCCTGCGTGCCATTGCGACGCAAGGGGAGCAGAGCCATCGAACGGCGAAGGCGATCGCCTGGATTCGAGCGAATTTTCGCGAGCCGCTGCGGATGGAAAAACTCGCACACGTGGCGGAATGGGTGTCTCCACGTTGCATCATCATTTTCGCGCGCTGACGGCGATGAGTCCCTTGCAGTATCAGAAGCAAGTGCGGCTCCAGGTGGCGCGAACCAGGATGTTGACGGATGGACTGGACGCCAACGCGGCGGCATTCGAGGTCGGGTACGAGAGCGCCAGCCAGTTCAGCCGTGAATACAGCCGGTTCTACGGGCAGCCGCCGGTGCGAGACGTGCGGATGCTACGCCAGACCATCGCCCAACAGGAAGCCAACGTTTCTTAGCCATGTCCAGAGCTTGAAACCTGCCCACCGAGTGGAGTATCTTCGCTCAGAAGGCACAATGTCCCTGAAACGAATCACGCTCGCTTCCGTTCCCGCAGCCTTGATCGCTGTGGCCCTCGCTCAGAGCAGCCGTCCCGTGGCTCCAGCCAACGTCAATGAGGTGGCCCGGCCGGGCGGCCGCTTGCCCGGCGGCCCCAAGATCGCGCTTGTCAAGGTCGCCGACGGATTCTACGACCCCACCAACGTGGCCAACGCCAACGACGGCTCAGGCCGCATTTTCGTCTGCGAACGGGTGGGCCGCGTGCGGTTGGTTCGCAAGGACGGCACCGTCCAAAAAGAACCGTTCCTCGATCTCACCAATATCAACCCGCTTGGCAGCGACGTACAGACGGGCTTTGTTGAACAGGGGCTCTATTCCATCGCCTTCCACCCCCGCTTCAAACAGAACGGCTATTTCTACGTACACTACGCTTCGCTGCCGTTCAACGGCGACGGCGTCATCGTGCGCTTTCAGGTCGATCCAGCCTCGCCCAACATGCTGACGCCGGAGCGCACCAAGCAGACCGCCAAAGTGCTGATGCGCATCGAGCAGCCTTACTACAACCACAACGGCGGCCAGATCGAGTTCGGCCCCGACGGCTATCTCTACATCGCCTCGGGCGACGGTGGCTGGGAAGGCGATCCCCAGGAAACCGGGCAGAATCTCGACACCTGGCTCGGCAAGATGCTGCGCATCGACGTTAACGTCGAAGACGACCGGGTGGCCTACAAGATTCCGCCGACGAATCCCTTCGCCCATGCCGCGAGCGAACGGCTGATGTCGCTGTTCGGCGTCTCCGAACACGATTTTTCGAAGATTAAAACCAAGTCGAAGCCCGAGATCTGGGCCTTCGGACTCCGCAATCCGTATGAGTTCTCGTTCGATCGCCGGACCGGCGACATGTACATCGCCGATGTCGGCCAGAACCACTGGGAAGAAATTCACTTCCAGCCCGCCTCGTCGAAGGGGGGCGAAAACTATGGCTGGCCGCGCGTCAATGGCACCAAGTGTTTCCCCATGACCGGTCCCGACGACAAGTGTCCGATGGTGGGCGTGCCGCCGGCGGCCGAGTATCCTCATGAGAATCCGTATCCCGGCGCGCCGCCGCTTAAGGACGGCTGGGGCTGTTCCATCGAGGGGCTGGGTGTAGCCAACTACGGCGGCATGAACGGCGTGTATCTGGTGGGCGACTGGTGCTCGGGCCGTGTCTTCGGGCTCGGATGGGATGGCCGCAAGTGGCAACTCGAGGAAATGATGCAGACCAATCTGCAGTTCACCGCGGGCGGCTACGACGAGGATGGCAACGTCCTGGCCGTCAACTGCAACTGTTTCTATACCGCCGATAAGGGGCCGATGGCCAATCCGCCGGGCGCGCTTTGGCGCGTGGTCGCGGCGAGCGCGGTGCCGCGCGGCGCCGAAACGGCTCGCATCGTTTCCAAGGACGCGGGCCCGCAGACCGAAGTCTCCGGCGGCAAGATCGTCTTCCGTCATTCGGTCGATAACGCCGCATTGAAGTTCAACGACGTGCCCGAGTCGAGCCTTTCGATGGCCACCAAGAATTTCCGCGTGAGCGGACAGAACCCGTTCAAGGGCAACGCCACCGCGATTCAGGAAGGAAAAGTGGCGTATCAGCAGTGGTGTGCCGGCTGCCACCTGGATAACGGCACCGGCCGCATCGGGTCCAATCTGGTGGACAAGCAGTACAATCACCCGCGCGCCGCCAATGACGTTGGAGCGTTCGAAGTGATCTACGGCGGTGGCACGGGCGCCATGCAGGCTTTCGGCGACCGGGTTTCCGGCGACGACATCCTCAAGATCATGGCGTTCCTGAACTCGATCCAGAAATAAGAAAGGATCGCCCGCGCGTCCTAGAACGGGACGTCGTCGTCGCCCGCCACATCCGGAAACTGCGGTTCGGCCGAGCCTTGCGCCATAGGCCGGGGCCCGCCGGCGCTACGCGGCATCGACACCACGCCGCCACCTTCGCCTCCGGCCGAATCGCCGCGTCCGCCAAGCAGCATCAGCTCCTCGGCCACTACCTCAGTCACGTACTTCTTATTGCCGTCCTTGTCGTCGTAAGACCGCGTCTGCAGCCTTCCTTCGATATGGACCTGCTTGCCCTTGGTGAGGTAGTTGGCGATGTTCTCCGAGCGCCACAGCACGACGTTGTGCCAATCGGTCTCATCCTTCCATTCCCCGGTCTGGTTGTCCTTGATGCGGCGCGTGGTCGCGATCGAAAACGTCGTCCGGGCGATACCGCTGGGAGTGAACTTGGTCTCGGCGTCGCGGCCGAGATTGCCGAGCAGAAACACCTTGTTTACGCTGCGATTTGCCATAGTTTCTATGCAGGGTACCACGCGGCCGCGCGGCGGTCAGTAGGCGCCGCTCTTGCTGAGCACCGCGCCGATGGTACGCGAAAGAATATAAAGATCCAGCCAGACCGACCAGTTCCGCGCGTAGAACGCGTCGAAGGCCACGCGCTCTTCGTAGCTGGTATCGTTTCGTCCGGAAACCTGCCAAAGCCCGGTCAACCCGGCCGGCATCAGCTTATACAGATCGAACTGGCGCCCATAGAGCGGTACCTCCGCGGCCACGATCGGGCGCGGCCCCACCAGGCTCATCTCCCCGCGAAAAACGTTCCACAACTGGGGCAGCTCGTCCAGGCTGGCGCGCCGCAGTATGGAGCCGAAAGGCGTCACGCGGGGATCGTTCTTGAGCTTGCGCGTCAACTCCCACTCGGCGCGCATTCCGGGATTCTCCTTGAGATAGGTTTCAATCACCCGGTCGGCGTCGGTCCGCATCGTGCGGAACTTCCAGGCCTTGAATTCCCGGCCGGCGCGACCGATGCGCCGCTGTCCGTAGAAGACCGGCCCGGGCGAGGTGATCTTCACAACGGCGGCGATCGAAAGGCACAGCGGCAGAACCAGGATCGACCCCGCCGCCAGCAACGCCAGATCCAGCAGACGTTTGAGATGAAGCTGCCAACTGTCGAGCCCGCGCGAGCGCAGTTCCAGCCCCCAGCGTCCGCCCACGCTTTTCGACGTGGCGAACTGGCTGCAGGAATAGAGCAATTCCGGCAGCACCAGCACGCGCGAGAAAACGTCGCCGTGCTCTTCGAGCGTGCGCATCAGCTTGGGATGCGAGCTCTCGGGCAGCACCATCACCGCGTAGGCCTGCATGTTGGCCTGGCGCAGCGACCCGGCCACGTCCTCGGTGGACATCACCGGAACGCCCAGATAGGAACGAGGCTCCAGGCCGCTTTCATCCACCAGGGCGCGGGGCTTCAGACCGAAGCCCGGATCCTTGAGCAATGAGGCCACCATCTGGCGGCTGGCCTCGCCGCTGCCAAAGACCACGGCCGGGTAGCCCCACCATTGCCGCGGGGCGAGCAGCCGGCGCAGCACGGCGCGAAACAGCGGCACCAGGATCATCGCCAGCAACACCGACATGACGATGGTGCCGGTGACCATGCGCGATCCGCCGCGGATGCCCACCGTCAACGCTCCCAGGAAGAAAAACAACAGGGCGGAAGCCAGCGCGGCGCGGCGCAATTCTTCGGGCGTGTTCACCGAGACGTCGGAATACAGGCCGAGCGCGGCGAACACGCCCAGGAACACGGCGAGGAAGGGAAGCAGACGCAGGTAGCCTTCGATCTCCACCGGTCCGTGAAGCGCGATCTTACAGAGAAGGCTGATGGCAACCGCCAGAAGCAGTGCCACCGTGTCGGAAGCGATTAGGGCGACAACCATCCAGTTCGGGCGGGAACGCGAAGAGAATGGCACCGGGCCCGCGGTCCATAGGCCTAGGGTTGGGTTCATTGTCTTCCAACCTCCTTTGCGACGAGATTGAAGCGGCTGGGGACGATGCCGCGCTCGTGCCACACTTGCTCATAGAGCGCATGTGTCTTGCGCAGCATCTGTTCGAGGCTGAAATGCTGTAAGTAGCGCCCGCGGCCGGCCGAGCCGAACTCCGAGCGCAGCCCGGCGTTGGTGCAAAGCCTGGTGAGCGCGGCGCGGAAACCGGCTACATCGTCGCGCGGGACCAGGTATCCGCTCACGCCATGCTCCACCGCTTCCCGCGAGCCGCCTACGTCGCTGGCCACCACCGGCAAGCCCGTACGCATGGCTTCGAGAATGCTTAAAGGGAACCCTTCCCAGCGCGAGGCGAGGGCGAAAACTCCGGCGCCCGCCAGCAGCCGCGTTACGTCCTGGCGCTCGCCGGCGAACGTCACCCGTTGAGCGATGCCTAACTTCGCGGCCAGTTCCTGCATGGAGGCGCGCGACGGCCCGTCGCCGATCAAGGTCAGCGTCGCGGGCTGGGGCACGCCGGCAAACGCCTCCAGCAGCAGCTCATGATGTTTCTGGCGGGCAAAACGCGCCACCATGACCACTTCGGTCTTGCCGCCGGCGCCTGGAGAAGCGATGCCCGGGCCGTCGGGAATCCCGTTGTGAATGGTGACCAGCCGCCGCGCCGGCAGCCCGTATTTCAAGGCCAGACGGCGATTGGCTTCCGATACGTTGATGACGCGCGAACTCAACCAGGAGGCGATCCATTCGGTGGGCACTCCCATCGCTTTCCACGCCAGGCTCACGCCTTCTGAAAAGGCCCACGAATGCGCCGTAAAAACGGAGGGGATCCCGCATCGCCAGGCCGCCGCCCGCGCCACCAGGCCCGCCTTGGTTGTGTGCGCGTGTACCAGGTCCGGCTTCAGACAGCGCAGCAACGCCGTCATTTGCGACACCGCCCTGGCGTCGCGGGCGGGCCTGGTCTCATGGATCAGATCGCTCAGGATGTGGCATTCCCCCCCGATCGCGCGGGCCTCGCGCGTCAGGTATTCTTCCTCGCCCGTCGCCAGGTGCAGTTCATGCGTCGATTGAAAGCCCTTGAGCAGGTCCAGGACGTGGACTTGTCCACCGCCCATTTCGGCTTTCGTAATGGCGTAGAGAATACGCATGTTCAGTGGCTCCCCATCAGGCGGCGCAGCAGCGGCGGCCGCTGGCCGGGATTGAAGGCCAGGCGGATCAACGGTTCGCTGGCGGCGGCCGGCAATCCCGCCACTGCCACCGCCCAGGCGGCATAGGCGGCACGGAAAGCCGGCGAAAGCTCCGGCGCCGCAAAGGCCGACCGGATCAATTTCGAAGCGATCGAAAAAGCGGTATCGCCGGGAAACGGATGCTGTTCGCCGCAAAGCTTGCGCGAGGCCAGCCGCAGCTTGTAGTGCAGCCAATGACTGAAGGCCGCGTCGGCGCTTAGCTGATAGCCGAGCTTGGAGGCGTAGACTTCCAGCGTGCGGCGCAGGTTGATGTCGATCTGGAGAAGGCTCAACAGCTTTCTCGGCTCCACGCGATTGGACATGGAAGTGAAGCTGGCCGCGTGCGTGCGGTAATACCCCAGCGGTTCATGAATGGCGCCAATCTCGCCGTAGAGCGCGGCCAGGAACACCGGATATGTTTCGGCGCCGAAGCGCCAATCGGGTTCAGGAATCGGCATCACGGCTTCGAGGAACCGACGCGAGAAGGCGTTTCCGCTGGCGGGTGGACTGTGGTACAAGCCTTTTTCGAGAACCTGCTGCCGGAGATTGCCTTCCGAGAGCATGGCCCGCGGCACCGAAATCCCGATCGGATTCAGCTCGGAGTCGGTCACATCCAGCCGGAAATGCATTTTCGAAAAGCCCGGCTTCCAGGCGTTCATCACACGCTCCACGGTGGTGGGCCGCAGTTGATCGTCGGAGTCGAGAAAGAAAATCACGTCGCCGGTGCATAGCGCCCAGGCCGCGTTGATGGCCGAAGCCTGCCCACCGTTCTGTTTGCACACCACGCGGATGCGGGGCTCATAGCGGCGGATCACGGCCGGCGAATTGTCGGTGCTGCCGTCGTCGGCTACGACGACTTCCACGTCCGGATAGGTCTGCTCGATGGCGCTCTCGATCGTCTGGCCGACGAAGTCCTCGTAGTTCAGGCTCGTGATGAGGATCGAAGCTTTCATGGCACGTCCTTGGGACCGGCGAGCGGATTCAGACCCTCGCGCCAGAGATA
Source organism: uncultured Acidobacteriota bacterium (assembly GCA_902826685.1). Classification (GTDB taxonomy): domain Bacteria; phylum Acidobacteriota; class Terriglobia; order Bryobacterales; family Bryobacteraceae; genus CADEFT01. The sequence continues at coordinate 62,572 of CADEFT010000010.1, forward strand.
CAGGAAGAAAGCGGCGGCGACAAACGTTTCGGTCGCCACTACCGCCACGCCCATTCCCGTTTCCTGCCAGCGCGAGGCAAGCGCGAACGCCAGCGCGAGATTCAAGGCGGCGGCCATGACGATCACGGTGTTGAAGGCGCGGTCGCGGCCGAGCGGCAGCAATCCGTGCACACCTAACGTGGTATTGAAAGCGGTGATGGGTGACAGGATGGCTAGGATGCGCAGCACCTCCACCGCCGGCTCAAACCGGGGGCCAAGCAGCAGCCGCACCAACAGGGGAGCGGTCGCGAAAACGAAGATGCCCAGCACCAGTCCAGTGCCGGTGATGGCGAAAACGCACTGGCGGCGCATGCTCGCAAAAGCCGCCCGGTCGTGAACCGCGGCGTGGCTCAGGCGCCCGTAGTAGGCCTGGATGATGGGGTTCAGCAGTCCGAGAAGACCTTTGTTGATTCGCTCGGCTCCGGCGAAGAATCCCACCGACGCGGCCGGGGCCAGCAGGCCCAGCACCAGCGAGTTGGCCAGTGTATAAAGACTCACCGCGCCGCGAAAAGCGAACAGCGAAACGCCGTCTTTCAGCACGCGCACGGCGCCGCGCCAGCGCATCGGCTCGATCCCCGCTTCTCTCACCGCCATGGCGCCGGTGAGGGCGGCCACCAGCACCAGGGCCGCTCCATTGGTCACCAGCAGCAGCCAGCCGTCGTCGCCGGTGGTAACGAACACGAACGTAAGGGCGATGGCGAGCACGCGCCCGCCCGCTTCGATGGAGGCGATTTCGCGGATGCGCGAAGTGCCCTGGAAATACCAGACCATGCTGGCGCCCTGGCCGACCGCAAACAGCGCGGTCCCGATCATCAGCCACGGCTGGGAGCCGAGCAGCGGCACCAGCCAGGCGGCGGTCCACAGGCCGGCCAGCAGCACCGCGGTCAGAATCAGTTTGGCGGCGAAGACTTCGCTCAACAGGCGGGCGCGGTCCGGTTGCGAGTCGCGCACGCGGGCGACTTCGCGCGCCGCGGAAAGATTGAATCCGTACTCCACCACCATCGACGCATAAAGCGCCAGCGAGTGGAACACCGAATAGATGCCCCATTTTTCCGGGCCGAGGACACGCGAAGCATAGGGCACCACGATCAGCGGAGCGGCAATCGTCGCCCCGTGCACGATGTAGAGCGCCAGCATCTCGCGCGCGTTCTCGCCCGCCAGGCGGGCCTGGAGCCGCGCCATCAGGCCGGGCGTGGAGGCGGTCGCGGGTAGGGCCGCTTCAGGCATATGCCTCCAGCACGCGCCACGTCTCGGCCGCGCAGCGATCCCAACCGAACTCTCCGGCCCGCGCGAGGCCCGCGGCACGCAGCCGCGCGCGCAGAGAATCGCTGCCTACCAGATTTTCGATTGCGGCCGCCAGCGCCTCCGGATCGCGCGGGTCGGCGTAGAGCGCCGCCGAGGCGCCCACCTCCGGCAGGGAAGTATTGTTCGAAGTAATCACCGGAGCGCCGCTGGCCATCGCTTCGAGAACCGGCAGCCCGAAGCCTTCATAGAGCGACGGATAGACCACCGCCATCGCGCCCGCGTAAAGCGCCGGCAGATCGGCTTCCGGCACATAGCTGGTGAACTTGACGCGCGGCGGAATCTCGCCGATGTCGCATTGCGAGAATACGGCGGAACGGCCGGTGGCGCCGGTGACCACCAGAGTCACTTCGCCAGGCGTGCGATCGAGCGCGATCCGCCAGGCGCGCATCAGCCCGGCCAGATTCTTGCGTGGCTCCAGCGAGCCGACGTAAAGAAGATAGGGATCCCGGCCCAGCGCAAACCGGCCGCGCACGGCGGCGATGTCCTCCTCGCCGCGCGGGCGATAGCTCGGCTCCACGCCGTTTGGCACCACCGTGATCGACGAGGCCGGAAGGCGCAGCAGTTCCTGTACGCGCTGTTTGGTGAATTGCGAAATCGCGATCACGTGATCGAGCTTGCGCGCCAGCCGCGGCATCAGCCACTGGTACCAGCGCGAGAACCTGGGATTGAACCATTCCGGATGATCGAGCGGAATCAGGTCGTGGATGGTGCAGATGTGGCGGCGCGCGGCGATGGGGCCGGTGTTGTTTGGGCTCCACAACAGGCGCTTGCCGGCGGAGACCGGCAGCACGGTCTGCTCCCACAAATGCCCGGCCATGCCTTTAAGGGCCATGGGCGGACGCAGGCACTCCACGCGATTGCCCAGCCGTTCCGATACCGCCAGCGCATAACGCTGCATGCCGGTGGGCCGGTGCGCGTGGAATCTTCCGTTGACCGCCACCTTCATGCCGGGCTCCGTTCCGTCGTGTGCAGGCCGGCCCAGATGGCGCGGGAGGCGTTGCGGCGTCCGAGCCTCGTCATCACGATCGCGGCGACGGCCAGCCAGACCAGACTCGGAAACGCTCTCGGTTCCGACCAATACAGCACGCGCCCGGCTTCGAGCAGTCCCACCGCGACCATTGGATAAAGGCAAAGTCCGGCGATGTGACCGTTGCGGTAAAGCCCGTGAAGCCAGCCGCAGAACAGGCCCGCCGCCAGCCAGTACGCCAGGCCCGGCAGCGGTCCGAAATCGATCATGGGCAGAAACAGGCCGGAGGGATTGTTGAACTCGAGGTTGGTCAGCCCGCCCATGACGTAGCTGTAGCCTTCCATCGTGTCCACCGCGGGCGCGGCCGCCAGATCCCGCACTCCCGCTTTAACCACCGGCAGCTTCCAGGCGAAGCCCAGGGTGAAGTAAGGCTTCTCGTAGCCGTCGGGCGTCAGGCGAGCGAGACAGGCGCCGTTGTTCAGAGCCGTCACGTAATAGCCGCTGAGCCGTATGGCCGAAAACTCGAGCAGCGAATCCTGTTGCTGGGCGTAGAAGCCCTTCCAGGAGCGCAGGTACTCCGATCCCGTGAAGAAGGTGAACAGCCCCATGACGCCCACCACCGGGGCGATGAAAACGGCGCGGCGCCAGTGTGGTGAGGCGGGCCGCCACAACGCCGCCGCGGCTAATACTCCCGGTACGGCGAGTTCGATGACGGCCAGCCGTTCGCTATTGAGCAGCGACCGGAGAATCGCCAGCGTGAACAGCATCGCCAGCGGCCAGCGCAATCCCTTCCATCCAGACACCGAGGCGCACAGACAGGCGAGAACGACGGCGGCCATGCCAAGCTGCGTGAACGTGGTGATTCCGCTCACCGTGCCCATGTAGATCTCTTTCACGTCGTCGTTCAGAGCGTTCTGGCCGGTGGCGAGCGAAATGATGTGGTAAGGCCGCAGACCGCGCAGGAACGCCACCCCGAACCAGGCCAGGTATCCAAAGACGGACAGGCCGGCGGCGATCCAGAACACACGCCGCAGAACGGCTGGATTGTCCTTGGGCCAGGCCGCGCAGCGGGACCGCGGAGCCAGCATGGCGCCCAGCGAAAACAAGGCCACCGCGCCCAGCGCCAGCGCCAGCGACGCTTCATCGAAGTGCTTCCACGTCTTCCACTGAGCGACGTACGCCTCGGCCCGGATCGCATAAGCGATGGTGACGAGCATCGTCAAGGGAAGACTAAACACAGCTAGCGGGTTGGTCCACCAGGGGGCCTGCTGCAAGATGAAATGTTCTGCCTTTCCAGATCTGCTAACGAAGCAGGAAACCGAGATTCGTTCCGGAAGCCCAACGGAAATAGCGGTCGAGCTTGCTCAGGGTGTTTTGCGGTACAACGATCAGATCGCCCGCCCGCACCACCGGGTCTTCGGAGAACTGTTTGCGCTGAATGTCGCGGCGCAGGTTGAAACTCTTGGCTTCACCCCAATCCTTGTCGATGCGCCGGATCAAAAGAACCTGGGAATGGAGTGAGCTTTCCTTGAACCATCCCGCCGCGGCGAGAGCCCTCGTCAGCGTGACCTCGCCGCGCAGGTCGAAAACGCCGGGCTTTCCGACTTCGCCCGCCACCGTGTAAGTGGGCTTGGTGTAGTCGCGCAATAAAACGGAGACTTCCGGATCGCGAAGGCGCGTGGACGCTTTTTCGCGGATGGCCGCCGTCACGTCTTCCACGGTGCGCCCGGCCAGTTCCACGCGTCCCACCAGGGGCAGGGAGGCCGAGCCGTCGGGCTGCACGGCGGCGGTTGAGTCGAACTCCGGCGTAACCCGGTAACGCACGTCGATCGTGTCGCCGGGCTGCAGTTTGTAAGCCTCGGCCGCGTGCAGAACGCAACCCAGCAACAGCCCGTTACAGATAGCGGCGAAACGGCCGCGGAATCGCATACTTCCTCCTGTTCAAAACCATTCCCAACACCTTGGCTTCGCCGCGCTTCAGCAACCGGCCCGCACGGTCGATCTCCTGACGCGTCGTCGACCCGGCGGCCACCACCACCACGGTTCCATCCACGCGGCCGAAGACACTCGGCGCGGCGCAGTTGGCCACGTCCGGCGGCGGACAGTCGATCAGCACCATTCCTCCCGGCCATTGCTTCAACCGGGAGAGCCGCCGCATCAGGACGTCCGGCGTGACGGCGCGGCCGGTCCGTTCGGGACCCAAAGGCGTCCATACGCCCGGAATCGCTTCATAGAAGGAATCCCCGTCCGCCTCGCCTGGATACTCCGGCAGCGCGCCCACCTGATCGAGCGTGATCACCAGGCATTCGACGCGATGCTTGCGCGCCAGCTCACGCGCGACAAGCCGCGTCACAAACGTCGTGCCGTCGCCGTGTTGAGTGCCCGCGAAAGCGTACAACGCTCCCCGTCCGTTCGGACGGCGCCGCACCAGTTCGGCCAGCAATGGGCCGATCTGCGCCCGATTGAGGCCGCCCGCCGCTTCCGGCGCGCCGCCAGGCTCGGCTTTGACATCGAGGATCTGCATCCCTAGCCGAGTCCTTTCTGCTGTTGCGCCGGCACCGTGCCCAACACCGGAATGCCCGTAAAGTTTTCGAGATCGGAGGCGGTGTGGAACGTCTCGCGAATCGAGCTGAAGGCGATTGCACCGGCAAAGGTCAAAAGGCATCCGATCGTCCACAGGCCCGCCGCCGCCAGATAAGGCTTCGATTCCGGGTTGACGGGCAGATTCGGTTGCTGCGCCACCACCACGTTGGTGACCCGGCGGTCGTCAAGCGCCGCGTCGATGCGCGATTCCTCGGACTTGCGCGCATGCAGTTGATAAAGGTCGGCCAGCTCCCGGACCTGGCGGCTAAGCGATTCATGATCGGCGGCCAGCGTTTCCAGCCGGCTCAATTCGCCGCGATAGCCGTCCACCTGGCGCCGCAACACGTGAAGGCGGGAAGACGCCGCCGCCGCTTCCACGGTATTGCGGAAAAGATCGCCTTCGAGACCCTGGCGATTGGGATTCAAATCCGTCGCTTCTTCTTCGGCGCCCTGGCCCGCCACCTCTTCCAGCGCCCGTTTGGTGACTGCGATCTGCTGCTCCACCTGTTTCACCACCCGGTCGTCGTCGCGATACTTGCCGAGCAGCTCGATCCGCTTGTTCTCGAATTCCACCAGCATCGTGCGCATCCGCTCCACCGAATACTGATTGGGAACCCGCCGCTTCGTCGTCGCCACCCGCGAGGGCAGCCGCTCCACCAGCGCGGTGAGCGCCGTCCCGCGCTGACGGCTTTCGGCCTCGCGCAACTCCGCGTCGCGCAGCGCCGATTCGGACTCGATCATCCGCCGAAGCCACATGGACTTCTGTTCCGGCAGCGAGTGCAGTTCCGTTTTGCGCTGAAATTCCGTCAATTCTTTCTCTTTGGCCCGTAATTCTTCGCCCAGGCGCTTGGCTTCGTCGCGAAATAGCGTCACTTCCGACCGGCTGCGCAACGAAATGTGACGATCCAGATACCCGCGAAGCAGGAATTGGAGAAACCGGTGGCCCTCGGCCGGATCCTTGGCGAGGTATTCCACCTTGATCATGTCCGCCTTCAGTACCGGACTAACACGCAGCGACCGCCGAACCTGTTGCAGCGCCCGTTCGATCGCCGCTTCCCCTTTCGCCGGGTCGGCCAGTCCGCTGTTGGCCGCCGCCTGCGCCAGCAGATCGCGGTTTTGGAGCAGTTCCACTTCGGTTCGTATGTCGGTCTCGGTCACCGGACCGAAGACCGAAAGTCCATTCTGCGAAGGATTGATGACGGCCTGGGCCCGCTCGTTCCGAACAAGCAGGCTGGCCTCGGTCCGATAAGTCTTAGGCTTTAAAAATGCGTACGCGACGGACGCCAGGGTCACCAGTGCCAACACCCAAACCAGCACGCGCGCACGGCGGAAGATCCGGTCTACGGCATCGACGAGCACCGGATTCGAAAAAACGGGGGGCCTGTTCTTCATCATGTTCGATACCCTTGTTTCCAGGGTCCCGCTGCCCTTGGCCGAACCCAAGGGCTTCCCTGGATTGTAGTACTTTGGCTGGCTTGTGTCTATAAGATATCATACAAATCTTTTGCTGCTAGACCTACGTTTGAGGAGATGGAAACGGTACGGCCTGGAACGGGTAGTACTTTGTAAGTGGCTTAATTTCAGACCTTTTGGGTTCAAATAGGACGATTTGGAATCGCCGCGCGGTTTTTCTGGAATTATTCGTTAAACCGTAATTTTCCGTACACGAGCGAGCTCGCGAAATCCAAGCTTTTGAGGAAGCGGTCCGGCGCGCCGCGATCCATTCCTGGCGCCTGCGCGTGCATGCGGAGCGGGGGCCGGCGGGGATGCCGGCGCGGGGGCGACTTGGCGGCGGCATCCGGAATCAAACGTGGGGATTTTCGGCGCGGAATCTAATAAAGGGGAGAAAAAATCGCCGGATTTTTACAGGCTAGCCTGCCGCCGTCTTGACGACGAACAATCCCCTGGGCGCCGGGGCGGGCAGGTAAATTCTCAGCGTGGACCCGGCCCCCGCAGTCGACTGCACTACGACGTTGCCACCCTGTTTGCGCATGGCTTCCATCGGCGCGGCCATTTCGGCCGGCCGCCATGGCTCGCGCCGCGTGCCCGATTGCGTGATCGTTACCACGCCGTAGTGGCCTTCGCTCAACCGTGCCGCACGCTGGGCGGTGTGTTTGTCGAGGTGTACGGCCGAGGTTTCCAGCGTCAGTTTGCCGCCGTCGGGCATCGCATCGCGCGCGTTCAACAGCGCCGTCAGGACCAGATGCTCCAGCGTATGGCGGTCGGCGGTTACTTCGGAGCCTTCGCCGCTCGAATGAATGGAAATCGCAATCCGCTCCCCCAGCAGCCGGTTGAGCAAAGGATGCAGACCGGAAAGCGCCTCGTCGAGGGTGAACGACGAGAGGTTCATCGCCTGGAAACCTTCGAGTGCGTCGCCCTCTTCCAGTTCCCGGTTCTGATGAATCGGAAAGGCCACCAGGATCGCCGCCGCTTCCATGGGAAGATCGTCGGGCGTGCGAAACTCATGCAGCGGCACACCCGCGGCGGCCACCAGAAACTCGCGGTGGCCTCCCGATCGCATCCGCCACATCATGCGCTGGCCGCCGGTGCCGGCGCGCGCGATCATGCGCTGCAGTTCCAGCCTGGCGTGTTCGCGCTCTCCCGGCTCGAGCAGCAGATCCCAGAACGGGCGCTTGCGAATCTCTTCATGCGAGTACCCGGAAAGCTTTTCGAACATGAGGTTGTGCCGCTCGATCTGCCCCTCGCGGTTCAGAATCAGCGTCGGAGCCGCCGAGCAGTGCAGCATCGCTTCGAGCACGCGCAGTTCGCGCGTCGCATCGGCTCCCTGCTGCCGCTCGCTCAGGTCGCGTGCCGTCATGTGGAACTTCCGCCGCATGTAGCCGCCCGATTCGGAAATATGCAGTTCCAGCGGAAAGTAGCTGCCGTCCTTGCGGCAGCCAATCACCTCCAGCGCCTGCTTGTCTTCGGAGCGTTTGGAGCGATAGAGCGCATCCACCACGCCCGCCGGCAGCACATTCCGCGGCACGTGCAACAATTTGTCGACGGATTTCCCGATAATCTCCGAGCTATGGAAGCCGAAAGCCTGCTGCGCGCGGTGATTGTAGCTGACGACGTTCCCGTAAAGGTCGACGGTGAAGCGGGCGTCGAGGGATTCGGCTTCGAGCCGGGCGCTGGTGCGCTTGAATTGGTCTTTCGCCTCCACCAGGCGCCGGTTCATTTGAACCTGCAGCGCCGCCGCCGGTAGCAGGGCCGCCAATGCCAACAGCACGCCTAACAGCAGGATCCATAGCAATTCCATATGAGTTTCGCGCGGCGCCAAGGGACGCCCGCCAAACCGGCCGGTTTCTCCCCCAGAGAAGAAAATACCACTCCGGCCGTGATCATTCAAACTCTTTGCAGACTATTTTTCAAACTGTTGGAGTGTATTTTCGCTTCTTGATTTCTTCCATCACAGTACCCACCAACTCTTTGGCGTCGCCCAGGCATTTGCTGATCAATTGAATATCCATGGCCGGTTTTCCCGCCTGGCGCGCGCTTTGGCAATAGACGCCATGCTGGCCCACCAGCACCAGCGCATCGGTGAGCAGATCGAGCGTCAGCGCCAGCCGTCCGCGCGGCAGACCCATCTGAAACTCATACTTTTCGAGCTCTTCGTTCTTTTCCTGAAAGATGGACATAGGCTTTGAGACAGCCACTATTCTAGTAGGTGAGATGCAGATTCCCCGCTGGCCGATCGCCACCGAACGAGAGAAGGAACTGATTGACGAGGTGCTGGCGAGTCCGCACTGGGGCGGCTTTCACGAAATCGTCGCGCGGTTTGAAGCGCAGTTTGCCGCAGCGCACGGGTGCCGGTTCGGCATCTCCGCCGCCAACGGCACGCTCACCCTGGAGTTGGCTCTGCTCGCCGCCGGCATCGGGCCTGGCGACGAAGTGATCGTTCCCGCCATCTCGTTCATCTCCACCGCCACCGCCGTCTCTCGCGTGGGAGCCATTCCAGTCTTCGTGGACATCGAGCCCTACACCTTCAACATGAACCCGTCCCGCGTGCAGGAAGCCGTCTCGGCGAAGACACGCGCCGTCATGCCCGTTCATTTCGGCGGACCGCTGGTGGACATGGACCGGATCGCGGACGTCGCCGCGCGGCGCGGATTGATCGTCATCGAGGATGCGGCTCACGCGCATGGTTCCCAATGGCAGGGACGCCCGGCCGGAAGCTTCGGCCTGCTTTCTTCCTTCAGCTTCCAGAACGGCAAGGTCATGACGGCGGGGGAAGGCGGCATCGTCCTTACCAACGACGAAGCGCTGGCGGCGAAAATGCGCTCCATCGCCAATCAGGGCCGGCGTCCGGACGCCACGCACTTCCATCACTTCACGCTCGGCACCAATTTCCGCATCACGGCCCTGCAGGCCGCCGTGCTGGTGGCGCAACTCGAGCGGCTGCCCGCGCAGATCGAAACCCGCACCGCCAACGCCTGTAAACTGCTGCGCCTGCTCGAAGGCGTCGACGGCATCCGCTGGCAGCAGGTGCATCCCAAGATCAACCGGAACTCCTGGTACCTCATGCTGGGGCGCGTCGAGGGCGGTGCCGGCCGCGACGAATTCTGCCGCCGCCTGCGCGAGGCCGGCGTCCCGTGTTCGCCCTACTATCCACACACGCTCTACCAGAACCCGCTCTATCGATCGAGCCCCTGCCGCGTCACGCCATGTCCCAACGCCGAGGCCACCATCGCCGACGCTTTCTGGATTCCTCACAACGTTCTGTTGGGTGCCGGGGGCTTGATGGAAGAAGTGGCCGAAGCGGTCCGCCGCGCTATTTTAAGAGGATGACAACAGGGCTGATTCTGTGCCTGGCGGCCTCGCTGGCCGCCGAGACGCGCATCGCCAGTTCCGATCTCTACAAATTTCGCAGCGTTGGCGCGGTCCGATTTTCACCCGATGGCGCTCGCCTGGCTTACACGGTGTCGCATAACGACAAGCCGGGACGGCCTTACTCCAAGCTGCACATTCTCCATCTCGGTTCCAACCAGACCACGGTCGTCGCCGGCGATTCGTCGTCGAATCCCGTTTGGTCGCGCGACGGCAAGCGCCTCGCCTACCAGGGCACGGCCGCGGGCGGCAAGGGCCTGGTGATCGCCAATGCCGATGGCTCGGAGCCCAAGTTCCTCGCCGAACTCGACACCACCAATGCACCAGTGCCCGAAACCGGAGCCACCGTTTCCTGGTCGCCCGACGGCAAGCAGGTCGCGTTCGTCAGCGCCCGCCCGGGACCCGAGACCGAAGCTTCCGGCGACCCCATCGTCATCACCCGCTACCTCTACAAGCCGGATTTCGATGAAGGCAACACGCGCTTCAACGACAACAAGCGGCTGCATATTTTCATCGCCGACCTGGCCACCGGCGCCGTCCGCCAGTTGACCGATGGGGCGATGTATGAACATTCCATCGACTGGTCGCCCGGCGGAGACGAGATTCTGTTCCTCTCCAATCGCGAGCCCGACGGCGATCAATTCTTCAACTACGATGTCTTCGCCGCAGGCGTAAGCGACGGCAAGATGCGGCGCATCACGGCCACCGAGAGCGCCGAATACAAGCCGCGCTGGTCGCCCGACGGCAAGCGCATCCTGTTCCTCGCCACCCGCCGCGGTCTTACCGATCTTGAAACGACGATGGAAGACACACACGTGTGGGCCATGGATTCCGACGGCCGCAATCGCGTGGAGATCGGCGCCGCCGTGGACAACCGCCAACTCGATCCCGGCTGGTCGGCCGATGGCAGCCGGGTTTACTTCCTGGTCCACGACAAGGGTGAGGTGCACCTCCATTCGGTGCCGTCGCGCGGCGGCGCGGCTCAGGTGGCCGTCAAGCGCCGCGGTTCGGTTGGTTCCTGGTCCGTTTCGCGCGACGGCCAGATCGCCTACGCCTACACCAGCCCGCGCGACAACGCGCAGCTTTTCCTGGGCGACCGCCAGCTCACCAGCCTGAATGCCGAAGTCCTCTCCGGCAAGCCCATCGCCGAGGTGGAACCGTTCACCTTCGTCAGCAACGATTTCAAGTGGAACGTGGAGGCTTTCCTCACCAAACCCATCGGCATGACGGAAGATTCCAAGCACCCGCTCATCGTCACCATCCACGGTGGACCGCATGGCCAGCAGGGGCCGGCCTTCAACTTCAAGGCGCAAAGCTATGCCGCGCTGGGATGGGCGGTGCTGTTTGTGAACTATCGAGGCTCCACCGGCTACGGGCAGAAATTCGCCGACGCGGTCTTTGGCGATCAGAACGGCAATGAAGGCCAGGACGTTCTCTACGCCGTCAGCGCCGCCATCCGCCGCAACCCATGGATCGACCGCGACCGCATGGCCGTCGAGGGCACCAGCTACGGAGGCCAGCTTTCGGCCTGGCTGGTCACCCAGACCCACATCTTCAAAGCCGCCATCCCGCAGGCGCCCATCATCAATCTGGTCAGCTACAACTACATGACCTACTACAACATGTATGAGCAGATGACCTTCGGCGTGCTGCCTCATCAGGGCAACCTCATGGACATCCTGTGGCAGCGCTCTTCGCTGCGCTACGTGGCGCAGGTGAAAACGCCCGTCATGCTGATCCATGGCGAAAACGACAACGACGTGCCCATCGCCGAAAGCGAGCAATACTACATCGCGCTCAAGGACGCGGGCGTCGAAACGGTGATGGTCCGCTATCCGCGGGAAGGCCACGGGCTGCGCGAGACGCGTCACATCGTCGATTCCATCGACCGCTCGGCCGCCTGGTTCCGCAAGCATTTTCCGAAGTGACACATGACAGCCGGTAACCAGCTCCGCATCTCTCAGGTCGGCCTGCGCGGCGTCGTGGGCAGGGGGCTCGAAGCCTCGCACGTAATCGATTTCGCGTCCGCCTTCGGCACGTTTCTCGAAGGTGCGGGACCGGTGGTGCTGGGGCGCGATCCGCGCGCTTCCGGCACGATGATGCGCGAGGGCGTGGTGGCGGCGCTGCTCGCCACCGGGCACGATGTGCTCGATCTCGGCATCGTCTCCACGCCCGTGCTGCAGCATGCCATTCGCGCGCGCGACGCCGCCGGCGGCATCTCCATCGGCGCCAGCCACAATGCCGCCGAATGGAATGCCCTCAAGTTCTTCGCCGCCCGCGGCACCTATCTTTCCACCGCCGAGGCGAGCGAACTGCTCGATATCTACAACCTGCGCAAATTCCACTTCCGCGAGTACCGGGAACTGGGCACGCTGCGCCACGACCACACCGCGCTCGATCCTTATCTGGACGAACTGGCCGATTTCTACGACATGACGGCTCTGGGAAAACTCAAAGCCGTCGTCGATTGCTGTAATGGCACCTCGTCGCTCATCCTGCGCCGCATGCGCGAGCGCTTCGGCCTGAATCTCATCCTGATCAATGAACAGATCGAGGGCGTCAGTTTCGCCCATGAGCCCGCCATTAACCCGCGCACTGTGAGCCTGCAACTGGCGCCGCTGGTGGCGCCGCTCGGCGCCGACGCCGGCTTCCTGTTCGATATCGACTCCGACCGTGTGGCCATCGCCACCGAGCGCGGCGACGCCGTCTCCGAAGAGATGGTCCTGCCCATGCTCGCCGACTATCTGCTGCCGCGCGGGTTTGGGAAGCTGGTCATTACCAATCTCTCCACCACCGCGCTGATCGACGAAATCGCCGCCCGCCACAACGGCAAACTGATTCGCGTGCCCGTCGGCCGCCAGGCGTCGATGGACGCGCTCGCCACCTACCGCCCGGAACAGATCTCGATCGCCGGCGAAGGCACCGGCGCGGTCATGATGCCGCAGTTCCGCTTCGTTTACGACGGCATCGCCAGCATGCTGGCCGTGCTGTCGCTGCGCCTGGAGCGCGGCCTGCCGCTATCGGAAATCGTATCGGGCTACCCCCGCTACTCCATCCTCAAGGGCGAGGTGCCGCTGGTGGCGCACCGCATTCCGCACCTGCTGATGGAACTGCAACGAACCTACTCCGACGGCGTGGCCGACGTGCGCGACGGGCTGCGCGTGGCCTGGCCCGGCCGCTGGTTCCATGTGCGTGTCAGCCAGACCGAACCGCTGGTCCGCGTCATCTGCGAACAGCGCGGCGATCCGCCCACCGCGTTGTTTGAAGCCCTCATGGAACAGGTAAGGAGCATGGCCTGATGCGCGAACACAACCTCAAGATCGGCGTCTCCGGCATTCGCGGCGTGGTGGGCGAGTTCCTGACGCCATCGCTTGCCTGTGCCTTTGCGCGCGCCTTCGGCACCTTTGTCGGCGCGGGCCGTGTCGTGCTCGGCCGCGATACGCGCCAGAGCGGGCAGATGCTGCAGCACGCCGTTTCCTGCGGCCTGCTCTCGGCCGGCTGCGGCGTCGTGGACGTTGGCATTCAACCCACGCCCACCCTGCAGGTCTATGTCGGCGCGACGCGGGCGCGCGGCGGCATTTCGATTACCGCCTCCCACAATCCGCCCGAATACAACGCGCTCAAGCTCTTCAACGGCGAGGGCCTTTTTTTCAACCACTATGAGCGCCGTGAGCTGCTCGATCTCTATTACCAGTCGTCGTTCCACAATGCCGCCAACGCCGAGATCGGCCGCATTACGCGCGACGAGGAAACACCGCGCCGGATGCACATCGAACGCGTTCTGCGCCACGTGGATGCCGAACGTATCCGCGCCCGCCGCTTTCGCACCGCCCTCGATGGCGTCAATGGCGCCGGCTCCCAGTTAAGCTGCCAGTTCCTCGAACGATCGCTTGGCTGCCGTCTCAGCGCGATTTCCGTCGATCCCACCAAGCCTTTCCCACGCGAAGCCGAGCCGCGTCCCGATACGCTCGGCGAGCTGCGGGATCTGGTCCGCCGCGAAAACGCCGAGATCGGCTTCGGCCAGGATCCCGATGGCGACCGTCTCGCCGTCGCCGATGAAACCGGCCGCATCCTCGATAACGACGATGTACTCGCCCTGGTGGTGGACGCCGTGCTCGCGCGCCTGCCCGGCGACGTGGTGGTGAATCTCTCTTCCTCTTCTTCCATCGACGATATCGCCGCCGCCCACGGGCGCCGCTGCTATCGCACTCCGGTCGGCGAAGCCAACGTAGTCGAGATGATGCGTGCCGTCAAGGCCGTCATCGGCGGCGAAGGGTCGAACGGCGGCATCATCTTCCCGGCCGTGCAATACTGCCGCGACAGCTACACCGGCATGGCCTTCCTGCTCGATCTGATGGAGCGCACCGGGCTCCCCGTCTCCGCCCTCGCCGCCCGCCTGCCTAAATACTACCGGCGCTCCGGCAAGGTCGCCTTCGAGCACGGCCGCCTCGGTCCCATCATGCAGGCGCTCGAAGAACAGTTCCCCGAAGCCGCCGCCGACCGGTCCGATGGGCTGAAACTCACCGTCGCCGATGGCTGGATCGCCGTGCGCGCTTCCAACACCGAGCCGCTGATGCGCATGGCCGTGGAAGCGAAGTCGGAGGAGGCGGCCGAGAGCATGTATCGCGAAGTGGTGAAGCTGGTGTCATAACTTGTAATTGTAAAGTACTTTGTTATACGATAGACCCGTGGACGTCATCAAGCATCGCTGGCTCCTCTGGCCCCATCTCGCCCTCATCACCACAGCGACGGCCGCCGCCTATCTCGGCCTCATCCCCGTGCCGATTCGCTCCATTCCGTATTCCGACAAGGTCTTTCACTTTGTGCTGTTCGGTGCGCTGTCGGCGCTGCTGCGCGGCTGGACCGGCACACGCAACGCCATCCTTTTGACGCTCACCGGCGCGGGCCTGGAGGAACTGGCGCAATCGGCGTCGCCCCTGCGCTCCTGCGATATCTGGGACTTTGCGGCCGATGCCGCCGGCGTCCTGGCGTTTCAGGTTTGGGCCCACCTGCGGCGATGAGATAAACTTTTATTAACATGCGGACGCACGGCTTGTGCCTGCTGCTTCTCGGCGTTCTCCCCAGCGCCCTGGCCGTCGATTTCCAGCGCGAAATCCGGCCGATTCTTTCCGACAACTGCTTTTTCTGCCATGGGCCCGACGAAAAGACACGGCTCATGGGTTTGCGGCTCGATACCAGGGAAGGTGCCTTTGCGCGGCGTCCTTCCGGCTCCGTGCTGGTGCCGGGCAAGCCTTCCGACAGCCTGCTCTACCAGCGCATCAGCGCCAGGGACGGCAAGGTGATGCCGCCCGCGCAATCGCATAAGACGCTCACCGAGGCGCAAAAGACGTTGATCCGCAAGTGGATTGAAGGCGGCGCCCAGTGGAGCGAACACTGGGCCTACACGGCGCCGAAGAAAGCGCCCGCGCCGCCGGTCCGCAACGCCAAATGGCCGCGCAACGCCATCGACCGTTTCGTGCTCGCGCGGCTCGAAGCCGAAGGACTCGAACCGGCGCCCGAAGCCGATCGCCGCACGCTCGCCCGCCGCGTCTCGCTCGATCTCACCGGTCTTCCACCGAAGCCCGAAGACGCCGAAGCGTTCGCGAACGACAAGCGTCCCGATGCCTATGAGCGCTACGTGGATGCGCTGCTCGATTCGAAACAATGGGGCGAACACCGCGGACGCTACTGGCTCGACGCGGCGCGCTACGCCGATACGCACGGCATCCACATCGACAACTACCGCGAGATGTGGCCCTATCGCGACTGGGTGATTCAGGCCTTCAACCGCAATCTGCCCTTTGACCGCTTCGTCGTCGAACAGATCGCCGGCGATCTGCTGCCCGATCGCACCCCCGATCAGCAGATCGCCACCGGCTTTCACCGCTGCAACGTCACCACCAATGAAGGCGGCGTAATTCCGGAAGAGATCGACGCCATGTACGCCAAGGATCGCGTCGATACCACCGGGACGGTCTTCCTTGGGCTGACGGTCGGCTGCGCCACCTGCCACGACCATAAGTTCGATCCCATCCGCCAGCGCGACTTCTACGCCATGGCGGCGTTCTTCCGCAACACGGTGCAGAAGCCTCTCGATGGCAACATTCCCGATACGCCGCCGGTGCTGGTGGTGCCGCGCCAGGAAGACGAGGCGCGCTGGAAGCAATTGCCGGAAGAGGAAGCCAGTCTGCGCGCGCGGAAAAACGAATCGCGCCAGGGGGCGGCCGGTGACTTTGCCAAGTGGCTGGGCGGCGAGTCCCGCCGCCGGGTAAGCGAGCCGGTCGAACCCGCCGATGAACTGCTTTCGCTCACCGTCGCCGGCGGCAAGCCAATATTGAACGTCAAGGGGCGCCCGGCCGATCTCACGCTACCCGAAGGCGTCACGCTCGGAGAAGCGCATATCCCCGGCCGTCAGGCGCTGCACTTTAACGGCAAGCCCGTCATCGAACTGCCGCCTCTTGAAAACATCGAAGCCGGCAAGCCGCTGGCCGTTTCCGTCTGGTTCCGCATGCCGCGGGGCGAGGACAACTTTGTGCTCGCCGCGCAAACCGATGCGAAAAGCCGGGGACGCGGATGGATCGTCGACATTACGGCGCGCATGCCGTTCCTGCGATTGACGGGGCAGGGAGGGCGCACGCTCGTGCTGCGCGGCTCCAACGTGGAGCGGCTCAAGCCCGGCGAATGGTATCACCTGGCGCTTTCCTACGACGGCAATCGCGATAGCTCCGGCATGTCGCTGTTCGTCAACGGCAAGCCGGCCACCTCCGAAGGCCGCGGCGAGTCGTCCTCCGAACTGCGCGGCGAGATTCGCAACTTCGCGCCGCTGCGCATTGGCAGCGACACCCGCCGCCACTTCGATGGAGGCGCCATCGCCGATCTTCGCGTGTACCAGCGCGACCTGAGCGAAGACGATGCCCGCGTGTTGTACCGCTGGCCCGAGCTCGATCTGGCGCGCGCCACCAAAGCCGCGGACCTTGCTCCTGAAGTCCGCGCGGGCTTCGAGGATTACTACCTCACCCGCGAGTCCGGCGAGTTCATCGACCTGAACCTGCAAGCCGCCGCGCTGCGCCGCGAACGCATCGCCATCGCCCGCCGCGGCGCCATCACTCACGTCCAACAGGAGCGCACCGATTCCGAGCCCACCGCCCATGTCCTCTATCGCGGCCAATACGATCAGCCGCGCGATAAAGTGACGGCCGCCACGCCTTCCGTGCTGCCGCCCATGTCTTCGTCCATGCCGCGCAACCGGCTGGGCCTGGCCGAATGGATCGTCGATCCCGCCAACCCGCTCACCGCCCGCGTCGCCGTCAATCGTTTCTGGCAGGAAGTGTTCGGTACCGGCCTGGTCAAGACGGCCGACGATTTCGGTTCGCAGGGCGAGCCGCCTTCGCATCCGGAATTGCTCGACTGGCTCGCGGTCGAGTTTCGCCAACAGGAGTGGGACGTCAAGAAGCTTTTCCGCCTGCTGGTCACCTCTTCCGCTTACCGGCAATCGGCCGCCACCACGCCGTTGAAGATTGAAAAGGACGCGCAGAACCGGCTCCTGTCGCGCGGTCCGCGTTTCCGCATGGATGCCGAGATGATTCGCGATTACTCGCTGGCGGCCAGCGGGCTGCTGCGGCCCACGATCGGCGGCCCCAGCGTCAAGCCCTATCAGCCCGACGGCGTCTGGGAAGCCGTGGCCATGGCCGGCTCCAACACCCGTTTTTACAAACGCGATGCCGGCGATAAACTCTACCGCCGGTCGCTTTACAGTTTCTGGAAACGCAGCGCGCCGCCGGCGGCGATGGAAATTTTCAACGCGCCCACACGGGAAAACTGCACCGTGCGCCGTGAGCGCACCAATACGCCGCTGCAGGCGCTGGCCACCATGAACGACGTGCAACATGTCGAGGCCGCGCGCGTACTCGCCGAAGCGGCGCTCAAGCAGGCGCCCGGCGATTTGGGCAAACAACTGGACTGGATGACGGCGCGCCTGCTCAGCCGCGGTTTCGATCCGGCCGAGCGCGAGGTTGTCCGTAAAACCTACGCCGATCTTCTCCGCCTCTACGATTCCAGGCCCGAGGAGGCGCGTAAGCTCATCTCTCAGGGCGAATCGAAACCCGACGCGTCCCTGCTGCCGCCCGCTCTCGCCGCGCTCACCATGTTGGCCAATGAACTTCTGAATCTCGATGAGGTGCTGACCAAATGAACCCCGTGGAAGATTCCATCCTCACCGAAACGCGCCGCCAGTTCTTTGCGCGCGGCGCCCGCGGTCTTGGCGTGGCCGCCCTTTCGTCTCTCATGGCCGAAGCCAGAACGGGACTTTCCGGCCTGCCTCACTTCCCGCCCACCGCCAAGCGCGCCATCTACATTCACCTGGTGGGCGCGCCGCCGCAGCACGATCTCTACGACTACAAGCCCGGTCTCAAGGACTGGTACGACAAGGACCTGCCCGAATCGGTGCGCAACGGCCAGCGGCTCACCACCATGACTTCCGGACAAAGCCGGTTCCCCATCGCGCCGACGGTCTTCAAATTCGCGCAACACGGCCAGGCGGGCACGTGGCTTTCCGAACTCCTGCCCTACACCTCGAAGATGGTGGACGATATCGCGCTCATCCGGTCGATGCACACCGAGGCCATCAACCATGAGCCGGCCATCACCTTTATCCAGACCGGCCAGCAGATCGCCGGACGTCCCTGCGCCGGTTCGTGGATTTCCTACGGCCTCGGTTCGATGAACGAGGATCTGCCGGCCTTCGTCGTCATCAACGCGACCCATTCCCATCCGCGCGCCAACGTGCAGGCCATCTCCGCGCGCCTGTGGAGCGCCGGATTCCTTTCGGCCGAATACTCGGGCGTGGCGCTGCGGGCGGGCGGCGATCCCGTGCTGTTTCTCAAGAATCCCGAGGGAGTGCCGCCGGAGGCGCGCCGCCGCATGCTCGATTCGCTCGGCGAATTGAACCGCATCGAACACCGCAGGATCGGCGATCCGGAAACCATGACGCGCATCGCCCAATACGAGATGGCGTTCCGCATGCAAACCTCGGTGCCCGAGTTGACCGACCTTTCGAAAGAAACCGAAGCCACCCACAAGCTCTATGGAGAGGATGCGCGCAAGCCTGGCACCATGGCCCATAGCTGTCTGATGGCCCGCCGCCTCACCGAGCGCGGCGTGCGCTTTGTCCAGATCTACCAGCGCGGCTGGGACGTGCATGGCAACCTGCCGGAGATATTGCCCAGCCAGTGCCGCGACGCCGACCAGGCCGTCTACGGCCTGGTGCAGGATCTCAGATCGCGCGGCATGCTGAAGGATACTCTGGTGATCTTCGGCGGCGAGTTCGGCCGGACCGTCTATTCGCAGGGCAAACTCACATCCACCGACTACGGCCGCGATCATCATCCACGCTGCTTCTCGCTCTGGGCCGCGGGCGGCGGCCTGAAGGGCGGTACGGTACATGGCGAGACCGACGATTTCTCCTACAACATCGTGAAGGATCCGGTGCATGTGCGCGATTTCCAGGCCACGCTATTGCACCTGTTCGGAATCGATCACCAGCGGTTCACGTATAAGCACCAGGGTCTGGACGCGCGGCTCACCGGCGTCGAGCCGGCCCACGTCGTGAAGGCCCTTCTCGCCTGAGGCGGTGGCATAATGGTGCTTCCCGTTTCGGAGGTACTTATGTCCATCGTCCAGCGCCATAACGTCAATATCGTTGGCGGTGCCGGCAAAACCCTGGTGCTTGCGCACGGTTTCGGCTGCGATCAGTCCGTGTGGCGGTTCCTCACGCCTGAGCTGCGGCAAGACTATCGAATCGTTCTCTTCGACCATGCCGGAGCAGGCAACTCCGATCCTTCGGCCTACAACCGGCAGAAGCACTCCTCGCTCAACGGCTACGTCGACGATGTCCTTGAGATCGTCGGCGAGACTTCGGACTCTCCCGTCGTCTTCGTCGGCCACTCCGTCAGCTCGATGATCGGAGTGCTCGCCGCCATCAAGAAGCCAAGTGCGTTCGAGAAGCTGATTCTGGCCGGTCCCTCGCCTTGCTACATCAACGACGGAGATTACCTTGGGGGCTTCAGCCGGAGCGACGTTGACGGAATGTTGCAGACCATCGACAGTAACTACCTGGGTTGGGCCAGGTACATGGCCCCCGTCGTCATGAAGAACGAAGACCGGCCGGAACTGGCGGCGGAGCTCACCGAAAGTTTGTGCCGCGCCGATCCGGAAATCGCCAAACACTTTGCCCGCGTTACTTTTCTGTCCGACAACCGCGCGGATCTGGCTTCGTTGACCGTGCCCTCTCTAATTTTGCAGTGTTCCGACGACGTTATCGCGCCCGGCTTTGTCGGCGAGTACCTGCATCGGCACCTGGCGGGCAGCACGCTCGTTAAGCTGAAGGCTGTGGGGCATTGTCCCCATCTCAGCGCGCCCGCCGAGACGTTGCGGAACATCAGGCAATATCTCGCGTAGAATCGTGAGCGAGGACCTTCCGGGCTCACCACCGATGCCGGCGCAGGGTTCGGAAAGCGCCGCGGCGGCAAGCTCGGGCATCTCATTCAGTCCGTCAGACGCAGGGACGGTCTGAATTTGAGGACGTTCCATGGGCTCGGGGTTTGTGTGGAATCCGAACGAGGAAAAGGCCCAAAGTCCT
The DNA here is from genome assembly GCA_902826685.1 of uncultured Acidobacteriota bacterium. Lineage (GTDB taxonomy): Bacteria > Acidobacteriota > Terriglobia > Bryobacterales > Bryobacteraceae > CADEFT01. The sequence continues at coordinate 82,929 of CADEFT010000010.1, forward strand.
TGTTGACACCGCCCATGCCGTCTTGAAACATCCAATACGGCGCATTCCGAAGCCGATTTTTAACATTACCCCCATTTTCGGGTGAGAAATTTCGGGCTCGCCAGCCACTTATTCCTTACAGGCGTCCTAATGATCCATTCGGTACCGCTGACTCTCATGGTGGCTGACGACCTGCCGATGGTCGGAGAAGGCCTTGCCGCGTTGTGCCAGAACGTTTCCGGCTGCAACGTTGTCGCGATTTGCAACGACGGCGAACAGGCATGGCAGGCGCTGCGCGGGCTCACCCCGGCAATCGCACTGCTCGATTGGAATCTGTCCGGCGTCCAGACCATGGACCTCATCCGCCGCTGCAAAGCCGCGCAAATCGACACGCGAATCGTCGTTGTCGCCGTGAAGCCGGACCGCCGCGCCGTAATCGAAGCTTTGCGTAACGGAGCTCACGCATTCGTATTGAAGAGCGGTACGGTCCGGCAGTTGGAGGAAGCGTTCCGCCAGATCATGCAGGGCGGCGTCTATCTTTCCCCCAAAATCGAACTGCAAACGCTGGTCGAGCCGGAACGGCCCGACGGTTCCGCAGACCCTTTAACCACGCTCTCGGCCCGTGAACAGCAGGTGTTTTCCATGCTGATTGAAGGCGTGCGCGCCAAAGAGATCGCCGCGCGGCTGCAGTTGAGCCCCAAGACCGTCGACACTTACCGCGCCAGCCTGATGCGCAAACTCGATATTCACGACGTGGCGGGCCTGGTGAAATTCGCCATCCGGCGCAACCTCACCGCGCTTGAGGCGCGCGCCTCCGCCTAAACGGCTTGTACCACCGCGTCGACGGGCCTTGAGCCCACCGGAACCACTGTCAGCAGCGTCGCCGGAAACGCCCGCTTGCGGGCCACCGATCGCGTCAGAATCGCCATATCGCCCGAGGCGCGATTCAACACCAGCGCGAAAGTGTTGTCCGGCGTGATCGTCACGTGGCTAGGCTCGGAGCCTACCTGCACTACCGCCGCCACCTTGCGATCCTCGATGTTCAAAATCGTCACCTGCCGCGAGCCGGGGTTGGTCACGAAGAGAAACTCGGGACTGTTCCGCGACTTCGGCAGGCATGCCATCGCACCTGGCGTGTGGCCGCCCAGAATCGTCTCCGCCACCTCGGTTGAATAGGGAAAGACGATCGCCACCGCGTCCGATCCCGGCCCGGTAACGTATAGTTCGCCGCCGTCTCCCTTGAAGCAAAGATTTTCGGGGATCATGGCCAGCGGCAGCCGCACCACGATCCGCGCCGACGCCGCGTCCACGATGGTCAAAAGCCGCTCCTGCCGATGGGCGGCGATCCATTGCCGGCCGTCCTTGCGAAAGCGCACCCGCCCGATCGGCGACCCCGCCTCCACGATCTGGATCTTGCCCGTGGCCAGATCGACGTTCCCCAACTGGCCTTCGCCCGCGAAGCTCACCACCGCCCGCGGTTGTTCGAGCGCCAGGTCGAAATCGGTCACCGGCCGCGGTAGCGCGATCCGCCGGCGCACTTCCATCCGGACCGCATCGAGTTCCACCAGTTCCCACGGATCGCGCGCCAGAACCCAGATCGCGTCCACGCTCACCGAATGCATCTCGACGGCGTTGCGGCAGACCGCCGTCCACCGCTCGCGTGTGAGCGTGGTGGAGGAGATCTCATGCACCGTGCCATTTTCAGGCGTGAGCGCGTAGACGGTCCGCCGGGTGGGACTGCCGATGAGCCGTGTGGGCGGCGCGTTCAATGCCAGGTGCTTCACCACGGCGAACGCGTTGAGGTCCACCACGGCGATGGCGCGGCCTTCCTCATTGGCCACGAACGCAAAGCCGCTGAATCCACCGCGCGGTCCGGAGGAGCAACCGCCGGCAGCCGCCGCGCCCGCCGCCAGAAACCGGCGCCGATTCCAAAAAGTGAGCACTTTCCATCAGTATGACGCAATCAAATCGGGCTGCCTGGCGCGCCGCTCGAGAGCGAGCAGGTGCTGCTTCACCGGCAGTCCACCGCCGAAGCCGGTCAGCTTGCCGTTGGCGCCGATCACGCGATGGCACGGCACGACGATCGCGATCGGGTTCGATCCGTTGGCCAGGCCCACCGCCCGCGAAGCGTTCGGATTCCCCAGGCGCCGCGCCAGCTCCCCGTAAGAGACGGTCTGTCCATACGGGATCTCGCGCAGCGCGCTCCATACCGAAAGCTGGAACGGAGTACCGCGCGGCCGGAGGTCCAGTTGAAACTCGCGCAGTTCGCCGGCGAAGTAGGCGTCAAGCTGTTCCATCGCGTCCCGGAACGGAGTGCGATCCTCGCACCAGTCTGGCTCGGCCGGCTTGCGCTTGGAGCCGCTCGAAAAATGCAACCGTTCCAGGCGGTCGCCACCCGCGAGCAGCAAATCGCCCACCGGGCTCTTGGTCATCGTGTAGTAAGTCGTCATGCCGCCACCTGCCAAAGATAGATCGCCGCGTAGGCGCGCCACGGCCGCCACGCCTCCGACCGGCGGGCCAGTTCCCGCGCCGATGCGCATCCGCTGGCTTTCAGTAGACCGAGATCGGAGCAGGGAAACGCATCCGGGTCGTTCAGCGCTCGCATCGACACGTATTGCGCCGTCCAATCGCCCAGGCCCGCCATCTCCACCAGCCGCGCGCGAAACTCCCGTGGATCGGCGCCCGCCGAAAGATCGATCCGGCCCGCGGCCACGGCGCGGCAAAATCCGCGGATCGCATCGGCACGCTTGCCCGGCAGCCCGATGGAGGCGATATCGCCCTCGGCCAACGCCTCCGGACGCGGAAACATTCCACCGCCAAAACGTTCCACCAGCCGCGCGCATAGAGTGCTGGCGCCTTTCACCGTTACCTGCTGGCCCAGAATCGCTCGGATCGCGATTTCGAACCCGTCCCAGGCGCCCGGCACCCGCAACCCGGGCCGCTTCCGAACCCGTGCCGCCAGGACGCGATCGCCCCCAAACGCCTCCCCCACCACCGCCGGATCGGCGCTCAGATCGAACAGACGCCGCACTCGTTCGGTGATCCGCAACAAGCCGCGCCCATCGGGATAGCTCACCTCCAACTGCAAGGCGTGCTCTCCCGCCGACGCTTGAAACCATCCCGCCTGCCCGTCGAGTTCGAAGGTGCGGCGGTACGTGCCCGCGCCAACCGCTTCCACGCCCGCGATCGCGCGCGGTTTCAGAAACTCAAGCATGGCGTGGAAATCGAACGGCGGACGAAATGGCAGTTCGAACCGGTGACAGCCCGGCGGCGCTTCCGCCGCTTTGCCCGCCAGCCGCCGCAACTGGGTTGGAGTGCGCTCGTAGGTTCGTTCCACCACGTCCTGAAACCGCCGTACGCTGCCAAATCCGCTGGCCAGAGCGATCTGCGTGAAGGGCAGCGCCGTACGGTCGATCAACCGCTTGGCGAATTGCAACCGCCGCACTTGAGCGATCGTCACCGGAGCCGCGCCCAAATGTTCGAGGAACAGCCGCCGCAGATGGCGCGCCCCCACGCCCAGCCGGGCCGCCAGCGTTTCCACCGATCCCTCATCCAACGCGCCGTCGGAAATCAGCCGCAAGGCGCGCGACACGGTGGCCGAACTGCCATTCCAGGCCGGAGTTCCCGGCGAGGCTTCGGGCCGGCAGCGCAGGCACGGGCGGAATCCGGCTTCGGCCGCCGCGGCCGCGGTGGGATAATAACGGACGTTGCCCTCCTTGGGGCTGCGCGCCGGACACACTGGCCGGCAGTAGATACCGGTTGTGGTCACTGCGATGAAGAAACGGCCGTCGAAGCGTACATCTCGCGCCTGTCTCGCCCTGGAACAGACCGCCGCGTCGAGCATCCCGCCTATGAGAATAGCCGACGCCGTCCGGCTGGGCTAGCCGTTTTCGGACATGAATGCATGCAGCTTTTGCCGCAGTGGAGACGCGAAATCGAGGCTCTTACCGGTGGCCGCGTGGTCACCGTTCCCGTCTTCACCGACACGGCGGAAAACACCCTGCGCATTCCGCCCGATTTCGCCGGACGCACCGTCGTGCGCAACCTGCTGCAGCAGGAACCGTTCGTTCGCCAGTTCGTGCGCGCCCATGCGCTGAACGTCAACTATTCGGGCTCGGAAGGCGTCTTTCACTTCGTGCTGCTCAACACCGCGCTTGGCGAAGATTGGAAGGGCAATGAAGAAGCGCTGCTCGGCCATGAGTATGGACACATCTGGCTCAATGCCCTGGGCTATCGCTCGCCTCGCTATGAGGACGGCGGCGCCGCGCCCTGCGTACTGACGCACGCCGGCGACGTGGTCCATCACGTGCTCATCCGCGAAGAGGCGCAACGCCGCGGCTTCCATTACCTCGCCTTCTGGACCCGCAATATCGAACGCTGGCTCGACAATCGCGAGGTGGACCCGGCGAAGTTCGATGCCTGTGACCGCGTGCAACTGAGTTCGATGTATCTGGACACGGCGCTCGCTCTTTCACCCGATACCTGGAAGCCGTTTGACCGCTTCGAAAGGCGCGTGCGCGACCTTCTGCCACAGACGCCGGAATCGGTGGCGCCGTTGAAAGAGTTGCTCGCCGCGGCCAATCTATGGGACCGGTCGCTCTACGAGTGGGCGCTGCAGCGGTCGATCGAGACGTTCCAACGCCTGGCTACCAGTGCATGACCTGCCCGCCGTCCACGTTGATGGTCTGGCCGGTGACCTGCGCCGCGCGCGCCGAAGAGAGAAAGACCACCATGTCGGCGATATCCTCGGGCTTTTGCCACTGCCCCAGCGGAGCCACCGCGCGAATCTTCGCTTCCGCCCATTCCTCGTAAGGGCGCCGCCCCTCCGGCGGCTGCTGGTCGTGCCAGGCCTGCCACACACGCCGGTTGAGCGGCGTCTGCACCATGCCGGGATTCACGATATTGACGCGCACCCCATGCGGCGCCATGTCCTTCGCCACGCATTGGGCGAAATTGATGTTGGCCGCTTTGCTGGCGCTGTATGGCGGATCGGTCTGCGATCCGATCTGACCCGCCACCGAAGCGAGAAACACCATCGTCGCGCCGCGCCGGTCTTTCATGCGGAGGCCGAACGTCTGCGCCACATGCACCATGCCGAGCATGTTCACCTCCAGCACGCGCCGCCAGTCCGCCGGTGCCAGATTGGTAAACGGAAATCCGAACTTGCCCGAACCCACTGCCGCCGCGTGGACCACATGCTGCACTGGACCGAGGCGCGTTTCCGTTTCCTCCGCCGCGCGCGTCACCGCTTCCCAATCGCTCACATCCACGGCCAGATTGAGCGAGCCTTCACCCGGTGTCAAATCCCACACCGCCACCACGCACCCTTCGCGAGCCAATTGCCGCGCACAGGCGAGCCCGATACCGCTGGCGCCGCCGGTGACCACCGCCACATGTCCATTCAATTCGAGATCCACTATTGCCTCATGTGAAACGATTTCGGACGCGTCAATTGTTCATAGCCAAGCACCGAAAGAGCACACCCGCGGCCCGAATCCCGCACGCCGGTCCAGGCAAGCGCGGGGTCGAGGTAATCGCAGCGATTCTGGAACCACGTGCCGGTCTCGATGCGGCCGCCGATCTCCACCGCCGCGCCGGCGTCGGATGTCCAGATCGCCGCCGTGAGCCCATAGGCGCTGTCATTCATCAACGCCACAGCCTCGTCGTCGGAGGACACACGCATCACCGGCGCCACCGGACCGAACGTCTCCTCGGTCATGACCCGCATCTTGTGACTCACTCCGGTGAGCACGCGAGGCGACAGGTACGGTGTGCCCTCGCGATCCGGTATATCGACGTGCGCGGCCGCGCCCATCGAAACCGCCTCGGCGATCTGTCCGCGGACGAATTCCGCCGCCGCCGTCCGCACCATCGGCCCGAGCGTGGTGGCCGGATCGAGCGGGTTCCCCAGCACATACTCACCGGTCAGCTTTACCGCGCGCTCCACGAACTCGTCATACAGCCGCTCATGCACGTAAATCCGTTCGATGCCGCAGCACGACTGGCCGGAATTGAACATGGCGCCATCCACCAGGTTCTCCACCGCGTGCGCGAGATCGGCGTCATGGCGCACATAGGCAGGATCCTTGCCGCCCAATTCAAGCGCCGTTCCGATGAAGCGTCCCGCCGCCGCCCGCTGCACGGCGTGGCCACCCGCCACCGAGCCGGTGAAGGCCACGAACCCGACGCGGGAATCGCCGATGACGCGTTCCACATCTTCATGGGAAAGATGCAGGAACGAGAACACACCCTCCGGCAGTCCGGCCGCGCGAAACGCTTCGGCATACCGTTCCGCGCACAACGGCGTTTGCGCGGAATGCTTCAAAACCACGGCGTTGCCCGCCGCGATGGCCGGAACGATCGAATTCACCGAAGTCAGATATGGATAGTTCCAGGGAGCGATGGTGAACACCACCCCAACCGGTTCGCGCCGGATGAATCGCGTGAACCCCTGCTTGGGCTCGACGGCGAGATCGGCCAGCGCACGTGGCGCGATTTCGATCATGTAGCGCGCCCGCTCCGCGAAGCCGCGCCGGATCTCCATCGCGCCATAGCGAACCGGCCGGCCCATCTGCCACGCCAGTTCCACTCCGATGGCATCGGCGTTGGCCTCCATCGCCTCCACGAAGCGGCCCAGCAACACCAGCCTGTCGCCAAGCGGTACCTGGCGCCAATTCTTCTGCGCCGTCATCGCGCGATCGAGCGTCGCGTCGATCTCCGCCGCCTCCGCGAGAGGACGCTCAACGTACACGGACCCATCCACCGGCGAGATCGTTTTCTGCCGCTTCATGCCGGTGTCACGTAAGCGGCGGTGATGCCGCCATCCACCAGGAATTCGGCGCCGGTAACGAACGACGATTCCGCCGAGGCCAGATACAGCGCCGCCTGCGCGATCTCTCTGGCCTGCCCAAAGCGCCCCATGGGAACATGCACCAGCCGCCGCTGTTTCTTCTCATCGGTATTGAGATACTTCATCAACAGTTCGGTGGCGAGCGGTCCGGGGCACAGCGCGTTCACGCGAATGCCTTCGCGCGCGTGAATCACCGCCAGTTCGCGCGTCATCGAAAGCACGGCGCCCTTACTCGCCGTATAGGCCAATTGGGGCGTGGCCGCGCCCAGGATGGCTACAAACGACGCCGTGTTGACAATCGACCCGCCGCCCGCGCGCCGCAACGCCGGAATGCCGTACTTGCACCCGAGAAACACACCCTTGACGTTGATCTGGAACGTCAGATCCCAGACTGCCTCCGTGGTGGTGATGGCGTCGTCATCGTCGGCGTGCGAGATGCCCGCGTTGTTGAACAACACCGTGAGCTTGCCGTAAATCCGCTCCGCCGCGGCCACCATCGCTTCGCAATCGGCGGCCTTCGATACATCGGCTTTAACCGCCGACGCGCGCCCGCCCGCCGCCGTGATCTCTCCGGCCACCGCCGCCGCGCCCGCTTCGTTCACATCGACGGCGACAACCGCCGCGCCTTCGGCCGCAAACAGCAGCGCGCTTTCCTTGCCGATGCCGCTGGCCGCGCCCGTAATGAGGGCTACCTGATCTTTCAATCGCATGGATGAATCGTTCCTGAGTTAGATTTGTTCAAAATAGCGCCGCCGCTCCCAATCGGTTACGGCGCGATCAAACGCCTGCTGCTCGGTGCGGTAGAAATGCGCATAGTGTTCCACCACATCCGCTCCGAGCGATTCCTTCGCCACCTCGCTCGCCCCGAATCGCGCCACCGCCTCACCCAGCGTGTAGGGCACTCGCGGCAGACTCCGCGCGGCATACAAGTCGCCGGTGAAGACCTCCGGCGGCTCGATCTTTTCATCAATCCCGCGCAGTCCGGAAGCGAGCGCCGCCGCGAACGCCAGATACGGATTCACGTCCGCGCCCGGTATGCGGCACTCGATGCGCAGGCTCGGCCCCTTGCCCACCACGCGGAATCCGGCCGTGCGATTGTCGTGGCTCCAGGCCAGACGCGTCGGCGCCCAGGACTGGTCTTCATACCGCTTGTAGGAATTCACCGTCGGCGCATAGAAGACCATGAAGTCCGGCGTGTACCGCAGCCAGCCGCCCAGAAACCAGCGGAACAGATCCGAACACGCCACGGGCCCGAACTTGTCGCGGCCCGCGAAAAGATTGCGCCCGCTTTTCCAAAGGCTCAAATGGAGATGGCATCCCGAGCCCGCCTGGCCCTGCGCGTATTTCGCCATGAACGTCACGCTGATGCCCTGCTGATCGGCCACTTCCTTCAGACACTGCTTAAAGAGCATGTGCCGGTCCGCCATCTCGAGCACGTCCGTGTATCGCACGTTCACCTCGTGCTGGCCCAGGCCCCATTCGCCCTTCGAGTTCTCCACCGGAATGCCCGATTGCTTCAAATGCCGCCGTACCGCGCCCGTGAAGAATTCGCATCGCGCGCCCTGCAGCAGATGATAGTCCTCCAGATACCAGCCGAGCGGCTCGAGATCCTGATACTTCTGCCCGGCGGCCTGCCTGTAGGAATGGCGGAAGGCGTAATACTCGAGCTCGGACGCCGCCAGCACCTCACAACGCGCGCGTTCGAGCTGTCGCTTCAACACCGAGCGCGGCGCCACGCTCACCGCTTCCACATCGCAATGCACGAACGCCGTCTTGTCGAGCCAACTCAACATCCGCAGCGTGCCGGCGTCGGGCACCGTGTGGAAGTCGCCATAGCCCAATTCCCAATTGGCATAGCGATAACCAGGTACAGGGTCCATGGCGATATCGGTGGTGAGCAGATAATCGCACGCATGCGCCCCATGCGCCGCCACGTGGTCCAGATAAAATTCGGCGTCGAAGCGTTTGCCGAGCAGCCGCCCGTGATGATCGGTGAAGCCGGCAATCACCGTTTCCACTTCACCCTTCCGCACCTTGGCGGCCAGTTGCGCCCGCGTCAGCAGGCCCTGCGGCTTAGCCATGCCGCTCCACCCGGCCGCGGCGGAACAGTGCGTAATAAATGAGCATTAAGACAATGAATACCACTGTTCCCGCCACACCGGGCCGGAACGCGGGTAGCGCGAAAGTGGCCGCCAGGCAAACGGCGGCCATCGCGATGCCGGCTATCGCTCCAGCGGCGCCGAGCGGGCTCAAATACGGGCGCGGCAGATCGGGCCGTGTGCGCTTCAACCGGATGTAGGCGCTAAGCACCAGGATGTAGGAAAGCAGCGCGCCAAAGACCGCCATGTTGAGCAGCGCCGCGCCCACGCTTGAGGAAAATTGCTGCGCCAGCCAGCACAAAACAAGCCCCGCCGCGGCTCCCGCCAGCAGAGCTCGATAGGGCGTGCGGCGCGCGCCAAGCGCCGCCAGTCCGGCCGGAAAATAGCCCGCGCGGCTGAGTGCGAACAGCAGTCTGCCATAGGCGTAGATGATCGAATGAAAGCTCGCGATCAGGCCGGTGAGCGAGATGACCGATAGCAGCGTGGTTGTCAGGCGAGCGCCAAACACCGCGCGAAATCCCACTTCGAGCGGCGCCGCCGATTCACCGATTCCTTTCGCCCCCGGTCCCACGCCCGAATTCAGAATCAACGTTCCCATCGAAAGCGCCAGCAGCGTGACGATGCCCCAGATCAACGCGCGCGGCATGTCGCGCCGCACGTCGTAGGTCTCCTCGGCCGAAAGCGGCAGTTGTTCGATCGCCAGATAAAACCAGACGGCGTAAGGAAGCGCCGCGAACGCGCCCCACCACCCGTACGGCAGCAGATCGGAATGGCCCGGCTGCGGCGGGATGTTCAATGCCAGATTCCAGTCGAACGCGCCGGTTCCAAGCGCTCCGGCATAGAAGACCACCAGCACCAGCGCCGCCAGAACCGTGATCGCCATGGAGACGCGGAACGTCAGCGCCGCCCCCATCACGTTGACGCCGGTAAACAAGAGATAGAACAGAGTCCACCACACCAAGTCCGGCGTGCCCGGCACCAGCGCTTTCATGTACCCGGCGATGCCCGCCACGATTACCGCCGGCGTGGTGACGTACTCCACCGTATCGGTAACGCCGTTGAGAAAGGCGCGATCGGGGCCGAACGCCTCGCGCGTGAAATTGTAGAATCCGCCCGCATTGGGCAGCGCGGCCGAAAGCTCGGCGATCGAGAACACCAGGCACACGTACATCGCCGCGATCCCGAGCGTCGCCACCGCCATCCCGCCAAAGCCGCCCGCCAGCAATCCCGTCTGCCACCCGAAGTAGTTTCCGGAAATGACTCCGCCCACTCCGAGCGCCCACAAATGGATCCAACCCGCACTCTTGCGCAACTCCGGCATCGTTCTATTGATGCACATTTCGCCTTTGCGATAATGACGGGGAACACCATTTTTTCGGAGGCCGCAGGCACACAGCGATGAAAATCCATCCCTATATCGTCGTCGGCATCGGGGCGAGACCTTGGACAACCTACCGAGTCCACGACGAGTGCGCGATCATCGAGGGATGGTTCCGCGGACCATTTACAATCCCGCTAAAGAACGCAACGATCGAATGTGAGAAGTCGATCAAGTACCAACTTGGGTTCGGTAGCATTGAGATCATTAGCGAGGGGGGAGTAAAGCAGGCATGGGAAAACGTGCCGAAAATAAAGAGTGTGAGCGAGCAACTCCTCCGTGTTTCCAAAGGGTTCGCACCGGCAGGTTCCAAAGCCAGAGAGTCGTCTCCGTGGGACAGATTGCGCGTTTTAGGAGAGGAGAAATTTCATGCGTACGGGCATGATTACAATCTCTGCGTTTTCACTGGCCGTTTAAAACAAAAGGAAGCTGGCGACCCTCGCGGTGCCTCGGTCTTTGTTGACGACGAAGGCCGAGAAGAGCGTATCTCCGTGATCACTGAAAAGATCAACGGCAACGAACTCCATTCAAACCTGAAAGTCGGAGACCAACTCTCGATGGCACTCTTCGTCCGAAATGACGGGCTGCCTTGCGCCTATTTCATGCTGTTCGATCACGCCAGACAGAAAGAGTACCTGTTTCCCAAAGAGGCAGTGTATGACCTATCCTGGTCGAAAGCACCCCAATACGGCAATGCATGGACCCAACTGGGCATGGCAACGGTCGTCTTGGTCGCGGGCGCCTTGCTTGTGGTTGGGTGGCAGGCCTGGAAAGCGATCGTGCTCGGGCTGGTAGCAGGAGGGCTCGCAAAGGCGATTCCGTTGGAGATTCTGGAACGTAGACTTCAAGGTTTTGCCGGAAGCGCACAACTGGAGCGAGTTCGGCAATTCGTCAAGCGTAGGTAGTCACGCCTTAATCCAACAACCGTCGTCGGCTCTCGTCTCGCTTGCGCGAATTTCGCCTTTGCGATAATGACGGGGAACGGGCGCGTAGCTCAGCTGGATAGAGCATCTGCCTTCTAAGCAGAGGGTCGCAGGTTCGAGTCCTGCCGCGCCTACCAACGGTTTCCGGTGAATTGAAAACGATGGGCAAGCCGGTTCGAAAAGTCTACCTGAGCTACGCACACGCGGATCGAACCGCGGCCCGGCCACTGCGCCGGTCCCTTGAGGGAGCCGGCTTTGAAGTGTTCGATCCCGCCGTCAGTATCGTCGCCGGCATGAACTGGGCGGAGGAAACGCGTCGCGCTTTGAAAACCGCGAGCGATGGTCGTCCTACTTTCGCCAAGTGCGGCCGCGTCGCGGAACTTGATGCGGGATGTCGAATACGCACTCGGCGAGAGCCGGTTTGCGGGCCGCCTGATTCCGGTCATGGTGCGGCACACGAAGAACTTCCCTTGGATTTTTCAGCATATGACCATGCTGGACTTCAAGAATCCCGCCGCGACGAGTCGAAAGGTGGCCGCCATGCTTCGGGTAACTCCAGATGCCGAAGACAGCCGCAAAGCCAGTTGAGGTCTTTGTCTCGCATTCGTCGAAAGACTCCGCATTTGCCTCGAAGATCGTAGCCTCAGATGCTTCTACAGAAAAAGAAGTATTCCCGGCGCGCAAGCCTGGCACGATGAGATTGGCAAAGCTTTGAGCCGGTGCGACTCTTGGACGCTCAGCGCCATCCAGCAGATCGGCTTCCGCAAGAACTTCGCTTCCGGTGCGGCACAACTGTGCTCTCTTTGGTCGTTGCCCTCGGCGTAAAATATCCGAATGCCGCTGCTCTCGCTCGCCTTATCCCTCCTCACCGCTCAAATGCCCACCGCTCCCGCCGCTATCGAGGCCGGACGCCAGGTCTACATGGGCTCCTGCTCGGGCTGTCATGGGGCTACCGGCGAAGGCAGCCAGGGCCCCAGCCTGCTTTCCGGCCGCGCCGCGCGACTGCCCGATAACACGCTGTTCAACTCCATCAGGAACGGACTCCCCGGCACCTCCATGCCGAATTTCGACCTGCCTGCGGAAAAGGTCTGGCAAATCGCAGCCTTCGTGCGATCCCTCACCGCGCCCGCCGCCGCCGCATCCCTTCCCGGCGACGCCAATCGCGGCCGCGCCCTTTTCTTCGGAGAAGCGAAATGCAGCGGCTGCCATCGAATCCTCGGCGAGGGCGGGGCGCTCGGGCCCGATCTTTCCAACGCCGGCGCCGAACGCACGGTGCACCAGATTCGCGAGTCGCTGGTCAAACCCTCGGCACGCATCGCCTCCGGCTTCCGTCCCGCTACCGCCACCACCGCTCAAGGCACCGTTGTCGCGGGCGTCGCCAAGAACTACAACAACTATTCGGTGCAGATTTTGGACCGCACCGGAAAGCTCCACATCCTGCCCCGCGCCGAGCTGAAACAGTTCGAAGTGCGCGACGGTTCCCTCATGCCGCCCGTCGCCGATACCGCCGCGCTTACCGATCTGATTGCCTTTCTGGCGCGCCAGACGATCCGCCCCTACACAGCCGAGGCTCAATGAAAATCGCACTTCTCCTTGCTATCCCCGCCATCTCGACCGCGCAGGTAACGCCCGCGGCGATCGAGAAATCGCCGAACTCGGGCTGGCTCACCTATAACGGCGACTACGCCTCCACCCGCCATTCGAGCCTCACGCAGATCACGCCCGCCAACGCCCGCAACCTCGTCGCCAAATGGGTGTTCCACGTCGAAGGCGCGAAAAAGCTCGAGGCCTCGCCCATCGTGCATGACGGGCTGATGTACGTTTCCAACACCAACGAGATCTACGCACTCGACGCGCGCTTCGGACGCCAGGTGTGGCGCTACCGTGCCGAACAGGCCAAGGGCACGCGCGTCAACCGCGGCAGCGCAATCCTCGGCGACAACGTGTACTTCGTCACCGCCGATTGCCACCTCATCGCGCTCAACCGCACCACCGGCAACCTGGTCTTCGATGTCGAGTACGCCAAATTCAAGGACGGCTACACCACGTCGATTGCACCGCTCGCCATCCGCAACGGCATTCTGGTCGGAGTCGCGGGCGGCGGCTCCGGCCAGCGCGGCTTCGTCGCCTCGCTCGATCCCGTGAGCGGAAAAGAGAACTGGCGCTTCTGGACCGTACCCGCCAAGGGCGAGCCAGGCTCCGATACCTGGGGCGGCTTCCCGGCCGAAATGGGAGGCGCGCCCACCTGGACCACCGGCTCCTACGATCCGGAGCTGAACCTCGTCTACTGGCCGACAGGCAATCCCTGGCCCGACTTCTACGGCGGCCGCCGCCCCGGCGACAATCTCTATTCCGACTGCATCCTGGCCCTCGATGCCGCCACCGGCAAACTCAAGTGGCATTTCCAAACCACGCCTCACGACGTGTGGGACTGGGACGCCAACGAACCCATCGTGCTGATGAACGCGACCTTCCGCGGGCGTGCGCGAAAGCTGCTGGTGCAGGCCAATCGCAACGGCTTTTACTACATCCTCGATCGCGTTACCGGCGAGTTTCTGCACGCCAAGCCGTTCGTCGCCAAGCTCGATTGGACCAGCGGCCTCGACGACAAAGGGCGTCCGAAAGTGAATCCGGATAAGATCCCCACCCCGGCCGGCACGAAGGTGTGTCCTTCGGTGCGCGGCGCGTCGAATTGGATGTCGCCCTCTTACAACCCCGCCACCGGCCTGTTCTACGTGGTCACGCTCGAACAGTGCGACATCATCGTCGCCTCGGCCAAGGAGCCGGTGCCCGCCTCCGGCTTTCGAGGCACAGGGAATGAGGGCATTCCCACCGAGCCCGGCAAGTTCTACCTGCGCGCGCTCGATGTCTTAAGCGGCGACAAGAAATGGGAGTATCCGATGCCAGGCCCTGGCATCATGTGGGCAGGCACCGTATCCACCGCTGGCGGTGTCGTGTTCACCGGCGACGACGACGGCAACCTGGTGGCGCTCGATGCACGATCGGGCAAGGATCTATGGCATTTCCCTACTGGCCACTCGCTGTTCGCTTCGCCGGTGACCTACATGGCTGGCGGGAAACAGTACGTGACCATCGCCACCGAAAGCGATGTGTTCACTTTCGGTCTGTTTGAGTGAGTTCGTCCACTAAATCGGCGAACGCAGCCACGGTACGATCTACGTCTTCCGCCGTATGCACGCCGGAGACCAGCCCGCCAGGCCACCCTACCGTATCCACTCCGCCGCACAGGAACCCAGCGCGAATCTCCTGCAGCAGCCGCGCCGGAGCGCGCCCTTTCAGCTTCGTCCACGCCACCCGCCCCTGGGCGATGTCTTCCGGCGTCACTGCATCGCCGTCGAGATTGACGTAGACGTGAAAGACCGAAAAATCGCCATACACGCACCACGAAGACCCGCGCTCGCGAAGTACGCCGTTCATCCGCCGCCGCAACTCCGCGGCCGTTTGATTGGCACGCGCGATGATGTCGCTGTCGCGCACGATCTTCAGCGTCGCAATGCCGGCCGCCGCCGATAGTGGAACGGCGTTGTAGGTTCCCTGATGCGGCACCTTCGGCGGCTTGCCATCGGCGGAATGACCGATCTGATCGAGAATTTCGCGCCGGCCCACCACGGCGGCGCCCGGCAGTCCACCCGCCACCAGCTTCGCCAGCGTCGTCAAATCCGGCATCACTCCATAGAAACCCTGCGCGCCGCCCGGGGAACAGCGAAAGCCGCATATCACTTCATCGAAGATCAGCAGCACACCGTGCCGCGCGGTCAGATCGCGCAGGCCTTGCAGGAATCCCGGTACCGTGGGAATCTGCCCGAACGTGGCGCCGGTGGGTTCCAGAATCACCGCCGCGATATCCTCGCGCGTCCGCAGCGTTTCTTCCAAGCGGCCCAGATCGTTCGGCGGGCAGATCAGCATCCCTTCGGTCACTTCCGGCAGAATGCCGGGCGCGCCGCCTTCGGGGAACGCCACATGATCGTGCCAGCCGTGAAAGTGGCCGCCGAACCGCACCACCTTCGGCTTGCCCGTGTGCGCCCGCGCCAGGCGAATCGCCAGCATCGTCGCTTCCGTACCGGTCACCGTGAAGCGCACCTTTTGGGCGCACGGAATCATCTCGCGAATCAACTCCGCCCATTCGATTTCGAGCTCATGCGAAGCGCCATAGTGCACACCGCGGCCAAGCTGCGCCTGCACCGCCGCCATCACCGCCGCATGATTGTGCCCCAACAGCAATGCGCCGTGGCCGCCAAAGTAATCGGTGTATTCGTTGCCATCCACGTCCCACTTACGCGAGCCCGCCGCATGCGAAACATAGATCGGATGCGGCGCCATGTGCCGCCCGATGTGCGTGACCCCGCCCGGAAACAGGCCGCGTGCCTGTTCGAACAATCGTGCCGACCCTGGGGTGCGCTGCTGGTAACGCGCGAAAATGCCGGACTCGGTGGCTATCATTCCGTCAGCATATCGCGGCCAAGGCTCCACCCGCTCCCGGAACCGCCCTCGATCTACCTCTTCCGGGAGGGGTCCCGAGTCTGCCGGTACTCACCATCGCGGCTCGAATCCAGGAACTCGACGATCACCCGCCTGCCGATCCCTTCCAGAAATTCGTACAGCCACTGCTCGGAAGGAGGCCCACCCTGCCGTCCGGACGGATGCGACTCGATTTCATCCGGTGGACCGTACACGATATAGATCTTCCCGCGGTCCGTTTTCCAACCTTGGTGTACCGGCGAGACGAATCGTTCGTTGGCATAGGCGATACGGCGGTAGTGCTCCTCCTGAAACTCGTTCTTCGAAGTCCCTGGCGTCGGGTCGCGCCGCAGCCAGAACTGCCCGATGAAATGCTTGCGTTCTTCATTCGTCTTCAACCCTAGGAATGCGTCGCGCTCGCCAGTCTCGATGATGTAGGTAACGTCTTCGTTCAACCACCTTAAGTAGGGATCCGGATCTCCGTCGGCTTGTGGCGCGGCGGTGCTCCGCAGTGCCGCCAGTGAAGCCAACACCACCACTACGATCACAGGCGTCACCGCCCAGCCATTGGCCGGGGCCGGCCGCGTTACCGGATGCAACAAACGCTGAATGCGTTTCATGAGACTACCTCCTGTCGCCGCGATAGCCGCGGTTTCCTTCCGATTCAACATCGTTCCTGCGCAGCGGCTCTGTTCCAGCGCGGCCAGCGCCGACGCATACTGGTGCGCGCTGCCGCTCGAACTGGCGGCCACGGCCAAATCGTCGCAACAATGCTCCCGCTCGGCGCGAATGAGTGCCGAGATCCACCACACGGCTGGATGATAGAAGAGCAGTCCTTCGACGGCCGTTTGCAGCAGATTCACCAGATAGTCGTGCCGGCGGATGTGCGCCAGCTCATGTAGTAAGATCGCCTCGATCTGGGCGGGGGACATCGCCAACAGCAATCCGGCCGGCAAGAGGATCACGGGCCGCAAATGTCCCACGACTACCGGGACGCTGGCCAAGCCGGACTCGACCAACTGAACCGGCGGCGACACTCGCATCCGAGTAGCGAGTTCAGCGAGTCTGGCCTTCCAAGGTCCGGGCGCATCGCACACACCTCGCCGCCGCAACCGCACTGTCCCCAACCAGCCGCTGGCCATTCGCATCTGAAAGAACACCACACCCGCCAACCAGAAAGGCGTTAACCATGCCAGCTTGCCGCCCTCAAACAGGGCCGCCGCGGCTGGTAAGTCGGAGGAGGCATCCAAGAAAGCCAGCGGTGCCGGAATTCTTCGTGGACTCCATCCCAGCCCGTCTCCCGGCAGCCCGTGCCAGAAGGAATGCACAAAACAGAGGAGAATCGCCACTAGCGCCGCACACGCGCTGACGTATCGCGCTTGAGCGGAGCGGCGTGCGGTGATCACCGCCAAGATTGCGGCCGCAACCACTCCCTGCCACAGCGAGTGAAACAAGGCCCATCCGAGCGCCTCGCTCACCGGGGTTCGCACCCAGGTTTCGACGAACATCATCGGAACAGGCCCTTTTCATAGTCGTCGAGCATGCGCCTCACTTCGGCCAGCTCACGTTTCGACGTCTTCTTTGCCGATAGCGCGCCCAGGACGAGGCTCCCGGCCGACCCCTCGAAGGCCCGCTGTAGCAGATCTCCGGCAAGCTGCCGCTGGGTCCATTCCCGCGAGCGTGCCGCTTGATAGACGTGAGAGCGCTGCGCGTCGTCACGCTGCGCGATCCCCTTGTCGGCCATTACCTGCAATTGTTTGAGCACAGTAGTGTATTGCGTCGGCTTGCGCTCCGCAATTACTTCGTGCACCGCGCGCACGGTGCTGGGGCCTCGGCTCCACAGCACGCACAAGATCTCTAGTTCGGCATCGGTCGGTTTTGGTGGTTCGCTTGGCATGTACGATGATCGTACTACGAGGATCGTCGTAATTGCAAGCGGTAAATTGAATTGGCTGGAGTGGGCCCGGTCACCTTTCCGCTGGGTTTCCGCGTCAGGCCGTCAGAAATCGACGGGGAGGTGGCGAGTGCTTCGCGCGAAGATCGAGGCTGAACTGGCGAATCACCGGCCACCCCGCAAATCCGTTCCCCGCGTTTCCGGCAACCCCGCCACCATCACCGCCGCCACCACATAGAACGCCGCGTTGATCGCCAGCGCCGGTCCCAGGCCCATCCGTCCCGCCGCCGTCCCGATCAGATAAGGAGCCACCGCGCTCACGCCGCGTCCGAAGTTGTAAGCAAAGCCCTGGCCCGCGCCGCGCACCGCCGTGGGAAACAATTCGGCCAGCATCACGCCGAACAAAGAGAAATAGCCGGTGCCGAAGAATCCGATCAGCGGCCCCATCGCCAGCAGCAGCGTCTCGGCCCGATCCGGCCACCAGCGCGGAATGAAACCATAAACCGGAGTCAACACGGCCGAGGCCAGCACATACAGCACGAACGCAGGTTTGCGGCCGAGCTTATCGCCCAGCCACCCGAAACACAGGTATCCGGCATAGGCGCCCGCCTGCATCGCGAACACCCACAGGCTCGACCGCACAATGCTCAACCCCGCGCCGCCGGTTTCCTTCGAGCCGGCCAGAAACCCCGGCAGCCAACTGAACAACCCCCAGTAAGCGAGCAGCACCGTGGTCGCAAGCGCCGTGCCGAGCACCGTGCGCCGCCGCAGTTCCCCCGCGAAAATATCCCGGAACCGGCCTTTGGTCTTGGCGCGCAGCCAAACCTCCGGCTCCTCCACCTTCGACCGGATCCACAGCGTCAGCAGCGCCGGCAGCACGCCCACAAGGAACAGCGCGCGCCAGCCCCATCGCGGCAGAATCAACGCCGAAAGCAGCGCCGCCGCCATGTATCCCAGCGCCCAGCCCGATTGCATGAAACTTACCGCCTTGCCGCGATGCTCGGCCGGCCAGCTTTCGGCCACCAGCACCGCGCCCGCCGCCCACTCTCCGCCGAGCCCGATGCCCACCAGCATGCGCCAGAACACCAGCGACCAGAATCCGCCCGCCATCGCGCTGCCGCCAGAAGCCAGCGAGTAAATCAGCACCGTGTACATCAGCGTGCGCCGCCGCCCGATGCGATCGCACAGTACGCCGCCTGCAATGCCGCCGGCCGCCGATGCCACCATCGTCGCCGTCGTCACCAGGCCCGCTTCGGCCAGGCTCAATCCAAACTCGGCCCGAATCGGCTGCAGCGCGAACAGGTATAGCAGCACGTCCATCGCATCCAGAAGGAAGCCCAGCATCGCCGCCCATAGCGCCAGCCAGCGCGGCGTGCCGAACCCTTCCAGAAACCGGACCGGCGTCTCTGTCATGAATCGCCTCAGTATACTCGTGTTCCACTTCGACCCATCATTTGCGCTGCCGGATCCCCCCGTCTTTGCCCTAAAGATTTCGAGTACGGGTGAGAAGATTGAGTTGCACCTCAGGAGTACTAAGCGTGGGTCGCGCGGTCCTACTTGTCAGCTTTTTCTCGATTTCTGTGTGTTTCGGCCTCGATTCCCGGAAGTCGGTCAGCCAATACGTGACCAACCTTTGGACCAATGAGCACGGCCTGCCACATTCCTATGTTTGGACGGTTACCCAGTCCGCCGAGGGCTATCTCTGGGTGGGCACCGCCGACGGTCTCGCCCGCTTCGATGGCGTGCGGTTTACCAGCTATCCGCTCGAACATTCCAAGCTCCGTACCAGCCAGGTGATGGCGCTGGCACCCGGCCGCGACGGTGTCCTTTGGATCGGCTCCGCCAACGGGCTCGGCCGTCTCAAGGACGGTGAGCTCACCACTTACGGCAAGGAAGATGGCTTGTGGGCCCCGGCGGTCACGGCGTTGCGCCAGGAAAGCGACGGCACGCTATGGGCCGGCACGCTCGATGGCGCGATCTTCCGGTATTCCAACTCCCGGTTCACCGCCTATGGCGAGAAAGAAGGATTGCCGCGCGGCCGCATCTATCAATTCGCCAGGGACGCCTCGGGCGATCTCTGGGCCGCTGGAGCCAAGGGCCTCGCCCGCTATCACAAGGGACGCTGGCGGATGCTCGGCCTCGCCGACGGGATTCCGGGCGCTCACGTCACTTCCGTTCTTGCCGGTCGTGATGGCGCGCTCTGGATAGGCACGCTCGAAGCGGGCCTGGTTCGCCTCCGTGGCGATCAGCGAACCTACTGGAAACGCGCAAGCGCCCATCCGTTGCCGTCCGATTCGGTGCGCAGCCTTCTCGAGGATCGCGACGGCAATATCTGGGCCGGTCTCTCCGACGGTACCGTGGTCCGCATTCGCGCGGGTGCGGTCAACGGCGTTCTGCCTCCCTCGAACCTTTCGTCGGTGGCCGGCTTCGGCGCGCTTTTCGAGGATGCCGAGGGCAGCATCTGGGCCGCGATTCAGGGCGCGGGCCTGATGCAGATTTACGATGGCAAGTTCTATAACTACGGCCGCGCGGAAGGCTTGGACGCCACGTCGGTGCTCAGCCTGGCCGAGGATCGCTCCGGCGCGATCTGGATGGGCACCGGCGGCCAGGGCCTGGCACGCTATTCCGATGGCCGGTTCGACCGCATCCAACTGGCGCGTGCCGATTCGCCCGGAAACAAAGTCTACTCCGTGCTCGAAGCCAACGACGGGTCGCTCTGGATTGGCACCGGCACCGGCTTGATGATCCGCAAAGGCGGAAGAACCAAACCGGTTGCGCCGCCGCTCGGCGTTCCCGTCGTCGCCCTCGCCCAGGATCCGAGCGGCGTCATCTGGGCCGGCACCTACGGCAAAGGGCTATGGCGTTACCACCGCGGAAGGCTCAGCGAAGTCGGCCGCCGCAACGACCTGCCTTCCGAGTACATCACCGCCATGCAGTTGACGCGCGACGGATCGGTATGGGCCGGTACCCTCAACGGCTTGGCCCGCTACCGGCCGGGGCGCTACGTCATCTTCACCAGCGCCGACGGCTTGCTCAACAACCGCATCAACGCCCTGCATGAGGATCGCGACGGGGCGCTGTGGATCGGCAGCCTTTCGGGCGGCCTCAACCGCTTCCACCGCGACGTTTTCACTTCCTACGCGCCCGCCGACGGCCTCTGCTTTGCCAACGTCAGCGGCATCGTCGAGGATTCGAACCGCGACCTGTGGCTTTCCTCCTCGCAGGGGCTGTGCCGCCTCACCCGCGCCGATCTCGATGGCTTCGCCGATCTGCGCATCCGCTCCATCGCCGCCCGCCGCTTCGGTGTCGCCGACGGTCTGCGTACCACCGAACTGAGCAACGGCGGTTCCGTCACCTCCCTTCGTGCCCGCGACGGCAGGCTGTGGTTTGCGTCGCTTCGCGGCGCCACCGCCATCGATCCCGCCAATCTGCGGGCGAATCTCCTGCCTCCGCCCGTGGTCGTGGAAGAGACTCTGTACGACAGGCATCCGCTTAAGCCTTCCGGCGGCGAGCCTCCCGGCGCCGGTCCCGGTGACGGCCATCTGGAAATCCGCTACACCGCCAACAGCTTTCTCTCCTCTAATAAGATCCGGTTCCGGTACCGGCTGGAGGGAGCCGATCCGAATTGGGTGGCCGCCGGCGAGCGGCGCAGCGCGTTCTATACCAACCTGGCGCCGGGGCGCTACCGCTTCCAGGTCCGCGCCGTGAACGCCGATGGCACCGCTTCCTCGGCGCCCGCTTCCACCGAGTTCTCGATCCGCCCGCACTTTTACCAGACAGCCTGGTTCGCCTGCCTTTGCACGCTCGCACTGCTCGCCGCCGGACATCGTATCTACCGCTTGCGCCTGGCCTCCCTCAGCCGCCGCACTACCGACCTCGAAGGCGCCGTCGCCAGCCGCACCCGCGATCTCATCACGGCCATGAACGCCCTCAATCAGGCCAACGCCCAGCTCAACGGCGCCAAGGAAGCGGCCGAAAGCGCCGTGCGCGCCAAAAGCGATTTCCTCGCCAACATGAGCCACGAGATTCGCACGCCCATGAACGCCGTGGTGGGCATGACCAGTCTGCTGCTCGACATGGATCTGCCTTCGGGCGCCCGCGACTACGTACAGACCATCCGCACCTCCGGCGACGCGCTGCTTGAAATCATCAACGACATCCTCGACTTCAGCAAGATCGATTCCGGCCAGATGCGCGTCGAGCGCCAGCCGTACCACGTCCGGCGCTGCGTCGAAGAGGCGCTCGATCTGCTCGCTCCGCAAGCCGCGCTCAAGGGACTCGAACTCGCCGCCTGGGTTGAGCCCGATGTCCCTGAAATCATCGCCGGCGACCTGGTCCGCCTGCGCCAGATCCTGGTCAATCTCATCGGAAACTCGATCAAGTTCACGCGCGCCGGCGAGGTCGTGCTCACCGTGGAACGAACCCGCTCGGATGGCGCCACCGCCTGGCTCCGCTTCGCCGTGCGCGATACCGGCATCGGCATTCCCAGCGACCGCATCGACCGGCTCTTCAAAGTCTTCAGCCAGGTAGATGCCTCCACCACGCGCGAGTTCGGAGGCACGGGCCTCGGCCTGGCGATTTCGCAGCAGCTTTGCACCATGATGGGCGGCGAAATTCGCGTCGAGAGCGAACCCGGCCGGGGCAGCACGTTCCACTTCACCATTCCGGCCGAGCAACTGGAACGCGCCGGCCTGCCCGGCCCTTCGCCGCTGGCCGGCAAACGGATCCTGATCGTCGACGACAACGCCACGTCCCGCGATTACCTGATGCGGCTCTGCTGTCTCTGGAACTGCGAGCCCGTCGCCGCCGACCCGCCCGCCAGCGCCTTCGACCTCGTCCCCACCCAACCGTTCGATCTCGCCATTATCGACCGGAAAATGCCCGGCGCCGATGGCTTCGTCACCGCCCGCCACCTCCACTCGGCGACCGGCGGTGCGCTGCCGATGATCCTGCTTACCTTGAGCGCCGCCGAATCGCAGGAAACCTCCGCAAAGCGCCCCAATCCGTTTGCCGGCTTCGTCGCCAAGCCCATCAAACCTTCGCAGCTCTACGAAACGATTCAGGACGCCGCCGCCGGCAAACTCACCCGCCCGGCCCATCCCGCGCCGCCCCCCAAACCCGCTCTCGCCGAGCGGCTTCCCCTGCGCATCCTGCTCGCCGAGGACAACCTCGTCAACCAGAAGGTGGCAATCCGGCTGCTCGAAAAACTCGGCTATCGGGCCGACGTCGCCGCCAATGGCGTCGAAGTCCTGGAATCGCTGCGCCGCCAGCCTTACGCCGTCGTGCTGCTCGATATCCAGATGCCGGAGATGGACGGCCTTGAAGCCGCCCGCCGCATTCAGACCGAGTGGCCCGTCTTTCGTCCCCGCCTGATCGCCCTTACCGCCCGCGCCATGAAAGGCGATCGCGAAGAGTGCTTCGAAGCCGGCATCGACGATTACGTCAGCAAGCCGGTCAACCTCGACTCGCTCGAAACCGCGCTCGCCGCCTGTGAGACCCGCCGCGCCTCCACCGCATCCGTGTAAAGCATTGTAAACACCGCAACGGGAACGCCCTGAGCTGCGTTACAACTGGTAGGAGGATGGCTCCCATGGTCTCAAAGTCATCGTTAATCGGGTTCGGGGCAGGTGCGTTGCTCGCTGGCGGCATCGCCTTCTTCAGCTTGGACAGGCAGCCCGCTCCCGTCGCGGAACCGCCCCGCCAGGCGCCGCTGGTCGAATCCTCCTCCACCGTTGTGGAGCCGGCCCATTCGCCGCTGCCGGACCCGGTGGCACCCGCCGCGCCCAAAGCCCTCAACCGCGCCAGGCCCGTGGCCAAAGCGTCCGTCCGTCCAACCACCGTAGCTCCTCAGGAGCCGGTGGCCATACCCGCCGTTGCCGCCCCGGCGCCGCCGAAAGCCGTCGAGCCCGCTCCGCCGCCTCCGGCGCCAGTGGTCGCGGCCGCGCCCGATCCGCCGAAGAAAGCGGCGCCCGCGCCTCCGCCTCCTCCCAACACCGTCACGATTTCCGCCGGTACCAACCTGTCCATTCGCCTCAACGACAGCCTCGCTTCGGATGTGGTGCAGCAGGGCCAGACCTTCCATGCCACGCTCGACCAGCCGCTGGTGGTTGGTGATTTCGTGATCGCCGAACGCGGCGCGCGCGTCGATGGACGCGTGATCGATGTGGTCGAATCCGGCCGGGTAAAGGGCGTTGCCAGCCTGTCCCTGGAACTGACCCATCTTCGTACGTCCGATGGCCAGCGTGTTGCCGTCAACACGGCCGCCGTCGAGCGGACGGCTGAGAAGAATACCAAGTCCGATGCGACCAAGGTTGCTGTCGGTGCCGGCGTAGGAGCCGCGCTCGGCGCCATCTTCGGCGGAGGCAAGGGCGCCGCGATCGGATCTGCCGCCGGTGGCGGAGCCGGAGCGGGGACGGTTCTCGCCACACGCGGTAAGCCCGTGGTGCTGCCCGCAGAAACGCGCCTCTCGTTCGCCTTGCGCGCGCCGGTCACGGTTACCGAAAAAAAGTGACGGTCCCTCAATAGCTGAAACGCAGCGCGAACTCAAACACACGAGCCTTGTTCCGCGTCGATGTCACCAGCCCGCCAGTATTGAGATTCGTCGATCCGCCGGGCGCGCTGAAGCTCGTCGAATTGGTGAGATTGAAGACCTGCGCCCGGAACTCGAAATTCTTCGACTCGCTGATCCGGAACGTCTTGATCATCGACATGTCGAAGCCCACCAAACCGTCCGAGCGCAGCGTGTTGCGGCCCGCATTGCCGTAAGTGAAGTTCGCCGGCAGCACGAAAGTATCGGCCTGATTCGGCAGCAGCGTCCGGCAGGCTGGGTTCGCCGAAGTGAAATACCAACAGCCTAGGTCGCGCGGCTCCACCGTGCGCGCAAGCGAATCGGGACGCTGCCCGCCCGCTCCGGTATTGGCGCGGTCGTTGCTGATCGTCACCGTGTAAGGCACGCCCGATTGGAATGTGTTGATGCCCTGCCACTGCCACCCGCCCAGCACGAACTCGACCGCTCTCGGCGCCGACGCCAGATAGCGCCGCCCCTTGCCGAACGGCAGCTCAAAGATATAGCTGCTGACGAAGTTGTGCGGCACATCGAACCCGCACAGTCCCTTGTTCAAATTGTCCAGGTAATACACGGGCGAAGTACCCTGCTCAGTACCCGGTCCATCCAGGCACTTCGACCAGGTGTAGGAAACCAGCGTCGAGAATCCGCTCGAGAAGCGCTTTTCGAGTTTGGTCTGCAAGCTGTGGAAGGTGGAAGAGCCACCCCAGATCTTGTAATCGAGCACGCCCCAGTTCGGATACGGGCGCCGCTGCTGGATGTTGCCCGCCCCTGGCAGCGGAATGTTGTAGTTGCTGGAATGCTGCGTGCGCGTTCCCTTGTTGCCCACGTAGCCGGCTTCGGCCGCCCAGTTTTTTGAAAACTGGCGCTGCACCAGGAAATTCCAGGTCTGCGTATACGTGGTGCGATAGCGCGTGCCGCCAGTGGAAATATTCGGCGTCGCGTTGCGATCCACCAGCGGCTGTCCCAGGAAGAAATCCGTCAGCGAGCGCCGCGGCGCCAGCGTCGAGGCCGTCGGCACATCGTTGTTGATCACCTGCAGAATCAGGAACGGCGGCGTGCGCACTTGGCCCAGTGTGATATTCGAATCGGGATACACATAATAAATGCCGTAGGCCGCGCGAAGCACCGTGTTGTCGCTGCCGCGCGGCCGCCAGGCGAAGCCCACTCGCGGCGCCACGTCGCGATGGCTGGGATAACGAATCGACCACGGCAGCCCGCGCTCTTCACTGGTTTCGATCAGGTCGCGGAATACCGGCAGAATCTGGCGCACCCCCGGCTGCACGTCCAGATCCGGCTGTCCATTGCGGGTAGGGATGATCACCTTGCCCGTGTCGAAGTTAAACGCGTTGGTCTGTCCGCGAATGCCGTTGAAGAACGAATTCAGCTCCCAGCGCAGACCCAGGTTCAGCGTCAGGTTCTGCGTGACGCGGTAGTTGTCCTGGCCGTAGAACGACCAGAAATCGCCGGTATTGCCGAACAGTTGAATCGGAAACGCGCGCTGCACCGAGTTGGGATAGCCCAGCAGCAAGTCCGCATAAGCGTTGCCCGAATTGCCAGTCGAAATCGGATTCTGCGTGTAGCGGCCGTCGAAGTTGAATGTGCCTTGGGAAGCGTTTCCATTCAAAAATCCATGCGCCTGGTGGCTCAACTGCGCTCCGAACTTGGTGTCGTGCTTGCCGTGATTCCACGACAGCGAGCCGCGATATTGATACGTGCGGATGCGATTCGCCTTGGGCCGGTTGTCCGTCGATCCTTCCACCGCGCGATAGCCCGCCAGGTTCAACTGCGGATAGGCGGGCTGCAGGTTCGAAACTCCTTCAAAGCCGCCAATGCCGGCCTTGGCGATCACATCCACGTCGTTGAAGTTGCTGGCGTTCAGGAAGAAGAAAAACATCCGGTAATAGTTGAACGTCAGCTCGCTGGTCAGGTTTGGCCGGAACGTATGGTAATGGCTGATGCCGGCGTTCTGCGCGCGGCTGCGCAGCGGATAGAAACCCAGGCCCGGATAAGCCGCCGGATCGCTTTCCGTATTGTTGGCGTAGGAATAGCGGCTCACGATGTTGTCGTGCTGGCCGATGCGTGGCGTGATCTTCACGTCGAACTTATCGCTGTCAAGCGCCAGCGCTGGCGAGTAGACAAAGCGGCTGCCCGCGCTGTTGGGTGTGGGAAAGATCGGCTTGAAAAACAACGCCTGCGGACTGTGCCGGGCCACCGGAATCACGTTGCCCGGAAACGCATCGCGCAGGAATTGGCTCGTGTTGGCCGGATTCACACGCGTGCTGAGAGGATCGAAGACCGGCCGCGCGCCGAAATCGCCGTTCAACTCGGCCGCCGAAGGCACCACGTTGTTGAAAGTCGTGCCCTGCCGCGTCCGGCCGCCTTCGTAATCGACGAAGAAGAACGTGTGATTGCGCTTGATCGGCCCGCCCAGCGTCGCGCCGAACTGGTTCCGCTTCAGAGGCGTCTTGGCGTTGGCGAAGAAATTCCGCGCCTCCAGTTTCTGATTGCGCAGGTAGTGATAAAAGCTGCCGTGGAAACTGTTCGATCCCGATTTCAACGCCGCGTTGATCACCGACGGCAGCGCGTACTCGGCGCTCATCCCCGCCGCCATCACTTTGAATTCTTCCAACGCGTCGGTCGAAGGCGTGATCGACGTCGCACCCAACTCATACTCGGTGATATCGAACCCGTCCAGATACCAGCCGCCCGCCAGCCGCGAGGAGCCGGAAATGCGCAACCCGATGCGCGTGGCCCGAATGCCCTGGCCGCCCGCCGTAATATCGGAGCCGCCCGGCGTGAACACCACCCCCGGCGTCAACTGCGCCAGTTGCCAGAATGCACGGCCATTCAGCGGCATGTTCTGAATCGACTTGTTCTCGATCACCTGGCCCACCGCCGCGCTGTCGGTCACCAGCAGCGGCGCCGTCGCTTCCACCGAAATCGTCTCCGACGTGGAGCCCACCGTCAGCGTCACATCCACTCGCGCGTCCTGGTTCACCTGCAGCACGATGCCGCGCATCGTCGAGGTTTTGAAGCCCGCCGCCTCCGCCATCACCGTGTATTCCCCGATCGGCAGCAGCGGAATGGAATACTCGCCGGCTTCGTTCGTCATCGCCATACGTTCCAGACCGTTGGCGCCGTTGACGGCCCGCACCGTGACCGATACCACCACCGCTCCCGTCGAATCCTTCACCGTTCCCAGCAGCCGGGCGGTGGATTGTTGACTGAACGCGGCCGGAACGGCCAGCGAGAACAATAAGAGTAAGCGCATGCCTCAAAACCTCCCTCGGTCCAACTAGCAGGGAGTTATATCGATGCGCCAGCATCGTTGTCAAGGGCTAATTCAGAAAATAGGTGCGATAGAGCGTGTCCCGCTGCTTCGGCAGGAACCCCGCGTCCCGGATGATCCGCCGCAGTTCTTCCTCGCTGGCGCGATGCCGCGCGCCCGCCGCCGAGACCACGTTCTCTTCGATCATGATGGAGCCCACGTCGTTGCCCCCGAACCGAAGCCCCAACTGGCAGGTCTTCAATCCCTGCGTCACCCAGCTCGATTGCACGTTGACGATGTTCGGCAGAAAAATCCGTGCGATGGCCAGCGTCTTGAGATACTCCACCGCCGTCGCCTCCTGCTTCACAAACCGCCCGAGCGATGTGTTCTCGCGCTGGAACGACCACGGAATGAACGCCGTGAATCCGCCCGTCTCTTCCTGAATGCGCCGCACGATCTCCAGGTGATTCACCCGCTGTTCGATCGTTTCCCCGCACCCGAACATCATCGTCGCCGTCGTGCGCATGCCTAGCTCGTGGGCGGTCTTGTGCACATCCACCCATTCTTGCGTGGTGCACTTCAAACGGCTGATGCGATGGCGCACGGCATCGTCCAGAATCTCGGCGCCCCCGCCGGGAATCGAATCGAGCCCCGCGTCGCGCAGCCGGGCGATCGTGTCGCGCAGGCTTACACCGCTCACCTGGGCGATGTTATTCACCTCCGGCGACGAGAAACAATGCATGTGCACCTTGGGAAACTTCTGCTTGATCGAACGCAGCAGGTCTTCATACCATTCGATCTTCAATTCCGGATGCAGCCCGCCCTGCATCAGCACGCCCGTGCCGCCCAGGTCCACCGTTTCCTGGATCTTTTCGAAGATGGTCTCCTTCGGCAGGATATACCCCTCGGCATGGCCCATCGGCCGGTAAAAGGCGCAAAAGCTGCAGTATTCGGTGCAGAAGTTGGTGTAGTTGATGTTGCGGTCGATGATATAGGTGACCACGCCCTCCGGATGCAGCTTCCGCCGCAGCGCGTCCGCCTCCATGCCGATTCCGATCAGATCGTCGCTCGAAAACAGGTCAATCGCTTCCTGCTTGGTCATCATGCCGTCACCGTCCTCTGTCTCTCCAGGGCCGCCGCCAGTTTCAGATACTGGCGCATGCCCTCATAATGCCTCTCGCCCAGCTCAAACGCGATGTGCCGGGTCAGATATTCACGCCCTAACGTTTTCGGGATATCCCGTTTCAAACATTCCTGCTCTAAAATGTCTTCGAGATGCGCCATACCGTAGCGGCAGCTTTCAAGGAACAGGCCGTCGAGTTCCGGCGTCATGCGCTCGCGCCGGCCCGCCCAAACGGCGAATACCATCGGCAGCCCGCTCATCGCGGTCCACTGCTCGCCCAGGTCCAGAACTTCATACCGCGCGCGCAGCGCCTCCGGATTCAGGCGCAAGGCCGGATCGCCGATTACCAGCGCCGCGTCCGCCACCCCCAGCATCGAATCGAGGCTGGCGGGCATCGCCGCGGTGGCCGGTTCGGCTCCGTAACGCTCCGCCAGAATCACCCGCGTCAGCATCACCGAAGTGCGCGAACCGCTGTCGGCCGCCAGCGTCCGGATCCGCTGGAGCGGCACTTTTGAAACCAGTAAAATGCTCCGCACCGGGCCTTCGCACGCGATGCCCGTCGACCTCAGCCAATCGAGCCCTTGCCGCTCCACTTCAATCACCGGCAGAATGCCCAGATCGGCCGACCCCTCGCGAACCCGGTCCGCGCAAACCGACGGCAGCTCATATTCGAGCGCGACCCGTTCGCCCAGCGCGGTATGCTCCAGGCCCCACACAAGCGGAACGGTATTGAGATAGCTCACCGCGCAAATACGCGGTTTTGGTCCAGTGGCGTGCAATCCTTCAGTCTATCATTGGGTATGCGAATCGCCCTGTTGCTGTGCGCCCTGCCGGTGGCCGCCGCCGACCGTTACGGAATCTCCATGCGCGAATCGCCCTCCATCGCGGTGCTGCACGATCGCACCGGCGGCCTGGAAGCTTCCATCGCCCCCGGCGAGGGCGGCGAGCTGTGCGGCCTTCGCTACAAGCACAAGGGCGAATGGGTGGAATTGATCTACCGCGCCTGCGACTATACCTCTACCTCGGGCTGGCGCGGTAAAGCGCCGCTGCTGTGGCCCGCCGTGGGAGCGACCCCCGGCGGCTACGGCTTCGAGGGCAAGCACTACGATATGCCCGGGCACGGCTTCGTGCAGAACATGCCGTGGAAGCTCGATCGGGCGCACGCCGATGCCGCCGCCGCCGGCGCGCGCGTTACCGTGAGCGATACCGCACGCACCCGCGCCCACTATCCGTTCGGCTGGACACTCGCCGCCGATTACCATCTCGCAGCGGGCAAGCTCCGGATCGCCTACACCGTCACTGCCTCGGGGGCCAACAAAAGCCGCATGCCCTTCGCCATCGGGAATCACATCACGTTCCGCACACCGCTGTTGCCCGGTTCCGATCCGGCGAAAATGGAACTCTCCACCGCCGCCCGCAACCGCATCGTCAAGGATTCCAACAACGTCCCCACCGGAGCCGTGACCGATCCGCCGTTC
Source organism: uncultured Acidobacteriota bacterium (assembly GCA_902826685.1). Classification (GTDB taxonomy): domain Bacteria; phylum Acidobacteriota; class Terriglobia; order Bryobacterales; family Bryobacteraceae; genus CADEFT01. The sequence goes on from CADEFT010000010.1 coordinate 112,968, forward strand.
CGCGATCGTACTCCGCTTGGCGCCATTGCCTTCAACCCCGCCATCGGCCTCACCGGTTACGAAACGAACCCAAGCATGACCCTCACCGACCCTCAGGGTCTGCGCGTTCGCATGAGCCACTCGACCGGACGGCTGCCCAAAGGGCTCACCGTGCAATACAACATGTGGGGCGCCCCGCGCGACGGCTACTTCTGCCCCGAACCCTGGGTCGGCCTGCAGAACGCGCTCAATCTCAAGCAGGGGCTGACCGAACTCAACCCCGGCGAAAAGTGGACCTGGACCATCGAGATTGAGCCATCCATGGCAAGATAGACGGTGATGAATCGCAAGACCCGCTTGATCGTCGCGAGCACCGCCGCGCTCGCCGTATTCGCCCTGACCGGATTTCAAATCGCCCGCAAGGCGCCCGTGGGCGACCCCGTCGTCGAAGGATTCCGCCGCTCCACCGTCGCTTCCGTCTCCGACGCCATGGATCAGGTGATGGGCCAACGCGGGTTCATGTCGCACGACATGCTGCCGCGGATTGCCGGCAAAGTGGTGGGCCGCGCGCGCACGGCGCTGGTGCGTCCCGCTCCGCCCGAACAGGCCACGCCCGCCCTCGCCGTAAAGCATTCGGTCGAAATGCTGGAAGACGCCAAGAGTGGCGAGGTGGGCGTCATCGTGATGGAAAACGGGCTCGATGTCGCCGCCATTGGCGGCCTGATGGCCACCGTCGCCAAGTCGCGCGGCATGGCCGGCATGATCCTCGATGGGGGCGTCCGCGACCAGGCCGAAATCCGCGCCCTCGGCCTGCCCGTGTACTCGCGCAGCATCTCGCCCTCCACCGCCGTGGGACGCTACGCCACCGTGGGCCGCGACATCGAAGTGGATTGCGCCGGAGTGAAGGTGCGGCCAGGCGATATCATCGTGGCCGGCGAGGACGGCGTCGTCGTGGTTCCCAAGGAGCGGGAAAAAGACGTGCTGGCCAAGTCCCAGGAGATCGACGAACGCGAATCCAAGATGGTGCCGTTCATCAAGCAATACCGCTCGCTGACCAAGGCCATCGCCATCTTCAACAGGATCTGATCCAGTCCATCGTCTCTTCCCACGACCGCAGGCCCGACGTCGAACCCAGGCTCTGGACGTTCAGGGCGCCCACGGCATTGGCGATCCGCGCCGCCTCGGGGTAGGGAAGTCCGCGCTCGAGCGCCGCCAGAAAGCCACCCGCGAAGCAATCGCCCGCGCCGGTGGTGTCCACCGCCGGAACCGCGAATGCCGGCACATCCCACTCGCCTTCGGGCGCAAACACGCGGCATCCGGCGGCGCCCAGTTTCAGCGCGACACATCCGGCTCCCGCTGCGCAAAGCCTCTTCGCCGCCGCGACGGCATCGGCCGCGCCGGTCAGCATCCGGGCTTCGTCTTCATTGGTGAACAGCAGGCCAGTGTGCGGCAGACACGGTCCGATGACGTTCATCCACTCACCCAGTGCATCCCAGCCGGTATCGAGCGAGGTGGCCATCCCCAACTCCTTCGCCCGCCGCAGCAATCCTGGGGCCTGCGTGCGCAGATGCACCGTCGAGAAGGGATTGGCCACATGCAGCCGCGTGCCCATGCCGCCATCGATCGCGATGGGATCGGCGAACATCGACCGGCTCACGCCAGGCCGGTGCAGAAAAGCGCGTGTGCCACCGGTGCGCACCAGCGCCACGGTGACCGCCGTCGGCGTCTCAAGCCGCGCCACGCCCGCGCAATCGACGCCGCACTCGGCCAACCGTGCCAGCGCCGCATCGCCGAACGCATCGCGCCCCACCGCGCTGATCAGCTTCACCGCCACGCCGAGCTTGCCCAGAGCCGACGCCGTATTGGCGGCGTTGCCGCCAAGCGACTGCTCAATCGAATCCACCCACCTGGTGCCGCCCCACTGGATCTCGTCCACCGGACGAGTGAGGATATCGAGCACGGCGTTGCCGATGCAAACGACGCTCATTCGAGAAAGGCCGGGTCCACCGGCCAGGTGCCCTTGAGCACCGGACCTTCGATTCGAAAGTGGCCTCCGGAAAGAACGCCGGTCAGATTCCTGGGATTCGGCGTCAGCTTGTCGCGGGTCAGCATCTTGTTCAACAACTCGGTTGTGGTCTGCAATTGGCGCCGCGCCGCGTCGGCCTGCTGCTCGGCGTGGAAGCGCGCTTCCAGGCGCGCCTCGAATCGATTGTCTTTCGACCCGATGCCCAACACCACACGTTCGGCATCCTCCACCGCGCTGGCGATGGCGCGTGTGCCCGCGGGCAAGCCGTCCTTGTCTTTCAAAGCGGGTGCGGGCAGCAGCACCCAGACCGGATCGCCCGGCATCGCCTGCATCGGCTGCGCCGCCGAAGCGAGTCGCCGCACGCCATCGGCTTCCGTGCTGCTGGCGAGCGCCAGTGTTTCTTCATTGATGCGCGCAAAGGAAATGCGCCGGCCGGGCGTGCTGCTTTCCATGCGGCACATGCCGCCGCCGCAGTCGCCGCCCTGCTTGGCCACAAAATCGCGCAGCCGCGTCCAATCGAAGCGGCCGGTGAGGAAGAACAGCGTTTCCGCGTTGCTGTACGCCACCAGCGCGCTATCGAGGTCGGTGCGGTAGTCGAAGCCGGTGGATGCCACAAACTGCTTGTACTCGGCTTCTTCCACGCCCGCCTTTCCCGCCAGCTTGTCGAGCAGCCCGGCCCGGCGCAGCGCCGCGACGTCGAATCGCGCCAGAAGCCGGTCGGCATGAGGCAGCCGCCCGGCCAGTTCTTCGAGACTTACTTTCCGTTCGTGGCCGGAGAAAAACCAGACCCCCGCCAGCGCCGCGGCGGACGCCACCGCCAACAGCCATTTACTACGCGCGTCCACGCCCGTTAAACCGCCGCCGCCAGCGCCATCCGCGATTCTTTCCACAACTCGACGTATCCGCGCAGGCTGTTCATCATCTTTTCAAACTCGGGCAGATGCAGCGACTGCGCGCCGTCGCTTACCGCTTTTTCCGGACACGGATGCACTTCGACAATCAGTCCGTCGGCGCCGATGGCCACCGCCGCGCGCGAAAGCGCCGGCACCAGGCTGCGCTTGCCCGTGGCATGGCTCGGGTCGATCACCACCGGCAGATGCGTCATCTCGTTCAACACCGGCACGGCCACCAGGTCGCACGTGTTGCGCGTCGCCGTTTCGAACGTGCGGATGCCGCGTTCGCACAGAATCACGTTCGGATTGCCGTGCGCCACGATGTATTCGGCCGACATCAGCAGTTCCTTGATCGTCGAGCTCAAACCGCGCTTCAGCAGCACCGGCCGCCCGCACGTCCCAAGCGATTTGAGCAGCGCGAAGTTCTGCATGTTGCGCGCGCCGATCTGCATCAGGTCGGCATACTCTGCCACCAGCGGCACATCGGCGTCCGACATTACCTCGGTCACGATCGCCAGGCCCGTTTCCTGCTTCGCCTTGCGCAGCAATTTGAGCCCCTCTTCCGCCATTCCCTGAAAGTCGTATGGCGACGTCCGCGGCTTGAACGCCCCGCCGCGCAGCACCTTGGCGCCGGCCTTCGCCACCGCGTGCGCCGATTCCATGATCTGCTTTTCCGATTCCACCGAGCAGGGCCCGGCCATCACCACCATGTCGTCGCCGCCAATCTCCACGTTGCCGTTGACGCGGATCACGCTGCGCCCCTTGCGGAACTCCTTGCTCACGAATTTGTAGGGAGCCGAAATCCGCACCGCGTTCTCGACGCTGGGCATCGCTTCGAGCGATTCCAGGCACTGCGTCACGTCTCCCACTCCTACAACACCGATCACAACGCGCTCCTCCCCTTCGATGGCGTGAATCTTATAGCCAAAGTCGCGAATCCGTTCGCAAACGCTCGCAATGTCTTCCTTGGTGGCAAAACGCTTCATGGAAACGATCATGTCTTATCCCCAGAAAATGAAAAACCCACTCTTTCGAGTGGGTTGGTTGTCCGAAATTCGAAACGTATCAACGCCACTCGCCGGTTCAGGTGGTAAACCATCCGAATCGGAAACTGAAGGAGTAGGCGTTGCCGTAAAGCATGAAATATCGAGTATACAGTCCGATCGTTCGAAAAAGCAAGCGCCGGTCAGGCGAGAATTTCTTTCACCACGTTGCCATGCACGTCGGTCAGCCGCATGTCGCGTCCGCTGTAACGGTACGTCAGGCGCTTATGGTCCATGCCCAGAAGGTGCAGCATGGTCGCGTGCAGGTCGTGCATGTGGACCTTATTCTCCACCGCGAAATAGCCAAACTCGTCGGTGGCGCCGTGGGTCATGCCGCCCTTGACTCCGCCGCCCGCCATCCACATCGTGAACCCGAACGGGTTGTGATCGCGGCCCACTCGCTTGACGTAGCCGCCGTCGGGGAACTGCGCGCAAGGCGTGCGCCCGAACTCGCCGCCCCATACCACCAGCGTCCGATCGAGCATTCCACGCGCCTTCAAATCCCTGAGCAAGGCGGCGATCGGCTTATCCGTCGATTTCGCGTTGACGCGGTGGCCGTCTTCGAGCGAGCCATGCTGATCCCACCGGTCGATGCCCTTGCGCGCCGGGCTCAGCAACTCGACGAACCGGACACCGCGTTCCACCAGGCGCCGCGCGATCAGGCACTCCCGCCCGAACTCCGACGTGATCTCCTCATCGAGCCCGTAGAGCTTCTTCGTCGCCTCCGATTCTTTGCTGAAATCGAGCAGGTCGGGCACTTCGCTCTGCATGCGGAAAGCGAGCTCGTAGTTGCGAATGGTGGCGTCGATCTCGCTGACCTGGCCGAAGCGCTCCACCACGCCGCGGTTCAGCTTCGCCAGCAGATCGAGCTTGCCCTTCTGCAGCGCGGGCTCCTTGTCGAGCGGCTCCAGATCGGCGATCGGATGCGCGGTGTTGCGCATCACCGTACCCTGAAAGCTGGCCGGTAGAAAGCCGCTGCCGAAACAATCGACGCCACCTGGCGGAATCAATCCGGATTCGAGAACGATGAAGCCCGGCAGGTTGTCGCTCGCCGAGCCGAGGCCATAAGTGATCCAGGCCCCCATGCTCGGCCGGCCCTGGAACCCCGAGCCCGAATGAATGAAGTAGTTCGCCGCCGTGTGCTCGGAATGGTCGGCCACCATCGACCGGACGATGCACAGATCGTCGGCGCAGCCGGCCACGTGCGGGAACAGGTCGCTCACGTCGGCGCCCGACTGGCCGTGTTTGCGGAACGTAAACGGAGAGCCGAAGATCTTGTCGCTGATGTTGAAAACCGTCGTCGGCGGCTTGAATGGCAGCGGCTGGCCGGCGTCGCGCGTCAGGCGCGGCTTGGGGTCGAACGTGTCCATCTGCGAAGGCCCGCCGTCCATGAACAGAAAGATCACCGATTTCGCCTTGGCCGGAAAGTGTGGCGCCTTCGTTTCCGCCGCCAGCAGCGCCAGGCCGCCGAAGCCGTTGGCCGCCCGGGCCAGCATCTGTCTGCGCGTCATCCCGTTACCGTACATAGACAAACTCCGTGGAATTGAACAGCACGTGGCAAAGATCGGTCCATGCCTGTTCCTCGCCGCCAGGCCGCGCCGTCAGGAATCTCAGCGACTCCTGGCGCTCCCAATCTTCCGCCACGCGCCCGTAGGCCTCTTCAAACAACGAATCCACGCGCTTAGCGGTATCGCTCTCCGACGCAATCGCCCGCCGCGCCCACAGCCGTGCCTGCCCGGCCACGAATTCGTTGTTCATCATCATCAACGCCTGCGACGGCACCGTGGAGGATCCACGCGCGCCCATCGTCGAAACCGGCAGCGGATAGTCGAACGCCAGGAACATCGGCGTCAGGAAGTTCCGCCGCACTTGAATATAGAGGCTGCGCCGCGCGTTGCCGTCCAGCGGACCGCTCGCCGGCTTGCCGCGTCCTTCCTGGTATCTGCTGATGTGCGGTGTCACGCCCGGTCCATAGAGCGTCTTGTCCAGACGTCCGGAAACCGCCAGCACCGAATCGCGGATGGCTTCGGCTTCCAGTCGCCGTACCGGAAAATCGGCCCGCCGGTAAGCGGCGGAAAGAACGATCAGGCGGTGCATCTGTTTCACCGACCAGCCGCGCTCGCCGAACTCCGCCGCTAGGTAGTCGAGCAGCGCCGGATCCGAGGGCGCGTCGCCCAGCTTGCCGAAGTTATCGGCCGAACGCACGATGCCTTGCCCGAAGTGATGCTTCCAGATGCGATTCACCATCACGCGCGCCATGAGCGGGTTCGATTCGGCGGCCACCCACCCGGCCAATTCCAGGCGTCCGCTGCCGCGCTCGATGGGCGGCTGCTTCTCGCCCGCGATCAATTGCAGGAAGTGGCGTGGCACCTCCGCGCCCAGGTTCTGGTGGCTGCCGCGAATATGAAGTTTGACATCATGCGGGTCCTCCTCTTTGGCGATCATGCCGAATGCCGATTCGGGCACCGTGGGCTCGGGCTGCGCGAAACCGCCGGAAATCGCCATCGCCCGCCCGGACCCCTCGGTTTCCACCCGCGGCGGCGTCTCGCTATCGGACAGCACGATGCGCTCGACGGCGATGTGTCCGCTCCGGCTGCGGTCCACGATCTCGAAGTAGCAGGTACGCCCGATCTCCTTGGTCATCCGCAACGTCTTCCACTCCATGCCCGGCTTGCCGGACGTATAGAAGTGCTCGCTCTTGTGATCGTCGGCGACCACGGTCACTCGCAGGTTGGCCTTATCCTGCGCGCTGCCGCCCATCCGCACGTGGACCCATAGCTTCGGCATCTTGAACTTCCGCGACGTCAAGGAGCCGACAAACTGATCGGAACCCGCCGCCCGGGAGTCGAACACGCCGCCCGGCGCCGGGCCGAAGGCCTGACCCGTGGCCGTCCACTCGCTTTCGAAGATCACATCGCCTTCGCGCGGCGTGACCACAGCCGCCGCGGGAGTCTTTGCCGGGGAAGGGAACCGGCGGCTCACCGTGGCGATCTGAGCGGCGCGTTGCGGCGAATCGATCACCGCCTCCCGTACATAAGTGCTGTGAAAGATGCCGGCCAGGCCGTAGTAGTCCGCCGTGGGAATCGGGTCGAACTTATGATCGTGGCAGCGCGCGCAGGCCGTGGTCAGCCCGAGGAACGTCTTGCCCATCACGTCGATCTGGTTGTCCACCATGTCGGCGCGCGACTTCACCGAGTCGGTGGCGCTGTTCAACACCTCGCCGAACCACATCCAACTGGTGCCCAGCGGCGACTCCAGATGCGCCCCGTCCTTGGAAACGCGCGCCGCCAGCAAGTCGCCGGCCAGGTGCTCCTTCACGAACTGCGTGTACGGCACATCTTCGTTGAACGCGCGGATCACGTAATCGCGATAGCGCCAGGCGTCGAGTTTGTCGTTGTCGAACTCATGGCCATTGGTTTCGGCGAACCGCACCAGATCGAGCCAGTGCCGCGCCCATCGCTCGCCATACTGCGGGGAAGCGAGCAGCCGCTCCACCACCTTTCGATCCGCGCCGCCCGACGTATCGCCAAGGTATTCGGCGATCTCGGCGCGCGTGGGCGGCAAACCCGTCAGATCGAACGTGACCCGGCGCAGCCAGACGCGCTTATCGGCCGCGGGCGATAACTTCATCCCCTTGGCCGAAAGAAAGGCATCCACCGGCGACGGACCCTCGGGAACGGCGGGCTTCCGGATCGGACGGAAGGCCCAATGCTTGCGCGCCTCGGCCCAGTCGATGCCTTGCCTCGCGGCCGGAGCCTGGGCGGTAGCGGCGCGCGGATCGGCGGCGCCCTGCCGGATCCACTCTTCGAAATCTGCGATCTGCCCATCGGTCAGCTTGCCGGTGGGCGGCATGCGCAGATTCAGGTCCGAATAGCGAATGGCTTTGAGCAGCAGGCTTTTTTCGGGCTCTTTGGGAACCACAGCCGGACCGGTGTCGCCGCCCTTGCGCAGGCCTTCCGCCGAATCGACGCGCAGGCCGCCCATCGGAGCCGCCGTCTTCGAGCCGTGGCAGGCGTAGCACTTTTCCACGAGCACGGGACGGATCTTCTTTTCGAAGAATTCATCGCCGGACTGGGCGGCAAGGGCCAGCGGCAGCAGCGTCCAGAAAAGCATTCTGAACGGTATCGTATCACTCAGACTTTCGAGGCTTCGTGAATCTGCTGCAGGCTCCACACGCGGATGGGATCCCGCCGCCGCGAGACCATCGCCTCCGCCGCGGCCTTGGCCCCGCTGAGCGTGGTGATACAGGGCACGCGGTACAGCACCGCGCTGCGCCGGATAGACTTCTCATCGCTGAACGAGTGACCGCCGGTGGACGTATAAATCACCAGCTTCAACGTACCCGCCTTCAGCAGATCGACAGCGTTCGGACGTCCTTCATTGACCTTGAAAACCGTCTTTACCTTGAGACCCGCCGCCTGCAGAGCCGCGGCGGTGCCGCGCGTCGCCGCCAGTTGCAGACCCAACTCGGCGAACTTGCGGCCCAGCTCCACGGCTTCGGACTTGTGCCGGTCGTTGACGCTGATAAACACCGTGCCTTTGTCGGGTAGCGGTGTTCCCGCGCTCAACTGCGCCTTGGCAAATGCCTCGCCGAAGTTCTCACCGACGCCCATCACCTCGCCCGTCGAGCGCATCTCGGGCCCAAGCGCCGGATCCACACCCGGGAACTTATTAAACGGAAACACCGGCGATTTCACGAAATACTGCGGCACCGGCAGCACCCCGCTAAATTGGCCGCCCGTCAGGTGCGTCAGTTCCCGCAGCTTCCTGCCCACCATCAGGCCCACCGCCACCTTCGGCAGCGGCACTCCGGTGGCCTTTGAAACATAGGGGACCGTGCGCGACCCGCGCGGGTTTACTTCCAGCACATACACCGTGCCCTCTTTGATCGCATACTGCACGTTCATCAGGCCGATCACTTTCAGCGCCCGCGCCAGGCGCACCGTGTAATCCTCGATGGTCTGCAGTTCCTGCTTGCCGATCGAAAACGCCGGCAGCACGCAGGAACTGTCTCCCGAATGCACGCCCGCTTCTTCGATGTGCTCCATGATGCCGGCGATCAGAACGTCTTCTTTATCCGACAGCGCGTCCACGTCCACTTCGGTGGCGTCTTCGAGGAACCGGTCGATGAGCACCGGCCGCTCCTGAGAGAACACAACGGCTTCGCGCATATACCGGCGCACCGTATCTTCGTCGTAGGCGATGACCATGGCCCGGCCGCCTAGTACATAGCTTGGCCGCACCAGCACCGGGAAGCCAAGCCGCCGCGCCACGTCCACCGCCTCCTGCTCGCTGGTGGCGGAGCCGTTTGGAGGCGAGGGAATTCCTAAATCGTCCAGCAGTTTGCCGAACCGCTTGCGATCCTCGGCCAGGTCGATATCTTCCGGATCGGTGCCGATGATCGGCACGCCCTGCCGCTTCAACGGCAGCGCCAGGTTCAGCGGCGTCTGACCGCCGAACTGCACGATGACGCCATCGGGCTTCTCGGTGTCGCAGATATTCAACACGTCTTCAAGCGTCAACGGCTCGAAGTATAGCCGGTCGCTGGTGTCGTAATCGGTCGACACCGTTTCCGGATTGCAGTTCACCATGATCGACTCATGGCCGAACTCGCGCAACGCAAACGAAGCGTGGCAGCAGCAGTAGTCGAACTCGATGCCCTGGCCGATGCGGTTCGGCCCGCTGCCCAGAATCATGACCTTCTTCGCGCTGCCCGGCTCCGCTTCGCACTCCGATTCATAGGACGAATAGAGATAAGGAGTGAAGCTCTCAAACTCCGCCGCGCACGTATCCACGCGATTGAAGACCGCCGATACGCCCAGTTGCCGCCGCCGCTCGCGAACCTTCAGCCCGTCCACGTCCCACATCCGGCCCAGTTGGTTGTCCGACAGGCCGTCGCGCTTGGCTTTGAGCAGCAGATCGCGTCCGGCCGATTCGAGATTGGCGCTGCGCAGCACCCGCTCATACTCCACCACTTCCGCCAACTGGCGCAGGAACCACGGATCGATGGCCGTCATCTCGCGGATCTGGTCGACCGTGTAGCCGCGTTCCATCGCGAACCGGATGTAGGGAAGCCGCTCCGGATTGGGCGTGATCAGACGCTGCGGAATCAGCGCTTCGTCGAACACTTCGGCCGCCGAAGATTTGCCAGTTTCCAAGCTGCGGATCGCCTTGCCGAGCGATTGCTTGAACGTGCGGCCAATCGACATCACCTCGCCCACCGATTTCATCTGCGTGCCCAGCACCTGCTCGGCGCCGGGAAACTTTTCAAACTGCCAGCGCGGGATCTTCACCACCACGTAATCGATGGTCGGCTCAAAGCATGCCGGCGTCTGGCGTGTAATGTCGTTCTTGATCTCATCCAGCCGGTAGCCCACGGCGAGCTTGGCGGCGATCTTGGCGATCGGGAACCCGGTCGCCTTCGAAGCCAGCGCCGAGCTGCGGGAGACACGCGGATTCATCTCCACCACCACCATCCGGCCCGTTTCCGGATCGATGGCGAACTGAACGTTCGATCCGCCCGTATCCACGCCGATCTTGCGCAGGCAGGCCAGCGCGCCATCGCGCATCATCTGATACTCGCGGTCGGTGAGCGTTTGCGCCGGCGCCACGGTGATCGAATCGCCGGTGTGCACTCCCATGGGGTCGAAGTTTTCGATCGAGCAGACGATGATGGCGTTGTCGGCGGTATCGCGCATCACCTCCAACTCGTACTCTTTCCACCCCAGCACGCTTTCCTCGGCCAGCACTTCATGAACCGGGGAAAGATCGAGCCCGCGCTCCAGGATGTCGATCAGGTCTTCGCGGTTGTAGGCGATGCCGCCGCCGGTGCCGCCCAGCGTAAAGCTCGGCCGCAGAATCAGCGGGTAGCCGATGCGCGCGGCGAACTCCAGTCCCGCCTCGACGTTTGTCACCAGAAACGACTGCGGCGTTTCGAGTCCGATCTCCCGCATCGCGTCCTTGAACAACAGCCGGTCTTCGGCTTTCTTGATGGCGTCGATCTTGGCGCCAATCAACTCCACGCCATACTTGTCGAGGATGCCCGCCTCGGCGAGCGATACCGCCAGATTGAGGCCCGTCTGTCCGCCCACGGTGGAAAGCAGCGCGTGCGGCCGCTCCTTGCGGATCACCTCTTCGGCGTATTCCAGGCTGAGCGGTTCCACGTACGTCCGGTCCGCCAGTTCCGGGTCCGTCATGATGGTCGCCGGATTCGAATTAATGAGGGCCACTTCATAGCCATCGGCCCGCAAAGCCTTGCAGGCTTGAGTGCCCGAATAGTCGAACTCGCAGGCCTGGCCGATGATGATGGGCCCGGAACCCACGATAAGGATTCGTTGGATGTCGTTGCGTCTCGGCATCGTCTGCGGCTTACCCCTTGTGCTGGCGCATCATCTCGATGAAGTCGTCAAACAGATAGTGAGAATCGTGCGGCCCCGGCGCCGCCTCCGGATGGTATTGCACGCAGAATACGGGATGCTCGCGGTGGCGCAGCCCTTCCACGGTATCGTCGTTCAGATTCAGATGAGTGATGTCGATCGCGCTCGAACGCAGCGAATCGGCGTCCACGGCGAATCCGTGATTCTGCGACGTGATCTCCACCTTGTTAGTGCGATAGTTGATCACCGGATGATTCGCGCCGCGGTGTCCGAATTTCAACTTGTAAGTCTTGCCGCCCAGCGCCAGACCCAGTATCTGATGGCCCAGACAGATTCCGAAGATCGGCGTCTTGCCGATCATCCCACGCACCTGCGCGGCCTGGAATTCGAGCGGCTCCGGATCTCCCGGTCCATTCGAAAGAAACACTCCATCGGGCTTGAGCGCCAGCACGTCTTCGGCGCGCGTACCCGCCGGCACCACCGTCACGCGGCAGCCGGAATGCACCAGGCGGCGCAGGATGTTGCGTTTCATGCCGAAGTCGAACGCCACCACATGATGCTCAACCGGCGCGGCCGGCGGAAGCCGGTCCGACGGCGAGCACTTTTCCACCGCCTGCGTCCATTCGTAGCGTTCCCGCGTCGAGACTTTCGTCGCCAGATCGAGGCCCGCCATCGAAGGCGAACGGCGCGCGGCTTCCACCAGGTCCTGCGGGTCGGAAGTGGCCGGTCCGATCACGCCGCGCATCACGCCGCTGGTCCGCAGCTTCCGCACCAGCTTGCGCGTATCCACTTCGGCGATGGCCGGAATCCCGTGCCGCGCCAAAAACTGATCGGCGGTCTCTTCGCTGCGCCAGTTCGAGGCGATCGACGACATCTCGCGCACCACCAGTCCCTCAATATACGGACGGGCGGATTCGCAATCGTCGTCGTTGGCGCCGTAGTTGCCGATCTGCGGATTCGTCAGCACCACAACTTGACCGGTATAGGAAGGATCGGTGAAGACTTCCTGGTATCCGGTGAGTGCCGTGTTGAATACCACTTCGCCGTGGCGCTGGGAACGCGCACCAAATGCGCGGCCCTCGAAGACTGTGCCGTCCTCCAGGGCGAGCAATGCATCATTCAATCTGGTGAAGCTCCTCTAGGAAGGTGTAATTCTTATTGGACCATGGCGGCGCGGGTCGGTTCAACCGTGACAAGCTCAGAAGGATGCCCCTCGCCGCCCGTTCCTGCGACCTTTCCGATATCCTTCCCATGCGCGAGCAATACCGTGCCGAAATGAACTGCCAGATCATTCACGATTCCATTCATTCGCGCCCCGGCTGGACTCTCGAATACATGGCCGATATCGATGGCGCGGCGGCCGCATATGCGTCGGTGGCGGTAGGCGGTCCGTGGCGCCGCAAGGCGACGCTCTATGAGTTCTACGCGCTTCCGCCTTTTCGCTCGCGTATCTTCGAATTGTTCACCGCACTGCTGGAAACCGCGCGCCCCAAGGCCATCACGACCCAGACCAACGCTCCGCTGCTGGCCACGATGCTGCACACCTTCGCTCCCAGGGTCTCCGCCGGCGCCATTCTGTTCGAGGATCGATTCCAGACCTCCCTTGAACCGCCTGGCGCAAGCTTTCGCCAGGCCGCTGCCGCCGATGCTCCGCTGCTCAAGGCGGCCGGGCTCGATGAGGGAGCCGAATGGGTGGTAACCCGCGACGGCGCCATCGTAGCCTCCGGCGGAGTCCTTTACCACTACAACCGGCCCTATGGCGACATCTATATGGACGTCGCCGCCGCCCATCGCCGCCAGGGCCTGGGCGCCTATATCGTGCAGGAGTTGAAGGCTGTCTGCCGCGCCGGTGGCAGTGTCCCCGCCGCCCGCTGCAATGTGAAAAACGAAGCCAGCCGCCGCACCTTGCAGAAAGCCGGTTTTGTGCCATGCGGCAATCTGATCGAGGGCAACGTGAAATTCGGGTGAAACGGGGCGGACGCGTCCGCGGTCTACCGGCCAGGATGACCGATACACCGTCAAAAGCCCACGAAGAACATTTTTCCGGAACCGAAGCGGTGGAAAAAGTTCGCGCCCTGCTCAAACACTTCCGCTGCACGATGATGGTGACGCGCAAAGGCGCCGATCTTCACTCGCGGCCCATGACGCTGCTTGGCGACGCCGAAGATTTCGACGACACGCTTTGGTTCTTCACCGATAACCGCAGCGGCAAACTCGACGAAATCGCCGGCGGACAGCCCGTTTGGCTATTGTTTCAAAGCGACGACAAAAGCGCCTACCTGGAACTGGCGGGCAGGGCGTCGGAGATCGAAGACCGCAAGCGAATGGCGGAATTCTACACGCCCCTGATGAAGACCTGGTTCCCCGATGGTTTGGAAGATCCGCATCTGGGGATGCTCCGGTTCGACGCCGAAAGCGGCCGTTTCTGGGAAAGTCCCGGCGGCATGCTGCAGGTTCTGGCGGCGTTCACCAAATCGGCTCTCACCGGCACGCCGGGCAAGGCCGGGAATACGGGCAGCCTGAGTTTGTAAAATTCCTGAAAGGAATTCTTTCCATCGGTAATTTCCCGCATGAGGAAGCCGATGAAACTCAATCTCAACCTCTATTTTTCCCTTGCGGCGCTCGCCCTCGCCGCTCCGGCGCTTGCCGGACCCGCCCGCGCTACTTCCGGTGCCCTGCTGATGATGAATCGCGAAGGGCAGCCCACCGGCGAATGCCCGCTCAAACGTACGGAAGTAAAAGCCGAAATCACCGGCTTTCTCTCCCGTGTCACCGTCACCCAGAACTTCGAGAATCCTGCCTCCGATACCATCGAGGCGGTCTACACCTTCCCCCTGCCCGCCAACGCCGCCGTCGACCGCATGACCATGCTCATTGGCGACCGCACGGTGGAAGGCAAGATCAAGCCCCGCGAGGAAGCCAAGGCCATCTTCGACGCCGCCCGCAACGCCGGCAAAACCGCCAGCCTGCTCGAGCAGGAACGGCCTAATATCTTCACCCAATCGGTCACCAACATCCGGCCCGGCGACAAGGTGCGCATCGTGATCAGCTACGTCGCGCCACTCCAGTACGAGGCGGGCACTTACGAATTCCTATTCCCGATGGTGGTGGGCCCGCGCTACATTCCGGGCAAGCCCACCGGAAGGCAGGCCGGTGGATGGGCGCCCGATACCAACCGCGTTCCCGATGCCAGCCGCGTTACGCCGAACGTCGCTCTGCCGGGTACTCGCGCCGGGCACGATATCACCATCGACGTTTCCATAGACTCGGGCGTGCCGATTCAACGCCTGGAATGCGGCTCCCATGAGATCGCCAAGGAGCAGGCCGGTCCCACCCGCGCCACTGTGCGTCTGAAGGATCTCGCCGTCATTCCGAACAAAGACTTCATTCTGAAGTACGGCACCGCGGGCGCCAGAATCGACGATGCCCTGCTCACCCATCGCGGCGATAAAGGCGGATTCTTCACCCTCATCCTCCAACCGCCCGATCGCCCCGCCCCCACGCAGATTACGCCCAAGGAACTGGTGTTCGTCGTCGATACTTCCGGCTCTATGCACGGCTTCCCGCTCGACAAATCGAAAGAAGTGATGCGGCTGTCCCTCGCCCATATGAACCCGCGCGACAAGTTCAACGTCATCACCTTCGCCGGGGATACACACCTGCTGTTTTCCGAGCCCGAGCCCGCCACGCCGGAAAACATCTCCAAGGCCAAGGCGTTCCTCGACGGCCATCGCGGCGGCGGCGGCACCGAGATGATGAAGGCCATCCGCGCCGCGCTCGACCCCACCGACAGTCTGGAGCATATGCGTGTCGTCGTCTTCCTCACCGACGGCTACGTCGGCAACGACTTCGAAATCATCGGCGAGGTGAAAAAGCATCCCAAAACCAGGGTCTTCTCCTTCGGCATCGGCAACGCGGTGAACCGCTTCCTGCTCGACCGCATCGCCGGCGAAGGGCGCGGCGAGGCCGAGTTTGTCACCCTCAAGGACAATGGCGATGAAGCCGCGAAGCGCTTTTTCGAGCGCGTCCGCAATCCGCTTCTCACCGACGTCCAAATCGACTTCGGCGGCCTGCCTGTCAGCGACGTCTATCCCAAACGCGTTCCGGATCTGTTCGCCGCCAGGCCTCTGGTCATCCACGGCCGCTATTCGGGCGCGGCCAAAGGCGCCCTGCGCATTCAGGGCAAAGTCGCCGGCACCGCCTACAACCGCGAAGTGAAGGTCGATCTTCCCGCCGCCGATTCCCGTCACGACGTGCTGGCGTCGTTTTGGGCGCGCGCCAAGGTGGACGATCTGATGGCGCAGGATTACGCCGGCATGCAGCGCGGCAATCCCGCCGGGCAACTGCAGGCCGAGATCACGCGCATCGGACTCGAGTTTCGCCTCATGACCCAGTTCACGGCCTTCGTGGCGGTAGAAGAAAAGGTGGTAAACGAGGGTGGCAAGGTTCGCCGCGTCGAAGTTCCCGTCGAGATGCCCGAGGGCGTCAGCTACAAAGGAGTCTTTGGAGAACGTGACGCTGTCCAGGTGGCGGGTCTAACGGCGAATCAATCCGTTATGTTCTCCCCACGCGGCGCCTGGGCCGTGAAACGGCGCGCCGCCCCCCTCGCGGTCCCCGCCGAGAAAGAGGAATCGCGCATCGCCCAGCCCCCGGCCGATCCCGCGCGCAAACTGCACCCCGACCTGCAGACGCCCTGGGCCCGGCAATCGGCCAAATTGACGCTGAAGATCTACCTCACCGCCAACAACGCGGCGGCTGTCGAAGAGCTCAAGCGGCTCGGGCTCGAAGGGATTCAGTACGACGCGGCCGGCGGTTTCGTGACCGGATCGCTGCCCGGCTCGAAGCTCGCCGCGCTTACCGCGCTGTCCGCCGTCCGGTACGTCTCCCCGCTCTAACACCGGAACCGGGAACGCGCTATCATGGCCTCAGAAGAGTCCGTCACTCGGAGGATGGTGGCGTGTTCCCTTTTGGTGCGATACTATGTGTCGTAACCGATATCGTTGGCAGGATGGTCTATGGGCTCCAGTACCAACACAATGCCCCGGCCGGAAGTGCGCCCCCAGGTAGCGGGAGGACTGATCAGCGGTCTCGTCTGGTTCGCGCTTCTCTTAACCGTTTGTTACTTCCCTATTCTTCAGCAACTGGTGAACCAGTGGCTTACCGACGAAGATATGGGACACGGGTTCTTCGTACCCGTGCTCGCGGCTTACGTGGCGTGGCAGAAGAAGGATGAGCTGCTCTCCGCCAACTTGCAAACCAACGCGGCGGGTCTGGTGTTGATGGCGCTGGCGGCCGCCCAGTCCATCGCCGGCACGCTTGGAGCGGAGCTGTTCACCCAGCGCGTGGCCTTCGTATTCTCGGTCATCGGCGCCGTGTTCTATTTCGGCGGCTGGAAGGCGATTCGCATTCTCGCGTTCCCTCTATTCCTGCTCTTCTTCATGATCCCCATTCCCGCCATCGTTTATAACCGCATCACGTTCCCCCTTCAGTTGATTGCCAGCCAGGTCGCCGAAACCGTACTCAGCCTGGTCGGCATTCCGGTGGTTCGCGAAGGCAACGTGCTGGAACTGCCCAGCCAGAAGCTGTCGGTGGTGGAGGCCTGCAGCGGAATCCGCTCGCTGCTATCGCTCTCGTTCCTGTCGCTGATCTACGGATACTTCTTCGAGAACCGGCAGTGGGTGCGCTGGACATTGTTCTTTGCCACCATCCCCATCGCCATCACCGCCAACGCCAGCCGCGTCACCCTCACCGGCCTGTTGAGCGAAGTGAACGTCGAATACTCACGCGGCGTCTACCACAGCCTTTCCGGCTGGGTCGTCTTTGTCGTGGCGATGGTCATCCTGGTCGCCTTCCACCAGGTGTTGGATAAGACATCCGGCCTGCTGAAACGGAGCTGATCTCATGCCCGATTTTCTCGCCTCCAAGCCCGCTAAAATCCTCACGGTTTTCCTGCTGGTGCAGGCCATGCTGTTCTACAGCCTCGCCCGCACGGAGCCCATGCGGCCCACCTCGCCCCTTTCCACCATGCCCAAGGAATTCGGCGAGTGGAAAATGAGCCAGGAAGGCGTGGTCGAAAAGGAAGTCGCCGACGTGCTCAAAGCCGACGATCTGCTCACCCGCTGGTACGTCCACGGCAAAACCAGTCAGATCGCGAGCCTCTTCATCGCCTACTTCGGCACCCAGCGTAACGGCAAAGCGCCCCACTCCCCCAAGAACTGTCTGCCGGGGTCGGGATGGGTTTCCTCGGTGAACGACGAACTTACCGTGAACGTTCCCGGACGCTCCGATCCCATCGAGTTACAGCGCTACGTGGTTTCAAAAGGCAATGAGCGATCGGTGGTGGTGTACTGGTATCACTCGGCCCATCATGCCGTGGGCAACGAGTATAAAGCCAAGATGTACACCGTGCTCGATTCCATTCGCTACAACCGGTCCGACACGGCGCTGGTGCGCGTGGTGATTCCGGTTCGCCGCGATGCCGATGAGAAAGAGCTCACCGATGTCGCCGTTGGCTTCGTGCAGTCGTTCTATTCAAACCTGGGCACTTACTTCCCGGCCTGAACGGTAACCGCCGCCAGAACCTTTTCGAGGAAGCCGTTCATCGCCTCACCCTGAAACCACCGCCACACGACCACAATGTCGTGTTCGGGGTCGATCCAGATCGTGTTCGATCCGTTCCCCATCGCCGCGAATGTCGTTGCTGGCGTGGATGGCGTGTGCTTGCGCTTCGTGTTCAACCACCACAGGTAGCCATAGTCCGGCCCGTGCGGCCCCGGCACCGCCGCCTGCCGCAGCCAGGCCTCGGAAACGATCCGCCGCCCGTTCCACCGTCCCTTGTTCAGAATCATCAGGCCGAACCGTGCCATGTCTTCCGAGTTCATCCAGATGCCGCCGCCCCACCGCGTGCCGCCGCTCACCGACCCGCTCGAATTGTCGTAAGGGATCCACCGCCACTGCTTCGACCCGCCGATCGGGTCCATAATCTCCGTCTTCAAAACCTCCGGCAGCCCCTTGCCGAAGAGCTTCATCAGCGACAGCGAGAACCGGTTGATGCGGACGTCGTTGTATTCGTAGAACGAGCCCGGTTCCTCGATCGCGCGCGGTTTGCGCTCCCCCGCGCCGAACTCCTCATGGCCCACGAAATCCGATTTCTTGCCGAACATCGTGCCTTCCCATTCACTCGTCTGGTGCAGATGATGCTTCCAGGTCACCTTGCGGTTGTGCGCCGAATCATAGGATCCGTCGTCGATATACTTCACCACCGGATCGTTCACATCCTTGATCAATCCGCGGTCGAACGCCACGCCGCACACGGTGGATAAGAAGCTCTTCGCGGCGCTATACATCGGATCGTTGGCCTTGACGTCGCCGAACGCCGCCGCGATATATCCGTGCCGGATGATGAGGCCGTTGGTCGCCGCACGCTTATCCGGCACCGGACCGAGCGGCCGCCCGAACACGCGCACCTGGTCTTTGGCGAAATCCCACCCGCTGCCGTGCGCCTTGGCGAACTCCACCGCCTGCGCCAGCCTGGCGGCATCGAAGCCCAATTCGGCGGGCGCGCGATGCTTCCATTCCCCGGCGGGCGGAAAATACGGCGCCGCCGGCTGCCACGCCCGCAGCACGAAGCAGAACGAAAGAATCAACAGGTACATTCGGTTCGCTCCTCTCCCTTAACCCAGCTTCGCCGCGATATCGGCGGCGATCTTCTCCCCATGAAACCGGCCGTTCTCGATGAAGATCTCATTGGTGTGGCGGCCCGCCACCACCACGCCCGCCAGATACATCCCGCGGCGCTCGCTCTCGAGCGTATCCGGATTGGTCCGCGGCTTCTGGCTCTCGCCCTCCAGATGAATTCCATGCGCCGCCATGAATTCGAAATCCGGCCGGTAGCCGGTCATGGCGAACACGAAGTCGTTCTTCAGCGACACTTCGCCATCCGGCGTGCGCACGGAGATCGACTCCGGCCGGATCTCGCTCAGCGAGCTGTTGAAATAGGCCTTCACCTCGCCCGCCGTGATGCGATTCTCGATGTTCGGCTTGATCCAATACTTCACGTGCTTGTGGATGGCGGGGCCGCGGTGTATCAGCGTGACGCGCGCGCCGGTCCAGAACAGTTCCAGCGCCGCAATCGCCGCCGAATTCTTCGCGCCGATCACCGCGACGTCGCAATTGAAATAAGGGTGCGCCTCGCGGTAATAATGGATGACTTTCGGCAGATCCTCGCCAGGCACGTTCAGGTAATTCGGAATGTCGTAGTAACCGGTGGCGAGAATCACCTTCCGTGCCGCGTAGGTCTGCGCCGCGCCCTGCCGGTCGACGGTATGCGTCTGGAAATCGCCGTCGCCGCCCTCGATCCGGGTCACCCGCTCATACTGCCGGATCTCCAGCCCATAGTGTTCCGCCGCCCGCCGGTAATACTTCAGCGCCTCGATGCGGTTCGGCTTCTCATTGAGCGACGTCATCGGCAGGCCGCCGATCTCCAGCAGCTCTGGCGTGGTGAAGAACACCATGTTGGTCGGATAGTGGTAGAGCGAATTGACCAGGCATCCCTTTTCGATCAGCACCGCCGGGACCCCACGCTTCTTCAACTCGATGCCGCAGGCGAGCCCGGTGGGGCCCGCGCCGACAATCACCACCTCGAAGCTCATCGCTTCAACCCAGCATAGCCGCGACGCTCGAATACACCGCGTCGAGCGCGCCGCCCAGCGCGCCCGCGTCCTTGCCGCCACCCTCGGCCATGTCCGGCCGGCCGCCGCCCTTGCCGCCGATCGCCTGCGAAAGCGAGCCCGCCAGCTTCCCGGCATGCACCTTCGCCGTCAGATCCTTGGTTACGGCCGAAACCAGCGATACCTGTCCGCCCTCGGCGCTCGCCAGCACCACCACCGCCGTCTGCCACTTGTTGCGCAGCGAATCGGCCAGCGTGCGGAGCTGATTGCGATCGAGCCCATCCACGCGGTGCGCCAGCACCTTCACCCCGCTCATCACCCGCGCCTGGTCTTCGAGCGAGCCCAACTCCGCCTGCGCCAGTTTCGCCTTCAACTGCTCCACCTGCTTTTCGAGCGCCTTTTGCTGCGCCGCCAGCCGCTCCACCTGCTCCACCAGATCCGATTCCGATGTCCGCAGCGCAAAGGCCATCGTCCGTGAGGTCGGCGCGGCCGCCAGCTACTCCCCCCGCGCCCCTTCCCCTGCCACCGCGTCGATGCGGCCTACGCCCCCCGAAATCGACCACTTGCTCAATACCTTGCACAACCCGATGTCGCCGGTGCGCGAGACGGCGGTGCCGCCGCCTAGCGCGCGGCTGCAATCGCCCAAACTCAGCACACGAACCTTTTCTCCGTACTTCTCGCCGAACAACGCCATGGCGCCGGTCTTGATCGCTTCGTCGATCGGCATCACGTCCGTGTGGACGCCGATGTTATGCAGGATCTGCTCGTTGGCCAGCCGCTCGACTTCGGCAAGCTCATCGCCGTCCATGGCCGCGTAGTGTGTGAAGTCGAAACGCAGCCGCGAAGGCTCCACCACGCTGCCCGCCTGCTTGACGTGCGTGCCCAGCACGTTGCGCAGCGCGGCATGCAGCAGGTGAGTCGCCGTATGATTGCGCATGGTCGACACGCGCAGGTCGGGTGTTACCTCGCAGGCCACGCGATCGCCCACCTTCAGAGTTTCAAGCGCCTTTACCTTGTGAACCGATAAGCCCGGCAGCGCCGGATACGTGTTCTCCACCTGCGCCACCTTCACACCGCCGCGGGAAAGCGTTCCCGTATCGCCCACCTGTCCGCCCGTTTCGGCATAGAACGGCGTCTGGTCGAGCACCACTTCACCATTCGCGCCGGCGGCGAGCTCCGTCACCGCTTGCTTCGATTCATTCAGCAGTCCCGTGATCGTGCTCTCGCTGGTAAGCGTGTCATAGCCCAGGAACCGCGTGCGTCCGCCTTCGAGCAGCGCTTGATAGGCAGGGGCGACCTGCGCCTTCTCCGCGCCCTTCCAACTGGCGCGCGCCCGCGTGCGCTGCTGTTCGAGCGCCGCCTCGAATCCTTCCAGATCCACCGTCAGTCCGCGCTCGCGGGCCATCTCCTGCATTTCATCGAGCGCCAGCCCGTAGGTGTCGTACAGCTTGAATGCCGCCGGACCCGGAAGCAATCCGCCGGAAGCCGCCTTCGCCTCGTCCTGGAACACCTTCTCCGCCACCTGAAAAGTGGTGGCGTAGCGATGCTCTTCGTCCTTCACCACCCGCGCCACCCGCTGCGCGCTCTCCATCAGTTCCGGATACGGCTGCCGCATCAGCTCCGCCACAAACCCGGTGAGCTTGTAAAGGAAGGGCTCCTCCACGCCAATCATGCGCGCGTTGCGCATGGCGCGCCGCATGATCTTGCGCAGAACGAAGCCGCGCCCCAGGTTCGACGGCAGCACGCCATCGTTAATCAGGAACGCCGTGGCCCGGGCGTGGTCGGCGGCGATGCGCAGCGCCACGCTTACCTTCGGATCTTCGCCATAAGGCTTGCCGAAAAGCTCCGCACCCCGTTCGACGATCGGAAACAGCAGGTCCGATTCATAGTTGGTCAGCTTCCCCTGCAGGATCGCCGCCAGCCGTTCCAGGCCCATGCCCGTGTCGATCGAAGGGCGGGGAAGCGGCGTCAGCTTTCCCTCGCTCGACCGGTCGAACTGCATGAACACCAGATTCCAGATCTCGACGAACCGGCCGCCGCCATCGAGTGGAAACTCTTCCTTCTCGCGGCCGGGCTCGGCCCCTTCCGGACCCAGGTCGTAATGCAGCTCCGAACAGGGCCCGCAAGGCCCCGTCTCGCCCATCTGCCAGAAATTGTCTTTCTCGTCGAGCCGGAAAATGCGGCTCTTGGGCACGCCGGCCACCTTCTGCCACAACTCCTCGGCCTCGTCGTCTTCGCGGAACACCGTCACATACAGACGATCCTTCGCCAGCCCGTAATCCCTGGTCACCAACTCCCACGCAAAGCCGATCGCATCGCGCTTGAAATAATCGCCGAACGAGAAGTTGCCCAGCATTTCAAAGAACGTGTGATGGCGCCGCGTGTATCCGACGTTTTCCAGATCGTTGTGCTTGCCGCCCGCGCGAACGCACTTCTGCGATGTGGCCGCGCGGTTGTAATCGCGCTTTTCAAGACCCAGAAAAATGTCCTTGAACTGGTTCATTCCGGCGTTGGTGAACAGCAGCGTCGGATCGTTCGCCGGTACCAGCGGCGAGCTTCTCACCGCGCGATGGCCGCGCTCGCCGAAATAGTCGAGGAACTTCTGTCGGATTTGATGACCGGTCACAGCAAACATTCTCCCATAGGAATGTGGCGAACCCGCCCGCCCGCTTGCGCGCCCCCCGCCCGTTCTGACACACTCATAAGGTTCATGCTCGATTACGCCGTTCAATCGAGACTTGCCGCCCTGGGCCTGTTGTTGCTCCTGCCCCCGCAATGGGCGCAGCAGTCCCCAACGCCCCCGGCGCAAGCCTCAACCGTCCAACCGTCCGCGGCGGATCCGCCTCCCCCTCCGGTTGAGGTGTTGCACTATGGCATCGAGTGGCGCCTGGTGCGCGCCGGCGTCGCACACCTGGCCCGCAGCCCACGCTCCGGCGCCGGTTGGGAAGCGAAGCTGGAGATCCAGTCCGCCGGCCTCGTGTCAAAACTCTATCGCGTCAAGGACGATTACCGCGTTCTTTACGACTCGGCGTTTTGCGCTTCCGGAACCACCATGACGGCCGAAGAAGGCAGCCGCCGCCGCGAGACCACCGTCACGCTCGATCGCCAGAATCAGAAATCGCATTACCTCGAACGCGATCTGGTCAAGGACGCCGTGGTTCTTGAAAAAAACATCGAAGTGCCCGGCTGCGTTCACGACGTGGTGGCGGCGCTGGTGCGTCTTCGCTCCCTCAAGCTGAAGCCCGGCCAGACCGTGCAACTGCCGGTGACCGATGGCAAGAAGTCGATCACGGCGCGCGTCGAAGCGCAGGAGAAGGAAACCGTCAAGACGCCTTCCGGCACCTACGACACCATCCGCTTCGAGGCGCATCTGTTCAACGACGTTCTGTACAAACGCTCCGGGCGCCTGTTTATCTGGCTCACCAACGACGATAAGCAGATTCCCGTGCAGATCCGCGCCAAGCTGAGCTTCCCGGTTGGCACCATCAGCCTTCAATTGGAGAAAATGGGTAACTCCTAGGCGGCTTCCTCCTACAATGGAAGCTTATGCCCGCTGAATCGAAATTCCGGGTCGGCCTGGTGCAGATGTCGTGCTCCACCAACCCGAAAGAGAACCTGGCCAAAGCCGAAGCCCGCATTCACGATGCCGCCAAAAAGAAGGCGCAGATCGTCTGTCTGCAGGAACTGTTCCGCTCGCAGTACTTCTGCCGCGAAGAGAAGGCTGAGCTGTTCGAACTCGCCGAAACCATTCCCGGTCCCACCACGGACCGTCTGGGCAAACTCGCGAAAAAACTGGGCGTGGTCATCATCGCGTCGTTGTTTGAAAAACGCGCGGCGGGCGTCTATCACAACACCGCGGCGATCCTCGGCACCGATGGCACCATCGAAGGCATCTACCGCAAGATGCACATTCCCGACGATCCGCTGTTCTTCGAGAAATACTATTTCACTCCGGGCGATTTGGGCTTCCTGAACTTCGATACGAAATTCGGCCGCATCGGCGTGCAGGTGTGCTGGGACCAGTGGTATCCGGAAGGCGCGCGCGCCACGGCCATGCTGGGCGCGAGCATTCTCTTTTATCCCACCGCCATCGGTTGGCATCCGCATGAGAAAGCCGAATTCGGCGCGGGCCAGCGCGATGCCTGGCAGACCATTCAGCGCGCGCATGCCATCGCCAACGGAGTCTATGTGGCGGCGGTGAATCGCGTCGGCTTTGAAGGCGACGAGAACTCGGGTCTCGAATTCTGGGGCACGTCCTTCGTGGCCGATCCCTTCGGACAGGTCATGGCCCAGGCGTCCACCGGCAAGGAAGAGATTCTCGTGGTCGAATGCGATCCCAATCGCTGCGATGAAGTGCGGCGCAATTGGCCGTTCTTTCGCGACCGCCGCATCGACGCTTATCCACCGATCCTGCAGCGGTGGCGCGACTGATGGCCCGTTACCGCATGCCGGCCGAGTGGCAGCCGCATGAGGCGACTTGGATCGCCTGGCCCCATGAGAAATCGGATTGGCCGGGCAAGTTCGCTCCCATTCCCTGGGTCTACGGCGAGATGGTGCGTTATCTTTCTCAGGTCGAAAAGGTACGCATTCTGGTGCCCGATGCCACCGTGGAAAAATCCGCCCGGCGCGTTCTGAAACTCGCCGGTGCGCGGCTTGAGCAAGTGGAGTTCTGGCCGCATCCCACCAACCGCAGTTGGACCCGCGACTACTGCCCCATCTTCGTTTGCGGCCAACAAGGGGATGTGGCGATCACCCATTGGCGCTTCAACGGCTGGGCCAAATACGGCAATCATGAGCGCGATGCCGTTATTCCCGCGCTGGTGAACAAGCGTCTCAAGCTCGCTTATCGCAAACCCATGCACGGCACGCGGCACATCGTCCTCGAAGGCGGCAGCATCGACGTCAATGGCGCGGGCGCGCTGCTGACCACCGAGGAATGCCTGCTCAGTCCCATTCAGGCGCGCAACCCCGGCCTCAGCCGGCGGCAACTCGAAGCCGCTTTCCGTGAATACCTGGGCGTGACGGAAACCATATGGCTCCGCAACGGCATCGCCGGCGACGACACCCATGGGCACGTGGACGATCTGGCGCGGTTCGCCGATACCAGGACCATCGTCATCGCCTCGGAAAGCGACCGCGGCGAAGCCAACTATGCCGCGCTCAAAGAGAATTACGATCTGCTCCGCGCCACCGGCCGCTGGAACGTCGTGAAACTGCCCATGCCGCGTCCGCTCTCCTTCGATGGGCAGCGCCTTCCCGCCAGCTACGCCAATTTCTATATCGCCAACCAGATCGTACTCGCACCCGTGTTCAACGATCCGGCCGACCGGCTGGCGCTCAATGTGCTCGCCCGCGTCTTTCCAAAGCGCGACGTCATCCCCATCTACTGCGGCGACTTCGTGCTCGGCCTCGGCACGCTGCACTGCGCCACGCAACAGCAGCCCGCCTGCGGAGCGACGCTAAACTAATGGACATGTCATGGGCTGCCGCTCTGTTTCTGGCATTCCTGTTGCAATCCGATCCGGCGGCGGAAGGGCGCAAGGCTCTCGAAGCCAATAACCCCGCGCTCGCCGAACAGCTCTACCGTAAAGCTCTCGAAGCCGACTCGAACGATTGGCCTTCGCGATTTCACCTCGGCCTGTCGCTCAGTCTGCAGAACAAGGACGCGGAGGCCGCCGAGGCCTATCGTAAGGTTCTTCAGGACAAGCCCGGTCTCTATGAAGCCGAACTGAACCTGGGCATGGTGCTGGTGCGCCAGAAGCAGCCCGCCGAAGCCATCAAAGTATTGGAGCCGGCGGCCGCCAAGAAGCCCAAGGAATATCGCCCCGCCTATTACCTGGGCGAGGCCCATGCCGCGCTCGGCGACTTCTCCAAGGCCGAAGCGGCCTATCGGGTTGCCGTCGAGGCGGATGCCAAAGCGGCCGAGGCATCCATCGGTCTGGCGCGGGCGCTGGTGAAATTGAATCGCTTGTCCGATGCCGACGCCTACTACCGCCAGGCCGTGCAAGCCGACCCAGAATTCAAGCGCGCGCTGCTTGAATTGGCCGGACTCTATGAACAAGCCAAGCAGTCCGAAAAAGCGATTTCCATTTACCGGGAGTTTCCCGGCGACGTGGCCGCGCGGGAGCGGCTGGGCGAACTGCTGCTGGAAGGCGGCCAGGCTTCCGACGCGGCCGGCGAATTGGAGAAGGCGTTTCAACAATCGCCCACGCCCGCCAATCGCCTGGCCCTCGCCACGGCCTACCTCAAGAACAAGCAGCCGCTCAAGGCCCTGCCTCTGCTCGAACAGGCGGCCGCCGCCGAGCCGAAGAATTTCGAACTGCGCATGTACTATGGCCGCGCGCTGCGCGACCAGCGCACCTTCCAGCCCGCGGCGCAGCAATTTTTCGCGGCAACGCAGCTAAAGCCCGACTCCAAGGAAGCGTGGAGCGAACTCTCGGGCGTGCTCATTCTGCTCGAAAACTATCCGCAGGCTCTGACCGCGCTCGACCGCGCGCAGGCCTTGAGCGGCGGCGAGAATCCGGCCCACTATTACTTCCGCGCGATCGTGCTCGACCGCATGAAAGACTACAAGAGCGCCCTGCCGAGCTACCAGAAATTTCTCGAATTGAGCCAGGGCAAGAACCCGGATGAAGAGTTCAAGTCGCGTCAGCGCATCCGCGTCATCAACAAGGAGCTTTCCCGCCGATGATGCTGGCGTTGCTTGGTTGGTTGCTTTGCGGCGCCGATGGACTCGACACCATCCGCAACAACGCCGATCAGGAGCGGCGTTATCGCGCGGCGCTCGACTATTCGGGCGAACAGCTCACTGCGTCGCGCAAAGCCTACGAAGAGAACCGCCACGCCGATTTCACCGCCGCACTCGATGAGGTCGCCGCCGGCGCCAGGCTTTGCGACGAGACGCTGCGCGCCACCGGCCGCAACCGCGTGCGCAATGCCACCCACTTCAAGCGCGCCGAACTGAAACTCCGCGAGTTGATGCGGCGCCTGGCGCAGTTTGAAAAAGAAGTCAGCGTCGACGATCGCGGTCCGGTGCACAAGGTGAAAGAAACGGTGCAGGCGCTTCACGATCAGTTGCTGCTCGATATCACCGGCCGCCGCCGGCTGGGCGGCTAAATCTCCCCCGCCGCCAGACGGCGCACAAAATCCACGTCCCCTTCGAGAAAATCGTAGCTCGGCAGGTTGATTCGTTTCTCCCAGCGAATCTGCTCGAAAACGCCGTTGCGCGGCTCGCCCTTGAATCCGTTGACGCGCAGGAAGATCAACTGAATCGCCGCGCCGCGCGGATAGGCGAACTCGTGGCGGGTGAGCTCCATGCCGATCTCGGCATCGATCGCCAGTTCTTCCTTCAATTCCCGCGCCAGCGCGGCCCGCGGAGTCTCGCCGGCCTCTACCTTCCCGCCCGGGAATTCCCACTTGAGCCCGTGCCGGCCGCCCTTCTTGCGCTGCGCGATCAATACCATGCCGTCACGCTCAATCACCGCCGCCACCACCGCGATGCGGAACTGGCGGCCCATCAGGAAACCTCCAGCGTGCGGAATCGCTCCAACTCGGTTGCCGGTATATCCGGAAGCCGCCTCCACCGGTGGCGCATCCACGCCCAGGGAATGGAGAACAGTTGAACGCGCGGCGCGAACTTCGAGCTTTCCTGGATGAAGCAACTGTGCGTGCACCAGCAGTTGGCGGTCGCGATCGCTTCCACCTCCGCCCGCATGGCCTCGGAATCGAGAGCGCGCGCCACGTCATAGCCGAACGCCGCCAGGTCGCCCACCGTCTCGCGCATCTCGCAGGAGCGGAATCGCCCGTTGTGATCGATCACGATGGTGGTCTCTCCGGCCGTGCACGGCATCGGCCACTTCGACGGCCGGTCGAAACAGCTTTCGTGCAAATCGAAATGAAGCCGGAGGTTCCCCAGGTAGTACATCCTGGCGAACTGGCGGACGCCCGCCGGCAAATGAGCGAACAGCTTCGTCGCGTAGTGCTCGTGAAAAGGCATCAATCGCCGGTGCAGGTCCGCCACCTGCTCGCGCGTGATCTGCTTCAGCGACGAATCGGGCGCATTGCCGCGCATCGTCTCAAAGTACTGGCCGTCGATTTTCGCCTCGCCCGCCAGCCGCATTCCCAGTTCGACGATCTCGCGATAGTTCTCCGACGTGATCACCGTGAGCACGTTGCGCCGCAGCCGCCGCACGCCCTTGTATCTTTTCTCCGCCTCCTCGATGGTGGCCATGGTGCGGCGAAAATTATTCGGCACGCCGCGGATGGCGTCATGCGTGTTCGCAAGCCCGTCGAGGGAAAAATTCAAATCGATGGAGACATCCGGCGCCAGTTCCAGCATGCGATCCACGGCGCAAAACGTACGTTCGGGCAGCAGCCCGTTGGTAGGCAGGTTGACGTTGCGGATCCCATTGTGGCGGGCGAACAATGCCACGATCTCCGCCAGCTCATCGCGCAGAAACGGCTCGCCGCCGCTCAGCCACAGCTTCTCAAACGGCGGCGCGGTCTCGGCCACGCGCCGGATCTGATCGAATGTCAGATCGTCGCGGCTGTTGAGCTTGTCGAAATAGAAACAGGTGCGGCAAAGCGAATTGCAGCGCGAAGTGACGAAAAGAAACAGCGCCCGGAATGCACGCGCCCGCACTCGCTGCTGCACAATAGGAAAGTAGGTTCGCCAGCCCGGCATTCGTTCTAAAATTATAATGCTCAGCGCCAAACTGCTCGATCACTTCCAAAGTCCGCGCAACGTCGGCGAACTGCCGCCCCCGGCGGTGACCGTGGAAGTGACGAATCCGGCTTGTGGCGACATCCTGCGTCTTTCGGCGCTTTTCGAACAGGGCCGGGTGGCCCAGGCGCGTTACAAAACACGAGGCTGCACGGCCTCCATCGCCATCGGCAGCGCGCTCACCGAATGGATCGCCGGCAAGACGATCGAGCAACTGCGCGCCTTGAAGCCGGCCGTCGTGGAGGAACAGGTGGGCGGGCTCATCCCGGAATCGAAGCACGCCGCCGTGCTCGCCGCCGATGCCGTCAAAGCGTTGCTCAGTGCATATAAAACAGACTGAGCCGCGGCAGGTTTTTCTTTTCAAACAGCCGCCGGTCGAGGAACTGCTTTTCGAGCATGGTGAGCTGGCTGGCGGTCATCTTGCTTCGATAGGGCCGCAGATGGGAATCGAGGTCGCGGCGCGCTTCAAACAAATCTTCATCCGATTGTTCAGACCGCGCCATCGCCAGAATCTTGTCCTCAAGCGCCGAAAGACGCTGCTCCAGTTCTTCGAGCTTGCCCAGGTACGCTTCGGCTTCCCCCGCCATCGCCTCCAGAGCCCCGGCGATTTCTAGGAACGCCGACTCCCGCAACTGCCGGGCGTTACGTTCGAGATACGCGCGCAGTTCAGCGGCCGGAAACAGAGGCGGCGCCTCGGCGGGCGGTTTCGGCGGAACCGCGCCCGCCAGAATCTTCGCTTCTTCCATCACCGCCTGCGCGCAGTAGGCGAGCGAATTGACCTGCTGCAACCGCGACTTGCGGCTGCGCCATTTGAGGAACGCCGCATCGATGCCGCGCAGCACCGCTTCGAGCGGAATCTCCGCGTTCTTCCACGTCTCGATCAATGCCCAGTCAAGCGGCGAAAGCAGAAACAGACTCGTACCGCGCGCCCGCTGAAACTGCCGCTCGATTTCGGTGAAGTAGTTGAAGTAGTTGCGCGGCCAATCGTGCTCTATCTCCTCGCCCATATGAGCCGCAGCCCCTCCAGCGTCAAATCTTCGTCCAGAGTCTTGAGGAACCGCGACCCGCGCGTAATCAGGCTCGCCTGTCCGCCAGTGGCGATGGTCTTCGTCTCCGGTCCCAGTTTCTGAAGCAGCCGTTCGAGAATCCCGTCGATCATACCGACCGTGCCGTAATAGATGCCGCTTTGAATGCTGCCCACTGTGTTGGTGCCCACCAGTTTTTCCGGCTCGCGGAAATCCACCATCGGCAGCCGCGCCGTCTTGGCGAACAGCGCGCCGATCGAAATACCGATACCGGGGCAAATCACGCCGCCCAGATACTCGCCGTTCCCACTCACCGCGTCAAACGTAATCGCCGTGCCGAGATCCACCACTACGCACGGCCCGCCGTATTTGTGAAGCGCGGCCACGGCATTCACCAGCCGGTCCGCGCCCACTTCACGCGGATTCTCATAGAGCACCTTCAGCCCGGTGTCGGTTTCCGAGTTCACGTAAACGGCCTCTGTCCTGAAATAGTGCCGCGCCATGGCCGACAGGCTCGCATCGAGAATCGGCACCACGCTCGAAACAATGATGCCGCTGATCGCGGCCGGATCCAATCCACCGATCGCGAACAGGTTGCGCAGCAGCACACCCCATTCGTCCGCCGTCTGTTCGTGAACCGTCCGCAGCCTCCAGTTGTGGATCAGCCGCGCACCATCGAATACGCCGATGGTCACGTTCGTGTTGCCTACGTCGAGTGCCAGTAACATGATTTTCTATTCCGGACGGACGCCGCCCGCCAGGATCAAGGTGCGCCTTCCATCGTCGAGATCGAGCAGCAGGAAGCCGTTCTCATCCAGCCCCGCCGTCGTACCGCGCAGTTGCGTCTCGCCCTGATCCACCACCACGCGGCGGCCATTCACATAGCTCGAAGCGCTCGAAAACAGGCGCAGCAGCGCGCCCTTGCCTTGCGATTGCAGAATGTCCACCTGCCGGTCCACCGATTCGAGAATCGACGAAAGCAGCGGCTCGCGCTCAAACGGCCGGCCCGCCTGAATCCGCAGCGACGCCGCCGTCTGGGCGATCTCCGCCGGGAAGTGCGTCTGGTTGACGTTCAATCCGATGCCGCACACAATCGCCTGGTGATGTTGCTGCAGCAGGATGCCGCATACTTTCCGGTTACCCGCCATCACATCGTTGGGCCAGCGCAGGTCCACCGCCAGTCCGGTGCTCTCGGCCACGGCTTCGGCAACGGCCAGGCCCACGGCCATGGTTAAAACCGGCAGGTCTTCCGGCGCCCGGTTCACACGCAGCACCACCGAAAAATACAACCCCGATTCTTTCTCCGAGTGCCACGGCCGGCCAAGCCGCCCCTGCCCCGCGGTCTGTTCTTCGGCTCCTACCGCCGTGCCATGCGGGCAGCCGCTCGCGGCCAGCCGAGCCGCATCGATCATGGTGGAATCGGTGCGCTCCATCCACAACACCAGGCGGCCCGGATGGCGTTCGATGACCTGATCGACGTCGAGTGCCATGAAGTTCTATTGGATGGAAACGCGAAAATTCAGATTCATCGATCGCGCCGAATGCGTGATGGCGCCGCAGGATACGAAATCGGCGCCCGCCTCCGCGTACGCCCGCACCGTGTCGAGCGTAATGCCGCCTGAAAGCTCCACCGAGGCGCGGCCCGCGATGGAATCGATCCACACCTTCGCTTCGGCCGGCGTCAGATTATCAAGCAGCAGCCGCGGCGCGCCCGCCGCCAGCGCTTCGTCCAGTTCCGCCCGCGTACGCACTTCCACCTCGATGGGCAATCCGCTCGAACGCGCCCGCTCCACCGCCGCCCGCACGCCGCCCGCCGCCGTGATGTGGTTGTTCTTGATCAGAATGGCGTCAAACAGCCCGATGCGATGATTCACCGCCCCGCCCGCCGCCACCGCCATTTTCTCCAAGCGCCTCAAACAGGGCGTCGTCTTGCGCGTATCCAGAATGCGGCAGCGTGTATGCTTCACCTCATCGGCATAGCGCCGCGCCAGCGTCGCCACACCGCTCAGCCGTTGAATGAAATTGAGCGACACGCGTTCGCACTCAAGCAGCGTCCACGCCTTGCCCCGCACCCTGGCGATCGCCCGGCCCGGCTCGACGCCTGTGCCGCTGCCCGCTTCGATCTCGATCAAGTCCACGCCGCCGCGCAATTGATAAATCAGCGGCAGCAGTTCCACGCCCGCCACCGTCATCGGCTCGCGCGCCCAAAAGCGTCCTTCCGCCATCGCTTCCCCCGAGATGCAGGACCTCGTTGTCACGTCGCCTGTGCCGATGTCTTCCTCCAACGCGAACTTCACGGCGCGAATCACGTCGGGGTGGGTCGTATCGAACATATTTAACCTCTTATGTTACCTTGAGAGATTCTGAAACTCGCGATCTTCGGCGGCACCTTCGATCCCATCCATTCCGCTCATCTCACTGTGGCCCGCGAGGCTGCCGGCCACTTCGAACTCGATCGTGTGCTGTTCATCCCCGCCGGAAATCCGCCCCACAAGCGCGGCACCGCCACCGGCTATGAGCATCGCTACCGCATGGTGGAACTGGCCTGCTACGCCGACGCCCGCTTCGTTCCTTCGCGCCTCGAAGAGGGACAACAAAAGAGCTACTCGTGCGACACCATCGAGCGCGTGCGCCAGTCGATCGAACCCGGAAGCGAGTTGTTCTTCCTCATCGGCGCCGACGCGTTCGCCGAAATCGAATCCTGGCATCGCTGGCGCGACGTGGTGCGCAGCGTCGCCTTTCTGGTGGTGACGCGCCCCGGCCATGCTTACCGCGTTCCCGAAGGAGCCACCGTTCATCGGCTCGAAACGCTGGCGCTGCCGGTGTCGTCCTCCGATATCCGCGATCAACTGGCCGCCGGCCGGTCGCCGAAAGAGCTGCCACTGCCAGTACGGCGATACATCCGTGAGCGCGCGCTCTACCGTTAAAATGGAAACTGCTTGACCTCCCGAATTTTTCTCAAGCTCGTCGTCGCCGTGCTCTGCATCCTTGCGGTCGCTCTGGCGGCAGTGGATTTCCTCGCTTCCGAAGTCGCCGGGAAAGCTTACATCGCGACCTTGACGCGCGATCTCAGCGAGCGAGCCGGCATGCTCGGCGTCGCCATCGACGCTGGATCTCTGCGCGGCAACGACACCGCTCTTCACGACATCGCCAAAAAGCTGGGCGGCCGGTTGACCATCGTGGATAAAGAGGGCACCGTGGAATTCGATTCCGACGCCCACGCGCAGCAGATGGAGAACCATCGCAACCGTGTCGAGATCGCCTCCGCCCTGGCCGGCAAGCTCGGTTCGAGCAAGCGCGCCTCGCCCACTCTGGGCATCACCTTTTTATACGTCGCCGTACCGCATTCGCTCGGTGCCATCCGCCTGGCGGTGCCGGTGGCCGCCGTCAAGAACGAGGTGGATTCCATCCGCCGCAAGATGCTGGCCGCCGTGGCGCTTGCCTTCATCCCCGCCTTCGTCATCTCTCTCTACTTCGCCCGCCACGTGTCGGCGCGGCTTGGCCGTATCATCGACTATGCCGAGAAACTGGCCGAGGGAAATTTCGAGGCGCGCCTCGATCAGCCGGGTTCCGATGAGCTCGGCACGCTCGGCCATAAGCTCAATGAAACGGGAGAAAAGCTGCAACACACCGTCGAGCAACTGCAGCGCGATCATCAGGCGCTTGAGAAACTGGAGCGCGTGCGGAAAGATTTCGTGATCAACGTGTCGCATGAGCTGCGCACGCCCCTTGCTTCCATTCAGGGCTACACCGAAACGCTGCTCGATGGGGCGATCCACGATCCCCAAAACAACGTCAAGTTCCTCTCCATCATCCGCGCCAATGCCGAGCGTCTGGCCCGCCTTACGGCCGACCTTCTCACCCTGTCGCGCATTGAGCTGAAGACGCAGAGCTTCCGGTTCGCTTCCTATTACGTCAACGGCCTCATCCTCGATAGCGTGGATTCGCTTCGCCCTGTGGCCGCCAAAAAGAACATCCGCCTGGTGACGGAGCTGGCCAAACCCGAGACCGAGGTGTTCTGCGACGCCGAAGCTGTGCATCAGATTCTAAGTAACCTGCTCGACAACGCCATCAAGTACACGCCGGAAAACGGCACTATCACCGTGGGAGCGCGCAATCCGGAAAACGCCAAAGTCGAACTTTGGGTGCGCGACACCGGTATCGGCATTCCCGAAGAAGACCTGCCGCGGCTGTTTGAGCGCTTCTACCGCGTCGATAAGGCGCGCTCGCGCGAGTTGGGCGGTACGGGACTCGGTCTCGCCATCGTCAAGCACCTCGCCAAGGCGCAGGGCGGGGAAGTCCGTGTCGCCAGCAAGCGCGATGAAGGGTCGACGTTTTCGTTTACTCTGCCGGTCGAAGACCTGGGCCTGGCCGAATCCGTCCCGGTTCAATCACAGTTAACCGTTTCGTAATAGATTTGTAACTTGGCGCCGCTATCTTGAAACAACATGAAAAAAGTCGCACTGATTGAAGACGATGCCGATTTGTTCGCGCTGTTGAAATACAACCTGGAACGGGAAGGCTTCGCCCTGGTGGGCGCGCAGACCGGCAAGGGCGCCATTGAGCTTTGCCGCCGCGAGCGGCCCGACCTCATCCTGCTCGATATCATGCTGCCCGATTCCGACGGGCTCGATATCTGCAAGGGCATTCGCTCCCATCCCGAACTGGCGCACATCCCTGTCATTTTTCTGACGGCCCGGGCGTCGGAAACCGACCGCATCGTGGGTCTCGAACTCGGCGCCAACGACTATATCGTCAAGCCGTTTTTCATCCGCGAATTGATCGCGCGCATCAAGATCCAGTTCCGCGGCACCCAAGCCGTGGTGCGCGCGTTGAAGTCGGGTCCGCTCGAGCTTGATCGCAACAGTTGCCGCGTCCGCCTCAACGGCGGCTTCGTCTCCCTCACGGCTACCGAATTTCGTCTGCTGGAATTTCTGATGAGCCGGCCCGGAGTCGTCTTCAGCCGCGAGCAGTTGCTCGACGCGGTGTGGGGCCATGATCGCGCCGTCACCGACCGCACGGTGGACGTCTATATCCTGCGCCTGCGGCAAAAGATCGAAGCCGATGGCGGCCAGTCGTTCATCCGCTCGGTGCGCGGGTTCGGCTATAGCTTCGACGAAAGCCCGGAAGTCCCCGCCGAAGCCATGGCCGCTACTTCAACTCTTTGACACGGATATTCCGGAACTCCACCAGCGTTCCGTGACCCAAAAAGCCGATGTGGCCGGCGGCGCGCCGGATGCCGGGGTGCTTGCTGAGCACGCTGTCTTCCTGCACCAGTGAAAGATCGGTGTTGACGATCACCACGCCATTCAGCGTGACGCGGATCAGGCTGCCCATGGCCATGATCTCGCCTTCGTTCCATTCGCCCGCCGGCTTCTGAAAGCCCGTGCGGGCGGGCGCCACGTCGTAGACCGAACCGGTATGCTGCTCCGAGCGGATCTTGCCCTTGTACTGGGCGTGGCCGTCGTCCAGAATCTGAACTTCCATGCCCTTATAGGCCGCATCGCCATCGAGCGGCGCGCGAATGCCCACTCCGTTATTGCCCCCCGGCGCCAGCCGGTACTCATAGCGGAAGATGAAGTTGCCGTACTCTTTTTCCGTGAAAAGATTGCCGCCCCCATCGGCCGGGCAGACCAGAATACCGTCTTTCACCACGTAACCCGGACCGTGGCCCTTGACGAGAGTCCAGCCTGCAGTCGACTTGCCGTCGAACAACTCCTGAAACCCCGGTTCGGCGGCCAGCGAAAGCCAGGGAAGCGCGAACAGAACGATAGATCGATGCATGAATGCTATTGTGCCATCCCATGCGCCGCCGGAGAACTAACGAGGGAAGAACATGGCAAAGACGATACATGTCATCCAGCGAGGCGGAAGCTGGACGGTCAAGCGACAGGGCCGAAAAGCCGATGGTGTGTACGACACGAAGCGCGAAGCGGTTGCCAGCGCGCGGGACATCGCTCGAAATGCCTCTGGTCAGCTCGTAATTCATGGCGTCGATGGAAAAATTCAAGAGCATGACACCTATGGCATGCCCCGAATTCAAAAGGCAGTGGAAAAGGTGACCCTCGACCGGCTGTTCGAGGAACAGTCGCCACCGCGTGGCTAGCCCATGCTAAAGCGGCGTTCAGTCACTCAACCCTACCCCAGCCACCACCCCAGAATCTGATCCCCGAATAGTCCGCCCACCACCGCCGCCAATCCGAGAAACGTGCCGAACGGTAGCTCGTAGGTGAATTCTTCCTTTGAGAACCAGATGTAGGCCATACCCGCGATGGCGCCGAACATCGAACTGGCGAAGATCGCCAGCAAAGCCGCTGGCAGTCCGAGAAACGCGCCAATGGTCAGCAGCATCTTCACATCGCCGAGCCCCAGACCTTCACGGCCGCGTACGTGCTGATACACCGCCCCCACTACCCACAGCAGCCCCGCGCTTACCAAGGCTCCGAACAACGCTTCGAACACGCCGTGAATCCACGCCGGCCATTGCGCCGGCAGGAAGAAGATCGACAGGTTCGACGACGGGGGAGCGAACGCCGCCAACGCCACGCCCGCCGCCGCGCCTCCTAGCGTGAACTCATCGGGCAGGATGCGCTCTTCGAGATCCGTGAAGATCAGATCCACCATGATCGCCGCCAGCACGCACAGCTTCAGACCCCAGACGTTCCAGCCCTTCGAATACACGCACCAGAAAAACAGCAGGCCCGTGATCAGTTCCACCGCCGGATAGCGCCATGGAATCGGTTCGCGGCAATAGCGGCACCGGCGCCCCAACAGAAAATAACTCAGCAGCGGAATGTTGTCATACCAGGAGACCGTCTTCTCGCAGCCCGGGCAGAACGACCTCGGCGCGACCACCGAAAGATCGCGCGGCAGACGGAAGATGCACACATTCAGGAAACTGCCGATGAGCAATCCGAACAGCCCCGCCGCCAATGCTTCCAGCATTCTCTTAGCGCACTACCTTCCTGTATTCGTGCAGCGTGCAGAGTGCCATATGCGCCAGCGTGTAGCGATCCTTCACCATTTCCCGGCCTCGCTCCCCCAGCCGCCGGGCGAGTTCGCGATCGTTCATCAGCGTGGCGATGGCGCGGGCGATCTCGCCCGCTTCATTGGAAACCATCAGCCCGGTTTCCCCGTCGGTCACGATTTCCGGCAAACCTCCCACGCGGCTCGCAATCACCGGCACACCCGCCGACATCGCCAGCAGCGCGCCCGACCCCAAACCTTCCTCTTCGCTCAAGTAAAGCAGCGCGCGCGCCGAAGCCAGATCACGCTTCAGATCGCTTGAGAAGTGAAGCTCCACCCCCGCCATCCGGGCCGCCTCGCGCGCCAGCGCCTCGGGCTTGCGCGGATCGTTCCACAACGGCGTAATCAACCGCTCGCCCAGCGGCACCGCCGGATCGAGCGGCACGCCGTCATAGACGACGCCGATCTTCGATTCCTCCACTCCCGCCGCGCGCAACCGGTCGGCTACGCAATGCGAGATCGCCAGGTACCGCGTCGCGCGCCTGTATTTCCACCCGGAGAACCACGAGGTCCTGACCGGAAACGCCACCCGCCGCGACACCACCACCGGACGCCGAGCCGCCAAAACCGCCATCGTGTGACTGTGCGCGTCGTGCGCATGCACCAGATCGAACTCGGCAGACTGCCGCCAGATCCGCCACAGCGACAAGCCGGCGCAGGGCACCCCCCGCTTGGCCGCCTCGGCCGCAAGGGGAGACGACCCGCTCACCATCAGCGTCGGCTTCAGGCCGATCGTCATTTGACCCACCATCAGGTACAGCGCCTGCCACTGCCCGCCCCGCATCTCGCGGCCGCTATCCAAGTGCAGCACCTTCATCAGGGCCGCCCCGGGCTCATAAAGCGTACCTTGGCGTATTTGAGGAACGTGTACATGCTGGCCATGTAGGCGATGCACATTCCTTCCACGCCGTCGAGAAAGCCGCGCTGCAGGAAATAGGTCCGCCAGAACGTCCACCCCGGATCGAGCACCATCTTGTGCCACGGTACCTTGCGTCCCTGCGCGATCATCTCCGCCGCCGCGAGCGTGGTGTAGCGGTCCATCGTCTTGATGTGCTCGGAAAGCGACTCGCAGGTGAAGTGCAGCAGATTCGACTCCAAGCTGCCCACCGTTCCCTCCACCTTTACACTTTCATGCACGTACTCGCCGTGCCAGCGCGCCTTGTCGCGCTTGTATAAACGCACCTTGCGGTCCGGATACCAGCCCGAATGCAGAATCCACTTGCCGAGATACTGTGCCATTCGGGGCATGGTGTATGCATCGTACTGCGGTCCGTTTTTCTTTAACAGCCAGATGTCGCCCTCCAGCGCTTCGCTCAATGCCTCGTCGGCGTCGATGGAAAGAATCCAGTCGTGGCGCGCCTGCTCGGCCGCCCAGTTCTTCTGGCCCGCGTAGCCCCGCCAATTGGTCTCGATCACCCGCGCCCCGTGCTTTTCGGCGATCTGCACGGTGGCGTCGGAGGAGCCCGAATCCACCACCACGATTTCATCGCAACATCGCAGGCTCTCAATCGCGCGCGAGATGTTGCGCTCTTCGTCCCGGGCGATGATGGTGGCCGAGATTTTCATCGGGCTCTTAAAAGGCCGCGGTCGCAATCGGCGCCGGCATGAAACAGATCGTGAACAGAAACAGGCTCAGCCAGGCAACCTGAATCCGCCCCTTGCTCAGCGGATCGGGATCGTAAATCGGAGGATGCTTCAACCCGAAAAAGAACAGCACCGCTGCCCATGCCCACCACGGCCAGTAGAGCGCGCCCAGCGGCAGCAGAATCACCCAGAAGATCCGCGTCAGCAGGCGGAAGCGCTCGCTGGCTACCGCATAGAGAATGTGACCGCCGTCCAATTGCCCGAACGGCAGCAGGTTCAACGCCGTGGCGAACAAGCCCACCCACGCCGCGCGCGCCACCGGATGCAGGTAAATATCGGCGGCCGGCACACCCGGGAAGATGGCCCATTCCAGCGCCCTCACAATCAGCGGCGAATCGAAGACCAGGTCCCCTTCCAGCGCAATGCCCGGAATCACTTTCGAAAACGCCAGACCGATCGCCAGCGCCGGCAGCAGCACCACGAAGCCCGCAATCGGCCCGGCCACGCCCACATCGAACAACTCCCGGCGCGAGTAAATTGGCGAGCGGATCCGGATGAACGCCCCCAGCGTTCCGATGAAGGTGGGTGCGGGCAGGAAATACGGCAGGCTCGCGTCCAGCCGGTAATAGCTGCAGGCGAAGTAATGTCCGAACTCGTGCGCCAGCAGAATAATCAGCAGCGGAGCCGAAAACATCAGTCCCGCGGCAATCCGCTCCGGGGCCTGAAAGATCTCCGCGTATGCCGGCAGATCCTCGTCCAGATTGAAGGTGGGCCGGTTCTGTTCGAAATTCTCCACCATCCGCGCACCCACGAAACTGGTGGAAAGCACGGTCAGCAGGAACAACAGAATGTGGAGCCAGAAGCGCCGCCTCGACTGGAACAGGTACGTCATGGCGGATTGTCCGGCCAGCCCCGGCGCGGGCGGGCCGGCCGGCAGGCTGCTGACGGGCGGGAAGTCTTGGGATGCCAACGAAGCGCTCCTTAGAGCGATTGCAACTCCTTGCCTGGCTTGAAGCGAACCGCTTTTCCCGGAGGAATGGCCACCTCCGCCCCGGTGCGCGGATTGCGCCCGATACCGGTCTTCCGCGGCCGCACATTGAAGATGCCGAATCCACGCAGCTCAATACGTTCGCTATTGCCGAGCGCGCGCTTCATGCTCTCGAAAACCGTCTCCACGGCCATTTCCGCTTTTGTCTTAGTAATGCCGGTCTTGGAAACCACTTCATTGATGATGTCCAGCTTGATCAAGAGAACCTCCCTACCGCGTAGGCAGCAAACCTCATGATAGGATTGAAGTTACAGCCTTGTCAAGCATTAGACCACAAGCTCTCGACCCGTTGCTGTTCCGGCGTGCCTGCGGCCACTTCGCCACCGGCGTCGCCATTGCCGCCACTTTGGACTCCTCCGGCAATCCGCACGGCCTCACCATCAATTCCTTCACCTCGGTTTCGCTCACGCCTCCGCTCATCCTGATCTGTATCGACTACCGCGCGGCCGTGCTTGCCCATTTCCAGTCCGCCACCCACTTCGGCCTCAGCTTCCTCTCCGCCCTCCAGCAGGATCTCTCGAACCGCTTTGCGCTCAAACCCGACTGCCGCTTCGAAGGGACCGAATGGAAGCCCGGAGCGACCGGCGTGCCGCTGATGGTCGGGTGCCTGGCGAGTCTCGAATGCCGCGTCGATCGCACCATCGATGCCGGCGATCATATGATCCTGCTCGCCGAAGTCGAGGCGGCCGAACTCGAAGGCGGCCAGCCCCTGCTTTATTACAGCGGCCGATATGGGCGCTGTTCCTGACCGTGGTCGCCGGTTGACCGGAATAGACCGTCGTGACAACATACGGGAAGGAGGGCATAGCCGCATCGATGGCTGGCAGTGCCTCGCAGAACGCAGGGATCTTATGATGACCACCGAAACTTTGGAAGCTAAAGCTCACGAGCTCATCGGGCAACTCAACCCTGGCGAGTTGGCTGCCGTGGTTCATTTGCTCGAAGTCATGGTTGAGGACGATGACGATGAGGACGAAGAACTAACCGAGGAAGATCGCACCGCGTTGCGTGCCTCTGACGAGTACTTCCGCAACGGCGGTCCTGGCATCCCGTTCGAGCAGGTCGTAGCCGAGTTGGGCTTCACCATGGATCAGATTCGCAGCGGCGCTTCGCAAAAAGAGTAGGGCCTGTAGCGTGCCGTGAAAAAGATTCACTTCGAGCCGGAAGTACCGGCCCAGATCCGCGCCATTCCGCAGCCGATCGCCATGACCATTCTCGAGGTCCACCGCTACGCCGAGACTGGGACCGGCCGCGTCAAGCCATTGTCCGGCGAATTCCAAGGCTTCCTGCGTCTTCGAGTCGGCAACCACCGCGTCTTCTTCAAACAGACTCCCGACACCGTCACCATCCACCGTGTCGCCGACCGCCGCGAGGCCTACCGCTGATCCTGCAAGGTCGCCGATCCCTCAAAACGAATATTTCAAAGCAAACTGCAAAATCCGCGGCTCGTTCGCCGTCAACACCCGTCCGAAATTAGCGTCCGCCATGCTATTGCGTGGATTGCCGAACACCGGATGATTCAGCAGATTGAAAGCTTCGGCCCGCAACTCCACCTTGTGCCGCTCACCCGCCGCGATGCGCTTCATCAGCGCCATGTCGAAGGTAAGCCCGCCCGGTCCTTGCAGAAGGTTGCGCGCCGCGTTGCCAAAACGGCCCGGCTGGTTCGCCGTGAACGCCGCCGTATTGAACCACTGCGTCAGACTCGGATCGTCGAGTCTCGCCGTGCCCACCACGTCCGGCCGGTCCGCATTGATGCCCGTCAACGAATTGTCGCGCCCCGCCACCGGCGAGAACCAGAACCCGGTCCGCTTGGTCACGATCGCCGACGCTTCCCATCCGCCCAACACGCGCTGCGCCATCGCATGCTGAAACTTTGGCGCCGAGGCGACCATCGACAGGTTGAAGATGTGCCGCTGGTCCACCACGCAGTTGCCGCGCTCACCGCGCCGTGAATCCGGATTCTGATAGCCGCCGCCGATCTCCGACGACGCGTCCGATTCGCTGATGCAGTGCGACCACGTATAGTTCGCCAGCGCGCTGAAATTACGATGCATGCGCCGGTTCAACGAGAGCAGCAGCCCGTTGTAGTTGGCATGCGCGCCGTCGTCAAGCTCGGCGAAAGGGCCGTAGTAGCGGCCCTGGTCGCGATTGAGCAGCGTCAGCCGCCGCCGGTCGTTTGTATTGCCGGTCGTCGCCCCCGGCATAAACACCGCCGGATTGATGGCGCGATTCACCCACCGGTGCAGCGAGTGAT
The DNA here is from genome assembly GCA_902826685.1 of uncultured Acidobacteriota bacterium. Taxonomy (GTDB): domain Bacteria; phylum Acidobacteriota; class Terriglobia; order Bryobacterales; family Bryobacteraceae; genus CADEFT01. Next base: position 154,613 of record CADEFT010000010.1, read on the forward strand.
TCCCCAGGTAGTTCGCCGTCAGCAGCCACGCCGTGCCCACCTGCCGCTGCAGGCTTAGATTCCACTGCTGCATGTAGCTCGGTGTGATTTGCCACGGCAGGTTCACGAACTGACCCGCCAGCGGGAAGAAGGCGTCCTTGGGCGGCGGCGTCGGCAGCGGGAACGGATTCCCGCCCGGATAGCCCTGGTATGGATCGGCGAAGCCTCCCACCGGCGCGAATAACGAGATCGTGCTTGCCCACGGCGGTCCGAATCCGAACCGGTCGAAGTATTGCATCGGCGGCGTATCGAACAGGATGCTATACGCCGCGCGCACCGTGAACCGCCCGTCGCCCTTGGGATCCCAGATCAGGCCCGCCCGTGGCGCGAAGTTCCCCAGCGTGCGCTTGGTGCCCGCCCGAGGCATCTCTTCATCCCCGGCAAACAGAATCCCCGCCGGCGCGTTCTGAAACACCGCGCTCTTGCGCCCGGCCCGATACCAGTCGATATCGAAATGCGTTGCCCGCCCAAAGACGTCGCGCTCGGGGAAATAAGGCTCCCACCGCACCCCGTAATTCAGGCTTAGCCGCGAGTTCACGCGAAACTTGTCCTGCGCGTAGAACCCGAAATAGTTGTGAATGAAATCGAGCTTGGTGCGGTTGCCCTGCACAAACTGAGAAGTGTTGCCCAGGAACAGGTCCGCCATCGGGTCTCCGGTGAAAGAGCCGTCGAAAGAGAACGCGGCATTTTGCTGCGTCGTTACCTGAAAATCCAGGTTGCGCCGGATGTAGTTGAAGCCAAACTCGAGTTGGTGCCGTCCGCGAATCCAACTCAAATCGTTGGCAAACTGCAGGCTGCCGGAATTGACATGGGCCAGCGAGCAGGTGCCGCAAAACGTGCTGAAACGCGTGTTGACCGAAATCTGGGGAAAGTTGCCCGGTGAGTCCGCCACCCGCAACCCCACCGACGAGGCCGTCGGCAGGTTCGGCGCCGGCCCGCGCGTGACCCGCCCGCGCGTCCACGCGAAGTGGAAATTGTTTACCGCGTTCGGCGAGAGGCTGAACGTATCGCCCAGCACCAGCGATTGCACGCGATCCAGCACGCCCGGCCGAGTGGTCAACAGCAGATTCTGGCCGTCATAGGCCGCCGGATTGCGGAAATCGGTGAAGTAGTACCGCCCGAATATCGTATGGCGTTCGCTGCGGATATGGTCGCTGCGCAGAATGAACTGGTCTTCGTCCTGATTGTTCGGCACCCCGAACAGCAAACGCCCGCACGGGTCGGCGGTCGTTGGCACCAGCTTGAGAAAGTTCAAGGCGGGCTGTGAGAATCGCGACACGGGAATGATATTCCCAGGGAATGGCTGGCGAGTCACTGGATCGGTTAGCGCCCGCGCCCGTCCCGCGCACGCCGCCGATTCGAGCGTGCTGAAGTCGCCGCGCAACACGTCGCCGGTCGGGACGAACACCGTACTGGTCGGCGGCGCCGTGCGAATTCTGGTCCCCTGATAGCCGCCGAACACGAAGAGGCGGTTCTTTACGATCGGCGCGCCAATCGTGCCGCCAAACTGGTTCCGCTTCAAATTGTCGCGCCGCGGCGCGAAAAAATTCCTCGCATTCGTCACACCCGTGCGCAGGAATTCGAATACGTTGCCGTGGACTTCGTTGGTGCCCGACTTGGTCACCACGTTCACCACCGCGCCCGCCCTGACTCCGTAGGCCGCCGGGATGGCGTTGGTCTGCACGCTGAACTCCTGCAACGCATCGGGGAAGGGAAGCGGCAGGTTGATCAGCCCGAACGAATCGGCATGATCGCCGCCGTCCATCAGGTAGTAAGTGCCGTTGGCCTGGCCGCCCGCCACCGAGATAGTGACCGACGAAGGATAGTTCTTGCTGCTCGCCATGTCGCTTGGCGGCGCCGTCACCGCCGCGCCCGAAAGCAAAATCAACTGCGTCGGTTGCCGGCCATTGAGCGGCAGATCCACCACCCGGCGCTGGTCGATCACCTGCGAAATGCTGTTGCTCTGCGATTCCACCATCGCCGCGCTCGCCGATACTTCCACCGATTGCTGCAGCGTGCCCACCTCCAGCACCACGTTCAAAATCGGGTTCGTGTTCACCTGCAGTACCACGCCCTGCTGCACCTGCGTGCGGAAACCGGAAGCCGATGTCTCAATCCGGTACGGCCCGATGGGCAGACTGGTGAGGGTATAGCTGCCGTCGGTGGCGCTCACGGCGCTTCGGACCAATCCGGTTTCGGTCTGCGTCGCCCGCAACTGCGCACCTGGCACGGCCGCGCCACCCGGATCGGTGACGGTGCCTGAAATCTGGACAACGGCCGTCGCCTGTGCAAACAGAGCGCGCACTGACAACACGGCCAGCAACAAAGCTTTCTGCATGGCGGCCATTATATTGAAGTTGGCGGCGCGGCGATTCGTTGCACACCGGAATGGGGCAATGACGCCATAATCGGAGGATGAGCCGTAATCCTTCGCTCGAGTTGTTGGACGCCTGGTGGCGCGCGGCGAATTATCTATCCGTCGGCCAGATCTACCTCAAGGAGAATCCGCTGCTGCGTGAGCCGTTGAAGATCGATCACGTGAAGCCGCGGCTGCTGGGCCATTGGGGCACGACGCCGGGGCTGAACTTCGTCTATGTCCACCTCAACCGGATCATCAAACAATACGGGCTGGAAATGATTTACGTCACCGGGCCCGGGCACGGCGGGCCGGGGCTGGTGGCGAACACATATCTGGAAGGCAGCTACACCGAGGTATACCCGCACATCCGGTTCGATGAAGAAAGCCTGGAGCGGCTGTTCCGCCAATTCTCATGGCCGTATGGCATTCCGAGCCACGTGGCGCCGGAGACGCCGGGGTCGATTCATGAAGGCGGCGAGCTTGGATATTCGCTGCTGCACGCCTACGGGGCGGCCTTCGACAATCCGAACCTCATCGTGGCGTGCGTGGTGGGCGACGGCGAAGCGGAGACCGGACCCTGCGCCACCAGTTGGCACTCCAATAAATTTCTGAATCCCGCAAGCGACGGCACGGTGCTGCCCATTTTGCACTTGAACGGATACAAGATCGCCAATCCGGTCCTCTACGACCGCATGGAGCGCGGCGAACTGATCGACTTGTTTCAAGGGTACGGCTACAAGCCGTGGATCGTGGAGGGGAACGAACCCACGGCGATGCATCAGGCCATGGCCGCGGCGCTCGATGAGATCGTCGCGGAGATCCGGCGGATCAAGGCCGCGCCCGGCTCACGTCCACGCTGGCCGATGATTATCCTGCGTACGCCGAAGGGTTGGACGGGACCGAAAGAGATCGACGGGAAGCCGGTGGAAGGATCGTGGCGGTCGCACCAGGTTCCCTTTTCGGATGTGGCGAAGCACCCGGGGCGGCTTCAGCTATTGGAAGACTGGCTGCGCAGCTATCGTCCGGAGGAGTTGTTCGACGATCGGGGCGCGGTAAAGGCGGAGATCCGTGCACTGGCGCCCGAAGGCACGGCGCGGATGGGAAGCAGTCCGCACACCAACGGCGGCCTTCTGATGAAGCCGCTGGCGATGCCCGATTTTCGCGACTATGCCGTGGCGGTGCCGGCGCCGGGCGTCGCGCAGGCCGAGGCCACGCGAACGCTCGGGAATCTGTTGCGCGACGTGATGCGGCGCAATGAGGCCCACCGGAACTTCCGCGTATTCGGGCCCGATGAAACGGCGTCGAACCGGTTGAGCGCGTTGTTTGAGGAAACGGGTAAGGCGTGGATGGCTGAGGTCCGGCCGGAAGACGAAGGCTCCCTGCGGCCCGATGGGCGGGTGATGGAAGTGCTGAGCGAGCACATGTGCCAGGGGTGGCTGGAAGGCTATCTGCTGACGGGCCGGCACGGATTCTTTTCCTGCTACGAAGCTTTCATCCATATCGTGGATTCGATGTTCAACCAGCACGCCAAGTGGCTGAAGGCGTGCCGCGATATCACGTGGCGGCGGCCGGTGGCATCGCTCAATTACCTGCTGACGTCGCACGTCTGGCGGCAGGATCACAACGGCTTCTCGCACCAGGACCCCGGATTCATCGATCACGTGGTGAACAAGAAGGCGGATATCGTTCGCGTCTATCTGCCACCGGACGCCAATACGCTGCTTTGCGTGGCGCACCACTGCCTGGAAAGCCGGGATTACGTGAATGTGATCGTGGCGGGCAAACAGATGGCGCCGGTATGGCTGGACATGGAATCGGCCGTGAAGCACTGCGCGGCGGGGTTGGGTGTGTGGGCCTGGGCGAGCAACGATGGCGGCGATCCGGATGTCGTGATGGCGTGCTGCGGGGATACGCCCACCATGGAGACCCTGGCGGCGGTGATGCTGCTGCGGGAATCGATCCCGGACCTTCGCATCCGGGTGGTGAACGTGGTGGATCTGATGACCTTGCAGCCGCCATCGGAGCATCCGCATGGATTTGAAGATGAAGACTTCGACGCGATCTTCCCCCCGGGAACGCCCATCATCTTCGCCTATCATGGCTATCCGTGGCTGATCCACCGGCTCACCTACCGGCGGAGAGCGCACAGCGAATTGCACGTACGGGGATATAAAGAGGAAGGCACGACGACGACTCCCTTCGATATGTGCGTGCTGAACAACATCGACCGGTTCCAACTAGCGCTGGACGTGGTGCGGCGCGTGCCGAGGCTGCGCGGACAGTTGGATGCGGCCACGCAGAGCTACCGGGACCGGATCCGCCGGCATCGCGACTACATTTCGGCTTACGGCGAGGACCTGCCGGAAGTCCGCGGGTGGAAATGGACGCCGCCGGGAGACTGAAATAGGACCTTGGTTCTGGAACGGTGGAACTGAAACGGTTCGAGAGGCATTTGATTCCGCCCACGGCACACTGATATCTTCTTAAAGAATATCGCGGCTCCTCGCAAGTTGAGGCGCTATGGGGATTTGTACGGCCATTCGTGGTTGGGCGCCCAGCGGGAACGCGATCCAGAAAGAATTCAAGGCAGGAAAAGATCCTGGAGGATTTTAAACGAATGTTACCGCGTTTCCGCGTCGAGGCCGGAGGAACCCCTGGCGGTTTTCGGCGTGCCTGTAATCTACTGCTAACCCTTGCTCTGGCCGCCGTCTTGTTTCACGCGGCCGTGCCTGCCGCGCTGGCCCAACAGGCCCATGGCGGCGAAGCGAACCTGGTGCTGCCGGATCTGGACCAGGCTCAGTTCCTGGGCGGTGTGGGTGGCCGTGCGTTGCTGATGATCGGGCTGCTGGTGTGTGGTCTGGGTCTGCTGTTCGGACTCACGATCTACAAGCAGTTGCAGAACATGGAAGTCCATTCTTCCATGCGCGAAATCTCGGAACTGATCTATGAGACCTGCAAGACGTATCTGTCGACGCAGGGCAAGTTCCTGATGATTCTGGAAATTTTTATCGGCGCGATCATCGTGTTCTACTTCGGGTTCCTGCAGCATTTCGACGCCTTCAAGGTGTTGATCATTCTGTTGTTCAGCCTGGTGGGAATCGCCGGATCGTATTCGGTGGCCTGGTTCGGCATTCGCGTGAACACGTTTGCCAATTCGCGCTGCGCCTTTGCCAGCCTGCGGGGCAAGCCGTATCCGTGCTACGCGATTCCGCTCAAGGCCGGCATGAGCATCGGCATGGTGCTGATCTCGGTGGAACTGCTGATCATGCTGATGATCCTGCTGTTCATTCCGGGCGACTACGCGGGCCCGTGCTTCATCGGCTTCGCGATCGGAGAATCGCTGGGCGCGGCGGCGCTGCGCGTGGCGGGCGGCATCTTCACCAAGATCGCCGATATCGGCGCGGACCTGATGAAGATCGTGTTCAAGATCAAGGAAGACGATGCGCGAAATCCCGGCGTCATCGCCGACTGCACGGGCGACAACGCGGGCGACTCCGTGGGTCCGTCGGCGGATGGCTTTGAAACCTACGGCGTGACCGGCGTGGCGTTGATTTCGTTCATCCTGCTGGCGGTGAAGCAGCCGCAGGTGCAGGTGCAACTGCTGGTGTGGATTTTCGTGATGCGCGTGATGATGGTGATCGCCTCGGCCGGATCGTATTTCATCAACGAAGCCATGGCCAAGGCCAAGTATGTGAACGTGAGCCGCATGAACTACGAGGCTCCCTTGACCATCCTGGTGTGGCTGACTTCGATCGTTTCGGTAGTGTTCACCTACGTGGTTTCCTATCTTCTGATCCCGACCCTCGGCGGCGACGATTCGTTGTGGTGGAAGCTTTCCACGGTGATCACTTGCGGCACGCTGGCCGGGGCGATTATTCCCGAACTGGTGAAGGTGTTCACGTCGGTGGAGTCCGGCCACGTGCACGAAGTGGTGACGTCTTCGCGTGAAGGCGGCGCTTCGTTGAACATCCTGTCTGGCCTGGTGGCGGGCAATTTCTCGGCCTATTGGCTCGGGATGAGCATTATGGCCCTGATGGCCGTGGCTTACTGGGTGAGCCTGATGGGGCTTGGTTCGCTGATGGTGGCTCCGGCGGTCTTCGCCTTCGGTCTGGTGGCATTCGGCTTCCTGGGCATGGGCCCGGTGACGATCGCGGTGGACTCTTACGGTCCGGTGACTGATAACGCGCAGTCGGTGTATGAGCTTTCGGTGATCGAGAGCATTCCCAACATCAAGGCGAAGATCAAGCAGGAGTTCGGTTTCGATCCGCAGTTTGAAGAGGCCAAGCAGCACCTGGAAGAAAACGACGGCGCGGGCAATACGTTCAAGGCGACGGCCAAGCCTGTGCTGATCGGAACGGCGGTGGTGGGCGCGACGACGATGATTTTTTCCATTATCGTGAGCCTGACCAACGGGTTGACCGAGGGACTGCAGAACCTTTCGATCCTGCATCCGCCATTCCTGTTGGGACTTATTACCGGCGGCGCGATCATCTACTGGTTCACCGGCGCATCGACGCAGGCGGTGACCACGGGCGCCTACCGCGCGGTGGAGTTCATCAAGGCCAACATCAAGCTGGAAGGCGTGGAGAAGGCATCGGTCGCCGACTCGAAGAAAGTAGTCGAGATCTGTACGCAGTACGCGCAGAAGGGCATGTTCAACATCTTCCTCACGGTGTTTTTCTCCACTCTGGCATTTGCGTTTATCGAGCCGTTCTTCTTTATTGGCTATCTGATTTCCATCGCACTGTTCGGTCTGTATCAGGCCATCTTCATGGCCAACGCGGGCGGAGCGTGGGATAACGCCAAGAAGATCGTGGAAACGGAACTGAAGCAGAAGGGCACCGATCTGCACGCGGCGACGGTGGTGGGCGACACGGTGGGCGATCCGTTCAAGGACACCTCGTCGGTGGCGCTGAATCCGATCATCAAGTTCACCACGCTGTTCGGGCTGCTGGCGGTGGAACTGGCGGTGTCATTGTCGAAGACGCAGGGCACTGGGTTTACCAGTTCGCTTTCGGCTGTATTCCTGGCGGTTTCGGTGTTCTTTGTGTACCGTTCCTTCTACGGAATGAGGATCGGCGGGAAGTAAGCTGAGCAAGGCGAAGCCTAAGTTCTACGCGGTCTGGCGCGGGCATGAGCCCGGTGTGTACGCCACATGGGCGGACGCCCAGCGCCAGGTGGCGGGCTTTTCGGGGGCGCAGTTCAAGGGCTTTCCCACACGGGCCGAAGCGGAACGGGCGCTGGCGGGCCTTTACGAAAGCTACGCCGGCCGCGAGGCTCGCGGCGTTCCCCGCCTTTCTTCTTCCGACTGGGAAGAGATGGGCGTCATTCTGGATAGCCTGGCGGTGGACGCGGCGTGCGCGGGCGTCCCCGGTCCGATGGAGTATCGCGGCGTGGAGACTTCCACTGGCGCCGAGTTGTTCCACGTCGGACCGCTGGAAGAAGGCACCAACAACATCGGCGAGTTTCTAGCGGTGGTGCACGCGTTGGCCATGCTCAAAAAGATGGGTCGTCCGGCCATGCCCGTCTATTCCGATTCGAAGACGGCGCTGGCTTGGGTGCGGCAGGGCAAGTGCGCCACCAAGCTCGAAATGACGGCGCGCAACCGGCGCATCTTCGAACTGATCGACCGTGGCGAAGCATGGCTGCGGGAAAACGCCGTTACCAATCCCGTTCTCAAGTGGGATACGGAAAACTGGGGCGAGATTCCAGCCGACTTCGGACGCAAGTAGGCTGCATGCGAATTGTCGAGCAAGGCGTGATCTGCGCGGGAGAACGCGGTGGGCCGCGCGCGGTGGCGACGTTTCCGGGCGTGACCGTTTTGCGCGATGGCTCGCTGCTCGCCTGTTACCGCGTGGGTGCGACGAAGGATTCCGATGGATCGGTGACGGAACTGCGGCGTTCGCGCGATGGCGGGCGGAATTGGAGCGCCGCGGAGAGTCCTTTTTCGACCGAGTTTGGCGGCGTGCGCGGATCGCTGCAGGTGGTCTACACAACGCCTGTCGACGGTGGCCTGATCGCCAGTGCGCTTTGGGTGGATCGCGAAGCCTACCCCGGCCAGCCTTTGTTTCACCCACAGACCGAAGGCTGTCTTCCGATGAAGATCCTGGTGGCCGATTCGGTTGACGATGGGCGTTCGTGGACGCCGTGGCGCGAAGTGGCGATGACCGCCGATATCGGGCCGCCGAGTTTGACAAACCCTGTGGCGCGGATGCCGGATGGCAGGCTGATCCTCAGCATCGAAACGAACAAGCCGTACCTGGATGCGTCGCCGTGGCTTCAGCGCGTGGTGCACTGCGAGTCCGTGGATGGCGGTGTGAATTGGACGGCGCCGCGCACGGTGTGCCAGGACCCGGCGGGCCAGGTCTTTCATTGGGATCAGCGGCTGGCGGTGAGTCCGGAGGGCCTGGCGGCGTTTTCCTGGACCTACGAGAAACCGGCGAACCGGTATTTGCCGATCCGCCGGCACTTGAGCCGGGATGCGGGCCGGACGTGGCGGACCGATACGCTCGATTTCGCCGATCAGCCTTCGCATCCGGCGGTGCTGGCGAACGGACGTACCGTGCTGGCGTGGGTGGACCGGTACGGGAGCCGCTCGATTCGAGCGCGGAGTGCGGCCTCGATTGACGGCGCATTCGATCCGGCGACTGAGGTCGTGCTTTACGACGCGGACCGGCCGGCGGCTGAGACTGCCGGGACCGCGGGCATGCTTGCCGATATGGGTCTGTGGTCGTTCGGGTTGCCCTACGCCGAGGCATTGCCTGACGCGACGGTGCTGGTGGTTTATTACGCGGGCTCGGCCGATTGCATGGATGTGCGATGGGCACGGCTGGCGGTGGAAGCCGGCCCCGATCTGTATAAGCGCGCACGGCGGATCATTCCCGGTGGTACGCAACTGCTCTCCAAGCGTCCGGAGATGTTTCATCCATCGGAATGGCCCGCGTACTTTTCGAAAGCGCGGGGCGCGGAAGTGTGGGACCTGGATGGGCGCCGGTATGTGGACATGTCCTACGGCGGCATTGGCGCCTGCGTGTTGGGTTACGCCGATCCGGACGTGGATGAGGCGGTGCGGGCGGCGATCGCCGCCGGTTCGGCATCGACGCTGAACTGCGCCGAGGAAGTCGAGTTGGCGGAACTGCTGTGCGAACTGCACCCCTGGGCGGATATGGTGCGGTACACGCGCTGCGGTGGTGAGGCGATGGCGGCGGCGGTGCGCATCGCGCGGGCCAAAACACGGCGGGACAAGATTGTTTTTTGCGGTTACCACGGCTGGCAGGACTGGTATCTGGCGGCCAACCTTGGCGAGGGCGATCCGTTGGGCGGTCATCTTCTGGCGGGTCTCGACCCGGCGGGTGTGCCGCGCGGGCTGGCGAGGACCGCGCTTCCGTTCGCCTACAACGATCTGGCCGGTTTCGAGAAAGCGCTGGCGGCGGCGGCAGGCGATCTGGCGGCGGTGGTGATGGAGCCGATGCGGTCGAGCGACCCGGCGCCCGGGTTTCTCGAGCGGGTGCGCGAGGAGACGAAGCGGCGCGGGGCACTGTTGGTCTTCGACGAAATCACGGCGGGATTCCGGTTGAACACCGGTGGCGTGCATTTGAAGCTGGGGGTAACGCCAGATATCGCCGTGTTTGCCAAGGCGCTGGGCAACGGCTATCCCATGGCGGCGATCGTGGGTACCGGCGATGCGATGGCGGCGGCGCAGGCGACGTTCATCAGTTCGACGCACTGGACGGAACGGATCGGCCCGGCGGCGGCGCTGGCGGCGGTTAGGAAGCATCGGCGAGTGGATGCGGCGGCTCATCTGATGGCGATCGGCGGAGCGGTGCAGGCGGCGTGGCGGCGCGCGGCCGGGGCGGCGGGCCTCGATATCGCGGTGAGTGGAATCGCGCCGCTCAGCCGGTTCACGTTCAACGATCCCGATGCGGCGGCGGTGAAGACGCTGTTCGTGCAAGGCATGCTCGAGCGCGGCTTTCTCGCTTCGAACGCGTTCTACGCCATGTACGCGCATACGGCGGCGCAGGTGGAAGCCTATGAGACGGCGGTGCGTGAGGTGTTCCTGACGCTATGCGAAGCGATCGCTTCGGGTAAAGTACGCGAGCGGCTGCGGGGCCCGGTGGCGCATTCGGGATTTCAACGCCTCGCCGATTAGTTGTGATAGCGTAGCGTCGAAATGCATTGGTCTCTTCTGGTATACGCCCTCGCTGCGGCTGAGTTGCCGCATGTTGAGAGAGTCGCCCCCGGTGTCACGGCCGTTGGATTCGCCGACAAGTTCAAATCCTCGAATGCCGGGTGGGTGGAGTTTCCGGATCGTACGGTGCTGGTCGACGCCGGTCCCGCGCCCTATACGGCGGAACTGCTCCAGAAATCGAAAGCGCATTCGATGGTGACCACCGGAGCGGGTGCGGCGGAGGCGCTTCCAGCTCTTGCCGGCGACACCGATCGCATCGTGCGGATCGAATACTCGCGCGGGCGCCGCGCCATCTGGATCCCTTCGCAACGTGTGCTGTTCGCCGGCGATCTGATTACCAACGGGCCGCGCGCCGATGTGGCGGCGCACGACACGGCCGAGTGGCTGGCGGCGCTCGACCGGCTCAAGAAGCTGGATGCGGCGGTGGTGGTTCCGGGCCGTGGATCGTGGGGCTCGGGCTCTCAACTGATCGACCGGCAGATCCGCTTCGTGCAGGAGCTGCGGCGGCAGGTCGCCTATGCGATCACGCTCGGCAGTTCCGTCGATTCGACGGTGAAGGATTTTCTGCTGCCCGCGTCCTATTACACCTGGATGCCCTACGATACGCCGAGGCCCGAGGATATCCGGCACGTATACGCGGAACTGACGGCGGCGCCGGTGCGGAAGCTTTCAACGGCGCGGGACAACGCGCTGGTGCTGATCGGCGATCGCTTCCATGAGCCGGAGCATTTGGAAGAAGGACTGCGGCCGGCGCTGGAAGCGGCCAATATCGAAGCGCACTTCACGGTGGACACCGCGCAACTGACGGCGGCCAATCTGGCGAAAGTGAAACTGCTGGTGATCCTGCGCGATGGCATGTTGTGGCCCGATGGTTTCGACAAGCCTTACAAGATCTGGATGACGCCCGAACAGGAAAAGGCGGTCGTCGATTTCGTAGAGAGCGGAGGTGGGTTTTTGAACCTGCACAACTCGATGGGCCTCTATCCCGAGAACGGACCGTATTTGAAACTGGTGGGCGGCCGTTACATCGGGCATGGGCCGCTTGAACGATTCCGCGTGGAAGTGGTGGATCGCGATCATCCGGTGACGCAGGGGCTATCGGATTGGTTCGCGGCCGACGAGCAGCACACGCCCCCCATCGATGAGAAGCGCGCGAAGATGCTGTTGCGCAACCGTTCCGATGAAGGCAAGACGGCGGCGGCGGGCTGGGCGTATGAGCCGGGCAAGGGGAGGCTTTGCCACCTGGCGAGCGGCCACACGCGGGAGGCGCTGGGGCATCCGATGTATCAGCGCGCGCTGGTGAATGCGCTGCGGTGGTGCCTGCGGAAATAGGCCGGCTACAGTGACACGAAGCTTTCGGCTTCCCAGGGCTCGCGGGCCGAAAGGCGAAGGCGCCGCGGCGCGGAGATGAGCGCGGCTACTTCGGGAAGATCGAACCGGAGCAGGACGCCGGGGAGGAAGTTGGCAAGCGGCTCCGAGTATTCCTCGCTCTCGAGAAGCTTGCGGTAGGAAAGGGCGTCCTGATGGAGCCAGGCCGCATCGACGGCGGGTTCAAGCGCGGCGGCGAACAGTGCCGGAATACACATGCGTCCCGTGGCGGCGAGAATCAACCGCCGTTTCGGGGCGGCTTTCCGCATAGAGCCGATGAGCGCGAGCAGGTCCGATACACGCTGTCCCACCAGCGGCTTGCCCAACGCCAACCCTGCCCACGCGTAGTTCTCTTCACTGACGTGAGAGGAGGCATGGCCCTGGGCTCCGCGTGGATATTCGGGCCGCAGATCGCCGATGCCGCGCACGTCGGCGGCGCACACGAAATGGCCGCGCGCGGCGAGGTTCTGATAGAGCGATCCTTCGTCCCAGCGGGCGGCGCGGCCACCGGCGTCGGCGAACAACAGCGCGGCTTTGGAAGCATCCTCGGTCGCGGGATGGAAGAGCCACGCGGGTAGATGCACCCCCGGTACCGATGCAGTCTCCGCGGCTTCGATGCGAATGCCCGCCGGGGCCGGCACCTTCGACACGATCGTGAAGGCGGAGACCGGGACGCGATCCACTCGCAGCATTTGTTCGATCTCGATGGCGGTGGCGCGCGTGGTGGCGGTCTGCAACCGGTCGCGCGCCAGGGCCAGCGGGGTCTTGCCTCCCAGATCGCGGACCACGTTTCCTGTCTTTGACGCGTAGAGCTTCTCATCGGCTTCGGGCGCGGTGGCGGGCTCGGCGGCGATGTTCCGGTCCGAACCTTTGAGCCACTTTTCAAACCAGTTGTAGACGCGCATCCGCGAGGCGTAGGAAAGTGCGTGCGGCAGGGGCAATTCTTCCCAGGCCACCTTCTCGGAGGCGTTCAACAGGCCGTAGACGCGCGCCAGGTGGGCGAACTCCTCACGGCCGTTCACCAGGTAGTTGGGCGAATAGGTGCCGAAGAAATCCCGCGCGCTGACGAGGGAGAGCATCGGCTTCGGAGCGAAAGGGTAGAGCAGATCCCAGCGATCGATGCCGAGAGTGCCGCCGTCGATCAGGTTCTGCTCGGCGTCGTCGGTGGAGCCTGGCGGATTGAATCCCGGGCAGGCGATGTTTTCGGTATTGGCGGAACAGATGACGGCGGTAGTGAGCCGGTCATCGACGGCGGCGAGCAGCATCGTTAGTGTGGCTCCGCCGGACTGGCCGGTGGAGGCGATCCGCTTGGGATCGCACAAAGGATGGGCCACCAGAAGGTCGAGGCTGCGGACGGCATCCCAGAGTTGGATTTGCGTCGAGGTGGAGCCGACCAGCAGCAATTGGCGGCCGGGCAGCGTGTGCTCATCGTCGGAAGACGCGAGCCTCGTCATATTGCCGTTGGCTTGCGGGTAATAGACGCGTTCGCCCTGGCCCATGGGATCGAAGGCCAGCACCAGGTAGCCCAGGCGGGCAAGGCCCTGGCAGCACTTCTGATACGACGTGTATGCCTTTCCGTTCCGGCTGTGGCCCATTTGAAAAAGCACGCCTGGGAAGGGGCCGGTGCCGGCGGGGATATAGAGGTTGGCGGCGATGTGAAAGCCGGGCCGGGACTCGTAGATCAGATTCTCGACGCGATAGCCTTCGCGCTGAAAAGTTCCGGTGGTGCGCGTTCGAAGCGGGGTTCGTTCGAGCGGGCCGCCGATGATTTTCCAGAGCGTCTGGCGAATGTAGGATTGGCGGGCGGCTATGGCATCGGCCGACGTGAGTTTGGCGAGGGCGGTGAGGCGGCGCTGGTGCGCTTCGGCGGCGAGGCGTGAGACGTAATCGGGCAGAATGCGGGAGTAATCGCGATAGTGAACTTCGGCGGCGTGGGCGAGAAGAGGGGTGGTGAGGAAGGTTCGGCGAAGCATCCTCGTTCTAAGTTACACGCAAGCGGGCTTCAGGATTGCGGCGTACGCGCGGGGCGCGGTTCCGAGGCCGACTCGACGCGTTTCATGAGGTTCAACAGGGCCGCGCTTCCGGTAAGAGAATGGGCGAGCCGGATGCCGCACAGGGCCGAGGGGCCATCGTCGCGGCTGTAGCAAATATCGCCCAACATGAGGTTGTCGCCATGGTCGATGCGCACCGGCGTGCTGAGCGCGAGCGCCTTGGCGGCCTTCACCTGTAAGCCTCTTCCAGAGACGTTCACGATGGTCACTTCCACCGCTTCGCCCGTCCTGAGGTCGATGAGGCGTGCCGTTTGGTTGCACGAATAACGCGGTTCCCGGCGGCGTTCCACACTGGATCTCATCGGACAAGCCGGACGGCGCAATACCGCTTTCCCGGGGTATGCTGAAAAATTGACCCGTCATCCGTTGTTTGCCGCCTACCTCGCGTTTGCTTCGGTTTGCTTTTTCTGGGGTACCACCTATCTGGCGATTCGCATGGCGCTCGAATCGATTCCTCCGTTTCTTCTGGTGGCGGTGCGATTTTTGATCTCCGGAGCGATCATGCTGGCCGCCGTCCGTTATTACCGGTTGGAGTTGCCGCGCGGGCGCGACCTGTGGAGCACTGCCTTTTTCGGGTTTCTGATTCTGGGCGTGGGCAATTCCTGCCTCACGCTGTCCGAGCAACTGATCCCCAGCAGCCTGGCGGCGTTGTTCATCGCCGTTTCGCCCATCTGGATGGTGGGCATCGAGGCCGCAGTGCCGGGCGGCGATCCGCTAACGGTGGGCGGCGCGGCTGGAATCGCCGTGTCGCTCGCGGGCGCGGCTTTACTGGTGGGTCCCGATGTTTTCTCGGCCGGTCTTTCGGGCAATGTAGTCAAAGGCTTTCTGCTGTTGCAACTGGGTTCGGCAAGCTGGTCGCTGGGTTCGATTCTTCAGAAACGCATCAGCAGCAAGCCGCATCCGGTGGCTTCGGCGGCGGTGCATCAGTTTACGGCGGGACTGGCGTTTCTGCCCGCCTTGTTTCTGGAAACCGGCCATGCGCCGGCGTGGACGGGGCGCAGCGTGGCCGCGCTTGCCTGGCTGGTGGTCTTCGGATCGATCGTGGGGTATACGTCGTTTGTGATCGCGTTGCAGCGGCTGCCGGTGTCCATCGTTTCGCTTTACACCTATATCAATCCGATCGTGGCGGCGGCGCTCGGGTGGCTGTTTTACCGCGAGCCATTTGGCAGGGGGGAGATCGCGGCGATGGCCGTGATTTTTCTCGGAGTGTTCATCGTCAAGCGCTGGGGCCACAAATGACCGTGTATCATGAACGTTTATGAAACGCATCGCGCTGATGGTTATGATGGCCGCCGCGGGGCTAAACGCCCAGCAAAGGAATCGCCCCCTGTTGCCCGGTGAGGATTGGGTCAAACTCTTCAACGGCAAGGACCTCTCCGGTTGGGTGGAGGTCGGCAAGGAAAAGTGGGAAGTCAAAGAGGGCGCCATTAACGGGATGGCGATCACCAAGGCGTACGGTTATCTGCAGACCGAGAAGAGCTACAAGGATTTTCAGCTCTATTTGAAGTTCAAGTGCGAAGGCGACGGCAACAGCGGTGTCTTCTTCCATGTGGGATTCAGCCCTGGCACTCCCAACGTTTCGCAGGGACTGCAGTTTGAGATCGATTGCACGATCGGCCAGCACACCGGCGGCATCTATGGCGACGGGCGGCAGTGGATCGTGTGGCCGTCGCCGGAGAACGAACTGGTGGTGCGGCACGGCGAGTGGAACGAATATCTGCTGAAGGTGGAAGGCAATCGCTATATATCGAGGCTGAACGGCGTGCCGATGATCGACTTCACCGATCCGCAGCCGAAGTCGTTCGACGGACCGATCGCGCTGCAGTTGCATTCGGGCGGCCGCGGCAACATGTGGTTCAAAGATATCTGGATTCGCGACCTCACCAAGCGTTGACACGGCAGCCACGGCTGTTTTACTGCGACCACTACGCCATCCCCCTGCCGGAAGGGCACAAGTTTCCCATGCGCAAATACGCCATGGTGCGCGACCTTCTGGCCCGGGATGGCGTTTTCGTTTTTGAACAGGCTGAATTCGCGCGGCCTGAGACGATTGAACTGGCGCACGACCCGGAGTATGTGCGCCGGTTCCTGGCCGGGTCGCTGGAGCCGGCCGTGATTCGCCGCATTGGATTTCCATGGTCCGAAGGGTTGGTGCGGCGCACACTGGCGAGCGTGGGCGGTTCCCTGGCCGCGGCGGAGGAGGCGATGAACACCGGCTGGGGCGGGAATCTCGCCGGTGGCACCCATCATGCCTTTCACGGAGAGGGCGCGGGCTTTTGCGTGTTCAACGATATCGCCGTGGTGATTCAGAAACTACGGGCGGAGGGCCGGATCCGGCGCGCGTCGGTGATCGACCTCGATGTACACCAGGGCGACGGCACGGCGCAGATCTTTGAGAATGACGATGCGGTGTTCACGCTCTCGCTGCATGGCCGGAACAACTTTCCGTTCCGCAAGCAGCGCAGCCGGCTGGATGTGGAACTGGAGGATCGAACGTCCGACGGCGAGTACTTGCCGCTGCTGGAGCGGCATCTGCCGCAAGCCTTTGAGTTTGGGCCGGACCTGGTGATCTATCAATCCGGCGTGGATGCGCTCGAGACGGACACGTTGGGGCGGTTGTCGCTGACGCAGGCGGGCCTTCAGGCGCGGGACCGGATGGTGATGACGGCGGCGCAGGCCCATGGCGCGCCGTTTCTGGTGACTTTGGGCGGGGGCTATTCGGTACCGCTCGAACGTACGGCCGAGGCGCACGCTAGCACGTTTCGCACGGCCGCCTCGATTTTCACAACTGTTCCCCGTACTTGTTGAAATGTTCCCGCTTCGCCGAAGCCACCCAATTCTCGCGGCGGATGCGCCCGTGGAACCGCTCGAGTTCCGAGTCGATTTGATCGATCTCCGCTTCACTCCACCCGGCCACCTGGCGGAAGAAATAGAAGCCCAGTTGGTTGAGCATCGTTTCCAGTTTCGGGCCGACGCCGTGGATGAGCTTGAGATCGTCTTTTTCGGACGGCGGAGAGGTGTAGCGTTTGGGATGGGCTTCGCTGGTGGCGGCTTTCGGGCGCGCTTCGAGTTCGCCGCGCAGGGAGCGCAGTTCGACGCGTAAGGCCTCGATGGTGACGTCCTTCTCGCGGGCGCGGGCTTCCCAGTTCGAGCGCAGCGTGGCAGAACGGGTTTCCCAATCCGTGATGAGCGCGCGAAGGCGATCCACGTCGCCGATCAGCCTTTCGGCGTCCTGCGTGCGTTTCTTGAGATCGGTATCTTTCTGTTTGACCTCGACGTTGCAATTGGCGAAGCGGGTTTCCCAGGTGGCGGCGGCGGTGCGCAGACGCTCGATCTCGGCATTGCGACGGGTGACGCTGGCATCGCGCGCGCGAAGTTCCACGCGCAGGGCGGCGATGGCTTCTTCCTTGCGGGCGATGCGCGACTCCCAGTCGGAGAAGCTGGCGCGGAGCCGCGCCGACTCCGATTCCTGTTCTCGCATGCCGGCTCGCAGCGAAACGATAGTTTCTTCCCTGGTCTTGGCGCGTCCCTCCCATTCGGCGGCGGTGGTGTGATTGGCCCGAAGGGTGGCGAGTTCCTGGTTCAGGGAAGTGAACGCTCGATCGCGCTCCACGGCCTGGGTGCGGAGCGCGGCGTTGGCAGCGTCGTGTTCCTTGGCTTTGGATTCCCATGCAGCGAGGCTCTTTTCGAGGTCGGCGAAACGCGCGCGGGTTCGCTGCTGATCGGCGTCGAGGGTTCTGCCGCGCGCTTCCCAGTCGGCCAGTGCGCGGCGCAGGCTGGTGATCTCGATGTCGCGATCCTTCACGCGGCGGTCCCAATCGGCGGTGGTTTTGCGTAGTTCTTCGATTTCCTGCATGTGTTGGTTGTCCTGGGTTTCCGAGGTAAGGAGTGAGGCGCGGAGTGCCTGGAGTTCGGCGTCGCGAGAGGACATGAGTGCGGTGTGACCGGCTTGGGCGGAGTCGAGGGAAGTGCGTAGTGCTGCGAGTTCGGTGTCGTGAGAGACTTTGGCGGACTCGGCGGCTCCGAGGGACTTGCGCAGCGCCTCCCGTTCGGCATTCGCGGAGTCGAGGGACTGGCGTAGAGTTGCCAGTTCAGTGGCGTGCGCGGCTTTGGTGGACTCGGCGGCTTCGAGGGAACTGCGCATTGCTGTCCGTTCGGTGTTGGCGGAGTCGAGGGACTGGCGTAGAGTTGCGAGTTCGGTGTCGTGCGCGGCTTTGGTGGACTCGGCGGCTTCGAGGGAACTGCGCAGCGTCGCCAGTTCGGCATTCGTGGAGTCGAGGGACTTGCGCAGTGTTGCGAGTTCGGCGTCGTGCGCGGCTTTGGCGGACTCGGCGGCTTTGAGGGACTTGCGCAGCGCCTCCCGTTCGGCATTCGCGGAGTCGAGGGACTTGCGCAGTGTTGCGAGTTCGGTGTCGTGCGCGGCTTTGGTGGACTCGGCGGCTTCGAGGGAACTGCGCAGCGTCGCCAGTTCGGCATTCGTGGAGTCGAGGGACTTGCGCAGTGTTGCGAGTTCGGCGTCGTGCGCGGCTTTGGCGGACTCGGCGGCTTTGAGGGACTTGCGCAGCGCCTCCCGTTCGGCATTCGCGGAGTCGAGGGACTTGCGCAGTGCTGCGAGTTCGGTGTCGTGCGCGGCTTTGGCGGACTCGGCAGCTTCAAGGGTCTTGCGCAGTGCCGCCCGTTCCGAATTCGCGGAGTCAAGGGACGTACGCAGTACTGCGAGTTCGCTGTTGTGCGCGGCTTTGGCGGACTCGGCAGCTTTAAGCGTCTTGCGCAGTGCGGCGACCTCACCCTCGCGCTCGGCGAGCAATCCCTGGCGGCCGGCCAACAGCTTGTCGCGCTCCACCAATTGAGTGCGCAACGTGGCGGCCATCGACTCCTGTTCTTTCACCTTCTGGTCGCGGGCGGGCAGTTGGGCCGCCAGCGGTTCCAATTCCGCCAGCCGCGCCGAAGCGGTCTTGAGCCGCTTCTGAAGATCGGAAACGTTGCGATCCAGTTCGCCGGCGCGGGTCTGGAGCCGCTCGACCTCGGTACCCTTAGCTGCCGTTTGAGTCTTGAGCTGCGATTCGAGTTCCGTCACGCGGGCGCGCAGTTTGGAAGCTTCACCGGCACCATCGCCGCGTGCGGAAGCGAGCTCCGCCTCGAGCTTCTCGATCTGGGAGGCCAGGCGGGCTTGAGTCGATTCGAAGTCCTTGAGACGGACCAGGCGTTGGCTCGAGTCGGTCTCGGCCTGCTGCAGCCGGGTGCGAAGCGCGGGCAGATCCGCTTCGGCTTTCCGCAGCGCCTCGCCGTTCCCGAGCGACTGGGAACGAAGACGGTCCCGTTCCTGTTCGGCGGCGGCAAGCGCGTGGCGGGCGTCCTTCAGGCCGGCTTCGAGTTCGGCCCGCATTTCATCGGCCGTGTCGAGCCTGTTGGAGAAAAGCGCGACCCGCTCGGTGACGCTGGAAACGTCGCGCTGCAGCGTGACGACCTGGTCGGCCTTTAAGTTCAGCTCGGTGCGAAGCTGACCCGCGATGCGGTCCCGATCGGCGAGTTCCGCCGCTTGCTTTTCCAGGTAGTCGCCAAGCCGGATATTTCGAAGCAGCCATCCGATGAAGCCGCCGAGCACCCCAGCCAACAATAGACAAAGTAGATGTCCGAGCATGTATCCGTGCCTCCCTGTATGCGCTATTGAATGGCGAACTCGATGCGGCGGTTCTGTTGACGGCCTTCTTCGCTGGAGTTATCGGCGACGGGCCGCGTGGAACCGAAGCCGATGGGATTGAGTTTTGCCGGCGGCATGCCTTTGCTCATGAGATAGCGCTTCACGGCATAGGCGCGGTCGTTGCTCAGCCTCATGTTCAGGTCCGCGGAGCCTTCGTTGTCGGTGTGGCCGCCGATCTCGATCACGCGGCCATCGGCCTTGCGCAGCAGGGGAAGGAGCTGGTCGAGAACGTCGCGACCCTTAGGCGTGATGCCGGAACTGGAGGTGGCGAACTCGATGACCTTCCCTTTCAGAAAATCGTCGATGCCGGTTTGCGCGGCGGACTTGGCGACGACGGTCAGCGCGTCGATGATGCGGATGCGGGGGCCCACCGATTCCTGCGCCGAATGCAGGATGGCCGCCTTGATGTCCTCGCCCGGAACCTGGCCGCGAATCGTGATGCTGTCGGGGCCGAGCCGGAACGAGCCGTCTGTGAGCCGGCCGCCCAGGACAGAGGTGATGTTGGCGACGCCGGCGCCCCAGGCTCCATTGGGAGCGGTGGTATCGACCGAGACATCGTCCACCACCTTGTTTACGCCGAAGAGCGCGCGGGCGCGAGCGGCAATCATTTTTTTCGCGTCAATCGATGGAACCGCTCCCGATAACGTGAGCTTGCCGTTTTCCATGCGGCCTTCGAGTACGGGATTTGAAACGGCCGCATTGGGAGCGGTAACGGTGGCGGCGGCCGATTCATGGCGATGGGAACCGAGACAAACGACGCAAAGAACGATAAAGGCGAGAACCCATAAGGCGAGCCAGAGTTTCTGGTTCATCTACAACCTTCCTTTCGAATCGGCGGTCATGTGTGAAGAGGCGATTCGGCGTCAGATGACCGGCCCGATCGGGCGTAGCTGCTCCGAAAAATTCACTCGATTCTAGCACGCGGACCCGCCCGTTCCGGCGAAAACGTGACTCCTAACCCGTTTGTGGGTGTGGCCTACGGCGAGGGCCGGAATCCTGATAGAGTCGGGTGTTTATGTTCGTACTTGCGATGATCGCTTTGCTTTCGCCGCGGGCCGCCGCGCAGGCGGACTGGAATGAGCCGATGGAGCCGTTTCGCATCGCCGGGAACGTGCACTACGTGGGCACGCAGGGGCTTTCGGCGTATCTGGTGACCACCAAGGAAGGCCACATCCTGATCGACACCGGATTCGCCCACACGGTTCCGGCGGTGCGGCGCAGCGTGGAGAAATTGGGATTCCGGTTCCGCGACATCAAGATTTTGTTGGCGAGTCACGCGCACGCCGATCATGTGGGAGGACACGCGGTGGCCAAGGAGTTTTCGGGCGCGCGGGTGATGGCTTCTGAGCCTGACGCCGCGGTTCTGTCCAAGGGAGGCGACGGCATTCCGGCGGTGGCGGTGGAGCGTGTTCTGAACAATGGCGACATGGTGACGCTGGGAGGCGTGACGCTGAAAGCGCATCTGACGCCGGGTCATACCAAAGGCTGTACGACGTGGACGATGACGGTCAGTGACGGCGGTAAAAAGTACGAAGTGGTGTTCATGGGCGGTTGGGGCGTCAACGATGGAACGCGGCTGGTGCAGAACGCCGGCTATCCTTCGATCGCCGAAGACTACGAGGGAACGTTTCGCACTCTGCGTGGATTGAAGTGCGACATCTTCCTGGCGCAGCACGGCGGGATTTTCGGATTGAAAGAGAAGGCGGCGCGGCTGCGGGGGAGGCCGGCCGGGAATCCGTTCCTCGACGGCGGCGGGTACGTGGCGGCGCTGAATCGAGCCGAACAGGCGTTTCACGGCGAGTATGCGCGGCAGCGGAAAGACGCATTGTTGTGGCCGCAGTTTCGCGGCAAACAAAGCTTGGGAACGAGCGAAGCGGCCGTGCCGGTGGAGTTCGGGCCGGGCAAGAAGGTTCTTTGGAAGACGGCCGTTCCGATGGGGCACTCGTCGCCGGTGATCGCAGGCGACCGGATCTTCCTCACGGGCGAGGAAGGCGGCGTGCGTTCCGACGCCGGGCGCGACAAGGTGAAGACCGAAGGCGCGCTGATCACGATTTGTCTCGATCGCGAGACGGGCCGCGTGTTGTGGCGGCGGGACGTGCCGCGGCCAAGAACGGAACGGTATCAACCGACGAATTCTTCCGCGTCTCCCAGCGCGGTTACCGACGGAAATAACGTTTACGTTTTCTTCGGCGATTACGGGCTGGTGAGCTATCGCTTCGACGGCGAGGAGCGATGGCGGCTGCCCCTCGGCCCGTTCAACAACGTGAATGGCCACGGATCGTCTCCCATCCTGCATGGCGGCAAATTGTATTTGATCTGCGACCAGGACACCGATTCGTATCTGCTGGCGCTCGACAAGGACACGGGCAAGGTGGCGTGGAAAGTGGAGCGGCCCGAGATCACGCGCGGGTATGCGACGCCCGCGTTGTTTGCGCCGGAAGGTGGACCGGTGGAATTGATTGTGCCGGGCGCGTATCAGCTCACCTCGTATGAAGCCGAAAGCGGAAAGCGTTTGTGGTGGGTGCGCGGTCAATCGTGGCAGCCGAAGTCGGTGCCGATTATACAGGGCAACATGATCTACGCCCATTCGTGGGAAGGGGGCGGGGAAGCGGAACAGCCCACGGAGACGCCCACACTCGCCGAACAGCTGGCGCAATGGGACGACGACAAGAACGGCAAGCTGACCCAGAACGAGATGCGCAATCCGGGTTGGCAGCGGAGCTTCTATACAATCGATCTCGATGGCGACGGAAGCGTCAGCGAGAAGGAGTGGGAGTTCCTGCGCGCGCGCCGCGCCGCACGCAACCGGCTGGTGGCGGTGCGCGGTGGAGGCCGGGGCGACATCACCAACACGCACGTGGTCTGGAGCATGCAGAAGTTTCTACCGAACGTGCCTTCGCCACTGATCTACGATGGAGTCCTTTACCTGATTCGCGATGGCGGGGTGCTTTCGGGAGTCGATCCGCGGACGGGCAAGATCTTCAAGCAGGGAAGGCTCACCGGCGCGCTGGATACGTATTACGCGTCGCCAGTGGCGGCGGGAGGCAAGGTTTACTTCGTGAGCCAGCAGGGCAAAGTCACGGTGGTGAAGGCGGGGCCGGAGTGGGAGATCGAAGCATCCTTTGAAATGGACGATGAATGCTACGCCACGCCGGCGCTGACCGGCGGGCGGATCTTCCTGCGGACGCGATCGGCACTGTATAGCTTCGGAGAGAACTGAAGTCAGCGAACGACGATCAGCTCTTCGCGGTACTTCGCCACGGCATCGGTATTCACCGTGATGCCAAGGCCGGGGCCTTCGGGCACGCGCACCGAGCTTTCGGAACCGAGCAGCGGGGGCTGCGTCACCACGGCGTCGCGGAACGGGCTTTCGGTCTGATCGAATTCGAACAGCGCGGAAGGTGCGGCGATCGCTTCGGTGATGGGCGGCGCGGTGGCCATCCAGTGCAGGATGGCCGCGGTGCGGACGGCGGTGCCCCAGTTGTGAGGCACGATCCGGATGCGGTTGAGCCAGGCCAGATGGCCGATGCGCCTGGCGCCGGTGAGTCCCACGATCTCCACTTCCGGCTGAAGGATATCGACGAGCTTGGGCTGAACGTAATGGCGGGCGAGCCGATCGGCGTCAAACGTCTCACCGCCGGCCAGGGGGATGGAGGTAGCCTCGCGCAGCCTCCGGTAGCCTTCGAAATCGTCGGCGAGCACGGGCTCTTCGAACCATTGAATGCGCAATGGTTCCAGCCGATGGCACAAGGCGCGAGCGGTGCCGGCGTCATAGGCGCAATTGGCGTCGATGGCCAGATGGCAATCGGCGCCGAGAGCGTGGCGGACGGCGTACACGTTTTCGTAGTCGACGTCGGGACCGTAGCCCACTTTCATCTTGACGGTCTTAAAGCCCTGGCGCTTCCATTCCACGGCTTCGGCGGCGAGGCCTTGCGCCAGGTGGTGCCAATCTTTGCGATAGAGCGCGGTGCAGTAGGCTTCGATGCGATCGCGAAAAACGTGGCCGAAGAGACGGCACACGGAAAGGCCGAGAGCCTTACCCGTCAGATCCCAAAGAGCGGTGTCGAGCCCACCGCAAACCGGTCCGCCGCGGCGGCTCTGGCGTTCCGATTCCGGACGCAGGGATTCGTAGATCGCTTCGATTTCAAACGGCGACCGGCCAATGACTTTCTCCGGATGCTTGATGAGCGCATCGCCGCCAAAGAATCCATCGCCCCAGCCGGTGAGTCCGCTTTCGGTTCGCACTTCGACCAGAGTGGCCGTGCGGCGGCGGGTCCAGTTGAGCGACCAGCCAAACCGGTGATGCAGATCGGCGCCCAGACGATGAATGCGAACTTCGGTGATCGTCATCTTAAGCCGAAACCAGATCGGATACGGGACCGAGCAGGCCGGCTCGCGACTGATCGGCCGGCTTGGTTGTGAGCAGAACGCAGGTCCGATTCTGGCGCGCGTCGTGCCAGGCGACGGTGCCGGTGGACCCCCAATGGCCGTAGGTTTCCGCCGAGCAGCTCTTGCCGAAGCCACCCGGCTCGATCATCCAGCCGATGCCCCAAGGCTTGTTGAGCCCCGCGTTCTGATTGCGGATCATGGCGGCGGTGGTTTCCGGCTTCAGGATGCCGTTATCGGGCCGGCGGAACATTTCGAGAAACCGTGCCACTTCGCCGGCGGTGGAGTGCGCGCCGCCCCAGGGGGCGCCGAGGTCGCGCCAGTAGGGACTGTTCCAGTTCCAATCGTCGTCGCCGGTGACCTGGCTTTGAGCCGTGGACGGAATCTGGCGCCCGCCGAGGCCGAGCGAGGTGTGCTTCATTTCGAGTTTGTTGAAAAGTTCGCGGCGCAGGAATTCACGGAACGGCATCTTCGTAACGCGTTCGGCGATCTCGGCGGCGAGCAGGATCCCCATGCTTTGATAACGGCACTCGGTTCCGGGCTTGAACAGCAGTGGAGTGCGGCAGGTTCCCGCCACGAAATCCTTGAGCGGCGCGTGGCGCCTGCGTAGTTCGGTGTTCTCCACCAGCATGTCGGGCAGGCCCGAGGTGTGGGTGAGGACGTGGTGAATGGTGATATCGTCGCGGCCGCCGCCGGTGAATTCCGGAATGAACTTGGGCACGGGATCGGCGAGGGAAAGCTGGCCGCGATCGGCGAGAATCATGACGCCCGCCGCGGTCATGGGCTTGGTGATGGAGGCGAGCAGAAACACGGTATCGGGCTGGCGCGCCTGGCCGAAGCCGCGGTACAGCGTGAACCGGTCCTGATGAACGTAGAGCGAGGCGGCGGCAACGGCGCCCGAGGCGCAGGTGCGTTCGAGCAGCGTGACGGCTTCGCCGGTTTTGGCCGGCGGTCCGGCGGCGGCGAATGCGAAGGCGGCCAGGCAGTCGCGGCGTGTCATCGAATCTCCCTTACCAGTTTGCCGTTAATGATGACGGCGGTGGCGTGCGTGGTGTACTCAAGCGGATCGCCATCGTAAAGGGCGAGGTCGGCGTCCTTACCGGGTTCAAGAGAGCCCACGCGCCTGTCCATTCCAAGCAGCCGCGCCGCGTCGATGGTGACGCTCGCCAGTGCCTGCTCCTTGGTCAGCCCGTGGGCGGCGGCGGCGCCCGCTTCAAACAAGACGACGCGCGTCTTTGGGACGTAGCTTTCAAATCCGCTTTGGAGCGCGAAGGGAATGCCGGCGGCACGCAGTTTCGAAGCTGTCTCGAAACTCAGATTCTCCGTCTCGCCGCCCGAGCGGGCCATGGTGGGATGCACGATGACCGGGAAGCCAGAAGCCTTGATCTGCGGCAGCACCTCGTAGGCTTCGGCCGCCCCATCGAGAACGAGTTTGAACGAAAACTCCTTGGCGATGCGAATGGCGGTGAGGATGTCGTGCGAGCGGTGGACGGTGACCATCAGCGGCAACTCGCCGCTCAGCACGCGCGCCAGAGCGTCCAGGCGCAGGTCGCGGGGCTTGTCGGACTTGGCGGCGTACTCTTTGGCTTTGATCAACTCGGCGCGGAGCAGGGCCACGGCCTTGGCGGTGGTGCCGGGGGCCTTGCCTTGCTCGGCGCGGGCCGATGGGCCGAGCGTGGCGGCGATCATCGCTCCGGCGGTTACGACATCGCTATCGGTGGGACCGCCGGCGGTCTTGATCACCATGGTCTGTCCGCTGATGAGCGCACCGGGGCCATGGCCGGTGTGGATGGTGGTGACGCCCATGTTGCGCACAAAGCCCACCAGTTCGTCGCGCGGGTTGTAGGCATCGATGGCGCGCAACTCCGGCTGCAGAGGCGCGCTACGTTCCAACTGCTCCTGGTCGTGGGCCTGGTTGAGCCATCCGGTGAGGCCGACGACGGTATGCGCGTCGATCAAGCCCGGCGTGACGACGGCGGCTTGTACAGTGCGGTATCCGGCGGGCGTGCCGATCTGGGCGAGCGTGCCGACACGCTCGATCCTGCCGTCGCGGACAAGTACCACGCCGTCGCGAATGGGCTCGCCGGCCATGGTGTAGACGAGGCCGCCGCGGACGAGCAGCGGCTGCGCTTGGGCGGCGAGCGCCAGGAGAAGGGCGATCCACATGCTATCGCTCCTCCTCTTCCCCGCAAAGGTGAAGGGCGTGCCCCTGGTCATGGCTGGCGCCGGGGCCGCCGGTGGCGTAGAGCCTGTCCTTGGGATCGGCACGGTCGAAGACCTTGACGCCGTCTACCCATGTTTCGAGCACATGGGAGTAGACGCTCAATGGATCGCCGGAGAGGATGACGAGGTCGGCGTCCTTGCCCGGTTCGAGGGAGCCGACGCGGGACTGCATATCGAGCATGATGGCGCCTGCCATGGTCATCGCATAGAGCGCCTTTTCGCGCGCCAGACCGCCCCGAACGGCGAGCGCGGCCGAGCGCAGGAACCAGCGGGAATCGGTGACGCCGTCGTCGGTATGAAAGCCGACCAGTACGCCGGCGCGATCGAGGATGCCGGCGGTGGAGTAGTTGTTGTCCTTGGCTTCGATCTTGCCGCCGGGCGAATCGATGACGATCAGCGAGCAGGGCGCCTTGGCGGCGGCAATCTCATTGGGAACGGCCCAGCCGTCGCTGACATGCTGCAGCACGATTTTGAACTGGAACTCTTTGGCGAGGCGAAGAGCGGTGAGGATGTCGTCGTGGCGGTGTGTGTGGAAGTGGGCCACGCGGCGGCCTTCCAGGACCTCGATCAAACCTTCCATGCGCAGATCGCGCGCGGGAAGCTTCGAGGCGTCGCCGGCGGCCGTGCGAATCTTGTCGCGATATTCCTGCGCTTTGATGAACTGCTCGCGCACCAGGGCGGCGGCTTTGGCGCGCGTGCCAGGGCGGGGACCGGCGCCCCGTGGGTTCGTTCCGTTGGCGAATTTCATGCCGCCGGAGGGCTTGCCATCGGGGCCCGGAACGATCAGTTCGTCGATGGTCTTACCGTCGCGCAGTTTGAGGTAGAGGGTCTGGCCGCTGTTGAGCAAACCGGAGCCGGGCATGACATTGGCTACGGTGATGCCGCCCGCCTGCGCTTTTTGCAGCCGCGCGTCGCGCACATTGATGGAATCGAGCACGCGCACGTCCGGGTGAATGGCGGCGGTCGAATCGCCGCCATCGACGCCGCCGATGTGAGAATGCGTATCGACGAGGCCGGGCATGATGACCTTGCCCTTGGCATCGATGACGCGCGCGCCGGCGGGCGTCGCGATGGAAGCTCCGACCGCGGAGATCTTTCCATTCTGGATGACGACGGTGCCGGAGGCGATCTCCGGGCCGGCGATGGGCACGATGCGGGCGCCGGTGAAGGCGATGGCACCGGTTTGCGCCCAGGCGGCCGCGGCGCAGAATACCGCGATGCCAAGCTTATACATACCGGTCCAAGTTACCATGAATCTTTATGATTTCAGCCGATCAGTACATTCGAAGCTGGCTGGCGAAAGAGCCTGGCGCTAAAGCCACCGTGCAAGGTTGGGTGAAGACGCGGCGCGACAGCAAAGACGTACATTTCGTCCAGATCAACGACGGATCGTGCTTTGCCGACATGCAGGTGGTATTCGATGCAGGCGTGGTGGAAGCGGACGCGATGGCGCAGGTGACCACGGGCGCTTGTGTACGGGTGACAGGAACGCTGGTGGCTTCGCCGGGCAAGGGACAGGCGGTGGAGCTTCGCGGGGAATCGCTGGAGGTGGTGGGTACGGCTCCGGCGGAAACCTATCCGATGCAGAAGAAGAAGGTGAACCTGGAGACTCTGCGCGAGTTCCAGCATTTCCGCGCGCGCAGCAACACCTTCGGCGCCGTCTTTCGTGTGCGTAACGCGCTGGCGTTCGCCATTCACAAATTTTTCCAGGAGCACGGATTTCTCTACGTCCACACGCCGATTCTGACAACCTCGGACGCCGAAGGCGCGGGTGCGATGTTTCAGGTGACGACGCTCGACATGATGAACGCGCCGCGGCGCGTGGAGACGCCTGGCATCGATTTCCAATCGGACTTTTTCGGCAAGCCCGCCTTTCTTACCGTCAGCGGACAACTGGAAGGGGAGATCTTCGCGCTGGCCTTCACCAACGTCTACACGTTCGGGCCGACGTTCCGCGCCGAGAACTCGAATACGCCGCGCCATCTGGCCGAGTTCTGGATGATCGAGCCGGAGATGGCGTTCTGTGAACTGGCCGGCAACATGAAGCTGGCCGAATCTTTTTTGAAGTACCTGATTCGCGACATCCGGGCCAACTGCGCGGCAGATCTCGAATTTTTCCAGAAGCTTTATGAACCGGGTCTGCTCGACAAGCTGGACAACGTGGCGGGCAGCGAGTTCGCGCACGTGCCCTATACGGAGGCGATTTCGATTCTCGAAAAGTCGGGCAAGACGTGGGAGTTCCCCGTGTTTTGGGGATGCGATCTGCAAAGCGAGCATGAGCGCTACCTGACCGAGGAGACGTTCAAGCGGCCGGTGATCGTCACCGATTATCCGAAGAAGATCAAAGCCTTCTACATGCGGGCGAACGAAGACGGACGGACGGTGCGGGCGATGGACGTGCTGGCACCGGGCATCGGCGAGATCATCGGAGGCAGCCAGCGCGAGGAGCGTCACGACGTGCTGGTGGAGCGCATCCGCGAGCAGGGGCTCGACGAAAAGCACTACTGGTGGTATCTCGATTTGCGCCGTTACGGCAGCGCGCCGCACTCAGGCTTCGGCCTGGGCTTTGAGCGGATGATGATGTACGTGACCGGCATGAAGAACATCCGGGACGTGATTCCGTTCCCGCGGACGCCGGGGCACGCCGAGTTTTGATCGCTACTGTTGAGCGGCGGTGTTGCCGGCTTTGGCTCCGGCGAATTTTTCGACTTCGGCGAGCTGCTTTTTGACCATGGCCGCTTCCTGCCCGTCGGCGGGCACGGTGGCGAGGTAGCCTTTCATGTTTTCCATGGCGCCGTTGTAATCCTGCTTCTGGGCGAGGATGATGCCTAGGACGTGCTTCATTTTCGGAATGCGGTTATTGGCGTCGAGCTTCATTCCTTCGCGCACGCTCTTTTCGGCGTCATCGAGCTTTTGCAGGTTCAGGTTGGCTACCGAGTTGATGAAGTAGGCCTGCGGAAAATCGAAGGGGTTCAGCTTGACGGCGCGCTCACTGGCTTCGGCGGCCTCTTTCCATTTGTTATCGCGGGCCCAGAGGAAGGCCATCTGCACGTAGGGTTTCACTAGCTTTGCGTCGGCGGCCAAGGCTTCGGTGTAGGCTTTTTGAGCGCCTTCATTGTCGTTCTGCGCCTCGAGCATTTGACCGAGCTCGGTCCAGGCGTTGGCGTACTTGGGATAAAGGGCGACGGCTTTTTCGTATTCCTTCTGCGCCTCGGCGGGTTTCTTCTTGCGGGCGAGATCGCGCGCCTTCTCGTAAGCCTTACGCGCATCCTTGGGCGCGGCGGCGGAGGTGACGCTGACGGTGAGACCTTCGACGTTGCCCATGCGGCGCAGGATGATGGTGCCGACGTCGGGATTGTCCATCATGCGGCGTCCGGCGAGGGGCACGGCTTCGGAGCGGTAGCCGGCGAGCACGGCACGAATCTCGCAGCCCATCAGGTCGCGTTCACTGACGCCGCGGCCGCCGCTCATGCCGCCGAAGCCGCCGAAGCCGGGCGAGGCACCGCGCTGTTGACCCGGCGCGTTGTCGAAGCCGCCGCCAAGCGGATCGTTGCCGATGCTGGCGTCCTGCATCATGCCCTGGTTCTGGCCGAGCTGGAAGCTGAAGCGGCCTTTGGAATCGGTGTAGGCTTCCGGTCTCGGGCTGCCATTGCAGACCCGTTCGATGGTGACCGATTCGGGCGGCGCGGTGCCGTCTTCGAGCACCACTTTTCCGGACAGGAAGATGGGGCGCGCCTGTTCAGGGAAACGCTGCTGTTGCTGCTGCCGGTCGTTGGGGAAGGGATTCTGCTGCCCTGGGTTGCGGCCTCCGCCTCCCGGCAATCCTCCGGGAGAGCCGGTGTTCGGTGCGCCGGTCGCGGGAGCGCCCTGGCCGGGTCCGGCGGCGGGGGCTTGATCTTGGGCGACAGCCGAGGAAATGGCAACGGCCGTTACGATGGCGATCTGGAGCTGCAGCGAAGACGGGAACCGCATGTTCCCTCCTTATCGAAGTGGCTGCCGCCGCACCTGGGCAGACGGCGCGAGTGATCCGATTATGTCACAACGCGAACCCAACGGCAGCGCCGGTTGTTTACAATGATAGGGAAATGAAAGCCCGCCATCGCTTGCTCTTTCTTCCGGCACTGCTTGCCGCGGTTAGCTGTACGGAAGCGCCGAAACAGGAAGTCGTGAAGAAGAAGGAGCCTGAGAAACCGCCAGAACCCATTACCGGCCGGGCGGCTTTCTTCCAGATGTTCGTGTCGGCGCGGTCCTGGGCGCCCGACGTTCAGCCCGTGCAACTGGTGAGCCTGCCGATCGAAGGATTTACCAACGCGGTGGATGGAAGGGCCGGGGCCTGGCGGTGCCTGTTCGCGTCGGCATCCAAGGGGAAGCTGCGCAATTACACCTATTCGGTGACCGAGGCGGGCGGCAACCTGCACAAGGGCGTGTTCCACGAGCCCGGCGAAGTCAACTTCAGCGGATCGGTGGGGCAGGCCAAGCCGTTTCTCGTGCAGGCATTCAAAATCGACAGCGACGAGGCTTATAAGACGGCGCTGGCAAAGGGCGACGCCGACGATTTCATCAAAAAGAATCCGAAGGTTCCCGCCAACTACCTGCTCGAGTATACGCCGAGATTCCCGCAGCCGGCGTGGCGCGTCATCTGGGGCGAGACGGTGAGCGCCAGTCAATATTCGGTGTTCGTGGACGCGGCCACGGGCGGATTCCTGCAAAAAGTCCGGTAAAAGGCGGCGGCGCCAAGGTGCAGGTTCTTTGGCCATCATGGTGGATTGTCTACCGGTAGACGTGTATACTGACTCTGTCATGGCACGACACGAAAGCCACAATACCGGGCTGCTGCAAGGCACCCTCAACATGCTGGTTCTGCAAGTGCTCTCGCTCGGCGCGGCTAACGGGTATGAGATCGCCAAGCGAATCGAAGGGCGGTCGGAGGAGGCGCTGGCGGTCGATCACGGCTCTCTGTATCCGGCGTTGCGGAGGATGGAGTCGAGCGGCTGGATCACGGCGGAGTGGAAGACTTCGCCGACCAATCGCTCGGCGCGGTACTACTCGCTGACGGCGGCGGGCCGGAAGCAGATGGCGGTGGAACGGTCGCGCTGGCGCGCCTCCTCGACGGCTATTGAACGCGTGATGGGGTGGGCGTAACCATGAAGTGGTTCCGGCGGGATCCCATCGACCAGGAGTTGCAGGCTCACTTTGAGATGCTGCGGCAGGAGCGGCTGGAGGCGGGCGATACGCCCGAGCAGGCCGAACGATTCGCGCGTCTGCGTCTGGGCTCGCGGCCGGCGGCGCGCGAGGCGGTGCTGGATGAAGGCGGATGGCACCGGTTGGAATCGCTGGCGCGGCATCTGAGGTTAGCGCTGCGATCCTACGCGCGTAACGGCGGCGCCTACATCCTGGCGACGGCCATCCTGAGTCTTGGAATCGGCCTCAGCGTGGCGCTGTTCTCGGTGGTCGACGCGGTGGTGCTGACGCCGCTGCCGGTGCCGGGCGAAGAGCGGGTTCATCTGATCTGGAAGACGGATCCGGCTCAGCAGGCGCATCTGGTGGGTGAGATGGCCTACGTGGAATTGGGCGATCTGCAGAACATGGTGCCGGAGATCGAGTCCGTGGCGCTATTTCCGGCAGCGCCGTATGGTAACGGACGCACGGTGCAGCCGGATACAGGCGATCCGGTGCAAGTCGAATCCTGCCCGGCGACGCCGGATTTCTTCCGGGTTCTTGGGGTAAAGCCGATGCGCGGGCGCGGGTTCGATGCCAGGGAGTCCGCTCCGGGGGCCGCTCCGGTGGTGGTTCTGTCGGATTGGGCGTGGCGGCGGTATTTCGGGGCGCGGCCGGATGTGCTGAACCAGACGATCCGCGTCAACGGCAGGGGGCATGAGGTGATCGGGATCATGCCACCGGAGTTTGATTTTCCTCGCGGGGTGGGCCTGTGGGTGAATCTGCCTGTGTCGGCGAACCGCGGTATGACGTGGCTGCAGGCAGTGGCGCGATCGCGGCCGGGCGTTGGCGCGGACGCCTTGCGAAATTCGACCGATCGCGCCTTCCGGTTGCAGGTGCAGAACCATTCGAAGGAATATTCTCCGGCGCAGCGTGCGGTGGTGACGCCTATTCGTGAGTTTTTCGTGGGTTCATCGAAGCCGCAGCTTCTGTTGTCTCTGGCTGCGTCGGTGCTGCTGCTGCTTTCGGCGTGTGCGAGCGCGGCGAATCTGTTCGTCTCGCGGACGATCGCGCGGCGGCATGAGATTGCGACACGGGCGGCCTTGGGAGCGAGCCATGGGCAGATCCTGATGCAGTTTGCCGCCGAGGCCGTGGTGGCGTCGGTCTTCGCGGTTTTTGCCGGCGGTACGTTGGCGGCGGCCGTGTTGCGCGTTCTGGTCGATTGGGCTCCACCGGATATTCCCCGGCTGGAGAACGCGGCGTTGAACACGAATGCTTTCGCCGTCTCTGTGGCGGCGGCGCTGCTCTCTACATTTGCTTGCGTGGTGGGACCGGTGGTTCTGTTGCGAAGGCAGATGCTGGCGGGGGCCGCGGGCGGCGGCATCAGGTTGGCCGGATCGCGCTCCGGCACCCGCCTGCAGCGGACCTTCGTGCTGTTACAGGCGGCGCTGACGGTGACGGTTCTGGTGGCGTCGGCGATGGTGTTTTCCAGTTATCGGGCGCTATTGGCGACCGATCTCGGTTTTTCGAGCCGCGACGCGCTGACGGTGAACCTGGCCTTGCGCGGTCCTGACATGAACCCGGAGCGATATCGCCGCACTTACCTCGATCTGATCGATACGCTGCGATCAAAGCCAGGGGTGACGCATGCGGCCGGGATCCTGCTTCGGCCCCTTGAAGGGCCTATCGGATGGGACACGGCGTATAGCTTCGAGTTTGAAGACGCGCTGCGCGATCCAACGGCGGTACTGCCCAAGGCCAACTTCGAGGTGGTGACGCCGGGCTATTTCGAGACGGCCGGGATGGCGTTGCAGTCTGGCCGCGACTTCACGCCGCACGACACCGGTGAGACGGAGAAGGTCGTCATCGTCAGCCGTTCGATCGCGCGGCGCTTCGAGCGCGCCGGGCGCCATCCGGTGGGTGAGCGGATGATGGTATTCGACGAGGTGCGGCGGGTGATCGGCACGGTCGCCGATGTGCGCTTTCGCGGTGTGCGGCAGGCCGGGGAAGACGTCTACGTGCCGCATACGCAGGTCGACACGCCAACCAATTACCTGATTGTCCGCGGCAATTTACCGGCGGGCGAGCTTGCCTCGCTGGTCCGTGAGACGGTAAGAGCGGTTGCGCCGGGCCAGGCGATCGCGGCCGAGGCGACGTTCGGGGAACTGGCGGATCGCAACACGGCGCGCGACCGGTTCCATTTGATGCTGCTGCTGGTATTCGCGGCCGGTGCGCTGCTGCTGGCGATCGCCGGTGTCCACAGCGTCACGCGCGAAACCGTTTCGGTCAGGGCGAAGGAACTGGCCATTCGAGTGGCGGTGGGCGCCAGCCGGTCGCGCCTGGCGGTGGAAACGTCGCGGGGGATTCTGGTGTGGGTGGCGGTGGGGGCTTGCGTGGGGCTTGGCCTGAGCCTGTGGATGGGCCGCGCGGCGGCGAGTCTGCTCTATGAAGTGTCGCACCGCGATCCGCTGATTCTGGCGGGATCGGCGGCGTTTGTGGTGGCTGCCGCTGCCTTGTCGTCTTTTGGTCCTTCGTGGAAGGCGGCCGGGCGCGATCCGCGCGGGCAGTTGCTCTCCGACTGAACTGGCTTCCGTTGATCTGGACGGTGTGATGGATGCGGTGGCTTTCGGATTCCGCCCGAGAGAAGCGGTCCGCCGTGGAAGCGGAGATGGTGGTGCCGCGGTGCCGGTGGTTCAGTGGTTGAGCCATGTACACGCCGCCGTTGATCTCGACGCCCGAGGAGCGCGCTGCCAGTAACTCAGCGGTTGAGCCCATGAACTGGCATCCATTTCCCAAGACTCGCTGGCGAAACGGAGTGCGGCGGCAGAGTCTTAGACCATGAACATGCCGCCGTTGATCTCGATGGTCTGGCCATGCACGTAGCGGCCGGCATCGGAGCACAGGAACAGAATCACATCGGCGATGTCTTCATCGGTGGCGAGGCGTCCGGCGGGAGTCTGGCGAATGACGTTGTCCAGCATTTCGCGCGTGGAGAAAACCTGGTGGAAGTGATTGTCGACGGTGCCCGGGCTGACGGCGTTCACACGTACGCCCTTAGGCGCGAGTTCCTTGGCCATGCCTTTGGTGGCGCAGGCGACCGCGGCCTTTGAAGCGGCGTAGATGGAGGCGCCGGGACCGCCTCCGTTGCGCGCGGCGATGGAACTGAGGTTGACGATTACGCCACATCCGTTGCGGACCATGGCCGGCGCCGCCTGCTGGGCCAGAAACCAGGCGCTGCGGAAGTTCAGATCCATGACGCGGTCAAACAGCTCCTCGCTGAAGTCGGTGAGTGCGGCGCGTTGCACCAGCGAGCCGGCATTGTTGATGAGAATGTCGGCTTCGGGCATTCGTTCGCGGAAGGCGCGGATGCCGGCTGGAGTGCCGAGATCCCCCTGGAGAACGTCCGCTACCGCGCCGGCGGCCTTCACCGCGGCGGCGGCTTCGTGTGCGCCTTCCGGATACGAGTTGTAATGAATCGCCACGCGCGCGCAGCCGGCTTTTGCCAGCGCAACGGCCGTGGCGGCGCCGATGCCGCGGGATGCGCCGGTAACCAGCGCCGTCTTGCCTTTCAGTTCCGCCAACACTTGTGATTTGTCTCCTGTTTAAACGATGGCCAGGGGCCGGATGGGGGAGCCGGTTCCCCCTTTGAGCTTGAGCGGCGCGGCGAGGAAGGCGAACTCCCAGACGCGATCGCGCGCCAGCTCTTCCATGTTCAGGGCTTCGATAATGTGGATGCCTTTTTCGACCAGCAGGTGTAGATGCACGGGCATGTTGGGCGAGGGCACACGCTCGAAGGCGACCGTATCGGACCCGGCGGCGGCGATGCCTTTGGCGCTGAGCCAGCGGGCGGCGGGCTCTTCCGGTCCCGGTCCCTGCACCTGGGCGATGTAGCGGGCGGCGTCGTCCCAATAGACCGCCCAGCCGGTGCGCAGCAGCACGATGTCGCGCGCCTGGACGGAGACGCCCTGGTTACGGCAGGCCTGTTCGAGATGATCGGGCGTGATGCAGAAATCGACCGGCAGCACGGGCACGCCGGCGAGGCCCGCGATATCGAGCAGAACGCCGCGGCCGAGAAACGGCGGAATGGTGTCGATGGAGAGCCGCTCGAGTCCCTGGCCGTAGGACTGCACCTGCTGGGCGACGCTGCCATCGTGGAGCTTGCCGTCGCGGGAGAAATGGCACAGCGCATCGACGTGAGTGCCGACGTGGCCTCCAAGGGCGATGGATTCGGCGGCGGAGCTTCCGCAGGCGGGCGAAACGAAATCGCCGTGCTTTTTGAGCAGGCTGAACAGGTAGGGAGGATGAGTGGGATGATGCGGCATTCCGACGTAGTAGGGCTGCGCGAGGTCGTAGACGCGAGCGTCGTTCAGCGCGGAAAGCAGGCTCGAAACCATGAGGTCGTTTTACTATACCGGATCGCGGCGTTTTGCGGCCGAATCGCCAGGCGGCCCGGTGATATAATCCGAGTCAAATGCTGCGTTTCCTGGCGGTAGCGATCCCTGCCTGCGGCCTATGGGCCCAGCAACCTTCCGATGGCGGCTTCTATGAAACCAAGGTGCTGCCGGTTCTCAAGTCCAACTGTATCGCCTGCCACTCCGAGAAGAACATCAGCAGCGGCCTGTCGCTTGAGACGCAGGAATCCATCCTCAAGGGCGGCAACCGCGGCCCGACGGTGAAGAAGGGCGATCCGGAGGCGAGCCTGATGGTGAAGGCCTTGCGGCACAGCGGCGATTTGAAGATGCCGCCGGGACGGAAACTGAAAGACGAGCAGATCGCCGTCATTGAGCAGTGGGTGAAAGACGGATTGCCGATGCCGGCGGCGCTGATGAAATCGCGGCGGCCGGGCGCGGACTTCTGGGCGTTTCAGGCACCGAAGCGGCATGCGCTTCCCGAGGTGACGGACAAAGCCTGGCCGCGCAATGCGATCGACCATTTCGTTCTGGCTCGTCTCGAGAAAGCCAATTTGAAGCCGTCGCCCGAAGCCGGCCGCGCGGCGCTGCTGCGCCGTGTGAGTCTCGATTTGATCGGCCTGCCTCCCACCGAAAAGGAAATGGCGGAGTTTCTCGCAGACGCGCGACCTGAAGCGTATGAGCGCGCGGTGGACCGGTTGCTCGCTTCGGCGCATTACGGTGAGCGATGGGGCAGGGCATGGCTCGATATCGCGCGTTACGCCGATACCGATGGCTATACGATCGACGCGCCGCGGCCCATCTGGAAGTATCGCGATTGGGTCATCAAGGCCTTCAATCGCGACCTGCCGTTTGACCGGTTCGTCATCGAGCAATACGCCGGCGACATGATGCCGAATCCTACGACGGAGCAATTGATCGCCACCGGGTTCCATCGCAACACGCCAAGCAACTTTGAAGGCGGCATCGATTTCGAGCAGTACCGGGTGGAGGCGGTGGCCGATCGCGTTCAGACGACCGGATCGGCATTTCTTGGGCTGACGCTTGGCTGCGCGCGCTGCCACGATCACAAGTACGATCCGATCTCGCAGCGCGAGTTCTACCAGATTTTTGCATTTCTGAACAACGTGGATGAGGTGGACCGGGAAGAGGATCGCAAGGACTTCAACAAGCCGTTCCTCGATTTGCCAACGCCGGACGAAGCGTCGAAGGCAGGCGCGTTCCAGGCGCAGATCGCGGCGCTCGAAGCGGAGTTGAAGACCTATGAAGCGACGCTACCGGCGGAAGCGGCGAAGACCGACCTGGGTTTAGCCGAGCGCAAAAAGAACGTGGCGGCGCTGCGCCGGCGGGAGCCCGAGGTGACACGCACGCTCATCATGCGCGAGTTGGCCAAACCCCGGCAAAGCTACATTCACCTGGGCGGCGACTTCACACGCAAAGGCTCGAACGTCGACGCGGCCGTTCCTTCGGTGTTTCCGAACCTGAAGGGCGTTAGTGGAAAGGCGACGCGGCTCGATTTCGCCAAGTGGCTGGTGGATCGCGACAATCCGCTGACGGCGCGCGTCACCATGAATCGCAACTGGCAGCGCTATTTTGGCAAAGGGCTGGTGGATACGGAAAGCGATTTCGGAACGATGGGCGAACGGCCGTCGCATCCGGAACTGCTCGATCTGCTGGCGGTGGAATTCATGGACCGCGGCTGGAGCCAAAAGGCGATGCACAAGATGATCGTCATGTCGGCTACCTACAGGCAATCCTCGGCGGGCCGGCCCGACGCCAAGGCGGTGGATCCGGACAATCGTCTGCTGGCGCGGCAATCGCGGATCCGGCTGGATGCCGAGATTATTCGCGACTCGGCGCTGGTGGCCAGCGGACTGTTCGCCGATAAGCTGGGTGGGCCGAGCGTCTATCCGCCGCTGCCGGCCGGTGCGAACTCGGTGACGCAGGTGCAGCGGGAGTGGAAGACGGCGACGGGACCGGACCGGTACCGCCGCGGGATTTACACTTATTTCCAACGCTCGGCGGCGCATCCTGGTCTGGTTCTCTTCGATGCGCCGGATGCGACGGTGACGTGCACGCGGCGCATTCAATCGAACTCGCCGCTGCAGGCGCTGACGCTGCTGAACGACGAGGCCTATTTCGAGTTTGCGCAGGCGCTGGCCGATCGTGTGCTGAAGCAGCCGGGCGACGATGCGGCACGGCTTGCTCGCGCCTATGGCTATGCGCTGAATCGAGCGCCGGCCGGAAGCGAGCGGACGCGGCTGGAGCGTTTGATCGCCGCGCAGCGCGATTCCAAGAAAGACGAGAAAGCCGCCTGGACCGCGCTATCGCGCGTGCTGCTGAACCTTGACGAATTCATGACCAGGGAGTGATGCCGTGACCTTCGACGAACGAATGCTACAGAACCGCACCAGGCGCCACTTCTTCCGCGATTGCGGCATTGGCGTGGGCAAGATGGGGCTGATGTCGCTGCTGGCGGAATCCGCCTTCGGCCAGAAGACCAAGTTCCACCATGCGCCGAAAATCGACCGGGTGATCTACCTGTTCATGTGCGGCGGACCGAGCCATCTGGAACTGTTCGATTACAAACCGGCGCTGGCACAGTGGGACGGGAAGCCGACACCGGAGTCCTATCTCAAGGGCAAGCGCTTCGCGTTCATGGACACGTTCTCGAAAGAGACGCCGAAGCTGCTGGCGAGCCGGCGCACGTTCAAGCAGCATGGGCAGAGCGGCACCTGGGTTTCGGACCTGTTCCCGCATATCGCTTCGGTGAGCGACGACATCGCGCTGATCAACGGGCTTTCGACGGAGAACTTCAACCACGGGCCGGCGAAGCTGTTTCTGAACACCGGGTCGGTGCGGACCGGGCGCCCGTGCATGGGTTCGTGGGTTACTTACGGTATTGGCTCGGAAGCAAAAGATTTACCTGGGTTTGTCGTTCTGCAATCGGGTCCCCGCGGGCCGCGCGGCGGGGCGGCGTTGTGGGGCAG
>CADEFT010000011.1 GCA_902826685.1 uncultured Acidobacteriota bacterium
TTGCCAAGGATGAAGCAGGCAGCCCTGCAAATCGCTTTTTCAGCAGCCTGCTAGTCTAAGGATGGCTTTTAACAAGCCGAGCAACCTGTGATTGGCGAATCTTGAAGGCTGCCCGGCTTAGTCTGCTGAAAGGAGAAACGTCGTCAGAAATCCAGTAACGTTCTGCCCCAGGGGCGCGGGGCAATAGAGAAATTGCGCCCGTTCCTCCTTCAATCTTAAACTAAATCAGCACGAAATGAAATAGGTAAAGTGTGTCCAATGGAAATTAACTATCAGAACGTACTAGCCGATCTTCATGCCAAAAAAGTGGCAATCGATGATGCAATCCGAGGCATCTCAGCCCTCATGAATTTGGGCACCCTTAGCTCGGCGTTACCCTCTCAAGACGCAGTTGAAGATACCAGGCTAGCCCATTCCGAGATTGAGCCGGACGCATTTTTTGGATTGAGTATTGTCGAAGCAACGAAAAAATTTCTGAGTATGAGCAAGCGTCCCAAGACTACAGGCGAAGTACTGGCCGCCCTTGAAGGCGGTGGCTACAATCACACCAGCAAAAATTTTCGTTCGACCATTTTTTCAGTTTTGGCGCGCGAATCAAAGTCGATCAGTGGTGAGATCGTCAAGGTAAATGACCGTTGGGGTTTGGCTGAATGGTATCCAAACCGGAGGCGCGATGCACCGGCAAAAAGCCTCCGAACTCGTATCTCGGATGAACCATCGCAGGAAACGCCGGAACTGGCAAGGCTTGAAGCCGGTGAAGGATCAGTCGATGACTTGTTAGAACTCTGAATCGGACCAGCCACGGTCAAAACGCCGACTTGCCCAGTTCTCTGTCTGCAGCGACGCATCGCAATTAGGGGTGTTCGCGCTGCCGTAAGCTACCAATCGACAACCGAGCCGTCGTCTGAATCGAAGCGCGTGAGATAAGGCTTCGGCTCGCCCACCTGCGCCATCAGCTTGTTCTCGTCGATCGTAATGCCGAGTCCCGGTTCGGTGAGCAGCGGCCTGTGGCCTCCCGAGATCGGGGGCAGGGGCTTGGCGAGCAGGTCGCTGTATTCGTTGTCGCCGCGTTCCTGAATCAGGAAATTGGGTACGGCGGCGGCGATCTGAAGGCTGGCGGCGAGGGAGCACGGGCCCTGCGGATTGTGCGGCGCGATAGGCGAATAATAGGTCTCGGCCATGCCGGCGATGACGCGGAGCTCGGTGATGCCGCCGGCGTAGCAGACATCGGGCTGCAGGATGTGGGCGGCGCGCTTTTCCAGAATCTCGCGGAAGCCCCACTTGGTGAAGATGCGCTCGCCTGTGGCGATGGGGATATGCGTTTTACGCGCCATTTCGGCCATCACATCGACGTTCAGCGCCTGGGCGATTTCCTCATAAAACCAAGGGTTGTAGGGTTCGAGCGCTTTGATGAGGCGCATGGCGGTGGCGGGCTGAATGGCGCCGTGGAATTCGACGCCGATGTCGACGCCTTTCATTTTCTCGCGCAGGGCTTTGAAGCGCTCCACCACTTCGCCGACGAACATTTCGCCTTCGTTGTACTTGAACGGATTGCGCTTGGTGCCGCTCAACATGACTTTCATGGCGTTGACGCCGCTCGCGGGGTCGGGCCGGCCGTAGACGCGCACGCGGTCGCGGGTATTGCCGCCGAGCAGGCGCCACACGGGCACGCCGAAGACTTTGCCGGTGATGTCCCACAGAGCCTGATCGATGCCGCTCTGGATGGCCGTTTTGACGGGACCGCCACGATAGAAGGCGCCGCGATGGATCGCCTGCCAGTGATGGACGACGCGGGTGGGGTCCTGGCCGACGAGGTAGTGGCCCACTTCAAGGGCGCCGGCGGCGCAAGCCTTGGCGTCGTCCTTGAGCATTTCGCCCCATCCGGTGACGCCCGCGTCAGTGGAGATCTTGACGAAGACCCAGGAGTTCCGGAGCACGAAGCTCTCGATCCTGGTGACCTTGATCTTGTCTTTCGGGCCTACGGCGGCCGCATCCGTGCGCAGGGCGTGCATGGCCGCGGGAGCGAACAGGGTTTGGAACAAAGAGCGCCGAGTCATACTCCAAGCATTCTTACACGAGCGAGATGCCGGCATCGGCGACGAAGACCTGGCCGGTGACCAGCGAAGAGCGCTCGCTGCCGAGCAGCACGGCCAGTTCGGCGACCTCCTCCGGCTGGCCGAGGTGGCGCAGCGGCTGAACCATCATGTGGCGCTCAAGCTGTTCTTCGTCTTTCCAGATGGCGCTGGTGGAATCGGTCTGCACGAGGGCTGGCGCGATGGCGTTGACGCGCACGCCGCGCGGGGCCAGTTCGAGCGCGTAGGACTTGGTGAGAGAAATGACGCCCGCCTTGGTCATGGAGAACAGCAGGTTCTCGGCTTCGGGCTTCAATCCGGCGAGCGCCGCGATGTTGATGATGGAGCCGCGCTCGCGGGCGCACATGCGAGGCGCCACCAGGCGGATGAGGCGGTAAACGCTTTTCAGGTTCGTTTCCACGGCGCGATCGAAATCGACGTCGCCTAGATCGAGCGCGTAGCCTCCGTAAATGTTCTGCGCGGCGTTGTTGACCAGAATGTCGATCTGGCCGTGCGCGTTGTAGACGGCATCCACCATTTGTTCCAGCTCAGCCAGGCGCGTGACGTTGCAGCCGAGTGGAAGGATTTTGCCGGGGAGGCGTTCGGCATGGCGCGCGACGGCCTGCAAGGTGGCAAGCGTACGGCCGCAAATGACGACGGTGGCTCCGACGCGCGCGTATCCTTCGGCGATGGCACGCCCGATGCCGCGGCTTCCTCCGGTGACCACGGCTACCTTTCCGGAAAGCAGACTCATAGTTGAAACAGGTTGTGGACCCAGCGCAGACTTTCTTCCAGATCTTCGAGCTCACGGGCGGCGGCCTGCTCCTTGGCGGGCGGCTGGTGAGGCGAGGGCTTCCCCTTTTCGGCGAGCGCGAGGAAACGGCTGAACTCCCAGGCGGGCGTGTTGCGGTAGCCCGGCCAAAAGGCCGGATCGTAGATGGGGAAATTGCGAGGACCGGTGACGATGATTTCGGGACTCATGGCGCGGCCGGGGCAGCGCTCTACGAACTCTTTCGCCCATTGGGCGATATCGACGTTGCCTTCGCCCATGCGGGTCCAGCGGACGGCGATGCCGTCGGGCGTTTTCCAAACGGCGCTATCGCGCACGTGGCTGGTGAAGACATAGGGCGCGAGGATATCGAGGGTGAGGTGCGGATCTTCGAGCGCCCAGACGGGGTTGCCGGAATCGATGCAGGCGCCCACGAAATCCTTGCCCGCCTCTTCGATGAGCGTTTTCAACTCGCGCGCCTGCATGTCGCCGGCGTGATTTTCGATGGCCACTTTTACGCCCGCGTCATGGAAGCGGGAACGCACGCCGCGCAGGACTTTGGCCGTATTCTCGATGTGCTGATCGATGGAGCTTTCACCGGTGCCGCGATCGGCCATGGTGCCAAGGAAGGCGCGCACCAGCTTCGAGCCGGCGATCTGCGCCGATTCAAGCATCCGCAGCAACTGCTGTTCGGCGGTGCCCTGGGCGGCATCGAAGGCTTTCGAGGTGGGGCAGATGGATCGCATGCCGAGCTCGAGTTCGATGCCCAGGTTGGCGGCGTGGGCGCGCACCTTCTTCAAGTGGCCGGGT
This sequence comes from uncultured Acidobacteriota bacterium, assembly GCA_902826685.1. Taxonomy (GTDB): domain Bacteria; phylum Acidobacteriota; class Terriglobia; order Bryobacterales; family Bryobacteraceae; genus CADEFT01. The sequence goes on from CADEFT010000011.1 coordinate 3,652, forward strand.
TCGAGGCTGCCGATGAACCGGATCTCGGAGAAGTGCACCACCTTGGCTTTCCATTTGGCGCAGAAGTCGAGGTAGCGGAAGGCGTCCCAGCCCTGGGAGCGAATGCTGAACAGATCGATGCCGAGCCGCATGGGGGGCTTCCTTTCCTGAGCGCCTGAGAGCGAGGCCGCGGCCGCCGCCGCCGAGAACCGGCGCCGGGTCATTTCTTCACCAGCGGCGTGACGGTGACTTTGCGGAACTCCACCGGTCCGTGATCGCCTTGCAGGAAGATGGGGCCGGGTTCGGCTTCGCGCGAATCAGGTGCGATGGCGGTGAGCCCTTCGATCTCCACTTTGTCGAGTACGCGCTTGCCGTTGAGTGTGACGGTGACGGTGCGGCCCACCAGGCGGATATCGTACACCTGCCATTCTCCGGCGGGCTTGGAGGCGTTGACGGCGGGCGCGACGCGGCTATAGAGCGAACCGTTGGAATGCGTATCGGGCGGCTTGCCGTAATCTTCGAGGATCTGGATCTCGTAACGGCCGCGCAGGCCGACGCCGCTATTGGAATGTTCGCCCACCTTGTATTCGATGTGCAGTTCAAAGTTCCAGAATTTCTGATCGCTCACCAGGTTGTTGGCGCCGGCGGTGTTGCTGAGGGCGCCGTCCTTGACGGTCCAGCCGAGCGGCTTGCCGGGCACCACCGGACGCCAGCCGGTGAGGTCCTTCCCGTTCACCAGTTCGACGGGAGTGCCGCGTTTCCAGGAGTTGTCGTCTTTCTCTTTGATCACCGGGGCGCGTTCGGCCGTCCAGGGCAGCGGCGGCTTGCCGGCGCCTTCCTCTTCGAACGTTCCTTCGAGTTTGCCGTTCTTCAAAGTGGCCTTGTAGACGAGGTGGCCGCGCTTGGGCGGGCGGAAGCCGAAGGTGAGCCTGTCGCCATCGATGGCGATCTCTTCGATATTATTCATATCGCCGCCGTGGGCACTGACGAATTTACCCGACGGCTTGGCGGTGCCGGCTCCGGAGATTTCGAGCCACCAGGCGCGCTTGTTGGGCGTATCGACCGTGATGTCCCATCGTCCGTTGAATCCGGAGTTGGCGAGTGCCGGCAAACCGGCGAGCAGAATGGCGGCGAGCGATCGCGGACGCATGGGTTCTATTTTGCCAGAGTTAAATCAAGAGGGAGAGTCTTATTTATGAAACGGATAGCCAATGCGAAGTGGTCCGGAGATTTGAAAAGTGGATCGGGCGCGATTTCGACGGCCAGTGGGACGCTGGCCGCGACGCCGTATTCTTTCCATACGCGGTTTGAGCAGGGCAAGGGGACCAACCCCGAAGAACTGCTGGCGGCGGCGCACGCCGGGTGCTTCACGATGGCGCTTTCGGCGCAACTGGCCAATGCCGGGTTGAAGGCGGAAGGCCTGGAGACGACATGCACGATTACCCTCGAGCAGAAGGATGGTTCGTTTGCGATTACCGAGAGCCGGCTGGAGTTGAAGGCCAAGGTGCCGGGGGCGACGGAGGAGGCGTTTCAGCAGGCGGCCCAGGCGGCGAAGGCGGGGTGCCCGGTGTCGAAGTTGTATAACACGGCGATCGTGTTGGAGGCGAAGTTGGAGGGGTGACTGGCGTCCGATGGACCGGCTCTAAGGTTTTCACCCTAGACCGCCGATAGATCTCCCATGATGAACGCTCTGTTCGGCGCCTGCCTCGCCTTTTCGCTGGCGCAGGCCGCTTGGGTACGGCTGGCTTCCGGCAGTCCGGAAGCGTGGCAACAACTGGGTCCCCGGCTGCTGGCCCTGTTGATTGTGATGTTGATCACGACCACGGTTCGGAAGCTGGTGGAGAATCCGGAAACGCGGCGGGTCGAACTGACGGCCTATTCCAGTGTGATCGTGGCAACGGCGGCGTTGATCGTCGTGGTGGCGACCGCCTCCTATCAGATCGTGATCTCCGGGGGCGACTTCGGCTGGTGTCTGATCGCCATTCTGTGTGTGGCGGCGCAAGGGATCGCGGTGGCGCCGATTCTGAAGGCGCGCCGGCGCGTGGAGGAGATCTAGCCGTTTGGCATCTGCCTTGCTCGGGTGACCTCTGGTGGCAGATGCGCTTTCCAAATCGGTACGCCCCGTATTGCTTTTTGGCGGGCTGGTCCTGTCGCTGGCCGTTCTGATCCCGTCGGGGCTGATCTATGACGGCCTGGCTCGACAGGAGGAGTTGTACTTTCGGGCGCGTGTGGCGGCATTGACGCTGCGCCTGGAGTCGCTGCCGGGAGGGCAATCGCGGCTGGAGTGGCAGAACGCCCTGCAGCGCGAGGAACCACTTTTGAGGCGGCTCGGGGTCTATGCACGAGGGCCGGTGGACGAACCAGGCGAAGCGGCGACGGGCGAGCCGCAACCGTTTCGGGCGGTTGTGCCGTTTCAGGATTCTGGCGGCGCTTCGTTCGTGGAATTCGAACTGGCGCGCGGCGAACCGGAGACGATCGGCGAACGGGCGCGGCAGTCGGCTCTGATCTCGGCGCTGGGCGGGGTATTGGTGTTTGCGCTTTCGGTTTTCGGAGCCTGGGGGGCGAGTCGGCTGCGCGCGGCCGGGCGGGCGGACGTGGAGCGGGAACAGAACGCCAGTCTGGAGGCGATGTCGGCGGGCGTGGCCAAGGAGTTCGAGGCGGCAGCGGGCGCCTTGAAAGCGCTTCCCAAGCCGGAATCGGCGGAACTAGTGCCCTATTCGAAGGACCGGCTGGAGCGAATGGCAAACGAGATGGGGATCCTCGGTGGGCGGCCGAATCCCACCATCGCCAACGTGGATTCGGCGGCGCTGGTGCGGTGGGTCGAGCAGCGTATCCAAGGGGTGAAACTGACGGTGGCAAGCCCGGGAGTTCGATTCGCGAGCGACGCGAACCTGCTGGGAGAAGCCGTTTTGCGGCTGGTCCGCAACGCGGCGGAGGCGAACCCCCAGGGTGAAGTAAGAATCGAATTCCTGCGGCCGAAAGAAAATGCGCTCACAATCCGGGTGAGCGACGCGGGTTCCGGTGTCCCGCCGGCGGCACAGGCGCGGCTGTACGATCCGTTCTTCACCACCAAAGGACCGGACGCGGTGGGGCTGGGACTGCCGGTGGCGCGTAAACTGGTGTCCGCTCTTGGGGGGACGGTGACAGTGGCCGGGAAGGCCGATGGAGGGACGTCGGCCGAGGTGCGTTTAGAGAACCTCTCGGTTAGCGCCGTTTGATATCATTCAGATGGGTGAAGACCGTCACGATTTTGGGATCGACCGGATCCATCGGGGCCAGCACGCTCGATGTGATCCGCCGGAATGGGGACCGTTTCGGCGTATTCGCGCTGGTGGCCGGGCAGAACGTGGAGGCGCTGGCCGCGCAGATTCGCGAATTTCGTCCCAAAATGGCCGTAGTGGGAACTCCGGACGCGCTTTCCCGTCTCATACATCAGTTGCAACAGACCGGTATACCGCGAGCCGAATGGCCGCAACTGGCGGCGGGAGCGGCCGCGCGCGTCGAGGCGGCCGTTGACGGCGGCGTGGATATCGTGATGTCCGCCATTGTCGGCGTGGCTGGGCTTGAAGCCACCTACGAAGCCGTTAAGTGCGGAAAAAAGCTGGGCTTAGCGAACAAAGAGGTCATGGTGGCGGCGGGCGAACTGGTGACCGAAGCGGCCGCCGGATCGGGTACCGAGATTCTGCCGGTCGATAGCGAGCACAACGGGGCGCATCAGTGCCTGCGCGCCGGCCGCCGCTCCGAGGTGCGCAAGCTGATTCTGACCGCTTCGGGCGGGCCGTTCCGCGATACGCCGGTGGAAGCCCTCGATTCGGTAACGCCCAGACAGGCGCTGAATCATCCAACCTGGAAGATGGGCCCGCGCATCACGATCGATTCGGCCACGCTGATGAACAAGGGGTTCGAGGTGATTGAAGCCTGCTGGCTTTTCGATTTTCCGGTGGCCGAGGTGGAGGTGGTGGTGCATCCGCAATCGACGGTGCACGCCATGGTGGAGTATAACGACGGCAGCGTGATCGCGCAGGTATGCGCCACCGATATGCGGATGCCGATCCAATATGCCCTCACCTATCCGGCTAGAGATGAGGCACCGGTGCCGCGGCTCGATTGGTCCCAGGCCCGGACCTGGCAGTTCTTCCCACCCGATTTGCAGAAATTCCGCCTGTTGAAGCTGGCATACGAAGCGCAGGGCGCCGGTGGATCGGCCACCTGCACGCTGAACGCCGCCGATGAGGTCGCCGTGGAGGCGTTCCTGGGCGGTGAGATTTCTTTTCCCGCCATAGCCGAGGTGGTGGAGGAAACTTTGAACCACGTGGCGTCGCGGCGGGCGCGATCGATCGGCGAAGTACTCGAAATCGACCGCGAGTCCCGTGAGGCGGCGCGGCTGGCCTGTTCCGCAAGGGCGGCACGGGCAGTATAGGGGATTTATGGAGTTCCTGGAGAAAGTGTGGTGGCTGCTGGTTCTGATCGGGGTCATGATCCTGATCCACGAGTTGGGCCACTTCTGGGCGGCGCGCTTCTTCGATGTGAAGGTGGAGGCGTTCAGCTTCGGCTTCGGTCCTCGCCTGTTCGGCTTCCGCCGCGGCGAGACGGATTACCGCTTTTCGCTTATACTGTTTGGCGGCTACGTGAAGATGGCGGGCGAGCAGTTCGGCGAGGAGAACGCCGTGCAGGATCCGCGATCGTTTCTGGCCAAGCCGCGATGGCAGAGGCTGATTATCGCCTTCGCCGGGCCGGCGATGAATATTATTCTGGCGGTGGTTCTGGTGACCGGGCTGTTCATGATCCGGTATCCGAAGATGCCGATGCCGCCTTCCCCGGCTATCGGTTACCTGGTGCCGGATGGCGCCGCGGCGAAGGCGGGCATCAAAGAAGGGGACCGCATCGTCAAGATCGACGATGTGGAGAATCCCACGTGGGAAGACATCGGCCTCAAGGAATTGGCCGGTGCCAAGAAGGCTCTCTTTTTTGAGGTGGAGCGGGCGGGCACCAAGCGGCAGGAAGCGATTTCCATCACGCCGGCGCTTGATGAAAAGAACAATGCGGGTACGCTTGGCTGGGCGCAGGAGATGCCGGTGCATGTCGCCGGTGTCGAGGCCGGTATGGGCGCCGAGAAAGCGGGTCTTCGAAAAGGCGACGTGGTGCTGAGCGTCAACGGGACGCCGGTGCGCAACACGCTCAAGCTGCACGAACTGATCAAGGCAAGCGAAGGCAAGCCCGTGGAACTGGGTTATCGCCGCGAAGGCGCCGAGCTCAAGGCCATGGTCACTCCGGCGCTCAAGACGGTGGAAGGGGTGACACGCTATTTCATCGGCGTGCAACTGGAGTCGCCGGTCACCTACGTGGCGCTGCCGTTTATCGAGGCGGCGCGGGAATCGGTGAGGCACAATGCGCGGTCGGCGGGGTTGATTTTCCAATTCCTGCGCGGCATTCTCGAACGGCGCATGTCGCCCAAGTCGCTTGAAGGACCGATTCGCATCGCGCAGATTTCGACCGAGGCGGCGCATGAGGGCCCCTCCACCTTCATCAGCCTGATGGCGATGGTGAGTCTCAACCTGGCGGTGTTCAATCTGCTGCCGATTCCGATTCTCGATGGCGGCGTGATTTTGCTGCTGCTGATCGAGATGCTGATGCGGCGCGACCTCAGCCTGAACGTCAAGGAGACCGTCTTCAAAATCGGATTCGTTTTCCTGATGATGGTGGTGGTCTTCGTGATTTACAATGACCTTTCGAAGGTCTTCTCGCAAACCGGAGGTTGATTGGTTCTCGCCGCCCTGTTCGCCCTCGCCTTGCAGGCGGCGGACTACCGGGCGCCGGCCGGTAATCGTTTCGCGATCCGCCGGCCCGCCGCCGAAAGCATCCTGCCCGGCGGGCGGCTGATCACTCCCATTGGAAAGCAATTCCCCACCGGGCCCGGCGGCTATGGACTGGCGGTGAGCCCGTCGGGCAAGAGGATCGCCTCCTGCGACGGCGGGCCGCGGCGTCATTCCATCACCATCCTTGAGCATATCGAGCGCGACCGCTGGGTGACGCACGCCATCGAACCATACAAAGTGGATGACGACGACGAGGACTGGATCACAGTCTTCATGGGCATCGCCTGGCTGGACGATAAGACGCTGTTCGTTTCCGAGGGCAATACGGGCCGTGTGCGGCTGATCGACGCCAAGTCCGGGCGGCGGCGGCATGTGTTCCATCTCAACGACAGCGCCTATCGCGACAGCTTCTCTGGCGATCTGGCCTATGACGCCAAACGCGAACTGCTGTATGTGGTCGATCAGGCCAATTTCCGGCTGGCGGTGTTCGATGTCAAGCGGCGGCGGCCGGTAGGGTCGCTGCGCGTGGGGCGGATGCCGTTCGCGGTGGCGCTGTCGCCCGACGGCGCGCGCGCCTATGTGACCAACGTGGGGATGTTCGAGTACAAGCCGCTGCCGGGGGCCGATCCGAAGAAGCCGCTCGAGACGGGGCTGCCGTTTCCGGCGTTCGGCTTTCCGTCGGCGGAGGCGCGCGACGGGGCAACCGTAGGCGGCGTAGCAGTGCCGGGGCTGGGCGATCCGAATGTGCCGGAGTCGAATTCGCTGGCCATCGTGAATGTGGAGAATCCGGCCGCGCCGGTGCTTGCGGGCTTTGTACGGACCGGGCTGCCGTTCGGCGACCGGTCGCTTGGCGGATCGAGTCCGGCGGGCGTGCTGGCGGCGGGCGATCGCGTCTATGTATCCAACGCGCATAACGATACGGTGAGCGTGGTGGATCCGGTGGAACGGCGCGTGCTCGCCGAAATTCCCATCCGCATTCCGGGGCTTGAGAATCTGCGCGGCGTGCTGCCGATCGGCATGGCGTTTCACGAGGCTTCTTCCACGCTGCTGGTGGCCGAAGCCGGCATCAACGCGATTGGCGTCATCGATGTCAAGGAGAACAAGGTGATGGGACACGTGCCCTCGGCGTGGTTTCCAGCGCGCGTGGCGGTGGACCGCGACACGGTGTACGTCACCAACGCCAAGGGTCACGGCACCGGGCCGAATGCGACCAGGGAGGGTCCTATCGGCAAAAGCTTTCAGGGCCAGTTGCGGCGCGGCAGCCTATCGGTCTATCCGCTGCAGGATGCCGCCGATCTGGCGCGCCTGACGCGCCAGGTGATGGACAACAACGGCTTCACTCCGTCCCCCGTGGCGGCGCCGCCGCTGCCCGCCGAAATCAAACACGTGGTGATGCTCATCAAGGAGAACCGCACGTATGACGAGGTTTTCGGCGATATTCGCGAGGCGTCGAACGGACCCGCCAACGGCACCCCCGATCTGGCGCGGTTCGGGCGCTATGGCGTCGTGCACGGCAACACCGGGCAACTGCAGCAGCGGTTCAGTCTGCGATCGGTGATGGTGACGCCGAATCATCATGAGCTGGCGGCGCGCTTTGCCTTCAGCGATAACTTCTACGCCGATTCGGAGATGAGCGTGGACGGCCATCATTGGCTGGTGGGCTCCTATCCCGACCCGTGGGTGGAGACGACGATCATGGGGCCGAAGGAGTTTCGCATGCCGACCCAGGCACCGGGACGGCTGCGTAACGTCGGGAGTAATTCGTCCGTGCATCCGGACGATCAACTGGAGCACGGCACTCTTTGGCATCATCTGGCGCGGCATGGCGTGAGCTTCCGCAACTATGGCGAGGGGTTTGAACTGGCGAGCGTCGATGAAGGGCCGGGCTTGAAGCCGACTGGCGGCCGATTCTTTATCAACGTGCCGATGCCGGCGCCGCTATTTGCCAACACCTCACGCGAGTACGCGCAATACAACACCAACATTCCGGATCAGTACCGGGCCAACCAGTTCATCGCCGAAGTCAATAAACTGTACGTCCAGGGTGGCGCCGAGTTTCCGCGGCTGATTTACATTCACCTGCCGAACGATCACATGGCGAAGCCGCGGCCCGAGGATGGATATCCCTTTGAGGCTTCCTATGTAGCCGACAACGACTACGCGATGGGCCGCATCGTGGAGTATTTGTCGAAGAGCAAGTGGTGGCGTAATATGGCGATCCTGATCACCGAAGACGACGCGCAGGGCGGCGTGGATCATATCGACAGCCACCGTACGGTGATGATGGTGGTGAGTCCTTATGCGAAGAAGAACTACGTGTCGCACGTGAACGCGAGTTTTCCGGGGATGCTCAAGACCACGTTCCGGCTGCTGGGACTGCCGCCTTTGAATCTGTTCGACGCTTCGGCTTCCGATTTGAGCGATTGCTTCACCGCGAAGCCGGATTTCACGCCGTATGAAGTGAAGCCGGTCCGGGCGGAATTGTTCGATCCGGCCAAGGCGCGCGATCCGCTCGATCCAAAGCCGGGGCCGAAGATGGACGATCCGCGGTTTTTGGAGCAGCAGCACAAGCGGCGGTAGCGTTCGCGGTACGCAGATCTTCTCCATAAGATCCGCCGGAGCCAGTTGATGGAAATCCTTGGCGTTGAACGTGTAAATGCGTCACCAACTCAAGATGAGGCAGGAACGTCGTTTCGATGATCCTCCATGCCTCACTTGGGTGAATGAGAGGGCGGAAAGGGGCGCGCGTGAGAACGGAGTAAAATTCCGTGAGACTGTGCGCGCTCATGTAGCCCTGATGGGAGCCGCGAATCAACTGTGCCAGCAGATCGATCGCCCTTGAATTGTGCGGGTGCTGGCCAACGGCAGCCGCAACCAAAACGGACGTGTCGAAATACCACTTGGCAGCCTTCAATCAAGGCCCCAGATCTTTCGGGCTCGCTCCTGGTGCTCGTCCTCGATAGCGCGGACGATATCGAAGCCGGGCGGTAATTCCCCACCGTACACAAGGAAGCCCTTCTTTCGAATCAGCGATGGGCGCTCCTCCAGGGGCCGAAGCGTGAAGCCTTCGGGCGTTTCTTCCAACGTTAAGCCGCTACCCGCTGACAATCCGAGCCGCTCGCGAATGGGCTTGGGTACCACGATGCGTCCGGCTTTATCGATTTGGATGGTCATGCCATCTCATTATGGCCAATACCACTTGCCAATGGCAGGGATCAAAAGTTTCCGCCCCTTGTGCCTTCGTGCCTTGCTTCCGCCTCCAGCAGCTTGCGCGCGGCTTCCGGCACGACACGCCAGTTCTCATCCGCCTTGGCCGGCAGCTTCTTGTGCCCGGTGTAGTAATTCACGATGAGATCGCGGATCTCATCGCCCGACTTCCACAAAACGCGGGCATCGCGGAACATGCCGTAGCCGTTGCTGCCACCGGAGCGGTAGTTGTTGATGGCGATGCGCAGCGGTTGCGTATCCTCCAGCTTGCGGCCGCGGTAGCGGAGGTTGCGGATGCGCTCGCCTTCGGGCCGGGTGAGGTCGATTTCGTACTCCACGCCCTGGGCCATGTCGTAGTTGTATCCGATGATCTTTGAATTGATCAGAGGCCCGGAAGAACAGGACGCATCCGGGCATGTACGAAAATAGCGGGCCGCGTTTTCGAGCGCCTCGCGGAGCATGCGGCCGTTGCCTTCCACCACGTAAAGCTCGTTGTCGTAGATATAGAGGGCGGCCACCTGGCGCACCGTGATGGGACCCTTGGGGAAGCGCGCGCGCGGATTGAACAGCGCGGTCATCGAAACGTCGGCCTTCGAGTAATGCAGTTGCACCTGCTGAATGGCATCGATCAGCGCCGTGTCGCTCACCCGCGCCAGGGCGGCGTCCATGGCCACAGGCGATTCGGCGACGGGCGTATTGAGGTAGCGCTCGGCGAGTTCGTGGTAGGGCTTGGCCAGGGCCAGAATCTCTTCGTCGGCCGCAACGTCCTTGGTCACCGGAATCAAGCGGCCGGTCTTTGAAGTAACACGCCAGGGCCCGGCGCCTTCGCGCTGCAGCTCGAAATCGAGGCGGCCAAGCGAGATCCCCCAGTTCTTCGGCTGGTGCAGCAGTACGCCATTAAGCGTCGATTGGGCCAGTTGCTGGTGGGTGTGGCCGAAGACGATGGCGTCGATACCCTTGACCTTGGTGGCGATCTGGTAGACGGCATTCTCAAATCCCGTCTCGCCGGCGCGCACTTCGCCCGAGCGCAGGTCGCGATCGAGTCCGGAATGAGCGGCCACCAGGACGAGGTCAGGCTTGTGGTTGGCGCGGAGTCCGGTGAGCGCTTTTTCGACCGCCTCCACGGCATCGAGGAAACGCAAGCCGCGGTAGTTTTCGGCCTTCTCCCAGGAGGGGACGGCCGGCGTGGTGATGCCGATGATCGCCACCTTAACGCCGTTGACTGTCTTGACCATGTAGGGCGCGAAGGGTTTGAGGGAGCCCGAGGGGGGAACGGCGGTGTTCGAGGAGATCCAGGGAAAGGCCGCCGTGGCGCGGGCCGATTCCAGATTCTTCAAGCCGAAGTTGTATTCATGGTTGCCCACGGCCATGGCGTCGTAGCCGAGCAGGCTCATGGCCCTCATCATGGGATCGCCGGCGGGCACGGTACCGGTCATGCCCAGCGGCAGCGCTCCCGTGCGCACCGAATGCTGGTAGACGCCTTCGAGCGTGGCGCCCTGAATGGTATCGCCGCAATCGATCAACAGGGCGCCGTGCGTCTGCGCCCGCTGCTGCCTCACAAGGGTGGCGATCTTGGCCAGTCCGCGTTCGGCCGGCCGCGCGGTGAAGTAGTCGTAGGGATAGATATTGCCGTGCAGATCGGTGGTAGCCAGCACCGTAACCGAGGCCGATTCGCCCCGCGCGGCCATGGATGCCAGCACCAGGAACCAAAGGCGGGAGAAAAACACAATTCAGTATAATTGGTTTGAATGCGAAAGCTGGGCTTGTTCGCCGGATTGTCGTTCGCCGCCTGTGTAATGGGGTATTCGCAGGCGTCCGCCCCACCCGCCGCCAAGGTGGCTCCGAAGGCTGCCGTGCCTGGGAAAGCGCCGCTCAAAGCCGCCGTGAAGGCGCCCGTGAAGGCCGCTCCCGCTGTGGCGCTGCCTACGCCAAAGCCGCTGCCGCCCGAGCCGGGCCTTTACGGCAACATGTTCACCACGATGGGCATCGTTCAGTTCCGGTTGTATGACAAGGAAGCGCCCATTACGGTGAAGAATTTCATCGATCTGGCGATGGGCCGCAAGCAGTGGCGCAACCCGAAGGGCGTGAGTGTACGGACTCCGCTATTCAACGGCGTGACGTTTCATCGGGTGATTCCAGCGTTCATGGTGCAAACCGGCGATCCCACGGCCACCGGCGCGGGCGATGTCGGATTCGTGATCGAAGACGAATTCCATCCTTCGCTTTCCTTTGACAGGCCGGGCGTGTTTGGCATGGCCAATGCGGGACCGCGCACCGGCAGTTCTCAGTTTTTTATTACCGAAGTGCCGACGGCGTGGCTGACCGGCAAGCATTCCATCTTCGCCCAGGTGATCGACGGTCAGGAAGTCGTGAACCAGATCGCCCGCGTGCCTCGGGATGAGCGCGACAAGCCGCGCGAGGACGTTAAGATTCTTAAGATCACGTTTCATCGCGTTGGGCCAGTGCCTCCCAACGCGCCAGAGGGCGTGGCGCGGCCGGCCCTGCCGGTAAAGAAGGCGGCGGCCCCGGCGAAAAAGGCCGCCGCACCAGCGCCTCCGGTCAAGAAGTAACTTTCCGAGGTCAGTTCTTCACTTCCACCTGAATCGACCGCGGCTTGGCCAACTCCTTCTTCGGCAAGGTGATGGTCAGCACGCCCGCCTTGTATTCCGCCTTGACGCCCTCGGGGTCCACCGTTTCCGGCAGAGTGAAGGACCGGGCGAAGGAACCGTAGCTGCGCTCAATGCGGTGATAGCCGCGTTCCTTGCTCTCCCCCTCGAACTTGCGCTGGCCTTTCAGCGTCAGTGTGCCGTTCTCGATCTGCAGGTTGATGTCCTTCATATCCACTTCGGGCACGTCGGCCTTCAGCACCAGTTCCTGCTGGGTTTCGAGAACATCCACGGCGGGCACCCAGGGCCGGGCACCGGCGGGTTCCTGCAGGAACCGGTTGAGAGTCTCTTCGACGAATTTGAATTCCGGGACGTTGAAGCCGGGGAAGGGATTGTAACGAGTGAGTGCCATGGTTGATTGCCTCCTTTGAATTGGTGCGGGGCCCGCTCGGCCCTCGGTACATTTTAAATATATTATCTTAGTGTTTAACTGTCAAGTATTATGAGCGTAAAAATTTCGACCGCGCGCCGCCTTACCCCTTACAATGCCCTTTTGCCCCATGTCGAAGCCCTGGCTTGCTCACTACCGCGTCCCTCACACCCTCCCCTTACCCACCTCCACCATCCTCGACGCCCTCGAATGGCAGGCCCTTCATCGGCCGCAAGCCATTGCAATTCAATACTTTGACAACGCATTGTCATACGGCGAGCTGGACCATCTGGCCAACCGGTTCGCCGCCGTTCTGGCGCATCGGGGCATCGGCCGGGGCGACCGGATCGCATTATCTCTGCAAAACGACCCGCAGTTCGCCATCGCGCAATACGGGGCCTGGAAGCGCGGAGCGGCGATCGTGCCCATGAGCCCCATGTATAAAGAAGAGGAACTGGAGTTCCAGCTCGCCGATTCCGGCGCGAGGGTTTGGGTGGGCCTCGAGTCGATCTACGGGGAAGTGGGCGCGGCCGTACATAGGGCCAAAGTGGAGCACATCCTGACCACCCACGAACGGGACGCGGCCGGTGAGCCTCGCGACCGGCGCTTTCCCGAGACCGCCGATTTCTACACCGAACTCCGGAAGCGGGAGCCCGGCGCCGTCCATCGGCTGCCGCTTTCGGTGGACGATCTGGCGCACCTGGTGTACACGTCCGGCACGACGGGGAAGCCGAAGGGCGCGATGGGCCATCACCGGCATATCGCCTTTAATGCCAATGTGTTCCGCCAGTGGGCGGAGTTGACGCCGGACGATGCGGTGCTGGGTGTGGCGCCGCTGTTTCACATTACCGGACTCGTGGCGCACCTGGCGGTGGCGGCGCTTACCGGCATGCCGCTGCTGCTGTTCCACCGGTTTCAGGCGGGGGAAGCGTTCCGCATGGCGCGCCGCTATGGGGCGACGTTTACGGTCTGCTCCATTACGGCGTACCTGGCGTTGTTGAACGACCCGGCTTCGCGCGAGCCGGGTGGATTCCTGAAGAAATGTTTCACCGGCGGCGCACCGGTGGCTCCGGCGATTCCAGAGGAGTTCGAACAGCGCTGCGGCTCTTATATCCACAACACCTACGGACTGACGGAAGTGAACTCGCCGTCCCATTCGGTGCCGTATGGATTGCGGGCGCCGGTGGATCCAGCCAGTGGAGCGCTTGCCATCGGCGTGCCGATTCCCAATTGCGAGGCGCGCATTGTCGATCTTAAGGATCCCGGCAGGGAGTTGCCCGCGGGCGAAGCGGGTGAGCTGGCGCTCAAGGGCCCGTTCGTCTTTGAAGGATATTGGAACCGTCCCGACGCTACCGAAGCCGCCTTCCACGACGGCTGGTTTCTGACCGGCGATGTGGTGGTGATGGACAAAGACGGCTGGTTCTATATCGTGGACCGGAAGAAAGACATGATCAACGCTTCCGGTTACAAGGTTTGGCCACGCGAGGTGGAGGACGTGCTGTACCGGCACCCAGCGGTGCGGGAAGCGGCGGTTGTGGGCGTGCCGGATGCCTATCGCGGGGAGACGGTGAAAGCCGTCGTCTCGCTGCGCGGCCCGGCGACCGAGGCGGAGATCATCGCCTTCTGCCGGGAACGGCTGGCCACGTACAAGGTGCCGCGGGCGGTGGAGTTTCTGGACGAAATTCCCAAGACGGCGACGGGCAAGTTTCTGCGGCGCCAATTGCGGCCGGGTTGAATTTGCTAACTTCAACAGTATGACTGTTTGGGGATCTCGCACTCTATTTCTGTCTTTGCTGCTGGCGGTATCGGCTTACGGCCAGGGCACGACTTCGAGGCTGGTGGGCACCATTAGCGACGGCTCCGGCGCGGTGATCAGCGGCGCCAGGGTGATCCTGCGCAACGATCAGACCGGGGCCGAGTTTCGCACAGAGTCCGGCGCTTCCGGCAACTATCAGTTCGAGGCCATTCAGGCGGGCCTGTACACCGTGGAAGTGGAGATGACCGGATTCCGTAAGTTCATCTCCAAGGGCAACCAGGTTTCGGTGGGCGTACCCACGACGTTGAACGCGGCGCTCGAAGTAGGCAGCGTCGCCGAAAGCGTGGAAGTGGCGGCGTCGGCCGAAGCGGTTCAGTTGAGCCAATCGGGCAATGTGGGTCCGGTCATCAATGAACGGATGATGAAGGAGATGCCGATCGTCGCCACGCGGCGGCGCGACCCGACTTCGATTCTCACCTATCTGCCGGGCATGAACTCGGGCGGCAACACCGGCGGCGGCGGCCACATGAACGGAGCGCGCGACCGCGCCTGGAATTTCACCCTCGACGGCATCGACATGAATGAAGTCAGCGCGGGCGGCGGGGTGGGCAACAATCCGATTCGCACGAATCCGGATTCAGTCGCCGAGATGAAGATCGTCACCTCCAACGCATCGGCCGAGTTCGGGCGCAACAGCGGCGCGCAGGTGGCCATGGTGACCAAGAGCGGCAGCAATGAAGTGCACGGCAACCTGTTCTGGTTCTATCGCACGCCGCGGCTCAATGCGAACCAGTGGGAAGACAATCTGAATCGCATTGGCAAGCAGATGTTCGTGCAGAACATTTACGGCGGGTCGCTTGGTGGACCGGTAAAGAAGAACAAGCTTTTTTATTTCGCCAACTGGCAGGAGTTGCGCGCGTCGCGATCGGTATCGCAGACGGCGATCGTGCCCACGCAGCAGGCCCGCAACGGCGTGTTCCGGTTCAATCCGGCGGCGCAGAACCGGCCCGCCGGCGTAGCGGGGGCTTCGGTGGATCTGGCCGGCAATCCCATCGTGCCGGTGGAGAGCTACAACATGGTGCAGAACGATCCGGACCGTCGCGGGCTCGATCCAACGGTGCGCGACCTGATCAACGCCACGCCGCTGCCCAACCGCTTCGACGCCGGCGGCGATGGATTGAACTACGGCGCCTACGTTTTCCGCCCCACCGAGACCGAGCGCCAGCGCGACCTTACCGGCAAGCTCGACTATATTCTGAACGAGAAGAACACGTTCTTCGGCCGCGCCTACTGGGGCTTTCAGGATACGCTTTGCGACGGTGTGAATGGCGGGCTGCCGCGCGTTCCCGGCGCGCCTTGCCTGGTGGACACCAAGCGCAGCCCGCGCAACTATGCGTTCAACTGGCGTACCAATCCGCTGCCCGCGGTGACCAACGAATTCGTGGCCGGCTATAGCCGGTTCTTCTTCGACTTTCCGAATCCGGCACAGGACCTGCAGAAGCCGACACTGATCGCCCCGCTTGGTCTCACTATTCCGACTGCCACCACGTATGGCAATGCACGCGAACTGAAGACATTTCAGTTTGTCGACAATCTGTCCTACTTCAAGGGCAAGCATGCGTTCAAGGGCGGCGTGAATTTGCGTTTCGTGCAGCACCTGGATACGCGCGGCAGCATCGGCGGGCAGAACTCGGCGCTGCAGGTGAACTTCGACCGTACGATCAACACCGTTAATCCGAATGCGTTCGGGCTGCCGGCGGCGATCAACCAGGCGGTCGACCGTCCGAACCTGGAATCGATGATCAACCTGTTCCTGGGCCGCGTCGGCACGGCGTCGCAGGGCTTCGTGGCCGAGGGGAATCGCTTCCGCACCGGCACGTTCGATTTCGACGCGCGGTATTACGAATATGATTTCTACTTCCAGGACACCTACAAGGTGACGCAGCGGCTGACGCTCGATCTGGGGATGCGGCTGGAGGCGCGGCTGGCGCCCAAGTCCGCCGGACAGCAGCCGATTCTGACGCCGGGCGTGGCGATCGCCGCGGGCACGGCGCCATCGAACACGCTGCGCTGGAGCGCAGGGAAACCGTACCGCAGCGACTGGAATAACTGGAGCCCGTCGGTGGGCTTTGCCTGGGATCCGATCGGCCGCGGGCGCACGGCGGTTCGCGGCAACTACCGCCTGGCCTACGACCGCGTGCCCACCTTCCTGTTGAGCTCGTTCCTGTTCCCCTCGATGCCGGGCAGCGTGCTGGGGGAAGTGAATTCGGCCTATGGATCGGGTGGCGGCCGGCTGGCGGGATTGCCGTCGCTGGCACCCGCGCGCACGCCGCAGGATCTGGCCCAGCCGGTGCCGTTCAGCCTGGCGAGCAACACGGTGATCGATCCGAACTTCGAGACGCCGCAGACCAACATGTGGTCGCTTGGGGTGCAGCATGAAATCGCCAGCCGCACGGTGGTGGAACTGAATTACCTGGGCCGCCGCGCGCACAATCTGCTGGGCGGCTACAACGTGAACCAGGCCGAGATTCGCGGCAACGGATTTCTGGACGCCTTCCGCGCCGCGCAGGGCGGAGGCGAGAGCACGCTGCTCGACCGGTTGACTTCGGCCGACACGCGGCGCAACGCCGGGGAGTCGGGCGCGGCCTATCTGCGGCGGCAGTTCGGACCGGATCTGCGGCTGAACAACGTGGGCGGCGTGGCGAATTCGCTGGCGCAGCGGACGCAATCGGGAACCAACCTTTCCAATGCCTCCGGCTTGGGGCCGTATTTTTTCTATCCCTATCCACAGTTTTCCGGGGGCTTGAACGTGATCGACAGTAACGATTTTTCGACTTATCACGCCCTGCAGGCGAGCGTGAACAAGCGCTTCGGCTCGGGGGCGAACGTGCAGGTGTTCTACACGTGGTCGAAATCGCTCGATACGCGATCCTACGATCCGGCGTTCACGCTGGCGGGCGCGGGGGCCACGCAGACGGCGGGCAATACGCCGTTCGACATCAACAACCGGCGTATCAACTACGCGGTTTCGGACTTCGACCGGACGCATCAATTGCAGGCGATCGCGGTGCAGGAGTTGCCGTTCGGGCGCGGGAAGCGATTTGCCTCATCGGCCAACGGCGCCGTGGACCGCCTCATCGGCGGATGGAACCTGAGCGGATTGCTGCGGCTTTCAAGCGGGCGCCCGTTCAGCGTGTTCGCCGGATCGAACACGTTCAATAGCGTGGTGGGTTCGTTTGCCAACTGCACCCGCTGCTCTCGTTCCGACGGCGCGGTGCGGCAGGAAGACGGCCTGGTGTGGTATTTCGACCCCACCGAACGAGGCCGCTTCACGGCGCCAGGCACGGGCGAACTGGGCAATACGGGCCGCAACTATTTCCGCGGCGATCGCTTCGTGAATCTGGATTTCAGCCTCGCCAAGAAGACGCGGCTGAGCGAGCGGTTTCAACTGGAGCTGCGCGCCGATTTCACCAACGTGACCAACTCGCCTTCGTTCGGCTTCCCGACGACGACCACCACCAGCGCCACTTTCGGGCGCATTCGCGACACGGTGAGCAGCAGCTCGCGGCAGACGATGCTGGCGGCGAAGGTGAATTTTTAGAACTGGCAGCGGGCGCACCAATACGTGCCCCGCGCGTCCGGCTTCTGCTTTCTATATTGAATCGGCGAGCCGCATTTCCGGCACGGCTCGCCGCCGCGGCCATAGACCCACAGATTCTCAGACGGATCGGAGCGGCCGGTGGTGCGGCGCAGGCCGAAATACGTCACGATACCGTCGCCTGAGTTATCTGTCACGTTGGCGAGCAGCAGCCGGCGGGCGTTGATCATCAGCGCCTGCAACTCACTGGCCGAAAGCGACGCCACCATGCGGAAGGGATTCACTCCGGCGGCGAAGGAAACTTCGGATTTGAAGACGTTGCCGATGCCCGCGATCAACGATTGATCGAGCAGCGCCACGCCGATTTCGAGATCCGGGCGCATGGCGATGCGGGCGGCGGCGGCCTCGGCGTCGAATCCGGCGGCGAGCACATCGGGTCCTAATCGTGTCACGCTGCGGTGGCGGCGAAGCGTATCGGCGGTGTGGAACTCGGCAATCGGAACATCGAACGCCACGGCCACGAAAGGCGCGGTGTGCACCACGGCGCGCATGCGATGGCGGCCCACCTTCCACGGTTCGCCGGGCCGGTAGATATGCCAACTACCGCTCATCAGCATGTGGGTCACCAGGGTCAGATCGCCGGAGAAGCGCATGTGAATCCACTTGCCGGTTGCCTCCACCGAGTCCACGGTGCGGCCCGCGATGGGCGTGTCGGTATCGGTGCGCGCCAGATGCGCGAGCTGTGTTTCGAAGCGTGTGACCGTCTGGCCCGCCAGCGCGCGGTGGAGCGTGCGCGCGGCGCGAAAGATGGTGTCACCTTCCGGCATGGTCTTCCACCGGGTCGGGATCGGGCTCGGGCGCGGGCGCTCCGGGCGGGCGTCGCATGTGGAATCCGGCGGCGGAGGGAACGAAGCCAGCCTCTTCGAGATAGCGCGCCAGTTCATGCTTTTCCGCCGCCACGTCGTTGATGGTGGCGATCAGCAATCCGCCGCGGCGCGCCTGGCGCAGCAGAGCGACTTCGGCAAGCTTCTGCGCCAGCGCGCGGGCGGCCTGCCCACGTTCCGGTTCGTCGTCGGGCAGCAGGGCGCGAAGGGCTGGATTTCCGCGGCGCAGGAAGGCCGTGAGGCGGCCGTTGACCAGCACCACGGAGGCACCGGCCGCGCGTGCCATCGAATGATCGGCCCCGCCGTCGATCCAGGGAAGAAGAGCGCCGTAGGGATTGGCGGGGTCGGCGGCGGCCAGATGCACCGCCTCCGGCCGGCCGGAAGGATGGCGCAGGCTGCGCAGCATGTCGACGGCGGCAGGCGTCGCAAACTGCGCGGCTCCCATGGCGGCCACGAACATGCCCCGGCGAATCCAGCCGCTTTCTTCCATCGTCTTCAACGCCGGATAGACGGAGGCGTAACCGCCGCGAACATTTTCGGCCACTCCCGTTTCCCGCATCACGATGCCGTTGCGCACCAGCATTTGCTGGGCGACCGCGGCGGTCCATTCGGTGGGGGAGGCTTTGGCCAGCATCCGCTGTTCGACCAGCGACCAGCGCCCTTGCCCGATTCCTTCGCCGCGAAGAGCGCGGCTGCGGCGCAGGTACTCCGGCGAGCCGGGACGCGCGGCGATCTCGGTCTGCCGCGGACGCTCGCTTTCTTTTCGCGTTAGCAGCGAGCGCAGGGGGCTCAGCGTGTCATTGGTCACCAGGCCCGACCAGGTGAGTTCCCACAGTGCATCGGCCGTTTCGTTCGGAAAGCCGCCGCCGGTGGCGTGGTGGATCTCCGATTGAAAAGAGGCGCCGCGCTGGCGCAGGAAGTCGAGAATCCGCAGCGCGCGTCCGGAAAGCGACTCCGGCAATTGACTGAAGAAATCGGGTGCGATCAGCTTGCCCAGCGAGCCGGCGAGGTAGAGCGCCACGCGCCCGTCGCGCTGGCCCACCGGTTCGCGCCCCGTCCAAATAATCTCACCGGCCGCGAGCAGCGCATCGAGATCGGCAGGCTGATAGTTGCGCACGCGCGCGGGTAGAATCTCGCGTTCCAGATCGGAGGCGATGAGATCCACGCCCTGCAGCAGCTCGATGGCATCAAGCAGCGCGTCGGCGCCCTTGCGCGGCGCCGTCACTCCCTGCCATCGCACCAGCAGCCGCGCGTAGACATGCTGTTCGGCGGGCACTACTTCGCGCCTGAGCCGCGCCAGAGATTTACGGCGAATCTGTTGCAGCACGTCGGGGTGGCACCACTCGATGTGGGCGCCGCCGGGACGGAATTCGCCTTCGAGCAGCTTTCCTTCGGCGTGCAGACCGCGGAGGACGCTGTCCGTCTCCTTGGTGGTCAGGCCGTAGCGCGCGGCGGCATCGGCGGTGGTGAACGGCCCGTGAGTGCGGCTGTAGCGCCGCAGGATGCCGGCCAGTGGATCGGGCACGGCCGCCAGAAACGCATCGGCGAGACCGGGCGGCAGCGGCACGCCTAACGCATCGCGATAGCGGGCGGCGTATTCCACCGGGATCAGGCGAGTCTCACCCGCGATGCGGATGGCCAGAGCGCGGCGGGCGCGGAGCAACTCATCGAGGGCCTGAGCCGCGACGCCACGCTCGCTGCGCGCGGTGGCTTCCTCCGCCGTCAGATCGCCGAGCTTCAACAGCAGATCGTGAACTCCGTCGGTATGCCGCGCCTGAAGAGCCGGATCGAGCATCTGCAACTGCTCCTCCACTTCGCCGACGGCCACGGCGTCGAGCAGTTCGCGAAAATCCGTCCCTCCCAGAATGTCTTCGAGCTGGGACTGATCGATGGCCAGCGTTTGAGCGCGGCGCTCGGCCAGCGGCGCATCGCCGTCGTAGAGGTAGTTGGCGACGTAGGAAAACAGCAGCGAGGCGGCAAACGGCGACGGCTTCACGGACTCGATCGTCGTTACACCGATGGCGCGGCGCTCGATGCGTTCGAGGATGCGGGCGGCGGCGCCGAGGTCGAGCACTTCGCTGAGGCATTCGCGATAGGCTTCGAGCAGTATCGGGAAAGAGGGGTAGCGCGAGGCGACGGCCAACAGGTCGGCGGAACGCTTACGCTGCTTCCACAGCGCGGTACGTTTCCCGGGGCTACGGCGGGGCAGCAGCAGGGCGCGCCCGGCCGCTTCGCGAAACTTGGCGGCGAACATCGAGGTGGCGCCAAGCTGCCGGATCACCAGTTCCTTCAGATCGGCCGCCGAGGGCAGCAGCAACTCAGGATCGAGCGGAGCCTCGCCATCGGGAACGCGGATGACGAAGCCATCCTCGGACCACATCGATTCGGCGTCGAAGCCGCGTTCGGCGCGCAGACGCGCTCCCACGGCGATGCACCAGGGGGCGTGGACGCGGCTGCCGAACGGCGTGAGCACGCAGACGCGCCAATCGCCCAACTCATCGCGGCAGCGCTCGATGACGATATCGGTGTCGCTTGGCACGCGGCCGGTGGCGGCTTCCTGATCGTCCAGATAGCGCATCAGGTTTTCGGCGGCGCGGGGTTCGAGATTGTGGTCTTCAATCAGGCGTGTGTGCGCGGCCGGGCGGGGCAGGGGCAGCAACTCGCGCACCATCTGGCCGATTTTCTGGCCGAACTCGGCGGGCCGCGCCGCCGCGTCGCCGCGCCAGAACGGCATCATCCCGGGCTCGCCGGGCGCCGGCGACACCAGCACGCGATCATGCGTGATTTCGTCGATCCGCCAGGTGGTGGCGCCGAGGATGATGGTGTTGCCAGGGCGGTTTTCATGCACCATCTCTTCGTCCAACTCACCCACGCGGCTGCCCCGTTCGGCTCCAGAGACGAAGACGCCGTAGAGTCCGCGATCGGGAATGGTGCCGCCATTGACCACCGCGACGCTGCGCGAGCCCTGGCGCGGCGTCAGCATGCCGGTGACGCGATCCCAGGTGACGCGGGGCCGCAACTCGGCGAAATCGTCCGATGGATAGCGGCCGGAAAGCATATCCAGCACGCCTTCGAAACTCGCCTTGGTCAGCGCGGAAAAAGGCGCGGCGTGAGTCACGGTTTCAAAGAGCCGGTCCACCTGCCACTCGTCCATGGCGATCATCGCCACCAGTTGCTGCGACAGTACGTCGAGCGGGTTGCGCGGATAATTGACGCGCTCCACGTCGCCCGATTGCATGGCGCGCGTGATGGCCGCGCAAGCCACCAGGTCGCCGCGATATTTCGGGTAGACGATCGCCCGGCTGACGCCGCCCACGTGATGGCTGGCGCGGCCGATGCGCTGCATGCCGCTTGAGACCGAAGGCGGCGCTTCCACCTGCACCACCAGATCCACTGAACCCATGTCGATGCCGAGTTCGAGCGAAGACGTCGCCACGATGCCGCGCAGCGTGCCCATCTTCAGGCGCTCTTCGATGTCCTTGCGCTGAGCGGCGGCGACGCTGCCGTGGTGGGCGCGCACCAGCGTTTCACCCGCCAGGTCGT
Organism: uncultured Acidobacteriota bacterium; assembly: GCA_902826685.1. Classification (GTDB taxonomy): domain Bacteria; phylum Acidobacteriota; class Terriglobia; order Bryobacterales; family Bryobacteraceae; genus CADEFT01. The sequence goes on from CADEFT010000011.1 coordinate 25,471, forward strand.
TGACGGCGCCGGAAATGCGTTCGGCCAGACGGCGGCTGTTGACGAAGATCATAGTGGAGCGATGGGCGCGCACCAGATCGAGCAGGGCCGGGTGAATCGCGCTCCAGATGGAGGGGCGCGCCGGACCCTGCGAGGCGGGGCCGCTCGGGATCGGTTCGATCTCATCGAGCCGCTTCATATCGTCGAGCGGCACTTCGACGCGCAGGTCGAGCGCCTTCGGCGCGCTGGCGTCGACGATGGTCACGGGGCGGAAGCGGGCCACCGAATCCTCGCTTGCCGGCTGTTCGGCGCCGCCGAGGAAGCGCGCCACTTCCTCGAGCGGCCGTTGTGTGGCGGAAAGGCCGATGCGCTGCAGCCCGCGCCCGCACAGTTGTTCCAGCCGTTCGAGCGAAAGCGCCAGATGCGAGCCACGCTTGCCGGGTACCAGGGCGTGGATCTCGTCGACGATGACGGTTTCCACCGCGCGCAGTGTGTCGCGCGCATTCGATGTCAGCAGCAGGTAGATCGATTCGGGCGTGGTGATGAGGATGTCGGCCGGGCGGCGCAGGAACCGGGCGCGCTCGGCGGCGGGCGTATCGCCGGTGCGGATGGCGATCTCCGGCTCGTGCACTTCGACGCCCAGCCTGCGGGCCATCTGCGTGACGCCGACCAGCGGGGATCGGAGATTGCGCTCCACGTCCACGGCCAGCGCCTTGATCGGCGAAATATAAAGCACGCGGCAGCGTTCGGCAGGCTTTGGCGGCGGCGTGAACATCAGACGGTTGATGCACCAGAGAAAAGCGGTCAGCGTCTTGCCGGTGCCGGTGGGCGCGAGGATCAGCGTGGATTCGCCGCGTCCGATGGCGGGCCAGCCGCGTACCTGGGGCGGCGTCGGTGCCGGGAAAACGGCTTCGAACCATTGGCGGACGGCTGGATGGAAAACGGCCAGGGGATCGGGTTGCGCAACGGATTCCTGCGGCTTCTTTCGGGGCGCCAACGCACTTACCAGTATACTGGCGAGGTGATTTTCGAAGGCCGCACGGCACTGGTTACAGGCGCGGGCAGAGGGCTGGGACGCGCCATCGCGGTGCGGCTGGCGAGTGGCGGCGCCAGGGTGATTGCCGTCTCGCGGACGGCGGCCGATTTACAGACGCTGCCCGGTGCCACCGCGGAAGTGATGGATGTTTCCGATGCCGGGCAGTGTGGCCGGCTGAGTGGATACTCGCCGGATTTTCTCATTCACAACGCCGGTGCGACGCTGCGCAAACGGCTGGACGAGATTTCCCTCGGCGAGTGGCGATCCGTAATAGCGGTCAACCTTACTGCCGCGTTTCTGCTGGCCAGAATGTTTCTTCCCGGCATGCAGGACCGCGGGTTCGGGCGCATTGTCCTCATGAGTTCGGTGACGGCACACACACCGGCGCCGGCGCGAGTGGCCTATGCCGCCGCGAAGGCCGGCGTGTTGGGATTCACGCGCGGGCTGGCGCTTGAAGCGGCGCCGTTTGGGGTAACGGTGAACTCCATCAGTCCCGGCACTTTTCCCACCGCGATGAATGAGCCGATTCTCGCGGACCGGGCGATACGGGAAAGCTTTCTACGGAAGATTCCACTGGGCAGGCTCGGACGGCTGGAGGAAGTGGCGGCCGCCGTCGAGTTTTTGTGCTCGAGCGGCGGCGCCTTTCTCACCGGCGCCGATATCCGAATCGACGGCGGTTGGACGGCTCAGTAAACGTGATATCCATGGAATGCATGTCCTTTACCGCCGATTCTCTGGCACAATCCTGCGGGCCGGTCCGGTTCGAATCCATCGAACTGCGCCGCGTTTCCATCGCCATGACGGAGCCGTTTCGCATCAGCTCCGGCGTGGTTTCAACGAAAGACGCTATCCTGGCGCGCGTGCAAGAGAAGAGCGGGGCGTTCGGGTGGGGCGAATCCTCCTCGATGCCGGGCGGCTTCTATTCTTCCGAAACGCCCGATTCCTGCCAGGCCGAGCTTGCGGGGAAAATCGCGCCGGCGGTGTGCTCCCGCGAATTCGCCAACATGGCGGCGCTCGAACGGTTCCTGCTCGATCTCAACGCGAGCCGCTTCTCGACGGTGGCGATCGAATCGGCGGCGTGGGAGATGATGGCGCGGCGGCGCGGCGTGAGCCTGCGCGATCTGTTGGGCGTGCCGGACCGGCGCATCGCCTCCGGGCTTGCCGTCGGATTGCAGGATACGGTGGGCGCGCTGCTGCAAACATTGGTGAAGTGGAATGTTTGGGACTACAAACGCGTCAAGATCAAGATCAAGCAGGGCCACGATGTGGCGCTGGTGACGGCCGTGCGCGAGATGCTGCCCGGGTTTCCGTTGTTTGTCGACGCCAATGCGGATTACTCGATCCGGCACCTGGACGTTTTTAAGGAACTCGACCGGTTCGGCATGCTGATGTTCGAACAGCCGTTTGCGGGCCACGATCTGGAGGGCCTCGCGGAGTTGCAGCGCCACGTGCGCACGCCGGTGTGCATCGACGAAAGCGCGGAGTCGGCCGCTCAGGTGAAACGCGCGATCGAAATGGGAGCGTGCCGCATCGTCAATATCAAGCTGCAGCGCGTGGGCGGCTTCTTGGAAGCGCTGCGCATCATCGAAGTCTGCCGCCAGCACGGCATTCCGGTCTGGATGGGCACGATGCCCGAACTCGGCATCGGCAGCGCGCACGCGCTGGCGCTCGCCTCGCATACGCAGTTCGCCTATCCCACCGATGTCGAGCCGAGCAGCCGCTGGTATCACGACGATCTGCTGACGCCCGCGATTGAACTCACCTCGGGCTGCATTAAACCGCCAACGGCCGGTTACAGCGTCGATCCCGAGAAGCTCGAACGCTACACGACGTGGCGCGAAACCATCGGCTGAGCGTTACCGGCTCGGCGGCGTGAGGCCTTCGGTTTCGCCTAGGCCGCGGTCAAGCCAGCCCGGATACCAGCGGAACACGTTGCCGGTGAGCGAGCCGATGTAGATCTCGCCATTGGTGGCGCAGTGCAGCCAGTGGCCTGGGGATTCCATTGCGCCCAGCACCTTGCCCGTCTTGATATCGACGCGCATGATGCGGCCGGCCAGGGTGTCGTAGGTGAGGTTCTCGATGTTGTTGCGATGCGTGATCACCCAGACCTCGTCGTTCGGCGTGATGAAGATGTTCTGCGTAGCGCCGAGGTTATTCCAGGTTCTCAGTAGCTTGCCATCGGCGTCGAAAATCTGGATGCGATTGTTCTCGCGGTCGCTCACATAAACGGTGCCCTTGGAATCGACCGCCACCGAGTGCACGGTGTTGAACTCGCTTGGACCTTTGCCCTTCTTGCCCCAATCCTTGACGTACTTCCCGTCCATGGTGAATTTCACCACGCGGGAATTGCCATAGCCATCCGAGACATAGAAATGCTTGAAGTCGGGCGTGAAGGCGATGTCGGTGGGCCGGTTGAAGGTATCGGGAGTCGTGCCCGCGACGCCTTTCTTCCCAAGCGTCAGCAGCAGCTTGCCGTTCCGGTCGAACTTCATCACCTGGTGGTCGCCGTTGTCGGTGATCCAGACGTTACCCTCGCGGTCGCAGCGCATGCCATGCGGATTGCCGAACAATCCCTTGCCCCACGAGCGCAGATATTTCCCCTTGGTGTCGAACACGACGATGGGATCGGCCTTCTTGCCGCGATGGAACACGTAGACTTCGGTGGCTTGCGGATTCACCGCCACCGAGGAGACGCGGCCAAACTTCCAGCCTTCGGGCATGGTGTCCGGCTCTTCCCCAAAGCGGACGGCAACGCGGTATTTCATCAGGCCGCCTTCATGCGGATACCAGCCGGAGGGAGTGGGCTGCGCGGCGAGTGTGGCCGCGGCGGCGAACAGAAGAAGCGCTTGCATGGCTCGCGTCATTTTACAGGTTGCGGGCGGTGAGTACAATGCTTTAAATGAGTGCAAATGACGCCGCGATCGGACTGCCGCTCGCGGAATTGGAAACGCCCGCCTTGTGCCTGGACCTGGATGCGTACCGGCGTAACGTGGCCCGAATGGTGCGATACATCGTTACCGATCACCACCTGAACTGGCGTCCGCATATGAAAGGGCAGAAGGCGGTGGAACTGGCGCGGGAAGCGATCGCCGCCGGGGCCATTGGCGTTACGTGCGCGACGCTCTATGAAGCGGAAGCGATGGTCAGCGGCGGCATTGGCGGTGTGTTGATCGCCAACCAGATTGCCGGTGCGCGCAAGCTGGCGCGCCTGGCGCGATTGCAGCGGACCTCCGCCGTCATGGCGGCCACCGATAGCCTGGAACACGCGCAGGCTCTCAACGAAGCGGCGCTGGCCGAAGGCACGGCCGTTCCCGTGCTGATCGAATTGAACGTCGGCATGCATCGCAGTGGCATCGCGCCCGGCGAACCCACGGTGGCGCTGGCCAAAGCCATCGTCGCGATGAAGGGGTTGCGGCTGGCGGGTTTGATGGGATGGGAAGGGCACGTGCTCGCGTTCGAAGATGAAGCCAAGCGCGAGAAGATCACAACGGCGATGCAGGCCTTGACCGCGTCGGCGGCTCAGTGCCGCGCGGCAGGCATCGTCATTGAAATCGTATCGGCGTCCGGCAGCGGGACGTTCCGCATGTCGGCGCCGCTTGAAGGCATCACCGAAGTGCAGGCGGGCGGGGGCGTGTTCTCAGATCTCAGCTACCGGAAATGGGGACTCGATCATGAGTTCGCCCTCACGATTCTGACGCGCGTGGTCAGCCGGCCCAGCGCTACACGCGTCATCGTCGATGGGGGATTCAAGACGATGAGCGTGCAGCATGGACTGCCTCAGCCTTTGGGAATTCCACCGGTCAGGAATCTCGCGTTGTCGGCCGAACACGGCAACATCGAACTCGAATTGCCCGACGATTCGCTGCAAGTGGGCGATCCGGTTTCCTTCGTGCCCGGATACACCGACAGCACGCTGTGCCTGCACGATGAGATGTGCGTGCTGCGGGAAGGGAAGCTGGAGGCCGTGTGGACGATTCCGGGCCGAACGGGCCGCCGCTGAATTAATGAGTAACTAGGAAAATGACGGCGAACATCTGCAGCAGCAAAAGGGGGAACGCCCATTTCACCACTGGATGCGCGAAGTTCGGCGTGAAGCCTACGCCGATTCTGCGCTGTACCATCATGGCGGGATCCTGCGGTGCGTAATAGAAGGAACTCCAGAGCCAGCCTTCTTCCGGAGCACCGCCGGCTTCGGCTTCGGCATCCTGGGCGGCGCGGCTCAGCGTGCGCACCAAAGCAATGGAAGCGGCCATGACGGCCAGGACTATCCACAGCGGATGCAGAGTCTTTTCGGGATTGGCCGTTAACGGATGCAGCGCGATATAGCTCATCAGCAGGCTGACGAAGAGGCCGCTGCCTGCCAGGGCATTGACCGTGAGGCGCACGAATCGGGTGGTGGCGGGCCCGCGCCGCGGCGCTCCTAAGACCGTCATCGCCAGAATGGAGTAGAGCAGCACTAATGTGGAGAGGCCGATAATCAGGACGCCATAGACGCCCTTGAACGATTTCTCTCCCCAGCGGTCCGGCTGCCCGTTGATGCCCCAATGGATGGGAAAGCGAGCTGGAATCTGGTCCCAATGCTGCGCCAAATACTCGGCGCTGCCGATGAGGATCAGCAGCGGCAGCAGCACGAGAATCCAGCTCCACCACGCCATCACCGGTTCGGGGCGAAGCGCCGCGCGGCGCACGCTGGAGCGCGGTTCGATGGCGAAGGGTTCCACTCGCGCCTTACTCCAATGAAACAACAGCGTGCCTGCAACCGCCTGCAGCAGTGGCGGCGCTACCATCAACCACGCCTTGCCGGACTGTAGTCCAAGCGCGCCGGCCCAGCCGGCTACCAGGGCCGTTATCCAGTTGCCGAGCGTGAAACGGCGCAGAATCGCCTGCGATGGGGCGCTTTGGCGGAAGCCCTCCGCCACCGGAACTCCGAACAGGAAGCCGGGATGTCCGCCCGGCGTCATCTGGAAAACCACGGCCGCGGTCAAAGCCGCCAAAACCGGAATCAGCAGGATTGTCAGCGTCATGGGTCAACCCTCCATCTCTTCGGCGACCGTGCGCAGACGGCCGGCGATGCGCGGCGCCGGCAGGCCCTGGGCGCGCATTTCCGCGATGAAATCGCGCAGGCGTCTTTCGAAGCTCCGCTCCAGTTCGAGCCGCCGTTCCCGCTTTGGAGCGGTTGCGGCGCGTTCCAGCACCACCGTCGGCCGGCCGTGGGCCACCTCAATCCAGCCCTCGAGCGCCAGCGCGCGATAGGCTTCGGCCACCGTGTTGTGATGAACGCCCAGATCCACCGCCAGCCGGCGCACCGAAGGCAGCGCTTCGCCGGGCTCCAGCGCGCCTTCGACGCAAAAACGCCGTAACTGGTCCACGATCTGGCGGTAGGCCGGAACCGGGGACTTCAGGTCGATCGCCAGAACCGGGCCGGTCATCTGTACACCATACACGTACACTATACGGCAAACTGTATAGAAGATCAAGACAGATGGGTTGCTCTACAATATCCGGTATGCCAATCGCTTTGCTTCTGATTCTGGTCTCAGCGATTTCCGCTTTCGCCCAGAACACCACGGGCTCCATCGTCGGGGTGATCCGCGATCCTTCGTCCGCCATCGTATCGGGCGCCCGCGTCACGGCGCGCAATGAACAGACCGGTCTCGCGCGCGCGGCCGAAACCAACGAAGAAGGGCTTTACAGGCTGCCTTTTCTGCCAGGAGGCAGCTACACCGTCAAGGTGGAACGGAACGGGTTCAAGAGCCAGCAGCAAACTGGGGTCCGGATCGAGATCCTGCAGGTGCGGGCGGTGGATTTTCAACTCGAACTGGGCTCGGTCTCGGAAACGGTGACGGTGGAGACCCGGGCGCCGCTGCTTGAGACGGAAACCTCGTCGGCCGGGGAAGTGATCAAGGGCGAGCAGGTGGTGAGTCTGCCGTTGAGTGCGCGCCAGTTCCTGCAACTGGCGTTTCTGACGCCGATGGCGACGCCGGCGACCGGCGACTTCCGCTCCACCGAAGTGAATCGTGAATCGCCGATGCCGGCGGCGGCGGGGCAGCGGCCGGAGCAGAACAACTACCAGATCGACGGCGTGGACAATCGCGAATCGGGGCGGAACAGCTTCGCGGTGGGCGCCTCGGTGGAAGCCGTCGGCGAGTTCCGCGTGCAGACGGGCCTGGCGCCCGCCGAGTTTGGCCGGGGCGGCGGCGTCATCATCAACGTCGCCACCAAGACCGGCACCAACGCCTATCACGGCGCGCTCTATGAATTCCTGCGCAACAACAAATTCGATTCCCGGCCTTTCTTTTCCAATCGCGTCAGCCCGCTGAAGCGCAATCAATTCGGCGGCGCGCTAGGAGGGCCGCTGCGCAAGGACAAGCTGTTTTTCTTCGGAAACTACGAAGGGTTTCGCGAGGCGGCGACCGGCAATCCACCGGTGGGCCGCGTGATGACGCCGTCGGAGCGCGCGGGCGTTTTCCCCACCGCCATCGTCGATCCGCTCGACGGGCGCACGCCGTTTGCCAATAACACGATTCCGCGCTCGCGCATCGACCCCATCTCCGAACGCATTCTCACGCTGGTGCCGGAACAGAATACGCCCTCCGATCCACTGCGCAACTTCGTGTTCAACGGCATTCCTTCCGGGCGTTTGAACCGCGACTACGCGATCGGACGCATGGACTATAACGCCGGTCCGAACGACACGCTGTTTGGCCGCTATCTCTATAATCAGGAAACGCAGCGCTCGGCGCCGTCGCTGCCCGCGCCCGCTAACTCCGGCGGCCGCGACTTCATCTTGCGGGCGCAATCGGCTTCCCTCAACTGGAACAAGGTGCTGAAGCCTTCGCTGATCAACAGCGTCAACATCGGCTTCACGCGCTACCGGAACCGGTTGGGATCGCTGAACTCGTTCGTGAAGGACTTCATCACGCCGTTCGGCATTACCAATACGCTTTCGGCCGGTGACCCGCTGTTCTGGGCCGCGCCCAGCGTTGCGGTGCCGGGTTTTCTGTTCCCCTCGGAAATCACGCCGAACTACCGCACCATGAACAACTATCAGATTCAAGAGAATCTGCTGTGGAGCCGCGGCTCGCACACCGTCAAGTTCGGCGCCGATCTGCGGCAGATCCGCACCTTTATGTTCTACACCGGTGGCAACGGCAGCACCACGTTCTCCAATGCCTACACGGGCAACAACGTGGCCGATTTCCTGACGGGGTTCGCTTCGAACGTGAGCAAGACGGCGCGGGCCACCGAGTGGAACTCGCGCGTGAACTACGGCGGCGTATTCGTGCAGGACGATTGGAAGTTGACCAGCAAGCTGACGCTCAACATCGGCCTGCGCTATGAGACGGAAAGCGCGCTGCGGCAGAGCGACAACGGAGGGCTGGGATGGCACGTGGCCGACAGCACCATGCTGGTGTCGAAAGATGCGCGCAACCGTCCGGCGATCGAGAGTTTTTATCAGAACATCCGGCCGGAAATCAAAGTCCGGTTCGTTGACCAGCAGCGGCCCTATGACACCGACAAGAATAATTTCCAGCCGCGGTTCGGTTTCGCCTACAACCCGTTTTCAAAAACTGTGATTCGCGGCGGCTATGGCGTTTACTTCGATGCGCCGCAGATTCAGTCCTTGGCTTCAACTAACGATTTCGCGCCCAACACACTGCGGCCCATCTGGACGGCCAATCCCACCACGCCCGATACCGGCTACAATCCCGACGGGCGCACCGCGGCGGAGGCCACGCTACGTACGGCGCCGCTGACGATTTTTCCCTTCATCTCGCGCAAGTTTCCCTACGCCAAGATTCAGCAATGGAACCTGAGTGTGCAGCGGCAGATCGGCAATACCTTCGTGGTGGAAGGCATGTATCAGGGCGCGGCGGGCGTGAATCTGCTGGGGTTTGACAACATCAACTTCCGCGCTCCCGGACCGGGCAACGTGCAGCAGCAACTGCCCTGGTCTTACTTCGCGCGCATCCAGAATGAAGATATGTGGGGCCAGTCGAACTTCCACGGATTCGGCCTGAAGCTGGAACAGCGGATGGTTCACGGCTTCTCCTACCTGCTTGCCTACACGTGGTCGAAGGCCATCGACAACGCTTCCACGTTCAACGCGGGACCGCAATGGACCGATCCGTTCAATCGCCGCACGGCGCGCGGTCCTTCCGATTTCAATGCGCCGCACCGCCTCTCGGCCGCCTACGAATATCGTCTGCCGCTGTTTCGCGGCAATCGCTGGTTGGGCGGATGGGGCGTGCGCGGGCTCACGGCTTTGCAAACCGGGCTGCCGCAGAACGTCACGATGAATCTCGCCCGCACGGGGATTTGCGCCGTCGCCTGCAGCGCGCGGCCCGATCGCATCGGCGACGGCAATTTCGACAAAGGCACGCGCAGCCTCTCCGCGTTTTACGATGTCAACGCCTTCCGGCTCATCGCCAACGGCGGCGCGGACCGGCGCGTGGGCAACTCGGGCCGCAACATTCTGGTGAGCGCGGGCGTGAACAACTTCGACCTGCAAGCATTCAAGGACTTCCGCATCCGCGAGAATCACAACCTGGAGTTCCGATGGGAAAATTTCAACGCCTTCAACCACACGCAATGGGGCGGAGCCGGCACGAACCTGGAGGCGCCCACGCAATTCGGCGTCATCAGTTCCACGCGCGCGCCGCGCATCATGCAGTTTGTACTGCGCTACTCGTTCTGATTTCGGGCGCCGCCGCGATCGCCGCGGACAAAGAGCCGTTCGAGTTTCTGGTCGCGCCTTCGACGGATGAGAACCGGCGTAATTCCGAGGGCGATATCATCGCGCTGGGCCATGGCCGCCTGATGCTGGCCTGGACGGAGTTCTACACAGGCGCCGGTTCCGATTGGGCTCCGTCGCGGATTGCGGCGAAGTTTTCCCGCGACGGCGGGCGGACCTGGAACAACAAGATCGTCCTTCAGGAAAACATCGGCACCATGAACACGATGGAGGCCGACCTGCTGCGGCTCAAATCGGGCAAGATTCTGTTCATCTTCGGCCGCAAAAATTCCGAGGCCGACTGCGCGCCCCTGGTGCGATGGTCCACCGACGACGGCAAGACGTTCAGCGAGCCCAAGGCGATTTTGATCGACCCTTCGCCTTCCTACACCGGGCTTAACAACGACCGGGCGATTCAATTGAAATCGGGCCGGGTGCTGCTGCCGCTGTGGTACACCAGCGACTATCGCGTGGATCCGCACATTAAGACGCGCGCCTACTATTCCGACGATGAAGGCCAGTCCTGGAAGCAGAGCCGCACGCTGATCGACATTCCCGATACGCGCGCCGGGGCGCAGGAGCCGGGGGTGGTGGAGTTGAAGGACGGCCGCGTGATGATGTGGATCCGCAATCAGAAGGGCAAGATTTATCGCAGTTATTCTTCCGATCGCGGAGAAAGCTGGTCGGCGCCGGAGGCGATGGAACTCGACTCGCCGCTGTCGCCGCAATCGATCAAGCGCATCCCCAAAACAGGAGACCTGCTTCTTGTTTGGAACAATTCGCCCAAGCTCCGTACGCCGCTGACATCCGCCATTTCAAAGGACGACGGCAAGACCTGGACCCACATCCGCAACGTGGATGAAACACAGGATCGCACCTTCGCCTATACCAGCATCGAGTTCTGGAAAGACTGGGTCCTGCTGACCTACTACCTCGGGCCGAAGCCCGGAGGAAGGGCCGCCGATGGCTGGTCGTTGAAGTTGAAGGCGCTGCCGCTTTCCTGGCTGTACAAATAGCGGGCTATTTGTAGGGCCGCCCGCAAAACGGACTACGCGGGCCGCGTCCTTGATTTCACGAGGGTGCCCGCGCACCCTTTGCGGGCTATTTGAGTTTCGTGGTCTGGTGCGCCACCAGCAGCCACTTGCCGTTCCGCTTCACCCAGGTGTGAATCATCATCAGTTGATCGTCGAACTTGCCGCTCTGGTTCACGCCCCACATGTGCATGCGGGCGTGCAGGACGACGGTATCGCCATAGGCCTTGATGAGGGCGCTTTGCTGCTCGACGCCCTCATACTTCTGCTTGCCGGAGGTCACCTTGGCGATGTACTCCTTCTTGGTGTCGACGATGCCGGTGGAATGGGCGTAAATCAGCCCATCGCCGAGAATCGCCTCCAGCACCTTGCCGTCCATTGAGCGGATGGCCGACGCCCACTGTTTCTCCATCGCCTGAATCTCGGCGTCCTGCGCGAAGGCGGCTTGCATGAGGAAGATCCCAGCCAGTAGTAGTCGCATGATTTACCAGCTCAGCCGGAACACCATGATGCCGTGGAACCGGCCGGTGCCGATATCGGAGAAGCTGCCTCGGGTTCCGGTGAAGGTGCCGAAGGCGGTGCGGTCCCGCAGGTTAAAAGTGGCGTTCGGCGGGTTGAAGCTGTGGTACTTGGTGATGTTGTTGACGTCGAAGCGCAGGTTGAAGCGGATGCGTTCCTTGATCACCCAGTCCTTGGAAAGCGAAGACTGCGCCCAGACGATGCCCGGCGCTTCGAGCGTATTGCGCCCCAGCGTGCCGGGCGTGTAGTTGGCCGGATAGGCGAACGCATCGAAGTTCAGATAGCGTGTTTGCGCGGCGAAGGGGAAGCGGTTAGGCCCGATATTGACGTGCTGCAGCTTCGCCTGGTCGTTGGGCAGAATCTGATTGGGGCGCTGCGCCATCGGCAGGTACACGCGGTTTTCGGTGGGCGGGCCGCCAGCGAAAGTGACGGTGAACGGCGTGCCGGTCTGGAAGGTTTGAATCCAAACGAACTCCCAGCCGCCTAAGATCGCGTTCTTGACGCCGCCGCCGTTCATCCACTTCTTTCCCTTGCCGAAGGGAAGCTCCCAGGTGAACGTGGAGACCCAGCGGTGCCGCACGTCGTAGCTGGCGCGTCCCTTTTCGAGGCGCCGGTTGTAGAAAGTGACGCCGCTGGCGCCGCCGTCTTCATCCACGTCGTTGATCGACTTCGAGAACGTGTAGAACGAATTGATGGTCATGCCCTTGGCATAGCGCTTCTCGACGCGGAAGGTGGCGCCGTGGTAGGTGTTATGCCCGTAGTTGCTGTAGTGCTGAATGGCGCCGAACTGCGTGTAGGGGCGGAAGTTTTGATACGAAGTGCGGATGCGTTCGAGCGTCGCGAAATCGTTCGATACGTCGAGCCGCACCACGTTCATATCCCAGTTGTTCAGTAAGCCGACGCCGGCCGAGCCCTGATACTGCACTTCGGTGAGCCACTGCGGCTTGAATTCCCATTGGAAGCCGCCGGACCAGTTCATCACGTAAGGCGCGCGAATGGCGGGATCCCACCACGTGGCCGAACGGCCGCCGTAGTTGGCGCCGACAAACGGCACCGAACCATCCTGGTTCAGATTGAAGCGGAACGCGGGCGGACCTTCGGACAGCTTGAAGGCGTGGCGCGGATCGCCGGGCAGCGCCTGGATGTTGGCGGTAGCGAAGTATTCCTCAAAGCCCGTGTTGAGCTGGTTGACGAACAGGTCGCTGGTGGTGACGCCGAAATTGCCGCGGAAGACGATCTTGGGATGGAAATTCCACGCCAGGCCGATGCGCGGCTGGAAGTTGTTGAGATCCTTTTTGGCGAGCGGGCCGGAGCGGTGAACGATGGCGCCCAGCCGGCCGGTGATGGGGTCGGTGGCGGTGGGATCGAACTGCGAGTTCTGCCCGTATTTGGTTTGCAGCGGCGATTCGTAAGACCAGCGCAACCCGATGTTGATGGTCACATTGCGGCGCGGCTTGTAGTCGTCCTGGAAGAAGAACGCATGCGACCACCATTCGGGCAGCCACGTGGCCGCGGCCTGCGTGTACTCGGCGCGTCCGGCGGTTCCCAACAGGAAGTTCGCGAATTCGTTCCCGGTGTTGGGCGTGAACGGCATTTCCGATCCGCTCATGAAATACCGCCCCGAGGGCAGAGCCTCCACCAGCGAGTTGTAGCTGGTGCGCACCAGTTCATAACCGCCCTTTAGTGTGTGTTTGCCCAGGATCTTGGTGAGATTGTTCTGCACTGTGAGATCCTGTGCCACCTGCTGGAATCGGCCACCCGGCCCCAGGCTGTAGTAGCGGCCTCCACCCGAGTTCACGATGTCGGGGAACGTCTCTGCACTGACGTTGGGAATGCCCAATTGCTGCGCCCACCCTTCGCCGAAACCGTTCGGCGTGCGGGTCTGGATGCGGCGGTTCAACCCGGCGCGGAAATCGTTGATCAGCGTGGGGCTGATGGTATAGGTATCGGAAAGAATGATGCTGTGGTGGTTGATCGGCTCGATGACGATACGATCGATGAGCCGCCAGTTGGGCTCGTTCGAAATCCGCTGCAGCGACCGGTTCTGGAACAGCGAATAGCGTCCGAACATGCGGTGATTGGTCGAGAAGTTGTGATCGATCTTGGCGTCCCAACGGTTGAAGTAGTAGCGGCCGAGCGTGGGCACGATCAGGTTCGAGGTCGGTCCGGTGGGAGTGGGCACGCCCGGATCGTTGGGCTGGCGCCACGGATTGCGCCCAAGGATATTGCGCGACACCGGGTCGAAGCGGTTGGTGGGGATGCGGTTGCCGGGGAAGGGATCGCGGGTCCAGACGTTGCCCACCATGCGCGTGGTGTCGGGATCGTGAATCGCGAACGAGTTCACGCCGGCGAAGTTGAAATCGCCCGCGTACATCTGCGCGCTCGGCACCGGGCCGATGAAGGTCTCGGTGACCTTTTCGTGATGGCGCTGGAATCCGAAGAAGAAGAACGTCTTGTCCTTGCCGTTGTAAATTTTCGGAATGTAGACCGGTCCGCCGGCGGTGGCCGACATTTCGTGATAAGTGAACGGATTGCAGGTGACCGTGTTCTGGCAGCGCTTCAATTGCTCGAAATACTGGCGGTGGACCAGGCGTCCGTTGAGATAGCGGTCTTCCATCGAGCCGTGAAACTGATTGGTGCCGCTGCGGAAGACACCGCTTAGCAGGCCGCCGGAGGAGTGGCCGAACTCGGCGGGCATGCCCGTGGTCCAAACCTTGAACTCCTGAATCATGTCGAGCGTGGCGCTCTGGATGCGAAACACGTCGTTGGGATTGCCAAGCACCGGCTCCTTCCCGCTGACGCCATCGATGGTCATGCCGAACGAACGCTGCCGCTGTCCGATGGCGTGCTGCCCGTTCACTACCTGCATGCCAGGCGTGTAAAGCACGATGCGGTTGAACGCCTTCTGCAGCACGGGCAGCTTGATGATGGTCTGGCCTTCCAGCACCATGCCGGAGCCCGACGTTTCGGTTTCCAGCAACGGCGGCGCGCCGGTCACCTGAACCGATTCCGACACCTGGCCCACTTCCAGTTGCACGTCGATGCGCGGTTGTTCGGCGGTGCGCAGAACGATGCCGTCGCGCACGTACTGCTTGAATCCCGCCGCCTCGATGGCGACACGATAAGTGCCGGGGTTGAGCGAGGGTACGTAATAGAGCCCTTCCGATGTGGTGGCGGTGGTGACCACGACGGCCGTCGCCACGTTGGTGACGGTGACTTTGGCCGCCGGAACCACCGATCCGGTGGAGTCGGTAACGGCGCCGGTGATGGTTGCGGTACCCGTTGTCTGCGCGGAAGCGACCGCGAGGAAAGAGAAGATGGTGAGCGCAAGTCGACTGAGCATAAGCGGCGAATCCCCCCTGCTTGGGTGGACTTTACTAGTGTCGGGGCGTTGGCGTCAAGTGGGCGGCCCTATTTCGCGCTAAGGATTCCCCTCTGCTTTCCCGGTGCGCCCCTTAGGCGATTGAGCTGTTTGTACCGTTGTCCGTCAAACGGTTGTCAACTTAATGTACTAGCGAGGGCGGTTGTATCGGCACTTGGCGCCAAGCTCCAAGGTCGTGTGCCCAAGCCCATCTGAATCTTGAGGAAATGTTTCGGAGGATTGAATGATTCGTTTGTTGCCAGTGCTGCTCGCCGTGCCGAGCTTCGCCGCCACCATATCCTATACCGCTTCCACGCCAGGAACGTTCAACGGCACGCCGACCAATGCCAACACGGCGTCCACCAACTGGAGCCAGACCTTGGCGCTGCCCTTGTTCGATTCCGGTCTGGGCACGCTGACCGCCGTTACGCTCCGGCTGGACGGAGGCGTTTACGGAACGGCGCGGCTCGAAAGCGAGGACTCCTCTCCGGCCTCGATCAACTACACGCTGGCGTCCCAGATCACCGCCTCCGGCATCAGCGGGCTCAACGTGGTCGTTTTACCGGCGGCCAATGGCGTTTTCAACGCTTCGAGTTACGACGGAACGACGGACTTCGGGGGAACCAGCGGCGTGACGCTTTCCGGTCTGTCCAATACGGCTTTCAGTAGCACGAGCAGCTCGCTGCTGGCGGTGCTGGCCGCTTATACGGGAGGCGGGACGTTCAACGTTTCGGTGAACGCCAACGGCAACAGCTCCAGCAGCGGTTCAGGCAACGTCGTGAGCGCGTTCAACACACGGGCCGGCGCGCTGCTGACGGTGACCTACGATTACGATCCGCTGGTGCCAACGCCCGAGCCTCTCAGCCTGGCTTTCGTCGGCGCCGGTTTGATCACGGTGGGCCTGCTACGCCGCAAATAGCTATCGCAGAGCAACGGGTTGGGTGAACGCGCCGTTGCCGGCCGAATCCCAGGCCGCGAAACGAACCCACTTGCGCCCCGTGGCATCGAAGGGGATGCGGAAACGGTGGCTGCTGAACGGCGCCTGCGAGGTGGTGGAAATCACCTCGCGGCCCGTAGTGGTTCCGTCGCCCCAGACCACCTCAACGAAGTCCAGCGGGAAGGTCCATTCGACCTCGGCCGAAATCACGCGCCTGGCGCCCGAGCCTTCCACCGCCGATTGCCGGATCAGCACTTCCCCGCTGGTGACGAAGAAATCCCCGGCGCGCAGTGAGCGCAGGATGGGCGACCAGTCCTCGTCGAACTTCGGCAGTCTGTCGAGCTTGACGTAGTTCACCGTCAGGTGGCTATAGGTATCGTCTTCGGGGAACTTCTGATAAGTGTCGCCCTCAGCGAACATGTATTTGGGCGCGGCCCAGTTGTTCATGTCGTCGAGCACGCCGAAGCAGCGCTCCTCGCAGAGCCTCTTTTCGGAAAGATCGGCGGGCAGCGATTGGTAGGACCCGCCAAGGAAACGATCGCTCAAGAAGTGTTCCTTCTCGCGGACGGCTTCGGGATAGCCGCTGGAACCTTTGGTACGCGGATGCGCCTGCCACATCAGGCCGTTCTCGCGTTTTAACAGGTCGAGTTCCTCTTTCTCCGATCCCGCGTGGTAGACCTTGCCGTAAGTTGGATCGGTTTCCTCAAACGGCTGGCTGGCCTGGCGCACGTGGCTCCAGTAAACGGGTTTCGGGAAGATCGTGGTGTAGTGGCCGGCGAAATTGGCGTCGGGCTCTTCCCCCGGCATGATGAGAAATTCGTTGTCGGAGTGGCGGCGGCAGCCGTCGAAATAGACCTTCTGATCGTGAAAGCGCTTGGGGCCGGGGTCGTTGGCGGCGCCGTCGCCGTGAAAGTCCGACATCATGGCGATGTTGATGCCCATGGCGCGGAAGGTGGGCAGCCAGGGCGGCTGCAGGTCGAGCGTGCCGGCGTCGGTCAATAGCTCATTGAAGTGAGTGTGGAAGTGGCTCACGGCCACCTGGTAGCCGGGCAGGGGCTTGTAGGAATCGTCGTGGGTAAAATCCATCACGCGCGGCAGAGTCGCCTTGCCGTCCCGCGGGCTCAGATAGAAATAGAACGCCATGCGCTGCCAGGTTCCGGGCCGCGCGTTATAGAGCGCGAAGTTTCCTTGCGCAAAGCTGCGCGCCTGCCGCAGGCGCTTCTGCCACACTTCGTCGGAAACGCCATAGGGACGGTACATTTCCTCGCGATCGCCATGGCGGACCCCGGCGGCGAAAGTGCCGGCGTCGTCCTTGCGGTAATACACATAGCCGAGATTTGTTTCGATCTCGCGGGCCCAAAAAAATTTATGCGGGGAAGGGAAGACGGCCACGCTGCCGCCCGCGGTTTCGACGAACGCCACGCGATTGCGCGCCCGCAGCGCCACCGGATCGGTATTGGGCGACCCGCCGAACTCATACTTCTGCCAGCCGCGCGCCACATCGCGCCAAACCATGCGCCTGGCTTGATCCAACTGGAATCCTTTCAGGCCGCCATGAAACTTGTAGGCCACCGATCGCTCCTCGGTCTTGGCGATCGCTTCCTGCCGCAGCAGGTTCGTTCCCTGATACACGGTGAATTGCAGGCTGCCGCCGAAGATGCCGAGGCTCAATCCATCGAAGCTGATCTCGATCCGCGCGCCGTCGGTTCGCACTTTGCAGGAGGTGGTCTGAAATCGCGAGTTGGCCCGGCGAATCTCTTCCGCCCGCCGCGGCAGGCCTGGATTGGTGCCGGTGGAGCCGGGAACGGTCAGCGGCGAATCCCAGAACACCTTCCACTTTTCCTCTTCGAGATAGGCGGGGTCCAGCTTGTTGAGCAGCTTCAAGGGGCTCAACTGCTGGTTCGAAATGCGGCGCTGGCCGGCGGTGACCTGGAACTCAGGCGACAGGTTGCGGCCCACGACGCCCCAGCCGCCACCCTTAGCCTTGACGGCCAACTCGCGCACGACCGGCTGGCCCGCGTCGATGGCGAACGCCGCGCGCAGCGTGTCGCCGCGATCGCCCTGCCATTCGACCGCGACGCCGTTTTCGGCCGGCCTCGCCTTGAGCGCCGGCTGCTCCTTGTATCCACTCATGTCGCAGGAGGCGGCGCCGAGCGCGCCTGGCAAGGCCAGAAACAGCAGAACGTGATGCCGTCGCATTGCGGGCAGCCTATCATAGTCATTCGAGAGCGGCAGGGGAGGGTTTCCATTTGAAGACGAGATGGGGCGTATTGGGCGTGGCGAAAATCGCCGTGCAGAAGGTCATTCCCGCGATGCAGCGGAGCGGCGAGACGGAGGTGACGGCCATCGCCTCGCGCGACCTGGCCAAAGCCCGCGAAACGGCCGCGCAGCTTGGAATCGCCAAGGCCTATGGCTCCTATGAAGAGCTGCTGGCCGACGGTGAAATCGACGCCATCTACAATCCGCTGCCCAATCACCTGCATGTTCCCTGGAGCATTCAGGCGGCCGCCGCCGGCAAACACGTGTTATGCGAGAAGCCGATCGGCCTTAACGCGGAGGAGTGCCGCCAGTTGATCGCCGCGCGAGACCGCCACGGGGTCCAGATCGGCGAGGCGTTCATGGCGCGCACGCACCCACAGTGGCTGCGCGCGCGGGAACTGGCGTCGTCCGGCGCCATCGGCGAACTCCGCTCGATCGGTGCGTTCTTCAGTTATTTCAACCGCGATCCGAAGAATATTCGCAACAAGCAGGAATGGGGCGGCGGAGGATTGATGGACATCGGCTGCTATCCCATCACGCTTTCACGCATGATCTTCGGCGGCGAGCCCAGGCGCGTCATCGGCCTGATCGAGCGCGACCCGGAAATGGGTATCGACCGGTTGACCTCGGCCATGCTCGATTACGCCACCGGGCAGTGCGTGTTCACCTGCTCGACGCAGATGGTGCCTTACCAGCGCGTGCAGATTCTGGGGACCAAGGGGCGCGTGGAGATTGAGATTCCCTTCAACGCGCCGCCGGATGCCGCCTGCCGTCTGTTTGTCGACAACGGATCGTCGCTCACCGGCGCGGGTATCGCCATCGAAACGATGCCGGTCTGCGATCAATACACGGTGCAGGGCGATCTGTTCTCGAAAGCGATTCGCGGGGAAGGCGCGGTGCCGGTGCCGCTCGAGGATGCGTTGAACAACATGGCGGTGATTGAAGCGATCTTCCGTTCGGCCGAAAGCGGACGCTGGGAGAGCCCGGGGGCATAGAATGAAAGGCGCCATGCTCAGCCTGCTTCTCGCCGCCGCGCTCGCTTCCGCCGCTCCGCCGATCGTACGGGATGAGGCCAAGACCGGCCTCGATCCGCAGCGGCTCGCCCGCATTCCGGTACAACTGAAGACTTTCGTTGACAAGGGGCAGGGGCCGGGGATGGTGACGCTGGTGGCGCGTCACGGCCACACCGCGGCCCTCGACGCCGTCGGCTACTTCGACATGGAAACGAAGAAGCCCATGCCGGTGGATGCGATTTTCCAACTCCACTCGATGACCAAACCGGTGGTCTGCATGGCCGTCATGATGCTGGCCGAGGAAGGGAAGCTGGCGCTGACCGACGCGGTGGAAAAACACCTGCCGGAGTTTCGCGGGCAGATGGTGATCGATGGCGCGATGACTCTTCGGAAGCCGTCGAGACCCGCCACCATTCGCGACATGATGACGCATACTTCGGGCATGATGCTGAATCCGCCGGCCGGGATCGGCGAATTGCACGGTGCGCTGCACAAGAGTTTGAAAGACGTCGCGCTGATTCTTTCTCAGCAGCCCCTGCTGTTTGAGCCGGGCACCCGCTGGGCGTATTCAAACACCGGCATCGCCGTACTGGCGCGGATCGTCGAGATTCATTCGGGCATGCCGTTTGAGAAATTCCTCGAGGCGCGCATCTTTCAGCCGCTGGGCATGGTGGATACCTATATCTACCCACCCAAGGAAAAGCATCATCGTATGCCGACGGCTTATCTGCACAAGGATGGCAAGCCGGTGAAGTACACGATGGATCCGCTCGGCGAAGGCGCGATGAAGTTTCGCGAGAATGCGAAATATCCGCTGCCTGAAGGCGGCCTGTATTCCACCGCCGCCGATTTGTTCCACCTGTATCAGACGATGCTCAACAAAGGCAGCTACAACGGAGTGCGCCTGCTGTCACCGGCCTCGGTGCGGGTGATGACGGAAGTGCATACGGGCAATCTGCGCACCGGCGGCGCGGGCAACGGCTGGGGGCTTGGCTGGTATGTGGTGCAGGAACCGGCGGGTGAACTGCATCTGGCTTCGAAGGGTACCTACGGCCACGGGGGACGCTACGGCACGTTCGTCTTCGTCGATCCGGCGCGCGACCTGTTCGGCGTATTTCTGATCCATCGCGAAGGCGGCTCCGATGAGCGGGCCGCCTTCACCGAAATGGTGTACTCGTCGGTCGTTCAATAGCGAACAGGGGACCGGCGCGGTCCACCAGCAAGGTGAGGTACTTCGCTCGCGCCGGTCTCCGTTGTTCGCGGTTCCTCAATGGTTACCGCCGGCCGGCGTAGCTGCGGAAGTTGCGCAGGTTGAAAAGATCCTCGCGCAGGATGGCGCGGTCGCGCGGATGCAACTGATCGGCCTGGGCGAGATCCGCGATATTGCCGATGGCGCGGTCCAGGTTTCCATAGTCGAAACGGCCGCGCGCGGCGCGCCTTTGGAAATCGTTCAATTCATCAATGGCGCGGCGAAAATGGTTGGCCTCATGATTGTCGACACGCGCCCGCGAGAAGATCGTTTGCAGATCGCGCATGGCGCGGTTGACCGGGTCGGCCTGCCGGTAGCGCGCCGCGGGCTGGTGGTGGTGGTTGTATTGAGCCAGCGCATCGCCGGCGGAGAGCATTCCCAGGCCTAAAGCCGCGAAAATCAAGGTTTTCATTGGCATCACCTCTGCCCCTCTGACGCGGCCTGCGAGGGGGTGCGTTTCAGCGAAAATGATAGACTCCTAGCAGCCCATGGCACTGCCTCGCGCCAGGTGGATCGTCGTTGTGACCGGACTGGCGGCGGCCGCGCTGCTGGCGCAAAAGCCGTTCCGTGTCTATCAAAGCCTGGAGCCCTACGATGTCGTCGACATTCCTCCCGACTATCAGGAGAAGACGGAATGGGTCTTCGGTAGGCTGATGTTCCCCGCGCATCCCAATGCGCGATTCGGGCGCTGGCGCGGCAATGCCGACTGGCGCGAGGGTGGCACCAGTTGGACGCAGGATTATCCGCGCGGCGACAGGCTGGTGTCGGCGGCGCTGCGGCGGCTCACGCGCATCCACGTGCGGTCGGTGGAACAGCCGGTGAATCTCGACGACGGGGACGACGTTTTCTATTGGCCGTTTCTGTTCGCCGGTGAAATGGGCGATTGGCTGCTGACCGATTCGCAGGCCGCCAGGCTGCGCGAATACCTGCTGCGCGGCGGCTTCCTGCTGCTGGACGATTTCTGGGGCACGCCCGAGTGGGACCAGTTCATGGAAAGCATGATCCGCGTTTTTCCGGACCGGCCGATCGTGGAGATTCCCGAAGACGATCCCGTGATTCGCACGGTATATACGTTGAAGGACCGCTATACGATTCCGGGCCACTGGGCGCTGCGGCGCGGCACCACCTATCGCAACGACGGCCAGACGCCGCATTGGCGCGGCATCTATGACGATCGAGGCCGCCTGATGGTGGCCATCTGGTTCAACAACGACGTGGGCGATTCGTGGGAGTGGGCGGACAATCCGATTTACCCGGAGCGATACTCCGCGCTCGGCATCCGGTTGGCCGTCAATTTCGTGGTCTATGCGCTTTCGCATTGACGCCCCTCGCGCGCGCTAAAATCTGCGGTGTCATGCAGCGCCGCCACTTTGTCCGGAATACCGCCCTGACCGCGCTTTCGGTCTCACGCGTCCGGGGCGCCAACGATCGTGTGAATATCGCTCTGGTCGGCTGCGGCGGCAGAGGCCGCTACGTGGCCCGCCTGATGCGTGAATCCTCGCCCAACGTCGCCTACACGGCCGTCGCCGACGTGTTTCGCAAGAATGGAGACATCGCACGCGAATGGGCCGGGTCCGATGCGGCCAACGTGCAGGACTTCCGGCGTCTTCTCGATCGCAAAGACATCGACGCGGTCCACATCGCCACGCCCGATCACTGGCACGCCATCGCCAGCGTGCTCGCCTGCCAGGCGGGCAAGGACGTGTACGTCGAAAAGCCCACATCGCTAACCGTTCGCGAAGGGCGCGTGATGGTGGACGCCGCTCGCAAGTACAACCGGATCGTGCAGGTGGGCACGCAGCATCGCTCCGCGCCGCACTTTCAGAAGATCGCCGCGATGATCCAGCGGGGCGATATCGGCCAGGTGAAGTTCATCCGCGTCTGGAACTATGCCAACCATACTTTGAACATGCGGGCGGCGCGGCCCGATGGCGAACCGCCCGAAGGTCTCGATTGGGACATGTACCTGGGCCCGTCGCCCAAGGTGCCATTCAATCCTTATCGCTTCCTGAGCACCTACCGCTATTTCTGGGATTATTCGGGCGGCTACATCACCGATTTCGGCAATCACCGGCTCGACACGATGCAGCAGATCATGAATGTGACCGCGCCGAAAACGGTGTCGGCTTCGGGCGGGTTGTATTTGGTCAAGGACGGGCGGGAGACACCCGACCTGCTCACCGTCACCTATGAGTACGACGGATTCATCGCCACCTACGAAGGATCGAACCTCAACGGCCATGGCATGGGCGGGCGCACGCCGGGACATCGCTACTACAACGCCCGCGGCGAGTCCGATCAGCCCAACGGGATCGCTTTCTACGGCACGGACGCGACGATTTACGCCGAACGTATCGGCTGGGAAATGTTTCCGGAGCCGGAAGCGCAAGGCTCCACACGTCCGCGCGCGGCTTCGGTGAAGCGGGTTTGGGAAAACAACGAGGAGCCCACCAAGGCTCACTGCGCCAACTTCATCGAATGCGTGCGCTCGCGCAAAACGCCGGCCGCCGATATCGAGACCGGGCATCGCGGCACTTCGATTGCCCTGCTTGGCAACATTGCCATGCGTACCGGCCAGAAGCTGCATTGGGATGCGGTGAAGGAAGACTTCACCGGTTCCCCCGAAGCTTCCGCCATGCTGACGCGCCGTTTGCGCCAGCCGTGGGACTTAATCAAGCTGTGAGCTTCCGCGCCACCAGGCCCACCGATTCGCGGCCGTCCATGGCGAGTCCGTGGCCCAGGTCCGCGCGGCGGTAGAGAAACGACTCTTCCACTTCGAGGCCCACCGATTGAACCGCGCGCCGCAGCACCATATCGTCCAGCAGATGAATGGAGGCGGGCATCACGCTCAGCTTCCGGTGCCGCGACCAGGCGCCGGTCTTTTCGATCCATCCCGGCCATCGCAGCCCGGAAGCGAGCCGCCGTTCGTACTCCGGTACGAACGCGGCAAACGGCGCCTGATAGGGTGTCGAGGCATGAACGAACAACTTACCGCCAGGCCCCAGCCATCCGGCGATCAGGCGGAGGCCGGTTTCGAGTTGCTTGCCGGTGAGGAAGTGCAGCACGTTTGAAGCGAGCACGGCGCCCAGGCTCTCGGGATCGAACGCCAGGTCTCGCGGGAACCGCCCGGCCTTCAACCGCAGCCTTTGGCGATCTTCGGGCTCCGCGCGCGATTCCAGAATCCGCAGATGCTCCGGATCGATGTCGCTTGCGATCACGCGCGCCCCGGCCCTCAACGCCGCCAGGCTGGCCACTCCGTATGCCGCCCCGATGTCGAGTACCGGCGCCTCGCCGCAGCCCGCGCTGAAGTGGACGAAACGTTCTCCGATGACGTTGAGCGCTTCCGACGCCCATCCCATCGAGTTGCGCGTCACCACCTGGCGCGGGCGCGCGCTCACAGCTCCGGCGCCGATTGTTCGGCCGAAGTGACTCCCGGCGGCAGTTCCATGAGGCGGATGTTGCGGAAGTGGATCTCGGCGCCCTCCGATTCCAGACACAGATATCCTTTTTTCTGCGTCGACCGGCTGATGCCGTTGACGAACTTCCCGTTGACCGAAAGCTTGATCACGCCGTCCACGGCCACCACGTCGTAGGTGTTCCATTCCCCGCGGCCCTTGGCGCGATTCTCGATCGACATGCTGCGTTCGCCGCGCGCGGTGTCGGGCACCGTCTTCACTCCGTTCACGCCGAACAATTCGCCATGAACGTAGGCGACCGGAGGCGTCACGCCGTCGCGCTTGTGCAACTCGGGCCATTCGAGTTCGAGCATCTGAACCTCGACGCCGTTGGGAAGCCGCGTGCGCGGATTGGGCCGCGCATCGCTCCAGGCGAATACGCCCGAATTGCCGCCCGGCTCCATGTGCCGCCACTCGATGTGCAGCACGAAGTTCTCATATTGCCGGTCGGTGCGCATGACGCCGATCGGCTTTCCGGAGCAGATCAACAACCCGTCCTTCACGCGCCACGTATCTTCGGCCGTGTTGACGTTTACCCAACCGCTAAGATCCTTGCCGTTGAACAGGTCGCGGAACTGCGGCACCGATTGCGGCGAAGCGACCCAGATGGCGAGCAGCGAACCGAGAAGGAGCCGATGCATTTTCAGATGGTATCGCACGGCGGCCTACCGCAGTCTTGACAAATATCGTGATAACGGATATCGTAGGTACGGAGGTATTCGAGTGATACACATCGTCCCGTCCGCTCAGCGCCACCACTCCGATTTCGGCTGGTTGAGCACCTATTGGCATTTCTCGTTCGACACCTATCGCGACCCAACCAACATGAATTGGGGCGCGCTACGCGTCTTCAACGACGACGTGGTGCAGCCGGGGCAGGGCTTCGGACGCCATGGCCACCGCGACATGGAGATCGTCAGTTACGTGCTCGACGGCGCGCTGGAACATCAGGATTCCATCGGTACGCGCCATGTGCTGAAGAAGGGTGAGGTGCAGGTGATGTCGGCCGGCAAGGGAATTCAGCACTCGGAGTACAACGGTTCGCCGGGCGAGCCGGTGCATTTCCTTCAGCTCTGGATCGTGCCGCGTACGAAAGGTTCAGAACCGCGCTGGGAGCAGAAATCGTTTGACCGGAAGCCGGGCCAACTCACGCCGGTGGTCTCATCGGGAGCGATCGAGGGAACGCTCGCCATCGATCAGGACGCCACGATATACCTGGGCGACTTCGAAGCGGGGCAGTCGGCTTCGCACCGCGGCGGGGCGGCCCGCAAGCAATACCTGTTTGTGATGCGCGGCGAGGTGGAACTCAACGGCAGGAAGCTGTCGCAAGGCGACCAGGCGCGAGTGGAGGCGGAAACGGATCTGACGCTGCGTTCGAACGCGGCGTCGGAGGTGATACTGCTGGACTTGCCGGAGCTACGATAACTCCAGATCGTGCAAGTACAACTGACCCGCCGGGCAACGGGCTAAACTTTCGCCGCATGGCTGAAGTAGAACAGGGTATTGCCGCCGCAGATCGGGGGCGATCTTGTCGAACATGATGATGTTCGACAAGACGATCAAATGCCGGTATCCGGCTTCATGATTCTCCGTTGGACCACGCCCGCCGCGGCCGACGGACTCGAAATCGTCCGCATTCTGGGTCCCAACAATGGCCGTGAATGGCGCTTGTCAGTTGCGTCCGCAAAGGCCCGGCGTGCGGCACATCCCCGCCGGGCATCCGCCCGCCATCTGAGGGGCGGCCTGCGGTCTTCCATTGGCGTGAGCGGAGAACGTAGAGAGCTGCTGGTTCAAATGCTTCGACGAGCAGCCGGGACAGAGAATGTCGTCGCTTTCGCGCCGCACAAGCTTCTCAAAATGCGTTCCGCAGTCCTCGCACAGATATTCGAAAATCGGCATCTACATACCCTCCCAGGCAACCAATGCTAATCCGATTCTATCAATCACGCGGCGGATCTCACGGGGTTTGGCGCTGAAGTTGTTGGCGATGATGGAAAAAGTCAACCGCTCGCCGCGCAAGGTGGTGACGTATCCGGAAAGCGCATTAACGGTCGCCAGTGTACCGGTCTTGGCGTGAATGGCGCGAGCGGCGGGCACACGGTCGAACCTGGTGTCGAGCGTGCCGTCCTCGCCGCCGATCGGCAGCATCGATTCCCACTCCTCGCGATGAACGGTGGAATCCATGTAGCCCAGCAGCGTGGTGATGGCGCGCGGCGAGATCAGCGTCCGGCGCGAGAGTCCGGAGCCGTCCTCGAAATGGCAGGCGGTCTCTGGAATGCCGATGGTTTCAAGGAACTCCGTCAACTCCTTTAACCCGGCCTCGCGCGTGGGCTCGCCGCGGCGCGTCAACGCGGTTTCCCGCAGCAGGATTTCGGCGTGCAGGTTCTGGCTCACCTTGTTCAGGGTGCGGGCGATCTCAGACAGCGGGGGCGATTGACGCCTCGCGAGCACAATGCCAGGAGCCTCTTCATAAGGCTCGTCTAGCCTGTGCCGGTGGACCGATACCGGACGGCCCAGAATCCGCACGCCTTGCCGTGTCAACAGATCGTAAAGCGCGAAGGCGGCGTAAAGAGCCGGATCCTCCACCGCCGCCCGCTCCTTGACGGCGCGGCCGCCTTTCACAATCACGCCCATCACTCGAACCTGGCGCGACCCGGGCGCGCGGTCCACCTCGATTTTCGTTTCGCCCTCCTCCACCGTGACCACGCGATTGTCCAGCACCATCGGCAGCATCGGCGGATTGGTGACGACGGCCGCCAGGTCGCCCGTCTCTTCGGCGGGATTGACGGTGAGCGCGAACATTCCATCGTTGAACGGCAGCGCGCTGACCGCGGCGCCATAGCCCCAGATGGCATCGTCCACCGTCCAGCCTTCCGGATACGGCTGGTGGATGTAGCGGCGATCGTCGCCCACGATATCGCCGGCGATCACTTTCACCCCGGCTTTCAGAATCTGGTCCGCCAGCCCGGCGATGGGCTCCGCCGGATCGTGGTCTTCGCCGTCCTTGCGATAAGGATACTCGCGGCCGGAAAGCGTGGGATCGCCGCCGCCCACGATACGAAGATCGCCAGGGAGGCGTCCATCGCCGTCGGGGCCGGCCGCAGCCGTGACGAAAGTTTCGAAGCGGTAAGCGGGACCCAGCCGCTCAAGCGCGAGAGCGGTCGAGAACAGCTTGGTATTCGAAGCGGGCGTGAAACGATCGCCGGCGTTGCGCTCAAACAGCGTGCGCTTGGACCTGGCATGGACGACGTGCAAGCCCCAGCGCCCGGTCTGCGCCTCTGGCGTTGCCAGCAGCAATTCGATCCGGCGGTGAAGCGGAATGCGCCGCGCCGTGCGGGGAGCGGCGGCCAGACCGCAGGCGAACGCCGCGGTCAGCAGGCAGGCGAGAGGACGCACGGAAACCACACTACATTCTGGCAAAGCGCGCCAGTAGCTTGCGCCCGCGCGCTCTCATGGCGGGCGTACCGGTGAGGGTCAGGCGCTCGATGAGCGGAATCACTTCACAGCGCATGGCGTCGTCCCTCATGGCCAGATCGGCCAGTCCTTGCATCGCGAGCGCCTTCAGAATACTGCTGCGGGCGGAAAGAAATCCAGTAAGGACGGTGCGGGCGTGATCGCGTTCCGCCGCCGTCAGTTCCAAGCGAGGCAGCATCTGGGCGAGATGCCACCGCACTTCCTGCTGCCCGATCTCCGGCACCTGGTGGAGCAGGACGTCCTTATAAGGCCGCAGCCATTCCGGGCGTTGAGCCGTCACTTTCTCCAGCACGCCGGCGCATCGCATGCGCAGGCCCGGTTCGTTGGTGAACAGGCCTTCGATCAATTCCTCGCATAAGCCCCGGTCGCCGAGCACCATCGGGACCGCTTTTCCGGTGGCCCCAACAGACCGCATGTCTCCCGGACGCAACAGATCGAGCAGTTTCGCCATAATCGGAATTCGATCGCAAGAAGCGGAGTGTTTCCACCGCAACCCGCTGTTAGATTCATAGCAGAGGATGACCATGAAAAACACAGCGAATCTGGCCGAAGCGACTCTGGGCGATACGCGTTGGGCGGCGGTGGTGGCGCGCGACGGGAGCGCCGATGGCAGTTTCTTCTATTCCGTGGCGACCACCGGCGTTTATTGCCGCCCTTCGTGCGCGGCGCGGCTGGCCCGGCCGGAGAACGTCCGCTTTCACCCCACTCGCGAAGACGCCGAGCGCGCCGGGTTCCGCCCTTGCAAGCGCTGCAAACCCGATCGGGATGGCAGCGCGCACGCCGAAGCGATCGCCGCCGCCTGCCGCCTCATCGAAACGGCGGAGCATCCGCCGGCGCTTGAAGAACTGGCTCGGCAGGCGCACCTGAGTCCACATCATTTTCATCGCGTCTTCAAAGCGGCCACCGGGCTCACGCCGCGCGAGTATGCGGCGGCGCGCCGCGAGCAGCGTGTACGCGATGCGCTGCGGTCTTCGGACTCCGTGACAGGCGCGATCTATGACGCCGGCTACCACTCCAATGGCCGTTTCTACGCGGCGTCGAATGGGGTGCTCGGCATGACGCCGGGCGAGTACCGGGCGGGCGGCGCGCGTACGGAAATCCACTATGCCGTGGGCGAATGCTCGCTCGGGTCCATTCTGGTGGCGCGCAGCCCGCGCGGCATCTGCGCGATTCTGCTGGGCGAGAATCCGAAGCAACTCCAGCACGACCTGGAAGATCGTTTCCCACGGGCGCATCTGGTTGCCGGTGGCGCCGATTTCGATGAGTTGGTGTCGCGCGTGGTGACTCTGGTGGAAGAGCCGGCGCAGGGGCTGGACCTGCCGCTCGACATTCGCGGCACCGCGTTTCAACAGCGAGTCTGGCAGGCGTTGCGCCGGATTCCGCCAGGCGCGACGGCGAGCTATTCGGAAATCGCCAAGGCGATTGGAGCCCCGAAATCGGTGCGCGCCGTGGCGCAGGCTTGCGGCGCCAACACGCTGGCGATCGCGGTGCCCTGCCACCGCGTGGTGCGCGGCGACGGGTCGCTATCGGGATACCGCTGGGGCGTGGATCGCAAACGCGCGCTGCTGGAGCGCGAGGCGCGCCCGTGAACCTCGACACCGAAGGCTTCCACATCGTCGAAGGACTGTTGACGCCCGCCGAGTGCCGGGCCATTGCGGGCCTTTATCCCCGGGACGATCTGTTCCGCAGCCGCGTCGTCATGTCGCGCCACGGATTCGGCCGCGGCGAATACAAGTACTTCGACTATCCGTTGCCGCCGCGCGTGGCGGCGCTGCGCGAAGAGTTCTATCCGCGCCTGGTTCCCATCGCCAATCGCTGGCGTCCGGACGCCGCTTACCCGGAAACGCTCGATGCCTTCCTGGCCCGTTGCCATGCGGCCGGCCAGACGCGTCCCACGCCGCTTCTGCTGCAATATGAAGAAGGGGACTTCAACTGCTTGCATCAGGATCTTTACGGCGACCTCGTGTTCCCGCTGCAATTGGCGATTCTTCTCTCCCAGCCAGGCCGCGATTTCACCGGCGGCGAGTTCGTGATGACGGAGCAGCGTCCGCGCATGCAATCGAGGGCGGCGGTGGTGCCTCTGCAGCAGGGCGACGGGGTCGTGTTCGCCGTGCATCAACGGCCCGTCGAAGGGACGCGGGGAATCTATCGCGTGAACATGCGCCATGGTGTGAGCCGGCTGCGCTCCGGCCATCGCCACACGCTGGGGATCATTTTTCACGATGCCAAGTGAGCCGATTACGCCGGGCGCGATGCTGTTGCGCGGCTTCGTGCTGCCGCTTGGGTCCGCTTTCGCCGAAGCGATCGATACCATCGCCGGCGCGGCGCCCTTCCGCCACATGACGACGCCGGGCGGCTTCACCATGTCGGTGGCCATGACCAATTGCGGACCGCTCGGCTGGGTGAGCGACCGCACCGGCTATCGCTATGAGCCGTGCGATCCGGTAAGCGGGCGGCCTTGGCCCGAGATGCCCGCCGGCTTCCTTGCCTTGGCGCGCGCGGCGGCCGCCGAGGCGGGTTTCGCGGACTTCGATCCCGACGCGTGTCTGATCAACCGCTATCAACCGGGCGCGAAGATGTCGCTGCATCAGGACAAAGACGAACGCGATTTCAGCCAGCCCATCGTCTCGGTCTCGCTTGGTTTACCGGCGGTGTTCCTGTTTGGCGGCGAGACTAGAAAAGATCCCACACTGCGCCTGCCGCTCGAACACGGCGATGTCGTCGTCTTCGGCGGCGCGGCGCGATTGCGTTATCACGGCGTGATGCCGCTCAAACCCGGGCAGCATCCGCGCCTGGGCGCCTGCCGCATCAACCTAACCTTCCGGCGGGCTTGTTAACGCGCCTGTGACATAATGACTCACTGGCATGAACCCTTACTACCTCATCGGAGGCGGTTTCCTCCTGCTTCTGCTCACCTGGATTCTCGCCAAACAGGTGCGAAGCCGCGTCCTCGTTCTTCTCTTTCTTCTCTCGATCATCACTTACATCGATCGCGTCTGCATCGCGGTGGCGGGTCCGCGCATGCAGCAGGAACTCGACATTTCGCCCGACAAATGGGGTTGGGTCGTGGGCGCCTTCACCATCTCCTACGCCCTGTTCGAAATTCCGTCGGGCGCCATGGCCGATCGCATCGGCGCGCGGGCCGTTCTCACGCGCATCGTGGCGTGGTGGTCGGTTTTCACGACGCTGACCGGCGCGGTATCGAATTATTTTCTGCTATTGTTTGTGCGGTTTTGTTTCGGCGCCGGTGAGGCTGGAGCGTACCCCGGAGCCACGTCCGCGGTATCGCGCTGGTTCCCTTCCGCCGAACGCGCCCGCGCCACCGGCATCGTCTGGATGGCCAGCCGCCTGGGTGGCGCGATGTCGCCTCTGCTGGTGGTGCCGATCCAAATGGCTTACGGCTGGCGCATGTCGTTCTACGTGTTCGGCGTGCTGGGAGCCGTCTGGTGCGTGATCTGGTACATCTGGTATCGCAACACGCCGGGTGAGAAAGAAGGCGTGACGCGGCAGGAGCTCGATCAGATCGGCCCGCCGCCCTCGGGCGCCCATCACGGCCTTCCCTGGGGCTACGCTTTCCGCCAGAAGAATTTCCTGTTGATCCTGCTGATGTATCACACCTACTGCTGGGGCAGCTATTTCTATTTGTCGTGGCTGCACACTTACTTGCAGAAGGGCCGCGGATTCAGCGAAGACGAGATGAAGCTCTGGTCGACGCTGCCGTTTCTCTTCGGCGCCTGCGGCAACCTCATCGGCGGATTCCTGAGCGACGTTTTCGTGCGCCGCTTTGGGCTCAAATTCGCCCGCCGCTCCATCGGGGCCGTCGGTCTGGCGCTATCGGGCATCTTCATGCTCAGCACGTCTCAAACGCCCAACAAGGAACACGCCGTCCTCTTCCTGGCCCTGGGCTACGGCAGCATGGATTGCATGTTGCCGGTGGCCTGGGCCGTCTGCATGGACGTGGGCCGCCGCTATGCCGGGGCCATGAGTGGAGCCATGAATATGGCCGGCCAGTTGGGTTCGTTCCTCACCTCGGTTGTCTTCGGCTACGTGGTGGTTTGGGCCAATGGCGACTACAACGTGCCGCTGGTTTACATGGGCGTGATGCTGCTGGTGAGCGCGTGGCTGTTCACCCTCATCGACCCCACCATTCCCCTGGTGCGGGAAGGCGAGGAAGAAACGGCGCTTCCCAAAGCCGCCTGATCAGAATTCGACGCGCAGGCTGAATTGCATCTGCCGGCCCGTGCCCAGCGTGCGCGTGATGCGGCCGAAATCGCCGCGCCCGCGCACCGCGTTCGGCACATCGAAATTGGCGCGATTGGGCACGTTGTAAAAATCGGACCGGAACTGCAGATTGCGCTTTTCCGAAAAGGCCCAGCGTTTATTCACGCTGACGTCGACGCTCACCAGGCCCGGTCCGAAGCCAACGTTGCGCGCGGCGTCGCCGAATGTGCCGGTCGCAGGAGCGGCGAAACAATCGGTGTTGAACCAGCGCGTGATCCGGTCGTGGCGCGACCCGCCGGAGCCGATCTCCGGATTGCAAGTGAGATTCGGCCGCACGCCGTTTGAGAACGCATTCGTGTTGTTGGTCTGCTCCACCGCGCCCCAGGCGGGGCCGGTGCGCAACTCGGCCACCGCGCCGATCGTCCAGCCGCCGAGAACCGCCTCCGCCACCGGGTTGCCGATCGCGTAGCGCCTGCCTTTGCCTACCGGCAGCTCGTACACGCTGCTGGCGATGAAGCGATGGCGGATATCGTTTCCGGAATACGATTTGTCGAGCTTGCGCCGCTCGATGTGCGTGTAGCCGTTGCCCTCGCCGCCGGCCACTTCGTTGTTGCCTTCCACGTCGTCCAGGAATTTCGACCAGGTGTAATTCATCAGAAAATTTAGACCGCCCGAATACCGCTTCTCAAGCTTGGCGTTCAGCGCGTGATAGGTGGAATTGCCCCACGGCGGCGAAAGATGTGTCAGGTTGTTGAACTGCGGATAGGGACGCAGCGCCTGGGCCTGCTGCGCCGGTCCGCGTCCATTCACCAGCGGAATCATATTGACGCTAATGTTGGGCCCACCCAGCTTATGGCCCAGGTTGCCGAGGTAGGCCGCCTCCAGCAGCGTGCTTCCGCCCAATTGCTTCTGCAGCGTCAGGTTGTATTGCTGCGCGTATCCGTTGACGTGGTTCTGCTGGAAAAAGTCGGGCGCGGTGCGCGGCGCCTGGCCGAGCCGCACGGCGCCAAACGCAGGTCCCAACTCTTCCCGCGTCCCGGCCGGCATGCCGTTGCGGAACTGGAAGGCGGGTGTGATGCCGCCGTCTGGAGATGAGAACGCCGAGTTCAATCCGAAGCCCTGTGTCAGCACGAACGGCACGGCCCCGGCGTAGGCGCCCAGATAGCTGATGCCGTAACCGCCGCGCCACAGGAATCCGCCCGGCGCCTTCCAGGCGAAGCCGAAACGCGGCGCGAAGTTGTTGCGATCCGGCGAATGCGCGTACTTACCTAATCCGTTGCGGCCGGAAAACACGATGGTTCCCGGAATGCCCGCCACCGGATTGACCATCCGCTGGTCGAAGCCCGATTGCCGGTTGTCGGTCTTCTCCCAGCGCGGCGTGTCGTAGTCCCAGCGCACGCCGAGGTTGAGCGTCAGGTTTCGCGATACCTTCCAGTCGTCCTGCAGGTAGGCGCCCCAGTAATCGGTGCGCACTTTGAGCAAATCGGAATCGACGAGGGAGGCTCCGTTGACGGTTCCCATCAGGAAGGAAGCCAGGCCCGACCGCGTGACGCGATCGATGAAACTGAAGTTGCCGCCCGACTGCTGATTGAAATCGTCCTGATTCAGGCTATAGCGGAATTCACCGCCCGTGCGGATGTTATGTTTGCCGCGCACGATGGTGACGTTGTCGGTGAACTGGTGCGTGAGGATGGGCAGTTGCACGCGCTCGTGGGTGCCCGAACCGAGCGTCTGAAGCCCGGTTGCGTTGATGGTGGCGAACTCGTCCGCATTGACGCCGTTCAAGCCCAGCGCGCCGTTCGACCCGGTGCCGTGCCCCACCGCGCGATTGATAAACATGCGGTTGGAATACATGTAGCGCGCTTCGTTAATGACCGTGGGCGCGAAGTTATGGATCCAGTTGCCGACGGCGTTATGCGTGCGATTCTCGCGCGGCCCGCCGCGGAAATCGGCGGCGCTTTCAAATACCGGCGCCACATATTGAGGCGCCAGCGCGATGGAGTAACGGCCAAAGAGGCGATCGTTGTTGCCCAGGGCGTGATCGACGCGCAGGGTGCCGTAATCCTGGGTCAGTTTGTCGGAAACGTTCACCGTGTAGTTGGCCGTGGGCGCGCGTGTGGCGTCGAAGGGCAGGTTGGGCCGCGGATAGAACGCGGCATACTGGCGTGCCACCGGATCGATGCGCGCCGATGGAAGAAGGTTGCCGGCAAACGGCTGCGCCGTGTTGATGTCGCCGTTTACCACCGTCAGCGGGTCGCGAATCTGAATGTCGCGCCGGGCCGAAAAATCGCCGCCCACTTCCGCCGGATTGGGCAGAATGGTGCCCGATACGGTGACGCCGTCGCGCCGTCGCGCGCCTTCATAGTTGGCGAAGAAAAACGTTCTGTCCTTGCGGATGGGCCCGCCGAAGGACGCGCCGAAAATGTTGTATCGCAGAGGCGCTTTCGATGGCGCAAAGAACGTGCGCGTGTCGATCGCCTGGTTGCGCAGAAACTCATAAGCGGCGCCGCGAAACTGGTTCGTTCCCGAGCGCGTGGTCATCAGAATCAGCCCGCCGCCCGCGCGTCCGAACTCCGCCGAGTAATTGTTCGATTCGGCCTTGAATTCCTGCAGCGATTCCGAGGGCGGATTCAACGACATCTGCGCCACGCCCAGGGCCATGTTCTGCACAATGCCGCCATCGAGCTGCCACATCTGGTTCTGGCTGCGACCGCCGGCCATCGAAAAGATGGGAATCTGTTCGCCCGCGTTTTCCTGCTTGAAGGCGACCGCGCCCATCAGCCGCACCAGGCTGCCGGTGCGCCGGCTTTCGATCGGCATGTTGAAGACGGTGGCCCGCTCGATGAATTGGCCGATGGAAGAAGTTTCCGACTCAAGCAGCGGCGCGGTAGCCTTCACCTCCACCACTTCATTCACCGCGCCCACTTCCAACTGGAAATCGACGGTGCGCGTGAGCCCGGTTTCGAGCACCAGTCCCGCACGGACGGCGCGTTTGAAGCCGGTTAGCTCGGCGCTCAACTCATACTCGCCCGGATTGAGGAACGGGAAGAGAAAGAGGCCCGAATCGTTTGTGCTGGCTTCCGTGGCAAGGCCGGTGGACACATTGCGGGCGACGACCTTGGCGGCGACTACCACGGCACCCGTGTTGTCCGTAACGGTTCCGGTCAGGCGGGCTTGCGTTTGCGCGGCCAGAGTGGACGCAAAAAGAAAGAGAGAGGCAACGTAGACCCCGGACATGGCAGCAATGCTAACACAGCCCTTGGCCGGATCCATCCGGGTGGCGGATACTAGAAACATAGGATGCACGCCGTCAACTCCTTCCTCACCGCTTTCTGGCTGGCGGTGGATTCCATTCGCGCTCATCCGCTGCGCAGCTTTCTCACGCTGCTGGGCGTCATCATCGGCGTATCGAGCGTGGTGCTGGTCGGCGCGGCCATCGACGGGCTGGGCCTTTACGCCGAAGAGACCGCCGCCAAGGCCTTTGGCAGCGACAGTTACCTGGTCGCTCAAATGGCGTCGGCCGGCCGGCTGACGCGCAAGGAGCGCGTCGAAAAGCTGCGCTATAACAAGCCGATTCGCTCCGAAGACGTCGAGTATCTGCGTCTGGTCACCGGCGACCACATCCTGTATTCGCCGTATCAACAGCGGTTCGCCGACGTGAAGTACGGCGATCAGACGCTGGAGGCGTGCACGATTCTGGGCGTGGCCGCCACGCTGCCCGAGATTCGCGACGTCGCACTCATCGGCGGACGCTTCTTCACCGAGCAGGAAGAGCGCGCCAGCCAGGCCGTCGCCGTGATCGGCGATGAGATCCGCGCCACTTTCTTTCCCATGACATCGCCGCTGGGCAAACAGATCAAGGTGCAGGGCCTCGATTTCACGGTGGTGGGGTATCAGGAAAAGCTCGGCTCGGCGTTCGGCCGCAGCCAGGACAATCAGGTGTACGTTCCCGCCACCATGTTTGCGCGGATGTACGGACGCGCCGCATCGCTGGCCGTATTCGGCAAGCCCAGGCCTGAGACGGGACTCAACCTCGAATCCGGGCTCGACATCACGCGTGCGGCGCTACGCTCGCGATTCAAGGCGCGGCCCGGCGCGCCCGACAATTTCGACTTCCTGACGCCCGATTCCATCCGCTCCTTCATCGGCAGCATCCTGGCGCTGGTGGCGGCGGTGGTGGTGCCCGTCACCATGATTTCGCTGGTGGTGGGCGGCATCGTCATCATGAACATCATGCTGGTAAGCGTGACCGAGCGCACCCGCGAAATCGGCATTCGCAAGGCGATCGGAGCGCGCCGGTCCGACATCATGATTCAATTCCTCATCGAGGCCGTGCTGCTTTCCTCGGTGGGAGGCGCGATGGGACTGGCGCTGGGCGCCGCCGTCACCAGCGGATTGGCGGCCGCACTCGAATTCAAAGCGAAAATTTCCATCACCTACGTAGTGCTCTCTCTCGTCGTTTCCAGCGCCGTGGGCATCGTTTCGGGCTGGTATCCGGCGGCGCGCGCCTCGAAGCTCGACCCGGTGGAAGCGTTGCGAGCCGACTGAATCCGCCATGCAGATCGACACCAGAGAAACGCTCAACATGGCGGCCAATGCCGTCTGGACCAACAAGCTCCGCAGCGGGCTGACGATTCTTGGCATCGTGATCGGCATCTGCACCGTGGTGACCGTATCCTCTCTGCTGACGGGCTTGCGTAAAGGCGTTGTGGTCTTTTTCGAGGAGTTCGGCCCGGACAACATCTTCATCGGCCGCGTCAGCGGCGACCCCAGCGGCCAGGGCGCCCGCCCGAAGGAATTGAAGCGCAAGCCCATCGAGCCTGAATATGCGGAAATGCTGAAGCGGCTGGCTCCGTCGGTGGAAGAGGTAGGCGTTCAACTGTTCCCGCAGGGAATGCTGTTCACCACGGTCAAGGTGCGCGGCTTTGAGACGGACCGGTTCTCCTATGTGGGCGCAAGCCCCAGTCAACTCGAAATCGCGCCGCGAGAACTGAAGGAAGGCCGCGTCTTTCTCCGCGAGGAAGCGTCGCGCGCCGAATCGGTTTGCCTGATTGGCGCCTTGCTCGCCGACAGTCTGTTTCCCGGCGAGCCCGCCACCGGGCAGACGATCATGGTGGCCGGCGCCGAATACCGCGTCATCGGCGTGTTCGCGCTCGCCAAAGGCGGCTTCTTCGGCGAAAACGGCCTCGATACGCAGGTGCTGGTGCCGCACACCACCGCCAAGGCGCGCTTCCCGAGTTCGAACAATTGGTTCCTCACGGCGAAGGCGCGCAAGGGCCAGCGCGATCAGGCCATGGAAGAAGTACGCGAGGTGCTGCGGCGCCTGCGCAAAACGCCGCGCGGCGAAGACGACGACTTCACGCTCTCCACCGCCGATTCCATCATTCAGAACTTCGACAAGGTCACCGGAATGATTCTGGCCGTCTCCATCTCGCTTTCCGCGCTGGGATTGCTGGTGGGCGGCATCGGCGTCATGAATATCATGCTGGTCTCGGTGACCGAGCGCACGCGCGAAATCGGGATTCGCAAAGCGATCGGCGCACGCCGCTCCGACATCATTACGCAGTTTCTCGCCGAAGCGATGGCGCTCACCGGCGTTGGAGGATTGCTGGGCATCGTGATCTCGGTGGCGCTGGTCTGGCTCATCGGAGTGCTGGTGCCGAGCCTGCCTTCGGAGGTCCCCACGTGGGCCGTCGTCACGGGCTTTGCCGTGTCGATGATGATCGGTCTGTTCTTCGGCGTCTGGCCGGCGGTGAAGGCGGCGCGGCTCGATCCGGTGGAAGCGCTGCGCTATGAGTGACTAAGGCCGGTCGTAACCCATCACCCGGCGCACCCAGATGTTGCGATAGCGCACCGCCACGTCGTGATCCTGCAGCGCCAGCGGCTCTTCCGTCTCGTGCGGCGCGTAGGTTCCCACCACGCGATGCGCCATCCGGCCGGTAATCTCTTTCCGGTTGTGCATCAGCACGCCGTTGTGGAAGACGGTGGCATAGCCCGGCTGCATAAGTTTGCCGCCCTCGAACTTAGGCGCCTCGAACACGATGTCGTAACTCTGCCATTCGCCGGGCTTGCGGCAGGCGTTCGCCAGGGGCGGCCATTGGCCGTAGATGGACGCGGCCTGTCCGTCGGCGTAAGTGGGATTGTCCCAGCAATCGAGCACCTGGATTTCGTAGCGGTTCATGATGAGGAAGCCGCTGTTGCC
Organism: uncultured Acidobacteriota bacterium; assembly: GCA_902826685.1. Classification (GTDB taxonomy): domain Bacteria; phylum Acidobacteriota; class Terriglobia; order Bryobacterales; family Bryobacteraceae; genus CADEFT01. Next base: position 62,941 of record CADEFT010000011.1, read on the forward strand.
GCGCCACTGGCTGTCGCCGGTGATCTCGGTAGGCGCGGACCATTCCACATGGAATTGCGCATCGCCGAACTTTTCGCGGCTCACCAGTGTGCCCGCGCCGGGCGTCGCTTCGAAATACCCGTCCCCCACCTTCCACGTGGCCGGCTTCAGCTCACGCGATTTCTTGTCTTCTACATACCACTTGGAAAGATCCTTGCCGTCGAAAAGGACGATGGCATCCGATGGCGGGTCGCCGGGCCTGGCGCCGGGTGTAACCATTTTCGGCCGCGGACGGTCGATATCGTGAACCTTCCACTTCTGGCCCGGCAGCACCGGCGTATCGCTGTAGCCGACGGGAGAGGTGCGCCGCTTCTTGGCGGCCTGCTGCGCCACCACCAAACCGGCTCCGGCCAGCAGCGCGGCCGCCGGGATTACCGCCATCCATGCACGAGGTCTTGCCATCATTCCTGAAACGTTACCACAGCCCGGCCAGGTAGCTATGGTAGGCGGCCAGCAGCACGGCGGCCGAATTCCGGTGCGGCGGAATGTAGTCGTGAAACAGGCTCGACGAGCCCAGGCGGCGCGTTTGCGCGGTCCAGAACTCCTGCCAGTCGAGCTTGCGCGCATCCTTTAATAGCTCGGTATTGAGCGCCTTCAACAGGGGATCGTTAATATCCTGCGTGCCTATGCCCCGCGTGGCGATGACCTGGGCGCCGCTGGCGGCCGACAGCGCCGCATCCACCTCGGCCGTGCCGCGGCAGCTTCCCAGGAAAATGAGCCGTACCGATCCATTTAAATGACCGATGGTCTTGCCGGCGTGATAAGCGTGGCCGCGGTGCACGATCACCGCAGGCGCCATCGACCGTTCGGCCAGGTGGCGCGTCACCGCCGATTGCCGCGCCGCCGAATCCCCCTGCCTGCCGCCGTTTCCAGCGGCGAAGAGATCGATGGGTTCGTTCGCCACCATCACGATGCGGCGTCCGCTTTCCGATTGTCCCGTTACCTCTACCCAGCCGCCGCGATCTTCCCACTTCCAGGCTGGATCGCGCGCAAACGTCTGGCGGAAATTGGCGAACGAGGCCACGCCGTCGTCGTCGTCGTAAAAGAAATGACGCTCCACCACGAGCTTCGATTTCTCGAATAAAGCGCCGGTGTCGAGTTCGAAGGGAGCGCGCAGGAATTTCTCATAGCGCGCGGCGAGGGCCGCCAGATCGGGACTATCGGCGCCGCGCTGCCGTGCCCGCGCCGCCAGCAGACCGTATAGGGGACGCATCCGCTCGCTGGCTGCATCGTGTTCGCGCACCAGCGCCCGTTCCAGCGCACGGAGCCGTGCCGCACCGCCCGAAGCATCGATGACCTCGGCCGCCGCCACCGCGTCTTCGGTATTCGAGATGCCGCTGACGGCGCGGTCGAGCAACTGCGGATCGTAGCCGAGCAATGTTTCAAACCGCCCGTGCGTGATGGCGGAAACGAGGAAGTTCCGGAGTTGAATGCCCTTGGTTTGGTTGAGCAGCGCCGTCATTCCGCCGGCGCGCAGCTTGGGCGCGAGCAATCCATCGAAGATGGTGGCAAAGGCGGGATCGTCGGATTCGGTCCGTCCATAGGCCAGCAGCAGGTATCCGGCGGCGGCGGGCAGCTTGGCGGGTTCCAGCCGCGCCAGCGCGGCACGGCTCGAACGCGCTTCGACGAACAGCATTTGCGAAAAGCCGGCCAGCGCGCGGTCGTAAAGGATGGCCGGGTCGCCCTGGGCCGCCAGACGCAGCTCCACCAGGCGTGTGAGGTAGGCGGCGTCGGTTGCGGCGGCCGCACGCTGCGGCGCCAGATGAAACACCGCCTGCCGTTGACGCTCCACATCGCCGAGTCCTTCCGCCGCCGCCAGCTTCGCCAGATAAGGGATGGCCGCCAGGGCGGAGCGTACGGCCGCCGCGGTCGGCGATTGCCCGCGCGCCAGCATGACGGCCTCATTCGGAGCCAGCCGCGCCGCGCGAACGAAAGCGGCCGGACCGCCGGGCAGATGGCGATATTCGGCCACCTCGCGCACCGCCAGGCTCGGGTTGCGCGCCGCCGCGGCCGATAGCAGCGCTTGCGATTCCGCCGCGCCCATCGCCGCCGCCGCCTGCACGGCGTCGAAGAAATTCACTTCGCCGAGCCAGGGCCGGTCGAGCACGGCCTGGATGTGGCGCGCAACGACGGTCTTATCCGGCAGCAGCATCGCGGCGAGGTAGGCCTGCTTCAGAACGCGATCGCTCTGCGCCGGATTCTCGAGCGCGGCCGCACACAGAAATCCCATTTCCGGCCGCTCGGCGGTGGTGCTGAGAAGATGCGCGAAAGCGTTGCCGCAAGCTTCCGGTGCCGCCCACATCAGGAACACCATTCCAGTATCCCAGGCGCGGCGGGCGGCGCTACAATTCTAAGACCATGACCCGACGCAGCCTTGCCCCGTTGCTGGCCGGCGCTCCCGCCGTCCTTTCCTTTGCCCAATCGAAAAAGCGCAAGGGAAATCTGCGGCAATCGGTCTGCCGCTGGTGTTACAGGGACGTGCCGCTCGAAGACCTGGCCAAGGAATGCGCGCGCCTCGGCCTTGTGGGTATCGATCTGCTGACGGCGGAGGAATGGCCGGTCGCCCAGAAGTACGGACTCACGGTCACCATGGGTTCCGGCGTCTGCACGATTCCCGATGGCATCAACCGCCTCGAAAATCACGCCACCATCAAGGCCAACCTGCGCGATCTGATGGCCAAGGCGAAGGCCGCCAAGGTGCCGAACCTTATCATCTTCTCCGGCAACCGCAAGGGCATGGGCGATGAGCAGGCGTGGGAAAATTCCGCCAGGTTCCTGAACGAAGTGAAGGCCGAGGCCGAAGACAAAGAGATCAACATCGTGATGGAACTGTTGAACTCCAAGGTCAACCACAAGGACTATCAGTGCGACCGTACGTCCTGGGGCGTGGAGTTGTGCAAGCGCGCCGGCACGCCCCGGTTCAAGCTGCTTTACGACATCTATCACATGCAGATCATGGAAGGCGACGTGATCCGCACCATCAAAGAGAACATCCAGTATTTCGGGCATTTCCACACCGGCGGCGTACCGGGGCGGAATGAGATCGATGCCACCCAGGAGCTTTTCTATCCGGCCATCGTCAAGGCGATTCTCGACACCGGGTTCAAGGGCTACTTCGCGCACGAGTTCATTCCCAAGCGCGCGCCGCTGGTCTCGCTCGACGAAGCCACCACGCTCTGCGATCTCTAAAATTGGGAGGGCCCATGGCCGCGACCCTGTTGTTCGTACTTGGACTCGGCTCGCTTGGAGCTGAAGCGCCGGACTATGAATTCTTCCGCGAGAAGGTGCAGCCGGTGCTTCTCGCCAAGCGGCAAGGGCACGCGCGATGCGTGGCTTGCCACATCCACCGCATTCCGCCGCTGCAGCCGTTGAAGAACGGCGCGACGGGTTGGAACGACGAGGAATCGCGCCAGAATTTCCTCGCCTGGAAGGCCTTTGTCACGCCCGCCGATCCGATGAAGAGCCCTGTGCTGTTGCACCCGCTCGCCGAAGCCGCCGGAGGCGACCGCTTCCACGCCGGAGGCAAACATTTCAAGTCGCGTGAAGATCCGGAATGGAAGACGCTCGCGGCATGGGCGCGCGGCGAGAAACTCGCTCCGCGCGCGGCTTCGGCGGTGGTTCGAGTGTTGCAATCGAACGCCGCCGGCGACGATATCCACGTCGTCGATCCGGCCACCAATGAGGTGGTGGGCAAGATCGAAGACATCGAAGTGCCGCACGGGCTCGTGATCTCACCCGATGGCCGGCGCATCTACGTGACCAACGAGGCGCGGGTGACGCTGGACATCGTGGAGGCGAAAAGTCTGCGCGTCGCCAAACGCATTCCGCTGAGCGGCCGTCCGAACAACGTCGATGTGTCCAAGGACGGCCGGTTCGTTTATGTCGGCATCGCCGAAGCGCCCGGCGCGGTCGACGTCATCGATGCCAACGCCGGCCGGAACATCAAGAGCGTGCCGGTCAAAGGCGCGATTCACAACGTGTATGTCACGCCAGACGGAAAGTTCACCGTGGCCGGTTCGATTCCGGAGAAGACCATCAGCGTCATCGACACCGCCTCGAACGAGTTGGCCTGGACGCTGACCTTGAGCGCGGGCATCCGTCCGATGGCGTTCACCACCAACGCCGATGGATCGACGAAAGAGATCGTCGTGCAGCTTTCCGATTTTCATGGATTCGCGCTGGTGGACTTCGCCACCAGGAAGGAAATCCGCCGGGTGACGTTGCCCGATCCGCCGGGCCAGGAAAAGGAAACGCACGGCCTGCAGGGTTCCCCCGCGCATGGACTCGCCATCACGCCCGATGGCAGGATGCTGTGGTCCACCAGCAAATACTACGACTACATCGCGGCGTATTCGCTGCCCGATTTGAAGCTGTTGAAGGTGGTGCCCGTGGGACATCATCCCGAATGGCTCACCATTCCGCCAGACGGGAAGCTGGTTTATTGCGCCGTGGCGGGCAATGAGACGATGGTGGCCGTGGATAACAGGACGATGCAGGTGGTGAAGGCGATTCCCGTAGGCGCGGTGCCGAAGCGCAATGCCAGCGGCGTTCTTCGCCTGGATTAGGATCAAATAATTTCGCACCCGAACAAAACGCAGGGGCGGCTGGTGAGATCGGGCCGGCGATGCCCGCGATTTGGCAAGGGTACCAGCGTTTGAATCGCCCGATAGATCTCGTCAACTACGCGGTGTGCAGCCTCAATGCTGTCCAGGCCGATGTATATCGCAATCTCATCGATGTCGTCCAACGCCTCCGGGTGAAGATCATAATCGCTCATGCGGGCCGGTTGCGCCGGGCATCAATTCTCTCGTGCAAGCGGGCGAAGGCTTCTTCCCCGTCAATGAGCTTAACCTTGCCGCTCTTAATATCGTCGTAGCGAGAATTCAGTATCTCGCGCGTCTCCGCGAGGTCATCCACATAACCGGCTACGACATCCCTGACAAGTTCCGCTGCGGAGCGGCCGCTCTCCAGAGCCATCTTTTCGAGCTTGGCTTGTACATCCGCTTCGAATTGCACTTCCATCGCGTAATGCCTCCCCGGCTTTTCCAAGGTAGAGGATTGTGGCACCGCCTGTCACAAGTCTCTGAAACGTTCACACCGCCGCGCGCGTCGGCAGGGTCAGCTATGCGCACCCTGATCCCACTCGCATTGGTGCTTTTGAGCCACCACCACCAGCTTCCCGCGCAGGGACGGCTGGAACGCTATGCCATCGTGCTGGAGGCTCCGCCGCTCGCCTTGGCGGGCGATAAGGCGGACGACTCGCGTGCCGCGCAAGAGAACGTGCGCGCCGCGATCGAGGCTCGTGGAGTGGAAGTGCTGCACTCCACCAACCGGCTGGTGAACGCGGTATACGTGCGCGCCACCGAACGGCAGGCCGCCGAACTGGCCGGTGTCTTCGGGGTGCGACGCGTAACCCCGATGCGCCCCATTCACCGCGCGCTGCAGAAGGCGACCGAACTGGTGAACGCTCCTGCGGCTTGGAATGTGGTGGGCGGAGCGGATCGCGCCGGGCAGGGCGTCAAGATCGGCATTCTCGATTCGGGCATCGACCAGAATCACCCGTCGCTGAAAGACACCACGTCGGCGATTCCCGCGGGCTATCCCAAATGCCGCGCCGCCGATTGCGATTACACCAACCACAAAGTCATCGCCGCGCGCAGCTATGCCGATTTGCTGGTGATTCCCGAAGAGGCCGAAATCTCACGGCCCGACGATCTATCCCCGCGCGATCGCGTAGGGCATGGGACGGCCGCGGCCACGGTGGCGGCGGGCCGGGAAAGCGAAGGCCCGGCGGGTAAGATTCGCGGGGTCGCGCCGGCCGCCTATCTGGGCAACTACAAGATCTTCGGATCGCCTGGCGTCAACGACAGCACGTTCGAAGATGTCGTGATTACGGCGCTTGAAGACGCCGTTGCCGACGGAATGGATATCGTCAGCCTATCGTTCGGCGCACCGGCGCTGTGGGCTCCCGCCGATAGCGGCGGCGTCTGCGGCGCGCGCGCCAACGACCCGTGCGACCTGTTGGCCGATGCCGTTGAGCAGGCCGTGAAACTGGGGCTCACGGTGGTCACGGCCGCCGGCAACGACGGCGATCTTGGGTTGCAATTGCCTACGCTGAACTCCATTCACTCCCCGGGCGTCGCGCCTTCGGCCATCACGGTGGGCGCTTCCACCAACGGACAGGGTTACTACGCGGGTGTCCTCCCGCAAGGCAGCGATGCGGGCCAGCGGCGGTTACGCGCCCTGTTCGGCAACGGACCGAAGCCCGCCGAACGCTTCACCGCGCCGCTGCGCGACGTGGCCCGGCTCGAAGACGACGGCAAGGCCTGCGCTCCGCTCACCAATGGATCGCTCACCGGCTCCGTTGCGCTCATCCTGCGCGGCGATTGCGCGCTTTCGATCAAGGTCAATCATGCGCAGAAGGCGGGCGCGGTGGGCGTCATCGTTCATCAGAGCCAATCGAACTCCGTCACGCCGATGCTGGGACTGCGCGAAACCGGCATCCCGGCCATGCTCATCGGCAAGGACGACGCCGCGTTTCTCAAGACCCTGCTCGACCGGCAGCCGGATCGCGCCGTCACGCTCGACCCCGCGCTGAAGCCCGAAGCGTGGGAAGCCGATCTGGTCGCCTATTTTTCCTCGCAGGGTCCGTCGATCGGCGACTCGCTAATCAAGCCTGAAGTGAGCGCCGTGGGAACCAACCTTTACATGGCCACGCAGAGCTACGATCCCAATGGCGAGATGTTCGACAAGTCGGGCTACACGGTGGCGCAGGGGACCAGCTTCGCCGCGCCGATGGTGGCAGGCGCCGCCGCCATCGCCAGGCAGCGCCATCCGCGTTTGAGGCCGGGGCAATTGAAGTCGCTGGTGGTGAACACCGCCGCCGACCTGTTGACCGATTTCGATTACGACGGCAATGAGATCGAAGCGCCCTGGACCGCCGGCGGTGCTGGACTGTTGAACGTGCGTGACGCGGCGCGGGCCAACCTGACCGTGGAACCGGCCACGCTGTCTTTCGGCGTCGTCAGCCCCGCTTCTGGCACCCCCGCGCGGACGCTGCTGTTCACCAATCTCACCGGCTCCACGCTGACGCTGCAGTTCGAATCGCGGCCGAATGTGCTGAGCCTGGCCCCTTCGTCGCTTTCGATCCCCGCCAATTCGAGCCGGGAATTGCAGGTGCGTCTCACGGGTGGTTCGCGCACCGCCGCCGGCGCCTACGAAGGCGAAATCCGCGCCGGCGGCGGAGCGCTTCCGCTGCGCATCCCGTTCCTGTTCGTGGTGAAGGACAACACGCCGTTCAACATCTTTCCCTTGACCGGATTCGATTTCAATGGCGTGGTGAACGAACGGCTCCCCGGCCGGCTGCGCTTCAAAGTGGTGGATCGGAACGGCGCGCCGGTGAGCGGTGCGAGCGTGCGATGGGGTGCCACGCTCGGCGACGGCCACATCGGCGAAGAGCCGATGACACGCACCGACGATCTGGGCATCGCCGAAGCCGTAGCCTTTCTCGGTCCGCGCCTCGGCGAGCAGGAGTTCGCGGCCGAGGCCGGCAATCTCACCATCTATTTCACCGGAATGGCCAGGCTGCGTCCGTTGATCGAAACCAACGGCGTGGTGAACGCCGCCAGCCTGCGCGCAGGGCAGGGACTGGCGCCCGGTTCCTACCTCACCATCCAAGGGCGCGGCCTCGCCGATTCCACCCAGTCGCCAACCACATCCTATCTGCCGCTTTCGCTCAGCGGCGTCAGCGTAAGCTTCGACGTGCCGTCGCGCAAGGAAAGCTTTCCGGGCCGCATCGCCTTCGTCAGTGAGAGTCTGATCAACGTGCAGATTCCCTGGGAACTGCAAGGCGTCAACAGCGTGCGGATGAAAGTGAGCCTCGGCGCCTTTTCGAGTGCGTTGTACACCGTGCCGTTGAACGACTACGGACCCGCGGCCTTCGAAGCCACCGAAGAAGGATCCGGGCGTCTGCTGGTGGCGGCCCGCGACCAGGCCATGCAGACGATCGGCACGGCGAATCCGGCGCGCCGCGGGCAGACGATCGTCGTCCATGCCAATGGCTTGGGCCCGGTCGACAACCGGCCCGCGACAGGCGAACCCACGCCGTCAAGCCCGGTGGCGGCGGTAAGGGTACGGCCGGAGGTCACGATCGGCGGGCGGCCGGCCGTGGTGCAGTCGGCGGTGCTGACCCCGAACTCCATCGGGCTCTATCACATCTCGGTCACGATACCGGAGGATGCCCCGGCCGGCCTGCAGCCGCTGGTCCTCACCGCCAACGGGATTACGGCGAAATCCGTGACCATTCCGGTCCAATAGCCTATAATAGGAAGGATAGAGGCGGCCCGGGACCTCTATCCGCCCGCATGGAAGAAGTCAAGAAAAAGCTGCAGGAAGAGATTGCGGCGCTCGAATACGAGCTGCGCAATGAATTGCCCAAGGAGATCCTCAAAGCTCGCGCTCATGGCGACTTGAGCGAGAACGCCGAGTACCATGCCGCCAAGGAGCGGCAGGCTTTCGTGGACGCCAAACTCGCCCAAACCAAGGCGCGTCTGCGGCAGCTATCGATGGTGGACATGAGCAAGATTCCCCGCGATCGCGTGGGCCTCGGTTCCAGGGTGGTTCTGCTCGATATCCAGCGCGATACCAAACTTAGTTATAAGCTGGTGACCAGCGAAGAGGCCGATGTCGAAAAGGGCATGATATCGACCGTGAGCCCGATTGGCCGCGGGTTGTTAGGCAAGCAAGTGGGTGACGAAATTCGAATTCCGATTCCGGGTGGTGTTCGCGAGGTGGAGATCCTCGAATTCACGACCATCCACGATTCGGCTGAGTAGTTCTCTCAAGACTGCCCCGGTCCGTCAGTGGCGGTTTCTGGCGGGTAGCCGGGCGAAAGGAAGCGCGGGCCATGACTTACACCAGCATGATCGGCAGGTCTTGTGACAAGATCATCGTCCTGATCGTTCGCGCGCTGGCTCTTTCCCGGATCCACCCAAACGTTCTCACGGCGTTCGGGCTCGTGATCAACATCGGCGCCGCGGTGCTGCTCGCTTTCGGCCAGTTCTTCTGGGCGGGCGTCGTGATCATCGGCGCCGGCCTGTTCGACATGGTGGACGGCCGCGTGGCGCGCGAAACCAACCAGGTCACCCGCTTCGGCGGCTTCTTCGATTCCGTGCTCGACCGCTACTCCGATCTCGCCCTGCTGATGGGGCTGCTGGTTTACTACGCTTCCATCAACCGCAATTTCTATGTTGTGCTGACGGCCATCGTCATGACGGCTTCGGTGATGATCAGCTACACGCGGGCGCGGGCCGAGAATACGATTCCCACGTGTAAGGTCGGGTTCATGGAGCGGCCCGAGCGCGTGGTGCTGCTCATCATCGGCTGCCTCGCCGATCGCATGGCGCCGGTGCTGTGGGTGATTGCCGTGCTCGGCAACCTGACTGTGATCCATCGCATGGTGTACACGTATCAGGAAGCCAAGCGCCTGGAAGACGCCCAGTTGCGGGCGGCTCCATCGCCGCTGGAACGGGCCCGGTAAGGCCTCCTCACCCTTCCCTTAGCGACTTCACCGGATCGGTGGAAGCGGCGCGGATCGCCGGTCCCAGCAAAGCCAGCGCCGCCGAAACCACTAGCGCCGCCGCCGCCCAGACGAGCACCCACGGTTCCACGGGATCCATGGCCAGGCGCCGGTAATCCAAGAATTTCTGAGCGGCCCACCACGCCGTGAGAATGCCTAACCCGCAGCCTGCCAGCGTCACTCCCAGCCCTTCCGCGACGACCAGCCGCCACACGTCGCGCGGCGAGGCGCCCAGAGCGATGCGGACACCGATTTCCTGACGGCGCCGCGACACCGCATAAGACATCACGCCGTAAAGCCCCACCATGCACAGGATGAGCGCCAGGACGCCAAAAGCGCCGCAAAGCCAGGCAAAGAGGATCTCCCGCCGAAGCGTGGAGGCAATCTGCTGCTCCATTGTCACGGCATTGACGATGGGCAGGTTAGGGTCCAGCGAGGCCACGGCTTCGCGCACCCCCGCCAACGCCTGCAGCGGCTTTGCGGCCGTGCGCAGCACGACGGTAATCGAATCCTGGCCGAGCGAATTCGGTAGATACAGAACATTTTCCTGGCGGTTGAGACGGCCATAGCGGGCGCGCGCGGCCACGCCCACGATCTCCACCGGTTTCCCGTCCATTTGGAAAGCCACGCCCAGCGGATTGCGCCCCAATTCCGCCGCGAAATCCTCGCTCACCACCGCCACTCGCGCGCCCTCGCGAACTTCCCGCGCTTCGATGCCGCGGCCGTCGACGATGGAGACGCCAAGCGCATCCAGGTAGCTTGCGGATACGAAATTCACGGCGGTGCCGATACGCGCCGTGCGGCCCGGCATGGCGATTCCATCGAAATACCCGCCGCCCTTCATCGGGCGAATGCGCGCGAGTCCCACCGTCTTCACCTGAGGCACTTCGCTTAACCGCCGTTCGAGCCGCAGGTAGAAATCCTTCAAGCGATCGCCGCGATAGCCCGATTCGCCGGGACGGAGATCGAACAGCAGCAGGCGCGTGCGGTCAAATCCGGTTTCGGCGGAAAGAGTCTTACGCAGATGGGCCGTAAAGGCCGCGGCCGCCGCCACCAGCAAAACGCCAAGCGAGACCTGAGCCAACACCAGCAGCTTGCCCGGAGTCAGAAATCCGTGGCGGACGCCGCCCACGCTGCCTCCGCCTTCCTTGAGCGCGGGTGCGGCATCGACGCGGGTGGCGCTCCAGGCCGGGTAAACACCGAAGGCCGCCGCGGTCAGCGCCGTTACCGCGAGCGTCGCAAAAACCATGCGGGGATCGATGGAAAAATCCAACCGCGGGCTTCCCGGCATCAGCGTCACGGCGAAGTTGGCCACCGCATACGTCACCGCAATGCTCAACAACCCACCGCAGCCTGCGAGCAGAAGGCTCTCGGTGAGAAACTGGCGCATCAAGCGGGCGCGGCTGCATCCCAGGCTCAAACGCAAGGCCACCTCCTTGCGGCGCGCATCGGAACGGGCCAGCAGCAGGTTGGCGATATTGGCGCAGGCCACCAGCAGCACCAGCGTCACCAGTACGAACAACATCGTGAGCGGATTGCCGAGTTCCCGCCGCACGCCGCCAATCCCGTTGGCCGCGTCCTGCACCCGGATCTCGGGCGTGGTGGCGGGATCCTTTGGCTGTCCAGCCCAGGTGGAGCGGAAGACCGGATCCATTCCGGCGCGCAGTTGGTCGTTCGATACGCCGGGGGCGCGGCGGGCCAGCAATTGCAATCCCCAGGCGAATGGGTCGGTCGCGGCCGTGCGCTCCCAGCTATTGGGATCGAGCATGCCCGGAGAGTGTTCAATGGTGGTGTAAAGGTCCGTCGATTCGCCGGGAGAGATGCCGCCGAACCGCTCCGGCAGAACGCCCGCGATGGTGTAGGAACGGTTGTTGATGCGCATCGCGCGCCCTATGGTCTTCGGGTCGCCGCGCAATCCGGTCCGCCAGAAGCGATGGGTCGCCACCGCCACGAAGGGCGCCGAAGCGCGATCGTCGGTGGAAATCAGCAGCCGCCCGAGCGCCGGCTGCACTCCCAGCAGCGGAAAGAAGTTGCCCGACACGGGCCGTAGGTTGGCCACTGAACTGGCGCTTTCGACACTGAGGCTGACCGGGTTGGAGTCGCGGGGCGCGGCCACTTCCGCCCGTCCCGCCATGCGCTCGCGCAGCGTGTCGAAGGCGAGGTGGCTGAAAAAATCCGCGACGTGCAAGGGCCCCTCCGGGTACATGCTGCCGCTCGAACTGCTGAACACGTCCCGGCTGCGGCCCTTCGATTGCCACAGGATCTCGCTCAGTTGTTCTGGCGCGGGGACCGCCAGGCTGCGCCACAACACCGCGTCGGCGAGCGAAACGATCGCCGTGGTGGCACCGATGCCTAACGCCAGCGACAGCACCGCCATTCCACTCACGGCGGGCGCCTTCCTCAGCATGCGCCAGCCATAGCCGAGATCGCGGCTGAACTCCGCCGCCGGCCGCCAGCGGCGCTCGTCGCGGCATCGCTCTTTCACCTGTTCGACGCCTCCGAATTCCCGCCGCGCCCGCGCCATCGCTTCGGCCCGGCTATCGCCCTGGCGCTCGAACGCCTCCGCCAGAGATTCGAGATGGTATCGCATCTCCCGGTCGAGTTCCGACTCTTTCCGCTTCCACCAGAACTGCATAACCGCTAGCCCTCCAGCACCCAGCCGATCGCCTGCGCATAGCGCTGCCATTGTTCGAGTTCCGCCGCCAATTGCTTCCGGCCCGTGCGCGTGAGCGAATAAAACTTCGCCATCCGGCCGTTCTCCGATTCGCGCCATTCCGATTCGACGATCTGCTTGCGCTCCAGACGGTGCAGCGCCGGATACAACGAGCCCTGCTGCACGTCCAGCGTTCCACGCGATGTCAACAAAATGCGCTGCGCGATCCCATAACCGTGCAGCGGCCCTGGCGCGAGCGTCTTCAGAATCAGCAGGTCGAGCGTGCCCTGCAGCAGTTCCGGCTTCTTGGAATCCATGCCTTGGTTCTCTTCATATATAGAATAACTGCATATGTAGAATGTCAAGGCTTAAGTGCGGGCCTATAATTCAGGGTATGGCCTTCACTCGCCGGCATTTTCTTCAAAGCACCGCCACCGTGGCCGCCGCGCCTTCCATGGCCCCGGCCGCCAACGATCGCATTCAGGTGGGCGTCATCGGCGCCGGAGCGCGCTCGCACGAACTGATGGCGGCCCTCGCCACCCTGTCTGGCGCGCAAATCGTGGCCGTGTCGGACGCCTACACCGGCCGCGTGGAACGCACCCGGGAGCGCCATGGCCAGCAGGTGAAGCCCTACCCCAATTACAAGGAACTGATCGCCGACAAGTCGATCGACGCCGTGCTGGTGGTCACGCCCGACCATTGGCACAAGGACATGGTGATCGAAGCGGTGCGCGCGGGCAAGGATGTGTACTGCGAAAAGCCGCTTACCTACCGCAGTGCCGAAGGCATGGAGATCGTGCGCGCGGCGGCCGATGCCAAGCGCATCGTGCAGGTGGGCAGCCAGTTGGTGAGCACCGAATCGATGCGCAAGGCGCGCGAGCTGATTCGCACCGGCAAGCTCGGTAAGGTCACCATCGTGCGCGCGGCCTACAACCGCAACACCGCCTCGGGCGCGTGGATCTATCCCATCCCGCCCGACGCCAGCCCTCAGACCGTGAATTGGGAAGCGTTTCTAGGCTCGGCCAAGAAGCGGCCCTACGATCCGGCGCGATTCTTCCGCTGGCGCTGTTATGAGGACTACTCGGGCGGCATCGCGACGGATCTGTTCGTGCACCTCTGCACCAGCATCCACTTCATGCTCGACGCCAAGGCGCCCAGCCGCGTGATGGCCATGGGCCAGCTTTACCGCTGGAAGGAAAGCCGCGAAGTACCGGATACGATGAACGCGCTGCTTGAATATCCGGAAGGCTTCGTAGTGAATCTCAGCTCCACGTTCAATAACGAGCTTTCCGGCGGCAGCAGCTTTCAGATTCTCGGCACCGAGGGCGCCATCACGCTCTCCGACGGCCTGGCGTTCTTTCCCGAACGCGTGGTGGAAGACAACCGCTGGATCGTCGAGAGTTGGCCCACTCGGCTCGAAAAAGCGTACTACCAGGATGCGAAGGTTCGTGCGGCGGAGCTGCCCCGCACCTGGAAGCCGGCGCTGCGGCAGGGCGCCGAACGCTGGGAATCGCAAGGCGCCGACTCCACGGTGGCGCATCTCAACGTCTGGCTGGACGCGATTCGCAGCCGCAAGCCGCCCTATGAGGACGCGCTCATCGGTCATCGCGCCGCCGCGTGCGCCCACATGGTGAACCGGTCCATCAAGCAGCGCACGCAGGTGGATTGGGACTTCGACAAGGAAGACATCCGCTCCTGACCGCGTTCGGCCGATAGACCTGGCATGGACCAGGACCTTGAGCGAAGTCTCCGCACGGCCATCGGATTCACGGATGCCGACCTGGCCGCGAACCGCGGCGGCCGGCTGGCCGATACCCAGGCGCCGCGTTTGCTGGCTTCGGCGTTCAGCGTGTGGACCCTTGCCGCGCTCGTGGCATGGCCCGCCTGGCTGCTGCTCGGCGTTTACTGGTTCCGTTCCGGTCTTTGGTCATCGGAGTGGGGCGCGTTGTGGGTGGCATGCGTTTTGTACTTTGCCCGTCATCTGCGGCCGTGTTACCGACTCTGCCAAATCGTGATCGGCCTGGCCCTCGGCGGCGTTCGCTCCGTGGAAGGCCGGCTCTCCACCAGCGTTTCTTCGGAGACCTTTGAGGAGCCGGTCGAGGAAGCCATCCAAAGCGACTTCTGTACATGACGGCTTGTGGCAGCCTGCTGCTGTCGGTCGAAGTCGTCAAGGTACGCGTTTCTTCCTTGAAGCGGTAGCCCCTGCCGGCGCGAATGTTTCCACCGCTTCCACCAGGGGATCTGAGTTCTTCCCCTCGAGCGGCGGAGACCGGATGCCCTTGAGATGCCGGTCGAAGAAGGCCCGCGTATAGGCAGTCGCCACGCCAAGCACGCGCCGCTTCGTTTCCCACTCCTCCCTTGTGCCCGCGCCGAGTAGCGGCAGATCGCTGAAATCCATGTGGGACGTTCCCTCGCGGATGAGCACCACCCGAAGCGATCCCTTTCCAGTGGAGCGAAGCGTGAGATCGCGCCGCCGCAGCAGGCGCGCGCGAAGTTCCTCCACCCTGGCGCGCGTCGTTTTCATTTCCGCCAGTTCCCGATCGGAGGGCGGCCCGGTTCGCAGCGATCGCTCCAGCAGCAGAAATGGCTGATCCATGCCCCAGCCGCGCGCGTCCGCGAAATATGGCTGAAACGCAATCGACCCGTCCTGATTCAGGCCCGCCCGCAGGCGCGGCTCCCGTTGGCAGGCGTGAGCGGCGGCGATGCCGCCAAAGGAATGGCCGAATGCCCCGGCGCGTGCCAGATCGAGTCTGCCGCTGAAAGGCCGGGAACCGGCACGTCCAAGCTCATCCAGCACGAAGCGGAGATCGGCGGCGTGCCATTCCAACTGGTTCAGGTTCGCCTCGCCTTCAAGCGAAGGCGGCTTCGGCCATCGCTTCCCGTCGTAGGCGATGTGGCCGCCGCCGGGATAGACGGCCGCGAATCCATCGTAAGGGTGGGTGATCGCGGCAACGACGTAGCCGTGGCTTGCCAACTCGGCCAGTTGCGCGGCGTAGAGCTCGCGGATCATGCCGCCGCCGGGGGAAAAGATCAGCACGGGGGCGCGCCGCAGGCGGCTCGAAAACGGCGCGCCGGAGACGGCGTGGGTCGAGACCTTCCCGCTCCGGATCGCATCGTAGGCCGCGCCGAGTTGGCTTGGCAGGGCGCTTCCAATCGCCCGCTCAAACGCGTCCACGGCCAGATACTCCGCCGGATTTCCGCCTTCCCGCGGCTCCGCGGGATACCAGACATCGGCGAGGATTCGCCGTGGGCCAAGCTTCGGGGCGAGCGGCTCTATGCGCCACCCATCCTCGCCAAGCAGCGGATCTCTTCCCACCGCGTAAGGCCCAGTGGGCGCGGGCAGAGTCTGCGCGTGCAGTGTGAACGCCAGAATGAGTTGCGCCAGCATGTCCTTGATACGCAACCACCGGGTCAACCGTTCGAGGATTGTTTCCACCCCGCGGTGGCTCGGCGGTAGCGCGCTTCCAGCCGTTTCACCGCCTTTGACAGTTCCCCGGGTCCTTCCACTTCGAAGTCCAGGTCCAGGCGCGCCAGGTTGGCCGCCATGTTGTCGTAGCTCGGCGCAGTGACTTCGAAACGGCAGCTTCGCCCGTCGATCGGCTCTACCAGGCCCAGATGCGGCGGCAGGCGCGCGATGGCTTGTGCGGCCGGCACCAGTAGCTTCAACCGGGCACGGCAGGGCGCCGCATTCCAGATTCCACGCGTCACATAGGCCGCAAGGTCTTCCGCGGGAGGGTGGCGCGGCAGGAAGCGGCTGCCCGGCTTGGGGTGCTCCATCCGGTCCAGGCGAAACGTCCGCCAATCCTCGCGCGCCCGGTCCCAGGCCACCAGATACCATTGCCGCAAGGTATGCACCAGGCGGTAGGGTTCCACCGAACGCGTGCTCGACTCGCCCGAATGATCGCGATACCGGAATCGCAGCGCTTCCTTTTCACGGCAGGCGGAGGCAACGGCGGCCAGCGTCGCCGGCGGCACTCGCGCGCCTTCGCTGTCTGAAACCACAACGGCGCCCTCGATGGCCGCCACACGCTGGCGCAGCCGGCGCGGCAGGATCTGCTCGAGCTTCGCCATCGCCCTTACCGACGCTTCCTCCACTCCTTCGATAGTCCCGGCCGAGGCCAATCGCAGCCCCAGCGCGACCGCCAGCGCCTCGCCATCGTCCAGCAGCAGCGGAGGCATCTGGGATCCCGCGCCCAACTGGTACCCGCCTTCCACGCCCGAAGTCGAATGCACCGGATAGCCGAGCGTCCTGAGCTTATCCACGTCGCGGCGCAGCGTGCGGCTGGTCACTTCGAGCCGCGCGGCCAGCTCTGCCCCCGGCCAGTACCGCCGCTGTTGAAACAGCGTGAGCAGTTGCAGGAGTCTGGCGGAGGTTTCCAGCATCGATCCCACTGTCGCATAAGATCGAGGACAGAAGCTGTCCGCAATGCCTGGTAGCCTCGAACCATGCCACTCAACACCCTGATCGCCAACTACGCCAGGTTCAATCTCTGGGCCAATGAAACGCTGGTGCAATGGATACGCACGAAGCCGGAAGCGGATTTTTCCCGGCTGGTCCCGTCCAGCTACCCGTCCATCGAATCGGCGCTCAACCACATCTGGGAGTCGGAGCGGTTCTGGTACAGAGTGGTCACCGGCGTGGAGAAGCCCTACGACCCAAGCGAACCGCGCGCCAGTCTGGAGCCGGCGGCTGTATTCGCCCGGCTGGTGGAGCAGTCCGCGCAGCTTGCCGAATTTGCCGCCAACGCCAGCGATGCCAGCCTTGCCGAAGCGGTGACGCTCGATAGCCCATGGGTGAAGGGCATCATGCCCCGGTACGAATTCCTGCAGCACGTCTTCAATCACGGTACTTATCACCGGGGCCAACTGGTTGGGATTGGCAGGAACCTTGGGTATACGGACGCGCCGATGACAGACTACAACTTCTACAACATGGCCGTTTCGCGCCGGGGCATTTGAAAGGCGTACCGGGTCCCGATCTCCCATGCCGTACCGCCACCGCCTGAAGCCTGTACTGGCGCGGCTGAGCCATTGTCCGGTCTCGCCCCTCTCTCTAGACTTTAGAGAAGATGGCGAACCCGCTATTGCAGTACGGATATCTTCAGCTTCTCGACCTGCTCACCACGCTGGCGTTTCTGCTGCATGGGGTGCAGGAAGGCAATCCGGTGGTGCGCATCGCGATGGCGCTGCTGCCGCATCCCATCTGGGGACTGGTGGCGGTGAAATGCGCCGCCTTAGGACTGGGAATCTACTGCTGGTGGAACGCCAAGTTCCGCCTGCTCGACCGTGTCAACCTGATGTTCGCCGTGCTGATCGCCTGGAACCTGGTGGCTCTCATCCTGGGGACCGTCTTTCACAACCGGCTGGCTTGAAGCGGCGGCGGCCGGCGGGCCGGCGGTATGAGCGCTGCGATGGCCGCTGAGGTCGCATTCGCAGCAATCGCTGCAGCGGCTGCACTTCGAACAGACGTGGTTCCCGCACGTATCCTTGGTGCAGTGAACGCAGATCGCGGTGGAGGACTCCCCGCAAATCGTGCAAATGAACGTAAGCGTTGGCGTGGGCGTCAATCCGTATTCCTGCTTTTATTTCGTGGCCGGCTTTGGCGCCGGCGCGGTATAGATTTTCGGTTCGGGCGCGAGCGGATTCCGGTTGAGAATGGCCTGGCAGCGCTGGGCTTCTTTTTCGGCGACCGTGTATTCGGCTTCCTTGGTGACGGAAAGATCGAGAACGTACTGGCGCAGCTTTGAACGTACGCTTTCGTTTTCCGCAATCACGCCCGAAAGCTCGCCGGCCAGTTGCTCGCTTTGATAGCGCTTGGCGCCATCGGCAAGCGATTGGGTGAAGCTTTCGAGAGTCTGCAGCCGGAAGAAGGCGTCGAGTGCCAGCGACAGCTTTTCCGGATTCTGTTTCAGATTGCCCGCGACGATGCCCAGGTAGCCCACTTCCCGCTTCACCAGTTCGCGGTGGCGCGTGTAGCCTTCGGGCGCTCCCTTGGCGGTCCACTCTTCGGTTCGAATCTGGTCCACCAGCGCTTTGTACTTGCCGGTTTGGTCGACCAGGCTTTGTAGAGTCGCGCGCATGTCCCACGCCGGCGCCACTCCCACCTGGCCTGCCGCGCTTTGCGAAACCGCCACGCCGGCGGCGAAGCTTCCAAATATTGCTAAGAACCGGAAGGATCGTCGCATCATCTCTGCTCTCAGTTTAACGCGGCAGCATCCCGAGCACCGCCGCCGCCAGAATGAGAAGCAGGAAAAAAGCGAGCGCGCCGTAGTGGATCCAATCGCGGGTGTACAGAATCAGTAGTTGCCACCACGGCTCGTCCATCTCCTCCTGCCCGTCGTCAGCGGGAGCGGCGGTGGCGGCAGCGGCGTCGTCGGCTTCCGGCATGCGAACCCAATCATCGCCGCCGGCCATGGCCCGGCCAATAGAGAGGGGACGCCCGCGGTTCCAGTACGCGTTAACGCAAGGGGGAGAACGGAAGCGGCTGCAGTAGTACGTTTGAGATATTGGACACGATCTCGGGATCGCTTAGTCCGGGCTTGGCTCGCAGCTTCAGCCATTCCGGATCGGCCAGGAATCGGGTCCAGGCCTGTTCCCTGCCGGCAAGGCTGTCGTATGCCACCAGGTAGGTGAGGTTCGGCATCTGCCGGCCTACCAAGGTTTCCGCGAAAAACACCGGGGTGATGCCCACGCGTCTGAAGATTTCGATCTCGCCGCCCTGTTCAAACATGCCGATCTTGCGCGCCAGCGTCACCGGACTATTCGATTCATAGGTGCGCAGTTCGAAAACGCGCGGCGGTTTGCCGGCTCCGACGGCCAGCGGCACCACCGAAGGCATGGTGGGGAACGCGCGCAATAGCGACGTTTCCACTCGCACGTAGCTCAACCCGCCTTTTCCTTCGAGCGCCGTCACTTCCAATTGATAGATGCTATCGGCACCGGTCTTTTGCAGCGCCGCATCATAGGCGGCCATGGAGGAGTAGCTCGAAATGGCCATCACGAACGGCCCGTTGGGTGCGATCAGATTCGCGAACGCGCCTTCGAGTTTCGCTCCGGCACGCAAGAGCGCCAGTGCGTAGGCGTCGCGCAGAAAATCCGCGACGCGCTGGATCTGCCTGTCGGCGCTGTTGCGCAGTTGGAAATAACGGATTTCGAAAATGGCTGGCGGCGCGTGGGCTGCTTGCAGGGAAGAGGCCGCGGCGGCGGCGGAAACTTTGACGGCGGCTCGGCGGGTCATGGGGAACTCCTAACCAGTCTACGAGGTCTTCGAGAATACTGAATTGACGATTTTCGTTAAAACGCTAAAATGGAAGGCGTGCCCGGCAAACTCGCGGTAGACATCAAACAAACCAAACCCTTCAAGCACCTGGAAGAAGAGGCCTTTCTGAACCTGCTTCGCACGGCCGACGCGCTCACGCAAAAGGAAGAGGGCCTGCTGGACGGGTATGAGCTTTCGCATTCCCAGTACAATGTGCTGCGCATTCTGCGCGGGGCGGGGAACGATGGGCTGCCCTGCGGTGAAATCGCCAACCGCATGATCACGCGCGATCCCGATATCACGCGGCTGCTCGACCGGCTGGAACGGCGCGGCCTGGCGCAGCGCTCTCGCGAGTCCAAGGACCGGCGTGTGGTGACGGCGCGGATTACGCAAACCGGACTCGACCTGTTGGCTTCAATGGATGAGCCGATGGTGGAAACGATGAAGGGTCTGCTGGCCCATCTTGGATCGAAGGAGCTCAAGACTCTGATTGAATTGCTGGAACGCGCCAGAGAAACGGTGAACTGAACGGATCCTACGGCGTTGCATTGCGGACCGGGAGCCCGTCCCGCAGCGGCTCCTCCGTCGGCAGCGCCACCAGGTCGCCCTCGCGCACTCCTTCGAGCACCTGTATGCGAGTCACGCTGGCCGCGCCCAGTTTCACTTTGCGCCAGACCACCTTGCCGTCCACCAAAACATAAACGCCGCTTTCCGTGTTTTCCCGCCGCAGCACTTCCTTCGGCACGGTAAGCGCGTTTTCCACCACTTGAAGCCGGATCTCGGCGGTGACGTTGGTGCCGGGAATGAGCGTCCGGCCGGGATTGTCCAGGTTGCAGATCACCTCGCCGACCTGGCGTGTGCCGAGCGGCACGATCTCGGTGGGCAGCTTCTCCACCGTGCCCTCCCAGCGCTGCCCGGCCATGGCGTCCCAGGTCACCGTTACCGGCTGTCCGATTTTGACCGCGCCCAGCTCCGGTTCATCGACGTAAACGCGTACGCGCACGCGGTCGAGAACGCCCACCTGCCCGATCGAGTCGCCAGGCCGCAGATACACACCAGCGCGCGCTTCCAGTTGATAGACCGTGCCCGCGCCCGGTGAGCGGATGACGCCGTTCGCGATCCGCTCGCGGGCCGCGCCGGCCGAAGTCTCCGCCTCTTTCAGGCGCGCTTGCGCCGAATCGAGATCGGGCCGTGAAACCAGCGACTGGCGGCGCTTGTCGAGCGCGGCGATCTCCGCTTCGATCCGTTCCGCCCGCGTCCGGGCTTGATCGAGATCGTAACCGGTGGCCGCTTTCTTGTCCACCAGGCGGCGCAGCGATTCGACCTCACGCTGGGCTGCCGCCAATTCCAGTTTCTGCCGGTCGAGCGAAGTCGCCAGGTCGGCCAGTTCCCTCGTGCGCCCGCCGGCGCGCAGCGTGTCCAGTTCCGCGTTGGCTTGTGCGATTCGCGATTCCGCCGCCGCCAGATCGGCCCGCGCCTCGGCCGTGTCGATCTCACCAATCGCGTCGCCGCGCCGCAGCGTCTGTCCTTTCTCGATGCGCAGCGTTTTCAGCAGACCCTCGCGTTCGGCGCGGATGCCCGACCATTCGAGCGGCTCCACCTTGCCGTTGGTGATGAGTGTGCTCACCAGCCGCTCGCGCTGGGCCTTGGCGAACGGGATCGCGGGCGGCTGGCTCTGCCGCGAGTAAATCATCCACGCTGCCCCCAGCAGCCCCGCCAGGGGCAGCAGCCAGAGCAGGCGCTTCATCGGACAGGGCTCGCGCAGTAATCGAATAGGATTTGCCACTCGCGCCGCTGGATTTCGACCGCCATGGCTTCTTCCCGCGATCCGGGCCGGCTCCGTGCATCCTCGACGAAATCGATGAAGGCGGCGGGGTCCCATTTGCCGCTACGGGAATAGCCCGCGGCTGCGGCGGCTTCGGCGATCGCGGGAAACACTGGATGCGTCCCCACGCGGCGGAACCAATATCCCGAGTTGGCCGGGTCGGGCTCCTGGCGATGCATGATGGCGTGCCAGAAGCTGCCCTCGGCGGTATGGATTCCCTGCGAAAGCGAGTGCGATTCGTCGAGGCAGGAGAAATAAAGCCACAGCCCGCTGAGCGCCGCTTCGGGTGCGCGCGCTCCTCTAAACAACTCCGGCGCGCGGGCGGCGCCTAGCAGTCGATGCGCTTCCCCCGAGGAACAGGTGCCGAGTGCGAGCGGCATCGGACGTTCGCCCGAGCCATCGAGTGCCAGAATCCGGGCTACCGCTTCGCCGTACGCCAGGGAATCGAAGGGCATCCCGACCAGTTTAGTCACCCGCGCCTTGCAGATGCACCAGCGGCTCGGCCTTGGGCTGACCTTCGAGAGCCGCCTGGGCTTCCTCCATGGTGAAGCTCTCCACTTTCTGCGAGATATTCATGGAGCAGAACTTCGGTCCGCACATGGAGCAGAAGTGAGCGTCCTTGAAGCCTTCCTGCGGCAGCGTCTCATCATGCATCGAGCGCGCCGTTTCCGGATCGAGCGCCAGTTCGAACTGACGCCTCCAGTCGAAGCGGTAACGCGCGCGCGACAGTTCATCGTCGCGGTCCCGGGCGCCGGGACGGTGCCGCGCTACGTCGGCCGCGTGCGCGGCGATCTTGTAGGCGATGATCCCCTGCTTGACGTCTTCCTTATTCGGCAGGCCGAGGTGCTCCTTCGGCGTGACGTAGCACAGCATCGACGCACCGTACCAGCCGATCATCGCCGCGCCGATGGCTGAAGTGATGTGATCGTAACCGGGGGCGAAATCGGTCACCAGCGGGCCCAGGGTGTAGAACGGCGCTTCGTGGCAGAGCTCGTTTTCCTTCTCCACCTGCAGCTTGATCTGGTCCATCGGCACGTGGCCGGGCCCTTCGATCATGACCTGCACATCATACTCCCAGGCAATGCGCGTGAGCTCGCCGAGCGTCTTGAGTTCAGCAAACTGCGCTTCGTCGGAGGCGTCGGCAAGCGACCCGGGCCGCAAGCCGTCGCCCAGCGAGAAGCTCACGTCGTGCTTCTGGAAAATCTTGCAGATATCGGCGAAGCGCTCGTAAAGGAAATTCTGGCGATGGTTCTTCACCATCCATTCGGCCAGAATCGACCCGCCGCGGCTCACGATGCCGGTGATGCGCCTGGTAGTGAGCGGAATGTACTGGATGAGAACGCCGGCGTGGATGGTCATGTAGTCCACGCCCTGTTCGGCCTGTTCCTCAATGACTTCGAGCATCACTTCGGCCGACAGATCTTCGACGCGCCGGACGCGCGAGAGGGCTTCGTAGATGGGCACCGTCCCGATGGGCACCGGCGATTCCCCGATGATCGCCTTCCGGATGCGCGGAATGTCGCCGCCGGTCGAAAGGTCCATGACCGTGTCGGCGCCGTACTTTACCGAGTAGCGGAGCTTTTCGAGTTCGCCCTCGATATTCGACGTAGTGGAGGAGTTCCCGATGTTGGCGTTGATCTTGCACTTGGAAGCAACGCCGATGGCCATCGGCTCGAGATTGGCGTGGTGAATATTGGCGGGAATGATCATCCGCCCGCGGGCGACTTCGGCGCGGACCTGTTCCGGAGAAAGCTGCTCCCGGTTGGCCACATACGCCATTTCCTCGGTGAGGATTCCCTTGCGGGCATAGTGCATTTGGGTGCGAATGCGGTCATTCGCACGCTTGGCGACCCAATCTGTACGCATCAGCCATGATTATCCCACGGGTGGGATTTGGCCTTCAGCGGACGGCGGCTTGGATCGCTTCAAGGGCCGCTTCGCGAGTGCTGGCGCCGACCACGTGCTCCAGCAGCAAGTCTTCGAGGACACGGGCGTCCGTAATGAGATCGAGTTCGGGCAGGGTGTCGAGGCCGGGGAAGCGCGCCGCCAGCGACCGCCGCAGCAGCGCCCTGGCTTCATCGGTGCGGCCGGCGGCCTGACCAGCCGCCTGGCCCTCGAGTCGTCCAGCCGCCTGGCCCTCGAGTCGTCCAGCGGCCTGGCCCTCGAGTCGTCCAGCGGCCTGGCCCTCCACACGGCTCTCTTCCATCACTTCTTGAACCGCCCACGATTCTTTCAGGAGTGCCTTCATAAACATCGGATTTCCTCCAAGAATCTTCTCAATCTGATCCTTATCATACCGAAGCGCGGCCAGAGCCTGGAACTGTCCGGCCGCCTCGCGGTCCCCGGAGACACGGGCGGCGATTTCCCTCACCTGATCTTCGGTGGTGTTCATCAGCATGGCCATCGGAAGCAGTGCCGGATCCCCGCCGCTCAGCACTTTCGCCGCATCCAGCTGCCATATGCGAACGACCCGGTAGCGAATGCCGGTTACCGGCGAAATTTTTCCTTCCCGATGGCCGTAAATCGCCGATTCCGGGCAACCGGCCGGGCGCAGCACGAAGACGACGCTATTGACCTCGCAGACCGGATATTCAAGCTTGATGACCGCCTGGTACCGCAGCACGCGGCCCGGCATCGCCGCACTCCAGCGGCTCTCGAATTCAAAATGCGCGATCCACTCCATGCCCTCCGCCGTGTAAGCGAAAAGCTGATCAGTACGCAGCGCGGGCCCCGCCACTTCGCGTTCAAGCGGGCGGAGTGTGACACCGGAATCCGGTGGCAGCACATCCGCCAATTCGAGCAGCCCAAGCGCCGCCCGCGCCGCGATCTGTTTCAAAGCCCGGTCGTAAGGCTGATGCACACCGAATTAGTGTGACGGGCGAGGCAAACTTCTCCGACAAAAGACGGTCTTAGCGGTAGTTCACCGTCTTACCGGTCATCACTCCGCTCGAAAAGACCGAGATATCCGTTCCCGGAATCTCCACGCGCGTACCGGAGACGTTGGCCAGGAAGATGCCGCCGCCCACACTCTCGAGGCCGGCCGTTACCGGAGTTCCCGGCAAACTGCTCAGCACTCGCGAAGGCACCGTGAAGCGTCCCGCCGAAGCGTCCGCGATACATACAAAGGACGCCTGAGCCGCCTGTGTGCCCGAGAATCCGACGATCATCACTTGCGAGCCGGCGTCTCCGCCCGTCCAGGTCAGATTCAAGTCCTGCGACCGGGCGATCGTCGTCACCGCGGACTGATTGGTCCACGTCAACGGCGTCCCCACGCGCGTCTTCACCTGAAACGACGGCACGTCCGCCCCGCCCGCGCCATTGTCGACGGTGTATTCCCCCGGTTCCAGAAACTCTTCCTGTCCGCCGCCTCCGCCTGGAAGGCCGGGGAAACTCGGGAGGCCGCCCCTGCCGAGTTCACCCCAGTAATTGCCCGTCGCCGCCTTCTTCAACGTGCGCGAGCCTTTCGGGCCCTGCACGCGCAACGCCTCACCGGCGTCGAGCGCCAGGTCGTCGACCGGCGTCTCCTCCGCCGTACCGTCCGTGTCCACCAGTTGTCCCACCACTACGATGCAATTGCCAATACTTACCGGACTGAACTGCAGGGCCGCCGATGGGATGCCGGGGATCGCCGTCTTGAAGAACGAAGCCGTGCCCATATCGGTCTTGATGCTCAGCGTGCCGAGAAACGGAACCTCCTGGCTCATGGCCATGCGAATCAGCGAAATCGACCCCATGCGCAGGCCCTCGGGGCCGAACAGCGCATTGAAATCTCCGAGTGCGCTCAGGTCCCCGCAAGTCCCGCCGTCGCCCACGGCGAGGCTCGCCCAATTGCTCGTCACCGCCCCGGTCTGCACCGAAACCGGCACCGCGCACCCGCTCACTCCATCCGGCACCCGGAAGGTGATCTGATCCACCGCCGCCAGGCCGCGCGGCAGCTTTAAGAGGTCGGCGTTGGCCATCTCATTCAGGCCCAGACGTCCTTTCGAGATCACGTCCGCTTCCCGGCCGGAGACGAACACCTTTACACTCGCGGCCACATCCTGCACCGCCGTTTGCGACGCTTCATCGCCCGATATCGCGCCCAGGCCCGTGCCGATCAAAGTCAGTTCCGATCCCGGAACGGCCGTCCTGACCAGTTGGTTCAATTCCGATCCGCTATTGAAGGCGAGCGCCGTGCCGAAATTGGTCGAGCTCTGCAAAAAGATGCCGAACGCCGCTTCGACGACCTGGATCGATGCACCCGCCGATACCGCGCCGTTGTAAGTCACACGCACCACACCCGTTCCCACCGGAGCCGAAGAGGGAAGGATCGCCCAAACCTGCCTGGCCGAGGCGGCCACGACCAGGGCATCGATCGTACTGCCACCAATCACCACCTGGACGGTGGTGCCACCCAGTCCGCCCGTCGAGGGCAGGGGGAAATCCGCGCGCACGGTCTCGGTTGGGCCAAGTTCGTCGCCGCGCAGATAGAAAAGCGCTCCCTTGGCGACACCGTAATCCGGCAAGCCCGGCGAGATGCGGCTGGCGGCGTTCACGGCGCCTCCCTGAATGCGCGGCGCTCCCAGCGCGGAAACCGCCGCGCAAAGCGAAACCAGCAGCGGCATGGATAGTCGGCAAAGCATTCGAAACATGTACCTCCCCAAACGCGTCGGACCTTGGCCGGCGCACTGTCCGGCCATTGACGATATCGGCGGGTTGCTTCAGAATGAGAATACGGGTTCCCGGGTGGAAAAACATGAAAAAAACCTCATTACTAGCCTTAGCCGCCGCGTTTTCGCTTCCGGCGGCCGATCCTGGCTGTCCCAACTACCCGGCCGCTGAACGCACTGAACTCAGCAATCAACTCGAACTCGAACGCCTCGGCGCGGCCTGGGGCATGCGCGCCGCCCGCCAACCGGTGCGCCTCGCCATCGCACGCAACAATTTCATCGATCAGCACATTTTCGGCAAGATGGAAGCCGATGCCGTCAACCCCGCCCCGCTGACCGGCGACGCCGAGTTCCTGCGCCGCGTCTCCATCGATCTTACCGGCCGCATCCCCTCGCCGGAGCGTGCCGCGGACTTCCTCGCTTCGGCCGAGCCCGGCAAGCGCGCCCTGCTGATCGAAGAACTGCTGGCCTCTTCCGGCTACAACGATCAATTCACGCTCTATTTCGGGAACCGCTTTGAAGTAACCAGCAGTTACTATAGTTACATCGGTCTCACCGGACGCAACCTGTTCCACCGGTTCTTGCGCGACTTTGTGGAACGGGACCGGCCCTACAACCAGGTGGTTACCGAAATGTTGACGGCTTCGGGCGACGCGGACCGCATCGGCCCGGCCAACTTCCTGTCGCGCGGCTTCCAGCAGGGCGACCCCATTCAGGACACCTGGGACACGTTGACCGATCGCGTAACCGTGAAACTGCTGGGCTTCAAGACCGAATGTGTTTCCTGCCACGCCGGCCGCGCCCATCTCGAGCAAATCAATCTGTGGCTCACCGCGCGCCGCCGCGAGGAGTTCTGGCAGATGTCGGCCTTCTTCTCGCGGATGAACATGCTGACGGTGCCCGTGGATGCGTTCAGCCAGCGGCTGAAGTTCTTCTTCTCCGATCGCACGACCGGCGGATACTACACCACGGTGAGCGCGACTTCGCCCGGCCCGCGCCCCCCGCGCACCGGCGGTCCGTATGCGCCGGCGTTCATCACCGGCCGCCAGACGCCGCGAAGCGAAAACTACCGCCAGGAGTTCGCGCGCATTCTCACGGGCGACCGCCAGTTCGCCAAAGCCACCGTCAACTACCTGTGGGCTTACTTCTTCAACTACGGACTGGTCGATCCGCCGGACGCCTGGGATCTGGCTCGCGTCGATCCGAAGAATCCGCCGCCCGCCCCCTGGACGCTACAGGTCACCCATCCCGAACTGCTCGACCAACTGGCCGACCAGTTCATCCGCGACAACTACAGCGTCAAGTCGCTCATCCGCACCATCGTCAACTCGAACGCCTATCAGCTTTCGAGTAAGTACGAAGGCGCGTGGAGGCCTCAGTTCGTCCGTTACTTCGCCAAGCACATCCCGCGCCGCCTGGCCTCGGAAGAGATGTTCGACGCCGTGCAGACCTCCACCGGCACCGAGGCGCGCATGTTCGTCTCCGGGTTTACCGAGCCGCTCACCTACGCCAACCAACTGCCGGATCCGACCGAGCCGCGCTCGGATGGCAACATTCGCACGTTCCTCAATAACTTCGGGCGCGGCGACTGGTGGAATGTAAAGCGCGACCCCTCGCCCACCATCCTGCAATTACTCTACTCGCTGAACGGCAGCCAAACGGTCCTGCGGACCATGGCCATGAACACCTCAAGCCCCACCACTCGAGCCGGCCGGCTGGCGCAGTCGAGCGCTTCCGACGACGAAGTAACGCGCGAGCTTTTCCTCGCCACGCTGACTCGCTACCCCACCGCCGAAGAATTGCAGATCGCCAGGGATAACCGCCGCGGAACCCGGCTCGATTGGATCAGCGACCTGCAATGGGCATTGCTCAACAAGCTCGATTTCATCTTTAACTATTAGGAAGGGCGCCCACATGAACATCGGAAAAAACTGCGGGCATCATGGCAACGTCAGCCGGCGCCATTTTCTACTCGGCACGGCCGGAGCGGCCGGATTCCATCTGCTGGGCGCTCATGCCGACGCCGAAACCATCGCGGCGCGCCAGGTGACCCTTAAGAGATCCGCCCGCGCCTGCATCTTCATCAACCTGGCTGGCGCGCCCAGCCATCTGGATACGTTCGCTCCCAAGGACGGGCCCTGGAATCCGCCCGATATCGACCTGCGGCAACACCCGGGCGGCATCGTGTTGTCTCGCACTCTGTTCCCGAAGCTGTCGCAGATTGCCGGCGATCTGTGCGTATTGCGCTCGGTGCAAAGCTGGGAAGCGGCCCATGAGCGCGGCCAGTTCTATCTGCAGACCGCCCATCCTTCCAATCCCGCCTTCGCTCAGGAAACACCGCACATAGGCGCGGTGGTGAGCCGGGAACTCGGCGATGCTTCGAAGCCTCTGCCTCCGTTTCTCGCCTTTTACAGCGACGGCATGCAGGGCCAGGCGTTCCTTGGCGGACGAATGGCGCCGATGAAGCCCACGCCCAACCGCGCGGGCATCGTCGATCTCGAACACAATTTCTACGGCACCGCCAGCCAGTCGCGGTTCAATCAGAAGTTCGGGCTGCTTGAAGCGCTCGATTCCCCGTTGCGCCGGCAGCCTTATGACGAGTCGATGGCGAACTACGCGGCCTACTACGGGCAGGCCCGCTCGATGATGTACAACCCCGCCATCGCCACCGTGTTCCAGTATGGCGCCGACGACGAAGGGCGTTACGGCAATACCAACATCGGCCGGTCGCTGATCCTAGCCCGCAACGCGGTTCGCGCCAAAAACGGCGCCGTATTCATCCACACCATGATGGGCGGCTGGGACATGCACCAGCAGATGTTCGATACCACCTACCCGTCGAACATTTATCTGCTCGGCAACCAGTTGGACCGCGCCGTCGGCGCCTTGGTCGAAGATCTGAAAGCCTCGGGCGATTTCAATTCCACGATGATCGTGCTGATGGGTGAGTTCGGCCGCACGCCCGGCAACTTGAATACCCGCGGCGGGCGCGACCACTATAAGAGCGCCATGTGCGCCCTGCTGCTCGGCGGCGGCGTGCGCGGCGCCCAGGCCATCGGCGAGCAGGACGGCACCGGCTCGAATATCGTCACCCCAGGCTGGCAGGCCGACCGGCCCATCTTCATGGAAGACATCACCGCCACCATCTACTCCGCCCTTGGCGTCGATTGGACCAAGAGCATCGTCGATACCCCGTCGGGCCGCAAGTTCGAATATGTGCCCTACGGCATCGACGGCACTTACGTGCCGGTGAACGAGGTATTTGCGTGAGAGCGCTTCTTCTGGCCGCCTGCGCCGCATCGGCCTTCGCGCAGGGGCCGGCTTCCACGGTTCAAATCGTATCGCCGTCGATTCGTATGCTGGCGGGCGAGATGATGCCGCTGCGGGCGGTGGTGCGCGACGCGGCCGGAACGATGCGCACCGGCGACAACCTCGCCTGGACCGTCGACAACGCCGCCATCGCCAGTGTGGCGCCGGGGAACGGCTCGCTCACCGGCCGCGGCCTGGGCTTCGTGCGCGTAACCGCCGCCGCCGGCAACGTCCGCGGCTCCTTATTGATTCAGGTGCTGCCCAAGCGCATCGGCATCGAACCGGCACACGCCAGTCTCACCGTGGCCGAGCGGCGCCAGTTCCGCGCCACCGTCTATGACGCCAACGATCAGCCGATGCCCGGCGTCGCTTTCCGTTATTTCACGGCCAGCGGCAACGGCTTCACCACCAACGCCGCCAGCATCGACAGCAACGGCATGCTCAATACCGTGGCCGTGGGCAACATTCAGGTGCATGCCTCTTTCGATTACAACGCCAACGGAGCCTCGCCCGGCTTTGAGCGGCAGGTGCAGGTGGTGGCCACCGCCTCCATCAACGCGCCGAGAAACTATGAGCTGAGACGGCTGGCCGGGACCGCCGATCTGCGCCGCAACCTTGCCCTACGCGCGCGCATCGTGCCGATTCTCGGCAACGAACAGGGACACCTGGTGTTCAACGCCAATTTCGACGGGCTGTCGAACGGCCCCCTGCTGGCCGATGCCGGGAACAACTTCTCGCTGATGGGCGCGGCGGGTGCGCCCGGGCCGCTGCCGCAGACCGCCATCACCGATTTCAATGAGCTTTCGCTCAACAATCGCGGCGTCGTACTCGCTCGTATGTCGGCGGCATTCAGCAGCAATTACCTGCTCAAGCTTACCCGCGACGGCTCCAATCCCGTCTTCATCGACAACACCCCGCTGCCCGGCACCGAATTCCTTGGCTCCCACTTCATCACGCGCAATTCGCTGAACGATTCCGGCGACTACATCATGCGCGCCACCTATCGCGTGGCCAACGCCGGCCCAACCTTCAGCGGCCTGTTCCGCGTGCGCGAGCGTGGCTTCCCGGACGAGGTGGTGTCAAATCGCGAACCTCTCGGCGACTTCCCCTCGGGCTTTACCGTCGATAACGACTTCGGTCTCTCCGATACCGGACTCGCCTACTTCACCGTCACCTCCGGAACCAGGCGCGCCCTTTGGTTCCGCGGTTTCGAGGAGCCCCGGAAGCTGCTGGCTACCGGCGACGCCTTGCTCGGCTCCACCGTGCGGTCGTTCTTCGGCAACGGCTTCTTCATCAACGCAAGCGGCGACCTGGCCGTGGCGGTGACGCTCAACAACAACGAAATCCACCTGCTGCGTTACTCCGGGTCGAACCTCGCGGCGGAGCCCCGCAACGTCCGGATCCGCGCCAGCTTCAGCGCGCTCTATGCGATCAGCCGCGACTACGGCGTCCTCTTCCTCGCCGACGGCGGACGCGGCTATGGCGTCTATCTCTGGAAGGATGGCGATCCCACGCCCGTCTTCCTGCAGAACCACGCCGAATACCTGGTGCGCGGCAAGCGTGTGGCGCAGCTCGATTACGCCGCCCTGCGCGGTGCGGGCGACGTCGCCATCCTCGCGCGGTCCGAAGATCACGCCATGGAACTGCTCGCGGTCAAGGCCGGCCAGCCCGCCGTTTCTTTTCTGCAGGCGGGGTCCACCATCGAAGGTGCGGCGCCGATGAGCATCATCGGCATTTTGCTGGGCGCGCGCACCGGACCGCCCCATTTGCTGACGGGTGGATTCGCCTCCAGCATCATGGAGGTGACCGTCGGCGGCCTCAAGCCCTCCATCCTTACCGGCGATCGTTATACCGGTGTCCAGCTATTCACCGGAGCCAGCAATACCAATGCGCGCAAGGCGCCCAACGGCGATATCTATACTTCGCAGACCAACGGCGCGGGCATCCTGCGCGTAAGCGGCGATCAGCGCGAGTTCGTGCTGCGCCCGCCCATCGCGCTCGAAACCGGTACGACGGCCGGCGCGCCGTTTTCGGTCACCGTCAATGCGCGTGGCGACCTGCTCTGGGCGGCTTCCACCAACCGCGGCGATCAGCGTCTGGTGATGACGCGCGAAGGCAAGCACACCGTCCTGGTCTCAAACAACGGCTCGGTAGTCGATGGCAACACGGTGCTCACCTGGTCGAACCAGGTTCTCGACGATACCGGCCGCGTCATGGCCATTCTGCGCTTTACCGACAACTCCACCGCGCTCTACCTGTGGGACGACGCCGGATGGAAGCTGGCGGCCATGCCCGACATCACGCAGCACTTGGGCCGCCCCGTGGTCACCATCGGCGCCCCGAGGGCCAGTGCCGACAGCTTCTTTTCCATCCTCAATCTTTCCGGTCTCGGCAACACTCTGGTCAAGTGGCGGCAGGACAAATGGGAAACCGCCATCGCTACCGATGAAGCCATCGTCACCGGCCACCTGGCCAATAGCATCGGTACGTTCGACGTCAATCGCTCCGGCGACGTCTTCGCCCAGTGCAATACCAATACACAGGTGCTGACGGTGAAGCGTGGCGCCAGGACGTATTACGTCCATGCACTGAACGAACCCACCGCCGACGGCTCCTATATCGTGCGTACCACCGAGTACGACATTCGCGACGACGGCACGGTCTATTTCCTCGGCCTCACCACCAACGACGAGTACGTTCTCTACCAGGCAAGCCCGCTCAATTGATCGACCGCCTGCGCACAAGCACGGCGAGCGTCCCGGCCGCCGTCAGCAGCATCGCCGCCGGCTCCGGAATCGCGGTCACGGAAAACGTGCCCACCCAGTTCTGCGTGTTGGAGTAATAAGGATCCACAGGCGCCAGGTTGCCCGCCTGTACGGCCACGGCATAGTTGGCGGGCGCGCCAAACGTCCCCACACTTCCGAG
This sequence comes from uncultured Acidobacteriota bacterium, assembly GCA_902826685.1. Taxonomy (GTDB): domain Bacteria; phylum Acidobacteriota; class Terriglobia; order Bryobacterales; family Bryobacteraceae; genus CADEFT01. The sequence goes on from CADEFT010000011.1 coordinate 95,176, forward strand.
CAGCACCGCCGAATCGAGCGACTGCAGGAGCATTTTCAAAGCTAACGTGGCAGGGTTGAAATCGGAGGCGGCCGCGTAGGTATGAGTGGCGGCCACGTCGATGCCGCCGATCACCAGTTGCAGGTTGGATATAGAGCCGGATACGGCATTGTCGGCCGTGAAAGTTCCCTGGAAAACCAGCGGCAGGGAGCCAAAGTTCCACGGATTGTCGATATAGGTTCCCGGCGCGTTCGGTGCGCTGGTAACGGTAACCTCAAGCAGATAATTGACGGGAGCGGCTTCCAGGGCGCATAAGCCGTAAAACGCCGCCGCGATAACGAATGCTTTCATGGCAACCGCAGAGTATCGCGTTTACCGCGTGCGGAAAATTGGTATCTTTACCCGGTTGGCCGCGAATACAATCGTGATAGTGCCGCTATTGCCGCTGTTCGTTCTAGGGTCTTTGTGGGCCGCGCCCGCTTATCAATCCGGGTCGCTACAGCGGCCCGATGGTGCCACCGTCGCCTATCACGTCCGCCAAGGCAGCGGGCCAAACCTGGTGCTGATTCCGGGAAGCTGGGACGATCGCCGCGTCTTCGACCGGCTTGCCGGCGGGCTGCCCTCCGATGTGCGAATCATCGTGGTCGAACTGCGTGGACACGGTGGCAGCCGTCCGGCCTCGCGTAATCCCTCGATGGACCTATTCGCCGGGGATGTGTTGGCAGTCGCCGATAAGCTTGGGCTCGAACGCTGGTATGCAGGCGGCCACAGCATCGGCGGTATGCTCGCGATCGAACTCGCCGCACGGCGGCCGGATCAGATCGCCGGGGTCGTCGCGATGGAAGGCTGGACCCATCATCTTGTCGCGGTGGAAGCGTTCGGTCCCGGCCGTCCATCGCAACGGACCAGTCACCAACAGGAAACGCTGGCCGCCTTGAGCGAGGCGGAAAGAACGGCGTTCGCCTCGGTGTGGAAGCAGTGGGACGGGGCGCCGATTCTCGCCACAACGGCGGTGCCCGTGCTCGAGATCTGGGGCGACCGTGGCGGCCCGCGGCCGTCGCGCGAGCAGTTGCGCCTGCCGGACCGGACAAGCATCGAACTCGCCTGGATCGCGGGCGCCTCGCATGCAATGCTCGCTGAGAATCCCGAAGCCGTGGCCCGCCACACCGGCGAATTCCTCGAGGCGCGGGAAGCGCGTCACATGTTCGCCGCGCCCGCCGTTACGCGCCTGCGGCCCGAAGTCGTTTCCATCTACAAGGGCAAGGAGAGAACCACCGGCTTCAACATGCATCCTTATCTCGCCGCGTTTGACGGCAAGCTGTGGGCGATGTGGAGCTCCAATCGCATCCGCGATCTGCAGGCCGGTCAGTACATCCGGTATGCCACCAGTGCCGACGGCGTGCATTGGTCCGAATCGGCTATCCTCGCCCCACCGGAAGAGAAGGAAAACCTGCGCTCGTTCGCGCGCGGTTTCTGGAGGCGCGGTCCCGATGAGTTGATCGCGCTGGTGGCGCGCGACGAAGCCGTACGGCCGCTGTTCGGCCCAGGGCTCACGCTGCGCGGCTTCCGTTGGAACGGCACCGCCTGGGCCGAGCCGTTCGCCGTCGCCCGCGACACCATCAACAATTTCGCGCCCACTCTTCTCTCCAATGGCCAATGGATGATGACGCGGCGCGACCACAAAATGCGCATCGGCATGTTAACCGGAGGCGCCGCCGCGCCGGACCAGTGGACCCCTGTCGCCGTTCCCGCGCCCGCCGATGGGGCGGCGCTCGATGAGCCCGTGCTCTGGACGCTGCCCGATGGCCAGCTCACCGCCGCGTTCCGCGACGGCAGCAAGTCGCGGCGGCTTTACCGTTCTTTCAGCCGCGATAGCGGCCAGACCTGGACCGCTCCGGTCCAAACCGACTTTCCCGATGCGATGGCGAAGTTCAACGTCCTGCGCCTGTCGAGCGGTCTCTATGCGATGGCGTCGAACCCCAACACCAGCGGCCGGCGCAATCCGCTCAGCCTCTCGTTATCGGAAGACGGCAGAGTGTTCACGCGCATGGCCGTGCTGCGCGACGCGCCCACCGTCTATCGCTATGCCGGCAAGGATCCGGGCTACGCCGGATACCACTATCCGCAACTGCTCGAACACAACGGATTCCTGTACATCATTCATTCGGAAAACATGGAAGACATCGTGCTGCTGCGCGTTCCCATCACCGATGTTCAAAAGCTCGCGCGCCGGCCCGAGCGCCTGCTCGCCCCCCGCACTTCCTTCACCAGCCTGCCCGCCGCCGCCAAACGCCACAGCAGCGTCTTTCAAGGCCGGCGGAACGAATCCGGGTTCAATCTGCATTCCTACATCGCGCACCACGACGGGCAGTTCTGGGCCGTCTGGTCATCGAGCCGCGTGGGCGAAGAGGATCCCGATCAACGAGTGCTCTACGCCACCAGCCGCGACGGCCATCGCTGGAGCGAGCCGCGCGAACTCGCCGCCGATCCCGATGGACCCCAGGGACCGGCTCGCTGGATCGCCCGCGGCATTTCCGTCGAACAAGGGAAACTCACCGCGCTTGCCGCTTACATCGAAAGCGCCGACTACCGGTTGCGCGGACGCGGCGAGGTGTGGCGCGGCCTTCGCCTGATGCGCTTTGAATGGACTGGCGATCGCTGGGAATCGCGCGGCGTCTACGCCGAAGACTGCATGAACAACTTCCCACCCATCCGCCTCAATGGAGCCGATTCACTCGTCTGCCGCGACCGGCGCATGGATGTTTCGATGGCGCTGGCCGATGGCGCCGGAGGATGGAAGCGTACCGCCATCGCCTCCGCCCCGCCCTTCGATCGCATGGATGAGCCCACCTACTACGCCACCGAAGGCGGCGAAGTTCACATGATCATCCGCGACAACACGCGCTCCGGTTTCCTCCTTCGCGCTCTAAGCTCCGATGACGGGCGTAGCTGGTCGCCTCCGGTGCGCACCAACTATCCCGACGCAACCTCCAAGAATTTCCCCCATCGCCTTTCAAACGGATGGTATTTCCTCATCAACAACCCCGACCCGGCCCGCCGCGATCCGCTCGCCATTTCCTTCAGCCGCGACGGCTGGGAATTCGCTCAGCCGCGGCTGGTCCGGGGCAGCCCGCCCGCGCGGCGCTTTGAAGGGCGCGCCAAAGGCAGCGGCACCGTCCAGTATCCGCACGCCGTCGAGCATGGCGGATCGCTCTGGGTGATCTATTCGGTGAACAAAGAGGACATCGAAGTCGCCGAACTCCCGATCCGCGCCTTGGAGTTGCCCCGCTAACATGCTCTCCCTCTACCTGCTGGCGGCGCTCACGGCAGCCGAATACGACGTGGTGGTCTACGGCGGTACGCCCGGCGGAGTGGCCGCCGCCATCGCCGCGGCGCGCCAGGGCCGGTCGGTCGCGCTGATCGAATACCACAAGCATCTGGGCGGCATGACCGCCAGCGGTTTGGGCAAATCGGACATCGAAACACGCGAAGCCATCGGAGGCATGTTCCGCGAGTTCACGGGCAAAGTATACGAGCACTATGTCGAACACTATGGCGCGCAATCGGAAAACGCCCGGCTTTCGCGCCAGGGCTATTACTACGAACCTTCCGTCGCCCAGCGTGTCATCGATCGCATGGTGGCCGCCGAGGGGAAGATCGCCGTGTTCCTGCATCACCGGCTGCGCGAGGTGCGCAAGGAGGGCAACCGCGTAGCGGCGATCCGCGTCAGCGATCGCGCCACCAACGCCGTCACCGAATTCCGCGGACGCATCTTCATCGACGGCACTTACGAAGGAGATCTGTACGCTGCCGCCGGCGCCCGCTACCGGCTGGGCCGCGAAAGCCGGGCCGAGTTCAATGAACTGCACGCCGGCGTCGTCTACCAGGACTACGAAACGCGTACGTTCCTGGCAGGCACCACCGGCGAGGGCGACAAACGCATTCCCGCCTATACCTACCGTCTCTGCCTGACCACCGATGCGGCCAATAGCCTCGTGCTCACCGCTCCGCCGCCCGGCTACGATCGCGCCCACTACCTCGGCTATCTCGACGACTGGAAGCAAGGCCGGTTCGCGCCGCCCAAGGAGATGAAGGACGGCGTGGGATACTTCGCCCCCACATTCAACACCGTGGTGCGCGCCCTCTCCATTGCCGAACTGCCGAACCGCAAGACCGACGTCAACATGAACCCGCGTCCGCTTGGATTCCCCTTCGCGGAGGAGAACTACGCCTACCCGGAAGCCGATTGGGAGCGGCGCGAAAAGATCTCCGCGCGCCTCCGCCACCTGACGCTGGGACTGCTCTATTTTCTGCAGAACGACGAAGCGATTCCCGCCCCGCACCGCGCCCTCGCCCGCCGCTATCACCTGGCGAAAGACGAGTTCACCGGCAACGGCCACTTCCCCTGGCAGCTTTACGTTCGCGAGGCGCGGCGGCTGGTTGGGCTTTACACTCTGTCTGAGAACGACACCATCGTGGGGCCCGAACTTGGCCGCACTCGCATTCACGCCGATAGCGTCGCCGCCGGCGAATTTCCCGTCGATAGCTTTCCGGTGCGCAAGCGCGAGCCGGGGCACAACGTGCTCGAAGGCTACATCTTCATGCTCGACCGTATGACGCGGCCCTATCAGATTCCGTATCGCGTCATGATCCCCGAATCGGTTGACGGACTACTGGTGCCGGTGGCGGCCTCCACCACGCACATCGCCTTTTCCACCTTGCGTCTGGAGCCGACCTGGATGGCACTCGGACAGGCCGCCGGCATCGCCGCTCATCTGGCCATTGGCGCCGCCGTGGAGCCGCGCGCCGTCGATCCGAACCGGCTGCAGCGGGAACTGTTGAAGCACGGCCAAGTGATCACTTACTTCAAGGACATTAACCAGGCCGATCCCGCCTACGCCGCTTTGCAGTACTTCGGCACCAAGGGCTTCTTCGATAGCTATGTAGCGGATGCGAAGTCGCCCATCGACGCGGAGACGGCCCGCCGCTGGTGGCGTCTGGCGGGCCAGCCTGAGACGCCGCCCGCGGATTGGCTCAAACCCGGTACCACGCGCGGCGAGTTCTGCAACCATCTCTACCGGCGTAATAGCCAGTGAGCCCCATCGTTCAATCGAGCAAACTCAGGATATCCGCGCTGTCGGGCACTCGGCGCGCGACGAAGATTCCATATATCCTGACTTCAGGAAACCAGCCCCGCAGAAGCTGTTGGGCCGCCTTAAAGTGCGCTCCAGTTGTCAACACGTCATCCACCACGCCAATTACCCTCGGCCTGGGTGCGACGAGATCCTCGCTGACCGCATAGTTTTCACGAAGATCGTCTACGCTTCGCCGGGCCTCGGTGGAGTGCGCGGCCCCGGTACTTTCCCGCTGGAGAATGAGCTCCCGCACATCGAGTTTCATCCCTCTTCCCATCACATGCAGAACCTGGACCATCCGGTCGTCATACATGGGATCCGTTCTGGTTTTGGAAGGTGGAACCGGAACCAATGTGGCGATCGAAAGCCACCCGGGGTTCACGGCATCCAGCGCTTCCCGGAGTTGGCGGCCAGCCTCTTCGATGGCCCGCCGCTTGTACGGCCAACCCGGCTGCCCCCGGCGGTCCAACGGCTTCTTCAGGTTGAAAACCAGGTTATTCGTCTCGCTGAACTGATAGCCCTTCCTCGCGTTATATTCACCCAGGTAGAGACACTCATCACCCGCCTCGATGAAGGTATGATCCGGTCGCGTCAGGTCATCAATCTTGGACAGCCGGATTGGCAAGATGCGCTCGGATATCGTCGTAATCCCTGGCTCGAACCGCACCCATCCGTTCCAGCCGATGAGGCCAGGTGAGCGACGGGTTGTGGAAATTGCTTTCCAGGATGAAGAGCTTCTTCCGCTGTTTGAGAGCGTGACGGGCTTGAACCAGCGTGCCCGACGTCTCACCAGCCTCCACAATAATGGTCGCCTCCGTTAGCGCAGACATCGTGATGTTGCGTTCAGGAAAGAAAATCCGATTGGCCGTCGGGTTCGGACGTTCATAGCGCACTACCGGGACTTGCGTGATGACCAGAAAGTCCTTGGCGATCTGTTCCTGCAGGTCCGCGTTCTCGCTAGGGTAACGCACGCTGAGGGGTGTGCCGATAACGGCCATCGTCCGTCCCCCATGCTCGATTGCCGTTCTATGGGCGACGGTATCAATCCCGTTAGCCAGTCCTGACACCACTGTGAACTTGTCGCCGGCCAGTTTGCGCGCCAAGCTCCTTGTGCGGGCAATTGCCTGCTGAGAGGGCCGTCGGGTGCCCACAACCGCGATACTGCGGCTTTCGACCAGATCCCACCAGCCTTGGTAATAAAGAAGTTCCACTGGATGGTCGGCTACCCTTAGCTTCATCGGATACTCGCCCGCACCATGCACCCGCACGCCGAAATATTCGACCCCAGCGGCCTTCAATGTGTGGACGGTCTTCTTAGCAAACTCGACGGCAGTCTCTTCTGGTACGAAATCCGATGGTATGGCGGCCGGATGTTTCCGGAACTTGTCCGCGATCGATTTGAAGCTGGCTTTGACCTCCGACCACATTGCCTCGTACGCACCCATCTCGCGATATGGTGAGATGGCGTGCGTCAGCGACCCGGCCAATTCTATCGCGTAGCTGGCTGACATGCCTCGCCTCTCATTCTTTACGTTGCCGGCGCGAACCTGAAGACGATTCTATCAGCCGCCCGCGGATTGGCTCAAACCCGGTACCACGCGCGGCGAGTTCTGCAACCATCTCTACCGGCGTAATAGCCCGTGAGCTAAACCGTACTGGACACAAGGTTTACATTGTTTTCTAGGGTATTTCCGCGCCTATCGCCCCGGCCCCTTTTCTCCCGATAATACCGGTGTAAGCAGTTCGAAAAGGAAGCGACAACGAGATGTTCAGTGAATCGCAAATTGCCTCCCGCGCCTGTGACTGGGAAGAATTGGTAAACGCCGTCCGCCGCCAGTGCCGGGCCTTCACCGTGCGCGAGATTTCGCCGGTGTGCGAAGTGGGTGCGTCCTGGCTCGATGAGCACAGCGTCGATATCCGTTGGAGATCCGGGCCCATCGTCAAAAACATTCAGATCCTGCTCGTGGGCGATAGCTGGCCCCTGCGCGTTTCGGTCTCCGGCTCGGCCGCCGTCGAGCCGCCCCGCCGTCCGGACGATTTCCGCTGGTGGAACGGCGCCCCGCCATCCACCGTGGCCGACCTCGACGAACTCGAATCGGCGATCGAACACGGACTGCGCCTCGCCCACGAAAGCGTCTCACGGCTGCTTAACCGCGAATACACCGGCGCCTGAGCCACTTGCGGGAACGGGCGAACGGTGAAAGAGTAGAAAGAGAGAGAAGTTCGCTCTCCAATATGCGTATTTCGTTTGGGAGCTGGGCGTTCGCCTTCGGTCCCTATTCCCGGTCGCCCGTCCCATTCCGCCAGGTCGCCAGCCATCTGTCCGAGGCCGGCTACGACGGAATCGAGATCGCCGGCTTTCCCCCGCACATCACCCTGGAGGACTACGCCTCAGCCGCCTCGCGCCGCGACCTCACGGCCATGCTCGCCGATCTGAAGCTCGCCGTCTCCGGTTTCGTCCCCGATTTCACTTTCGTCAATCCGCTTGTGCCTTCCAATCGCGACCGCTACCTCGATCTGTTTCAGCGCAACCTGGAGCTTTGCGTGGGCCTCAACAGTCCGCGCATGCGCGTGGATTCGATCGCGGCGCCCGGCTCCCTCAACGGCGCCGAATACCGGGAAGCCATGGATCGTCTCGCTTCCATCTGGAGCGAGGCCGCCGGGCTGGCCCAAAAATCCGGCGTGCGCCTGGCGTGGGAATTCGAGCCGGGATTCATCTTCAACAAGCCTTCCGAAGTCGTGGATGTGTACGAACAGGTGGGCCATCCGAACTTCCAGGTCTTGTTCGACGTCTGTCACGCCTACGTTTGCGGCGTGGTGGGCGCGCGGCAGCACGGCGCGCCGGAAACGCTGGCGAGCGTCGATCAGTTTTTGAACCTTCTGGCCGGCCGCGTGGGACACATCCATGTCAACGACGCCGACGGCACTCTCTATTGCGATGAAACCAGCGCGCATCGCCCGTTCGGGCAGGGCGTCATCGACTACGCCCGGCTGGCGCCCAAGCTGAAGGCGCTGCCTGGCGTCGATTGGTGGTGCGTCGATCTGGCGTTTTGCCCGAACGGCTGGAACCTGGTGAAGCCCAGTCTCGATTTCCTGCGCCGGCTTTAAACGGCGGCCGGAACGACGTAAGGCGCGCGATAGTTGCGGGTCAGCATGGCGTTGGCGCCGGGCTCGCCCGTGAAGCGGTCCGCCTTGGCGTCCCACATCAGCTTTTTGCCCGTGCGGTAAGCGATATTGGCCAGGTGGCAGTAATCGGAGGCCAGCGCGTTCACCGCCACGTCGGCATTCAGGTCTTCCACTTTCCGGCTCTTGATCGCCTTGAGGAAATTCGCCATGTGGGGACTGGTATCGCCCCTCTGCGCTTTCCCTTCCGACGCCAACTGGCGTTCTTCGCCCTTCACGATCCAATAGCCGGAGGAATCGACGGCCATGTAGCCTTCCGAACCGTAGAAGATGTTGCCGACGATATTGCCGCCGCGCGCCTTCAGCGGACCGTCCTCGCCGGTGAACAGGCCGCGCACTTCGAAGATCAGTTGCGCCTCGCCCAGATCGAAGGTGGCAATCTGTGTATTGGGCGTTTCCTGATCGTCGTCGTAGAGGTACTTGCCGCCGCTCGCCATGACCGAAAGCGGCATGGTGGTGCGGCCCAGCCCCCACAGCGCGATATCCATTTCATGCACGCCCTGGTTGCCGATGTCGCCGTTGCCGGTATCCCAGAACCAGTGCCAGTTGTAACGAAAGCGGTTCATGCTGAACTTCTTGAGCGGCGCCGGGCCGAGGAACAGATCCCAGTTAATGCCCGCGGGCGGCTGATCGAGCACCGGCGTTCTGCCGATGGTCTTGCGCCGCTTGTAGCACAGGCCCTTGGCCATGTAGATCTTGCCGATGGCCCCCTCCCGCAGCAGCTTCATCGCTTCCATTTTGTGGGCGGTGGAGCGGCTCTGCGTACCCGCCTGTACGATGCGCTTGTACTTGCGCGCCGCGGCGGTCATCTGTTTGCCTTCGAAATGATTGTGCGAGACCGGCTTCTCGATATAAACGTCCTTGCCCGCCTGGCAGGCCCAAATGGTGGAGAGCGCATGCCAGTGATTGGGGGTGGCGATCGAGACCGCATCGACGTTTTTGTCTTCGAAACACTTGCGCATTTCGCCATAGACCTTGGCGTCGTTGCCGTTGGTTTTCTTGACCAGCGCCTGAGCGCGTTCCTGCGCTTCCTGGTTGACGTCGCATAGCGCGGTGACGTTGCTGTCCGGTAGCGCGAGATACTCGCGCAGATGAGCGCTGCCGCGCCCGCCGATACCGACGATGGCGATATTGACGCGGTCGTTGGCTCCTAGAATCGGATGCGCCTTGGTGGCGATGGCCGCCGCACCAACGGCTCTCAGCATATTTCGACGCGAGGTCTGTTCCATCATGCGTCCGATTATATCGCGCCCCCGCCGTATCGGCCGAAGTGGGGGACGAGAATAGGGATCGTCGGGCTAATCTGAGGAAACAGAACCCTAGCTTCCGCCATCATGAGAGTGTACAATCGAGGGTAAATTCGCTCATTAAGAGAGAATTAAATTCCTGTCAATGCCCTACTGGCAGGCCTCGCATGCGCTCGCTCAAGCGCCGACACCCTTGAAAACATAAGGAGGCGGTAATGTCAAGGTTCCATCTGACCGGCGCGCACCAGACGGCGCCCGAATCTCATGTCAGTTCCGCCTGGCTCGCGGCAAGGTTCGGTACACACGCCGGTATCGTATTAGACTCCCACGGTGTGATTGTCGCCGCCAATACGCAAGCTGCCGCACTTCTAGGCCGTACGGCCGGGAAACTCGTGTCGACCCCCTTCGGTATTCTGACGCCGGTCTCGCGCCGCATCGAACTCGACATCGTGACCGCCAAGGGCCGCCGCCGCGGGCGCGTGGCCGCCGAGATCCAACCTCGCGAACAGGGCGACGAGTATGTATATGTCCGTCTCGACGAGGTGGCGGCCTGCTATCGCTCGCTCAACGATATCCTGCGCGATGCCGCCGCCGATGTGAATCGGGCCTTCCCGCCGGCCAAGACGCTTGAAATTCTTCCGCTCGCCACCAACGCCGCCGTGCGCGTCGAATCGCGCAAGATTCTCGCCGACTGGTTCGCCTTCCTGCTCGATCTGGCCGGGCCTTCCGCCCCTAAAATCCAGGTAAGCTGCGAAGCGCGCAGCAAAGCCGTCGAAGTGCGGCTCGATCTCGATCAAACCGGTCTCGATCCCGGCGATGCGCCCGTGCTTCCGTTTCCCGAACACAGCGCCGGCCTGCTCGAAGAGATCGGCGGCGCCTTCTGCGTGGTGGCCGACTATCCGGCCACATCCGTACAAATCACGCTGCCTTCCGGCAAGCCCAACATCTGTTAGCGTCTGAAGCTCGGCAACTCCACAATCTCGGCCGCGGGCACGGGCTCGGTCTCGTGTCCGGCTTGCTGCCAGGCCTTTAACCCCCCGCGAATCACAAACGTTTCATAACCGTTCTGCCGCAGCATGTGCGCCACCCTTATGCTGGTGGCTTCGTTCCGGCACGTGCAATAAAGCAGCAATTTCTTTCCTGTAGGCAGCGATTCCATCGCTTCCGGCAGACGATTCGGCTCCAGCCGCGCCGCTCCCTTAATCCGCCGCGCGCTGCTCGAATAATACCCATGGCTGCGGACATCGAGCACCTGCGCCTCATCGAGACCTTTCAGATCCCCGGGCCGCAGCACCGGCACCGCTCGCAACTCGCGAGTCTTCCACGATAAATAACCACGCCACACCAAATATCCGGCCACCGCGCCCACCAGCAGGGTTTCCACCACCCGTCCCGCCGCCTGAAAATATCCGATCACCGTGGCAATGATGTCCTTGCACAGATAACCCAGAAGGCCGTAAGCGGTGACGTATAGCGCCGCGCCCGTTCCATCGAGCGCCAGAAACTGAGCCGCGCGCATATTCATGCTACCCGCCAGCGGCGCCGCCATCGCGCTCAAACCGGGAACGAACTTTGAGAGCACCAGCGTCGCCCGTCCCCGCTTTCGAAAGGCATGGGCGGAGGTGAAAATGCACGCGTCGGGGTTCGCCGTCACGCGGCACAGCAAACCGAGCAGCCACCAGCCCGTATGGCGTCCCAGAAAAAATAGCAGCAGATCGCCCGCCAGCAATCCGGCGAAACCGGCGAGCCACGCTGAGCCGGCCGGTAGGGTCCCCTGGCCCACCGCCGCGCCACCCAAAAGCAGCGCCAGCGCGGCCGGAATGGGAACACCCGCAGCTTCGAGAAAGCAAAAGCCGAAAAGAAACGCCGCGCCGTGGCGCGCGATCAGCCCCTGCAGATCGTTCAAGGCATCAGTCCCGCAGTCCGAAGGTGAACAATCCGTGACCGGAGGCGATCGACACGTATTGCTTCCCGGCTACTTCGTAAGTCATCGGACCCGCGATAATCTGCCCACCCAGATACTGCTTCCAAAGCAGCTTGCCGTCGCGCGCATGGAATGCATAGAACCAGCCTTCGCGATTGCCGGCGAACAGCATATCGCTGGCGGTGGAAAGCACGCCGCTGTCGCTGACGTCGCTCATCTTGAACTGCCACTTCATCTCGCCCGTTTCCGGATCGAGCGCGCGAATGGCGCCATAGCCCGCCTCTTCATCCCACAGCCGGATCTGCTCCCGCCGCGTCGGCGACACGATGGACTTCGGCGACCCGCCCAGGTATCGCTTGCCCGGCTCATACGGCGTGTCGAACTTGTGGTACACGCTCGCGTAGTTGTCCCAGACCGAAAGATAGAACAAGCCCGTCGCCGGGCTGAACGACGGCGAATACCAATTCGTGCCGCCCTGCACGCCCGGATACACCAGCCTGCCTTCGGCCGAAGGACCCATATCCGGAATCTTGATCGGACGGCCGCTGTCGTCCAGGCCCTTGGCCCAGGTCTGTTTCGCGAACGCCTTGCCAAACAGAAACTTTCCCGTCACGCGATCCAGTACGTAAAAGAAAGCGTTGCGGTTGGCCCACAGCATGACTTTCTTCAATTCACCGCGAAACCTGATATCGGCCAGCACCGGAACCTGCACCGCGTCCCAATCCCATTCATCGTGCGGCGTGAACTGGAAGTGCCATTTCAGCTTGCCGGTGTCCGCATCGAGCGCCACCACGCAATCGCTGTAAAGGTTATCGCCCTCGCGCACGTCCGGATTCCAATCCGGACCCGGATTGCCGATGCCCCAGAAGGTGAGGTTGGTCTCCGGATCATAAGAGCCGGTAACCCAAACCGACGCACCGCCGCGCTTCCAGGCATCGCCCTTCCACGTCTCGCTGCCCGGTTCGCCGGGCGCCGGAATGGTATAGAAGCGCCACGCCTCCTTGCCCGTCTTTGCATCGTAGGCCGCGAGAAAGCCACGGATGCCGAACTCGCCGCCCGCGGTGCCGACGATCACCTTGTCTTTCACCACCAGCGGAGCGTGCGCCAGCGCGTAACCCTGGCTGTAATCGGCGACCGCAACCTTCCACTTGAGCTTGCCCGTCTTGGCGTCCACCGCGACTAAGTGAGCGTCGATTGTGCCCATGAACAGCGTATCGCCCAGAATCGCCACGCCGCGGTTGACCTTGCCGCAGCAAGGGTCGGCCTTGGCGGCGTAGTTATACTCGAAGGTCCAGAACACGCGTCCCGTAAGCGCATCGAGCGCGACGATGTCGTTGGGCGGCTGGGTTACGTACATCACGCCATCCACCACCAGCGGCGTCGCTTCGAATTTATCGAGAGAGCTGGACTGAAACACCCATTTGAGCTCCAGTTCCCGAGCATTGGCCGGCGCGATCCGCCTTAGCAGGCTGTGGCGCTGGCTCATGTAAGTTCCCGAGTAAGTCAGCCAGTTGTGCGGTTCCTTGCCGGCGTTTAAAATCCGGTCCGAAGTAACCTGCGCCTCGAGCGCCAGCAGCAAAAACAGAGAAATCATGGAAGGATCCTAATTCCGCAGCGTCGCCAGATAAGCGAGCAGATCGTCCCGCTCCGCCGGCGAGAGGCTGGACTCATAAGACGGCATCGCCGATTTCTTCAGCACGCGGTACTCCGCCAGGTCCGCCTTTAGGAGCGACGTCAGCCGCTCCTGCCCATCCAGAATCTGTACCGAATGCGTATCTTCGTTCAGGCGCCTGCCGTAGTATTTCCGCCCGTCGCGGCCGGTCGCTTCCGCATACCAGTAGCGCATCGAGACCAGATCGTCCGGCATGATTAACGACCGGATCATGTGCTCGCGCGAGAAGCGAAGTCCGGCGTCGCTTAAGTCCGGTCCCAGCCGGGAACCGGCGTCGCCCGCCATGTGGCACTTGAGGCAGCCGCCTTTGCCTTCGAAAATCGCCCGCCCTTTAGCGGCGTCGCCCGCCGCCGCCTTCGCCCCGCCCGGCGTTGCGATCGACCGCAGAAACGCGATCACCTGAAACGTCTGCCGCCCTTCCATCGTGACCGGCGGCATCTCCGTGCCCTTCACGCCATTGGCGATCGTCTTGAACAGATCCTCGTCGGTGGAGCCATGCCGGTATCGCCCCGTCGTCAGATCCGGAGCCCGCACGCCCTTCCCGTCCAGTCCATGGCAGATGGCGCAGTTGGCGCGGAAAATCTTGGCTCCGGCTTCGACGTCCGAAGCCGCGTTGGCGCGGAACGGATTCGGTTGCGCCAGAACAGACGAGGCCAGCACAAGCAGGAGCACGGATCGATTCTACCGCACGAGGGAAGCCTTCACGATGTAATCGAGCCGCGGAAATTGGGCTTCCAGATAAGCGTTCCCCTGTAACTCGGCCTTGACCCCATCCGGTCCGCCGCCCTTGGGCTGCAATTCCCCGTAAGAGCTGTAGAGCCGTTCCGCCACATCCATCCCTTCCACCACTTGCGCGAACGGCGGAAAGCCCTGCTTGTCGAGGTCCGTGTTGTCTTTCAGGTTGAGGAAAGCCTGCACGTTTCGCGTGTTGGGCCCCAGTTGCGCGAAACTCATCCAGCCCTTCTTGTTGCTCATCTTCACCGGCTCATCGGGAAACCGCAGCTCACGCCACAGTTGCGACATCTTGGGATCGCGATGAATGCCGAACTGCGCGAAGTAGTTGCGGATCACGCGATGGAACCGCGAGCCGTCGTAATAACCCGCGGTCACCAGCTCGTAAAACCGTGCCGCCGCCCGCGGAGCCCACTCCTTGCGCACCTCCAAAACAATATCGCCCTTATTTGTTTCAAGCTTCACGCGGTAAACGGCGGGCATCGGCTCCGCCTTGGGCGGCGCTTCGGCTTTCTTCGCGGGCTCCGTCGAACCACATCCGGCCAGCAGCGCGCAGAGGATCCAGCTATTTCGCGTCACGCCAGTTTTCTCCAATTCCCGCTTCCGCCACCAGCGGCACTTCGAGCTCGCGCACGCCCTCCATTTCAGCCTTGACCATGGCGGCCGCCCGTTCCACTTCCTCCACCGGCGATTCGAGCACCAGTTCGTCATGCACCTGCAGCAGCATGCGCGTCTTCCAGCCCTCGCGCAGCTTACGGTCGATGCGCACCATGGCGATCTTGATGAGGTCCGCCGCGCCCCCCTGCATCGGCGTGTTGACGGCCGTGCGCTCGGCGAACCCGCGCGCGTTGGGGTTGCGGCTGTTCATGTCGGGAATGGGCCGCTCCCGCCCGAACATCGTTTTCGATACGCCGGTACGCCGCACTTCGGCGATGGTCTCGTCGATGTATTCCTTCACGCCCTTGTAGCGCTCGAAGTAATTGAGGATGTAAAGCTCGGCCTGCTGCCGCGGAATGCCGAGCGTGGCCGAAAGTCCGAACGGCGTCTGCCCGTACACGATGCCGAAATTCACGGCCTTGGCGTTGCGCCGCATCTCCGCCGTAACCTCGCCCGGCTTGACGCCGAATACCTCGCAGGCCGTGCGCGTATGGATATCCTCGCGGTTGCGGAACGAACCCACCAGCAGCGGATCCTTCGACAGATGGGCGAGCAGGCGCAGCTCGATTTGCGAGTAATCGGCCACCAGCATCTTCCAGCCGCGCTCGGGCACGAAGGCCGCCCGGATCTCACGGCCCAGCTCGGTGCGAATCGGAATGTTTTGCAGGTTCGGATCGGAACTCGACAGGCGCCCGGTGGCGGCGCCGGTCTGATGAAAGCTGGTATGCAGGCGGCCCGTCGCCGGATCGATCCACTGCGGCAGCGCGTCGACATAGGTGCCCTTGAGTTTCGAAAGCTGCCGGAACTCAAGCACCTTGCCCGCGATGGGATGCCCTTCCGCCAGGTCTTCCAGAACCTCCGCCGCGGTCGAGATCTGCTTGCCTTTGCCGTACTTCACCGGCGTCGGCAACTTCAGGTCTTCAAACAAAATCTTGCCCAATTGTTGCGGCGAGTTGATGTTGAACGCCTGCCCGGCCAGACTATGGATTTCCGCCGTGAGGCGCTGAATCTCGGCGTCCAGCCGCGTGCTCAGCGCGCCCAGTTGCGCCGTCTCGATGCGGATGCCGCGCTGTTCCATTCGCGCCAGCACTTCGGCCATCGGCAACTCCACGTCGCGATATAGCGAGTGCAGCGCGGGGCGCGACTCAAACTGCTGGCCCAGCAGCGCGCCGAGTTCGACGATGCACCCGGCCTGCTGCTCCACCGCGCCCGAGAGCCGCCGGTCGAGGTAGCGTTCCGATACTTTTTCCAGGCTGGCGGCCGAAGCTTCCGGGCTGAGCAGGAAAGCTTCCAGCATCACGTCGCGCGCCGGGCCCAGTTGCGCCACGTCCTGGCGCGCCAGTTCGAGCTTCAACGTTTTCCAGTCGTGCGTGATGCGCTCCCACGGCCCGCTCAGCACGGCGTCGAGCAGGGGAAAGAACCGTCCTGGAACACCGCGCCCGCTGCGCGTCTCCTGCGCCAGGCCCATCATCGGTTCCAGCGCCAACTCCCCGGGGCGCGCCTGCGAAAGTGAGATTGCCACGGGCCTGGCCGGATCGAGCGTAGCGATGTAATCCTTTACCGCGCCTTCGGAATCGAGTTCGCGCCAGTCGCCCGCGCCGTCGGCATCCGCCGGGCCCAGTTCCCGCGCCAGGCTGAAAAACTCCAGCTCACGATAAAGCTGCTTGAGAGTTTCCTTATCAGGCTCGCGCAGCTTCAGCTCTTCGAGCGACCATTCCACCGGCACGTTCACATCGATGGTCGCCAGCTTCTTGCTCATCAGAATCTGGTCTTTGTGATTGAGCAGGCTCTCGCGCTGGATTTTCTTGACGACTTCGGCGGCGTGCGCCAGCGCCTCTTCCACCGAGCCGTATTTCAACACCAGTTCCTTCGCGCCCTTATCGCCGATGCCCGGCGCGCCGGGAATATTGTCGATGGCGTCGCCCTTGATCGCCAGCAGATCGGCGATCTGCCCCGGAGCCACGCCCATGAACTCCGTCGCTCCCGCGACATCGTAAATGATGTCGTCCTTCATCGGATTCAACATGCGCACGTGCTCATTGACCAGTTGCAGCATGTCTTTATCCGAAGAAACGATGACCACCTCGATGCCGCGCGCGGCCGCCGCATGCGAAATGGCGCCGATGACGTCGTCGGCTTCGTACCCGTCATACTGCAGCATGCGCACCCGCTGCGCATCGAGCAGCTTGCGCACCCAGGGAATCTGCTCGCCCAGATCCACCGGCATTTCCGTTCGATTGGCCTTATAGTCGGCGAAGGATTCGGCGCGCAAGGTTTTCACGGAGCTTTCGAAAATCACCGCCATGTATTCCGGTTTGTGCGCGCCCGCGATGCGCCGCATCATGTTGTGAAAAATGTAGACGGCTTCGGTCGAAAGCCCCTTGCTGGTGCGCATGGGCGGCGCTCCAGTACGCGCACGCGCGTGGTAGGCGCGAAAGATGAAACCGAAAGCGTCGATCAGAAACAGGCGTTGGGCGGCGGCCATCGGCCTACCAACATAGCGCAAGCCTTCGAGTACACTACGGGGTCAGGACCATGTTGTTCCATGACCCCGGCGACCTGCGAGACCGCGACCTGCGGCTTGTGCTGGCGGCCACCGTGGCCGACGCCGAGACCGAGACCCAGGCGCCCTACTATCGCTTCGAGATCCGCAACGACGTGCTCGACGCCGTGGCGGGGCGCATCTCGCTGCGGATTTCCCAGAACGAGTTCTTCCGCCTTTACGCGGGGCAGATCGGCTATTCGGTGCTGCCCGAACACCGCGGCAACCGGTACGCCGCCCGCGCCGTGCGCCTGCTGATTCCGCTGGCGCGCCGCCACGGCTTCACCGATCTCTGGATCACCTGCAATCCCGATAACGCCGCGTCGCGCCGCAGTTGTGAACTCGCCGGAGCCGAATACGTGGATACCGTCGAAGTGCCGTCCTGGACCGAAATGTATCAGCGCGGCGATCACCGCAAATGCCGCTACCGGCTCGTGGTGTAGACAGCTACTCCACCCACTCGGCCACGCCGCGGCTGAACTCGATCCAGCCTTCCTGAGGCAGGGAATCCATCGGCAGGCCCTGCTGCCACACCGACACCTGAATCTTTACCCGATCGTCGGCGCCGATCTGGAGCCGGTCGAAGGGGATGCCCACCTCGAGAACCGTCTTCCACGCCATGCGCGGCTTGAGCGTGGCGCCCGCCACGATCTCGGCCTGTCCGCCGGTCAGCCGCGCGGCCACGTTGTGGCCGTTCACCGTAAATCGCACTTCCAGATCGGCGAGCTCTTCCTCCAGAAAATCGACGCGCAGGAAAATCTCGTCCTGGCCGGCGCCGTAGAGCAACTCCTTCACAAGGAAACGGTGTCCGTGCATGGAACCCTGGCGCGAATCCACTCGATAGAGACCGCTGCCGAGCCATTCGAAATAGGAAGTCACCTCGCCGTCAACCGCGGCCTCGATCGCCGCCGTGGGCGCTTCCACAACCGCCGCCGCCACCTTGCGAATGATGGGCCGCGACAGCTCGGACGGAGGGGTCAGGTTCAAGGCGCGATAGACATTGGCCAGATGATCGCGGAAAAGCTGATCGAATTCCTCGCGGTTGTCGGTGTGATGATGCGGCCCGTACCACCAGCACCAATCGCTGCCTTCAGCCACCAGCAACTCTTCCAGCGCCAACTCGTAATCGGCGGCCGGCACGCTGCCTGGCTGCACCTTTTCAAAAGCCTGCCGCGCGGCCAGCAATAGTTCCCATGCTTTGTTGTCCTCGTCGAACCCGATCCACACGTCGAAGTTCGCGCTGATCCAGGAACCGGGAAAAATATGGTCCAGCGGATCGGCGCTCACGCGGCTCAACGCCTCGCTGACGGTGACCGCCTCCATCGTGGGATCTTCTGAAATCCTGCGGTAAAGCTCGGAAAGGAATGGGCGCCCGTTGCGATAGTAGTGTTCCCAGGCGTTCTCGCCGTCAAGCACGATCGGCACCAGCGCATCGCGCCCGGATGCGAGCAGCGGACGCGCATTGTCGCGAATGCGTCCCATGAAATCGGAGGCCGCGCTCGAAGCGTCCATCTTCGAATAGACGAATCCAACCAGATCGCTCAGGTAGTGATCGCGAAAGATCATGCTCATCTCGCGGCCATCGCGCCGCCAGCGATAGGGACGATAGCTGGCCACCGGGTCGGGAGCGCGGCCCAGCGTGCGCCCCAGCACTCCGTTGTCGGTGGCCGCCCAGCGATAGCCGCAATCGGCGGCGATCTGCAACGCCTCGTCCGACACCGAGCCTTCCGAAGGCCACACGCCCATCGGCCGCTTGCCGGTGTGCTTCTTCACATAGTCGATGGAACGTTCCAGTTGCAGACGTGCGTCCTGGGGGTAGCGGAATCGCGGCGGCAGGGGCACGTGCGGATTTGAAATATGAGCGATATCGGAATCGCACAGCAGCGGCAGAATCGGATGATAGTAAGGCGTCGCCGAAATCTCGATCTGCCCGGTCTCGGCGAAATCGCGGTAAACGGGAATGACCAGCGACAGAATCTCGCGCTGCTTGCGGCCCATCCGTTCCTGATCTTCCAGCGTGTATCCGCGCGCCTTTTCCACCAGAGATCTCACCTCCGGGTCGTTGCTCAGAAATTCCTCTTCAAACCAGGCGACCTGCGAAAGCACCTGCAGGTCGCGCAGCGCCTGCGCGTTGAAGACGTTGTGCGCGCGGCGCAGATCGTAATTGCTGGCGCGCCAGGCTTCCTGCAACTCCGCGTAGCGCGGATACCGCCCGATCAGATGGATGGGGTTGGCCTGGAAGAAATAACGCAGCACGAAATCGCGCTCGGCCTCGGTCAGATCTTCGGCCGGTTTGAGCGCGGCGCGCAAAAACGGATCCACGGCCACGCCGGTGGCGTAATCCTCCACTTGCGCGATCAGCGAAGGCACCAGGTTGAACGTCTGCCGGACTTTCGGAAAATCGCCCAGAATCTTGACCATGCCGTAGTAGTCTTTGAGGGCGTGCATTCGCGTCCAGGGCAGACGATATTCGTTCGAGACCAGATCCTTGTAGCAGGGCTGGTGCATGTGCCAGACGAAACAAAGGTAGATTTGAGGCATTGAAGGAGAGGAAGCGGGCTCACTCCATCATCGCGAGAAATAGCTGCGCATGGGAACCGGGGGCTCCGTGCCGCGGATAGCCACCCATAGAATATCGTTCAATTCGTCGTCGTCGATGCGGTCGGCTTCGGAAAAGTCAAGCCTTTCCGAACGCGCGGCGGTCGCGTTGCCCGGCGGGTTCTTCGCGTCGATGGGCAGGCGCGCTTTCTCCGCCGTGTAGGGCGCCGCATTCGGTGTCACCGAAAACGCCGCCGACATCGGCCGCGAGCCCGCGTCGAAATGGGTCATCGGCTTGAGACCCAAAATCAGCTCAATCGTGCGCAGCATGGAAGTGGTGTTGTAGAGCGTGGAGTCGATCCTGCCGGTACGGGTGTAGGGGCTCAAAACGAACGCCGGCGAGCGGTGCGAATCCACGTGATCGGCGCCGTTTTGCGCGTCGTCTTCCAATACAAAAATCGCCGTTTTCGGCCAGAACTTCGACTTCGAAACGCCCTCCACGATCATGCCCAGCGCCGCGTCGTTATCGGCCATCGCCGACAACGGCGCGATCTTGCCCGCCGCCGTGCCCGAGGTGTGATCGTTACCGAGCCGCACCAGCAGCAGCTTCGGCATGGTGCCTTCCTTTTCGAACTCGGCCAGATCGTCGAGGAACACCTTGGCGCGGTCGACATCCAGGTAGTCCATGTCAAAGGAGCGGTACTTGCGATTCGTCACCGGCGCGAGCACGGAGTCGCGCACCGCGGCCACATGAATGCCGTTAGAGACCGGCAAAGGCAGCAGGTCGGTGAAATAGCCGTAATTGCGCATCGAAACGCCGGCGCTAGCGGCGTTGGTCCACAGATAGCCCGCCGGAGGAACGGCGGCCGGTTCGCCGCCTTCATAGTCGTAGTGCTTGCGGCGCCCGGCGTAGCTGTTGGGCCACATCTTCTGTACATAGTCCGGCGCGATGGCCGCGGTGGACCAGTTGTGTCCGTCGGCGCTGACATCGGCGCTGACATAGAAGTTGTCGAACAGCACGAATTCGCGCGCCAGCTTGTGATGATTGGGGCTCGATTGTTCGCCGAACAGCGTGAGCGACGGGTCGCCATTCCCTTTGCCGAGGTCGCCCAGCACCTGATCGTAAGTGCGGTTCTCCTTGACGATGTAAATCACGTGTTCGATGGGCGACGGGCCGCCTGGCCTTGATGGCACCGGGTTGTTGGCGCCGGTGCGCGCGTCTTCCAGCAGCGCGTCGCGGTAAGGCGAGTTAGCCAGCACCGTATCCGAATAGCCCGCCAGCTTCGCCGCATCGAACGGATCCACCCATGAAACCGAGCCATGCTGGATCGAGCCGACATACTCGTCGAGCCGCACGCCCAGATGCGATTTCGCCGCCTGGCGATCGGGCCGCGGACCCTTCGGATTCGGCTTGCTGCCGGGGCCGCGGCCGTTGAGCACCACCAGCCGGTTATCGGGCAGAACGCGCGCACCCGTCGGATACCAGCCCGTGGGAACGAACCCAAGCACGCGGCTGCGCGTTTCGGAAACGTCCACCACGGCGACGGCGTTGGCGTCGGAGCAGACCACGTATAGCGTCTTTTGATCGGGCGAAAGAGCGAGGGCGCTCGGCGTCATGCCCGCCGGTTGCAGCGGCGTCATCGCGACGTTGATCGCTTCGATCACGCGCAACTCCTTGCTTTCGGTCACGCCAACCACGTAAACGCGGTTCGTATTCGAAGCGGTTACGAACAGGCGCTGCGCATACGGCCACTCTTCCTTCTCTTTCTCTTCCGCTTCCGGCCTGGCGGGCTTGCGCGCGCTCAGCAGCATGTCGGTCGGATGCGGCGCCAGGCGCACGCGCTCTCTCAACTCGCCCTTGTCGGCCTCGTGATGATAGAGCATGCCGTCCGCCCAACTGGTGACGAAATACGATTTGCCGTCGGGATGAAACAGGATGCGATACGGACGGCGCCCCGTCTTGAAGCGATCGATCACGCGGCCCGACTGCGGATTGATCACCGCCACGTAGTCGCGATGCAGCACGCTTGCGTAGATCAGGCGCCCATCAGGACTCGTGGTAACGTCGCCAACGAAATCCTGATGCTTACGATCTTTTTCCGGCACCACTTCAAACGTGCGCGCCGGCTCCAGCTTTCCATTGCTCCAGCCGTACTCGTAAACGCTCGCCTTCGATCCGCCGCCTACGTATACGTGCCGGCCGTCGGGAGTGAAGGTAAGCCCAAGCCAACCGTCGGCGACGCGAACGCGCTCCAGTTCCGCGCCGCTGGCGGGATCGAGCACGCTGATCGACGGCGGGTTATAGCCGCCGTTCAAGACCAGCAATCGGGCCCCGTCTTTCGAAAGCGCGGCCGACATGGGCAACGTATCGACGGCCGTCTGCTTGCCCGCGGGCATCAGGCGCCAGCCGCTGTTGAGCAGGAATCCGCCCTCGGGTAGTGGGCCGACTTTGGTTTGCCGGGCGGATTGAGAAACCAACAGCGCCGCCGCCAACGCCGTGACGCCGGCGGCGATCGGGAAACGTTTCATTCGGTCATTGTAGCCGTGCGCCGCTTACGTGCGAGCGCGCAAGGCCGCCAATACGCGCGCCGGCGTGAACGGCACCTCGCGAATACGCGCGCCGGTGGCGTCGAAGATCGCGTTGGCGATCGCCGCCGCCGCGATGGTGATGGTGCACTCGCCGGCGCCCATGTGTTCGGCATCGGGCCGGTCGATCACCACGCACTCCACCTTTGGAATAGGCATGCCGAACTGGAAGACCGGATAGGAGCGCCAGTCCTGCGACATCACGTTCTGGTCATTCCAACGGACCTCCTCGCGCATCGCGCGGCTCATGCCTTGCAGCGCGCCGCCTTCCATCTGATTGCGGATGCCGTCGGGGTTGGAAACGGGTCCTGAATCCTGGCTGGCGACGAGGCGAAGAACGGTAACGGCGCCGGTCGTCTGATCGACCTCGACTTCGGCGACCAGACCGCAGTAGCCGTTGTCGCCTTCATACAGCACAACCGCGATGCCCCTTCCGCGCACCACGCCGGTACGGGCATTGCCCGGCTTGGGCGACGGACGCGCATCCCAGCCGTAGGCTTCCGCCGCGCCGGTAAGCACGTCCTTCATGCGCGGATCGCTCAAGTGGCGCAGCCGGTATTCCACCGGATCGGCTCTCACGGCGGCGGCCACTTCATCGATGAAGCTGTCGTTGGCGAACGTGTTCTGCAGCCGCGCGGGCGACCGCAGCGGGCCCGTGAAGAACGGAGATTGGATGGTGCGAACCAGCACGCGTTCGGCACGGATGTTCCCGGTGCCTTGCGCTCTGCCGCCCACGATGCCCGCGCCATAGGGCGAGGCCGAATTGCCGCCGTTGTTGAAGGTGGTGGGTGTCGCGCCGGCGGCGGGCACGATGGGCGCGGTGGCAAAACCGGCCAGAGCCCCGGTGACGATATTGCCAGGATTGTTGGCGTTCGGACGTCCGCCCTTGGCGAGCGTCCAGGCTTCGTAACTCCAGGCCGCGATGTTGCCAGAAGCGTCAAGCCCCGCCTTCATGTCGACGACGTAGGCGGGCCCGTAGTTTTCCGCCGCCACCATTTCATCGGCGCGCGTGTATTGCACCCGCACCGGCTTGCCCACTTTCTGCGAGAGCAGCGCCGCGTCGAAAGAAACCGTGTCGGCGCCGTTGATGCCATAGCAGCCCGACCCTTCGACATAAATCACGCGCAGATTCGTGTTGGGAATTTCGAGCACCCGCGCCACGCTATCGCGCTGCGGATAGACGCCTTGCGTCGCCGACCAGATCGTGCCCTTGGCGTTCGCTCCGCTGCCGCCCTGGATATCGGCCACCGAGCAGGAAGAAGCAAGCGACCCGTGCATCTGATAAGGATGCAGGTAGGTGGCGGCAACGGTGCGCGCCGCGCCATTCATGACCGTATCGGCGTCGTCGGTGCGAACGGTGTAGGAGTCGCGCGTGGGCTGCCGCCGCATGTACTCATAGAAGCCGGCCTGGGCGGGCAGAGCCGCGGGCGTCGACCATGTCACTTTCAGTTCCTGCGCCGCCTGCAAGGCTTGCCATTCCTTATCGGCCACCACGCCAACGAAATCGTTCTTGACCACCACCTTGACGTTGCCGGGAAGGCCCGCCACCGACGCTTCATCCACGCTGACGACTTTGGCGCCGATAGCCGGCGGGCGCACCACCTTGCCATGCAGCATCCCGGGAACGCGCACGTTTTGGATGAATTCGTATTGACCGGTGGCCTTTTCTGGAATGTCGTAGCGCGCCACCGAAGTGCCCAATACCGTGTACTCGCTCGGATGCTTCGGCACCGCGTTGGGGTTGATGGTGAGATCGAAGCGTTTGCCACCGATCAACGCGCCATAGGCGACGCGCTTTGACGGATCGGCTTTGACGAACACTTCGCCGTTTTCCACCGCCAGATCGCCTGAAGCAGCGCCCAGTCTCTGCGCGGCCATGCCCAACAGCGCCTCGCGCGCCGTGGCCAGCGCCTGCCGCAACGCCGATGGCCCGAACTGCGTGGGATGTCCCTGGCTTCCCGAACTGACGCCCTGATCGGGGCACTGCGCCGTATCGCAGATGGTGAGTTGGACGCTTTCGATCGCCACGCCGAGTTCTTCGGCGAACAACTGGTACTGCACGGTCTTGAAGCCCTGGCCGAATTCACACTTGCCCGCATAGCCTTTGACCTGGTTGTCGGCCGTGATCGCGACCCACGAATCGACCCGGTTCACCGGAGGATCGACGGTGGCTGTTTGCCCGGTGAGTTTGCCGGCGGCGCTGAAACTGACGATGAGAGCGCCTGCGGTCTGGAAAAAATCGCGCCGCGAGAGCCCAGCTTTCTCGAGTGCCTCGCGCGCATCGGCCGTCATGGCGGCGGCCACCGGTTTGGTGAATCTCACGCTCATGCCCGCCTCCCTTCGGCGTAGCGCATCAGCGCTTTCGCCATTCGCACGTGTGTGTGGCAGCGGCAGATGAGCCCGTTGAGCGACCGCAGGATCTCGGCTTCCGTCGCATTGGGATTGCTGTCGATGAAGGTCTTGCCGTAAAGCATGATGCCGCTCAGGCAATAACCGCATTGAACGGCCTGTTCGTCGATGAACGCCTGCTGCAGCGGATGCGGCTGATCGACCGTGCCCAGCCCTTCAATGGACGTCACTTCATGCCCTACAGCTTCCGAACACGGCAGCGTGCAGGATCGGACGGGCTCGCCATCGAGCAGTACCGTGCACGAGCCGCATTGAGCCAGTCCGCAACCGAACTTCGGCCCGTTGAGGAGAAAATCTTCGGTCAGGGCGTAGAGAAGAGGCGAATCCGGATCGGCGTCAACGGTTTTCGCCTGCCCGTTCACGCTCAAGTTGACTGCGGCCATGGGAGTCCCCCTTGAATTTCGTCGTTACCCCGCTATTCGTCGCACCCCGGAAGTGAAGACATAGTACAGGTGGCGGGAACAGAGGTCAAGGGGATGGAGTTAGAAAGCGATACCAACCCGGAGTGCCAATGCCGCGAGGCTCGCATCGGCCGTCCAAAGACGAAACCGCCCGACGAGTGCCGAGGCTGCCAGATGGGCGTCGATCCAACTTAGGCCGAGTCCCGGAAGCCTGCTTGCCATTGCGAACGCAACCACTTCGTCGTGCGGAACGGAAATCGCTTGCCGCATGAGCTTGTAGTCGGCCAGCAGTCTCTGTCTGCCGCCGTTGTCGCCGATCAGAAGCTCGCCATACACCAGTGGATGTCCCACGACCCGATTCACACTCAGCAGCCGTCTGAGTTCGCTTGCGTAAGGCTCACGATTCGCAAGCGAGCGGATCCAAACGGACGTATCGACCAGCACCATCAAGCGACTCTACGAGTTGGTTTCTCACGGCGTCTGGGGACATCTTTTGCCCCGGGCTCGCTGCCGATAAGTGCGGCCAGGCGCTCATAGGCTGCCTGGCGCACAAGCGCCTCCAGACCAAGGCGGATCGTATCGGTATCGGTTGACGCTCCGCACGCGGCCTTGGCGTCCTCGAGCAGCTTGCCGTCAATGTGGAAAGTCTTCTTAGCCATATCTCTATTTTGCCATACACGTATGGCAGTTTCAGCCATAACCCTACTCCATCAAATCGAACACATAGAGCGCCCGCGCGATCGCCATGGCTACATACTGCTTCCCGTCCACCGAATAGGTCATGGGGTTCGAATTCATGCCGCCGTTGGACCGGAATCGCCACAGCAGTTCGCCCGTCGTCGCATTGAGCGCGAAGAAATCGCCTTGCGTCGATCCGGTGAACACGAGATTCCCCTTCGTCGACAGCAGGCCGACATTGGCGGGCGTGTGCGTACGAAATTCCCATTTCAGGTTGCCGGTCTCGGGGTCGAGCGCGCGGATGGCCCCGTAAGGCTGCTCATCGGGAACCACGCGCTGGCCGCCGCCATTGAAAATCACGCCGGGCTTGTAGTCCGCCTCGCCCTTGTAATAGAACGCGCCCTGTTCCCGCGCCGGGACATAGAACAGGTTGGTCGCGGGGCTGTAGGAAGGGCTGGCCCAATTGGTGCCGCCCGCCAACGACGGCCACACCGCGTTGCCCGCTTCGGTCGGGTCGGTGCCCGGCAGCACCTGCGGACGTCCGCTATCGTCAAGCCCTCGCGCCCAGGTCTGCTTCACGAATGGCTTGCCCGTCAGGAATTTCCCGTTGGCGCGATCGAGCACATAGAAGAACGCGTTGCGATTCGCCGTCGCCACCATCTTGCGCGGCGCGCCGCGGAACCGCCCGTCGATCAGCACCGGCACCTGCGTGGCGTCCCAATCGTGCGTGTCGTGCGGCGTGAACTGATAGTGCCAGCGCTTGACGCCCGTATCCACATCCACCGCCACGAACGCGCAGGAGTAAAGATTGTCGCCTTTGCGCACGTCGCCATTCCAATCGGGACCCGGATTGCCGGTGCCCCAGATCGTCGTGTTCGTTTCCGGATCGTAGGAGCCGGTGGTCCAGATTGCCGCCGAGCCGACTTTCCACGAATCGCCTTCCCACGTGCCGAAGTCCGGATCGCCCGGGCCGGGAATGGTGTAGAAGCGCCAGGCGCGAGCGCCCGTTTTTGCATCGTAGGCGTCGATGAAGCCGCGGATGCCAAACTCGCCGCCGGCCGCGCCCAGGATGATCTTGTCCTTCACCGCCAGCGGCGCGACGGTGGAGGAATAGCCGGTCTTGTAGTCGGCCATTTCCACGTCCCATTTGACGCGGCCCGTCCTGGCGTCGAGTGCGATCAGATGCGCGTCGATCGAACCGTAGTAGACGGTATCGTTGAGAATCGCCACGCCGCGATTGGGCCGCCCGCAGCACAGCCGCAAGTCCTTGGGGATGGTCCTCTCATAGCGCCACAGCAAACTGCCCGTTCGCGTATCGAGAGACTTGACCACGTTCGGACCCTCGGTCAGAAACATGACGCCGTCCACCACCAGCGGCGTGGTCTCATGCGATTCGGTGGTGCCGCTGTGATGAACCCAGGCCACTTTCAACCGCTTGACGTTACCGGCGTGAATCAGGTCGAGCGAGGAATGGCGCTGGCCATTGTAATTTCCCGAGTAAGTGAACCAGTTCTGCGGTTCTTTCTGAGAATCCAGAATCCGCTGAAACGGCACGTTCTGAGCGCTCAGGGCGCCGGCCAGCGACAAGATAGCAGCTATCTTCATAACGGCTCCTTCAACGAAACCAGGTAAGCGATCAGATCGTCGAGTTCCGTGTCCCGCAACTTATCTTTGTAGGAAGGCATTGGAGACGAGTTGCGATCGAGCGAAACCGACTGCAAGCCGGCCTTGAGAAACGAATGGTTGTTGCCCGCCGCGTCGCGGATCGCGATGGTGAATGTGTCTTCGTGAACCCGCCGGCCTTCGACGGTCTGGCCGCCTTTGGTAACCACGCGCGCGGGCATGAAATCGTCGGGCAGCGACGCGGCGGGCGATAGCACCGCTTCGCGCAAGTGCGCCGCGCTGCGTTTCAGGCCGATGCTCGAAAGATCGGGACCCATGAATCCGCCCCGATAACCGCCCGTCTGTTTAACGGTGTGGCAGCCCGCGCATCCGTGCTTCCCGTAGAGCGCCAGTCCGTTGACCGCATTGCCCGCGACGGCGCGCACATCCACTTTGGCGAGCGACCGCACGAACGCCGCCGTCTGCGTGACTTCACGGCGCGTCATGTGCCAGGCCGCGGGCATCTCGGTTCCCGGAATGCCGTTTTCGATGATGCGGGCCAGGTCGCCGTCGGTCTTGGCGCGCACCAGTTCCCGCCGCGCCAGATCGGCGCCCTTGCCGCCGTCGCCGGTGGGCCCATGGCAATAGGTGCAGGAGCCGAGATAGAGCTTCTTACCGCGCGCCAGATCTTCCGCCGTGCCCGGCAACGTTACGTCTTCCTTGTCCTGGGCGAAGGCGGCCAGGCAGACCCAAAGCAACACGATTCGCATAGTGCCTTATGGTATCCGAATCGCTTCGGGTTATAAAGGAAGCCATGCGGCCTTTGCCGGTTCTGCTCGTTTCGCTGCTGGCCGGATGCGGCGGTCCGGGCGCGAAAATCATCGGCGTCGTACCCAAAGCTACTTCCCACCTGTTCTTCGTTTCGATTCACGCGGGCGTGGATGCGGCGGCGCGCGAATTTGGCGTCCAGGTGGAATGGAACGGGCCGCAGGAAGAAACCGCGCATGCGCGCCAGATTCAGATTGTCGATGCCATGATCACCAGGCGTGTCGACGCCCTGGCCATTTCGGCCACCGATGAACGCGCGCTGGCGGCGCCGGTGGAGCGTGCCATTCGCCTGGGCATCCCGGTGACCGTGTTCGATTCCGGCGTGAACGTGGAAGACTACGTGCAATTCGTCGCTACCGACAATTTCGGAGCGGGCCAGCGCGCCGCCCGGCGGCTGGCGGCGCTCATCGGCGGCAAGGGGAAGATCGCCATGGTGATGCACAAGCCGGGCGGCACCTCCACGATGCTGCGTGAGCGGGGCTTCGAGGAAACGATGGCCAAGGAATTCCCGGCTGTGCGGATCGTGGGCCGGCAGTTCGGCATGTCGGACGCGGCAAGGTCGCGCGCCGCCGCCGAGAACCTGCTGACCGCGTCGCCGGACCTCGCCGGCTTGTTCGCCTCCTCGGAAGCGAGTTCTCTTGGCTCCATCGGAGCGATCCGCAGTCTTGGCCGCGCGGGCCAGGTGCGACTGATCACCTTCGATACCAGCGACCAGCACATCGAAGCGCTGCGCGATGGCGTCATCGACGTGATGATGGTGCAGGATTCCTACCGCATCGGCTATGAGGCGGTGCGGTCGCTGGCCATGAAGCTGCGCGGCGAGACGCCGCCTAAACGCGTCGATCTGCCCGCCCGCGAGGTCACCAAGGTGGACCTGGACAATCCGGACGTGATGAAGATGCTGCGCCCAGCCCGCTGACGTTGGCACCCGAGCGGCCGTGGGGTCGCTGCGCGTGAAGCTGCGCGGCGAGACGCCGGCCAAGCGCGCCGATGAACCGACGAACGGCACGTTGGCATCGGCCGTGCGGCCGATGCCCACCAAGCTGCGCGGCTAGACGCCGGACAAGTGCGCCGGTGTAACTGGCCCGGCCCATTCGCCGATCATCACGAACGTGAACGGCACGTTGGCATCGAGGCCGTGCGGTCGCTGGCCACGAGACTGCGCCGCGAGATGCGGGCCAAATGCGCCGATGTAATGAGGATGCTGCGGCCCGCCCTTCGCCGATCATCACGGCAGGATCGGCATCGAGGCCGGATGATCGCTGCGCATGAAACTGCGCGGCGAGAGGCCGGCCAAGCGCTTCGATGTTACGAAAACGCCGCGCTCATCCCGAACCTAGACAGCACGTTGGCATTGAGCGGCGGCCGTGAGGCCGT
The DNA here is from genome assembly GCA_902826685.1 of uncultured Acidobacteriota bacterium. Lineage (GTDB taxonomy): Bacteria > Acidobacteriota > Terriglobia > Bryobacterales > Bryobacteraceae > CADEFT01. Next base: position 124,666 of record CADEFT010000011.1, read on the forward strand.
ACGTGAAACTGCACCCAGCCCGTTGAGAATCAGCCGCGGCCCACCAGCGGCATCTTCGTCGCCATCACGGTCATGAACAGCACATTGGCGTCGAGCGGAAGGCTCGCCATGTAAACCACAGCGTCGGCGACATGCTGCACGTTCATGCGCGGCTCGACCATGGTGGTCCCGTTGGCTTGCGCCACGCCCGCCGTCATGCGCTCGGTCATTTCGGTGGCGGCGTTTCCTATGTCGATCTGGCTGCACGCGATATCGTTTTTTCGCCCATCGAGCGCGATGCACTTGGTCAAGCCGGTAATGGCATGCTTGGTCGCCGTATAGGGCGAGGAGTTCGGCCGCGGCGTCTGCGCGGAGATCGAGCCGTTGTTGATAATGCGTCCGCCGCGCGGCTCCTGCGCTTTCATGATTCGCATCGCCTGCTGGGCACAGAGGAACGGCCCGGTCAGATTGACCCCCACCACGTTCGTCCATTGCTGGTAGGTGAGATCTTCCATCGCGATCGCGGGCGCGCCGGTTCCCGCGTTGTTGAATAAAACATCCAACCGTCCAAATGTTTCCTTGACACGGGCAAAGAGCGCCTCGACCGCGGCTGGATCCGTTACGTCGGTGGGAACGGCGATCATTCGTTCTCCCTGCACGGCGGCCACGGTCTTATCGAGTTCGGAGGCGCGGCGCCCGGCCGCCGCCACGGCAAAGCCCGCCTTGTGAAGCGCCAGGGCCGAAGCCCTGCCAATGCCGCTGCCGGCGCCGGTGACCAGGGCGACCTTTAAATCTTGAGACATGAACTATATTGTGCCCGAATCGGGCAACGGGACGAACAAAGCGGTAATCGATGAACTATCCGCCGGCTGTCGTAAAGAAGTTAGTAACATTCGCGCGTGCGGTAACGCCTACTAGCAAGTGAGTATGCTTTGCACGAAGCGGGCCGGCCGGGCTGTCCTTCTGGGCATCGGCGTCGCAATCTTCTCTTTTCCGTCGCTCGCGGCCATGGCTGTCACGCTTAACAGCAGCGTTTCCAGAGCCTCCCTGGCCACATTGATCGACTTCGATGCACAGGTTCAAGGCGCCGACGCCGCGAACTTATGGTACCGGTACCGCGTTCGGCGAATGGGCGGTGAGTTTCAGACCATTCACGATTTCGGACCGAAGCCGGGCATCGAGTGGACCAACGCGGACGTCGAAGGCGCCTACGAAGTGGAAGTGACCGTGCGCGACCGCGAGACGGGCGAAACGGCCACCGCGGCGCGGTTGATTTCCATGATGCCGCTGGCGGGCCGGAGCGGTCCAGTCGTAACCGGAACCGCCCATCCGCTGCTCTTCTTATATAGCGCTCCGCCATGCCCGGAAGGCGCGTCCATGCGTGTGCGGTTCGAATCGCCCGAAGGCGTGGTTCAGTCCACGCCCGACAAGGCTTGCCGCCCGGGTCTCACCATGAATTTTTATCTCGCCGGTCTGCGCGGCGAAACCGAATACCGCGTACGTCATACGTTGAACGCCGGCGAGCGCAGCATGGAAGGGCCAGAACTTGCCTTCATCACGCGCCCATCGCTTGACTTCATGCAGCGTTCGGTGTTGCAGACGCCGCCCGATGGCGCGCGGTCGGGCATCATCCTCGAAAGTCCGCTTTCGGCGCCGATGATGGCTACCGATCTGTTTGGCCACGTGGTCTGGTACTACGGCCACGACATCTCGTTCGTTACGCGGCCCGACGTCAACGGACGTTTTTTCGGCATCGTGCAATCGCCGGGCGATCACTCGCTGCAGGAGGTGCGCGAATTCGATCTGGCCGGCGTCACGCAGCGCGAGACCAACGCCGCCCGCATCAACGAACAGCTGACCGCGATGGGCCGGCGTCCCATCAGCGGCTTTCATCATGAAGCGCTGCGCCTGCCGGACGGACGAATCCTGGTGCTCGCCTCGTCGGAAGAGATCCTGACGGACGTGCAAGGGCCAGGCCCGGTGAATGTCCTGAGCGATGCGATCATCGTCATGGATTCGAACCTGCAAGTGGTCTGGGCCTGGGATGGGTTCGATCATCTCGACGTCCGCCGTGCCGCGATCTTCGACCAAAAGTGTTCCACCGGAGCCTGCCCCAAGCTTTTCCTCGATACCGACGCCAACGACTGGCTGCATGGCAATTCGGTGCAGCCCACGCCCGACGGCAACCTCATTTTTTCCATCCGTCATCAGGACTGGGTCGTCAAAATCGACTACCGTAACGGCTCGGGCGACGGAAGCGTGCTCTGGCGGCTGGGCAAGGACGGCGACTTTACCTACCTCTCTTCCGATCCGTTCCCGTGGTTCTCGCACCAGCACGATGCGCGTTTCATCGACGCCAACACCATCATCGTCTTCGACAACGGCAACACGCGCCGCGCCGTTTATCCCGACGCCAATTCGCGCGGCCAGGTGATCCGTCTCGATGAAGAAAAACGGACCGCCACTTTTGTAATGAACGCCGATCTGGGCGCTTACGCTTACGCTCTCGGTTCGGCGCAAAAGCTCCTCAACGACAACTATCATTTCGAAATGGGATGGGTTCCGAGCGGGGGCAGCATCTCGGTCGAAATCGATCCGGAAGGCGGCGAGGTGTACAGCCTGAAGGCCAGCCTGCCGCGGTATCGCACATTCCGGATGCAGGACATGTATACTCCGTATTAGGTTCCCAGCCTAATATCGGATGAACAGACGCAGCTTCCTCCAAACTGCGGCGGGTGCATTGATGCCGGCCGCCGCCGCTCGCGGGCAGGCCTCCCGGCCGAACATCGTATTGATCACCGCCGACGACATGGGCTACGGGGACCTGGGCTGCTATGGGTCCCATCTCACTACTCCGAATCTGGATACGATGGCCGGCGAAGGTGTGCGATTCCGCCACTTCTGCTCCGCCAGTTCGGTTTGTTCGCCCTCGCGCGCGGCGCTGTTGACGGGCCGCTATCCGGCGCGCTCCGGCATCACCCGGGTGATGTTCCCGTTCGATACGTATGGCATTCCGGCTACTGAAACCACGATTCCGCAGATGCTGAAGACCGCGGGCTACCGTACCGCCTGTTTCGGCAAGTGGCATCTCGGTTCGCAGCGGGCGTTCCTTCCCACCGAGCGCGGCTTCGACGAATATTTCGGCATCCCCCACAGCCACGACATGTGGCCGCGTCCGCTCATGCGCAATACCGAGATCGTCGAAGATCCGGCGCGGCTCGATATGTTGACGCAGCGCTTCACGCGCGAGGCGGTGCGCTTCATCGGCGAAGCGAAGGAGTCGCCCTTCTTTCTGTACTTCGCCCACACGGCGCCGCACATTCCCCTGGAAGCGTCGAGTTCTTTCAAGGGCAAATCGCCGCTGGGCCGGTATAGCGACGTCGTGCGCGAGATGGATTGGAGCGTCGGAGAACTCTTCAGCGCCTTGCGGGAAAACGGCCTCGACGATAACACGATGGTGTTGTTCACCAGCGACAACGGACCCTGGTATCAGGGCAGCCGCGGGGGCCTGCGCGGCGTGAAGGGCGAAACCTACGAAGGCGGCATGCGCGTTCCGATGGTGGCGCGCTATCCGGGCCGGATTCCCAAGGGAGCGGCGACGAACGCCTTCGCCTCGGCCCTGGACCTGCTGCCCACCTTCGGGCGGCTGGCCGGCGCCGCGCTTCCTGGACAGCCGCTCGACGGCACCGACATCTGGCCGCTGCTTTCCGGGCAGCAGGATTCGATCGACCGTGAGATGTTTCTCTATTTCGATGGACTGCACGCGCAATGCGCCCGCCTGGGGCGCTGGAAGCTTCACATGTCGCGCTACGACACGCCGCCCTGGCTGCCGGGCGGCCGCGTCAACCTGCCGCTTCCGCGTCCGGAGCTGTACGACATGGAGAACGACTCCGAAGAGGATTACGACTGCGCCGCCGAGAATGAAGCCACGGTGACGGACATGAGGGCGCGAATGGAACGGCTGCTTCTCACCTTGCCGGCTCCGGTGATGAGCGCCTGGCGCGACACCATGCGGCGGCGGGTCGAAGATACTCCGATCGGTGCGCCGCCGGTCGAGATCAAGCCATAATCTGGTTCTATGAACCGCCGCGATTTTTCCCTTTTGCTCGGTGCGCCGCTGCTGGCCCAACAGGCGCCGCCGGAACTCGATTGGCACGACGCGAAGAAATTTACGGTCGAGGGGCTGGGCTTTCGCGATTTGAAGTCGCCTTACGACCGGCTGCCTGTTCGAGCCGAAAACGCCGTGCGCAAGGCCGTATGGGATCTGAGCCGCGACGCCTCGGGCGTGCTGGTGCGTTTCACCTCCGCCACGCCGACGCTGCATGCCCGCTGGTCGCTGACAAGCCAGAATCTGGCCGCGCCCACCATGACGGCTACCGCGCAAAGCGGCCTCGATCTCTACGCGCGCAACGACGCCGGGCGCTGGCGTTGGCTCGGGATCGGACGGGCTACCAAGTATCCGCAAAACACCGACGTGCTGGCGGCCGTGCTGCCCGCTGGCTCGCGCGAGTACATGATCTATCTGCCGCTGCGCAACGGCGTCACTTCGCTTGAGATCGGTGTCGGCAAGGGCGCGTCCATCGGTGCCGCTCCGGCGCGGCCCGCCGCTTCGAAGGCGATCGTCTTCTATGGCACGTCCATCACGCACGGCATTGCCGCTTCGCGGCCCGGTATGACGCATGTCGCCATTCTCGGCCGCCGCTTCAATCGAGAGGTCATCAACCTCGGCTTTTCCGGCAACGGGCGCATGGAGCCGGAAGTGACGAAGTTCGTCGCCGAACTCGACCCGGCCGTGTTCGTGCTCGATTGCCTGCCCAACATGACGGCCAAAGACGTTCATGAGCGCGCCGCCGCCTGCGTGAAGACGCTGCGCGCGGCACGGCCGCGGACTCCCATTCTTTTGGTGGAAGACCGCAATTACGCCGATAACTTCCTGAACGCTTCGCGGCGCGAGCGCAATGAGACCAATCACGAGGCCATGCGCGCGGTCTACGCCAAACTGCGCGAGGAGAAGGTTCCCCTCCTCCACTATCTGAAGGCCGATGATTTGCTGGGCGAGGACGGGGAAGCCACCATCGACGGTTCGCATCCCACCGATCTCGGCTTTACCCGCCAGGCGGCCGCCTTCGAACAAGTGCTGCGGAAGATCCTCAACGCAAGCTAACGGCTCGCATTCCGCGCCAGGTCCTCAACGCCAGCTACCGGCTCAGGAATTCCATCCACGATCGCAACCCGCCGCCGTTGTGCCGCAGGATTGCCTGCATCCCGTCTTCGGCGGCATGCCGGTCGCACAGCAGCGCGCGGCCCACCCGCGCGATCTCCGAAACATCGTCCGAGCACGCCTTCCAGTGCTCCGGCGCCCAGTCGATCGCCTCCGACACCACCGACGGGATGCCTTCGGCGATGCCGTCGGCGGTAACCATGTTGAACGACTCGGTGTAGCTTGGCTGCAGCAGCAGATGCATCTGCCGCACCGTGACGCGAAACCGCGGCCAGGGTTGCCAGCCGGTCTCCACCAGCTTCACCGCCGGCAGACCGGCGAGCATATTGCGTACGGCTTCAAGAATGCCGCCGCCTCCTTCGGTCCGCCCAGACGAGACCCATAGTTCGAGCGCGGTGTGGTGCCGCCCCGCGATTTCGAGCGCGGCTCCGGCGGCGCTCATGAAATTCTTGAGCGGACGCGTGGCGCCGAACGCGCCGACCCTTAGCGTGCCTGCCTGATACAACGGGCGCGCGGCGGGTGTCTCGCTGTCCAGGTAGTAAAGGTTCGGCAGGTACGCGCAAGGCACTTCATAGGTGTCGCGAAGCCACCGGCAAAACTTGCGGCTGTTGCCGGCGATATGAAAGTTCCATGTCGCCCGTTCCAGGTCCATGCCTTCCCGGACCAGCTTCACGCCATTGCTATCGGCCTGCAGGAAGCCGACGTTTGAATGGCAATTCACGGCAAAACGGATGGCCGGAAACTCCGCCGTCAGCCTCTGCCATTCGAGCGTTGGAATCCATGGGGCCGAGACCACCACGTGCGAGATCGTGGCATCGAGCCTCGCCCGCAACTCGGCGGCATTGGCAATCGGCCAGACCTCGGCCGCGATGCCGTGTTTGCGCAGAGTCTTGGCCGTGTTTAACGCCGCCACACCCAGCCCGATATGAGAAATGTTCTTGCTGGCGGCAAAATTTTTATAAGCGAGAATAATGCGCCGACCGGTCAACTGCATAGGTTCAGACGTTCTCCCCGGTTTCAGGCTACGCGGCGGCTCCGGCAGGGGACGCCGGTACCAGCGCAAGATGTTGATTCGACTGATGCAATAGAATCGTGGTACTTGACAACGGCACGGCCGCATGAAAACATGCAGTCAGTCCATGTCCCTGGCCAAAAGTGTCTTTACCGTCGGGTTGCTGGTAGCGCCGCTGTTTGCCGAGCCCTATGTTTTCAAGCCGCAGCAGCGCCGCTGGTGGGCCATTCAGCCGGTGAAGGCGATCGCTCCGCCCGCCCTCGACGAAGCGGGCCGCAAGTGGGCGCGCAACGAAATCGATCGGTTCATCTACGAAAAGCTTAAGGCCAAGGAGATCGCGCCCAGCGCTCCGGCCAGCCGGCAGGTGTTCCTCCGCCGCGTGACCTTGGACCTGACCGGAATTCCACCCACGCCCGCCGAGACGCAGGAATACTTAAACGATACCCGGCCCGGCGCCGATGAGCGCATGATCGACCGTCTGCTGGCCAGTCCCCGCTACGGCGAGCGCTGGGGCCGTCATTGGCTCGATGTGGTGCGTTACGCCGATAGCGACGGCTTCAAGCAGGACGACACACGCCCCAACATGTGGCGTTACCGCGACTGGGTCATTCAAAGCTGGAACGACGACAAGCCGTTTGACCGCTTCATCCGCGAACAGATCGCCGCCGACGAGATCTACCCTGGCGACGCCAAGGCGCTGCCGGGGCTTGGATACCTGCGCCTGTTCGAGGACGAGTTCAACCAGGCGCACATCCGGCTGCGCCGCCTGGAACTGCTGAACGACGTCACCGACAACACGGCGTTCGCTTTTATGGGCGTCACGCTCGCTTGCGCGCGTTGTCACGATCATAAGTTCGATCCGCTATTGCACCGCGACTACTACCGCCTGCAGTCGTTCTTTTCCAACATGAAGATCGACGATGAGGCGACGACGGCTTCTCCGGCCGAAGTGGCCTCCTACGAAGCTCGCCTGGCGCAGTACCGCGCCGCCGCCAAACCGGTGCTCGACAAGATCGACGCCTTTCTGGCCGAGCCGCGCGCCAAGTACAAAAAGGAATACATCGAACGCTTCCCGGAGGAAGTGCAGGTGGTATTCCACAAGGCGCCCGCCGAGCGCACGCCGATGGATTGGCAGATCTATCACAAGGCCGTCACCCAGGTGGTGGTGCCCGACGCCGACATTGTGGCGAAGAAACTGGATGCCGCCGGTAAGGCGCGCTACAAGCAATTGCTCGCCGAACTCGACGGCTACCAGAACCTGCTGCCCGCCGATCTGCCCCGATTTCAGATCATGCGCGATCAGGCGATCGCCTCGCCCCCCACCCACGTCCTCCGCGCCGGCGCTCTCGACGCGGATATGGAGGAAGTCGCGCCGGGCAATCTGAGCATCCTCGACCCGGAGCCCGCCGCCGTCAAACCGCTGCCCGCACTGAATTCGAGCGGCCGCCGCGCCGCGCTGGCCAACATTCTGGCCGATGCGAACAATCCGCTGTCGACGCGCGTCATCGTCAATCGCATCTGGCATTATCATTTCGGCCGCGGCATCGTGCCCTCCACCAGCGATTTCGGATTGATGGGCGAAAGACCCACCCATCCGGCGCTGCTCGACTGGCTGACCGCGCAGTTCACCGGTCCCGATGGCTGGAGCGTGAAAAAGCTGCACCGGCGCATTCTGCTGAGCGCCACCTATCGCCAGTCGTCCGATTTCCGGGAGGACGCGGCCGAAGCCGATACCGACAACAAGCTGCTGTGGCGCTACCCGCGCCGTCGCCTGGAATCGGATTCCATTCGCGATTCCATGCTCGCCGTCTCCGGTTTGCTCGATCCTACGATGGGCGGTCCCGGCGTTTTCCCTGCCGTTCCGGCGGGCACTGAAATACAGGAAGGCCGCCATTGGCGCAAGTCGCGCGGGCCGGAAGACGAATACCGCTCGAGCGTCTATATCTTCGCCCGGCGCCTGGTGCGCTATCCGATGCTGCAGAGCTTCGACACGCCGCTGGCATTTGAAAGTTGTGGCCGGCGGCAGGAAACCGTGACACCCGATCAGGCGCTGGAACTGATGAACGGCCAGGCGGCCGCGGGCTTTGCCCATGCGCTCGCCAAACGCGTGGCCAACGATTCCGGTCAAACCCCGGCGGCGCTCGCCGAGCGCGCGTTCCGGCTCACCATGGGCCGCGCGCCCACCGCCGCCGAAGCGGGCCGCGCCAGTGAATTTCTAAGCCGGCAGACGGCGCTTGCCGGGGGCGCGCAAGGGGCTCTCGAAGACCTGAGCCTCGCTCTTTTGAGCTCGAGCGAATTTCTCTACATCGATTGATGGCCATGAACAACCAGATCACACGGCGGGCGCTATTGCGGGGAGCGGGAAGTGGACTCGGCTCCATCGCCATGACGGCGATGCTGGCGGAACAAGGTTACGCGGGCGTCCGTCACGATCCCAACGTGGCTCGCAAGCCCCACCATCCGCCTAAGGCCAAATCCGTCATCTTCCTGTTCATGGAAGGCGCCCCCAGCCACATCGACCTCTTCGATCCCAAGCCCAGGTTGAATGAACTGCATGGGCAGCCGATGCCCGCCAGCTTCGGACGTCCCATCACGGCGATGGGCACCGCCGGCAATACGCTGATGGGCAGCCCGCGCGAGTGGAAACAGCACGGCAAGGGCGGCATCTGGATCAGCGAGCTCTATCCGCACATCGCACGCCACGCCGATAAGCTGGCGGTGCTGCGCTCCTGCCAGTCCGATGGATTGAATCACGCCGGCGGCGTCGGCCAGATGAACACCGGCGACATTCTGTCCGGCCGCCCGAGCCTCGGCGCCTGGGTTACCTACGGTCTCGGGACCGGCAATAAAAATCTGCCCACGTTCATCAGCATGATCGACGAGCGCGAGCCGTTCGGCAATGCCAAGAACTGGGGCGCCGGTTTTCTGCCCGCCGTCTATCAGGGCACTCTGTTCCGCCAGGGTCCCAGTCCGATTCTGAATACGAAGCTCGGACAGGGCGACACCGATGAGCGCCAGCGCGCCCGCCTGTCCTACCTGGCGGCACAGAATCGCGATTACGCCACCCTGCACGAAGACGATTCGAATCTCGAAGCCCGCCTGCGCAGCTTCGAACTCGCCTACGCCATGCAGAAGTCGGGACCCGAGGCCGTCGATCTTTCCCAGGAAACCGAGGAGACGCGCGAGCTGTACGGTCTCAACCAGCCCGAAACCGCGGTCTTCGGACGCAACTGCCTGCTGGGACGGCGGCTGGTCGAACGCGGCGTCCGCTTTGTCGAGCTTTACTGCGGATCGGGCAGCGGCTGGGATGCGCACTCCAAGCTTGAAAACAACCACAAGAAGTGGTGCAAGGCGTCGGACCGGCCGGTGGCCGCGCTGATTGAAGATCTGGACCGCCGCGGCATGCTGCAGGATACGCTCGTCATCTGGGGCGGGGAATTCGGACGCACTCCCTTCAATGAGAAAGGCGACGGGCGCGATCACAATCCCTGGGGCTTCAGCATGTTCTTTGCGGGCGGAGGCGTACGCGGCGGGCAGACCATCGGCACCACCGACGAAATCGGCCTGCGCGCGGTGGAGCGTCCCACCCATGTCCACGACATTCACTCGTCGATTCTGTGGCTGATGGGGCTCGATCACCTGAAACTCACCTACCTGCATAATGGACGCGCGGAGCGGCCCACCAAGCTCGGCGGGGAACACATGGTGAAGGAACTCTGGGAGGGCTGAGCGGGCCTTAGTGGACCGTGTAGGAAGCCTTCAAAGCGAACGGCGCAATCTCAATATCGAACCGGTCGCCATCGCCGCGCACCATGTGATATGTACCGTGCATCATGCCCGTCGGCGTGGTGAGCGGACACCACGAAGAATACTGGAACGATTCGCCCGGCTTGATAACAGGTTGTTGACCGATGACGCCGGGTCCTTTGACTTCGCGAACCTGCTCCAGCGCGTCGGTGATGATCCAGTGGCGGCTCAACAACTGGACGGGCTCGGCCCCCTGGTTGGTGATGCGAACCGTATACTGAAATACCCATTCGCCCTTGTTGGCACTGGCCGTTTCCGGCGCATGGCGTGCCATCACTTCCACTCGGATCGATTCCGTCACGGCCTCCGATACAGGCGCGGTGACAAAAGAAACTCCAGCCATAGTGCATTCCAATGATAGCGAGTATCATGAAGTATTGCCATGGTAAATCCACTGTTCACTGGATGCGGCACCGCCCTGGTCACGCCGTTTAAGAAGGACCAGTCCCTCGATGAGCGTACCCTGCGCGAGCTCGTTCGCCGGCAAATCGAGGCAGGCATCGACTTCCTGGTTCCCTGCGGGACCACGGGGGAAAGCCCCACGCTCGATCACGCCGAACACCTGCGTATCGTCGAGATCGTGCTTGAAGAAGCCAAGGGCGTGGTACCCGTTCTGGCGGGTGCGGGCGGCTACGATACGCGCAAAACGGCGTCGCTCGCCGGTGAGCTCGAGACCATGGGCGCCGACGGTATCCTCTCGGTGACGCCTTACTACAACAAGCCGACGCAGGAGGGACTCTACCAGCACTACCGGACGATCGCGTCCGCGGTGTCTTGCCCCATCATCCTCTATAGCGTGCAAGGCCGCACGGGCGTCAATATCGAGCCCGCCACGCTGCGCCGTCTGAGTGAGATTCCCAACATCGTCGGGGTGAAGGAAGCGTCGGGCAACATTAGCCAGCAGGCGCGCGTGATTCACGAAGTGCCGGCCGGATTCACAGTGCTCTCGGGCGACGATTCCATCACGATCCCGCTCATGGCGCTCGGCGGCCGGGGCGTTATCAGCGTCGTTTCGAACCAGATTCCGGCCGAAATGACGAAGCTGGCCAAGCTGTGCAATGAAGGCAATTTCGCCGGAGCGCGGGAACTGCAGCGCAAATACCTGGCCCTGATGGAAGTGAACTTCGTCGAATCGAACCCCGTTCCGGTGAAGGCTTCGATGGCCCTCATGGGTCTGCTCGAACCGGTGTGGAGGCTGCCCATGTGCCCGCCTTCGAGCTCCAGCCTGTCGAAGATCGAGAAGGTGCTCGACGACTTGAAGCTGCTCGCCTCGCGGAGCGTTCATGCTGCAAGCTGACATCGAAGCGCTATTCGACTCCCCACCACAGTCCTACACCGAAGACCATCACCGGCTGTTTGAAACCTTCAAGGAAGCGCTCAACGCCGGGCGCATCCGTTCGGCCGAACCGGACGCGTCGGCGCCCACCGGCTGGCGCGTCAACGCGTGGGTGAAGAAGGGCATCCTGTGCGGATTCCGCATGGGCGCGGTGGTGGATATGTCGATCGACCGCGCGCGCCAGCCTTACTTCGACAAAGCCACCTATCCCGTGCGCCGCTTCACCGCCTCAAGCGGTGTGCGCATCGTGCCCGGCGGCTCTTCCATTCGCGACGGCTGCTACGTCGGCAAAAGCGTGACCTGCATGCCGCCGATGTACATCAACGTGGGCGCCTGGGTCGGCGACGGCACCATGGTCGACTCGCACGCGCTCATCGGAAGCTGCGCCCAGATCGGGAAGAACTGCCATGTCTCGGCCGCCGCTCAGATCGGCGGCGTACTCGAACCGGTCGGCGCCATGCCCGTCATCGTCGAAGACGAAGTGCTGGTGGGCGGCAACGCGGGCGTCTATGAAGGCACCGTCGTGAAGCGCCGCGCCGTGCTTGGCACCGGAGTCATTCTAAACCGTTCCACGCCGCTTTACGACGTCGTGAACGGCAAGGTGATCACGGCTACTGATAACATGCCCGTCGTGGTGCCCGAAGGCGCCGTAGTCGTGGCCGGGTCGCGCGCCATTACCGGCGGACCGGGCAAGCAGATGGGCATCTCGCTGTACACGCCGGTGATCGTCAAATACCGCGACGCCAAGACCGACGCTCGCATTCAACTCGAAGACCTGTTGCGGTAAACGTGGAGACGATCGCCACTCCGATCCTTATCGGCGAGTCGGGGGCGCGGGTTGTCCGCTTCCGTCGTACCGATGGCGCCGAGTGGATTGTCAAGTCCGGCCGCGAGGCGGACATCGACCGGGAGGCGCTGGCGTTGCGCTGGTGCGCGGGAAGGTTGCCCGTCGCTACGCTGCTCGAATCGGCTCCGGGATCGCTTACGATGTCCGTGCTGCCGGGCATGCACCTGGCCGATGTTCCGATGCGCGAGGCCGTCGCGGTGATGGCTCAGGCGCTGGCGCTGATCCATGCCGTCCCCACCGAAGGCTGCCCGCTCGATGCGCGTTGGGAAACGAGGCTCCTCGATGCCGAAGCCAATCTGCGTGCCGGGCTGGTGGACGAATCGGATTTCGATGGCCCGAACCTCGGCCGCACGGGCGCGGACATCCTCTCGGAGTTGCGGTCGATGCCGCCGCCTCCGCCCCCGCGGTGTTTCACCCACGGCGATGCATGCCCGCCCAATTTCCTGGCGCACAACGGCGCGCTTTCGGGCATCGTCGATCTTGGCCGGGCGGGCCTCACGCATCCGGCGCAGGATTGGGCACTTTGCCTTCCGCAGTCTCCACGACAACTTCGGCCCGGAGGCGGAGCGCCTGCTGCGCCAACACCTTCCACCCGAGTGCGCCGATGAGGAATTGCTGCGGCGCTTCCGCCTGCTCGACGAATTACTCTGACTCAAGCGCCGGCGGCGGTCCTGCGGTGTCGAGGCCGCGTATCTGTAGGCCCTCGCCTGCCGTGCATGGAATGTGCCAACTGCCGCGGCGCTTCCGCCTGCTCGACGAATCGCTCTGACTACTTGAGCGCAATCACCAGCGACCGCATCGGCCCGGCGCCGCGATTGATCAGCTTGGGCGCGTGCTCCCCCTTGTCGTGCCAGAGAATATCGCCCGCCTTCCGCGTCCGCCGTTCAATCTTGCCCGATTGCGGATCCACGCGGTCGTAGGCGGTGTCGTTCAAAAACACGATAATCTGATCGGTCGCGCGGGTGTGCGGGTCCCGTGCCGAATTCACTTCCATTACACGCTCGGTAACGGTGGCGCGTTTGTTGTCGAGCAGCGTCTTCTCGGAATAGTCGGTCTTGGCGCCCATCAGTTTCACGACGCCCAGGGTGATCAGCGACGAAGCGATCGCGGTCGCAAGTATAGTTCGCATGGGTGGCTCCTCCTGGAAAGCCTACCAGAACTGCGGGAAAATAGAGGCGGGATCTCGTGAAACGAATTCTCTTCGCTCTCGTGCTGATGGCCTTGACCGCCGGATTCTGGTTGGGCCGCCGTCAGGCCTCCTCTCAGCAGGTCACCGGACTGCCGGCCGTGCTGCGCCAGGTGCAGACGCTCAACGAACTGGTGTCGGTGAAGTATCGCATTCAAAAGGTGGTCGGTATCGAGGAGCACAAGATCCCCGTGGGCACCGAGAAACTGCTGCTGGTCGTTCAGGCGGACGTACTCGCGGGCGTCGATCTTTCCTCGCTCGCTCTTGAAAAAATCTCCATTAGCGACGCCAGGCAGATCGCCGTCACGCTGCCCCCGGCGCAAATCCTGCACGTGGTTTTCGACGACAAACAAACACGGGTCTGGGACCGCCAGGTGACCTGGTGGACCCCGTGGATTCCCTACAATCCGGATCTCGAACGCCAGGCGCGCCTGGTCGCCACCGAGTCGGTAAAGCAAAGCGCGGCTGAAATGGGAATTCTTAATGACGCCCGCCGCAGCGCCGAAACGAGCATACGCAGGCTGTTGGAAGCGCTGGGGTTCCAGGCCGTTTCCTTCCCCACCTAAACGGGTCCTGATAACCTCGATAAAAAAGTTAATTCGGCCGGCATCTTTACTTTTTTGCCGGGCTTGCTGCATACTCGTGTTGCGAGCTCACCTCGGCAAACGAACGGGTTTCCGACCGGTGGCGATCTGAGGATTGGAGCACGTATCCCTCCGTCCTACCGCTTCAGGTAGACCTAATTCCCCAAGTTCGGGACCGTACCTAAATGTTTCCTGGCCGCCATAGCGTCCGGGCAAGCGGTTCGTGTCCGCCATTCTAACCGATTCTGATAACCGCAGAGGACTCATGGGAAAGGTGTATCTAATTGGCGCCGGGCCCGGCGATCCGGAGTTACTAACTCTGAAAGCGACCCGTCTGCTGGCCCAGGCAAGAGCCGTCATCTACGACCGGCTGGTGCCGTCCGGAATTCTGGCGTACGCCAATCCCAGTGCGCGGCTCGTTTACGCCGGAAAAGAGCCCGGCCGCCAGCAAGAAATCCAACAGGATATCCTCGCCGCGCTGGTGGAGCATGCCTCGAAGCCCGGCATCGTCGTGCGGCTGAAGGGCGGCGATCCGATGGTCTTCGGCCGCGGCGCCGAAGAGTGGCTGCACCTTGCCGAGCGCGGCATCGACGTGGAAGTCGTACCCGGAGTAAGTTCCGCCATCTCCGTTCCCGCCCTCGCCGGTATTCCCCTGACTTACCGCGGCGTGGCATCTTCTTTTGCCGTCGTCGCCGGCCACCGCCAGAATCTGGAAGCGCCCGACTGGAGCTGCTACCGCGGCATCGACACTCTGGTCGTGCTGATGGGCGTCGAGTTTCGCGACATCATCGCCACCACGCTGATCGAGTTGGGGCGGCCCGCCTGCCTGCCCGTGGCCTTCATCGAGCGCGGATCGACGCCCGAAGAGCGCGTCGTCACCGCCACGCTCGGCGACGTGGCGCGCGGCCGCGTACTCGTCCAATCGCCCGCCGTCTTCGTCATCGGCGAAGTCGTCAGTCTTCGCACCGCCCTCACCGCCGCCGCCACGGAGGCCGCCGTTGCCCACTGAACTGCCCCTTCTCGATCAGGCCGGCCGCCATGCCTTCACCCTTCTGGTGAAAGACAGCCGCACCCTGATACCGGCGCGCAAGCCGATGCCCGGGGAGCAATACCGCTTCCACTTCGACATGACCAAGTGCATCGGCTGCAAGTGCTGCGTGGTCGCCTGCAATGAGCAGAACGGCAATCCGGCCGAGCTCAATTGGCGCCGCGTCGGCGAGCTCGAAGGGGGAGTCTATCCTTTCACCGAACGCCTGCACCTGTCGATGGGTTGCAATCATTGCCTGGAGCCCTCCTGCCTCATCGGCTGCCCGGTCAAGGCTTACACGAAAGACCCTCTCACCGGCATCGTCGATCACAGCGCCGATCAGTGCATCGGCTGCCAATACTGCACCTGGAACTGTTCCTATGGCGTGCCGCAGTTCAATCCCGAACGCGGCGTGGTAGGCAAATGCGACATGTGCCACAGCCGCCTCAACTCCGGCGACGCTCCGGCCTGCGTGCATGCCTGCCCGGAAGAGGCCATCACCATCGAGCTTGTCAATCAGACCGCCTGGCGCGCCGACCACAAGGAAGCGGATGCGCCCGGCATGCCGTCTTCTAGCGATAGCTTTTCCACCACCCGCATTACCCGCCCGGCCGCGGCCGAAAAACTCCGCCGCGTGGATGGCGGCCGGGTCGAAGTGGGCGATCCGCACTGGTCGCTGATCGGATTCCTGGTGGCCACGCAGTTCGCCGTTGGTGGATTCTTCACGCTGTGGCTGCTCGATCTGCTCGGGCGCCAGTTGCCCTGGTGGGCCGCCATCGTGCCGCTCGCCGTGGCGAAACTGGCGCTGGCCGCCGCCCCGCTGCACCTGGGCCGTCCGGCCTTTGCCTGGCGCGCCATTCAGAATTGGAAGTCTTCCTGGGTGAGCCGCGAGGTGCTGGCGATGTCCGCCTTTGCCGGAGCTGCCATGGCCTATGCGGCGGCGCTCTACCTTCAACTGCCCGGCCGCACTTGGATCGGCGCGGCGACCGTTCTCATGGGTCTCGCCGGAGTGGCCGCCTCCGCGCGCATCTATATGGTGCCCGCGCGGCCTTCCTGGAATCAGTGGAGCACGATGATCGCTTTTCAGTTGACGGGCTTCGTACTGGGTCTGCGGCTGGCGCCCGCCGCCGGCCTGACAACCGAAGGCTGGGTGCTCGCCGCGGCCATCTTCGCCTCTGTCCTGCAGATCTCCAATTCCCTGGCGTGGCAGTGGCGCATGGCCAACTCGTCCTCGCCGGAGCTGCGTTCCTCCGCCGGCCTGCTGGGCACCGCGCTGCGGCCCCTGGCGCTCGGTTCGCTCACCTTGACGGCGTTGGCCATCCTGTCGATCTTCTTCAGCCCCGTCGCGGCCCTGCTGTTCGCGGCGGCGGCCGAGACCCTGCGCCGGTATCTCTTTTTCACCAGCGCCGTTCCCAAGAGCGTGGCTTCCACATTTCTCAAACCAGGGGAGGCTCATTCATGAAATCGCTCTTCCGCCTGCTTGGCTTCGATACGCTCCGCAAAGAGTACGCCTATGGCGACGACCCCGTGCTTGGCTATACTTCCATCCGCCGCCAGGCCGAGCGATGGGTTCGTTCCACATGCGGCTATTGCTCGGTGGGCTGCGGCATGGATCTCGGTGTGCGCGGCAATCAGATCGTCGCCGTGAAAGGCTGGGATGGCCACCCGGTGAGCCACGGCAAGCTTTGCCCCAAGGGTCTTTCCGAACACCACACGCTATCGGCGCCCGATCGCGCGCAGCATCCCATGCTCCGCAACAAGAACGGGAAGCTTCAGCGAGTGAGCTGGCCGGAGGCGTTGGCCGCGCTCACCGCCCGTTTCCGCGAATCGCAGCGCCGCCATGGCGCCCATTCGATGGGTGTCATCAGCACCGGCCAATTGCTGACCGAAGAATTCTACGCCCTCGGCAAGCTGATCCAGCTCGGCTTTGGCACGCGCAACTACTGCGGCAACACCACGCTCTGCATGGCCAGCGCCGTATCCGGCTATAAGCGATCGTTCGGCAGCGACGGGCCCCCGGGCGCCTACGAAGACTTTCGTACCGCCGACGTCACGCTGCTGGTCGGCGCCAACATCGCCGACAATCATCCCATTCTCTGCCAGCATTTGGATGCCAACGCCGGCGGCTACCTGATGGTCGCCGACCCGCGTGTCACCAAAACCGCGATGATGGCGAATCTGCATCTGCCGCTCAAGCCGCGTTCCGATATCGCGCTGCTCAACGGCATGGCCCACGTCATCATCCGCAACGGGCTGGTCAACCGCGATTACGTCGAAAAGCACACCGAAGGCTACGCGCGCCTGCGCCAGTTCCTTCTCGAAAAGTATCCGCTCGAGCGGGTGGCCGCCCTCACCGGGCTCGATCCGCAGACCATCGCCCACGCCGGCCGCATGTTCGGCCACGCCAGGCGAGGCATGATCGCCTGGACCATGGGCGTCAATCACTCCACGCAGGGTGCCGAAACCGTCAGCGCCATCGCCAACCTGTCGCTGCTCACCGGCCAGGTCGGCCATTCCGGCGCGTCGCCGTTCTCCATCACCGGCCAATGCAACGCCATGGGCACGCGCGAAGCCGGCTTCACCTCCAGTCTGCCCGGATACCGCAAGTTCGAGAAGAAGTCGGATCGCGAGGAACTCGCCGCGTTGTGGCGCGTCTCGGCCGATCGGATTCCCGAAGCGCGCGGCCTCGCCTATCCCGACATCATCGAAGCCGCCGTCTCAGGCGGCATCAAGTCGCTGTGGATTATCGCCACCAACCCCATCGTTTCCTATCCCAATCAGGAGCAGGTGAAGAAGGCGTTCCGCAATCTCGACTTCCTGGTGGTGCAGGACGGCTTCCACCCCACGCCCACCAGCGAGTATGCCGATCTGGTCCTGCCGGCGGCGATCTGGGGCGAAAAGGAAGGCACCTACACCAACTCGGAGCGGCGCGTGGGCAAGGCCAACGCCGCCGTCAAGCCGCCCGCCGAAGCCAGGTCCGACTTCGACATCTTCTTCGACGTCGCCGCCACGCTCGGCTGCAAGGACGAATTGTTCCCCTCCTGGGCGGGCCCCGAGGACGCGTTCAACGAATGGCGCCGCGTTTCGAAAGGGCGTCTCTGCGACTACTCCGGCATGACCTACGCGGCCCTCGAGGCCGAAGGAGGCCTGCAATGGCCGTACCCCGAAGGCACCACCGGCAATGCCGTATCGCGTCTTTATTCGAACGGCCGGTTCGAATTCGAGGATGGCAAAGCGCGGCTGCATACCGTGGAGAACGATCCATTCCCCGATGGCACCGACACGCGCTATCCCATGATCCTCAACACCGGGCGCACCGTCGAGCACTGGCACACGCGCACGAAAACTTCGCAGGTGGCCATCCTCGAACGCATGGCGCCCAATGCCTGGCTCGAAATGAATCCGGTGGATGCAAAGGCGCTGGCGCTCGAATCGCACGCGCGGGTCGATATCGTCTCGCGCCGCGGCGCCGTGCGCGGCGTCGAGCTCCGGGTCACCGAAATCACCGCCCCGGGTCAGGTATTCATGCCCTTTCATTTTTTTGAGACCAACGTGAACGAGGTCACCCACGACGCCTTTGACCCGATTTCGCGGGAGCCGAATTACAAACAGTGCGCCGTCCGGGTGGAACCCGCGGCACGGAGATAACAAGCCATGGAAAAAACCAGTCATACTCTGTCACGGCGTTCGGCGTTGCAGACGCTGCTCGCCGGCCTGCCTGCCGGTTGGGCGGGCGCCGCCTATGCCAGTGACGCGCCCGAATCGCCCAACATGCGCTTCGGCATCATCGCGCTCACCGACAACGCGCCCATCGTCATGGCCCATGAACTGGGGTTCTTCAAGAAGTTCGGCATCAACTCGATCGTGGCGAAGGAAGCGTCCTGGGCCGTCATTCGCGACAAGCTCTCGCTTGGCGAGAATCACGGCACGCACATGCTGATCGGGATGCCGTTTGCTTCCACCATGGGTCTGCTCGGCTCGCCCGTGAAGCCGATGGTCATTCCCTGGATGCTCAACCGCAACGGCCAGGCCATCACGCTCGCCAACAAGTTCAAGGGCCAGGTGAAGACGGCCAGGGACATGAAGCCGTTCGCCGACAAAGCCAAGGCCGCGGGCACGCCGCTGACCTTCGCCATGACGTTTCCGCCGGGCACGCACGCCATGTGGATCCGCTATTGGCTCGCCTCCGGCGGCATCAACCCGGACAAGGACATCAACCTCATCACCATTCCGCCGCCGCAGATGGTGGCCAATATGAAGATCGGAAAAATGGATGGCTTCTGCGTGGGCGAGCCCTGGAACCTGCGTGCCATCGCCGACAACATCGGCTATACCGTCACCACGACGCAGAAGATGTGGCCCGATCATCCGGAAAAAGTTTGCGCCTTCACCGAAGAGTTCGTCTCGAAGAATCCAAAGACCGTGAAAGCGGCGCTCAAGGCGCTGCATCTGGCAAGCGAACATCTCGACAAGATGGAGAACCGGCCCTCGGCCGCCGAAGTAATCTCGCGGCCCACCTATATCAATTGCCCCAAGGAAATCATCCTCGACCGTCTGCAGGGGCGCTATGACTACGGCACCGGCGTCAAGGAACAGGATCCCAACTACATGATCTTTTCCCAGCGCGGCTGCAACTTTCCTAGCCGCACCTTTGGCGCCTGGTGGCTCAGCCAGTTCCGCCGCTGGGGCATGGTGAAATCGGCCCCCAACTACATGCAGGTGATCGAGCGCGTCATGCGGGTGGACGTCTACACCGAAGCCATGAAGGAAATGGGCGTCAAGGTTGCCTCCAGCGACATGCAGCCGGTGAAACTCGCCGACGGCGTCTTCGATCCCAAGGATCCCGAACGGTACGCCCGCAGCTTCCCCGTCAACAGCCTCAACGCCTGAAACAAGGAATCGAATCATGAAAAAGAGACTCGGCAATTTCGCGCTGGCACTGGTGGGCGTTGCTCTGGTCGGCGCGCTCTGGGCCATCACCAGCGCCACCATCGCCCCCGATCTTCCTTCGCCGCTGAAGACGTGGGAGGAAAGCAAAATCTACGTGATGCAGCCGTGGGAAAAGCGCGGCGAAATGGATCAGGGCATTCTGCGCATGGCTTCCTATAGCCTGTGGCGCGTGGCGAAGGGATTCCTGCTCGCCATTCTCATCGGCACGCCACTCGGGTTCATCCTCGGCGCCTCGAACCTGTTCTATAAGATGTTCGATCCCACCATCCAGGTGCTGCGGCCGATTTCGCCGCTCGCCTGGCTGCCGCTCGGTTTGATCCTCTTCCGCCAATCGGAGCCGGCGGCGCTGTTCACCATCGCGCTGTGTTCGATGTGGCCCACGGTGATCAACACCATGCAGGGCGTGCGAGCCATTCCGCAGGATTATCACAATGTCGCCAAGGTGCTGCGCCTGTCGCCGTGGCGCCGCCTCACCAAGATCTGGATTCCCGCCACCCTGCCGTTCATGTTCTCGGGCTACCGGTTGAGCCTCGGTCTTGCCTGGCTGGTCATCGTGGCGGCGGAAATGCTCACCGGCACCCCGGGCGTGGGCGGCTTCCTTTGGCAGGAATACAACAGCCTCATCTATTCGCACATCCTGTTGTGCATTCTCACCATCGGCATCGTCGGCTTCGCGCTCGATCGTTTGATGGGCGTGGCCGAAGCGCGGCTGCGCGCGGCGTAACGGGAGGGAACCGCAATGGCATTCCTCGAAGTAACCGATCTCGCGAAATCCTACGGCGCGCGCGACGTTCTCTCGGGCGTCAACTTCACGATGGAAGAGGGCGAGTTCGTCTCCATCGTGGGCGCTTCGGCCTCGGGTAAGACCACGTTCCTCAAAATCGTTTCCGGCCTCGTGCCGGCCACCCGCGGACAGGTCACGATGGGCGGCGCCGCGGTTACCGATTTCTCGCCGCAAGCCGCCATCGTCTTCCAGAACTATTCCCTGCTGCCGTGGCTTTCGGCGCTCGAAAACGTACGGCTCGCCGTCGAGGCCGCCTTTCCGCAATATTCGCGCACGCAGCAGAATGAGCAGTCGGAAAAGTATCTCAAGATGGTTGGCCTTGGCGGCGCCATCTCAAAGAAGCCGAGCCAGCTTTCCGGCGGCATGCGCCAGCGCGTCGCCATCGCCCGTGCCTTCGCCGTCGAACCGCGTGTCATGTTTCTCGATGAGCCTTTCGGAGCGCTCGATGCACTGACACGAGCCACTCTGCAGCAGGAGCTGGCGCGCATGTGCTCGCAGGCCGCACGGCCCGTCACGGCGCTGATGATTACCAACAACGTCGACGAAGCGATTCTTCTCTCGGACCGCATTCTCGCGCTCGGCCGCGGACCGGCGGCCTCGCTCAGCCCCGCCGTTCCCGTCAACCTCGCCAAGCCCCGCGCCGCCGATCTGCTGATGCACGACGATCAGGCGATCCGCATCCGCAACCGTCTGGCCGAGTTCCTCACCGCCGGCGCGGAATCGCGCAAGAGCCTGAGCCGCGCGGCGGCGTCCGCCTTATCGAAGACCGTTCCCCTGGAGGCCTGATACATGATTCGTCCTCTTGAAATCACGTCTCTCACCAAGACCTTCGGCCCGCATGTGGCCGTCAAGGACTTCAGCATCAAGGTCCCACCCGGTGAGTTCGTCTCGCTGCTGGGCCACTCCGGCTGCGGCAAGTCGACCGTGCTTTCGATCGTCGCGGGCCTGCAGCAGGCCACCTTCGGCGGCGTGGTCATAGACGGCGTGGAAGTCGATACGCCGGGCCTGGACCGTGGCGTGGTATTCCAGTCGCCCTCGCTGCTGCCCTGGATGACGGCGCTCGATAACGTTATGCTCGCCGCCTGCCAGGCGCATCCCAAACAGACCCCTGCCGGGCAGAAGGACCTCTGTCTCAAATACCTCGGCCTGGTGGGCGTCTCCGAATTTGCTCACCAGCTTCCCGCCGAGCTATCGCAAGGAACGCAGCAGCGCATCGCCATCGCCCGCGCCCTGGTGCTGGAGCCGCGCTTTCTGCTGCTCGACGAACCCTTCGGCATGCTCGATTCCATGACCCGCTTCGAACTGCAGGATCTGGTGCTTGAGCTGTGGGAAAAAGACCGGCGCACGGTGATGCTGGTGACCCACGATATCGACGAAGCGCTTTATCTCTCCGATCGCATTGTGCTGATGACCGACGGTCCGGAAGCGCGGGTGGGCCTCGATCTCGCCGTCACTCTGCCCCGGCCGCGCGATCGCAGCGTCGCCAACGAGAACCCCGAATACATGCGCCTGCGCGGCGAAGTGATCCGCTTCCTCGAACATCACTCCAAACAGTTCGCAAACGAGAGGGCGGCATGAGGCAGAGACTCGTTCTGATCGGGAACGGCATGGCCGGCGTGGCCTGCGTCGACCAGATTCTGAAGCACGGCGCGCCGTTCGACGTTACTATCTTCGGCGATGAGACCCACGTCAATTACAACCGCATCATGCTTTCGTCGGTTCTGGCGGGCGAGAAGGAATTCGACGACATCGTTCTGAACGACATCGACTGGTATCGCAAGCACGGCATCAAGGCGCGGCTGGGCGTTCGCATCGAAGCCATCGACCGCGAGGCGCGTACCGTCGCCGGCTCCGACGGTTCCATCACGCCCTACGACAAGCTGATCTTCGCCACCGGCTCGAACGCCTTCGTTCCGCCCATCGAAGGATCCGATAAGAACGGCGTCTTCGTCTGGCGCACGCTCGACGACACGCGCCAATTGGTGGGAATGAGCGGGCCGGGCATCAAGGCCGCCGTCATCGGCGGTGGATTGCTGGGGCTTGAGGCGGCGCGCGGTCTGCAGGTGCGCGGTTGCGACGTGACCGTCATCCATATCGCCGGACACCTGATGGAACGCCAACTCGACCCCACCGGCGGTTCCTATCTCACTCAGAAAATGAACGGGCTTGGCGTGAAGGTGCTCACCGGCAAGAGCACGAAAGCGGTGCTCGGTAACGGCCACGTCGAAGGCCTGCGCTTTGCCGACGGTTCCGAGATCGACGCCAACCTGGTGGTGATCGCCGCCGGCATCCGTCCCAACTCGGGCCTGGCGCGCGCGGCAGGCCTCGAAGTCAATCGCGGCATCGTCGTCAGCGATCACATGGAGACTTCCGATCCCAACATCTACGCCGTCGGCGAGTGCACCGAGCACAGGGGGCAACTGTTCGGCCTCGTCGCCCCGCTGTTCGATCAGGGCAAGGTGCTGGCCGCGGCCATCACCGGCCGGCCGGGCGAGGGCTTCCAGGCTTCGGCTCCCGCCGCCAAGCTCAAAATCATGGGCGTCGACGTATTCTCGGCGGGCGACCTCGACGAATCGAAACCGGGCACCGAATCGGTCCGCTTCGAAGATCCTTCGCTCGGCATCTACAAAAAGTTGGTGCTGCGCGAGAACCGGCTGGTGGGCGTCGTGCTGGTGGGCGACGCTTCCGACGATCATCGCTACGTCAACTGGATCCGCACCAAAGAAGATCTCACGAAACAGCGCCGCCACCTGCTGACGCCGCCGCCGGCCGCCGACGCCGGCTTCGACGTCGCGCAGATGGCCGATAGTGAAACCGTGTGCGGCTGCCTCGGTGTGACCAAGGGCGCCATCATTGAAGCCATCCACCAGCACGGCATCTCGACGCTTGGGCAGTTGAAGGACCGCACGCGCGCCTCCACCGGATGCGGCACCTGCGCACAGGTCTGCCAGTCCATTCTGAAAGCCGTCTCTCCCGAATTCGAGGAAGAGAAAGCCAAGGTCATGTGCGACTGCGTGCGCTTCAACCAGGAGCAGGTCCGCGAGATGATCCGCACCCAGCGCCTCAAAAGCGTTCAGGAAGTCCTCGATATCTACGGCAACGGCATTGGCTGCGAGATCTGCAAGCCTGCCATCAGCTACATGGTGGATGTGGCCTGGTGCGGGGACCATGACGAGGACCGCTCCGCCCGCTACATCAACGACCGCGTCCACGCCAATATCCAGAAGGACGGCACGTTTTCGGTGGTGCCGCGCATGCGCGGCGGCGTCACCACGCCCTCTGAGCTGCGGCGCATCGCCGATGTCGCCGACAAATACAAAGTGCCGATGGTGAAGGTCACCGGCAGCCAGCGCCTCGACCTGCTGGGCGTCCGCAAGGAAGACCTGCCGAAGATCTGGGAAGAACTCGGTATGCCTTCGGGCCAGGCCTACACCAAGGGACTGCGCATGGTGAAGACCTGCGTGGGCAGCGAATTCTGCCGCTTCGGCACACAGGACGCGATCAAGACCGGCGTCGAGCTCGAGACGCGTCTCGAAAACCTCTTCTCGCCGCACAAGACCAAACTCGCCGTCGTCGGCTGCCCGCGCAACTGCGCCGAAGCGACCGTGAAGGACATCGGCCTCATTGGCCAGGATGGCAGTTGGCAGGTGGTGGTGGGCGGCGCGGCCGGCAAAGGCGTCCGTAAGGCCGACCTGTTGGTGACCGTCGCCACTTCCGAAGAGGCCATCGAAGCCGCTGAGATCTTCTTCCAGTACTATCGCGAAAACGCCAGCTACCTGGAGCGCACCTACGACTTCCTCGAACGGCTGGGCATCGAGAAGGTGCGCCGCGAAACCATCTACGCCGCCGACGACGTGCGAGCGGGCCTGATCGACCGGCTGCGCAAATCGAAGGCGCGATCCTACGATGCCTGGCTTGAAGGGCGCCAGCCTCGTACCACGCAGTTCGTGCAAATCTCTCCCATCGAAACCTGGAGCAGCGTATGAACAAACCGGATTGGATTCGCATCGCCCCGGTCACCGATATCCCCGTGCGCGAAGGACGCGCCGTGAAAATCGGCGACCTCGAAGTGGCCATCTTCAACCTCGGCTCCGATTTCGTAGCCATCGAAAACCGCTGTCCGCACAAGGGCGGTCCGCTCGCCGATGGAATCGTTTCCACTCTCGGCGACTCCGTTACCGTGACCTGCCCGCTGCACAACTGGCGCGTGTGCATCGATACGGGCGCCGTGCGCAAGCCGAGCGCGCAGAACGCTTGTGTCCGCACCTTCGCCGTCCGCATCAAGGACGGTCTGGTCATGATCTCCAAAGCCCCCGCGGCCGCCGAGCAGGAAGCCGCGGCGTGATAATGGAAACAGATTCCAGCTTCAGTTCCCATGTCTTTCGCCGGTTTACGTGTTCTATCGCTCGAGTCGCGCCGCGCCAGGGAAATGGAGGCACTCATCGTCCGCCACGGCGGTGTGCCCTTCGTTGCGCCATCGGTAAAGGAAAAAGCCATCGGCGAAAACGAAGCCGTGCTCGAGTGGGCGGAACAACTGGCGGCCGGGGCCTTCGATATGACGGTGCTGATGACCGGCACCGGGCTTGCCTATCTTCGCGACGCCGTGGCGCCGCGCTATACCAGGGACACGTTCGCCGAAGCGCTGGGCCGTACCACGCTTGTATCCCGCGGTCCGAAACCCGTCGTCGTGCTGCACGAACTGGGATTGAAGGCGCACCTCATCGTGCCCGAGCCCAACACCTGGCGGGAGATGGTGCCGCTGATCGCCGGCCGGCCCGAGCGCCGCATCACCGTGCAGGAATACGGCAAGCCGAATGCGGAATTTGTCACCGCGCTCGAAGCCAACGGCTCGCGCGTGACGCCGCTCGCCATTTACCGGTGGGAACTGCCCGATGACCAGGGTCCGCTGCGCGAAGCCGTACGCCGCATCGCCGCGCGGGATTGCGACGTCGCCGTTTTCACCACTTCGGTCCAACTGGTGCACCTGCTGCAGGTCGCCCAGGAGATGGGCCTGACCGGGGAAGTTATGGAGGCCCTCTCGAACGATCTCGTCATCGCTTCGGTAGGGCCAATCATGGACGCGGCTTTAGCCGAACGGGGTCTGAAGCCGGATATCGTGCCCGCGCATCCCAAGATGGGCATCCTGATGCGCGCCGCGGCCGATCAATCGGCGATTGCATTCGCCGGCAAACGCAAACAGCGTCAAACCACGTAGACGCCGGCCACACCTCGACGACCTTCAGGAGATTCACGATGACTGTGCTCTCGATCGCTCTATTTGTGTTCACCGCCGCCGCGCAGCCGGCCAAACCCGCCGGTGAACCCGCCAAGCCCGCCGCCGCGCCTGCCGCCCCGCGTCCGGTCAAGTGGGGCAAGATCACCGTTTCCGGCAGCGTCCGTGTGCGCGGCGAAGGTTGGAATTACTTTCCGCCGGACTCGGGCGAAGGCGACTACGGATACTCGGGAACCATTGCCCGCCTCAGCCTTTCGCAAAGCCTGGAGAACTGGGATTGGCAACTCGAAATGGCGGCGCCCATTCTGCTCGGCCTGCCGTCGAACGCCATTGGGCCCGGCACGCAGGGCGCGCTAGGCGCCGGCGCGAATTACTTCACCGCCAACGATCGCCATCGCAACTCGCTGGGCCTTTTCGCCAAGCAGGCGTTTCTCCGCTACAAGCACGGCGCGCACAGCGTGCGATTCGGCCGCTTCGAGCACATGGATGGAGCCGAGGTGACGCCCAAGAACGGCACCCTCTCCTTCCTCAAGAACACGCGCATCAACATGCGCCTGCTCGGCCATTTCGGCTGGACGCATGTGGGACGCAGCTTTGACGGCCTGCATTACCAGCACAACACGGCCGCAGGCAATTTCACTTTCATTAGCGCCGTGCCCACGCGCGGCGTTTTCCAGACCGATGGCTGGGGCTGGAACAAGGCTGCGTTCGGCTACGCCGCCTACACGCGGCCCTGGGGGAAGGGAAAGCACACCGCCGAAACGCGCGCGCTCGCGCTCTATTACGACGACTGGCGCAATGGCGTGCTGAAAACCGACAATCGCGCCCTTGCCACGCGCCGCGCCGACATGACCGCCGATATTCGCATCGGCACCTTCGGCGGCCATTCCATTCACGCCTTCGATACCAAGCCCGTGACTTACGACGTCGTGCTGTGGGGCGTGGCGCAGACCGGCAAATGGGGCCTGCTCGACCACCGCGCCCACGCCATCTCGATCGAAGGCGGCTTCCAGCCCAAGGCGCTCAAGAAGTGGAAGCCCTGGTTTCGCGGCGGCTTCTATGACGGCTCCGGCGACGGCAATCCGAACGACGGCACCCACGGCACATTCTTCCAGGTGCTGCCGACGCCGCGTCCCTTCGCGCGATTCCCGTTCTTCAACATGATGAACAATCGCGATTGGATGGCGGCGATGGTGCTGCGTCCCAGCCCCAAGGTGACGGTTTCCACCGAGTTTCATTCGCTCGCCCTATCCAACCGCAACGACCTGTGGCTGCAGGGCGGCGGCGTGTTCCAGCCGTGGACGTTCGGCTACGTGGGGCGCGCCACCGGCGGCGCCAAGTCGCTGGCCAACCTCTACGATGCCAGCGTCGACTATCGCATCCGGCCCAACGTCACCATCAGCGGCTACTTCGGCCACGCCCAGGGACTCGCCGCCATGCGTGCGATTCATCCCAAGGGCACGCAAGCGAACTTCGGCTATCTCGAAGTTCTCTACCGGTTCTAATCGAGGGGCTCGCGAACCGTCAGAATCCGCCCGGCGGGGACGTCCTTCAACGTCACGCGCCCTCCGCCGGGCCATTCGACCTCCACCGCCGCCTGGGTCTCTTTCCCGAGCCCGAAATGTATCCGCGGGTCGCTTGAGGAAACGAACCCAACGCTGGGGCTAACCCAGTCGTGCAACTCACGGCCCGATGGCGTCGTCACCTTTACACGCGCGCCGATGGAATCGCGATTCGCTTTGCGCCCGATCAGGCGCAGTTTGAGCCAGGCGCCGCCTACCGCGGAATTCATCAGGATCGATGGACGCCGGTTCAGCGAAGTCACCACCAGGTCCATGAACCCGTCGTTGTTCAGATCCACGAACGCCGCGCCACGCTGGTAGCCTTTGCGCTGGAAGTGCTCGCCAGCTTGCGCCGACACGTCGTTGAAGCGCTTCCCTTCGACGTTCTCAAACAACGTATCGGTCTGCGCCGCGTTGGCCCGCAGATAATCCACATCTCCGTTGGCCGAATACAGATCGCGCCATCCATCGTTATTGAAATCGACGAATCCTCCGCTCCAGCCGGAATAGGGCGCGCTTAAACGCGCCAGGCCGGCCGCCGGCGAAACATACCGGAACGAACGTCCGCGCAGGTTGCGAAACAACCCCCAGATCTGGCCCGTCAGGTCGTTGTAGAAAGCATCGGGCCAGCCGTCGTTGTCGTAGTCGCGCAAATCGGCGCCCATCGCGGATACCGTCGCCGCGTCGTCGTTGTACGCCACCCCCTGCAGCAGGCCCTGCTCCTCAAACGTCCCATTCCGGCGGTTCAGGTAAAGGAAATTCCGTTCGGTATCGTTGGCGATGAAGATATCTTCCCATCCATCGCCGTTTACATCCGCGATGGCGATGCCCATGCCTTTCCCGCGCGCCGCGCCGAACCCGGCGGTGTCCGTCACATCTTCAAACGTCCCGTTGCCCTTGTTGCGATAGAGCCGGTGCGGCACGCTGGGGTACGTCTTCGGATGGCAATAGTAATCGACGCCGTCTTCGCGCACGCAGCGCCGGTCGGTGGCCGCGGTCCACAGCGTGTAATTGGAAAGCACCAGGTCGAGATGGCCGTCGTGGTTGTAGTCGAGCCAGGCGCCTTGCACGCTGAGCGTGCCGGTGGGTTTCGCTCCCAGGCCCGAAGCGGCCGTGACGTCGCGGAACGTGCCATCGCCCTGATTTCTGTACAGCGTGTTAGCCCCGGCGCCGGCCACGAACAGGTCTGCGAACCCGTCATTGTCGTAATCGGCCGCCGCCGCGCCCAGGCTATAGCCGATCGTCTCGCCCGCTAGGCCCGCGCGCTGCGTGACATCTTCAAACCGCCCCTCGCCGCCGTTTCGTAGCAGGGCGTTGGGAAATTTCTTCAAGCCGGGGAATTCGGCGCCATTGGTGAAATACAGATCCATCAGACCGTCGTTGTCGAAGTCGAGCACGGCCACGCCACCGCACAGCGGCTGCGGGAAATATTTGCGTCCGCCGGTGAAGCCATTTTTCGTGACGTAGGCGAAAGCGCTGCTCGGCGCGACGTCGACAAAGCGTGGCGCCTCGGGTTGAAGCCAAGCCAGCAGGGCCGCCATCCACTTCATTCCGCGTCTCCACGGCAAACCGGCTGCAGCCATTGCCGCAAAGTCTGGCACCGCGCGTCCGCCGCGCCACCACCAAGCGCCGCCGCCGTCCGCGCCTTCCGCGCGGCTTCGCTACCGCTGAGCAGCAGCGCGTGAACCTTGTACGGCGCCGGCCATTCCGGCCATCGCTCTTCGATCCGCTGCAGGCGGCGCATCGCCTCGTCCGTCCGCCCATCGAGAGCCAGTACAACCGCTTCTGAAAGCGCCAGCCCGCGATCACTTCCCGGCGCGCGAGCGAGCAACCGCGCCGCATCCTTGTAGCGCGAATGGCGCGCCAGCAGCAGCGCCGCCCGCCCCGCCACACGCGGAGGCACGTCCACCGCGGCCACTTTATCCAACAAGCCCGCACCGTCCAGGATCTCGGCTTTCAGCACCAGCGCCTCACCCTCTTCCGGCGAATCGGCGAGCGTCTTCAACGCCCGGTCCGCGCCCATGGCGTGAAACTGGGCCAGGGCGAGATCGGCCTTCCGTCCGGCCTTTTCGAGGAAGGGAAGCGCCCACTCGTAACGTCGCGCGTCGAGCAGTACACGCCCTGCTTCCACCAGCGTGGCCTCGTCGGGATTGGCTTCGAGCAGGCTCGCGAACTGCCGCGTCGCCTCCGCTTCCCGCCCATCGGTGAGCAACAAACTCGCCAAATGAAGCCGCAGCAGGGCATCGTCCGGCCGCGCCGCCGCCATCGTTTGAAATCGCTCGATTTGCCGCGCCCGCCGCTCGGCCGCCGGAAGCGTGGCCAACTCGATCATCCCCGGTTCCCGCCGCGCGTCGCGCTGCCGCGCCGGACGCAGCTTCTGATATTGATCGAGCCAGACGCGCGCTTCCTGTTCCCGCCCCTGTTCCATCAGGGCGCGTCCCAGGTGCAGCCGCACTTCCCAATCCGAAGGCGCTACCGCCGCCGCGCGCCGGAACGTCTTCTCCGCTTCCGCGACTCGCTCAAGCCCCACCAGCACCAACCCGCGCAGATCGAGCGCGCGCACATCGTCCGGTGTAACCTTCAACGCCGCATCGAGGTGAGGGAGCGCTTCGCCATCGCGGCCCAACCGGTGCAGCAGCCACGCTCTCGCCGTATGCGCCGGGGCGAGTTTTGGATCCAGTTTCACCGCCTGATCCAGACGATCGAGCGATTGCTCCGGGTTCGTTTCCCACGTCAGTTGCGCCAGTTGAAAATGCGCCACGGGATCGGTGGGATGGCTCGCGCCGTATTCTTCGAGCAGCCGCAATCCCCGCTCCCGCCCGCCGGGGGCGAGCGCCAGGACTCGCGCATGGTCGCGCCGCGCCGCTGCGTCGGAGGGCTGCTGCTTGAGATGCCGCTCATAGGCCGCCGCGGCGTCGCCGTAGTAACCCGCATCCTCGGCCGCGCGCGCCAGCGCCAGCGCCACGCCGGGCTGCGCGGGCGCTTTGCTTTCGGCCTGCGCCAGAAGGAACACGGCGCGGGGAGCGTCGCCCGAAGCGGCGTGAGCGAGGCCGAGTTCGAGCAGCGCCCCAGCGTCGCCGGGCTTCAGCCGCAGAGCCGATTCGAGCGCATCCCGCGCCCGCTCGAGATCGCCCGCGCGCGCCGCGGCACGACCCAGATTCCACAGCGCATCGAAATCGCCCGGCCGCGCCGCGGCCACTTTCTGAAACGCCTGCTGGGCGTTGCGGAAGTCGCCCGCCCGCGCATAAAGACCGCCCGCTTCCACCCACAACGCCGGATCGCTTTGACCGGTCAGCACGCGCAGAAAAGCCTCGGCCGGCTGGCGCCGCTCCACGGCAAGGCGAGCCAACTGCAGATTGGCATTGATATGGGAAGGACTCCGGCGCACCACGAACTCGAAATACTCGCGTGCCTTCGTCGCGTCGCCGCAGGCGAGGTAGTGGTTTCCCGCGTTATTCAACAGCGCCAGCGTGGGAGCCTGCGCCGCGAGTGCCTTACGGTAGATCGGTTCCGACTCCGCGCACTTTCCTTCGCGATCCAGCCGGGCCGCTTCACGAAGATCGGCTGTGGGCGGGATTTGTGCCGCCCACAAACTTAGTAGAGTAAGTGCGATCAGAACTCGAAGCGCAACCCGAGTTGCGCGCGCCGGCCGAAGGTGGCCGCCACCTGGTTGTTCGTCACGCCGAACAGGCTGCTCAGGACGTTGGTGTTCGGGTCCGCCCATGTCATGTTGTTCGCCGCATTGAAAATGTCCATGCGCAGTTCCACGCGGTAGCGTTCGGTGACCGGCATGCGCTTGACGATCGATGCATCGACGTTAAACAGGCCGGGGTTGGTAAGCCCGTCGTACTGCCACGGATTGGTGCGCGGCGTGAACGCCGGCAACTGGGAAAATGCCTGCGTATTGAACCAGCGCCCGGGAGTTGGATTCTCCAACACAGGATCGCCATTCACCTGCAATGCGCCGAACCGCGTATAGAATCCGGAACGCCACGTCATCAGGCCCGTCACATCCCAGCCGCCGATGGCATAGTCGATAAACTTCGGCATCGAAGATCCGAGGGCCCGGCCGCGGCCCACGGGAACTTCCCAGGTTCCGGCCAGCGACAGGCGATGGCGCGGCAAATTGCTTCCCTGCCATGAGAACCTGCCCAGATACTGGTCAATGTCGTTGAAGAACACTTCATCTCTCTGGCGGGCGTAGTTATAGCCCATCAGCACGGAGTAGCCGTTGGCGAACCGGCGATTGAGCCGCATCTGGAACGACTGGTAGCGCGACGCGCCACCTTTGATGCCGTCGATCGCGGTGAGGTTGCCGTATTGCGGATAGGCCCTCATCAACGAAGTGAGCGCCACCGTCCGTTGGAACCGCAGCGCTCCGGGGAACTTGTCCACGGTCGAGAAGTTGTAGAACGGATTATCCACGGCGCGGTTGGTCGCTCCCTTGAATTCGTACGCCACGCGCGGGTCGATCTGATTCAGGTTGTAGTTGCCCACGTTCTGGCTCGAGAAATTGAGGTAGTAAGTCAGATCGAGCACCATGTCCCGCAGCACCTGTCTCTGGAAGGAGAAGTTGATGCGGTCGCTGTAGCTGCGCGGACGGTTCGCCACCACATAGGACAGCGAATCGCCAAGCGAGGTGTAGCGGCCCAGGGTCTTTTCGTAGGCCGGCACGATCGGCGAGGAAGCCGGGAACGGATTGCTGAGCCGCATCTGCGGCACCCCGAGCACCGCCGGATAAGCCGCGGTGACGTTGCGGAAGCCGACGTAAATCGTGTCGAAAATGTTGAACGAGCCGCCGGTCCAAGGAGTCAGGTAGCGGCCGTACCCTACGCGGAACGAAGTCTCGTCGTTGATGCGATAGGCCGCGCCGATGCGCGGAGAGAAACCGCCGCGCCCCGCGTTCCACTGGCCGCGATTGTTCGAATCGGCGAAGTTGAACGCGCCATTGAAAGTAGTGGGGCCTTTGTAGAACTGCGCCAGGTCGGCCGGCATGCGCGGAGCGTTGGCGCCCTGCATTTCCGGAATCGGCGAGGTCAGATCGAGCGGCCGGGTCAGCCGGTCCTGCGGGTCGGTATAGGTCGTTTCGTATTCATACCGCAGCCCCATGTTGATCGTGAGGTTGCGGTTCACTTTCCAGTCGTCGTTGATGAAGGTGCCGTAGAAGCGATTCTGGCCCTGCGGCAGGATGCTGGCGGTCATCGACGTCGCGCCGCTATCCCAACTGTCGGCGCCGCCGCCGGCCGGCTGTACCGCGCCCAAGAGGAACGTGGCGTAACCGTCGCCGGAAGCGCGTAGATTCGGATTGATGTAAGTCGCGGAAGTCGCATCGGCCTGGAATCCAAAGCCCGGGTTGTTGTTGACGATCAGGCTGGTGGTGCGCGTGCCGCGCGTGTCGGCGCCCATCTTCAAATAATGCTTGCCCTGCTGGCGCGCCACCTTGACGCTCACGCTGTCGGCGGTGGGACGCTGATCCCAGGTGCCGCCGCGCGGCCCCATGGCCGTCCAATATTCGGCGTTACTGATACCCATAATCGACATGCGCGGTAGAAGCTCCGGCACCGCCTTGCCGGCGAACATCGGCGCGTAGAAATTCGAATTCGGAAAGGTCTTCGACCAGCTCTGGTAGGCGGTGGAGGCGAACTTGGAGGAATCCACGAAGCTGTGATAAGTCGCGTTGACGTTCACGATGGTGCTGGGGCTGGCCATGTAGACGGCGTCGCCGGAGATCGAAAGTGCATCGCGCTGGCTGCCGCGGTCGTTCACATAGAAGTCCGAACCAGTCGGATTCGATGTGGTCACCGGCGTCCACAGCTTGCTGTAACGGCCGTAAAACCGCAGCTTGTCGTTCAGCGTAAAATCGGTGCGATTGGAAAGATTGTGATAGTCGTAGCGGATGGGCAGAGGAACGTAATAGTTGTTGATATTGTAGGGACCCTGGCCGGCGCGATTCGGCTTCCACAGGTTGCCCATGTAGAGCCGCGCAATCGGATCCTGCATGGACTGCGGAATGATATTGCCTGGAATGGGCATGCGGTTGACCGTGACGCCGTCGGCGGCAGTCTCGGTAGACCAGGGATCGTAGATACTACGCTGCCCGCCGACCGCGTTCATCGACTGCGAGAAATTACCCTGCCGTTCCAGGTCGGTCGGCAGCGTGTGGATCAGGTCGTTGGGGTCCGTCTTGCGCCACTGCTCATAAGAGAAGAAATTGAATAGCCTGTTCTTCTTGATGGGCCCGCCCAGCGTGCCGCCGTACATGTGGACGCGGCCAAGGTTGATGGTGCGGAATACGCGGTTTTCGAGAGCGTTCGCCCATGGATACTGCCCCTGGTAGAACGCGTTGCCGTGCCAGTCATTGGTGCCCGATTTCATCGTGAGCGTGATGGCCGATCCCGAAGAGTGCCCGTACTCGGCATCGACGGCGTTCTGCTGCACGGCTACTTCCTGCACCGAATCGGGCGACGGCATGTAGCTGGTCTTGTAGCCGATACCGATGGGGCTGCCGTCGATCTGCAGGTCGTTGGAATAGTTCCGTCCGCCGCCGATCTGCTGGCGGTTGCCGGACCAGGTCATGTAGGGCTCGACTTCGCGCGCCGTATCCTGCTGCACCACGGCCGGATCGAGCCGCGCGAGCAATAAAGGGTTGCGCGAAATCTGCGGCAGGTTGGCGACCAGCGCGCTATCCACAGTGGTTTCGAGCTTGCTGGTGTTGAACTGCACCGTGCTCGCCTGCGCTTCCACGGTGACGGTTTCCCGCACGTCGCCGGGCCGCAGAGTGGCGTCCACCGTTACGTCCGAACGCGACTGCAGCACCACGTTTTCCTGAAGAAACCGGTTGAATCCTTGCAACTGGACCGTGACGGTGTACTTGCCGGGCAGAACCAGATCGAACAGGTAGCGGCCTTGTTCGTTGCTCTGCCGCGTGCTGCTCACGCCGGTCTCGACATTGTTGAGAGTGACGGTGGCTCCCGCGACGGGGGCCTGCGTTCCGTCGGTCACCAGACCCTGGACGCGGCCGCGATATTCCTGCGCGAACAACCCCGTGGCAAAAAGGCACCAAATGGCTAAATGCTTGCTTGGCATGAAGAACGGACTCCCTTCGAAGCGCGACGGCCATTATATTACAGTCGCGGGAGTCCGGTGGCGCGCTCAGTTGTTACGAAATGCGGCGGCGGGGGCTTCCCACTTGCCTTCGTAGACCTGCAGCTTGGGCTTGGCGGCCTTCAGAACGGCGAGACCTTTTGCACTAACGGCGGTACCCTTGAGATCCAGTTCTTTGAGAGCGGGAAAGCCCGCCAGGATCGCGGCGGCTTCATCGTTCACGCGGTCGCATCCCTGAAGCTTCAGCCGTTCGAGCTTACTGAACGACTTCATCCGGTCGAGCCAGCGGGGGGTGACGCTCATGGCGCTCACCGTGGCAAAGCGCGTTCCTTCGACGCCCACGCCAAGCGAGGTGCAGCCGAACCGCAACTCGCGCAGTTCCTTGAGCGTAAGCAGCGCTTCCAGGCCGCGATCGGACATGCTGATGGTCCAGACGTTTGAGTCCGTGCCCTGGCGCCCGTTGAGGTCCAGGTACGTCAAGCCGGGCAACTGGCGTAGCGCCTGCAGCCCGGCGTCGCCCAGTTCATTGCCGCCGATGGTGAGCTCCTTCAAATTCGGCAGAGAGCTGAGCCGCTCCAGACCGACATCGGTAATCATGGCAGAGCCGATGTTCAGCGTCTCAATCGACGCGATGCCGGCGATGTGATCGAGCGTGGTGTCGCTGATCTTGGTGCCATGCAGGTTGAGCCGCCTCAGCTTCCGCCAGCCCTTGAGGGCGGCCGCGCCTTCGTCGGTGACGTACTCGGCGAAATAGAGGCTCAAGTCCACGATGCCGCTCAGGTTCTTCAATTGCTGGATGCCCTGGTCGGTGACGTGAGTGAGGGAAAGGTCCAGGTGCGTGAGGTGCGGAAACCGGGCCACCTTTCGCAGGTCGTCGTCGGTGATCCAGGTGGAGCGCAGGTCGATTCCGGTCACACGTCCGGCTTGGTCGCGGGTTACCGCGCCGCCCGCGTCTTCGATCCATGAGGTGGCCGCGGCCGGGTTGGTTTCGGCGGCCGGCAGGGCCGATAGCAGGCAGATGACGAGCAAGTTCATATCACCGGCTCCTTCGATTCGGAAGCGCCGAATCGCGGTCGAAGATAATATCGCAGGCAGGCAGCGCGGCCTTTAACTCCGCCATGCCTTTTTCGGTCACCAGCGTGTGGTAGAGGTTGAGCGATTTCAAACCCGCCATCGACTTCAACACGGAGGCGCCGGTGTCGGTGACGCCGGTGGAATCCATGCTGAGTTCGCGGACTTTGGTGAGCTTGGCGAGCGGCTCCAGGCCCTTGTCGTCCACCGACGTGTAGTCGAGTTTCACCACCCGCAGGTTTTCAAGCGCCGCCAGCGCCTCGATACCGGCGTTGCCGGTGCGTGTGCGGAACATTTCGATCCGCTCGATCGAGTGCAGCGGCGCCAGGTAACCGAGTCCCTTGTCGCCGAAGCGGGCGTGGTTGATGTAGAGCTCGCGCAGCGCGGTCAATTGGGCGACGTGCTGCAGCCCGTCGTCGTTCAGTTCGGTGCCGGAAAGATCGAGCACGCGCAGCTTTTTGAGTCCCGCCAGTTGTTGGAGGCCGGTGTCGGTCAGCTCGGTGTGGCTGAGCCGCAGGATCTCAAGCGAAGCGAGCTTGCCTACCGCGCCCAGAACCTCGTCATCGGCGCGCGTTCCACTTAGATCGAGTTCCCGCAGCATCGCCAGGCCGGCCAGGGATTTGAAGGTTCGCCCCTCGATCAGCGTGCCGCTGAGACGCAGGATCCGCAATGCGCTTAGCGCCGCCAGCTTCGGCACGCCGGCGTCCGATACGGTGGTGAAGCCGAGGTCGAGTTCTTCGAGCCCGGCAAGGCCGCGGATCGAATCGAGCCCCAGGTCGCCGGCCTGCGTCACCTGCAGGTTCAGACGCTTCAGACCCGTCAATGGCGCGAGAAAAGCGAGTTGCGCGTCGCTGACCGAAGTGGACGAAAGATCCACGGCTTCAATGCGGCCCGAGGCCAGTTCCACCTTACCGCCCATGGCGCGTATCCAATCGGCGGCCGAGGCGTCGGTACCGTCGGCAGGCCGGGCCGCGGCGGCCGATTTCGACTTTATGCTGGCGGTACCTACGAACTGCACATCAGCGGCCGGAAGCGCCGCCCGCAGCGCGTCGATCCCATTCGACGTGACGCGGCTATAGCGCAGGTCGACATCGGCCAATTCCTTCAATCCCTGCAGCTTCGATACGCCGGCGTTGGTGATGCGCGTGCGGTACAGGTTCACGGACTCAAGCCGCTTCATGCCGCCGATCGTTTCCATGGCGGTGTCGGTGGCTCTGGCGCCGAGCAGGTTGAGCTTGCGCATCGAGGTGAGCCCGCGCAGATGTTGAATGCCGGTGTCGCTCACGCGCGTGCCGGAAAGATCGAGTTCTTCCAGCGCCGTCAGCCCGCTCAAATGCTTCAGCCCTTCATCGGTCACCATGGTGTCGCGCAGAACGAGCCTCCGCAATTGCTTCAATCCGGCCAACCCCTCCATTCCTTTATCGGTGAACGGACTGTAGCTGAGATCGAGGCTGCGCAGCTTGGTGAACGGCGCCAGGCTCAAATCGGTGAGGCGGCACTGCGTGCACCGGATGTCCTTCATCTCCTTGAGGACCAGCAGGTGCTTGAACCCTTCATCGCGCACGTTGATTTGCGCGGCGTAATGCCAGCCAAACGAGATTCGCTCCAGATTGACCAGCGCCGCGAGCGACTGGAATACATCGTCGGCCTCTTCGTTGCCGCCGCCCGGATTCCAGATGGGTCCCGGCAGATTGAGTTCCCGGATGCTGGGCGCTTTCGCCAGAAAAGCGAGGTCGGCCGGGCGCATGACGGCGCCGGTGAGGTCCACGCCCACGATGCGGAACGAACCCAAGGGGATTTGAGAAAGCTCGGTCAGTGGACGGCGGCTGCCTTCAAGGAACACGCGGCCTTCCCAGCGGAGGATCCACTCGGCCACCTCGTGCTCCACGCCCGCCCATGCCGCCGCGGCAGTCCAGATTGTGAGGAAAAGAGTTCGCCGCATGGCCGCTTTCGTGACGCCAGTATATCATTCGGACGAAGGGCTCCGAATTGTAATATGATGGGCGCGGGGACCGCTGTATCTTGATTCGCCAGGCGCTGGTTGTGTCGATTGTCGCGACGGGGGTGAGCTTCGCCCAGGATGGCCCTTTCGGCGCGGGCCTCTATCAGGTGCTGGAGAAAGCGGGATGCCGCGCCTGTCACACCGCCGATGGTGTCGCCTCGCCCACCAGGCTGCATTTCCCCGATCCGGGAGCCGCGCCGGAGCGCGTGGAAGCTTTCGGACGTTCGCTCGTCACCTTAATCGACCGCGCCAAGCCCGAGGCGTCGGTGCTGCTCACCAAACCCACCAACCGGCTGGCGCACGCCGGTGGGGAACGGATCAAGCCAGGCGGTGCGGATGAATCGGCGCTGCGCGATTGGATCGCCCGTCTGACGAAGCTTTCGGGCGTGGAGCTTGACTCGGCGCTGAAGTACCGGCAAGAAGAGGACGCGGGGAAAGGCAAGGCGGCGGCGCCGCGCATCGAACTGCGGCGGCTTACCCACAGCCAGTACAACCACATCGTACGCGACCTGCTGGGCGATCAGACCTCGCCCGCCAATCAGTTTCCGCCGGAAGATTTCGTCAATGGATTCCGCAACCAGTCGCAGGCACAGAACCTCTCGCCGCTGCTGATCGAAGCTTACAGCGCGGCGGCCGAGAAACTGGCCCGCAACGCTTTCCGCGGCGGTGACACGCGCGGGCTGATTCCGTGCAAGCCGTCGGCCGCCTGCCGCACCCGATTCGTCCGCGAGTTTGGCCTAAAGACGTTCCGCCGGCCGCTTGAGCCCGCCGAACAGCGCCGCTATGAATCGCTGATGGCCAGGGAACCGGATTTCGTCAAAGCCGCGCAACTGGTGGTGGAGGCGATGCTGCAATCCACCAGCTTTTTGTTCCGGCTCGATGAATCGGCCGATGCGCGGTGGCGGCCTTATGTCGCCGCCAGCCGCCTCTCGTTCGCCATTTGGGACAGCTCACCCGACGCCGAGCTTTACGCCGCCGCCGCGCGCGGCGATCTGAACGCGCCGCAAGGCGTGGACAAGGCCGCCCGCCGCATGCTGGATCATCCCAAGGCGCGCGAATCGTTCCAGGAGTTCGTCAGCCAGTGGATGCGCTTCGACCGCATTCTGACCGCCAGCAAGGATCGCCGCAAGTTCCCCCAGTTCACCCGTGAAACGGCGGTGGCGATGACCGAAGAGGCGCGCCTGTTCCTAGGCGATCTGGTTTGGAACGACCGCAATTTCATGGATCTGTTCACGGCTCCCTACGGATACGCCAATTCCGATCTGGCGGCGATTTACGGTGTGCCCGCGCCTGCCAAGGAATTCGACCGGGTGACGTTCCCTTCGGGTTCGGAACGCGCCGGGCTGCTCGGCCAGTCGCTGTTCCTCGCGATCACCGCCAAGCCCGAAGATTCCTCTCCCACCGCGCGCGGCCTCTTCGTGCGCGAACAGTTCCTTTGCCAGCATGTGCCGGAGCCGCCGGCGGGCGTCAACACCAACCTGCCGCCGGTGACCGAGAACCGGCCGCAGACCAATCGCGACCGCATGTCCGAGCACGCCACCAATCCGAGCTGCGCCACCTGCCACCGCCTGATCGACCCGATCGGCTTCGGTCTCGAGCGGTTCGACGCCATCGGCGCGCGCCGCGAAAAGTTCCAACTGCAGTTCAGCACCGGGCAGCGCCGCAACGCCGAGATGAAGACCGTGAATCTCGAGATCGACCCGGATGGCTATGTCGCCGGCATTGCCGATTCCAAATTCACGTCGCCCTCGCAGTTGGGTGCCGTGCTGGCCAAAAGCGTACAATGCCAGGAATGCCTGGTGAAGCAATACTTCCGCTACACGATGGGGCGGATGGAGGCGCCGGCCGACCGGCCGGTGATCCTCAAGGTTTTAGATGAGTTCCGGAATTCGCAGTTCCGGTTCAAAGAGTTGATCGTGGCTCTCATGCGTTCGCGCGGATTTTCCGATTCAGGAGAGGCTGTTCATGTCGCAGGTAATCACAAAGCGCGTTAGATTCTCCCGCCGGTCGCTGCTAAAGGGATTGACGGCCGCCGGGTCGCCGGTCATCGTCGGGCTGCCGCCGCTGGTGTCCATGTTCAACTCGCAGGGCACCGCGTATGCGGCTCCCGGCACCGAAGCCGGCACCAAGGCCATCGAAAGCCGTTTCGTGATCTGGTTCAACGGCAACGGCATTCCGGAGCGTTATTGGATTCCCTCGGAAGAAGGCGCCGGGTATCGCATGACGCCCTGCCTTTCGCCGCTGGCCCCGTTCCGCCAGGATTTCCACGTACTGAGCGGCGTCGATAACGCCGCCGCCAAGGGCATGGGCAACGGCCATACCAACTCGATGAGCGGATTGATGACCGGTACGCCGTTCACCGGCCGCGGCCCCAGCGCCGCGTCGATCGACCAGGTGATCGCCGCCAGGGTGGGAGGCGATTCGCGCTTCCGCTCCCTGCAGATCGGCGTCTCGCAGGAGTCGTTCGGCGAGAGCATGCAGCGCAACATGAGTTGGTCCGGCTATGAGCGCGCGCTGCCGCCCGAGATGATTCCGCACCGCCTGTTCGACCGTCTGTTTGGCGAGCGCGAGGAAGGCTGGGTCAATCGCAAGCGCAGCATCCTCGACGCCGTGCGCCAGGACGCAGCGCTGCTCAAGAACAAGCTGCCGGGCGACGATCAGGCGCGCGTCGATGAACATCTGTCCGGCATTCGCGATCTGGAGCGCTCCATCGCCGCCCTGCCGCCCGAGTACCGCCGCGTCGATCCACCGGATTTCGACGGCGATATGAAGGATTGGCCGCGGATCGCCAAGCTGCAAAGCGATCTGCTGGTGAAGGCGCTGGCGACGCACCAGACGCGCGTGGCTTCTTACATGCTCACCAAGTGCCAGGGGCTTTCGCGGTTCCCGTGGCTCGGCTACACTTCGGCGCGGCACCACGATTACACCCATGCCGACGGCAAGGCGCCCGGAGCCGATGGCGTCGAAGGGCAGCGCGTGCTGCGCGACATCTGCAAGTGGCATGTCGAGGAGTTCGCCTACCTGGTGGCGCAACTGAAGTCGGTACCGGAAGGCGACGGCACGCTTTTCG
Source organism: uncultured Acidobacteriota bacterium (assembly GCA_902826685.1). Lineage (GTDB taxonomy): Bacteria > Acidobacteriota > Terriglobia > Bryobacterales > Bryobacteraceae > CADEFT01. The sequence continues at coordinate 165,441 of CADEFT010000011.1, forward strand.
ATCACACCGTGCTCGCCTATGTGCATGAACACGCCGAAGCGAATCCGCACAAGAACAGCGGGCTGGCGATGATCGTCGCGGGCGGCATGAAGCGCATGGCGCGCGGCCGGCACACGCGTGTCACCGGCACCGTGGGCGACGTCTATCTCACGCTCGCCGATGAGGTGATGGGCGCGGGTATCGGCAAGTTCCCCACCGCCACCAAGCGGTTGAATACTTTGCTCGCGTAGCAAGCCAGACACGGACCGGCGCGTTCCACCAGCGCCTGGGTTCCTTCGCGAACTGGGACCGAGCGGGTTCCGTTGGACGCGGTTCTACCAAGCAAACTGGGACCGGCGCGTTCCAAGGGCAAGGAACCGGCGGGTTCCACGAGCGCGGTCAGGAAACTCGTTGGCGCGGTCTCCGTCGCGGTTCCATCAAGCGAACAAGGAACCGGCGCGTTCCGCGAGCAAGATCGGGAACTTCCCTTACGCGATCGCCGCTATTCGCGGTTCTATCTGAGCGAAGCGAGCCTGGGCCAAAAGACAGAGCCCGCTACCGAAGGGACCTTGGCGCCGGTTGCGGGCCGCCTTAGAAATCGGACGGAACGGCCGGCTTCACCGCGATCGTGTTCTGTGTCGCCAGCCCGGTCGGGATGCTGTTGACGGTGGCGGCCACCGGCACGCTCGGTCCCGGGCGGACGAAGTCGGGGATCTTGATCGTCAACTGCCACACGCCCACCAGCCCGGGCGCGAGTCCCGAGTACTTGATGTTCTCCTCCGGCAGGTTTTGATTCTGGATGAGCACGCGCACCGCGGCTGGACTGGGCGCCGGGTCGGTGGTCACTAAGCCATCGGGCGGCGCGCCGGGAACCAGACCGAGGCCCGTGCCGAACAGCGCGATATCGGAGCCGATCGCCACCGGATTTACCGGCGAGTTGGCGATGCCGTCGTCGAGGTTGGTGGCCTGAATCTGGCCCCTGCCCTCGCCGCCTTCGGTGAAGAAGGCCGGCGCGACGGCGCTCATCTGAATGGTAGTGGTGCCGACCACCTGGCCGGTGGAAGTCCGCTGCACGCTCACCTCCGCCTCACCCGACAACGGGGCCGATTGCGGAATCAGGAAGCTGATCTGCGTGGGCGATACCGATTGAATGGGCGACGGCGTGCCGTTCACCAGCACGCTGAAGTCGCCGAGCGACGTGGGCATCGGGTTCGGCAGGTCGGAGAAAACGGCGGACTGATCGCCGAACGAGGTGCCCTCGCCGGGCCGCACGTGGGTCAGCAGGCCGGGGGCGAAGCGGCTGGTCTGATTGCCGCCGTTGACCAGGCGCAGGCTCGAGAAGTAGAACGAGATGCGGTTGATGGACTCGGCCACCACGAGGTTGTTGAAGCTATCGACGGCGAGGCCGAGCGGGTAGTTGCCATTCACCAGCGGCACGTCGAGATCGTTCTGCGGGTTGAAAACGATGGTTTCGAAGGGCTTGTAATGGCGCAGCCGGCTGGCGGTGGTGTTGGCCACCCAGAAGTCGCCCGAAGAAGGATTCATGGCGATGGCGTGCGGGTTGCTGAGGCCCCCAAGAGTGAGCACCGGGCTTGGGTCGGGCGGCAGGTTATTGACGGAGTCGTAGATCTGGATGCGGCTGTTGGCGGTGTCGCAGACGTAGAGCCGGTCGGCCGGATCGACCGCCAAACCATGCGGCACGCTGAAGCGGTTGATCTGGTTGCCGTTTTGGGTGGTGGCGAAGTCGGGTTGGCCGAACACTTTTTCGGCCGCCTGGCCGGTGCTGAAGTCGCCTCCCTGCGGACGGCGGAAGAAGAGCACGCGGTTGTGCTGGAGGTCGGAAACGAACAGGGAACCGTCGGTGGCAAAGGCCAGGCCATGCGGACGGGCCATGGTGCGCGGTGAGGCGTCCGTCACTTTGCTGACCGGGCCGTTCTGGCCGAGAACGAGGTCGGGCAACTGCTGTTGTCCGCCCTGGTCGAACGGGCGCGAGAACCGCAGCACGCGTCCGTTGCCGGAGTCGGCCACATAGAGGTTGCCGAAGGAATCGACGGCGACGCCGCCGGGAAGGAACAGCCCGGTGGCGGTAATCTGCTCGGTGCGATCGGTTGGATCGTTGATCAGTGTACGCAGCAGGTTCCGCTGGCCGATCACGATGTCGGCGCGGTCGCCGGGCCGGATGGCGCGGGCGTCGCGGAAGCCCAAGATGCGATGGTTCCAGGTATCGGCGATGTACAGGCGGGGCGGATTGGAGCGGCTGTCGATGGCCACGCCCGCGCCGTCGGAGGACTGTCCCGGCGAGGCGAACCCGGCATGGAGGAACAGTTCTTTGCCTTCGACGTAATTGACGGCGTTCTGGTAGTATTCCGATTGTCCGTAGAGGCGGTTGGCCGCGGTGAAGGTTCCGCCGCTGAGGGGGAAGGCGAGCACGCGATTGTTGCCCTGATCGGCGATGAAGACGTCGGTGGGCGTGGCGGCGCCGGCGACGGGCCGGTTAAAGGTGGCTTCGGTTGCCTCAAACAGTCCGCCATTGGGATTGAAGGAAGAAGCGTCGCGCTGTCCGACAAATTGCAGGCCGGACGGCGAATACTGCGTCTGTTGAGGCAGCCAGCCTTCGAAGTTGGTGTAGCGGACGATGCGATGAGCCGGGGCGTCGACGACGAAGGGGACGCTTCCCACAAAGAAGACGTCCTCGGGCGATTCCTGGCGGTTGTTGCGGACCACGCCAAGAGTCAACTCGCTCACCGGAGGCGCGGTTTGGCCCTGCTGGAGCACCTGGACGCCCATGATGCGGACGGCCGCCGCGCCCGTGGCGGGAGCCGGTGCATAGACCAGGACGCGTCCGGCGCCATCGCATACGTAGAGGCGGCCGGCCGGATCGATGCCGATGCCGGTCGGTGTGACAATCGCCTGCGGGTTGATGGGATTCCGGTTCTGGTTTACGCTGGCCGTGGTGAGGTTGAACTGGCCGAGCGCCACATCGGCCGAAGGCTGGCTGCCGCCGGCGGCGAGCGTCGCTTGCGGAAAGCGCAGCACACGGTGATTGTATGTATCGGCGACCCACAGATTGCCATTGCCGTCGATGGCCATGCCGGTGCGGGAAATGGTGTTTCCGCTAATCAGGCGCAGCAGGTTCGCGGCTGTCCCAACGAGTCTGCTGGTGAAATTGGTTTGACCGATCACCATGCTGTCGGGGAAGCGCGAATCGGCGGGCTGGTCGAGCGGCCGGCGGTAGCGAAGAATGCGGTTGTTGCCGGCGTCGGCGATGTAGAGGTTGCCCTGGCGGTCCACCACAAGGCCATTCGGAGCGCTCAGGCCCGTGGACAGGCTCAGACCCGGTCCCTGTGGAGTGGTGCTGAACAGGTCCCGTTGCCCGATGACGGCATCGGCGGGAGCGCCTTTGACGAACGCATTGGCGTTGCGCCAGGCGAGCACCCGATTGTTGCCCGTGTCGGCCACGTAAAGGATGGGTGTCGACGCGGTGTTATCGACGGCCACGGCGCTGGGGCTTGAAAGCTCGCGGCCCTCCACCAGGTTCGGGGCCGCCGAAACGATGGTCGAGGAGCGGTGTCCGAAGATCCGCGAGGGATTCTGATTCACCTGCTGCGCCAGAGCGGAAAACGCGGACAGGGCAATAGCCAGACAGAAAGATCTCGACATGGTTTGTCTCCGTGGGTTCAACGGCCTTACGGCTTCACCGCGATGAATGTTTGTACGCGCTGACCGCGCGGATCCTGATTCGTGGCCACGCTGTTGATGGTGGCGGCGATGGGCACCTGGTCGGCGGGCGCCACCGCGTCTGGAATCTTGATGGACAGCATCCAGGTGGCGACCATGCCGGGTGCAAGACCCGAGAACAGAATATTTTCCTGTGGCAGGAACGCGGCTCCGACCGCGACTCGCACTTCGCCGGTGGAAGGGATCTTGTCGGCGGTCTTTTCGTCCTCTCCGGGTGCGCCGGCCACCAGGCCGAGTCCGGTGCCGAAGCAGTGCAGAATGCCGCTGCGCGCTACTTTGTCGAGCGGCGAGTTCGGTTTCTGATCGGCGTCGTTGGTGCAGACGATCTGGCCGCGGCCAGTGCCGTCGGTGGTGAAAAACGCCGGCGCCACGCGTTCGATGGGCAGTCCGGCGCTGGCCAGAATCTGACCCGACGAGCGGCGTGTGACGGTGATATCGGCTTCCGAGCCCGGCGTGGCCGAGTAGGGAACGACGATCGTCAACTCGCTTTTGGAAACGGCCTTGATGGGCGCGGGGTTATCGTTGACGGTCACTTCGAGGTCGCCGAGGGTGCGCGGCAAAGTCGCGCCGCTCTCATCGGCGGTGGCATCGGCATCGGCGAACGCCGCTCCCTGCACGGGCCGCAGCACGGCCACGCTGCCAGGGGCGAACCGGTAGAGTTTGTTGCCTCCATTCGCCGCGCTCATGCCCGGGAAGTAGAGAGCGATCCGGTTGATCGCTTCGGCGGCGAAAAGATTTCCGCCCGCGTCCTGCGTCACAGCCAGCGGCGTATTCGAAGGAATGGTGTAGTTGGGCGTCGGATCGAAGACCAGGAACTGGAAGATGGGATAGCGGCGCAACTCGTTGCGGCCCGAATTGGCCACCCAGATCTCGCCGGTGAAGGGACTGACATAGATGCCATGCGGACTATTGATGTTGTCGGTCAGCGCGATGGCGGGCGACGGGTCGGTGAAGGCAAACGTGATGCGGTCGTAGATCAGAACGCGGTTGTTGCCGGTGTCGCAGACATACAGACGATCATCGGTATCGACGGCGATATGCCGGGGCGAAATCATGCGGTTGGGCGCGTTGCTGCCCACCACCGAAGAGAAGTCGGGTTGCCCGATGACCATGTCGGCGGCCTGGCCGCTCGAAAAATCGCCGCCCGCGGGCCGGTTGAACAGCAGAACGCGATTGTGCTGGGCATCGGAAACCAGCAGGTTGCCATCCACGGTGAAGGCAAGCCCAAAGGGCCGGGCCATGGTGCGCGAAGTGGCGTCTGGAATTTTATTGAACAGCGAGGTCTGCCCCAGCACCAGGTCGGGCAGGCGGCTGCCGGTCTGATCGAACGGCCTCGGGAAACGAAGCACGCGCCCGTTGCCCGAATCGGCTACATACAGATTGCCGGCCGAATCCACCACCAGGCCGGCGGGCAGAAGCAGGCCGGTGTCGTTGGTCTGGTTGGAATCGTTGGTGGGGTCGTTGATGTTGGCGCGCTTGAAATCGCGCTGGCCGATGACGATATCGGCGGGAAGGCCCTGCTTGACGGTGCGCGCGTCGGCGAAACCCAGAATGCGGTGATTGTAAGTGTCGGCGATATAAAGACGGGGCGGATTGGAAGTACTGTCGACAACGATACCGGCGCCGTCGGTCACGCGGCCGCTGCCGATGCCCGCGAATCCGTTAAAAAGGTAAAGATCGCGGCCCTCGATGTAGTTGGGTGCCGACTGGAAGAAGTCGGTCTGGCCCAGCACGCGCGTGGCGGAAGTGAAGGTGCCATTCTGGACCGGGAACACGAGCACGCGATGATTGCCGCCATCGACGACGAACACTTCATTGTTGGCCACGACCGCTGAGATGGGCGTATCGAAGCCAGTCGGTTTCGGTTCGCCGCTGTCGCGGTTGATCTTGGCCGACTGATTGTCGGTTTGGCCAAGGAACTGGCGGCCCGGAGGAGAAAACGCCGTTCCTTCGCTCTGCCAGGATTCGAAGGGATCGTAGCGGACGATGCGATGGGCGCCCGTGTCGATCACAAAAGGAGTGGTGCCGATGAAGAAGACGCCTTCCGGTGGACGGCGTCCGCCGCCAAGCGAGGTTTCGTTGATGGCCGGAGGAGTGGGCTGGCCCGGCTCCGGCGTATTCACACCGAGGACGCGCGCGGCCGAGGCACCGGTGGCCGGGTTGGGATAGACCAGGACGCGGAACAGGGCATCGCAAACGTACAGCCGGCCCGAGGCGTCCATGGTGATGCCGGCCGGTTCGAGGATCGCCGCTTTGTTCTCACGCACACGCTGCTGATTGCCGGAGTTGGCCGCGAGACTGAACTGGCCTACCGCCTGATCGGCGGCGGGCCGGTTGGCTCCACGGGCGAGCGCGGCGGCGGGATAGCGCAGCACGCGATTGTTACCGGAATCGGAGAACCACAGATTCCCGGCGCGATCGACCAGCAGGCTGTTGCGATAAACGTTGCTGCCGGTGGTGGTGGCGATGGAAATGGCCGAGAGGCCGTCGGCGTTCGGCTGGCGGTTGTTGTAATTGCTCTGGCCGATCACCATGTCGGGGAACTTCACGCTGTCCTGCTGCTGAAACGGCCTGGGATAGCGCAGAATGCGATTATTGCCGGAATCGGCCACGTAGAGATTGCCATTGGCGTCGACGGCTATGCCGGTGGGGTTGGCGAGACCGGTGGAAAGACCGGTGCCCGGCCCCTGCTGAAGCGTGGATACGAAATCCCGCTGGCCGATGACGATGTCGGCCTTGGCGCCGTTGTCAAAGGCCGAAGCGTTGCTCCAGCCCAACACGCGGCTATTGCCCGTATCCGAAACGTATAGAATGGCTGGCGATACCGAAGTATCCACCGCGACCGCCGAAGGGCTTAGAAGTTCCCGGCCCTCGACATAATTCGGCGCGATGGTCAGAGTCGATATCTGCGGATGGCCGATAATCCGGGACGGCGCCCGGTTCAAATTGATCTGTCCAAAAGCTTCAGTGATGAATAAAACTAAACACAAGAAGACACGTACTGAGTGCATTGGGGGTGACACCTCCACTATACAGGCAGGACGACGCGGGCGGATCCCTAGTTTCAAGTTAACATGCGGGTGGGGTGAATCGCAAAGGTAGATAAGGTCCGGTACTGAAGGGTTAAAGACGCTCCAACCGGTCGAGTAGCGCCACCATCCGGGCCGCCGCTTCGGTCCTCTGCCCGAACCGGAGCTGGTTGTAGGCCTGGGTAAAGCTGTCCACCACCGCCGACGATTCCGACTGGCCCAACTTTCCGGCGAACTCGGCCGGCGTGACCCAGAAGGGCTTCTCCATCCCGCGCTGGCGCATCACTTCGAGCATCCGCTCATAGAGCATCGTCGCGTCGGAGGCCGACACCTGCCCCCGCTTCACCCGCCGCACGCGGCGCATCGCTTTCCACTTGCGCCAGGCGAGCGGACCGAGCATGGCGGCAGCCGCCACCAGCGCGATGAAGATTGCCGCTTTCCAGCCATGCCGTTTGGCGGTGGCCGTGCCCGATTGGAGGCGGCGCGCCCAGCGCTCATAGGCGCCGTCGATCCAGCGCGCCTGGAAGTCGCGGCTCGATTGTTCGACGCGCGCGGCCAGCGTCAACTGGCGCTCAAAATCATAGCCGAGCACCCAATCCTGCCACAGCACCTGGACCGCGTCGGCATAAAGCTGCAGACGGCTTCCGAAGGTGACGCTGGGCGGATTGGGATCGGGCGGCGTGGGATCGAGCGTGATCCAGCCGCGGCCTTCGACAAACGCCTCCACCCAACTGTGAGCGTCGGAGGCGCGAATCAGGAACCAGCCGCTCAGCGGATTGTAGACGCCGCTCTGAAAGCCGGTGACGACGCGCGAGGGAATCCCCACCGCGCGCAGCATCACGGCGAGCGAACTGGCGAAATACTCGCAATGACCCTTGCGGCGTTCAAACAGGAAGTGGGCGATGGGGTCGGCGGATGTTTCGCGCGGCAGTTCGATGGTGTAGCCGAAGCTCTCGCGCAGGTACTTGTCGAGTCCATAGGCCTTGGCGGCTTCCGATGTGGCTTTGGCGCTTACCTCCAGCGCCAGTTGGGAGATGCGCGGATCGAGCCGCGGCAGGGCCAGATGCTGGGCGCGCAGGGCGGGCTTGAGCGGCTCGCCGCGATAGAACGGATGGCGATCCTGCTCGACCAGGGCAGAGACGAGATAGCGCAGGTGATCGGGCGTGAACCCGGCGCGGAAGCTGTCGGTGGGCGTTTGGATGACCAGGGGAATGCCGATCTGGATCCACTCCGGCACACCGGCGAAGAAGAGGGCGTCGGAGGTGATTTCGCGCATCACCACTTCGTAGCTGAGCCGGGGCGACTGGAAGCGCAGCCGCTCCTCGACGGGGATCAAGCTCAACACGCCGCGATCGACTTTCCAGGCGCGGGCCATGTTGGAGGCGTTGAACCAGCGCTTGCCGTCGAAGTTGCTGAGCGCGGCGCCGCGCCATTTCAGGGGCCTCGGCTGCCAGGAATCGGCGATCTTGACATGCATCACGGCCGTATCCCGCATCTTCAATTCGCCGATTTCGCCCAAACGGACTTCGCCGGCAAAGCCAGGCAGGTGATAACGCTCGGGAATCAGACGCTGGAAAGCCGCGCGCGCGGTGCGCGGCAGGATGATGAACAGACCGGCGGTCAGAATGAAGATGCCGAGGACGGTGGACGCGGTCAGCCCAGAGAGACGCCAGCCCACGCGGCGCTGGCCGGATCGCACCAGGGTCTCGGCCCGCCGCGCCGAGCGCAGTATCTCACCGCTGGCAAAAGTGGCCACGCCGAAAACCAGGAACAGCGCGAGAAACAGCGAGTAATTGGCGTCGGCGCTAAGAATGGAAGCGGCCAGCAGTTCGAGAAACGCAATCACCTTGACATAGAAATAGTCGCGTCCCGTGGAGGCGGTAAGCAGCTTCACCACGGCGAGGAAGAACACCAGGCGTACCGTGGCGGTGACGAATTCCCGGGAGAGATAAAAATAATCGCCGATATAAAAACCGATGTAAGCCAGGGTGAGGGCACTTACCACCGCGGGAGGCAAATGCAACCGCAGCCGGCCGGATACGATCAGCGCCCGCGCCGCCATGCCGAGCGCCACCAGAATCGCCGTCGGCGCGTCCAGGTATCCCGATCCCAGCACGGCCAGATAACCGGAAGCGAGCATCCCAAGCAGGGAAAACTCGAAGAACCGTTCAATGCCCGTCTCGCGAGTCGAGGTCAATGCTGCAGCACCTTCCCTATCTGGCCGGCCAGGGAACGCTTGGCGGCGGCGTCGCCACCATCGAGAACGACGAAGTAGGCTCCTTCGTGAAATGCCATCTTTCCTTCCTGAGGCCTCCATTTCTGCGTCATTTCGAAGGCCACGGTCTGGTGGTTCATTTCATACACGATGGCTTGCAGCCGGTTCGCGCCCGACTCATAGAAGGCCCGCCGGGCGCGCTTGTAACCCTGGCTCCGGATGTCCTCCGGCATCTGTTCGCCGGGAATGTTCTCCACCGCCTTGCGGCGCCACTCGCCCAATTCCATCGGCAGAAGTTCCCGGCGTCCATTCGGGTTGCCGCAGGCCGCGCCCAGAGCCGCGGCGAAAAGCCAACACCGTCTCGATTGCATGTCCGGTTCCATTTTAAGCCCACAAGGTACAATCGTCGGCGATGCGGTTTCTACTTCTGTTTCTTCCTTCGCTCGTTCTGGCGCAGCGCTTTGAGCCGCTCGATTTCCGCATCGAACGCCAGACTTTGTCGAAGCAACAGGACCCGGCCTGGCAGTGGTTTCATCCCCGGCCCGCGGCCATTCCCGGTTTCGGCCAGATGATCACCCTGCAGAAGCATCTGTTCACCTCGGATTACTATGGCGGACTGGCGGTGATGACCAGCCGCGATTCCGGACGCCACTGGAATGGACCGGGCGAAGTGCCGGAACTTGGCTGGAGCCGGGAATCGGATTCGGTGGACGTGGCCGTAGCCGACGTCACCCCGGGCTGGCATCGCAAAAGCAAACGCCTGATCGCCATCGGAGCCCGCGTGCGGTACGACAAGAAAGGCCATCAGCTTGAGGATCGCCAACGCTCCAATCAGACGGCGTACGCGGTCTTCGATCCAAGAACGGGAAAGTGGCAGGCGTGGCGCACGATCGAGATGCCGCCCGACGCCAAATTCGAATTCGCCCGCAGCGCCTGCGCGCAGTGGCTCGAACGCGACGGTGGCACGGTCCTGCTGCCGTTCTATTACGGGCCAAGCGCCAAGGCGCAATCGGTGACGGTGGCGGAGTTCCGCTTTGACGGGAGCGAATTGAAGTATCTGCACCACGGCAGCGAGCATCATCTGAGCGAGACGCGCGGCCTCGCCGAGCCTTCGATCATCCGCTTTCAGGGCCGCTATTACCTGACGGTGCGCAGCGACAGCCGTGCATATGTAGCCGTGAGCGGCGACGGCCTGCAGTTTCCGCCATTGCGCGAATGGCTATTCGACGACGGCGCGCCGCTTGGCAGCTACAACACCCAGCAGCACTGGCTGGCTCATAGCGACGGCCTGTTCCTCGCCTATACCCGCCGCGGCGCCGGTAACGATCATGTGTTCCGCCACCGTGCGCCACTGTTTCTGGCCCAGGTGGATCCGGCCACGCTGCGCGTCGTGAGGGCGACCGAGAAGATCCTGATGCGCGACCGCGGAGCGACGTTCGGCAATTTCGGCGCCGCCGCCATCGATCCGGCCGAATCGTGGGTGACCGACGCCGAGGGCATGTTCTTCGAAGTGGCGCGGCAGCGGGGGGCCGAAGGGGCGCTGCTTCTGGCGCGCGTGATCTGGTCGAAACCGAACCGCGCGGTTCAGCGGCCGTAGCGGGAAGAGGAGTACGCCTTTTCGCCCGGGCTCAGGATCGTGGCCATAGCCGGTTTCCTGGCGATGGCGATAATCGACGTCGAGGCCCACGGCAGCCAGCGGTCGATGCGCCTCCACAGCCACACCAGCCGGTTGAATTGCCGCAATTGAAACGGACTGATGGTCGATTTGCCGAGCAGCTTGCCGTTCACATACCAGCCGGGCAGGGAAATACGGTTGAATTCGAGAATCTTCTCTACCTGGAAACCGGCGCGCTGCATGCGCTCGCGTAACTGGTCTTTTGAATAGCGCTGCACGTGGCCGAGCGCCTCGTCGATCTTGCCGTAGGCCCATTGGCCCTGCGGCACCAGCACGACGGCGCAACCGCCGGGCTTGAGCGCGCGGAACAGATTGACGGCCGCGTCATCCGACTTCTCGACGTGTTCGAGGACATTGAGGCAGATGGCCGTATCGACCATGCCTTCGAGCGAATCGAAATGCGAGAACTCGGCCAGATCGCACACCCGTACTTCGAGATTCGGACGGTGCCACAAGCCGCTTGAAAGCCGCGCCAGGTGTTCGGTGTCGAGATCGGTGGCGATATAGCGCCTTCGTCCCCCGATCAGTTGCCGCGTCAGGTTCCCGATCCCGGAGCCGATTTCGAGCACCGTCGGCCCGACATAGGGACGAATGGTATCGGCCATCCAGCGGTTGAAGTTACGTGCGCCGGAGAAGGCTTCGAGAATCGCCGGCCCCGACTCGCGGTAGATATCGTTGGAAAACCAGAAGCGGAAGATCGTGGCGAAGGCCTTGACCGCATCCCACGACCGGACTTTTTTCCCTTCCTCGTAGGTACGGCCGTAATAGCTGATCGGAACTTCGTAAATGCGCGCTTCCCGCTTGGCGAGCTTGAGAGTAAGTTCGGCCTCGAATTCGAATCCGTCGCACCGCAAAGGAATGCTGCGCGCCAGCGACGTGCGAAACGCCTTGTAGCCCGTGTAAAGGTCGGTCAGCGTGAGGTCCGACGCCATGTTGCACAGCGTCGCCAGCATATGATTGGCAAGGCCGTTCCAGTAATAGAGAACGCGGCGCTCACCCGATACCGAGAATCGTGAACCGAAAACCGCATCCGCGTCTCCGTTGATCAACGGGCGCAGCAACGATAAATAATGTCTGGGGTCGTACTCGAGATCGGCGTCCTGAACGATGCTGAATTCCCCGCGCGCCTTGCCGAGCGCGGTGCGGATGGCCGCCCCTTTGCCCCGGTTGCGATCATGGCGGAACAGGCGGATCTCGCGATGCGCCACCATGAGGGACTCGATCCGTTCCACCGACCCGTCGGTGGAACCGTCATCAACGACGATGATTTCGCGGTCCATGCCGCGAGGCAACGGAGCACGCAGCACTCTTTTGAGCGCGGCTTCTACGAACTCTTCCTCGTTAAAGACCGGCACGAGGATGGAAAGAATCGACGGCTGTGACTGGCTAACGGTCTCCATAGTTGCGTGTGTAGTAGGTCTTATACTCGCCCGACTTCACTCGCGATACCCAATCTGTATTCTCCCTGTACCATTTTACCGTCTCAGCCAGTCCCTCTTCAAACGGAACCAGCGTTTTCCAGCCGGTTTCTTTTTCGAGCTTCTCGCTGGTTAACGCGTATCGACGGTCGTGCCCTGGCCGGTCGGTCACATAGGTCATCAACTTATCGGTCTGCCCGGTAGCGGCAATGATTCGCTTCACCACTTCAATGTTCGGTAGGGAGCGGCTGCCGCCAATGTTGTACACCTCGCCCGGCCGGCCTTTCTCGACTAGCGATAAAATCCCGCGGCAATGGTCGTCCACAAACAGCCAGTCGCGCACCTGCATGCCGTCTCCATAGATCGGCAGCGGCTTGCCTTCAAGGGCGTTTGAGATCATGAGCGGAATCAGCTTTTCGGGAAACTGGCAGGGGCCGTAGTTGTTCGAGGCTCGAGTCACCAGAACCGGCAGCTTAAACGTCGTGTAGTAGGAAAGCGCCAGCAGATCGGAACCCGCCTTGGAAGCCGAATAGGGACTGCTAGGCTTCAGCGGATAATTCTCATCGGCTTCATGCGGCTCGTCGAGGCTTCCATAGACTTCGTCGGTTGAAACATGAACGAACCGCGCCGTTTTATGCCTCTTGGCCGCTTCGAGCAAGGTGAAGGTGCCGAATACGTTGGTGCGCACGAAGGCGTCCGGCATTAGAATGCTGCGGTCCACGTGCGATTCGGCGGCGAAGTGCACTACCGCATCCGGCTTCTCCTCGCTGAAAACTTTCTCGATATCGTCAAACGACGTGATATCGGCTTTCACGAAACGATAACGCGGGCTCGACGCCACCGAAGCCAGATTCTCGAGATTGCCCGCGTAGGTCAGCGCGTCGACGTTCACCACGTCGAGATCGGCCCGGCCGGCTACCAGCCTGACGAACGCGGAGCCAATGAACCCCGCGCCCCCTGTCACCAACAGCTTCATTTGTGTTGTGTCTCCCAGTCGTAGTGAACACCCGGCTCGTTGTAGGCGATGCGCCCTTCATCTTTCGGGTTGTAGATCCGGCTGGTCACGTAGACCAGCATTGCAGCCTGTTCGCCAACCACCTTATAGCCGTGGCCGATGCCGGGAGGAATCAGTATCTGCCAGGGCCGCAGGCTGCCCACATACAGCGTGTTGCGCACTCCGAAAGTGGGCGACGATTTCCGGAAATCCACCAGCACTACCTGGAACATGCCCATCACCGGCACCCAGAAATCGGTCTGGTGCAAATGATAGTGAAACGCCTTGATGGTGCCGGGATAGCTCAACGCCGCCGAAACCTGCGTGCTCTCGGGCGGAAAGTCGCGGCTTGGGCCCTGGCCGATGCGCGCCACCTCCAGAAAATAGCCCCGGTCGTCCGGCCAGAGCGGAAATGGCGTAACGGCGACGCCTTCGATCAAATCGGGCGAGTCCGGCTTCAGGATCACCTTGCCGATGCCTTTTTCGCACTGCGGCAATAGAAGCTCCAGATCCCCTAACGCGGCAAAGGGCGTTGCCTCTGCAATCATGGTTCAATCGCCTCGTAACCCGGGACGTTGGCCTGCCGCGTGGAACTGACCAGATTGGCCGCCCGCAGCAGGGAATCGAAGGTGCCGGCGTCGGTCCACCAGCCTTCCAGAAAGTCGAACGTCATCGTTCCTTCGCGAATGTAGGCGTTGTTCACGTCGGTGATTTCAAGCTCTCCGCGCGAGGAAGGCACCAGTGTCTTGATCTTGTCGAACACCGAGCCGTCGTACATGTAGATGCCGGTGACGGCGTAGTTCGATTTCGGCCGCTTCGGCTTTTCCTCGATGCCGGCGATGCGGTTGTCCTTGATTTCGGCCACACCGAAACGCTCGGCGTCTTCCACTTGTTTTAACAGCACCTTGGCGCCGCTTTCCTGCTTCTCAAAGGCCTGGGCGGCGGCGCGGATGCTTTTCTCCACGATGTTGTCGCCGAGGATCACGCACACTTTATCGCCGTCGGCGAAGTGCTCGGCCAGGTCGAGCGCCTCGGCGATGCCGCCCTCGCCTTCCTGGTACGCATAGTTCACGTGTTTCAGGCCGAACTGCTTCCCGTTGGCAAGCAGCTTGAGGAAATCCCCTGAATTGCGCCCTCCGGTGACCACCAGAATGTCGCGAATGCCCGCATCCACCATGGTTTGGATGGGGTAATAGATCATCGGCTTGTCGAAGATCGGCAGCAGGTGTTTATTGGTAATTTTCGTGAGCGGATAAAGCCTGCTGCCCGTTCCGCCCGCGAGTACGATGCCCTTCATTCAGTGTGCTCCCAGTAACGAATCCCCATGATACAATTTGGCGGCAATGCGGGTCCAACGTTGGAACGAAGAACCGGTGGAGCGGATGAACGCTCTGCTGTCGCGGCAGGTGGTTCACGGCGTGAACATCACGATGGCGCGGCTGGTCATGAACAAAGGCGCCGTGGTGCCCTTGCATCACCACGTCAATGAGCAGATTACGACGCTGCTCGAAGGCAGCCTGCTGTTCGTTCTCGATGGCACCGAGCAGGTGTTGAACGCCGGCGAATCGCTGGTGATTCCGCCCGATCTGCCCCATCGGGTGGAAGCGCTGACCGATGCCGTGGCGATCGACGTCTTCGCGCCCACGCGCGCGGATTGGCTTCGCGGCGACGACTCCTATTTGCGCAAGTAGCCGCTATTTGGCGGCCCCTTTCTTTTTCGCGGCGGGCGCGGGCGTGGCTGCCTTTTCGGCGAGGAGCGGATCCACGTCCCTTCGGATGGCCTCTTCGCCGCCGTTGAAAATGGCGTCGGAGCCGGTGTACTGCGCGCGGATCACACCCTTCTTATCAAGGAAGACCAGCCACGGCACATAAGCCTGGCGGATGAAGGAATGCTGCATGTAGTCGCGAGCCTTGACTTCGTCCACCATGCCCACGGGGAACGGAACGCCAAACCGCTTGACGAAGCCCGGCACATCGGGATTGAGATTGAACGCCGCGAACAGAATCTCCAGCCCTTTCGCTTTATACTGCCGGTACACTGCGCCCATGACCTGGGCGTGTTGTTGGCAGTGCGGTCAAGTGGTCATTACGCACGCAAAGGCGAGCACTTTGCCCTTGTACCGGCTCAGCATCGTCTTGGTGCCGTCGGGCATGGCGATCTCAAGATCGGGTGACGGGCGCGGCACCTCTCCAGCGGCAAGAGGCAGCGCTCCGAGCGCGGCCAGCAGGTGTCTTCTCTTCATGACCACCAGTATAAGATAGGGGCATGCCGAATCCTTTCACCAGGCGCGAATTTGTGGGAGCGGCGGCCGCTTCCGCCGCTACCGCCCAGACGGCCACGCTGCCCACACGGTCTTTCGGGAATACCGGGCTCACGCCGTCGCTGATCGCCATCGGCTGCGGCAATCGCCTCTACATGGCGTATCCGAAAGAGGACGACGCCGAGCGGGCGGTTCGCCTGGGGCTCGATCTGGGGATTACCTACCTCGACACGGCGCAGGCTTACGGCGATGGGCGCAGTGAAAGCATCGTGGGCCGCGCCATCGAGGGGCGCCGCGACCGCTTCGTGGTGGCCACCAAAACTCCGGCTCGCACGGCCGACGACCTGTTGCGCCGGTTCGATCAGAGTTTGAAGCGGCTGGGCACGGACCGGCTCGACGTGCTGCACATCCACAGCTTGAAGTTCGAAGACGATCTGGCGGCGATCGAAGCCAAGGGAGGCGCCCTCGAAGCGCTTTACCGGCTGCGCGACCAGAAGGCCGTGCGCGCCATCGGGATCACCTCCCACATCGATCCGGCCACGCTCGCAATGGCGCTGGAGCGTCACGATTTCGATTGCACCCAGATGGCGCTGAATGCCGGCATGCAGGGCCGCAGTCCGGACGGGGCGGGGTATTGGAAGAAGCGCAAGCCCGGCCAGCCGGAGGATGTCTTTGCCGAGGCGCTGCCTCCGAAACCGTTCCCCGGCACGAGTTTCCAGGACCTGGCGCTGCCGGTGGCGCGCCGCAAGAAGATGGGCATCGTGGCCATGAAGGTGACCGGTCAGGAAGGGCTGATCGGCGAGGCGCCGGGCCGTGCCGCCGCGCACGATCTGATTCGATATGCGCTGTCACTGCCGGTATCGGTGGTCACCATCGGAATGCCGAAGCTGGAGTTCATCCGCTCGAACACGGCGTTCGCGCGCCAGTTCCGGCCGATGAACGCACGCCAGATGCGGTCGTTTTCCGAGCGCATCGCCGGAGAGAATAAGGTGGCGCTCGACCGCCATTTCGCCGATCATATCGACGCTTGAAATGAGCCAGGTCACGCTGCGCATACTGGGCGAGACCGTTTCGCTGGACGCACCGGAGGCGCGGGGAACGGCGCGGCCGGATGAAATTCTGCCCTTCTTCTACCGCATGGACGATGCGGCGATCGGAATTGCCGTGCGCCGCGTGGAAGCGCGGGGCGAAGCGGTTTCCTGCCGCAAAGGATGTTCGGCGTGCTGCCGGGCGCAGCCTGTTCCGGTGACGCCGCCCGAAGCCTATCGCCTGCTGCTGCTGGTGGAAGCGATGACGGAGCCGCGCCGGGGCCGGGTTCTCGCGCTCTTTGAGGCCAACGCCGCCAGGTTGCGCGAGGCGGGGTTGGACCGGCATTATCTTGAACGCGATCCCAACCTCACGCGGGAACAGGCACGTGCCATCGCCGAGCGCTATTTCGAACTTGGCCTGGGTTGCCCGTTTCTTGAAAACGACGCCTGCGGCATCTATGAAGACCGTCCCTTCGTCTGCCGCCAGTATCTGGTGACTTCACCAGCCGGTTTGTGCGCCAATCCCTTCGAGAACGACGTGCGGCCGGTACCAATGCCGCTTTCGCCCGCTACCGCGTTGCTACGGGTGACGGCGAAGCTCACGCCGGCGCCGCCGCATACGATTCCGCTGGCGCTGGCCCTGGTCTATGCCCGAACCCATCGACTGGCGCTGGAGGCCGTTTATCCGGCCGGCCACTTGCTTGAATCGATGCTGCGGGAAATCACCGCTTGAGGAAGCGCTGTTCCATTCCGCTGCGCTGCCGCAGCACCAGAACGCTGCCCGAGCCTTGCCGCTCCACGCGCCAGCGATAGGTGTTGCGGCCCAATTGACCGGGCTTTTCGTAGTCCCATTTCGGCCGGCAGGTGTTGACGCTGCGGAAACTGGACGATGCCGGATCGAGGTGGATCAGACTGCCCTCCACTTCGAGGCGGCCCTGGGAAAGGGCGGAGACTCGTGTGTCGCATCCCGGAGAGGCGCTGATGCTTTGCGAGGAGTAGAGGAAGCGCCCGTCTGGCGTGATCGTGTAGGCCAGGCTCGGATTCGTTCCATCGCTCAGGCTCCACTCCCCTACCAGTTGAGTCGGAGTCTGCCCGAAGGCGGCGGCAGCCAGCAGCAGACCGATGATTCCCTTGGCCATTCGTTTCCTCTCTCCTTATACGAAGGCGAGGATCGGGGCGGATTTGGCTCATCCGGTGCCGCTGCGATATAAAGATAGGACTCATGCGACTCGCCGTATCGTTCGCCTGCACCCTGTTCGCCGGCCTTGCCCTGCCGGCGGCTACGGTTTCGATTCTCACCACGGACGGCAAGACCGTGGAAGGCGAAACCAGCCGGGGGAAGATCACTTTGGAAACGGGCGGCGTGCGCCGGGAGATTCCGCTCAGTAAACTGCTGTCGCTCCATTCCGGAGCGCCGTTGAGCGAACGCGAGCGCGGCATGGTGGAGACCGGGATTCCGGCGGTGCTGGGCGCCGATCGCGCGAAATCCGACCTTGGGGTCGAGCAGATAAGCGCGATTGGCCCGGCCGCCATCACGCCCCTGCTACAGGTCTATAAGGACACCGATCAGCATGAGCCGAACCCGCTCTATCGCCTGTTCACGCGGATTATTCCTCCTTCCGCCGATGGCTTTGACCGGGCACTTGCCTTGGTGCGCCTGACCGATGGGACCGCGCTTCGCGGCAATGCCGCCGCGGGCGATTGGGTGGTGAACGGCACCACGGTTCCAAGCGCCAGCGTGCGCCGCGTCGCCGTGAAGCAAAAACTGGTGCGCCGCAACATGGAGGTACACTCGCTGCGCCATTCCAACCAGATTGAGTTTCTGGACACGGGAGTCGTCTTAACCCAGGGTTCGGCGATGGAGTCGGCCGCGACCGGCTTCGCGCGCCTTTCCTGGCATGCGGACGATTGGGCGTGCGATCCGGACGGGCTGAAGAAGCCGGCCGGGAACTACAAGACTCACCTGGTCAACGGGCATCCCTTCGGAGCGCTGGTGGGCCGCCTGGGCGCGGCGGGGGAGATGTTTTTCGTTGGCAAATCCTATCGTAAGAGCGGCGGTGGGGCAGGGAAGCTGCAACTTGCGGTGAACGACAACCGGCATTGGCAGAACAATTTGGGCAGCTATCGGGTGGTGATGTCGGCGACCGATGCGTATGACGTGGGGGATGCGTTTTAGGTTGGCGAATTTGACAGTTGGGATTCGGGTGGCTGAGAATGAGAACGTAGCGGCTGGTGTGCGGATGTGGCGGAACTGGCAGACGCGCTAGATTCAGGTTCTAGTTCTCGCAAGGGAGTGGAGGTTCAAGTCCTCTCATCCGCACCAATAAAATCAATAAGTTACAGAGATTCTGACGCCCTCCATCGGAGGGCTTCTTTAGTTTTGTGGGACTCTGTGTGGGACAGTTTTGAGAATTTATCACACTTCAGTCCCACCGAGGGCCCCATGTCCACCCGCTGACCCGAGCTTCCCGGTCCAGATGTTCTGAGGATTCAACAAGATGCCGAAGGGGACTGAACTGACATTGTCGCTGATGCACTAGACAAACGGTCAAGCGCGCGGCAGGTGCATAGTGTTGTCGTGTGTTGCGTTCTGAGCGTTTGGGTGCGGAAGATCGCGTGACTTGGCAACTTCGCAGTCGTCGCGCTGGTGGAGTATGGCGCTGCGGGCGAAAGTTGCCGACTACTTCCCAGTCGTGATGTCCAGATCGAGCCGACGCTGCGAACCCGATAGGACCTTGTACCCCATGTCCGCGTAGCCTTTCAGCCGGCGGCCATACATGCGAGCGAGCACCAAGACGTCGGCGTCAACGTAGTCGTACACCTCGACGACCTTTTTGCCGTCGTGAAGACGGTGAAGGCGCCCGACGTATTGCTGGAGCGTGCCCTTCCAGGAAATCGGCATTGCAAGTAAGAGCGTGTCAAGTCGCGCATCATCGAAGCCCTCTCCAATGTAGCTGCCGGTTGCAAGAATCAATCGCGGTTCAGACTCGGGGATCCGAGGCGACGGGCAAGTCCTGCCGAAACGGGTCGTTCGAAGAAGATCCAGACGTGCGCTCCGTTGCCCGATCGCGAGCACTCCACCGATGCCGGCACGCCGAGGGTGTTGCACGTTTCCCGAAACGCCGCGGCGTCTTCTTTCCAGGTCTTTTTGTCGAAGTCCGCCGCAAGGAACCAGCAAGTGTCATCGAGCGACAGCGGATATACGCCGACAGTTTGCTTGCCGGAAAGATGTGCGTGAATGGCTTCGTCGTCGAGCGGGACATTCTTTCTTGTCTCTTTGTCGACCCGCTTTCGATCATCCGGCTTGGCGGCATAGTACGCCTTCCAGTCGCGCTCCGTCCTGGGCCTCGGGGGACACCCAAAACCGGCCAATGAGGGACGGTTGAAAACCGGCCAATAGAACTCGGCAAGACGTTGAAAGCGATAGAGGGCTTACCCTCCATCGACGTGAGCAATGTCTTGAGCGAAGAAAAGCGACAACAAGTCATCGCGCTGGGGCGGCTGGGGTGGCCGTTGCGGCGCATTCAGCAAGAAACAGGCGTCCGCCGGGAAACGGCCGGAGTCTATTTGAAGGCCGCCGGAGTCGCCGTGCGATCCCCCGGTGGCTGGGGACGGCGCGCGCCGGCAAAACCGGCCAATGAGGTGTCCCCCGACCCGAGGGCTGTTCCGGCCACCCCAGACGCAAAACCGGCCAACGAGGTGTCCCCCGACTCTGAGCCTCTACCGGCGCCCGGCCGTAGCCCCTCAGCCAGCGCCTGCGAGCCCTACTTCGACTTCATCGATCTCTCGCTCAGCAAGGGCCGCAACGCCAAAGCCATCTACCAGGACTTAGTCGACGATCACGGTTTCACCGGCCGCTACCAGAGCGTCAAGCGCTTCGTCCGCCAGTTGCGGGGCCAACCGGCGCTCCAGGCGTGCCCGGTGATCGTCACGCCACCAGGCGAGGAAGCGCAAGTCGATTACGGCACCGGGCCGATGGTCCGTGATCCGCACTCGGGCCGCTACCGGCGCACGCGCTTGTTCGTGCTCACGCTCGGCCATAGCCGTAAGGCCGTTCGCCTGCTCACTTTCCACTCCAGCGCGCGCATCTGGGCCGAGTTGCACGAACAAGCCTTCCGCCGGCTAGGCGGAGTCACGCGCATCGTCGTGCTCGACAATCTCAGCGAAGGCGTCCTCAAACCAGACATCTACGATCCAGCCTTGAACCCGCTGTATCGCGACGTGCTCGCGCATTATGGGGCCGTCGCGCTGCCCTGCCGCGTGGCCAATCCGGATCGCAAGGGTAAGGTGGAGCGCGGCGTCGGGCACGCCAAGAACACGCCGCTCAAGGGGCAGCGCTTTGAAAGCCTGGAGCAAGCGCAAGCTTATCTGGATCGCTGGGAAAATAAGTGGGCCGACACGCGCATCCATGGCACCACCAAGCGCCAGGTCGCAGCGATGTTCGCCGAAGAGAAACCCGCGCTGCGGCCGCTGCCGTTAGAGCCGTTCCGCCACTATCAGTTCGGTGAACGCCGCGTGAACCTTGATGGCTGCGTCGAAGTAGAAGCCGCTTACTACGGCGCGCCGCCCGGTTGGATCGGCAGCAGCGTAAAGGTGCAATGGGACGGTCAGACGGTGCGGGTATTGAATCCGCGCACCGGTCAACTCCTGCGTGAACACCGGCGGCAGGAGCGCGGCGGCTATCGCATCCCGGAGGAAGACAAACCTGCAAAAACGCCCCGCTCTACCGAGCAACTGCTGGCGCGGTGCGGCAAGATCGGTGCGCACTTGGGCGCGGTCGCTGAACAAACATACCGGCGTGATGGTCCGGAGGCCATCCGCCGCATAATGGGCTTGACCGGCTTGGCCCGTAAGCATGGCGCGGCACTTACCGACGACGCCTGTGCGGCCGCCCTGGAATCGGGGCTACCGGCCAACCCCTATCGCTTCGTCCGCCGTTGGCTCGAACGACGGCCGCAACTCACGCTACGCCAAGTGGACCCCATCATCCGGCAACTGACTTTGTACCGCGACCTCATCGATAGCAAGACTCAGGAGAACTCGAATGAATCTCAGTGAACTACAGCGCAGCATGCGCCAACTCCGGCTCGGCGGCATGGCCGCCGTGCTGGAAACGCGCCTGCGGCAAGCGCAAGCCGAACCCATGGCGCCCATCGATCTACTCGCCACGCTGGTATCTGACGAACTGACGCGGCGAGCCGACCGGCTCTTGGACCGGCGGCGCAAACTCGCCGCCTTCCGCGATCCCCACAAGACCCTGGACAACTTCGACTTCACGTTCAATCCGAAGCTGAATCGTAGTCTGGTCTTTGATCTGGCCACCGGCGCGTTCATCGACCGCCGCGAAGATGCGTTGTTTCTCGGGCCCGGCGGCACAGGGAAAAGTCACTTGGCGCAAGCAATCGGTCAGGCAGCGATTCAACAGGGTCATAAGGTGCTCTATCGGGAGACCCACATCTTGCTGGAGGAGATTGCTGAGGCTACGCTGGACGGCTCGCGCAAGCAGTACATGGAATCGATCGCCAGCGTGGCACTATTGATCGTAGATGACTTCGGAATGCGCAAACTGCCGCAGACGGCGGCCGAGGATCTGTTGGAGATCATTATGCGCCGCTACGAGCGGGCCAGTACGCTACTGACCTCGAATCGCCCGGTCGACGACTGGGGCAAACTACTGGCCGATGTAGCGGCCGTGGGGGCCATGCTGGATCGGTTGCTCCATCACGGGCACGTGCTCAAGTGCGGACCCAAGAGTTGGCGCACCAGGACGGCCAACGCAGCGGACTGAAGCACGCATAAGGAAGCCGAGCATTCGGATCAGAACGCGAGGCTGCGCCTCGCGGGATTTATCGCTTTATCGCCAGAATGCCGCGGAGGCGGCTCGGCGCCGCCCACGCATTCCGGCCGCTGGGTCGGCGCTCTGGTCGCATCCCTGCGGAGCCATATCCTCCGCCCAGGTGTCGACAGAATAGCCGAACTTACTCGGCGTCCGCAATGAATTTCGTTGCCGTCACTGGCGGAAGTGAGTTATAACTACCTTGTCTTGCCTGATTCCGTTGGCCGGTTTTGAGGCGTCCCTCATTGGCCGGTTTTCAGGTGTCCCCCGAGGCCTGGGCGAGTAGCCGACGCGGACGTCAGGGCTCTCCTACTGTTGGGCGTATACATCCTCGCGTCCCTGAAAGAGTGACCTGAATAGTGTGATCTTCTGGGCCGAGTTCAGTGAGGGCTTGGGAGATATTCCAATGATTGAAGATGCCGGTTTCGATTCTGAATCCAGCGCTCAATCCATACAGCGAGATTCCGTTCGGTTTTTGGGCCGTCCATCCGCTACCATTGTCGGCCTAAACTACCGCTCGCGACCGGTGAGTCCTCGTCGAAATGCGTCCATCACGCGGTGGGTTGATTCGAGCGTTTCCGGCATGGAAGAAGTTTGCAGGACCTGGTCCACAAGTGAGGCGTAGAGAGCATCCCCAGCAAGTAGCCCAGTAGTCAATTCCCGCGTCGAGCGGCGGCAAAGCTGAGCGGCGTCTTGCCCCAACAAATCCGCACCACTCAACTGAGTGTCGAACCCATACCCTTCGAGCAGCGCCATTTCCTGGTCGTACAGCCGGTCCGTTATGCCCGCATCTCCGTACGTTGCGATGAGCCTGTAAAGATCGGTCGCGTCCTTGTTCGTGATGTTTCGGCGATCCATCCAGGCGACCAACTTCAAGACGGCTAAGCCTGGAATCGACGCCACCCGAACGGACAAGCCGTCCTCCACCAGAAGCGAAACGGATGATTCCAGTGCCTCCTCAAAGCCCGCAACGTTCATCACGACATAGCCGGCGAGCCGGTCGAACCACAAAGTGTGCC
>CADEFT010000012.1 GCA_902826685.1 uncultured Acidobacteriota bacterium
ACTCGCTGATTCTGCGCCTCTTGCCCGTCGTTCCAAAGTAGCCACACCCAAATGGTTTCCGTAGGGCGCGCGATTTCAGCGTACTGACCAATGCGGTTGCGGGCCATCTTCAGTTCCGGGACCGTCCAGTCGAACTTCCGGCCAAGAACTTCCAATACTTCTTCGATGATGGCCTCGGACGTAACAAGCTTGATGGCTCCGGATTCCGCCATGTCGAGAATGCGTTGAGCGGCGCCGCCAAAGTTGAACGCAGACACCCAGATATTCGTGTCTAACGTGACCTTCACAGCCTTCGTTCGCGCCGGACTTCGTCGACCAACCGGGGCACGTCGGCTTCCTTCAAGCCCCTGATACGCGCGGCCGCTCGCTTGGACTCGACGAGCCGTTGCCACTGGTCCTTTTCGAGGTATTGCCGAAAGGCAACCTCCGCCAACTCATTCACTGACTTCCCCTCGAGAGCGGCCTTGCTCTGAAGTTCCGCGAGCAGTTCGTCTGAGATTTGAATGGCGTTTTGCATCTTGCTCCAAGGGTAGCGCAGCGGGGGTGGTGTGAATGCGGCTCGCGCGTCGCGGTTGTTCAAGGTACCGACGGCCGACCGTCCAACAACTGCACCCGGCTGTCTTCGCCGAGACTCCCGGAGTCTCCAGCGTGGAGATACTTCGAGCATAGTCCAAAATAGGAACTATGACGTGGACTCGCCGCGCCCTGCTCGCCTCCCTCGCCATCCCCGCCCGCCCCTCCGCCTGGATCCCACTGTTTGACGGCCAGTCCCTCACCGGTTGGAAAGAGACTCCCTTCACCCGCCGGGGCAAGGTCACGATTGAAGCGGGCACCATCCGCCTCGGCAGGGGAGCCATGACCGGAATCACCTACACGGGCGAGTTCCCGCGCTCCGGCTATGAAATCGAATTCGAAGCCACGCGGCTGGAAGGCAACGATTTCTTTGCCGGCATCGTGTTTCCAGTGGGCGGCAGCTTCTGCTCCTGGATCAACGGCGGATGGGATGGCACCGTCGTCGGCCTATCGAACCTCGACGGCAACGACGCGTCTGAAAACGACACCTCCACCGTGCGCGATTTCGTGAAAGGCCGCTGGTACCGGTTCCGCCTAGCCGTCGCCGCTTCGAGCATCAAAGCCTACATCGACGGGGGCATTGTCATTGACGTCGACACCACCCACCGCAAGATCGGACTGCGGTTCGACGAATCCGATCTCTCGGCGCCGCTGGGCTTCTCCTCCTATGCCACGGTGGCCGCATTGCGGGGCATCCAGTACCGCCGCCTTTCCGCCGGATAGTATAATCCGGGATTAGCGAAGTCCATCTCGCCCGCGTGAAAGGGGAACCAATGAATCGGCGTCATTTCGTGATGAGTTCGATGGCGGCCACGGCCAGCCAGACGGTGTGGTCCACACCGAGTCCCAACGATACCGTTCGCGTCGTGGTGGTTGGCTGCGGCGGCAGAGGCAACAGCCACATGGGCGCGTGGACCGGCATGGAAAACGTCGAACTGGCGGGCCTGGTCGATGTGGACGATTCGCATTCGGAACGCTACATCGGTACCCTGCAGCGACAGGGCAAAAATCCCGTCAAGACGTTCCGCGATATCCGCAAGGTGCTCGAAGACAAGAACGTCGACGCGGTTTCGATTGCGACGCCCAATCACTGGCACACGCTGCAGACCATCTGGGCGTGCCAGGCGGGAAAGGACGTGTACGTCGAAAAGCCGTGCTCGCACAACGTCTTCGAATCCAGGCAGATCGTCGCCGCCGCGCGCAAATACGGGCGCATGGTGCAGCAGGGCAGCCAAAGCCGTTCCTCGCCCGC
Organism: uncultured Acidobacteriota bacterium; assembly: GCA_902826685.1. Taxonomy (GTDB): domain Bacteria; phylum Acidobacteriota; class Terriglobia; order Bryobacterales; family Bryobacteraceae; genus CADEFT01. The sequence continues at coordinate 1,826 of CADEFT010000012.1, forward strand.
CCTGCAGGAAGCCGTGCAAAAGCTGCGTTCGGGCGAGTTCGGCGACGTTTACATGGCCCGTGGCCTTTGCTTCAAGGCTCGCAATACCATCGGCAAGACGCCGGTGGAGGCCGTGCCGCCGGGCGTCGACTACGACATGTGGACCGGACCGGCGCCGCTGCGCCCGTATACCAAGAACCGCTTTCACTACAACTGGCACTGGTTCTGGGATACCGGCAACGGCGATCTCGGCAACCAGGGTATCCATGAAGTGGACATCGCCCGCTGGGGGCTGGGGGTGACGCATCCCACTAAGGTCACCGCCATCGGCGGCAAGTTCATGTTCGACGACGATCAGGAAACGCCCAACACCATGACCGCCTCCTACGAATTCAACGTGGGCGGCAAGGCGAAAATGATGACCTTCGAAGTGCGCCACTGGTACAGCAACCACGAAGCCGGCATTGGCGGCGACAAGCCGGGCAACACCATCGGCAACACCTTCTACGGATCGGAAGGCTATCTGGTCATCGACAATTACAACAAGTACTACAGCTTCCTTGGCAAGGAGCACCGGCCCGGCCCGTCGCGTATCGAGCGCGACAAGCACTTTGAAAACTTCATCGCCGCCGTGCGCAGCCGCAAGCAGCAGGACTTGAACGCAGAGATCGAAGAAGGCGCGCTTTCCTGCGTGCTGGTGCACCTGGCCAACGTTTCCTACCGGCTGGGCCGGACTCTCAACTGGGATGAAAAAACGTGGACGGTCAAGAATGATCCGGAAGCGAACCGGATGTTGACGCGCAATTACCGGGCGCCGTATATCGTTCCCGCGAAGGTCTAAGGCACGTTTACGAGCTCAGGTGTTCTTGAGGCGTTGCTCGGCGTCCATGACATTGGCCAAGATCGCGTTGATTCGGCTCAAATGTCCCGGCCCTTTGGATCTCAGCCAAGTGAGCACATCATTCTGGACACGGAATGATATCAGCGTGGTCTTGCCGCGTAAGCGATGAGGAACCATTCCGGCCAGTTGTTCATCCGTCAAGACAGGAATGTCGGACACATCGACCTCCGAGTCCGGCTTCTTGGCCAGGCGGCCTAGCCGCTCGCGCTGCCGGGCCGTGAGTGGTCTGTTGAGGATACGCTCGGCTTTCACGCGTACGAGCCTTCCTGGCTGAGATGATGCGGATGATTTCTTCGCCATCGTCTGACTCCCTGTAAACATGGACAACGAGCAGGATCGGTTCCAGGCCGCCAGCCATTCCGAAAGCGTGCCAGCGCCGCTCCCCCGCCTCGTCAACTTGGTCTTCTCTGCATCGGTCAATACAAGCGTATATACAGACAATCTCCAAGTCAAACCGGAACCGGGCCGAGTGCCAGTACCCAGCCGCCCACCGGACCATACGCCCATTCGCCGCGGCATCGGGGAACCACCCCGATCCTCGCCGCATTTTCCCCTATCCGCGTAAAAGCCAACTTCCGGTTCACGTATTCCCATCTCCGTCATGGCACTATCGGCCTGTCATGAGATCAACGTTGCTGCTCGCCGCGCTCTTCGTAACCACCTCCGCCGCTCAGGCGGCCGACTTCGGATTCTCCACCCTCATCCGCATGGGCAATCCGGGCATCGACTGGGAACTGGGCTCGGGCGCCGCAGCCCTGGCGCCGTCGGTCACCAGCAGCCTCAGCAGCTATTGGAACAGCGGAGCCAGCCGCCAGTTTCAGATCACCTATAACCGGCCCACCAACAACGTCGAACTGCGGCTGTGGACCAATAGCGGATCCTCCTCCACCGCTCTGAATTTCACGCCATCGGGAACGCCCAACCCCATCGACGCCATCTGGACCCTGCCTGCCTCCTCCTTCTTCGTGAAGGCCGTCACCGGAGCCAACGTCTGGACCGGCATTACGCTTTCGAGCATGACGCTCAGCGGGGTCAGCGGGGCGTTAAACGTCATCTCGCCGATGCTGCAGACGTCCCTGCAAGCCGGCAGCAGTCTGTTTCAACCGACGCAAACGGTGACCCAAACCGGCGATGTGGTCTTCCGCGGCGATTCAAACGGCAGTTGGCGCCTGGCCGGATACGTCACCATGAACTACTTCGGCCTCGGCGGGCTCGGTCATCAGGATCGCCTCACGTTCGGCCTGACGGCGCTCAGCGCCGCGGCACCGACTCCCGAGCCCTCCACGGGCCTCATGCTGGCCGCCGGCGTGGCGTTTGGATTGTGGTGGCGCAAGCGTCAGTAAGTTGGCACCGCGATATACTGGCCGTGAATGGTCTATGTCCTCTTCTTGACGTTTTTGATCTGGACCGGCTGTTCGTCCTCCAACGCGACAGCTCCCGGTCCGGCACCGGCGGCGGAAGCGGCTCCCGTAAGGGTTGCGAAAGCGGAGAATCGCCGCGCGCCGCTTGAAGTATCCGCGGTAGGCAACGTCGAAGCCTACACCACGATCGTGACCCGCAGCCCTATCGGCGGCATTCTGATGAAGGTCTTCTTTCAGGAAGGCCAGTCCGTCCGCAAGGGCGATCCGTTGTTTGAAATCGATACCCGGCCCTACCGGGAGGCGATTCACCAGCTCGAAGCCAACCTCGCCAAGGATCGCGCCACCTTGCAGCAGGCCGAAGCCAGCTTCAATCGCGCCCAGCAGCAGGACGTACATTACGGCACGCAAGCCAATCGCTATTTGAAGCTCGCCGAACAGGGCATCTTCTCCCAAGAGGCGGCCGATCAGGCGTCCCTGCAGGCGAAATCGGCGCGCACGGCGGTGAGGCTTGAGACCGCTTCCATTGCCAGCGCCAAGGCGGCCATCGCCGCCACCGAAGCCGCCATCGCCAACGCCAAGCTGAATCTTTCCTACTGCTTCATCAATTCGCCGATCAACGGGCGCACCGGCGCCCTTCAGGTCAAGGAAGGCAATCTCATCAAGGCCAACGATGTCGAACTGGTGACCATCCATCAATTGCAACCCGTGTTCGTGACCTTCGCCGTGCCCGAAGAGCACCTCACCATCATTCGCCAGCGCGCCGCCGCCGGCAAATTACCGGTCGCCGCTTCCATTCCGAACGACTCGCGGCCAGGCGTCAGCGGCACCGTGAGCTTCCTCGATAATGCGGTCGATCGAGATACCGGCACCATTCGCCTCAAGGCCACGTTCCCCAACGCCGATTCCCGTCTCTGGCCCGGCCAGTTCGTGGACGTGCGGCTGCTGCTGGAAGACCGTCCCAATGCCATCGTCGTCCCGGCCGCGGCGCTGCAAACCGGCCAGCAGGGCAACTACGTCTATGTGGTGAAATCCGATCAATCGGTTGAAATGCGCACGGTAACCCCGGGCCCCCGCGCCGGCATCTTTACTTCCATCACCAGCGGACTCCAACCCGAAGAAAGAGTCGTAACCGAAGGCGCACTCCGCCTGGCACCCGGCATGAAAGTAAAGGTTCTGGGGCAATGACGCACTCCGGCGGCGGCTTCACCGGCCTGTTCATCAAGCGCGCGGTGGCCACGACCCTGATCATGGTCGCCATCGTGCTGTTCGGCCTTGTCGCCTATCGCGCCCTGCCCGTTTCCGATCTGCCCAACATCGATCTGCCGACCCTGGTGGTACTGGCGGCCCTGCCCGGCGCAAACCCGGAAACCATGTCCTCGGCCGTGGCGACGCCGCTTGAACGCCAGTTTTCGACGATTGAAGGATTGGACTCGATGACGTCGGTCTCGGCGCTCGGAGCCACCACCGTCACGCTGCAATTCGCGCTCGATCGTTCCCTCGACGGCGCCGCGCAGGACGTGCAGGCCGCCATCACCCAAGCCTCGCCTTTCCTGCCGGCGGGCATGCCCACGCCGCCCACGTTCCGCAAGGTGAATCCCGCCGATCAGCCCATCTTTTTCCTGGCGCTGCGTTCGGCCACCATGCCGCTTTACCGGCTGCACGAATACGCCGACACGATGATGGCGCAGCGCCTTTCGATGATTTCCGGCGTCGCGCAGGTACAGATTCTGGGCGCGCAGAAGTACGCCGTGCGCGTGCAGGTGAACCCCAAAAAACTGGCCGCGCGCGGCATCGGCATCGACGAAGTGGAAGCCGCCATCCGCCGCCACAACGTCAACCTGCCGGTGGGCACGCTTTCGGGCGAAACCCAGATGGTCACTTTGCAGGCGACCGGCCAGTTGACCAAGGCCGACGACTACAAGCCGCTGATCGTCACTTACAAAAACGGAACTCCGGTGCGCCTTTCCGAACTCGCCCTGGTTTCCGATTCGGTGGAAGACGACAAGGCAGCGGCCTGGTACAACACCCCCGCCTCCAGCGAGCGCGCCGTCACGCTCAGCATTCTGCGCCAGCCCGGCACCAACACCGTCGAGGTGGCCGACAACGTGCGCAAACTGCTGCGCGAGTTTAACCGCCAGCTTCCGCCTTCGGTCAAGCTCGAAACTCTGTTCGACCGGTCCGAGACGATCCGCGAATCGTTCCGCGACATTCAATTCACCATGTACCTCACCCTCGGCCTGGTGGTGATGGTGATCTTCCTGTTCCTGCGCAATCTCTCGGCCACCATCATTCCTTCGCTGGCGCTGCCGATGTCGATCATCGGATCGTTCGCGGTGATGTACCTGTGCAGCTATTCGCTCGACAATCTGTCGATGATGGCGTTGATTCTGGCCATCGGCTTCGTGGTGGACGATGCGATCGTGGTGCTGGAAAACGTGGTCCGCCATATCGAGCGCGGCATACCGCCGCTTCGCGCGGCCTATGAGGGCGCGGCCGAAGTGGGCTTTACCATCGTGTCGATGACCGTGTCGCTCGCCGCCGTTTTCATTCCGCTTGTGTTCATGGGCGGCATCCTCGGCCGGCTGTTCCGCGAGTTCGCCGTCACCATCGTGGCCGCCATTCTGATCTCGGGCTTCGTCTCGGTCACCCTCACCCCAATGCTGTGCGCGCGCTTCCTCAAGCCGCACCAGCAGCATGGATGGTTCTTCCGCGCCACCGAGGCGATGTTCGACGCCCTGCTGCGCGTCTACGACCGCACGCTGAAGATCACCCTGCGCCACCGCCCGGCTTTCGTGCTGTTGAGTGTCCTCATTCTGGGCGCCACGGTGTGGCTCTACCAGCGCATCCCGAAAGGCTTCCTGCCGCTTGAAGATAACAACCAGATCTTCGCCATCACCGAAGCGGCCCAGGGCGCCTCGCACGTGGATATGTTCCGCGACACGCAACGGCTGGCCGAGATCGCGCGCAAAAGCCCGCACATCAAATCGTTCTTTTCGGGCGTAGGCGGCGGGTCGAGCGCGGTAGCCAACACCGGACCCAACTTCGGCCGCATGTTTTTCCATCTGAAGCCGCGCCATGAGCGGGACCTCAGCGTGGAAGAGGTGATCGCCGAACTGCGTCCGCAGCTCAACCAGCTCACCACCATTCGCGCATTCCCGCAAAATCCGCCCAGTATCCGCATCGGCGGCAGCTTTACCAAGAGCCTCTATCAATACACGCTGATGGCGGGCGACACCAACGTGCTCTATCGCGGCTCGCAGGATATGGAAAAGGCGATGGCGAAGATTCCCGGCGTGCTCGATGTCACAAGCGACCTGCAGATCAAATCGCCCCAGGTCAATGTGATCATCGAGCGCGACCGCGCCGCCGCGCTAGGCGTCACTCCGGAACAGATCGAGAACGGACTCTACAACGCCTACGGACCGCGCTGGGTGTCCACCATCTACGCGCCCGACAATCAGTACCGCGTGCTGATGGAAGTGGAGCGCGAGTTTCAATCGGACCCGGCACTGCTTTCGGCGCTCTACATCCGGTCGTCCACCGGCAAGCTGGTGCCGCTCGACACCGTGGCGCGCATGGTGCCGCAGGCCGGGCCGCTGACCATCAATCACTACGGGCAGTTGCCGGCCGTGACGTTGTCGTTCAACCTCGCCCCCGGCGTATCGCTGGGCGATGCGGTGGAAAACGTGGGGCAGGTGGCGCGCGAGGTTCTGCCCGATACCGTCAGCACCACGTTTCAAGGCACGGCGCAAGCCTTCCAGCAATCCACGCAATCGCTGGTGGTTCTGCTGGGAGTAGCGGTGCTGGTGGTCTACATCGTGCTCGGCATTCTGTATGAGAGCTTCATTCATCCGCTGACGATTCTTTCCGGCTTGCCGTCGGCGGGCTTCGGCGCGCTGCTCACGCTCTATCTGTTCAAGCTCGATTTGAACGTCTACTCGTTTGTGGGATTGATTCTGCTGGTGGGCATTGTAAAGAAGAACGCCATCATGCAGATCGATTTCGCGCTCGACGCGGAGCGCAACGACGGCATGGCGCCGGAGGAAGCCATCTACCAGGGCTGCCTCACGCGCTTCCGCCCCATCATGATGACGACGATGTGCGCGCTGCTGGGCGCGATGCCGATCGCTTTGGGTTACGGCGCGGGCGGCGAGGCGCGGCAGCCGCTGGGATTGTGCGTGGTGGGCGGATTGCTCTTTTCTCAGTTGATCACGCTCTACCTCACACCGGTGATCTACACGTATCTCGCCCAGGTGCAACGCAAGTTTTCGAAAAGGCCGAAGACCGTTCCGGCGCCTATGGAACCCGTGGCGGGAGACTAAACCCGTTACTGGTGCTGGCCGATGAAGCGCCCCATCGCGCTCACCAAACCCTGCACGCGCTCATCGGCCGTTCGCTGCGTGTCGATGAGCGCGCGAATCTCGCCCGAATGGCGGTCGGAGCTGCCCACCAGGCGCTCCAGCGTTCCCTCGATCCGTCCCATCCGCTCTTCGCTCCGATCCTGGCGCGTCGCGGCGGCTTCGATGATGTCGAGAACGCGCTCGGTGTGGCCGGCGAGCCTCTCCACCACCGTCAGCAGGCGGGCGATGCTTTCCGCCTGGCTGAGCAGAATGCCTTCGTACTTGGACTGCACTTCCAGAATGAAGGCGACTTTCTGCTCGATCGGGTCCAATACGTTCGCTGTTTCCATGACCACCTTGCTTCCCGTCTACCGCACGACGCCTTCCATGGGACTGCTGGCGGTGGCGTACATCTTCTTCGGCATGCGGCCGGCCAGATAGGCCAGCCGTCCGGCCAGGCACGCATGCTTCATCGCTTCGGCCATCCTGACGGAATCGTCCGCGGCCGCGATCGCGGTGTTCAACAGCACGCCGTCGTAGCCGAGTTCCATTGCCACGGCGACATCGGAAGCGGTGCCGACGCCGGCATCGACGATCAGCGGAACTTCGGTGATGCGCTCGCGGATGATGCGCAGGTTGTTGAGGTTCTGGATCCCCAATCCGGAGCCGATCGGCGCGCCCAGCGGCATCACCGCCGCCGCGCCCGCATCCACCAGCCGGCGCGCGTTGATCAGATCGTCGTTGGTGTAAGGCAGCACGGTGAAGCCTTCCTTCACCAGCACCCGCGTGGCTTCGAGCAGTCCGGCGTTATCGGGAAACAGCGTCCGCTCGTCGCCAATCACTTCGAGCTTCACCCAATCGGAAAGACCGGCTTCGCGCCCCAGCCGCGCCGTGCGAATCGCTTCGTCGGCGGTGTAGCAGGCGGCGGTGTTGGGCAGCAGGAAGTACTTGGAGCGATCGAGATAGTCGAGCAGCGACTCCTTGCCGCGATCGTTCAGATTCACCCGGCGCACCGCGACGGTCACCACCTCGGCTCCCGACGCTTCGTGGCAGCGCGCCATTTCCTGGTTGCCGCGGTATTTGCCGGTGCCGACGAAAAGGCGCGACCGGAACTCCCGTCCCGCGATGACGATTCGATCTGACATGGTTCAATTGTAGCGGGCCGCCGTGCCACCATAGCTTAAAGTCATGCCAATCGAATGGGCGCCCTCGTCATGGCGCCAAAAGACGGCGCTGCAGCAGCCGGTTTATGAATCCGAACGCGAGATGGCCGAGGCCCTGAACGCGCTCGCCAGTCTGCCGCCATTGGTGACGGCATGGGAAATCGGCACTTTGAAGCGGCAGTTGGCCGAGGCGGCCGCCGGCCGGCGCTTTGTGCTGCAGGGAGGCGACTGCGCCGAACTTTTCGAGGATTGCGAATCGGGCTCCATCACCAACAAGCTGAAAATCCTGCTGCAGATGAGCCTGGTTCTGACCCATGGCGGGCGCAAGCCGGTGGTGCGCATCGGCCGTTTCGCCGGCCAGTACGCCAAGCCGCGGTCCAGCGATTGGGAAACGCGCAACGGCACCACGCTCCCGCCCTACCGCGGCGACATCGTCAACCAGCCGGGGTTCTCAACAGAAGCCCGCCGCGCCGATCCATGGCGGATGGTGCGCGGCTATGAGCGCGCGGCCATGACCCTGAACTTCCTCCGCGCCATGGCGCGCGGCGGCTTCGCCGATCTTCATCATCCCGAGTACTGGGATCTCGATTTCGTCAAGCATTCGCCGCTCGCCGAGGAATACAGCCGCATTGCGGCCGGCATCGGCGATTCGCTCGACTTCCTCGAGTCCGTGCTGGGCGTGCGGGCGGGCGAGATGGAATGGGTAGACTTCTTCACCAGCCACGAGGGATTGCTGCTGCCCTACGAGGAAGCGCAGACGCGCCTCGATCCGCGCAGCGGCCTGTTCTACAACTTTTCGACGCACTTCCCCTGGATCGGGGCCCGCACGTCCCATCCCGGCGGCGCCCACGTCGAGTATTTCCGCGGCATCGCCAATCCCATCGGCCTTAAAATCGGCGCCAACGTGAAGCCGGACGAGTTCCGCGCGCTGATCGAGACTCTCGATCCGGCCCGGGATCCGGGCCGCCTGACGATCCTTCACAGGCTGGGCGCCGGGAAGATCTCAGGGTCGCTGCCGCCGTTGATCCGCGAGGCTCGCGCCGCCGGACGCACGCTTACCTGGATCTGCGACCCGATGCACGGCAACACGCGAACCACGCCCGACGGAATCAAGACGCGCAGTTTCGACGATATCCTTGGCGAGCTCGAACAGGCCTTCGATATTCATCGCGCCGAAGGTGGCGCGCTGAACGGGGTGCATATTGAACTGACCGGCGAGAACGTCACCGAATGCACCGGCGGCGCGCGAGGGTTGACCGACGCCGATCTGGCGCGCGCCTACAAGTCGCAGGTCGACCCGCGCCTGAACTATGAGCAATCTCTCGAAATCGCGATGCTGCTGTCGCGCAAGATGCGCGCCGCCGGTTAAGCGGGGAAGGCTTGCTGGCAGGAATCGGAGCAGAAATAGACAGGCTCACCCTTCGAAGTCCCACGGAAACGGGTGCTGGCCAGAATGTAGGTTCCGCACTTGGCGCAAGGCTTGAGTTCGCCCTGCGTCGGCATGCCAGAGGAACGCTGGCTGGTTTGGGAAGTGTTCTTCATCTCGGCGTTGATGAGGTCGCCCACGCCGCGAGTGAGTACCCCGATCACCATGCGGATGAAGGTGATCGCGAAAATACTCGTGAGGATGTAGAGTAAGGCGCGAACCATAGTAAAGGGCGTCCCGTCGTTCAACGAGACGCCCCATCAGGCCAACCGGTTACTTTTTCTTCGGCGCCGCTTTCTTGGGCTGCGCCTTCTTGGCATCCGGATTCTCGAACGACGTCTGCACCGAGCTGTCCAGCGTCTGGATCATGCCCTTGGCCGAGTCGGCGAATTGTCCATCCGGCTTCAAATCGATGTACTTTTGGAACGCTTCCTTGGTACCGGGGGGCGGAATCACTTTGCCGTCGGCCGTGGTCTGCGCCTTCGACAAAAGATAAACGCCGTATTGATACTGAGCGTCGGCGTAGTTCGGATCGGCGTCGATGGCCTTCTTGAACGCCACGCCGGCGGGCTCGGTATTGCCGGTGTTCACCAGCACCGCGCCCAGGTTGTAGAAGTACTTGCCGGCGCTCGGCGGATCGAGCGCGGCGGCCTTTTCAAGCTCCGCCTGCGCCTCGGTGAACTTCTTCATCTTGGCGTAGGCAAGGCCCATGTTGTTGTGCGAAGCGGCGTCGTCGGGCTTCAGTTCGAGCGCCTTGTTATAGGACTCGATGCCCTTGGTGAACGCGTCCGTCTGCTCCTGGCCGGTCTTGGCGGTACCCGACTGCATGTAGCTCTCGGCCAACTGCGCCCAGATGACATGCTGCTTGGGGTCCATTTCACCGGCCTTGGTGAACGACTGGATGGCCGCGTCCCACTGCCTGGTTTTCATCGCTTCGATGCCGCCGTTGAAAGCGTCATTGAGAGCTTTGTTCTTGGCCATGGCGGCGGAACGTTCCTTCATCGCCTTCTCAATGGCGTCCTTCTGCTCCTTGCTCATCTCACGCGATTGCTCCTGCGTGAGCTGGCCGGTTTCGGCGGCCTGCTGCATGGCCTGCTGTTTTTTGACCTGGGCGGCCATGTCGAAGTTGACCGGAACCGGATCGCCAAGCCGTGTGCGTACGCCGCCCACCCGGTCGACATCCTTGCCTTCCACTTCGAGGACCACGTTGTATTGGCCAAGCGGAAGGCCGGCGTGGAAGTAGTGGCCTTTTTTGTCCGTCTTGACCTTATAGTTCCCTTTGATATCGGTGCGTTCGATCTTGACCAGGGCGCCGCGGAGGCCGACGCCATCCGGCCCTTTCACATCGCCTTCGATCGCACCGGTTTGCGCCATCGCGGCACCGGCCAGCAGCAGGCTCGCAGCGGGCAGAAACGCCAGTTTTCGGATCGACACCTTCATCGTAGAGGGACCTCCCCTTTGCGGATTTGCACTCAACTACACAGGATACTATACGCTGGCGCGGGCGGCGCCGTTGCATGGCGGCAGGTTCAGCTTTCTTAACGATTTTCGTCGCACTCCGGCTCGATTCTCCGCTTATCGTTTCAAAGGGGCGCGCGCCAGGCGGGTGGCGGCGCTTGACCGCGGCGACCAAGTCATTGTAATCTCAGGCTTTCAAAGTTATGATCCTGCCCGAAACGTACTCGGCAGCCTTGCTGCTGTCCATTCTCTCCATGCTGTGTTGGGGATCCTGGGCAAACACGGCCAAACTCGTGCCGCCGAAGTGGCGTTTCGAGCTCTACTATTACGATTTCGCGTTCGGCCTGCTGCTGGCCGCGACCATCGCCGCCTTCACGCTCGGCACCTACGGTAAGGAGCTCTCCTTCGCCGACAACGTCAGCATCACCGGCAGACGGCAGATTTTCTACGCCGCTTCGGCGGGCATCGTGTTCAATCTCGCGAATATACTGCTGGCCGGCGCCATCGCCATCGCCGGCATGTCGGTGGCCTTCCCGATCGCCATTGGCATGGCACTGGCGGCCGGCCTGATCCTGAACGCTACGCTCGGCGTCCGGGCCAACTGGATGCCGGTGATTGGGGCCGCCGCGCTTGTACTAACGGCGGTCGTGGTCAACGCGCTGGCCTACGCAGATCGCGTCGCCGCGGCGCCGGCCGCCGGCAAGAAGCGGACCTCCGCCGCAAAGGGCATCGCCATCAGCGTGTTCAGCGGCGTGCTGATGGCGGCGTTCCAGCCGGTCGCCGAACTTTCCCGCCAGGGCGACATCGGCCTGGGCGCCTATTCTCTTGTCTTTTTCCTCGCGGCGGGCGTGTTCGGCTCCACGTTCCTGTTCAACTTTTACTTCATGAACCTGCCGCTCCAAGGCGAGCCGGTGAGCTTCAGCACCTACTTCCGGGGAAGCGGAAAGACTCATCTGCTCGGCGTGCTTGGCGGCGTGATCTGGTGTGCGGGCGCGATCGCCTACTATGCGGCGGCCAGTGCGCCGCGCACGGCTCAGAGCGGCCGGTCCGCCTATGCGCTTGGCTACGGCGCCGCGGTCATCGGCGCACTGTGGGGATTGTTCGCCTGGAAGGAATTCGCGGGCGCCAGCGGCAAGGCGCGCGGCCTGATGTTCGCCTCGCTCGGCCTGCTCGCCGCGGGTCTGGCCCTGGTGGCCCTGAGGTAGCGCCTGCACAGCGCGCACTTCCGCTCATGGCTTGTCTGGTGCGTGCTCTACCTGTGTGCCGTCACGCTGGCGCTGGGGCTTTCCACTCCTTACCCGGGCGATGAGGCGCGCTTCATCGAGACGGCAAAGCTCTTCGGCCGCGCTCTCTCCCTCGATCTGCTGAGAAGCTATCCCGAAATGTCGGGTCCTTTGCCTTTCCTCTTTTACGGATGGTGGGGACGCGTGTTCGGCTATTCGCTCGCCGCGATGCGCTGTGGATCTTTGGCGCTGGCGCTGGCCGCTCTGCTGATCCTGTGGATTTTTCTGCGGCGTCTGCTGGACGAACGCGCCGCGTTCCTATCGGGCTGTGCGCTCTGCCTGAATCCCTATTTCGCCACCATGAGCCTTTTCGTATATACGGACATGGCGGCGGTGGGATCGGGCCTGGCCGCGCTCGCCACCGCGCTGCACGGCCGCCCGGTCACGATGGCGATGGCATTGGCCGCGGCGATGCTTTCCCGCCAGTACATGGTGTTCCTGGCGCTCGGTCTCGGCGTCTTTTACTGGCGCCAGACGCGAATGGTCGCCGCCTGCGCCGCTTCCATGCTGCCCCTGGCGGCGCTGGTCGTGCTTTGGGGCGGACCGGCGCCCGATAGCTGGATGCGGCGCGAGTATCTGGCCGGCGGCACTCATTTTCAAATGGCATCGCTCACCGGCTACATTGCGCAGATGCCGATTTACCTGCTGCCGTTTGTTATCGCCGCGCGGCGAAGGCTGCGCTTCCCCGCTCCGGTGATGGCGGCGGTGCTGGTGGCGAGCGGGCTGTACTGGCTGTACCCCATCCGCGTGCCGGACGCTTCGGCGCGCATCGGCCTCTCGACGGTCGGTCTGCTCGATCGCGCGTTGACGCAAGCCGGAATCTGGCGCGACGCCGTTTACTGGGCCGGATTCTTCACCGGCCTGCTGATGCTGGCGGCGCTGTTCGACGACGCGCGCCGCCATCGCGGCTATCCACTGCTGGCGGCGCTGGTCACCGCCGCCTTTCTGGCCGTCATGCCCTGGTCTTACCTTTACTGGGAAAAGTATCTGCTGCCGCTGCTGCCGGTGGCCGCCGCCTATCTGGCTCAGGTGGCTAGAGGTAGAATTTGAGTTTGCCCCGGCCAACCGTGACAGTGGCGATACCCACCTTGCATGGCGGGCCGGTTCTCACCGAGTGCATCGAATCGATGGAGAGGCAGACGTTCCAGGATTTCGAGGTAGTGGTCATCGACAACTCCGGTCAGGGCGTCGCGCGCGCGATGGAGCGTCCGGGGAAATTACGCGTGATCGAAAATCTTTCCAACGTGGGCTACGGGGCCGCCATCAACCAGGCGGCCAGGGAATCGGACGCCGCCTACGTGGCGGTGATCAACGACGATGCCGCCGCCGCCGAGGGCTGGCTCCAGGCGATGGTGAGTGCGCTGGAAAAAGATCCCGCCGCCGGCATGTGCGCCTGCCACGTGGCGCTCGCAGGTACCGCCAGGCTCGATTCGGCCGGCCTGCTGATCTGCGCCGATGGCAGCAGCAAACAGCGCGGCCACGGCGAGCCCGTGGGTTCGTTCCGTCATTTTGAGACGGCCCTGGCGCCGAGCGGTTCCGCCGCCCTGTACCGCCGCCGGATGCTGGAGGAAACGGGCGGCTTCGACGAAGCTTTCTTCCTTTATTGCGAAGATACGGACCTCGCCCTTCGCGCGCAATGGCGCGGCTGGAAGTGCCTCTACGTGCCCACCGCGGAAGTGCGGCATCGCTACTCGCTTTCCGCCGGACGCGTGTCGCCGTTGAAAGCCTATCTGGTGGAGCGCAATCGCCTCTTCCTGCTGCTGAAGACGTTTCCGGCCGGACTGCTGGTGCGCGCCCCCTGGGCCGCGCTCGAGCGTTACTGGTGGCACGCCACGCTGCCCACCGGCTTGGCCGCCGAGTCGAGAAAACAGCACTCGGCGCTGCACCTTGGCTGGTGGGTGTTGAAGGCTCACCTCGCCGCGCTGTGGCATCTGCCGCGGCTTCTCGCACAACGCCGCGAGATCCGCCGCACGGCCCGGCTCGATTCGATCGCCTTCGCGCGCCTGGTCCGCCAGCATTCCATCTCGCCCAAACAGGTGGCCTCGCAGTGAAGCGCGCCGCGGGTCCCGGCGAGTTGATGATCATCGTGCCCGCGTTCAATGAAGAAGCGGCGGTGGCGGGAGTGGTGGAGGAGATTCAACGCGTGGTGCCCGGCGTGCCGGTGCTGGTCATCGACGATTGTTCGGCCGACGGCACCGCCGCCGCCGCCAAAGGCGCTGGAGCGCAGGTGCTTTCCCTGCCCTATCACCTGGGCCTCGGCGGCGGCGTGCAGGCCGGATACCGGCTGGCTTTCGAGTTGGGCTATGAGTATGTCATCCGCCTCGACGGCGACGGCCAGCACGACCCGGCCTATATCCCAAAGCTGTTCGACGTGCTGAAAACTTCCGGCTGCCAAATGGTCATCGGTTCGCGGTTCGTCGATCCCGAAGCGGCGTACACCAGCGTGGCGCGCTCCTGGGGCATCCGTTTCTTCCGCATCATCCTGCGCCCCATTCTGGGCAAGACCGTGCACGATCCGACTTCCGGGTATGTGGGCGTCAACTACGACGCGCTGGCGCTTTTCAGCAAGAGCTTTCCGCTCGAATATCCCGAAATCGAAGCGCTGGTGGTACTGCAGCGCAAGGCGTTCCGGTTTCAAGAGGTACCCTGTAAGATGCGGCCGCGCCGTACGGGCCGCAGCACGATCACCGCCGGCAAGTCGCTTTACTACATCATCCATGTGCTGCTGGGCGTGTTCGTGAATATCCTCAAGTTTGAGCGCCATCGCTGGCGCTGGTAGGGAGGCCGCAACCCATGGATGGTTCGTTAAACGCCTTGACGATGTTCAGCCTGGTGCTGCTGGTGGCCGTGCTTGGCTCGGTGCGCCGGTCGCATATCCGCGTGGAATACTCGGTGAGTTGGCTGGGCGCGGCGCTGCTGCTGCTGGTACTCTCGCGTTCGCCCGCGCTTATGGCATGGGTGGCGAAACTGGTAGGCATCGAAGATCCGCCGCTGGCGCTGCTCGGCGCCGTCATGGCCGTCTTCCTGTTCGTCTTTTACCGCTTCTCGACGGTGGTGTCGGATTTGAAGGAAGCCAACATCGCGCTCACCCAGCGCGTCGCCATTCTCGAGTACTATCTGCAATCGGATCATGAAAGCCGCAAAGCGTAAAATCGAAGCGAAGACGCAAGCGGCAGCGCCCGCCGCCGGTGCGGCCTGGTGGTGGAAGCCGGCGATCGGATTTCTCGCGCTGATCCTGCTGTTCCAGGTCTATGGACCCGCCCTCGACGGGCCTTACTTCTTCGACGACCCCTACCTGATTCCGCTCGAAGACACGCAGTTTGCCCAACGCAGCCTGGGCTTCGTCATGCGCATGTTCCGGCCGCTGTTCAATCTTTCGTTCTGGCTGACGTCGAACCTGATTCCGGGCGCCGCCGCGCCGCAACATCACGTGGTGAACGTGTGGCTTCATTTCTTCAACGGCGTTCTGATGTTTGCCGCGCTGCGCAAGCTGCTCGGCAGAACCGCCGCCGATGACGTGAATATTTGGCTGGCGGCGTTCGGCGCCGGCGTTTTTCTGCTGCATCCGGTGCAGACCGAATCGGTGGCCTATATCTCAGGCCGTTCGGAATCGCTGTGCCTGCTGTGGTTCCTGGGCGCGTTCAACGTATTTCTCTCAAGGCGCGAAGCGGGCATCGGCTGGGGCGCGTCGGCCGCCACCATCGCGCTGTTTGGCGCGGCGGTCGCGAGCAAGGAACATGCGGCCGTGCTACCCGTATTGCTCGTGCTGACCGATTGGCTTTCCGGCGGCTGGGAAGCGGTGAAGCGCAATTGGCGTCTCTATGCGCCAATGCTGATTCTGGCTCTGTTGGGCGGGGCGATGGTGGCGCGTGTGCTGATGCGCGCCGATACCGCCGGCTTCGGCCTGCGCGATCTTCCCTGGTATCAATACTTCTTCACCGAGTGGCGCGCGATTTGGGTTTATCTGCGGCTGTTCGTATTGCCGGTGGGCCTCAACGCCGATTACGCATATCCGGTTTCCCGCACCGTGATGGATCACGGCGCCCTGTTCGGATTGATCGGGCTGGCGGCGCTCTCCGGCGCAGCCTTCTACTGGCGTAAACGGTTCTCACTCGCCTTCTACGGATGGCTTGTGTTCCTGCTGCTGATCGCTCCCACCTCGTCGGTGATTCCCATTCGCGATGCACTCGCCGAGAGGCGCCTTTACCTTCCCTTTCTCGGACTGCTGCTGATTCTGTGCGACCTGCTGCGCCACTGGAAGGCGCCGCTCAGCACGCGTGGACCGGCCTTCGGCGCCGTGCTGCTGGTGCTCGCGTGGATGACCTATGCGCGGGCGAGTGTCTGGGCCTCGCCCATGGCTCTGTGGGAAGACTCCATCGCCAAATCGCCGCACAATTCGAGGGCGCACTTTCAACGTGCGTCGCTGCTGCAGCTCGAAGGCAAGTGCGAAGAGGCGCGGCAGGGCTATGCAGCGGCGAACAAAGCGGGCAATCGCGAGAGCCGTCTGTTTACAAACTGGGCTCTGGTCTACGACTGTTTGAACCAGCCGGAGAAAGCCATTGAAAAACTCCGCGAATCCTTCCAGGTGGAGGATACCGCCCACGCCCACTCGACGCTTGGCATGGTGCTCGCGAAGCAGCGGCGGTTCGATGAATCGATGGTGGAACTGGAGACCGCCATCCGCATGGATCCCGCCAATGAGGCCGCCTACACCTATCGCGGCAATATCTACATCCTGCGACAGGAATACGGCAAGGCCGAGGCGGATCTGGAGCGGGCGCTCTCCCTCAATCCGTCCAGCGAAGGCGCGCGCCGCAGCATGGCGGCCCTGCGGCAGCGCAAGGGCGCGGCGAAATAGATGCGCATCGGCGTCAACGCGCTGTATCTGATTCCAGGCGGCGTGGGCGGCACCGAAGTTTATCTGCGCAGCCTGCTGGAGGCGATGGCGGAAATCGACCGCTCCAACGAATGGTTCCTCATCACCAATGAGGAAACGGGAGCCGGCCTGGCGCCCGCCACCGCGAATTTTCACACCCTGACTCAAGCGGTGAAGGCGTCGAACCGTCCGGCGCGCCTGCTTTGGGAGCAGACTTCGCTCGCCTCGCTATCGCGCGATTTGAAACTCGACGTGCTGTTCAATCCCGGTTTCACGGCGCCGTTTTTCTGCCCCTGCCCGATGGTGACGGTCTTCCACGACATGCAGCACAAGCGCCACCCGGAATACTTCCGCTGGTTCGATCTGCCGGCATGGCGCTTCTTTCTCTACTGGTCGGCGAAACGCTCGGCGCGCTTGATTGCCGTCTCGGAGGCGACACGGATCGATCTGCGGCGCTTCTATCCGTGGCTTACGCCGGAAGCGATTACCGTCGTGCCCCACGGCGTGGCCCCGCGATTTTTCGAGATCGGACCGCGCCGGGCGCCGGAAAAGTTTCTGCTGTGCGTATCGACGCTGCATCCGCATAAAAACATCGACCGGCTGATTCGCGCCTTCGCGGTCGTGCGGCCGGAAGGATTCCGCCTGGTGATCGCCGGACTGCGCGGCTTTCACACCGCCGCCATCGAACGCACGATCGAGGAAACGGGAATGTCGAAGGCGGTACGGCTGACCGGCTGGATTCCCGATGGCGAATTGATGGAGCTATACCGCACCGCGTGGGCGTTCCTCTACCCTTCCACCTTCGAAGGATTCGGCATGCCCGTGCTCGAAGCCCTGGCGGCGGGCGTACCGGCCGCGGTCTCCGGCATCGAGCCGATGAAGAGCATCGCGGGCGGCGCCGCGCTGGCGTTCGATCCGCTATCGGAAACCGCAATCGCCGAAGCCATCGCCCGGCTCACTGGCGACGAAGTTTTACGCGCCCGGTTGGCGGCGGCGGGTCCCGAACGGGCGCGTGAATTTACGTGGCAGAACTCTGCCCGGCAGACTCTGGCGGTCCTCGAGACTACACACTAAGCACAGGACACGGCGCCGTGCGAATGAGTTCGTGGGCGTTGGTACGCAGCCTGCCCAGGAAACCTTGAATCGACCCTCTACCCACCACCAGCAAGTCCGCCTGATAGCGGCTGGCGGCATCGGCGATGGATTGCGCGAGACCCGCGGTCTGCACCACCTCGAGCGTCTCCGATACGCCCGCCTTTTCCGCCAGCGGCGGGTAGGCGTGGCGGGCGTTCCAGACCAGAAGGCTGTGCGCGCTATCGGCGAGAGCGCTTTCAAAACGCCTGTCGACGGCGGGCACCGAATGGATCACATGCAGCTTGGCGCCGAACTGCTGCTTCAGCGAATTGGCCCATCGCAACACCTCCACCGTCGCGCCGCCCATGTCGATGGCGCAAACGATGTTGCGGCATTCCACCGGCTGTTCCGGAGCGTTCGAGTGAGCGGTCGTCCAGACCGGACACTGCGCGTCGTGCAGCACGCCCAACACCACCGACCCCATCAGCAGCGACCGGAACCCCGTTTCGCCGCGCGTCGGCATCATGATGAGGTCGCTTGCCTGCTCCTGCGCGTAGAGGACTACCATGGCCGCCGGCTTGCCCTGCATCAGCGCTACCTTGCACCGGACGTCCGGCATCGTCTCCGCGGCGAACTCCGCCAGCTTGCGGTGCAGCGCCTCGCGCGTGCGCGCCGCGTCTTCCTCGGAGTGTTCGAAACCGGTGGGGAATTCGAAGCAATGCAGCAGCGTGAGTTCGGCGTGCAGTTTCCGCACCCATGCGTGGACGGTGCCTGCCGAGTGCCGGCACGATTCTGAAAAATCGACGGGGAATAGAATGCGTTTGGCAGTGGACATTGTGTTCTGCGATTGTACCGGAGCGCCGCCCGCTAGTGGGCGTCGCCGAGGCGCAGCGGCTCGAAGTCCTCGATCAGGCGGTCTTCAAACAACAGCGCGGCGTTGGGAGTATTTTGAAGACGCCGCAGCCTGAGTGCCGCGAGCGCGCAGCACAGCACGCCCAGAAAAATCAGCATGCGCCAGGGCTCCCGCAGACACATCGATTCGATTTCGGTGGTGGTGTAGGCAAACAACAGGAAGAAGAAAAAGAACGCCACAAACACCACCGACGTGTTGCGCTGGCCCGGCACATAGGAACAGACAAACGGCAGCTTGCGCCATTCCCACAGCGCGAGTTCAATGAGGATGAGCGTCAGCAGCGTGCAGGCCGCCAGATGGCCCGGCACCACGCTCCAGCCCAGAGCGGAAACGGCGAACGGAACGGCCGTCAGCAGCATGGGGGGAAGGGCGGCGATCTGAAATAGCGTTTCCACCGCGCGCAGCCACTCGACCCGGAGGGGATCGGCTTCGAGCAGGCGAAACAGCCAGGCGGCTTCGAGCGCGGCGGGAATGGAGAGCACCACGCGCAACCCGGAGAGGACGAAGAACGCCAGCACCAGCGGCGACGATAGCGCGAAGCCGATGATGTTTTCCTGAATAACGTCGGCGGGCCGGTTGGCCATATCGAACCAATAGACCAGCACGTAGGTATTGACCAGAATCGCCACACCCATGCCGAGATACGCAAACAGCAGCAGTTTATGTTGCGGGCTGCGCATCAGAGTCTTGAAAGTGAAACTGACGATGGCGTATCGCTGGCTGGCGGGGAACCAGCGCGCGGGCGACGGAAGGCGCAGCCGCGATGGATCCAGATCGGCGTAGCGGCCGGCGAGGTAAGTGGCGGTGTAAAGAATCGCCGCCGCCGCGGCCGCCAGCGCGGTTGCCATCCAGCCCAGCGCGGCCAGATGCCCGCCGGGCAGGCCGAGAATCGACTCTTCGATTCCCGAAAACCACAACGGCGGAAACCAATCGGGCAGCATGCCGCGACGGTGCATCGCGGGAATGGAGAGCATCTGCGGCAGCAGGCACAGCATCGCGAGCAGCAGGGCGGCATGCAGCGCCAGGCTGACGCGCGTGTAGAAGCGCCCCAATAGATTCATCAGCAGCGCCTGCGCCGCCAGCAGGGTGCAGAAGGTGAACAGCACCCCGGCCGCGGTAGCGATGGCGTGCGCGGCGATGGCGCGCCAGACGGGCGCGGTGCTCCAGTGCGTTTCCTGCACGACCGGCAGAATCAGCGCAGGAAAGAGTCCGGCGGCGATGGCGAAGATGCCGATGAACAGCAGCAGCGCGGTGAATTTCGATGCAAACAGCAGCGCTCCTGAAACGGGCAGCGGCAGCAGGATGAGACGGTCGCGGCCGCTTGGCGTAAGCGCGCGCCATTCGAGGATGACGGCGAAAGCCACCACGAACATGGGAAACACCAGAAAGCCGAGCCGGTCGCTTTCGGCGATCTTCTGAAAATCGGGCTCCGATACCAGCCGCGGAAGCTCCACATACTTGCGAAACTGGCTGATCGGCGCCAGCATCGAGAACGAGCACAGCGCTCCGAAGAGGCCGACGATGAGTTTTTGAAGCTGTCCCGGTTCGGTGGCCAGGCCGGTGTCGAACAGGCCGAGGAAGAAGTGGCGGGTCAGTTCGGCATAGGGGCCGCGCGTTTCCTCAACCACGCATCGCCTCGATGATGTTGGCGGCGACGGTGTCGGAATCCTCCTGCTGTGCCAGTTGGGAGAACACGTCTTCGAGCGACGGCAGAGACATCAGGTCGCGCAGCCGTTCCACCGAATCGTGCGCCACCACTTTGCCCTTGCGCAGAATGACCACGCGGGAGCAAACCTTCTCCACCACTTCGAGCACGTGCGAGCTGTAGAGAATCACTTTGCCTTCGGCGGCCAGGCGGCGCAGCAGGCTTTTGAACACCTGCGCGGCCGTCACATCGAGGCCCGAAAACGGTTCATCGAAAATGAGCACTTCCGGATCGTGCAGCAGCGCCGCGGAAATCAGCACCTTCTGGCGCATCCCCTTTGAGTAAGACGCGATCAGGCCGTGACGCGAATCTTCGAGCCCGAACAGCCGCAGGAACGCGTCGGCTTTTTCCTCCAGCCGGCCTCGCGGAATCCCGCGCAGCCGGCCCACCAGTTGCAGATACTCGCGGCCGGTCAGATGCGGATAGAGATGCGCCTCTTCGGGCACGTAGCCGGTGATGCGCTTGAAAGCCACGAAGTCGGCCGGAATGCTCGCGCCATCGTAGACCAGCGATCCTTCGGACGGTTCGAGCAGCCCTGTCAGAATCTTCACCGTGGTGCTTTTGCCGGAACCGTTCGGCCCCAGATATCCGAGGATTTCGCCCTTGCCGATTTCGAAACTGACGCCATCGAGCGCCGGTATGCCTCGAAACCGCTTCACCAGGCCCTTGACCGCAAGCATGAAGGTTTGACGCCGGACTGCGAGGTTTTGTTCCCCGGCGGCGGGAACCAACCGGATGCTTGCGGTGTCTATCCGAAGAAGCATGCGTGCCGTGTTTGCCATTGGACTCGCCATGATCGTGGCGGGTGTGGTGTGGGCGCTTTCGGTGGATACGGGAGACGAGCCCGTGCTTCCAAAACTCCGGCAGCCGCGCTATCAGCAAGAGCATTGGCGCACACGTCCCCTGCTGTTCCTAGACGAAGCGCATGACAACACCTACACCATCGGGCGCCGGTTTCAGGCGCTGGCCGAACTGGCGCGGCAGGACGGGTATCGCGTGGCGCCGAATCGCCGCCAGTTTCAAACGGGCGCGCTCAAGGGCGTGAATGTGCTGGTGGTGGCGGGTGCGCGCATGAGCGAACAGGAAATCGAAGCGGCTCGGGATTGGGTGACGCGCGGCGGCGGACTGCTGTTGATCGGCTCGCCCGGTGTGGCCGGACGACTGGGGCCGACCAGACAAATCGGCAAGGGCCGTCTGGCTGTGTTCGATGACGTGGACACCTTCCTGCCGGGGTCATGGAAGCCGCCGACGGTGCTGAACGTGATGCATTGGCTCACTGGGCGCTGAGCGTGTGCGAAACCTTGCCGGGCCCGCGTCCATCATCGCCGCACGGGCGCTGAACGCGACGAGAACGCCTTGCCGGGCGGCGTTGCCCTGGGAAGCGCCGCCGTTCCGCGCGTCCATCATCGCCGCTCGATTGGCAGCCGGGCGCTGAGCATCCACTTGATACGCGTATACGCGACGCGGAAGCCCTGCCGTTCCGCGTTGCGCTGGGACGCGCTGCCAGGCTGCGCGCCCATCATGGCCAACTCAAATCCCTGCGCCGCTGCGTAACGCAATCGCGCTTCCAGCAGCGCCCGTTGCGCGCCCCGGTTGCGAAAGCGCGGGATCGTGCTCGCCCCGGCGAGCAGCGCTACGGTGCCATGCAGCGAAAGCGCACCGGCGGCGATGGGCTCTCCGCCCTGTCCGGCGAGAAACGCCACGCCGCCTTCGCGCGCGGCCATCGCCTCGGCCAGCTCCTGCATCAGACCGGCGGCGGCGGGAACGTCGCTCCAACCTTCCGCGTTGATGCGGGCAAACAATTCCCGGTCGCGGGCGATGCTCACCTCGATCTCCGGGGGCAGCGGTTGCGCGGCGCGATCCGCCAATTCCTGATAGAGCACGGTGGAAAGTTCCACCGGCCGGTAGCCTCGCCCGGTCAGTAGCTCGAGCAGCGCCGGATCGGCCAGCGGGCTCACCTCATGAAAAACCGGCGCGCCGCGCTCATGGAAGAAAGCTTCGATCCGTTCCAGTTGCGCCGTGGCGGGCGCGGCGAACAGCCCGAGGCCGAAGGTCTGCGTACAAGGCGATTCGGGACCGTCGAACATCGCATAGGTGCCGTCGACGTCGATCCACTCGGCGCGGCTCGCCGGTGAGACTCTGCGCCGCGCTTCCACGAATGCCGCATTGGCGCGCGCCTCGGCGCGTTCGAGCAAACGGGAAAGACCGGCGCCGGAGACCTTCACTTCACCTTCGGCCGCGGGTCCTTCACGAAGCCATCGCGATTGGGCATCGCCACTTTGGGCAGCGTCTTGGCGTCCATGACGTCGTTCTCACCGATCAGGCCGTTGAGAAACAGCACCTGCGCCGTCGCCTGATACACCTGTTCATTCGAAAACGTGCCCGGCCGGTCAAAGGGCATCGCGCGGCGGATGTAATCGAAAAGCGTGGTGGCCTGGGGCCAAAAGCTGCCCACGGTCTTAAGCGGCTTGGCCGTAGTCAGCGTTCCCTTGCCGCCTACCAGCGGCCCGCCTTCCTCGCGGCCCTGGCCTTCGGCGCCATGGCATTTCGAGCAGCGGCGGAAATAGAGATCCTTGCCCTGTGCCGCCGTGCCGCTGCCGGCGGGCAGACCGCGCCCATCGGCGAGCACGGAAATATCCACGGCCGCGATGTCTTCGGCCGTGGCGGCGCGGCCCAGTTTGTACTTGGGCTCGGCGGCCAGCGCCACGCCGGCGTAAAGGACTGCCAGCGCGCTACGCCTCCACATTGGTCACGCTCCCATCGGCGGCCACGCGCCAGGGCTTGGTGGCGTTGTTGTGATACTGCGAATTGGTGCCGCGCGCGGCGATCAATTCCTGCCGCGAAGGCTGCACATATCCGGTCTCATCCACCGCCCGCGACACGATGATGGTTTCCACTCCTGTAAATTCCCAGGGGAAGCGGAAGCGCGTGAAAGCCTTCGAATAACGCGGCTCCTGCAGTTGCGCGGGCTTCCACGTCTTGCCGCCGTCGATCGATACTTCCACCTTTTCAATACGCCCACGGCCGGACCAGGCGAGTCCGCTGATCTCATGAAAGCCCGGCCCGCCGATTTTCTGTTCCCCCGAAGGCGAGGTGATCACCGACTTGGCGTCCATCTCGAAAGTGAAGATGCGCGCCTTGCCGTCCGATTGCAGCTCCGTGTATTTCGACGTCTCGTCCTTGGTGTAGAACGGCTCATCGGCCACATGCAGCCGCCTAAGCCATTTCACGTTGATGTTGCCCTCCCAGCCGGGCAGAATCAGCCGCAGCGGGTAGCCCTGTTCGGGCCGGATCGCTTCGCCGTTCTGCGCGTAGGCGATCATGGCGTCGTTCATCGCCTTTTCGACCGGGACGCTGCGCGACATCTTGCAGGGGTCGGCGCCTTCGGCCAGCATCCACTTGGCTTCTTTTTTCAAGCCGGCTTCGGCCAGCAGCAGCGAGAGCGGGACGCCGGTCCATTCACTGCAGGACGCGAGGCCGAAACCGCGCTGCACGTCGGGCGCGCCCTTGGGGCTCCATTCACTGCCCGTGTTGCCGGAACATTCGACGAAATGGACGCGCGACACCGAAGGCAGCCGCTTCAGTTCCGCCACGGTGAGGACGAGAGGACGTTCCACCAGGCCGTGAATCAGCAGCCTGTGCTGCGCCGGATCCAGATGGGGAACGCCCGAATGATGGCGCTCAAAATGAAGCGCCGACGGCGTGATGATGCCATGAAGCTGATGCAGCGGCGTGCGGCTGGAAGCGGCCTGCGGAGTCTTGGTGTCGTTCAGATGGCGCTTGACGTTCTCAAAGGGAGAGCGTTCCCCATAGGCGCCCACGGGCTTGCCGAGCAGACTCGGCTCTTCCGTCACTTCGACGGCGCCCTCCTTGCTGGCACAGCCGGCCAGCGCGCCGCCCAAAGCGGCGGCTCCGAGAAACTTCCTGCGGTCCTTTCTCATGGGGTATTAGTCTACACGAACAAGCGGGCCGCCGGTACGGTGCGATATCATCAAGGTAATCCATAGGCCCGATCCGGCCCCATTTTTCATGAGTACGACTCAAACTCCCACCTCGCGTGCCGCGGAATTCCGGGAATTGCTTTCCAACCGCGTCTTTGTCGCCGATGGCGCGATGGGCACGATGCTTTACAGCAAAGGCGTCTTCATCAACCGTTGTTTTGATGAATTGAACGTCTCTCAGCCGGGCCTGGTCAAGGAAGTGCACCAGGAATATGTCAAGGCGGGCGCCGAGATTCTGGAGACGAACACGTTCGGCGCCAGCCGCCCCCGGCTTGCGTCGTTCGGCCTGGCCGAAAAGATCAAGGCGATCAATGAAGGCGGCGTGCGCGTGGCGCGCGAAGCGGCCGCGGACAAGGCGTTCGTCGCCGGCGCACTGGGTCCTCTGGGCGTGCGCATTGAGCCGCTCGGCCCCACCAGCTACGCCGAAGCCCGCACCGCCTTCGCCGAGCAAACCCAGTTTCTGATAAACGCCGGCGTCGATCTGCTGGTGCTCGAAACGTTCGGCAACCTGGAAGAGCTGCGCGAGGCGATTCTGGCCGCGCGCGAAGTGGCGGGCCGCGAGATGGTGATCGTTTCGCAAATCACCATCGACGATTACGGCAACATGCCCGACGGCAAGGACGTGGAAACGTACGCCGCGCGCCTGGAAGAATGGCCCACCGACGTGATCGGCATCAATTGTTCGGTAGGTCCGAAGGCCACGCTTGAGACCATCGAAAAACTGATGCACTACACGGGCAAGCCCACGAGCGCGATGCCCAACGCCGGACATCCGGCCACCGTCGAAGGCCGCCAGATTTATCTCTGCTCGCCGGAGTACATGTCGCAATACGCGCGGCGTCTGTTGTGGGCGGGCGTGAAGATCGTGGGCGGATGCTGCGGCACCACGCCCAATCATATTCGCGAAGTGGTCAGCGAAGCGCGCTCGCTGCAGCCGGGCCAGCGCAAGCTTGCCGTCACGGTGGAAGAGCCCGCGCAGAAGGCGAAGGCGCTGCCGAAGGTCGCCGTGGAAGCGAAATCGCAACTGGGCGCCAAGCTCGCCGCCGGCAAGTTCGTCGCCTTCGTCGAGATTCTGCCGCCGCGCGGCGTGGACGCTTCGAAGGAAATCGCCGGGTCGAAGCTTTGCAAGGACGCCGGAATCGACGTCATCAATGTGCCGGACGGGCCGCGCGCCAGCGCCCGCATGAGCGCCCAGGTGTGCTGCCAATTGATCCAGCGCGACGCCGGAATCGAGACGGTGCTGCACTTCTGCTGCCGCGACCGCAATATTCTGGGCATTCAATCCGAACTGCTGGGGGCGCATTCGGCGGGCGTGCGGAACCTGATCTGCATCACCGGCGATCCGCCGCGCATGGGATCCTATCCAACGGCCACGGCGGTGTTCGACGTCGATGCCATTGGGCTGGCGAACATCGTCAACAACCTGAATCACGGCCTCGATATCGGCGGCAACCCCATCGGCTCGCAGACGGCGCTGCTGCTCGGCGTAGGCGCCAATCCGGGCGCGCTCAACCTCGACGAGGAACTGCGCCGCTTCGGATGGAAGGTGCAAGCCGGCGCCGAATACGTCGTCACGCAGCCGGTGTTCGATTTGAAGCTGCTCGAAAACTGGATCGCGGCCACCTCGCAATACAAGATTCCGGTGGTGGCGGGCATCTGGCCGCTCACCAGCTATCGCAACGCCGAATTCATGGTGAACGAGCTGCGCGTGCCGGTACCGGAAGAGTTCATGGAACGGATGCGCAAGGCCGATTCGGCCGAGAAGTCGCGAGCCGAAGGCATCGCCATCGCGCGGGAAATGGTCATGCGCTGCCGTCCCATGGTGGCGGGCGTGCAGCTTTCGGCCCCCTTTGGGCGCTATGATATGGCCATTCAAGTGGCGGAGGCCATCGGCCCCCGTTAGACTGGAAGATTGTCTTTTTAAACACGCGCGTGGCAACAGACCTCATCGAGATCAGCCAGACCGAGCCGCAACCGGCGGCCATTGACCGGGCCGCCTCCGCGATCCGGCGCGGCAAGATTGTCGCCATCCCCACCGACTCGCTTTACGCCCTGGTGGCCGACCCTTACAACCTGCATGCGGTAGGCAAGGTCTTCGCCGCCAAGGGCCGCGAGTTTACACGATCGCTGCCGCTGCTGGTGCGCGATATCGTGATGGCGGAGGAATTGGCGTCGGAACTGAATTCGCGATTCTTCGTGCTGGCCAGGCGCTTCTGGCCCGGTCCGCTCACCATCATCAGTTCGGCCTCGGCGAAGGTGCCGTTGAAGGTGACCGGCAACACCGGCCGCCTGGCGATGCGCCAGCCGAATTCGCTGGTGGCGACGGCGCTGCTGGAGGCGCTGGACCAGCCGCTGATTTCCACCAGCGCCAATATTTCCGGCCAGCCGACTTGCGCCAGCGGCATCGACGCGTTTGCCATCATGGACGGACGGATCGACCTGGTGCTCGATGGCGGCGTCTGCGCGGGCCTCGGCAACACCACGGTCGACATCACCGAACCCTACTGGCGAATGATCCGTGAAGGCGCCATCTCGGAGAAAGAAATCGCCGAATGCCTGAGCCGCAAGTGAAAATCAGAGTTCTGCTCGCGCTGTCCTGTGCCTCGCTTTGGGTCTCCTGCGGTTCCCCGCCGCCACCGAAGAAGGCGGCCGATCCTCCGAAAATTCTCAACTTCTATGCGAGCCCCGGAGTGATCCAGAAGGGCGAGGAATCCCTGGTCTGCTACGGCACCGAATCCATCACGGACGTGAAGATCGAGCCACCGGTCGAATCGCTGAAACCTTCCCTGACGCGCTGCTTCAACGTGAAGCCGGATGTCACCACCGAATACACGCTGACCGGTACCGGTCCGGGTGGGGAAACTTCGCAGAAGCTCACCGTTACCGTTTCAGGAGTCAAGAAGCCCGAGGCCGCCGGCGGAGGACAACTGATTCGCTTCTTCGTTTCAGATGCCAAGCAGGCCGCGCCCGGCGGCAAGGTGACGCTGTGCTATGGGCTGATGAACGCAGCCAGCGCGCGCATTGGAAGCGAAACGGTTCCCGCCGCCGAACGCAATTGCGTGACGCGGACGGTGGCGAAAACGACGACCTTCCGGCTGGAGGCCAAATCGGCGGCCGGCGCGAGCGATAGCGAGTCGGTGACGGTTACGGTGCCATCAGCCGCGCGGTGATTTCACCCTCCCCGCCAACATCGGTAGGCCGGAAATCGCGCCCCTGAAACGGATAGGTCAGCTTGGTGTGATCGAGCCCCATCAGCTTCAACATCGAAGCATGCAGGTCGTGCACATGTAGCCGGTCCTTGACGGCATGCAAGCCGATGTCGTCGGTCTCGCCGAAGATCTTGCCTCCGCGCACGCCGCCGCCCGCCAGCCACAGGCTGAACCCATAAGGATTGTGATCGCGGCCCAGGCTGTCGCCGCCGCCGTTCAGGCTGCCGTCGGAAGTGCAGGTACGTCCGAATTCCCCGCCCCAGACCACCAGAGTGGAATCGAGCAGGCCGCGCGCCTTGAGATCGGCCAGCAGCCCGGCCACCGGCTTATCGGTCTTGGCGGCCATCGAGGTGTGGCCCTTGTCGCAGGAGGCATGGCCGTCCCAATCGCCGCCGCCGTTGGTGTTGCCCGACCAGATCTGGATGAACCGGACGCCGCGCTCCACCAGGCGGCGAGCCATCAGGCAGCGCGAACCGAAGTCGCGCGTGCCGTCTTCATCCATGCCGTAAAGCTTGCGGGTGACTTCCGATTCCTTGCCAAGATCGGCCAGCTCCGGCGCCGCCATCTGCATTTTGAACGCGAGTTCGTAGGAAGACATCCGCGCGGCCAGGTCCGAATCGTCGGCCCGTGGAGCGGAATACCGCTGGTTGTTCCATTGCAGCAGGTCGAGGAACTCGCGCTGGCTCGCCTGCGACATGCCGTCGCGCGGCTTCAGATTGAGAATCGGCGAGGGTCCGTGGCGCAGCGTAGTGCCTTGAAAGACCGCCGGCAGGAATCCGGAACTGTACACCACCGGGCCCGACTTGATGCCGCCATCGAGCATGACGACGAACGCCGGCAGGCTGTCCGATTCACTGCCCAGTCCGTAGACGATCCACGAACCGAGGCTCGGCCGGCCCAGCCGGGGCCAGCCGTTGTTGAGCCAGTTGAGCGCGGCGGTGTGCGTGAAACCGTCGTGATGCATGGAGCGGATCAGAGCCAGCGAATCGGCGTGCCGCGCGACGTTGGGAAACAGATCGGAGATCTCCATGCCGCACTGGCCATGCTTGCGGAAGGTGCGGCGCGACGCGAGAATCGGCTGCTTCTTGAAGGTGGAAAACTGCAGTTGGACGTCGCCGAAAGAATCGGGTGGAGGCTGGCCGTGCAGCTTCTCAAGAGCCGGTTTGGGATCGAACGTATCGATGTGACTGGGGCCGCCATGCATGAACAGGAAGATGACGCTCTTGGCGGTGACGGGTAGCGGCGGCTTCTTCGCGGTGAGCGGATTGGTGGTGGCCGCGGCGGCGTCGCGCGCGAGCAGAAAGTTGGCGGCCAGCGAGCCGAAGCCCAGCCCCGCGGATTCCAAAAAACGCCGGCGGTCAATCGACATAGAGAAACTCGTTGAGGTTGAACCACATCAAACAAAGCCGGGCCAAATTGTTCCGGTTCAAGAACGCGAGGGCGCGGCCTTTTTCCTCCGCCGTTGGCGCACGGCCCACGGTTAGGCGCCAACCGGCATCCACCCACGCCTCCGGATTGTCCGGGTGTTCTTTCTTCAACCGCTCGGCCAACCGGTCGGCCTGCTGGTTCACGAACTCGCTGTTCATCATCGCCAGCGCCTGCGGCGCAACCGTGGAGCTTTCGCGGCGCGCGCAACTGGCCGAAGCGTCCGGCGCGTCGAAGGTTTCAAGCATGGGCAGGCGGAACGACCGCTTGACGTAGAGATAAACGCTGCGCCGGGTGTGGTCGGCCGGGTCGCCGGAGACGGCCCACTGCCCCAGATCCCGCATCCCGCCGAGTTCCTCGTTCGACAGCGGCACCGCCACCGCGGGACCATGCATCTTCAAATTGAGTTGGCCCGAAACCGCAAGCACGGCGTCGCGCACCGCTTCGCCCTCCATGCGGCGGCGATTCATGCGCCATAGATACGTGTTCCGCGGATCGATTTTGGCGTTGGCTTCATCGGGCAGGCTCGACATCCGGTAGGAGCCCGAAAGCATCATCAGCCGGTGCATGGCCTTCATGCTGTAGCCGCGCGCGGCGAATTCCGCCGCCAGCCAGTCGAGCAGTTCCGGATGCGTGGGCGCGTCTCCCTGGCGGCCGAAATCGTTGGGCGTGGCCACGATGCCGCTGCCGAAATGCCCCTGCCAAAGACGATTCACCATCACCCGCGCGAACAGCGGATGCTCGGGCGAAGTCAACCATTCGGCCAGCGCCTTGCGCCGTGCGCGATTCTCCGCCACCGCCGGAGACTGGCCGAGAAATTCCGGAAAACCCGGCGCCACTTTCTCGCCTTTTTGTTTCCACTCGCCACGCAGCAGCACGTGAGAATCGTGCACACGATCGGAATGCACCAGAACGGAAGCGGTCTCAAGCTCCTTGGGCGTCCGCAATTCGGCCAGACCGATCTGCCGCAGCAGGCTCTCGTACTCGTCCTTTTCTTCCGGCGTGTAGTTCTTCTCCATCGCCTCCGGGTTGTAGCGTTTCCGCAGCGGCCCCGCCTGCAGGCGCGCGACGACGCGCTTGTTCAGCAGATCGATCTTCTTCTTTAATTCGTCGATCATCAGCTTCCGCGGCAGGAAGCGCGTGTACTCGATCCAGGCCATGCGGCTGGCGATCGAAATATCGCGATCCTCGCTGGCGGCAAACAGCGCGCCCAGGCGGTAATAGTCCTTCTGCTTGATGGGATCGAACTTATGGTCGTGGCACTTGGCGCAGCCGAACGTCAGCCCAAGAAACGCCGAGGCGGTCGTCTCCACCGCGTCGGCCTGCCATTCGGCGCGATACTGATCGCCGTAGAAGGTGAACTCGGCGGCCACGGGTCCGATGGTGTAGAGCGTGGTGCCGAAGCGCTTCTTCAGATTGGCCAGCTTTCGCGCCGGCACTTCATAGGAGCCTTCCAGATCCAGATCGTCGGGCCACATCTCATCGGCGGCGATTTGTTCCTGCACAAACGTGGTGTAGGGCTTATCTTCGTTGAACGAATCGATGACGTAGTCGCGGTAACGCCAGGCGTTGAGGAAATGGACGTCGGTCTCAAATCCACCCGTATCGGCATAGCGCACGACGTCGAGCCAATGGCGGCCCCAGCGCTCGCCATAGCGCGGCGATTCGAGCAGGGCGTCGATCAGTCTGGGCCAGGCATCCGGCGCCGGGTCCTTGACGAATGCCTCGACTTCGGCCGGCGATGGAGGAAGCCCGTGCAAATCGAAATACGCGCGGCGGATCAGCGTCCGGCGATCGGCGGCGGGCGAGGGACGCAGCTTCTTTTCACTAAGCTTCGCCAGCAGGAAGGCATCGATTGGATTGCCGGCGGACGCAGGCAGGTTGGGACGCAACGGCTTGCGGAACGCCCACCAAGCGGGCTCCGCATTCTTCGAAACCGGCGCATCGTTCCAGGGAGCGCCGTCGCGAATCCAATCGCGCACCAGTGCGAGTTCCGCGTCCGAAAGGGCCGCCTTGCCGGGCGGCATGCGCAGATCGCCTTCGCGGGCCACGGCTTTGTAGAGCAGGCTCTCTTCCGGCCGCCCGGCGACCACCGCCGGACCGCGCTTGCCGCCGCGCAGCAGCGTGTCCCGCTGCCGCATGTCGAAATCCGACATCTTCGCCGCGCCGTGGCAGGTCAGGCATTGCTTATCGAGCACGGCCCGAACCGCCGCGAAATCGGCACTTTGGGCGCAAACCGCCGCAGTCAACAGAACGGGCAGAATGCGGGCAATCATGGCCTTTCCTGTACACTATCACAGACCATGTTCACGCGCCGCGCCCTGCTTTCTTCCGCGCTCACCGCCTCGCTGCGGGCCGCCGGATCCAGCGTCCGGCTGGGCGGCCCGATATTTCTCAAATCCGCCGATCCAGTGGAACTGGCCAAGGAGCACAAACGCCTGGGCTACTCGGCGGCCTACTGCCCGGAGGCGACGGCGGAGGACTCGGCGCGCGTCAAGGCCATCCGCGAGGCGTTTGCCGCTCATGATGTGGTGATTGCCGAAGTGGGCGCCTGGCGTAATATGCTCGATCCCGATGCAGCCGCGCGGCGGGCGAACCTCGACTATGTGACGAAGCGGTTGGCCCTGGCCGAGGCCGTGGGCGCGCGCTGTTGTGTCGATATCGCCGGTTCGTTTAACCCCAAAGTCTGGTACGGGCCGCATCCGGGCAATCTTGGCCGCGAGTTCTTCGATGCCACGGTCGAAAACTGCCGCAAGGTGATCGACGCCATCAAGCCCACCGCACCACGTTCACTGTGGAAATGATGGGATGGAACCTGCCCGATAGCGCCGATTCCTATCTTCAGCTGCTGAAGGCTGTCGATCGCAAAGCCTTCGCGGTGCATGTAGACGTATGCAACATCATCAATAGCCCCAGGCGCTTCTACAACAACGCGGATGCGATCGGCGAAGTGTTCCGCAAGCTGGGGAAATGGACGATGTCGTGCCACGCCAAGGATCTGTCATGGATTCCGGAGATGAACGTCCATTTCGTAGAAGTGGTGCCCGGACGCGGAACGCTGGACTATAAGACCTACCTGCGGGCATTGGCCAAACTCCCGCATCAGCCGCCCCTGATGCTGGAACATCTGAAAACCGCCGAGGAATACGACGAAGGCAAGCGGCACATCTGGAAGGAAGGCGCCGCGTCGGGCGTGGCGTTCGCGGCTCCACCGGCGTGAGGGCGACGTTCGACTTCGACGGCGCTCTGAAGGACCTGCTGCAGCAGGACGGGCCGTCGTTTCTAATGAGGCTGACGGGCGGCGTCGGCATACGCGAGTTCCTGAACGTGGAATTGCCGCGCGTGCAACAGCAGCGTGTGGACCTGGTGCTTTCGCTCGCCGATCGCACCCTGCTGCACGTCGAGATTCAGAGCGCGCACGATCGCGACATGCCATTCCGCATGCTGATGTACTATGCGCTGCTGAGGAGGAAATACCGTCGGCCATTGCGCCAGGTGGTGCTCTACGTGGGCCAGCCGCCGTGCCGGATCGCGAACGCGCTCTCCGCCGATCGTTTGCGCTTCGAGTACGATGTGATGGATGTCCGCGCCATCGACGTCGAGGAATTGATGCGTTCGGCCGCTCCGGGGGATTTGGCGATGGCGGTGCTGGCCGGTGGAGGCGACCGGAAGCTGGCGCAAATCCTGAAGCGCGCCACCGTCCTGCGCGAACCAGCCCGCCAGCGTGTGCTTGCGCAAATCCTGATTCTTTCGGGCTTGCGCGCGCTTTCAGGAAAGGTAGAATGGGAGCTAAGGAACATGGGCGCAGTCATTGATATCAACAAGAATCCGGTGCTGCTGCGCTGGCAGAATGAGTTTCTCGCCCGCGGTAGAGCCGAGGGTAGAGCCGAAGGAAAGATCGAACTGTTGAAGGATATGCTCACTGCCAAGTTTGGCCCCGTTCCGCAATGGGCTGAGGATCGGCTCGCGAAGGCCACTTCGGCGCAACTCCAGCGATGGGGTGTGAAACTGGCTACCGCCAAGACGATCGAAGGCGTCATGGGACGCCGGTAGCCGCTACCGTTTCCCCTCGATAAACGACCGCTCGAAATAGTACAAGAATCCGTCCTCGGCACCCACCAGCAGATCCAGCCGTCCATCGCCATCCCAATCGGCTGCGTTCGGAGTGGGACTGTGCCCGGCCAGATTCGCCTTCACGATCGTCCCGCGCAGTTGCATCACGGGCTTTGACTGGGTGCCGGTGTTTTCATACCACACCGGACCCGCGTCCGAATCGGTGATCAGATCCAGATCGCCGTCCGCATCCCAATCCGCCAGTTCGATCTTGCGGCGCCCGCTGCGGCCCGCGCGGCCCGCCGCCAGATTCAGAAAGCGCCCGCCCGCATCGACGAAAATCCGTTCGGACGGACCCAGCCGCAGAGTCCCGTTCACACGAGACCGCCGGAACAGGCAAAGATAACCTTGATGGTTCAGCATCGCCAGATCGGGCAACCCGTCGCGATCCCAGTCCACCATCTTCGGAGTCGTACGCCACTGCGTCAACAGTTGCTTCGGCTTCGGCTGCCACCAGACCCAATCGGGCTTAGGCGGAGCGCCCGGCCATTCCACTTCCACCGGCTGCGCTTCGGCCAGGCCGCCGGCCGTTCCGCGATACCAAACGATATCGCCCCAAATATCGTTCACCATGATGTCGAGCCTGCCGTCCAAATCCCAATCCGCTACTGACGGATTCGAGTAGCCCCACTTGGCTTCAGCCGGACCCTGCACGCTGCCATTGGGACCCGCGATCCGGCGGATCGTCTTCCCGCCAGCCTTCAGGTAGCCGCGATCGGCGAACGCCGGCCGCCCTTTCTCGCCCGTATTTTCGAAGTACTGCAGGTAACCCGCTGAGTTGCCCACGATCAGATCCAACCTGCCGTCGCCGTTCCAATCGACGGCCACCGGCCGGGAGAGCGCACCGCTCTTGAGGAAGGGATCCACCTGCTCCAGATACCGCGCGGGAGCGAAGTTCGGCTCCTCCCCACGCGGCGCCTGATTCTCAAAGAACGCCACCACGCCGTCTTCTTCTCCCACCAGGAGGGACGGGCGGCCGTCGCGATGCCACGGCACCACGCGCGGCTGAATCATGCAGAGGTCCAGCCGGAACGGCATCAGCACGCCTTCGCTCAAACCCGCGCCCGTGTTGCGAAACAGGGTGACGGTGTCGAGGAATCCGCCGCCGATCAGATCCCACTTTCCGGTCCCGCGCCAATCCACCGGATTGGGGGCCGGACTCCCATACAGATCGATCTCGCGCCCGCCGGCCTGCAGCTTCACCGGCTCGGCATATTGCGGATTCTCGTTGGTACCGACGTTCCGGTGCAGCCACACGTAGCCATGCAGCGGCCCCCGCAGCCACTTTCCGTTCTCATCGAAGGCGTCGTCCCAGCCGTAGTCGCGCCAATCGCTGACTCCGATCAACAGATCGATCCGGCCGTCGCGATCCCAATCCACCGGATACCAAAGATCGTCGCGGCCCACGTGATAGCCGCGCTTCAGTGGAATGGACGTAGGCTTCGACAGACGATTGCGGCGCACATCGTCAAACCAAACTCCACTCGATATCAGGTCCACACGGCCGTCGCCATTGAAATCCGCCGCCACCAGATCCTTCTGTCCCGGGCCAAGCCACACCGCGCGGTCATAGAGCGGGCGCTGGTTGGATCCGATGTTCCGGAACAGGTAAGTGCCGTTGTAAGGCCGATCGACGCAGGCCACGATGAGATCGGTATCGCCATCCTCATCGAAATCGAGACCCACCGGATGAGCCCACAACCCGACGCCGAGTTTGCCGCGCACGCCCGCCGCTCCGTACGTCATGCGATCGCCGGTGCCGATCATGGCCGGTTCGGCGGCACGCTGCCCCGCCGCACCTTCTTCATAGCGGACGATGTACTCCCCGGCGCCGCCGGAAACGAAGCTGATGCGTGCCTTCGGCGCACGCCAATCCACCTTCGTGGGCCTGGCCGGGCCGCCGGCCGCGGGCGCTACACTGAGCGAATCCGGGTTAAAGGAGGCGGGAAGCGCCGTCTCCACCAGCACCGGCTTGCCGGCAGGCTGCGCCGTGGAATGGCGGAACTCACCGGCCGTCAACATCGTAGTCAGGTAGAGGGATATGAGCATCGGAATATCAAGCCTATCGAAGTGGAGCGGCCTGCCGCTGGCGATCGCCACTCTCACCATTCTGCCGGCCGCTCCGCGGATCGAACGGGCCTGGACCTATGAGACCAACGCCCACCCGCCTAACCGGCGCGCCGCGCAGATCGCCGCCTTCGAAGCGACTCCGGTTCTGCATGGCAATCTGCTCTACGTCATTACGCCGTTCAATGAATTGATCGCGCTCGATCCGGCTACCGGCGTCGAGCGGTGGCGGTATGACCCCAAGGTCGACGGGAATCGAAACTACTCCGAAGCGACCGCGCGCGGAGTGGCCGCGGCGGGAGATCGCATCGTGTTCGGCACAATCGATGCCAGGTTGATCGCGTTGGAGGCGCGCACCGGCAAGCGCATCTGGGAGACGCCGATTGGCGGGAATGCCGCCGATGGCAATTTCCAGGTGACATCGGCGCCGGTGCCGTTCCGGAACGCCGTGATCATCGGTTCCGCCATCGGAGACAACGGCCGCGCCGCCATGGACAAGGGCACCGTGCGTGCCTTCGATATCCGCACGGGCAAGCCGCTTTGGACCTGGGAAGCCACTCCGGCCGGCAACACCGGCGCGGCCAATGCCTGGGCGCCGATGTCGGTGGACGCGGCCCGCGGCATGGTGTTCGTGCCCACCGGAAGCGCCTCACCCGATTTCTATGGCGGGTTGCGGCCGGGTGACAACCGGCACGCCAATTCCGTCGTCGCGCTCGATGCGGCCACTGGCAAGCTTCTGTGGTCCTTTCAAGTGGTCCACCACGATTTGTGGGACTATGACGTCGCTTCCCGGCCCGAATTAATCGACATCGGCGGCAAGCCCGCTGTCGCCGTGCTGACGAAGGTAGGGCACTACTTCGCCCTCGACCGGCTCACCGGCAAACCGCTGCTGGCGGTGGAAGAGCGCCCGGTACCGAAATCCACCGTGGAAGGCGAGGTGGCATCGCCCACGCAGCCCTTCCCGGTGAGCGGCGTCTTCACCGGACAGAAATTCGTGCCGCGCGAAGGGTGGTGCGACGAGCAGTTTCGCAAGCTTCGCTATGACGGCGTTTTCACACCGCCCAGTCTGGAAGGTTCGCTGCTGTTCCCCGGCAACGTCGGCGGAGCCAACTGGGGCAGTGGAGCCTACGATGCCACCGGCGGTCTGCTGTTTGTCGCAGCCAACCGGTTGGCAACCGCCGTCCGCCTGATTCCGCGCGCGGCCTACGATTCCGCGCGGCATGGTGAAACCGGCGAACGCTGGGGCCAGGAATACGCCGCCCAATCCGGAGCGCCTTTCGGCATGGCCCGACGCACTTTCATAGGACCGGACGGCCGGCCCTGCAACCAGGAACCCTGGGGCGCCCTGGCCGCCATCGACGTAGCCACCGGCAAGCTGCGTTGGGAAGCGCCCATGATGCCCAGCCTGGGCGGACCGCTCGCCGTCGATGGCCTGGTCTTCTTCGGCGGCACTCTGTTTGAAACCAAGTTACGCGCCTATTCCGCGATGGATGGCCGGAAAGTCTGGGAAACGGATCTGCCGTTTTCGGCTAACTCCGTTCCGGGGACTTACAAGTGGAAGGGAAAGCGGTATGTAGTGGTTTGCGCCGGCGGCCACGGCAAGGTGGATGGTGCAAAGCTTGGCGGCACGGTACTGGCTTATACCATCGAGTGACCGGATTCACAATAAATAATGAAAGAGGTCAACATATGAACTGACGAATGTTCGGTCTTGGACGGATGACGCGCAATCTCCATTCGGCGCTCAATGTCCAGTTTGCCGACCACTCGGGCATTTCGGCGTGAACTAAACAGCGCTGTGGCGTATTCCACCCCAGCAGATTCTCAGTCACATTGAGGGATCGGGAGCCGCAGCCGTGTTCGGAGCGGTAAGATAATCGATCCACCGCTTCACCAACGCGTCCAAGAATAGGCGAGCTTCGATGTCGCCCATGGGATCCGGGGGCGGGTCAGCCTGCGATCTCGCATGCCGCGAAAATCGACCGATTGCCTCCTGGTGGTTCGCAGTGCGGCGAAAGCGTTCCCAGTCGGAACGTGAGCACAGTCTTTTTTCCACTACAGCCTTCCCACCTCCCACATCCTCCTCAACCACCTCACTCGCCTTGTAGAGGTTCGACCACATGTTGCCTTCTGCGCCCAGATAGTAAAGAGCTTCCTGAACGTCTTTGTTGGCTTTCAGCGATGGAAGGATCGATGTAATAGGAGCAGATGTGCCGGTGAGAAACGCCTCAATCGCCGGAAACGCAGACGTGCCGTGCACGTGGACTGAGTAGCTCACGATTCCGCGGCCGGTTCCGTTCGGCAACAGTTCCACTATGCTTTCAATTCGCACTCGATTGAAATGCGGGCAGAGGATGCGGGTCGCACCGTTCAATTGCGCGATGCAGGTTTCAGCGAGATCATGTGCCCTTCCTATCTCCGCTTGGTCCGGAATTCGCGGATCCTCCACATAGAATCGTTCCTCCAATTCAATGAAACGGATTTCCGATCCGCTCAACGCTTTCTCGAAAATGTAAAGGTCGATATCCGAGTCGCATTCGATGTGAATCCACCATCGTTGGCTCGCCTTCGCGTAAGAAAGTTTGGGGGCCGTTCTCTGGAACACAGTCGTGTTCACCTTTGCGCGAGGGTTCTGAACGGCCGGCACAATGTATTTGATGTTCTGCAGCCCCATTTCTTTCAAACATACAACGGCCGCGCGCGGCTTCGCGCTGAGCCGCGTGATTCGCCGCTGATCAGAATACATAGCCACATATCGAATCGTGTTACTCGGAAAAAGCATTGAGCTTGGCGGGAGCCTTCAGGGCGAGAAGACGCATTTGCCATCATGCCGTCGCTGTACTCTCCTCTCAGACCCGGTTGATCACCGAGGCCGAAAGACAAACCCGTGAGGTTAACCCAAAGTAGGAGATGTCGGCAATGAGGCGGCGGGCAACAGTGCTCATCGCCGCAATCCTCATGATCCTCACCAGCGCGAACCTCGTGCTGATCGCCCAAAACCTGGGATCCGCGCCAAGGTCAACGTAGCGGTCCAAGACCAAACCGGCGCGCAGCCGGAAGGCGCAGTCCTCAATCTCGTCAACTGGATAGGAACGTCATCGCACCGGTCGCCGCCGCGCTCGCCATGCCGGCGCTCAGCCGGAGGGTCCCTATCTCAACAGCGTCGACTGGCGTGGCATCTAGAGCGCAGGCCGAGACCAACCGCCCCTTTCGGTACATCCCATGCCAACTCTTCTCTACGACATCATGGCGCGTTGTCCTGCTGCTGGTGGGACCGGCGGCGTTCGTCTGCCTGTTGAACGCCGGAATCGCGCTCCGCAAGTAAGGCGGCACTGTCTTCTGGGTAGGTGGCTGGTTCTCGAAGCATGCTCTGGGCCATCACCTTCCTCGGGCTCGAACCCACGCTAAGATGGTTCCAGGCGCTCGGGTTCCGCAGTCGGCACTCCGTGGCTGGCCGGTGTACAGCAGGACATCTCAACGTTCGCAAGTAGGTCAGTATGTCGGTTGAACAAGCCATTCTCGATGCAGTTCGATCCCTTCCACTCGACAAGCAGCAGGAGATCTTAAGCCATGCAACACGCCTGCGCGACGAGATTAGTTCGAAAAGGCCGTTTCAAAGCATAAAGGGTATCCTGGCTGGCCAGGGGATTTCGATTTCGGCCGAGGACATCGACGAAGCCAGGCGCGAGATGTGGAAGAACTTCCCATCGGAAGACATCTGATGGCCGCGGTTCTCGCCGACACACACGCACTCCTGTGGTATTTGACGTCAGACCCTCGGATCTCCCGCGCCGCCACTGCCGCTCTGGACAATGCAACTGCGGCTGGCGATCCCATATTCGTTTCCGCTATCACGATGGTGGAGATCCAATATCTCGTCGAAAAGGGACGTCTCAGATCCGATGACCAACGAATCGTAGTCGCGAGTATTGATGACGTTGGAAATCCGGCGCGCCTTGTTCCCGTGGACCGCGTGGTCGTAGACACTCTGGGCCAAGTCGGCCGGTACGAGGTCCCCGACTTGCCTGACCGAGTCATCGCCGCCACAGCTCTCGCACTCGGCGTTCCGCTGTTAAGCCGTGATCGGAAAATCCGGGCATCAGGAGTCGACACGATCTGGTAGGCGAACCTATCGGGTCAGCCACTAAGAATGCCGGATCACCAGCACATCCCCATCCTTGACAATATATTCCTTACCTTCAAGCCGCAGCAGCCCTTTTTCCCGCACACCCGGATATCCGCCCAAATCCGTCAGGTTCTTCCAGTTCACCACCTCGGCGCGGATGAACTTCTTCTCGAAATCGCTGTGGATCGCGCCCGCCGCCTTCACCGCCGTGCTGCTTTGCGGAATCGTCCACGCGCGCACTTCGGTTTCTCCGGCGGTGAGGAAGCTCATCAACCCCAGCAGCGAGTAAG
The DNA here is from genome assembly GCA_902826685.1 of uncultured Acidobacteriota bacterium. Lineage (GTDB taxonomy): Bacteria > Acidobacteriota > Terriglobia > Bryobacterales > Bryobacteraceae > CADEFT01. The sequence goes on from CADEFT010000012.1 coordinate 41,536, forward strand.
TGGCCGTGATAATGCGCAGCAGTCCGGGTTCGGCCAACCCATAGCTGCCCATCAACTCCTTCGCTTCGTCGGGCCCCAATTCCGCCAGTTCCGCTTCGATCTTGCCGCAAACCACGGCGACCTCGGTGCCGGGCTTCGCCCCCAGTTTCTCGCGATAGGCTTTCTCCACTTCGGCCAGTTTCGCGGCGTCTTCTTCGCCCGCGTTTAGCACATAGAGCATCGGCTTCTGCGAAAGGAATTGAAAACCGCGGATGCGCTTCTCCTCGTCGGTGGAAAGCGTCATGCCGCGCAGCGGCGTGTTCTCTTCGAGCATCGCCTTGCAGCGCATCAGCAGGTCGTGTTCCTGATCGAGCTCCGGATTGCGGATCTTCTTGCGATCCTTCTCCACCCGCTCCAGACGCTTTTCCACCACCACCAGATCGCTCAACACCAGTTCCATGTCCACGTCGTCGCGATCGCGCGCGGCATCCACACTGCCCTTTTCGTGCGGCACGCTCGGATCCTCGAAGATGCGAAGCACATGGGCCAGCGCATCCACCACGCGAAGACTCGCCAGATAGGAGGGATCGCGCAGCGCCTCCTTCGAAATGGCCGGGAAATCGACGTATTCCACCACGGCTTGCGTGATCTTGGGCGGGTCGAAGATTTTGGCGAGAGCGTCCAGACGGGGATCCGGCACCTTGGCGATGCCGATGCGCGTTTCGAGCGAGCCCACGCGGGCCGCCTCGTGTACGCCGGTCAAAATAGTAAATAAAGAGGTCTTGCCCGTCATGGGCAATCCGATAATGGCGGTTCTCATGAATGGTCCGTGAAAGAAATCAGAGGGGTACTTCTACAAAGGTCAGTATCTCATTGAGGATGCGCTCGGCCGTTTCGTGGGTGCGCTGCGAAGGGCTCATGCGGCTGCTGACGGTCACGCGATGGGCGAAGACCGGCGGCACCAGGCGCTTCACGTCGTCCGGGATGGCGTAGTCGCGCCGTTCGAGCATGGCCAGCGCCTGCGTGGCGCGGTAAAGCGCCTGCGCCCCGCGCGGACTCGCTCCGAGCGCCAGCGCTTCATGGTCGCGCGTCCGCGCCACGATCGCCAGCATGTAATCCACCAGCGATTCATCCACCCGCACGCCCGGCACCAATGCCTGCATGCGCAGCAGTTCGGCGCCCGTGACGATGGCCCGCATCTCCGAAGGCGGCTGGATCCGGTCCCGCAGAATCGCGCGCTCACTGGCCTGGTCCGGATACCCCATGCGCAGACGCATCAGAAACCGGTCCAACTGCGATTCCGGCAGCGGATAGGTTCCGTGATGCTCCACCGGGTTCTGCGTGGCGATCACCATGAACGGATCGTCGAGCGGATGGGACCGCCCGTCCATGGTCACCTGGCGCTCGTTCATGGCCTCAAGCAGCGCCGATTGCGTTTTGGGAGTGGCGCGATTGATCTCGTCGGCCAGCAGGAAGTTCGTAAAGACCGGCCCCGGCTTAAACTCGAACTCGCCCGAGTGCGCGTTGTAAATCGTAACGCCCAGCACATCGCTCGGCAGCATGTCGGAGGTGAATTGCAGCCGGTGAAACGAAGAATGAACCGAGCGCGCCAACGCCTGCGCCAGCGTGGTTTTCCCGACCCCCGGAACGTCTTCGATGAGCAGGTGGCCTTTGGCGAGCAGAGTCACCAGGCTGAGGCGGACCGCTTCGCTCTTGCCCCGGATCGCCAGGCCCAGCGACGCTTCGAGTTCTGACAGACGTTCGAAGGCCTGGGGGTAACGGAAGGCGTCCGGCGGGGCAGCAATCGTTTCCCGCTGGCTCATTGGTCCTATCTTACCCGACATCGTTTATTGGACGCCGTGCGGCTCCAATTCGTTGACGAACTGGGCTTTCTGGCGCCAATTTTCGTTCACGCGGACAAACAACTCCAGGTAAACCTTGCGGCCGATCAGCTTTTCGATCTCCAACCGCGCTTCCGTGCCGATGCGCTTGAGCATCGACGCCTTCTGTCCAATGACGATGGCCTTGTGGCTCGGGCGTTCGACATGAATCGTGGCCAGGATGCGCGCCAGGGCGGGATTGGCGTCATCCCACTTATCCACCACCACGGCGGTGGAATGCGGCACCTCCTGCCGCGTCAGCAGCAGGATCTTTTCCCGCACCAGTTCGGCGGCCAGGAACCGCTCCGGCTGATCGGTCAGATAGTCCTCGGGGAAATAGCGCGGCCCCTCGGGCATGCGCGATACGATCGCCTGGCGCAGAATCTCCACGCCTTCGCCCGATTGCGCCGAAAGCGGGATGTACTCGGCGAAATCGTGGTGCTGGCGGTAGGTTTCAAGCAGCACCAGCAGCGACGGTTTGTCTCTCACCAGATCGATCTTGTTCAGCACCAGGATGGCGGGCGTCGAGACGCGCTTGATCCATTCGAGCGCCTCGAGGTCGGCGGCGGAGAACGCGCGCGACGCATCGGCCACGAAGACGATCAGGTTCCGGCCTTCGAGTGCGTCCCTAACGTGCTGCATCATCCGCTTGTGCAGCAGATTCTTGGGTTCATGAATTCCCGGCGTGTCGAGAAACACCAGTTGCGCGCCGGGTCCGGTCCACACGCCTTGAATCATCGTGCGCGTGGTCTGCGGCTTATCGGCGACGATGGCGAGCTTGGTGCCGAGCATGGCGTTCAACAGCGTCGATTTGCCCGCGTTCGGGCGGCCTACCAGGGAGATGAATCCCGAGCGATGAACCGCGCCGCCGTCAGTCGTGATGTCCATTCGATTCCTTGCTCACGCGCAGCCGTTCCACGCGCCGCTCGCTTCCCGCCAGCACTTCCAGTTGAATCCCGCTCTTGAGCACCTTCTCACCCACCTTGGGCACATGGCCCGCCCACTCGGTGGCAAGTCCGCCCACCGTCGTCGCTTCCGTTTCGTCTTCGGGCCGGAAGTCGACCAGTTGCTTCAAATGGTCGAGATCGTAATTCCCCGCCACCACGAAGGATCCGTCCGCTTCGGGAATGGCGTCCATGCCGGGCTCATGCTCATCGCGAATCTCGCCGAAGATTTCTTCCATCAGATCTTCCATGGTGGCGATGCCGGCCGTATTGCCGTATTCATCCACCACGCCCACCATATGCACGCCGTCGCGCTGCATCTCCTTGAGCAGATCGTTGACCGGCTTGGTTTCGGGCACGCAGCGCAGCGGACGCATCAGCGATTTCACCGAGCGCTGGGCGCGCTCGCTTTCATCGAGCTCAAACATGTCGCGCACGTGAATGAAGCCGACCAGATTGTCGATGGCGCCGTCGTAGGCCGGTATGCGCGAGTATTGCTCATGAATCGCCAGTTGGCGTAAATCGTCGAGCGTGCGGTTGGCGTCGATGGCCACGATGTTCGGCCGCGGCGTCATCACTTCGCGCACCGTCTTGTCGCCAAACGCCACCACCGAATGAATCAGTTGCTTGTCGCCTTCCTCGAAGACGCCTTCTTCCTTGCCCGCTTCGATGAGCGCTTCGATGTGCTCTTCGGGGGTCGCTTCCTCTTCGGAAACGCCGTTGCGGTCGCCCAAGTCGGCGATGCTCTGCACGAAATCGAGCATGCCCACGATGGGCCTTGAGACCACCGCCAGCAAACGCAGCAGAGGCAGCGTGGGCTTGGCCCAATGGCCGCTGGTGCGGCGATAGAGAAACCGCGGAACGATGTAACTGGTCAACAGCAGCAGCAGCGACGATATGACGAACGCTTCGATGGCCTCATGCCACACCGGCTCCTTCGACCATGTGATCATTCCCATGGTGAGAATCGCCTGCGCCAGCAGGCCGAAGTGGCGGATGAGCGAGAAGGCGAGCGCGCCGTCTTCGGCATCGAGCCCGATGCGCTCCTCCAGATACTCCTTGTAATAGGCGAGCGACGGCAGGTCGCGCGCCTTGATGCGCAGGCTCTCGCGGCAAAGCAGGTGGACGAAGCTCACCAGAATGACGATGAGACTGGTGAGCAGCAGCGCGACGGCGAAAATCAGAACGCTCATCGCCGCACCCTCGTCCGCTCAATCAGTCCGCCCGGCAGCCCCAGCCGCGTCCGCCACCGCTTTTCGGCCCGCGCCATCCGGCCGCGGTCGGCTTGGTGATCCATCCCCATCAGGTGCAGCGCGCCATGCAGCATCAGGACTTCGATTTCCGCTTCGAGCGCGTGACCGAATTCGGCCGCCTGCGCGGAAGCCCGGTCGCAGGAAATGGCGATATCGCCCAGCGCGGCGCCGCCGGTGGGAAAGGAAAGCACGTCGGTGGGATAATCATGGCCCAGAAAAGTACGGTTCATCCGGCGCAGTTCCGCGTCCCGCGTCAGCAGACACGTGAACGTACGGCCGGAGGTGACCTGCTCAACCAGGGTCCGGTGAAACGCCCGAACCCGCTTCCGGTCCAAGATTCTTGGACATCCCTGGAAAAAGGTACTACTGCCTTCTGTGGACATGCGCGAAGTTAGTAACTACTGTTCTAGTGTGGAAACCGGTGCTGGAGTTTCCGGCGGCGGCGCGGCCGCATGGCCCTCTGTCAGCTTCAGCGACAGCTGCCTTCCATTCACCGTTTCCTGGTGTTTTTCGTAAGCCCTGACGATCCGCTGCACCAAGCTGTGCCGGACAACGTCTTTATCTTCAAAATACACGAAACTGATGCCTTCGACGCCGCGAAGGATCTCCGCCGCGTCGAGCAGGCCCGACCGCCGTCCGCCTGGCAGGTCGATTTGCGTGAGATCGCCGGTGACCACGCTTTTCGAATTGAAGCCCTGCCGCGTCAGAATCATCTTCATTTGCTCCGGAGTGCAATTCTGCGCTTCGTCGACGATGATGAAGCTATCGTTTAGCGTACGCCCGCGCATGAAGGCGATGGGCGCCACTTCGATCACGGCGCGCTCCATCAGCCGTTCGATCTTCTCGGCGTCCAGCATATCGTGCAGCGCATCGTACAACGGGCGAAGATAGGGATCGATTTTCTCCTGCAGAGTGCCCGGCAGGAACCCCAGCCGCTCGCCTGCCTCCACCGCCGGCCGTGTGAGGATGATGCGGCTCACACGCTTGCTCAATAGCGCCCCGATGGCCATGGCCACCGCCAGGTACGTTTTGCCCGTACCCGCCGGCCCGATGCCGAACACCAGGTCGTTGCGCTCGATCGCTTCCACATAGCGCTGCTGGTTGATGGTCTTCGGCGCCAGCATCTTCTTGCCGAAGCTGCGCTGCCGGCCGCTTTGCACCAGGCCGCGCAAGGTGATCGACCGGTCGCCGGCCAGCACACGCAGGCAATTGTTCAGGTCCCCGGCGCCGGGCGCGGCGCCTTCGCTCACCAATTGCATGTAGTCGGACAGAATGCCTTCGGCCCGCTTGACGTTTTCCGCATCGCCTTCGATCTCCAGACAGTCGTTCCGCAGGGAGGTCTTGATGCCGAGACCATTCTCCATGAGACGAATGTTTTCATCGCGGGTCCCAAACAGGGATTCTATACCGCGGGTGATCGGAACGCTGATTCTCACAGGCTGATTTTCAAGGGCGGAGTGACGTTGAGTGCGCGGATAGAAAAGGTAGCCCGCCGTGGCGGATGGATACTACACATCCAGGTTAAGGATAGCACGAAGTCAAATCCGGGGCACCTCGACCTCCGCTCCCTTCCGGTCCGCCGAAACGTAGCCCGCGTAGATGGCCAGCGTGATGTCGATGGCCAGTTCCAGATCGCATTCCGGCTGCCGCCCTGCACGCATCGAATGCACGAAATCGTGCATCTCGTAGAACTGGCCGTTGCTCCACCCGAACTCGGGATAGGCCGGAATCCATCCTTCGTTGGAGCTGATCTTCTCCATCAGATCCATGCCGGCGAACTCCTTCTTGTCCGGACTATAGAGATCCACCACCCGGACGGGTTGAATGTGACACCGGGTCCGGTGATTGTTAGCGAAGACTTCGACAAAGTCATAGACGCCGCCGAGCACCAACTCGCTCGTCATCACATCGGCGATCATTCCATCGTCGAATACCACATGCAGAAAGGCGTAATCCTCGGTGTCTTTGTAAGTGGTACGCAGATAGCCGCGATCCTCAAACGACGGCCGCCTGGTGATGGCATGCGTGCGGCAGCTCACCGCCGCCGGACGGATCGGCCGGCCGGTGCGCGCCAGGCCTTCCTTGCGTTTCAGATACAACACGCCGCCGAGCGGATGGCATCCCTTGCCGATCAGCGATCCCCCGCCCTGCTCGCTCCAGATTCCGTATACCGGCGAATGCGAGCCGGAATGCGACTCCTCGGCCGTCATCCTTAGAATCTGCGCCCTGGTGTGTTCCAGGATCTGTCTCTCCCTCTGAATCGACGGCGCGTAGATATAATTCTCCGCGTAGCCGAGCAGAATGCCGCTTTCGGCAACCATCCGGCGCATCTGCCGCAACTCTTCCGTCACCGCTGAAAGCATCTCTTCCTTGGAATGCGCCTCGGGCGAGCCGAAGAAGCCATGAAACGGCTTCTCGACGATGACGTGCTTGCCCGCGGCGGCGGCCGCCCGGATATAGGCGGCGTGCGAAGACGGAGGGGTGCAGATATCCAGCACGTCGATATCGGGCAGCATCGCCTCCACCGAATCGTAGGCGCGCACGCCAAACTCGTCGGCAAAGGCCGCGCGCGATTCGGGGCGCGCGCTGGTGATCCCCACCGTCCGCGCCGGCAGTCCGCGCAGGTTCTTGTGATGGAATTTGCCGGCAAAGCCCGCGCCGGCAATGCCGATCTTCAATGGATCATTCATAGCTTCTCTTGGCCTCGGACCTCACTCCCAAACCGCCGGCACGCCGTACTGGAATAGCGTGGGGTCGGCCGTTACGAGCGTACATTCCTCGGCGAGCGCCTGCGCCACCAGCATGCGGTCGAAAGGGTCGCGATGGAGGGCGGCGAGGGTGTTTAGACGGTCCACGTGGGACACTCGGATCGGCAGTACTTCCACCGACGAACGCGTCACGTAACATTCCCACCAGGCCGCCGGGTCGAGCACAAGGGCATTGGATCGGCCCTTTTTGAGCATGAGTTCCCAGTAGGAAACGACACTCACCTTTGCCTGTTCCGCCCGCAGGATCCTGCGCACTCGTGCGGGAAGTTGTGCGGGAGCGGTAACACCCCAAACCAGTGCGTGGGTGTCGAGCAGATACACGGCGCTCAGGGGCGCCCGTCCACAAAGGCTTCGACTTCCTCGTCCGTCATCGGCCGCCACCAGTCGTTGCTCGCGAGCGCTTCGCGGTTGATCGCCGGGTCGTTTCGTCCGGCTCCCAGAGGAAATGGCCGCCTGCGCGCGGGGACGAGTTCCGCAACCGGCAGGCCATTGCGGGTGATCAGGACTTCCTCGCCTTCTAAGACCCGGTCCAGAAGTTTTGAGAAATTTGTTTTGGCCTCATGGACGTTGAAAGCCGGCATGTCCCCACCCTAGTCCCAAAACAGGACTAGGTCAAGCCCAGCTGGGTGGTGCTAACGCCTCGGTTGCGGAGCGCCAAGTGGACGTTCTCTTCTTTCTCCCCACGGCTCAAGTGAGACAATGGAGGCTGTTCTTCTATTGGCACTATGGAAAAACCACGCCGCAAGGTTCCCGCCTACCGGGACGAAGTGTTTTTGGAATCCCCGGCCGCCCGCTCCGTGCGCATTCTATCGGAGTACTTGAATCCGCTCGATCATTTCCGCCGTGAAATGATTCGCGACACCGTCGTCTTCTTCGGATCGGCGCGCATCCCCGATAGCGGCGACCACCCGCTGGTCCGCTATTACACCGAGGCGCGCGAGTTGGCGAAGAAAGTGACCGAATGGTCCGACAGCCTTAAAAAGCCGCTGCGATTCGTGGTCTGCACCGGCGGCGGCCCCGGCATCATGGAGGCCGCCAATCGCGGCGCCGACGACGCCGGCGGCAAAAGCGTGGGCCTCAACATCGGCCTGCCCTTTGAACAATGGCCGAACCCCTACATCACGCCCGAACTCAGCTTCGAATTCCATTACTTCTTCATGCGGAAGTTCTGGTTCGCCTACCTGGCCAAGGCGCTGATCGTATTTCCCGGCGGCTTCGGCACACTGGACGAGCTGAGCGAAATTCTCACCCTCACCCAGACCCGCAAGATTGAAAAGCGGATGATCATCATCCTCTATGGCTCCGCTTTCTGGAAAGAGATTCTGAACTTCGACGCCCTGGTGCGCTACGGCATGATCAGCCCGGAGGACATGAACCTGTTTCAGTTCGCCGACGATCCGGACACCGCGCTCCGCCTGCTGGTGGAGGGTCTGTCCCAGTATTACCTGGATCCGAAGAAGCCGCTGCCGCAGTTTGAGCAGATGATTCCGGCCATTGCCAAGTCCCGCGTTTGATGAATTGGAAGGCTCTTACACGGTTTGAGAAAGTGCTGCTGGCCATTCTGGCGGCGGCCGTGGCCGGGTTCTTCCTTCTGCCTTCCGGATCGGCGCAAGCGCTGTGCGGCCTTCTCGCTTCCTGCGCCGGGATCGTGGTGGCGGTGAAGCTGGCGCGCCGCGGCCTGCGCGCCGCCCTGTGGCGATTGCGGCACCGCCTGCTGGTCACCTACACTTTCATCGGCGTCGCCCCGGTGCTGCTCATCGGCTTGCTCACCGCACTGGCCGCCTACACTCTGCTGGGGCAATTGGCGATCTATCTGGTCACGTCCGAGTTCGAACGGCGCACCGCGTTGATGATCTCCGTCTCGACGTGGCTGGCGGAGGCGGAGCCGGCCAGGCGCGGCGCCGCGCTCGCGCAAACCTATCCCGTTCTCGAGGAACGTCTGCCGGGCCTTGAGATCCTGGTGCAATCCGGCACGCCTTGGCGGCATCCTGCCGATTCGCGGCTGGAAGCGCCCGCCAAAGGCTGGGGCGATTCCGCCGGTCTGCTGCTGCGCGGCGGCTCGCCGTTTTTATGGGCTCACATCGTCCGGCCTAACGCCACGGCCACGGCGCTTGTTCCCGTCACTTCGCGGTTCCTGACATCGCTTGCACCCAATCTGGGCCAGTTCACTTTCGCTCGAATCGACGATGCGGCGGGCAAACGCTCCGGACCGATCCGCCTGCTGCCCGCTTCCGCCACACAGACCGAAGATCCCGATTCGCCGCGCAATCGCGTGCCCGGCAAGGCCTCGGCCTTCGACATCGCCATTCAATGGTTCACGCTGATGCCCGCGCACGTATGGGAATCGCCCGGGCTCATCGAAAACGTCGGCGTCACGGTACGCACCCGGCCCTCGGCCGTTCTGAGCGCCGTCTTCGCCCAGCGCGTCGACTTGGCGCGCGGCATCATTCCCGCCGTTCTCATCTTTCTCACCGTATTGTTCCTGCTGGCCGAAGTCATTTCGCTCATCATCGGCGTTTCGCTCACACGTACCATCACCGGCGCCGTGCACGATCTTTACGAAGGCACCGAACGCGTGCGCGAAGGCCAGTTTTCGCACCGCATCGAGGTCAAGGGGAACGACCAGTTGGCGGTGCTGGGCGATTCCTTCAACAGCATGACGGCCAATATCGAGCGCCTGATGGTGGTGGCCAAGGATAAAGAGCGTCTGCAGGCCGAGCTCGAAATCGCGCGCGAAGTGCAAAGCCAGTTGTTTCCGCGCGCGCTGCCGGAGCTTCAGACCCTGCGCGTCGATTCCGCCTGCAGCCCGGCGCGCATGGTCTCGGGCGATTATTACGACTATCAGATGCTCGACGGATCGAAGCTCGCCCTCTGCATCGGCGACGTGGCCGGGAAAGGGATCAGCGCCGCGCTGCTGATGGCCACCATTCAATCCGCGCTCCGGACCCAGTTGCGCCATCCGCCGGTCACCGCCTCCGGTCTGGTTTCGCATCTCAACCAGTTCCTCTACGCCCACACCGCGCCCGAAAAATACGCCACCTTCTTCCTCTGTCTTTACGACGAAAAAGAGGAAACGTTGCGCTATACCAACGCCGGCCATCTGCCCCCGCTCTTGCTGCGCGGCGAGCAGGCGACGCCCCTTGACGTTAACGGTATCGTCGTGGGAGCCTTTCCCTTTGCCACTTACAACGAGAGCCAATTGAAACTGGAACGGGGAGACCTGCTGTTGTTTTATACCGACGGCATTACCGAGCCCGAAAACGCCTACGGGGAACAGTTCGGCGAGCAAAGACTCATCGAGATTCTCAAGCGCAAGCAGGGCTGCCCGCCCGCCGAGATTTTGCTCTCGATCAACGAAGGAGTCCGCGAGTGGACCGGCGCGGGCGAGTTGCAGGACGACATGACGCTGCTGCTGGCGCAGCGGATTTGATCGCGCATGCCCAGGCGCCTGAAAGTTCTTCTCGCGGCCATCAGTTGCGTTCTGGCCATCGGCACAACGGGCTTTGTCTGGATCGAAAATTATCCGCCCCTGGACGCCTTTTACATGACGCTCACCACCATCACGACGGTGGGCTACGGCGAGATCCATCCGTTGTCTCGGCGCGGCCGGCTGTTCAACTGCTTCCTGATCTTTTTCGGGATCGGCATCATGTTCCAGTTGATCGCGGCGGTCGCACAGGCTTTTATCGAGCGGGAATTCGCAACGGTATTCGACGCCCAGAAAAAGAAACGCATGATCGACCAATTGAAGGATCACTTTATCGTCTGCGGCTTTGGACGCGTGGGCCGGGGCGCCGCGCTTGAAATGCAACGCGCCGGCGTGCCGTTCGTCATCTGCGACCGCAATGAAGACCGCGTGGAGCGCGCCCGGAAAGCGGGTATGCTCGCGGTGGCGGCCGACGCCACGCGCGATGAGAGCCTGCGCGATCTGCAGGTCGGCCGCGCCAGGGGACTGGTGGCCGCGCTCGCCAGCGACGCCGACAACATGTTCCTCATCCTCTCGGCGAAAACTTTGAATCCCGCGTTGATTACCGCCGCCCGCGCCGGTGAGGAGGAAGCCGAGCAGAAGCTGAAGCGGGCGGGCGCCGATACCGTTTTCGCTCCTTATTACCTCACCGGCCACCGGCTGGCCCAGTCGCTGTTGAAGCCGCACGTGCAGGAGTTTCTCGACATTTTCACGCGCGATATCGGCCTGCATGCCTCCGTCGAACAGGTGCGCGTCACAAGCGGCAGCGAATTTCAGGGAAAATCGTTGAAGGAGATCCAGGTCCGCCGCGAACTGGGCGTCATCGTTCTGGCCATCCGCCGCGACGACGGAACGATGCACTTCAATCCACCCGCCGACGCCATCCTCCATTCCGGTGACTGCCTCATCGTCATGGGCGAGACGGACAACCTGCGGCGGCTGGAGACGTTGTTGATAGGTGCGAGGAAATGAAGATTCTGACCGCTGCGGAAATGCGCGAGATCGACCGGCTCACCATCGAAGCCGGCGTCCCCAGCCTGTTGCTGATGGAGAACGCGGCTCACCGCGTGACGGAATTTATCGAACGCGAGTACGGGCCCATCGACGGGCAACGGATCGTGGTCCTGTGCGGCAAGGGCAACAACGGAGGCGACGGCATGGCTATCGCCCGCCAGATCGCCACACGGTGGAAGCCCCGGTCGCTCGACGTGGTGCTCTCGGCCGAGCCGCCCGAGCTGGCGGGCGACACCGCCATCAACCTCAAGGCGCTGGAAACCTGCAATTGCTCCATCGGCTGGGAAGTGACGCCGGAAATGAGCTTTGAGGCCACGCTGGTGGTGGATGCGCTCCTCGGCACCGGCCTTCGCGGAGCCGCCCAGGGCCGGCCGCTGCACTTCATCGACGTGCTGAACGAGGGGTTTCCACACGCGCGCATCTTGGCCGTCGATATGCCCTCCGGCATGATGTCGGATTCGGGCGACAATGAAGGTCCCTGCGCGCGCGCCGACGCCACCGTCACCTTTACCGCGCCGAAGGTCTGCCACATCCTGGCGCCCAACTGCGAGCGTCTGGGCAAGCTGGTGGTGGCGCCCATCGGCACGCCCGAGGGAATGGTGCGAAACGAACCCAAGCTCTGGCTGTCGCTGGTGGAGCCGGAATGGTTCGCGCCGCTGTTTGAGGCGCGGCGGCCCGGTGCGCACAAAGGCGATTTCGGCCATGCGCTGATCGTCGCCGGATCGGTGGGCAAGACCGGCGCGGCGGCGATGGCGGGCATCGGAGCGTTGCGCGCGGGCGCCGGCCTGGTCACGGTGGCTTCGGCGGCCGCGGCCGTTCCGCTCATCGCCTCCACTCAAATGGAGCTGATGACCGAGCCTCTGGCTCAGACCGATCTCGGCGCCATTTCCTCGCGCGCCTATCCGCAGGTGGAAGTGATCGCGCAGCGCAAGACCGTGGTGGCGCTCGGCCCCGGCATCGGCACGCAGCCGGAAACCGTGGGCTTCGTGAAGACGATGTACGACCGCATGCCGCTGCCGCTGATTCTCGACGCCGATGCGTTGAATGCCATTCCGGGTCCGTTTATGCGGCCCGGCGGTCCGCGCATTCTCACGCCTCATCCCGGCGAAATGGCGCGGCTCTGCGCCTGTACCATCGAGCAGGTGCAGGCCGACCGCATTGGCATTGCGCGCAACTACGCCGCCCATCGCGGCGTGACGGTGGTGCTGAAGGGCCAGCGCACGGTGATCGCGTTCGCCGACGGCCGGGTGTGGATCAACCCTACCGGTTCGCCCGCCATGGCCACCGGAGGTTCGGGCGACGTGTTGACCGGCCTGATCGCCGGCCTCATGGCGCAGTTCCCGCAGAATCCGGATGCGGCGATCGCGGCCGCCGTCTGGCTGCATGGGCGCACCGGCGAACTCGGCGCCGCCACGCTCGGCGAAAAGCCGCTGCTGGCGACCGATCTGCTTCAGTTCCTGCCGGAGGCGATGCGTGAGCTTGCAAAGCTTCGCGGCCGCTGACGAAGACGAGATGATCGCGCTCGGCGAGCGTATCGCCGCGCTGCTGCCGCGCCGCGCCATCGTCTGGCTGATCGGGAACCTGGGCGCGGGCAAGACCACGTTGACCAAGGGTATCGTCAAGGGCCTTGGCGCGGCCGATCCAGCCGAGGTTTCAAGCCCCACGTTTACTTTGATCCAGGAATACGGCGACCCGGTGCGCGTGTATCACATCGATCTCTACCGGCTGGAACAACCGCGCGAGCTCGCCACGCTGGGCCTCGACGAGATCTTCGACCGCGAAGCCGTCGTTCTCATCGAGTGGGCCGATAAATTCGCCCGCTGGCTGCCGGAGGATCGCTTCACCATCGCCATCGAAGCGGACGGGGATGGCAGGCGGATCACGTTTCAGTCGCCGTGACGGATTCGATCGATGCCGCCACGCGCTGCAGGAATCGCGCCGCCGGAGCGCCGTCCACCACGCGATGGTCGAAGGTCAGGCTCAGAGTCATTTGCTCCCGTGGCGCGATCCAGCCATCGGCCAGAACCACGGCCTCGCGGCGAATGGCGCCGAGGCCGAGCACAGCCGTTTCCGGATAGTTGAGGATCGGCGTGAAGGCGTCGATGCCATACATGCCGAGGTTGGTGATCGTGAACACCCCGCCTTGCAGATCGCCGCTATCGAGGCGCCGTGCGCGAGCGGCGGCAACCAACTCGCGGGATCTGACGGCAATGGCGGCCAGGCTGAGCTTTTCCACGTCGCGAATCACCGGCGCGAACAGGCCGTGTTCGGTGTCGACCGCCAGGCCGATGTGAATCGCCTCCGGCAGCACGATGCGATCGTCTTCCCAACGGCTCCCCAGCATCGGATGATCGAGCAGGGCGGCCGCTACCGCCTTAACGAAGATGTCGGCGATCGAAGGAACCGGTTCGGCGGCCCACTTTTTTCGCAATTGAACGAGGCTAGTGGCATCGGCGCGCGTGGTGAGCGTGACGGGCGCGGTGTTCTGGCGGCTCAGCATCATGCGATCGGCGATGGCGCGGCGCAGCGCTGTCACCGGCTGCCTCGCGGGCGCCCGCACCGCCGGCACGTCCCGTTCCCGAATCCGTCCGCCTCGGCCGGTGCCCTTCAGCGCTCGGATGTCGATTCCCGCCTGACGGGCGGCCCGCCGCGCGCGTGGTGTGCTGGGAGTCTCGCGCGGCGGGGCGGCGGCGGCAGGCGGCTGCTCCGCACCTGTAAGCAGATAGCCGATGCACTGGCCGGGCTTCACCGTCTCACCGGCTTGCGGCGAGCCTTCGGGCACGAACAGAACGCCGCTGTCGAGCGACTCCACGTCCATGGTGACCTTGTCGCTCTCGACGGCAAACAGCGGCTCGCCAGCTTCCACCCGGTCGCCGGGTTGCTTGAACCAGGAAGAAAAGGTGCCCTCCTCCATCGACCAGCCGAGGCGCGGAATCGTGATCTCGATCGCCATGGTTACTCCGCCGCCAGCGCGCGAATCGCCGCGACCACAGCATCGGCCGATGGAATCACGGCCGCCTCGAGCGTGGGGCTATACGGCGTTGGCGCGAACGCTCCGTTCAGCCGCCGCAGCGGTGCGTCCAGATCGTTGAACCCGGCATCGGCGGCGCGCGCGCAAACTTCCGCCCCGAAGCCCCCTGGTCCCGCCACTTCGTCCACCACCAGCAGCCTGCCGGTCTTGGCTACCGAACGCAGGATCGCGGCCGTATCGAGCGGCGACACCGTGCGCGGGTCGATCACCTCCACGGAGATGCCGTCGGGCTCCAATCGCGCCGCCGCTTCGAGCGCCCGCTGGACCATCCAGGCGATGGCCACCACCGTAACGTCGCGGCCCTCGCGGGCCACGCGCGCCTGGCCGAACGGAATCTCATACGATTCTTCGGGCACTTGTCCCTTCATCTGCATCAGCTCGCGCGGTTCGAGAAACAGCACCGGATCGTCCGAACGCAGGGCGTGCGTGAGGAGCCCCTTGGCGTCGAACGGCGTCGAGGGTACCACCACGCGCAGGCCCGGAATCTGCGCGTAGATCGAATAGTAACTGCCCGAATGATGAGTGGCCGCCGAATGCCCCATGCCGATACAGCCGCGCAGCAGCACCGGCATCTTCAGCCGTCCGCTGCTCATGTATTGCATCTTGGCGATCTGATTGATGAGTTCCCCGAAAGCATCGTTGATGAAATCGATGAACATGAAATCGACGACGGGACGGGTGCCGGTCATGCCCGCGCCGCAGGCAAGCCCGACGAAGCCGCGCTCGCAGATGGGCGTATCGCGGAGCCGCGCCGGGCCATACTTGGCGAACAGGCCCGCGGTGGTGCCGAAGTTCCCGCCGCGCGAGCCAATGCCTTCGCCCAGAACGAAGATGCCGGGGTTCGATTCCATTTCGCGATCCAGGGCTTCGAGCGTGGCGGCGGTATAGCCGATTTCGCGTCCCCCGGCGGAAGGCTCGGTCGCCGGCCGTGGCGCGGCGTAGACGTGCGTCACCGCGTCGGCGGCGGTGGGCCAGGGAGCCTTCTCCGCGGCGCCGCTGGCCTCCGCCACCAACGCCTGTACTTCGCCGTCGATGGCATCGAGTCCCGCTTCGGTTGCCTCGCCGGCTGCCAATAGGCTCTCGCGATATCGCTTGATGGGACAGCGCTCGCGCCAGGCGGCGACTTCTTCACGCGTGCGATAGGTATAGTCGCCCATGCCCTCCGAATGCGCGCGCGTGCGATACGTTTTGCATTCAAGCAGCGTGGGGCCGCCGCCGGAACGCGCCCGCGACACCGCCTCGGCCGCCGCGCGCGTGACGGCTTGCACATCGTTGCCATCCACCTGGACGCCGGGCATTCCATAGGCGGCGGCGCGCGACGCCACATCCGGATTCGCGGCCGAATAAGCGAATGGAACTTCGGTGGCGAACTGGTTGTTCTCGCAGACGAACAGCACCGGCAGCTTCCAGATGCCGGCCAGATTCAGGCCTTCGTGAAACGCGCCGTTGTTGACCGCGCCATCGCCGAAGAACGCCACGGCCACGTGCGGAAGCTTTCGCAGTTGAAAGCTGTAGCCGGCGCCCGCCGCCTGCAATATGCAGGGACCCACGATGCCGCTGGTGCCCATCATTCCGATTTCCGGCGAGAACAGATGCATCGATCCGCCGCGGCCGCGCGAGCATCCGGTGGCGCGGCCCAGCAGTTCGGAGATCAGCTCAAACGGCGGCATGCCTTTGGCCAGCGCATGGCCATGACCGCGATGCGTGCTGAAGATGGCGTCTTCGGGATCCAGGTGCGCGCAAACGCCGGTGGCGATCGCCTCCTCGCCCACGTAGGTGTGGCAGGCGCCATGCACCAGTCCGCGCGCGTGCAAGCGCGCCAGTTGTTCTTCGCAGACGCGGATGAGCCGCATCGTCCGGTATAGAAACCGGGTTTGCTCCGTCATCGGACTGAACCTCCGGCATTCATCGCGAGATTGCCGCCATCCATGGGAATGAGCGCGCCCGTGATCCATTTCGAGGAATCAGAGGCGAGAAAAACCGCCAGGCCGCGGATGTCGTCGGGCATGCCCAGCCGTCCGGCGGGAATCCCGCTCAGCCACTGATCGCGCAGGGCGGGCTTTTCCGCCATCCGCTTTTCGAGACCCGGATTCACCACCTGCGCCGGCAGAATCGCGTTCACGCGCACACCGCCGCGAGCCCATTCCGTGCTCAGTTCCCTCGTCATCTGCGCCACCGCTCCCATGGCCATGCTATAGGCGATGTGGCCGCGGCCAAGCGCGGTGATGCTTGCCAGCGATCCGATATTTACGATGCTGCCGCCCGAGCCCGCGAGCATACGGCGGCCCGCCTCCTGGCACGCGCAGAAGCGGCCCAGCACCAGGTTGCGCCACACCTGCTCCACGTCTTCCAGCGAAATATCCTCGGGCCGCGCCATGATCGATTCGCCCGCCACGTTGCCCAGAAAATCGATGCGCCCGAACTCGGAATCCAGGCGGTGGAATATGGCGCGCACTTGCTCGGGCTTCGATACGTCCCGCGCCTCGAAAATCGCACGGCGCCCCATTTCTGAAAGCGCGGCGGCGGTCCTCTCGACGCCGGGTCCGTTGAGATCCACCAGCAGCAGATCGGCGCCATGCTCGGCAAGCGCGGTGGCCATCGCACGGCCCATGCCTTGGGCGGCGCCGCTCACCACGGCCACTTTACCGCTGAGATCGAACAGGGATGTGTTCATAAACCGTTTCTCGTTTGGAGGCGGGCACTTTCACCAGGCTTACGATGGCCGCACCCGCCAGATAGCAGCAGGCGAGTAACAGCAGGCAGGCGGAGTCGCTCGCGCCGCGATGCTTCAGCCAGCCGAAAATATGGTTGCCGAAGTAGCCGGCCAGGTTGGCGAACATGTTGATGAACCCGATGCTCGCCGCGGCGGCCGAAGCCGTGAGGGTTAAAGTCGGCAGCGCCCAAAAAGGCGGCGGCCACGACGTGGCGGTCAATCCCGTGAGGCAGAGAAAACCCATCGTGACGGCGAAGGGCTGGCCCGGCATGGCACTGAGCGTCAGCGAGAGCGCGGTGAGCGCCTGCCCCGCCACGCAATGCCATTTGTGGCCGCCGCGCCGGTCCGCCGAATAGCCGGAATGGAGAAGGCCAACAGGCCCGAACAGTTAATAGAGCGTGCTGTAAAGCAGCGCCGATTGATCGGAGCCTCCAGACAGGTTCTTCACCGTCGAAGGCAGCCAGAACGTGAGCGCATAGCCGCCGGTATTGGTGGCGAAAATGCCGAGGGCGAGCATCCACACCGCGGGCATTCGCAGCGCCCGCCACACCGGCACCCGGCCCGCCGATTCCTTGGCGCGCGCTTCGGCCGCCAGTACGCCTTCGAGATAATCGCGTTCCTGCGCCGTAAGCCACCTGGCGTCGCGCGGCCGGTCCGTCAGGGCGAAGATCGTGATCACGCCGAGGGCGACCGCGGGCAAGCCTTCGAGGATAAACAGCCACTGCCAGCCATGGAGCCCCAGCCAGTTGACATCGAGCAGCAGGGCCGAAACCGGAGCCCCGACGGCGAGACTGAACGGCACGGCGACAATGAAGCCGCTCATCGCGCGTCCGCGCTCGGCCGCCGGGAACCAGTGCGTGAAATAAACGATGATGCCGGGGAAGAAGCCCGCTTCGGCCACTCCGAGCAAAAAACGCGCGGTGTAAAACTGCGCGGGCGTTTCAACGAACGCGGTGGCGGCGGAAATGAAGCCCCAGGTGATGAGGATGCGCGCGAACCACTTGCGCGCGCTCCATCGTTCCACCAGCAGCGCGCCCGGCACTTCGAGCACCAGGTAGCCGATGAAGAAGATGCCGATGCCGAATCCGAAGACCTCGTCGGAGAAGCCGAGATCGGCGGCCATGCGCAGCTTGGCGAAGCCGACATTGGCGCGGTCGAGATAGGCGGCGAGGTAAAGAAGGATGACCAGCGGCAGCAGGCGCCACGAGACTTTCCGCATCAACGCGCGCCGCGGCGCGATTTCATCCGCTGTCATCCAGCATAGGATGATATCAGTTCTGTTCCAGGGGACGAACGCGAACTTCGACGTCGATTTTGTGCTCGCCGCCGCCGAGCGCGACGCCTTTCACCGGAGTGACATCGCCGTAGTCCCGGCCCCAGGCCACGGTGACGTGTCCTTCGCCGGGCAGCACGTTGTTGGTGGGGTCCAGGTCCACCCATCCGCCCGGCGGCAGGAAGACCGCCAGCCACGCATGCGACGCTTCGGCGCCGGTGAAATTGGCGCCGCTGCGCAGGTAGCCGCTGACGTAGCGCGCCCCCAGGCCCAGCGAACGGAACGCGGCAATCATGAAGTGGGCGAAATCCTGGCACACGCCTTTGCGCGTCTTGAACACTTCGGCCACCGGCGTGTCGATGGTGGTGGAGCTGGGTTTGTAGGTGAAATCCTTGTGCACGCGCGCGCAGAGATCGATGGCCGCTTCAAGCACCGGCCGCCGCGGCAGAAACGATTTGCGCGCGTATTCGGCGAACTCTTCGGCGGTGGCGACGAACGGCGAATCGCAAGTGAACTCGAATGCCGACATGGTCTGCCCGTTGCCATAGGCGTGAAGCAGATCGCGCACGTCTTCCCAGGCGGGCGTTTCCGCCGGCACCAGCCTCACCGGCTTCTGCACGTCCACCACGCTGCTGGCCGTCACCGTCAGACTGGTATGCGCTTCGAGAATGGAAAAATGATCGACGTGATTGCCGAAGTAGTCCAACCGTCCGGCGAGAATCTCCGGATTGGGATCGACGGCGATGCGGCTCGACAGCACTTTCTGATGGGCGTGCGCGCGCGGCGCCAGGCGGATCTCGTTGTGGCAGACCACCACCGGATGCTCATACATGTAACGCGTGATGTGAGTGGCCAGATAGCGCATATCGGGTCCTACGAGGACACAAGAATTCGAGAAGGCATGGCATGGCTCAAATATTTACGGCTGAGCGCGTCGGCCAGCGTGTGGACGTCCTGCTGAATGGCTTCGAGCATTTCGCGCAGTTGCAGGCGCGACCCATCCTTGCCAGGCACGCTGAGCTGTTCGGTGTTCAGCAGGCGGACGGCGGTGAGCAGCTTCAAAGTCAAACGCGATTCCAAGGGATGGTGCGCCGCATCGTCCTGCCTCGGCAGTTGGCCGATATGCGCGGCGAGGCTGGTGAACTGGAACGCCACCGAACGCGGATTCGATTCATCGGCCAGCAGCAGATCCAGCACCAGGTCGGCCTGCATGGTGGTGTAGTAGCGCGAGCGGTAGGTGATGGAGCTGTCGGCGACGCGCAGCAGAAGCTCCAGGCTCTCGTGCCTTCCGGCGAGCCCGTAGAGCAGCAGTTCGATCATCTGCAGCGCGCGCTCCAGGCGGCGCCCGATGTCGAGGAACCGCCAGCCCTGCCCGCGCGTCATGCTCTCGGTCATCAGACCGGCGAACGCGGACAACGTGACGATGGCTTTGTCGAGCGGTTCGAGTTCCGCCAGCAGGCGCACCCCACTCGGTGGCTGCTGCCGCTGAAAGTCTTTTTCGATCTGGCTCAGAACACGCCACGTATCGGCGGAAAGACGTTCCTTCAACTGCCAGGCGATGCGGCCGACATGACCGACGGTCCAGAGCAGGCCGGCGGGACGGTGGGCGTCAAACAGCATGCTGAGCAGCGCGCGCTCCAGGCTGCGCAGTTGCTCGCCCGGGTGCGCGTGGACCATTTCTTCGGCCACGTAGCGGTAGCCGGCCAGCAGTTCGATGGCGGACTCGATGGAGACCGACCCGCCCAAGTCGCATTCTCCGGAAAGCGCGGGCAGCAGGGCGCGCGCCACGCGCACCTGCGATTCCACCCGTTCCACGTAGCGGCCGAGCCAGAACAGATTGTCGGCCACGCGGCTCGGCAGGTCGGTGGACCGCGTCACGTCGACGGGCGGGCGCGCGGGCTGGGGCAGAACGAACGGTTCGTCGTCGTGCTCCGACAGTACCCAGGTGTCCTTGCTGCCGCCGCCACGCTGCATGGTCACCACCAGCGATTCGGCGGATTGGGAAATGCGGGTCAGCCCGCCCGGCATCACCACATACTTGCCATCAGCCCAACAGGCGAACACGCGCATCACGATGTGCCGCGGCTCAATCCCTTTCTCGGTCCACACGGGGGCGGTGGAAAGCGCCACCTGTTCCTGCGCGACGTATTGCCAGGGGTGAGCCTTGAGCTTCGCGGTAAACTCGGCTCGCCCGGCGGCGGAAAGCATGTCGCCGAAAACCGGCTTCAATCCGAAACGGGGAAACGTCGGCTTGATGACCAGCCGTTCCATGTTCTGTTCGACGTAATGCAACGGCTGCTCCTGGCCGCACCACCACGTGGCGACCGAAGGCATCTTCAACTCCTCGCCCAGCATGTGGCGGCAGAGCGGCGGCAGGAAAGCCATGTGGGCGGAGGTTTCCATCAGGCCGGAGCCAAGGGCGTTGGCGATCGCCACGTTTCCCGACCGTACCGCATGCACCAGGCCCGGGATACCTAACAACGAATCGCCGCGCAGTTCGAGCGGATCGCAATAGGCGTCGTCGAGGCGGCGCAGAATGACGTCCACCTGTTCGAGTCCGCCCAGCGTTTTGAGGTACACCCGGTCGCCGCGCACCGTAAGGTCGGAGCCTTCCACCAGCGTGTAGCCCATGTGCTTGGCAAGATAGGCATGTTCAAAGAACGTCTCGTTATAAGGACCGGGCGTAAGAAGCACCGTGCGTGAGTTGTCGCGATGGCGCGGCGCCAGTGCCGCCAGCCCTTCCCGAAACGTCTGAAAGAAGCGCGCCAGTTGCCGCACGCGCGAACGGTGAAAAGCTTCGGGCAGCGTCTGCGCGCACACCAGCCGGTTCTCCAGCGCGTAGCCGGCGCCCGAAGGAGCCTGCGTGCGGTCCGCGATCACCCACCACTGCCCGTCGGGCGAGCGGGCGAGATCGGCGGCATAGTGGGATAGATGGACGCCGCGGCTTGCCGGCACGCCATGGCTCGCGCGCAGAAAGCCGGGATTTTCCAACACCAGTTCGGCCGGAAAACGGCGGTCGTGCAGCAAAGCCTGGTTGCCGTAAATATCGGCCAGCATCGCATTGAGCAGCGTGGCGCGCTGGATGACGGCGGCTTCGAGGAACGCCCATTCCTGGCTGGCCAGAACCATCGGAATGGGGTCGAGCGGCCAGGGACGCTGGCTGCCCTGCGGATCGCCGTAAACGTTGTAGGTGACGCCGTTGGACTGGATCAGTTGCACACCATGCTGCCAGCGGCGGTCCAGCCGGGCCTGGCCCATGCGCACCAAGGCCGTCGTCAACTGGCGCCAATGGCGGCGTGGCAAGCCCGAGGCCCCAGTGGCCTCGTCGTAGTGGCCGTCGATCGGCTGATAAGTGCGGCTGGGGTTGGAACTCAGCTCCTTGATCCTATCCGTTACCATTCCATCACACGATATGGGCGTCATTGAAATAGAAATTTCTTATGGGGCTGTATGATGGAAGCTTGTAAACTTTCCCGATGCTAACCTACCGGAACCGTTTCCGGCAGACCCACGTGGTCTGGATCGTCCCAGTACTGGCGGACCAACCCCTATGCAAGACCTCACGCAAGGCCCTGTGGCCAAACATCTTCTGAAGCTCGCGGCTTTTCTGGGCATCAGCATGGTGTTTCAAACGCTCTATTTTCTGGTGGATCTCTATTTCGTTTCGAGCCTGGGCAAGGAATCGGTGGCCGGGGTCAGCATGGGCGGAAACATGATGCTGATCGTCGTCTCCCTGACGCAGATGATGGGCGTAGGCACCACCAGCCTGATCGCACAGGCCGCGGGCCGCAAGGACCGGCCGGACGCGCAACTGATTTTCAATCAATCGCTGGTTCTTTCGCTGCTGATCGGCGTGGTGGTGGTGATTCTCGGGTTTCTGTTGCGCCTGCCCTACAGCCGGGCGCTGAGCGCCGACGAAGCGACGGTGCGCGAGGGGGCGGCCTATCTCACCTGGTTCATTCCATCGCTGGCCATGCAGTTCACCATGGTGTCGATGGGGGCGGCGTTGCGCGGCACAGGCGTCGTGAAACCGACAATGATCGTGCAGGTGGTTTCGGTACTGCTGAACATGGCGCTGGCGCCGGTGCTGATCGTGGGATGGGGCACCGGGCGGCCGCTGGGGGTGGCCGGCGCGGCGCTCGCCACGCTCATCGCGATGCTGGTGGCCGTCACCGCCCTGACCTTCTATTTCCAAAAGCTCGAAACCTACGTGAGCTTTGAAGCGGCGCTCTGGAAACCACGGCCGGAAACCTGGAAGCGGATTCTCGCCATCGGGCTTCCGGCGGGCGGCGAGTTCGCCGTACTGGCGTGCTATTCGGCGCTGGTGTTCTGGATGATCCGCGACTTCGGCGCCAGTTCGCAAGCCGGCTTCGGCATCGGCGGACGGGTCATGCAATCGATGTTCCTGCCGGTGATGGCGGTGAGCTTCGCGGCCTCGCCGCTGGCCGGGCAGAACTTCGGGGCCAAACGATGGGACCGCGTGCGCGAGACTTTTTCCTCGGCCGCCGTTGTCTCGGTATCGCTGATGGCGGTGATGACCTTGGTCTGCAATCTCGCGCCGGAAAGCGCCATCCGCTTCTTTTCACCGGAGGCGCCGGTAATCGCCGCCGGCGCCGAGTATCTGCGCATCGTGTCTTTAGGCTTCGTCGCCGCCGGGCTGGTCTTCACCAGTTCAGGCATCTTTCAAGCGCTTGGCAATACGTGGCCGTCGCTTGCCAGTTCCGTGGCGCGGCTGGCGATCTTCGCCGCGCCCTGCCTGTGGTTCCTGCGCCAGCCGTGGTTCGCGCCCCGGCACATCTGGTATTTCTCGGTGGCCGCGGGTGCCCTGCAAGCGGTGTTTAGCGTCCTGCTGCTGCGGCGCGAGTTCCGCCGCAAGCTGCCGGTCAATAATTCAGCTTCAGACCGAACTGGATGATGCGCGGATCGGCGGCCGAATTGATGACGCCGAAGCCGCCGGCACCCACATCGCGGCCCGGCATGCCGAAATTGGCGCGATTGAAAGCGTTGAAGAATTCCGACCGGAACTGTACGCGCACGCGCTCGGTAACGGCGAAATTCTTGAACAGCGCCAGATCCCAGGTGTTGAGGCCGGGTCCGATCACCGTCGAGCGTCCGGCGTTGCCGAACCGGTCGGGCGGCGCCGTGAAGCATTCGGTGCGGAAGAATCGGTCGATCGTCTGCTCGCCCGCCGGCATGTTGGGATCGCAGATCATGTCGGGCCGCACGGCGCCATCGGTGGCGATGCCCAGGGGATCGCCCGTACGGCGCACGGTGATCGGATAGCCCGATTGCAGCGTTAAAATCCCGTTGACCTGCCAACCGCCGGCGGCGGCATCGAGCGCCTTGTGCCATCCGGCGCCGAACTGCCGCCCACGCCCGAACGGCAGATCGTAGACGAACGACGACGAGAAGCGGAACTTGTAGTGATGAGCGGCCAGGCCCTTCTCGGCGGCCTTGTTGAAAATATCCTGCACGCGATTGCCGGTGTCGTTGTTGCCGCCGGCAAACGGCTGGGCGTCGGAAATCGTCCTGCCCCAGGTGAAGGCGTTGATGAAGCTGAGCCCGTTTGAGAACCGGCGCTCGAAGCGGCCCATCAGCGCGTTGTAGGTAAGCGATGCAGTGCTGGTGGTGGAATACCAGTCGCTCACCGTCACCAGTTGGTTGTCGTAAATCATGAACGGCGCCAGCAGCCGCAGTTGCGGATTCAGGCTGGGCGAAAGCACCGCGCGCGAGGAGCGGGGCTCGGCCGGCAGAATCCCTTCCCGCCGGTTGAGCCGCGTGCCCTTGGACCCGGCATACGAAACCTCGGTGATCCAGTTGGAACCGAACTGGCGCTGGATACCGAAGTTCCACTGCTGCATGTAGGCGTTGCGGAAATCGGCGGAGTAGCTGTTGGGGCCGGGCGTAATCTCACTCACCCGCGGGTTGGGATTGCGGTAGCCGATGATGGCTTCCGAAGGCGGCAATCCAAACTGAAATGGGCCGAGATTCTGCAGGTCTTCCTGCGTCCACGGAATATTTTCCACCGAATCTTCGAAATAGCTGATGGGCACCGTGTCCCAGAAAATGCCATAGCCGGTGCGGATGACGGTGTTCGCGCCCAGCCGGTAAGCGAGGCTCATGCGCGGACCCCAATTGAAAGATTCGGTCCGCACCAGCGAGCGCGGCACGCCCTTGCCCGCCGCAACGATTTCCGGCAACCGGTCCACGCGCAGATCGTTCAACGTGAGTCCCAGTTGAGTGGGCAGCGTGGAGGCGGGAATCGCCGCGCAGCGAGCGGGGTCTTTGCAAACGAAAATGCCGCCGTCGGCGAAGCTGCCGGGGGGTATTCGCTGCACCACCGTGGAGACGCGGTCATTGCGCTCCTTGGGCGGCACGTAGAACTGGTAACGCAAGCCGATGTTCAACGTCAGCCGCGAGGTCACTTTGAAATCGTCTTGAATGAAACCCGCGTATTCGGTGGCGAAAATCTCCGAGGACCGGTTGGCTAGCGATCGCCCTTTCGAGCGCGGCAGGCCGAGCAGGAAATTCGCGAACGTGGAGCCCGTGGTGGGATATCCTTCGATGCCGGTCCATTCGGCGTTGTCGAAACCGAAAGTGCCGCGCGTGCGGACGATGTTGTTGATCACGTCCATCGAGATGCGCCGCATCTCGCCGCCCACCTTGATCAGATGGCGGCCCCTGCTGAACGACAGCGAGTCGATCAACTGAAAGGTGCGGTTGGTGCGCACCAGGTCGCCGCCGCCATCGATGCCGGTGAAGCCGGCGACGACGAATTGCGGCAGGCCCGCGCGCGCCGTGGGAATGCCGGGAATGCCCAGAATCTGGTTGTAGTTCTTCCCTTCCTGATAGGCGAAGCTGGTGCTTTCCGGATTCGACCGCTGCAGCCCGAAACGGAATTCGTTCACCGCCGTGGGCGTGATGGTGCGCGTGTAGTTGGCCGAGGCAATCTGTTGTTTGCCGAAGTCGCTGCGTTCCTGGCCGGGCAGCGCGCCGGGTGTCAGGTTGTCGCTGGCGACGATGCTCCAGCGCCCGTAGAGGAAGTCCTTATCGGAAAGGCGATGATCGACGCGGATGGAGCCCTGGTCATAACGGTCGCGGCGGCTGCGGCCGTCGGCGAAGTTCTGAATGATGTTGCGCGTGCGCGCGTCCAGGCGGCCCGGCGTATTGGGATTGGGCCATAGCCCGGTCTCGAACGTCTTCCGCGCCACCGGATCGAACCGGCTGACGGGAATCCGGTTGTCCGGAAACGCGTCGCGCACGTTCACACTGCGGTTGACACGCGGATCGTTCACCAGGCGCGAAGTCAGCGGATCGTAAATTTGATTGGCGAGCACGGCGCGGCCGAGCGCGTCGGTTCCGGCCGAACCGGCCAGGTTGGTCGAAAAGTCGCCTTGCCTCAACGCATCGTTGGGCACGGTGAGCAGAGCCGTCTGTCCGCGCACCTGGCGATATCCTTCATAGTCGGCGAAGAAGAACGTCCGGTCGCGCTTGATGGGGCCGCCCGACGTGAGGCCGAACTGGTTCTGATTGAACGGAGGTGCGATGAAGTCGCCATTGGCGTTGCGGAAATTCGGATCGCGCTGGAAAAAGTTGCGCGCCTGCAACACGTCATTGCGATTGAAAGCGTAGATGGCGCCGTGCAGTTGATTGGTGCCGCTCTTGGTGACCACGTTGATCTGGCCGCCCGCGCCCTTGCCAAACTCCGCCGAGTAGTTGTTCACCTGAATCTTGAATTCCTGAATCGCATCGACGTTGGGCCGGAAGACCAGGTTGTTGTCCCACTGATCGGAATTGGAAACGCCGTCGAGCTGGAAGGCGTTCTGCTCCGATCGCGCGCCGCCGATGGAGATGCCGCCGCCGCGCGTCGCACCGGGCTGGCCGGAGTTGACGCCGGGCACCAGCAGCGCCAGTTGCACGAAGTTACGTCCATTCAACGGAAGTTCGGTGATCTTCTTGGTGTCGATCACGGCGCCGATGGCGGCATTCTCGCTTTGCAGCAGCGGCGCGGTGGCCGACACCTGCACTTCCTGCGCCAGATCGCCCACTTGCAACTGCACGTCGAGACGCGCCGTCTGGTCCACTTCCACCGTAAAGACCTTGAAGGTCTGACGACGGAAACCCTGGGCCTCGGCGAATAGCTCATAAGGGCCCGGCCTCAAACCGGGCATTTGATAGAGACCGGAATCGTTGGAGACCGTTTCGCGAGTAAAACCGGTGTCCGGATTGCGCACGGTAACTTTGGCTCCGGCGACGGACGCGCCGGATGCATCGGTTACGTTGCCGTTGATGGTTGCCGTACCCGATTGCGCGAGAACGGTCAAAGTGAACGTGAGAAGCAGCACCAAGGCTCTTGCCAACATGGAGACCTCCTGGGAAGCCTTGGCATTTTACCATCAAAACTGATACTTCAGGGCGAGTTGGATGTTACGTCCGCTCGAAGATCCTTGAATCAGTCCGAACTGGGGATTACTCACCGCCGCCACGGGATTACTGAACGCGGTGTGGTTCAAGGCGTTGAATAGCTCCAGGCGGAACGTGATGCGGTGCGCTTCGTGCAGCACGAAAGCCTTGTGCAACGAAGCGTCGTAGGTGAATGCCGTGGGGCCGCGTAAGGCGTTGAAGCCGAGGTTGCCGAACCGCCGCTGCGCCGTGGGCGTGTTGATGTCGAAAGCAGCGGAATTGAGATAACGCAGCGCCGGCGTCAGCGCGACGTAAGGATCGGCACCGGCCACAAGATCCGGCCGCTGGCCATCCTGCCGGCCGTTACCGTACATGTCGCGGCCCGCCGTCACATTGACCGGCAGACCGCTGCGCCAGCCCATGATGCCCTGGAACGTCCAGCCGCCGAAGGCCGCTTTTCCGAAGCCGGAGCGGGCGAGCGCACCGGCCGGAAGCTCCACCGAGTAGACGCCGGTGAACCGATGCCGCACGTCACCCTGCTTCGGCCCATAGGAGCCGCGCAGGTTCGTGGGATCCTGCATCGAGCCTTCGGCAAAGCTCACAGAAGAATCGGCCGCGGCGTAGGCCAGCGCCTTGCCCCAGGTGTAATAGGCATCCACCGTCATGCCGCGCCGCATCTTTTGATTCGCCGAAAGCTGTAAAGCGTGATAGGAAATGCTCGCGTCGTTGGCCATGAATTGCACGTCCCCTAAATCGGTCCGCGGACGCCGGCCGAGGCGCGGGTCCACCAGGTTGAGCGTCCGTGGCGCAATCAGCTTCAGCGTGCGGCTTCCGACGTAGGCCGCCTGTACGGCCAGCGTCTGATTGATGGCGCGCTGCACGGAAAAATTCCACTGCCCGGCGTATGTGTCACGAGCGTTGTAATCGCCGATCTGGCGCGCCAGGATCAGGCCGCGCGGAAGCAATGACGGATTGCCGGCCACCGAGTCGATGAACGACTGGGGGATCGGAAACGGCCGGAACTGCTCCGGCACATCGGCCGGGGCGAAATTCGTAACGAACGGCAGCGCGGGGTCGATAAACGCCATGTCGTAAAAATAGATGGGCTGCGGGGGCGTATACCCGATTCCGGCGCCCGCACGGACTACCCATTTCTGCCGGCCGGTGGGATCCCACACCAAACCGGCGCGCGGTCCCCAGTTGTTGCGATCGGCACGGAACATCGGCTGCTGCGTCCCGATAAACGGTCCGTACGGATCGGAGCTGTTGATGTTGAAGCCACCGCGAACCGGCGGGTAGAATTCATACCGCACGCCCAGGTTCAGTTGCAGCTTCGACGAGACGCGCCAGTCGTCCTGCACATAGAAGCCGTAGTTGCGTGTGCGCAGCCCCTTGCCGCCCCCGAACAGAACCTGCACGCGATTGGCCCGGTCGGCAATCAGGTCCTCAATATTGTTGTAGGTGTAGGTGGGTTGGCCGCCCTGGCCGCGCACGCTGCGCACCTCGCGAATCTCGAATCCGGTCTTGAGGGAATGCCGGTTGCGGATTAAGGTGAAGTTGTCGGCGATGGTGTAGGTGGTGGTGACAAAACGGATGTAGCTTGGCAGCGACGCATTGATACCCACCCCGCCCACGTTGATCCAGGCGGGGATCTTCTCGCGGCCCGGCTCGTTGCGGAACAGATCCACGCGATTGAACCCGGCGCGGAATTCGTTGAACGCCGACGGACTCACATTCCAGTTGTCCTGAAACACGGAGTTGTGGAAACGGTTTGGGAAGACGCGCCGCAGCGACGGCTGGAAGTTGGGCACGAAGTAATCCTGATGGTTGTGGCTGTAGCGGCCCGAGAAACGATGTTTCCCGAAATCTGCGTCGCCGCGGCCCAGGTACGTATTCTCGTCGTTGGTGCGGCTGTCGTTGCGGCGGTGAAATCCCACCAGCGGATTCGACGTGGCGTCGAAGGTGGACGGCAGCGTGCCTTCGAGAACCGCCCGCATCTCCGGCTTCAACTGGTTCAACAGCGCTGGCGTGGCCGTGTTGCCGGTGATCGTGGAAGCGCGCAGCACCTGCGCCCCTTCGTAGTTGAAAAAGAAGAACACGCGGTCGCGCTTCAACGGCCCGCCCAGGTTGCCGCCGTACTGGTTCCAGCGCAGCGGCGGCCTGGCCAGATTCGACCGGTTATTGAAGAACGTGTTTGCGTCGAGTTTGTCGTTGCGAAAGAACTCGAACAGCGTGCCGTGAAACCGGTTCGTACCGCTCTTGGTGGTGACGTTCAACACGCCTCCAGCCGAACGTCCGTACTCGGCGGAAAACGCGCTGCCGGTGGCTTTGAATTCCTCGATCGCCTCCACGCTCACCGTGTTCACCAGCGCGCCGCCGCCGGCCGAGGAGTCGCTGGCGGTGCCGTTCACTTCGCCGAACGTCATATCCACGCCATCGAGCAGCAGGTTATTGGCCAGCGCCGAGGATCCGTGAAACTCGATGCCGCCGCGCCCGCCCGCGCCACTCGACGGATTGTTGACCACGCCCGCCTGCAGACCGACCAGTTGTTGAAAATTGCGTCCGTTGAGCGGCAGCGCATCGACCTTGGCGCGGTCGACCACGATTCCCAGGTCGGTTGTGGTGGCGTTCACCAGCGGAGCCTGCGCGGTAACGCTGACCTGTTCGTTCAATTGGCCGATCTTGAGCCCAAGGTCGAGACGCGGGCGCGTGCCGGAGTTGAGGGCAAACTCCTCGCTGCCGGTGCGCTGGAAGCCAGCGGCTTCCGCTTCCACGCGATAGCGGCCGGCGGGCAACAGAGGGAATTCGTAATAGCCGGCCTCATTGGTGAATGTGGATTCGATCGTGTTGGTGCCGGTATGAATGGCGGAAACCTTGACCTTCGCGACAGGGGCGCCACTGGGGTCGGTCACATTGCCAACGAGCGAACCGCCACCGATCTGCGCGGCGGCGAGACTGGAAACGAGGAACGCGACAAGCGCGGCGCGGCGCCAGGGAATGTTCATGGAGTGGATGATACTGCAACTGGAACGAAAGCGGGTTTCAACTCGGCTAAAGTAAAGAACTGGCCATCCACGGATGCTACTCAAGTTCCTCGCCCGCCGCCTGATCCGGCTTCTGTTCCGCTTCGAATTGCGCGGAACGCCGCTCTCCCAAAAGCCCGAACGTCTGATCGTGATGGGGAATCACCAGTCGTTCTTCGACGGCATCATGATCCAGGCGCATCTGCCCTTCGACGTGACCTGGGTGATCCACTCGCAAATCGGCGCGCAGTGGCATTTCAAGCTGCTCATGAAGGTCATCGACTATGTGCTCATAGACGCGGCCAACCCGATGATGATGAAGAAGCTGGTGCAGATGGTGGAAGCCGGGGTTCCGATCGGCATCTTCCCCGAAGGCCGGCTGACCATGACCGGCGCGCTGATGAAGGTTTACGACGGCACGGCGTTTCTGGCGGCGCGCACGGGCGCGACGATCCTATCGGTCCGCGTCGATGGCGCCACCAATTCCATCTTCAGCCGCATGAAGGCGCCTTTCCCCATCCAGTGGCGGCCGCGTGTCCGGTTGACGTTTCTTCCGACGTCGCATCTGGCGATGCCCGAAGCCGCTTCGGCGAAGCTGCGGCGGCGTCTGGCCGGCGAGCGGATGCGCCTTGAGATGGAGCGCCACGCGATGGACGCCAGAGTGAAGCGCACGCTCTGGGAATCGCTGATGGATGCGGTGGAGCTTTACGGCCGGAAAGCGGCCATCGTGGAGGACGTGCGGCCCAAGCTCGATACCTATGCGGATCTGTTGAAAGCCTCGCTCGCCTTGGGCCGGTTGATCTCACGGCTGGCAGCGGAAAATGAGCGTGTCGGTTTGCTGCTGCCGAACGCCGGCCCCACCATCGCCGCGCTGTTCGGCATGTTCGCCACGCGGCGCGTGCCGGCAATGCTGAACTACACCGCCGGCGTCGATGGCATGCAGAGCGCCTGTGAACTGGCCCGTATCAAGACCGTCGTCACCTCGCGCACCTTCCTTGAAAAAGGCAAGCTTACGGGCAAGGTCGCGCAGCTTCGCGATATCCGCATCGTATATCTCGAGGATCTGCGCCCTTTGTTTTCCTTCACCGACAAGCTGTGGCTGATCCTGTGGGCGATGCGATTCCCGCGCCGGTTCGAGCTCGCCGTGAAGCCGGGCGATGCCGCGGTGGTGCTGTTCACCTCGGGCTCGGAAGGTAAGCCGAAGGGCGTGGTGCTTTCTCACGACAACATTCTGGCCAACGTCATGCAGGTGGCGGCGAAGATCGACTTCACCAATAAAGACCGCTTCTTCACGGCGCTGCCGATCTTCCATTCCTTCGGCCTGATGGCCGGCATCCTGCTGCCGCTCACCAACGGCGTTCGTATCTTTCTTTATCCCAGCCCTCTGCATTACCGCATCATTCCGGAGCTGACCTATGACCGCGATTGCACGGTTCTGCTGGGCACGCCGACGTTTCTGAAGAACTACGCGCGGTTTGCGAATCCATACGATTTCTACAATGTGCGCTACGTTGTGGCGGGTGCCGAGAAGCTGAGCGCCGAGGTTCGCGAGCTCTATCACGACCGGTTTGGCTTGCGCATCCTCGAAGGTTATGGCGCCACCGAATGCGCGCCCGTCATTGCCCTCAACGCCCCGAAAGCGCATCGGGCTGGCACGGTAGGGCAGATCGGCCCGGGGATGGAGGCGCGGCTGGTTCCGATGGAAGGTATTCCGCGCGGAGGCCGGCTGCACGTGCGCGGTCCGAACGTGATGCTGGGTTATTTGAAACACGACAAGCCGGGATTGCTGCAGCCGCCTTCGTCCGAGTTCGGCCCCGGCTGGTACGACACGGGCGACCTCGCCGATATCGACGAGGAAGGATTCGTGCATATTCTGGGCCGGTTGAAGCGTTTCGCGAAGGTGGCCGGCGAAATGGTTTCGCTTGAAGTGGTGGAAGGTATCGCCTCGGCCGCCTCGCCGCGTTACGCCCACGCGGCGGTCGCGCGCAAGGATCCCACGCGCGGCGAAGTGCTGGTGTTGTTCACCGAAGACCGCGAATTGCGGCGCGATCAGTTGGTACAGTCGGCCCGGGCCAGGGGAGCACCCGAGGTCGCGGTGCCACGCACCATCGAACCCATCGACAAGCTGCCGAGGCTTGGAACCGGCAAGATCGATTACGTCACCTTAAATGCCCTCGGTTCCTGAGACAATGGCGGGATGCGCACCCTGGGCACGCTTTGGCTCTGTTCTTCCCTCATGGCTTTGACACCTCCTAAGACCAAGCGCCTCGATCTGGTGGAAGATCTGCATGGCGTCAAGATTGCCGACCCATACCGGTGGCTCGAAGAGATCGACTCGCCGGGCACGCGCGCATGGGTCAAGGCACAAAGCGAGTATTCGCGGGCCGAGTTGGATAAAGTGCCCGGGCTGGCGGGCATTCGCAAGCGGCTGACGGAAATCTCTAATTACACGAAGTACGGATCGCGCTACTCGGCGTCCATCACCAAACGAGGCGATCGTGTCTTCTTCACCAGACAGGAAGGATTGCAGAATCAGGCCGTCCTCTATGTACAGAAGGGCGCGGCCGAAGCGAAGGCGCTGCTCGATCCAAACGCGCTTTCAAAGGACGGCACCGCCGCCGTCGCCACGTGGGCGCCTAGCCCCGACGGCAAGCTGCTCTGCTACGGGATTTCAAAAGCTGGATCCGATTGGCAGGAGTGGCGCATTCGCGACGTGGAGACGGGCGCCGATCTGCCCGATCGCCTGGAGTGGGTCAAGTTCGCTAGCCCCGCCTGGTCGGCCGATAACGGCGGTGTTTACTACGGGCGGTATCCGAAACCGGAGGGCGATCAACTCACGGCCGCCAATTCCTTCCACAAGGTTTACTACCACAAGCTGCGCACCGCTCAAAGCGAGGACAAACTCACCTACGAGCGCGCCGATCAAAGGGAATGGCTGTTTCTGCCATGGGCGCTCGACAACGGGCGGCACCTGATCCTGCGTGTGGACTGGGGCACGCGGACCGAAAACGCCGTCTTCTTTCAGGACACGCAGAAGCCCGGCGTCACCCAGACGCTGATCGGCGAGTTCGAGGGCGCCTTTACGCCGATTGGAAACCTGGGCACCACGGTGTATTTTCATACGACGTTAAAAGCGCCCAAGGGCCGCGTCATCGCCGTGGACCTCGAAAAGCCGGCGCGGGAGAACTGGCGCGAGATCGTGCCCGAGTCCGCGAACGCCTTGGAATACGCCACCGTCAGCGCCAGCCGCGTGATCTGCGGTTACCTGTTGGACGCGCGAAGCAGCGTGCGTGTCTTTTCGCTCGATGGCAAGCCCGACCACGACGTGACGCTGCCTGGCGCGGGCACGACGATGTGGGCCGGTAATCCGGAACGCGAGCCAGTGCAGTACTTCTCATTTCAAAGCTTCACGCAGCCGCAGACCATCTACCGGTACGATGTCGCGGCCAAACGTTCGGTGCCTCTGTTCCAGTCGAAACTGGCCTTCGATCCTGCCGCCTTCGAGACCAGCCAGATTTTCTACCGCAGCAAGGACGGCACGCGGATTCCCATGTTTCTCACCCATCGCAAAGGGTTGAAGCCCGATCCGCAGACTCCGGTTCTTCTATATGGATACGGCGGATTCAACATTTCACTCAGCCCGGATTTCCGTCCGCAATACGTGGCGTGGGTTGAGATGGGCGGCATCTTTGCGGTCGCCAATCTGCGCGGCGGCGGCGAATATGGCGAGGCGTGGCATCGCGCCGGTATGCTCGACAAGAAGCAGAACGTGTTCGACGATTTCGTCGCCGCGGCGGAGTGGCTTATTTCCAACAAGTACACTTCTAAGCCGAAGCTGGCCATCATGGGCGCGAGCAACGGCGGCCTGCTGGTGGGTGCGGCGCTCAATCAGCGCCCCGATCTGTTCGGAGCCGCGATTCCGCGCGTGGGTGTGATGGACATGCTGCGCTTCCACCGGTTCACCATCGGCCGCGCCTGGACGTCGGACTATGGCAACCCGGAGGATGCGAAGGATTTCGCCACGGTCCTCAAGTACTCTCCACTTCATAACATCAAGAAGGGAACCCAGTATCCGCCGACGCTGGTGGTGACGGCCGATCATGACGATCGCGTGGTGCCGTCGCACAGCTTCAAATATGCGGCGGCGCTGCAGAACGCGCAGGAAGGCAAGGCTCCGATTCTGATTCGAATCGAAACCAGCGCGGGACATGGCGCCGGTAAGCCGACGGCCAAGATCATCGAAGAAGAGGCCGACGTGCTGGCGTTTTTGCGCCAGTCGCTGGGGATGAAGTAAAAGATGCTGCGCGGTGGGATGATCGGCTGCGGCTTCTTCAGCCAGTTTCATATCGATGCTTGGCGGCGCATGCCGGATGTGCAAATCGTGGCCGCGGTGGATCCGGAGCTGGACCGTGCACGCGCCGTGGCGTCGCGCGTTTATACCAATGCGGAGGCGATGCTCGACGCCGAGAAGCTCGACTTCGTGGACATCGTCACGCGGCCCTCGACGCATCTGCCGTTGATCCGTCTTTGCGCCGGACGCCAGTTGCCGTCGATCTGCCAGAAGCCGATGGCCGCCAGTTGGGCCGAAGCTTTGGAGATCGTCGAACTGGCGAAACGAACCCAAGCGCCGGTCATGTTTCACGAAAACTGGCGCTGGCAGCCGTGGTATCGCAAAACGCGCGAACTGTTGGAGAAAGGCGCGGTGGGCGATGTGCTCGCTTATTCGTTCCGCTTCCGGCGTGGCGATGGACATGGGCCGGATGCGTTTCCCGCACAGCCGTATTTCCGCGAGATGCCGCGGCTGCTGATCTATGAAGCGGTGGTGCATCAGATGGACACATCGCGGTTTCTGTTCGGCGAAATCCGCGAGATCACCGCGCGCACGCATCGCCACAACCCGGCCATCCAGGGCGAAGACCGATGCGTGCTGATTCAAGGACACGATCGCGGACTGTTGGGCGTCATCGATGGGCATCGCTACCAGGATGCGATTCCGGAGGGTCCGGCCATGGGCGATCTGCTGGTGGAAGGAGATCGCGGCGCGCTGTGGGTGGGCGCCAATGGCGAAATCCGCCGTAACGGCGAGGCGGTGTGGACTCCGCCGCCGCTTGCCGGATACAAGGGCGATAGCGTGCTGGCCACGCAGCGTCATTTCATCGACTGCCTGCGGGCGGGCAGGAGCTTCGAATCCGGCCCGGAGGACTACATGAAAACCTTCGCGGCCGTGGAAGCCGCCTACCGCAGCGCCGCGGAAGGCCGCACCGTGGGCCTATGAATCCTCGGCCAGTTCCTTCTTGTGTTTGACCTTGCGTAGAGGCTTCGGAGTTTCGACGCGCGAGGCCTTCGGCGAACCCACCACGTTGCGCGCGATGCGGCGCGCCGAAGTGCCTCGATTCGGAGCTTTTTTCTTCGCAGCCATGTCACGCCAGCTTGTGATTCTTTAACGGCAGCTCGCGGATCCGCTTGCCGGTGGCGGCAAACACGGCGTTACAAATGGCGGGCGCGATGGGCGGGACGCCAGGCTCGCCGACTCCGGCGGCCGGTTCCGAACTCGCCACCATGTGCACATGCGTCTCATAGGGAGCCTGCGGCATGCGCGCCACCTGGTAATCGTGGAAGTTCGACTGGCGGATCTTGCCGCCCTCCGCCGTGATCTCGCCAAGCATCGCGATGCTGGCTCCAAATACCGCCGCGCCTTCAAACTGCGCGCGAACGCGATCGGGATTGATGGTGACGCCGGCATCGACGGCGATATCGACGCGTGGAATGCGCAGTTGGCCGTTGGCGCCCACTTCCACTTCCACCACGGCGGCGACGTAGGAGAGAAAGCTGCGATGCGCGGCCACGCCGAGAGCGCGGCCGTTGCCCGGCTTCTTGTTCGCCCATCCCGACTTCTCGGCGGCCAGTTCCAGAACGCGCCGCAAGCGCCCAGTATCGACCGGGAACTTTTCGATGGGCTGGGTGTTGTTCCAGTACTTCATGCCGATGGGTTCGATCGGAATGTGGCGCGCCGGGCCGATCAGATCGAGCAGATATTCCACCGTGTCGCGGTTGGCCGACTTGGCCAGTTCATCGGCAAAGGAGTGGATGGCAAAGGCGTGATAGATGTTGGCGACCGCGCGCATCCAGCCGATGCGGACTGGATTCTTCGCGGGGCCGTTCTCGGCGCGGTGATTGGGAATGTCGTAGGGCAGATCGACCCAGCCCATGCCCATCTCGAACTCCTGGCCGTATTGAGCGGAAGCGTCGAAGGTGGAACCGATGGTCGGGAAGACGCTGCGATGCAGCCATGCCGTGGGCCGGCCTTTGCCATCGACGGCCGCCTTCATGTGCATCGCGGCAACGGCGTGATAGTAGTCGAACCGGATGTCTTCCTCGCGGCTCCACACCACTTTAACCGGCTTGCCAATCTTGCGCGAAAGCAGCGCCGCTTCCACCACGTGATCGGGCTTCGATTTGCGCCCAAAGCCGCCGCCAAGCAGCGTCACGTGACAGATCACATCCTTCTTGTCGATGCCGAGAGCCGACGAGACCGCATCCTGCACCGCCTGCGGATTCTGCGTAGGCGCGTGGGCGATCACCTTCCGGTCCTTGAATTCGGCCAGGGCGACGGGCGGTTCCATGGGCGCGTGGGAAAGCATGGGGACGTAGTAGTCCGCCTGAACGGTCTTGCCGCCTTTGGCGAATTCGGCATCCACGTCGCCGATATTGCGAACGGCTTTCTGGGGCCGGCGGGCCGCTTCCTGCAACATGCTCTTGTAGGCGCCCGATTCGAACGATGCGTTCTCGCCGGATTCCCATTCGGCCTTGAGCGCCTTGCGGCCCTGCATGGCGGACCAGGTGTTATCGGCGATCACGGCGACGCCACCCAAGGCCTGGAAATTGTGCGGCGGCTTGAACGGGTCGATGACGACGGTCTGCTGCACGCCCTTCACCCGCTTGGCGGCTGTATCGTCAAACGATTTCAGCTTGCCGCCATAGACCGGCGACCGTTCAATCGAGGCATAGACCATGCCGGGAACCTTGGCATCCATGCCGAACGTTCCGCGCCCCATGCACAGATCGTCGCGGTCGATGGTGGGCATTTCCTTGCCGATGTAGCGGAACTCGGAGGGAGTCTTGAAGCGCAGGTCCGCCTTGCCGGGAACCGGCTGCTGTCTGGCGAGCGAAGCCAGTTCGCCGAAGCCCGCTTTCTTCGCCGATCCCGAGTGTACGACCTCATGATTCCGCGCCTTGCATTCGGCGGCGGGCACGTTCCATTTGGCGGCGGCCGCGCGTTCAAGCATGAGGCGGGCGGTGGCGCCGGCTTCGCGCAGCGCATCGTAGAAATCGCGGATGGAACAGGACCCGTCGGTGTTCTGCGAACCGTACTTGGCGTCGCCGACGGCCTGTTCCAGCTTGACGCGCTTCCAGTCGGCTTCAAGCTCGTCGGCAAGCACGACGGGCAGCACGCTTCGAACGCCGGTGCCCATCTCAGAACGGTGGGTGACGATGATGACCGTGCCGTCGGCTTCGATGCCGAGATAGACGTTCGGCGTCCAGGCGGCCTTGGCGGCGTCGCCAGTGGCGGCGGGAGCGGCCGGCAGCAAGGGAGCGCCGAGAACGAAGGCGCCGGCCGAGAACACGGATTCGAGGAATCCGCGGCGCGAGACCAGATCGACGCGGCTCATGCCTTCACCCCCGCGGCGAGCTTGATGGCCTGCCGGATGCGCTGATAGGTTCCACAGCGGCAGATGTTGCCCTGCATCGCCTGGTCGATGTCGGCGTCGGTGGGCTTGGGCTTCTGCTTGAGCAGCGCCGCGGCCTGCATGATCTGGCCGCTCTGGCAATAGCCGCACTGCGGGACGTTGCACTGTTTCCACGCCTGTTGAACGGGATGGGCGCCCTTGGCATCCAGACCTTCGATGGTGGTGACGCTCTTGCCCGCGGCGCTCTTGAGCGGCAGGACGCAACTGCGCGTGGGCTGGCCGTTGACGTGGACGGTGCAGGCTCCGCACTGGCCCAGGCCGCAGCCGAACTTGGTGCCGGTGAGGCCGGCGGTGTCGCGAAGGTACCAGAGCAGGGGCATGTCTGGATCGCCGTCGAACTGGCGGGCGGTGCCGTTGACTTTGAGTCGGATCATGGACGTAGGGTTCTCCCGGGTGATCTGCGGATCAGATACCCAGTGTACAGCAGCGGCGCCCACGGGTTGGGTGGACCGTTTTACGATGTATCGTAAAATGGTCCGGACCAATTTACGATGTTCCGTAAAATGGTTCGGACTATTTTACGATGTGCCGTAGAATGGTTCGAGGATGGAAAGCGGGATGGAAAGGGTCTATACGAAGCTGCTGGCAGAGCACTTCGCAGCGAATCGCCAAATGGCGCTGGTAGCCGGACCGCGCCAGGTAGGCAAGACCACCGTGTGTCTGGAGTTGACCGGCCGCGAACGGTTTCTAAATTGGGATAACGTGCAGAACCGGGCGCTGATTCTGTCCGGACCGGATGCGGTGGCACGTCATTTCGGGCTGGAGCGGCTGCGCGAGAAACCGGTTGTGGTGGGCTTTGACGAGTTGCATAAAGCGGCGAGATGGAAGTCGTTTCTGAAGGGATTCTTCGATGCCTGGGGAGACAAGTGCCGCATTGCGGTTACCGGAAGCTCGCGTCTGGACGTCTTCCGGCGCGGCAGCGACAGCCTGATGGGCCGCTATTTTCTTTACCGGATGCATCCGCTGTCGGTGGCCGAACTGCTGCGCGCGTCGCCGCCCGAAACGCCCATTGCGCCGCCGCAGCCGCTGCGCGAGCCGCAGTGGCAGGCCCTGTGGACGCACGGAGGATTTCCGGAGCCGTTTCTGCGCCGCGACGCGAGGTTTTCCCGCCGTTGGCAGGATCACCGCCGCCATCAACTGCTGCGGGAAGACGTACGCGACATGACGCGCATTCAGGAGTTAGGCCAGTTGGAAGTGCTGGCTCATTTGCTGGCCGAGCGTTCCAGTTGCCAGGTCAGCTATAGCAACCTGGCCCAGGACGTACGCGTCTCGGTGGATACGGCGCGGCGCTGGGTGGAGACGCTGTGCTCGCTGCATTTCGGGTTTCTGGTGCGGCCGTGGTTTCAGTCGGTGGCGAAGTCGCTGCGGAAGGAGCCCAAGTGGTTCCTGCGCGACTGGTCGGAGATTGAAGATCCCGGCGCGCGAGCCGAGACCTTTATCGCCTGTCATCTGCTGAAGGCGGTGGAAGGCTGGACCGATCTGGGCCTTGGGAGGTTCGAACTGCGCTATCTCCGGGACAAACAGAAGCGCGAGGTAGATTTTCTGGTGGTTCGCGACCGCAAGCCATGGTTCCTGGTGGAAGCCAAGCACTCCGATACCAGCCTTTCGCCGGCGCTCGCATTCTTCCAAAAACAGATCGCGGCGCCCCACGCCTTTCAAGCGGTGATCGGCCTGCCTTATGAACAGGCCGATTGCTTCAAGACGAAGACGCCGCGAGTGGTGCCGGCGCGAACGCTGCTATCGCAGTTGTTCTAAAACTGCAAGCGCAGCGAAAGCTGAATGAATCGCGGCAGGTTGGTCTGAACCTGCGCGCCGGAGATACGCCCGAACAAGCCGTTGTTGACGTCGTTGATGGGGCCGTTGAAGAACTGCGCCGTGTTGGTGGCGTTCAGGAAGTCGGTCCGGAACTGCAGCAGCACGCGTTCGGTGATCTGGGTGTTCTTCATGATGGACGCATCGAGGTTGCGGATGGCCGGGCGCCGGTACCAGGTCACGCGCGTTGACCAGGTTTGCAGCGTGAAGGGCTGGCGAATGGTCCAGACCGGCTGTTCGTTGCCGGCGCAGCCGCGAGTGGTGCCGTTGGCCAGTTGCGTACAGGTGTTGAACCAGCGGTCCAGGTCCGGATTGTCGAGCTTCGGATTGACGCCAGTGGGAACCGCATTGGCCGGGAACGGCATGGGCCACCCCTGCTGGATGCGCGCGATGGCGCTGATCTGCCACCCGCTGACCAGGTGCCTAGCCACGCGCGGCGCGCCGGCCAGGAACGGCTTGCCCTTGCCGAACGGCAGCTCGTAGACACCGTTCAACTGAAGATTGTGCGGGATGTCCCATTCGGCCGGCAGCTTTTCGAGGAAGTTGTCCTGCGCGTTGCGGAACAGGCGCCGTTCGAAGGTGCGGCTGAAGGTGTAGGCGACCGAGAAGTTCAGGCCGGCCGACAGGCGCTTGTAGAGCATCGCCTGCAGGCTGTCGTAGCGGGATTGGCCGATGGACTTGAACAGCTCGGTGATGCCCAAAAACTGCGGGAAGGGACGCAGGAGCTGCTGCTGCTGCACGGTCGCTCCGTTCAACGCCGTGCCGCGAATCAGGCCCGCCATCGGATTGCTCACGTTGCGGGTCAACTCGGTGGCGCCCAGGTTGAAGGCGTTGAGCGGAATCTCGTTGATCTGCTGATTGACCTGCAGACGGCGGGCGCGGTTGGCGACGTAGCCGATCGAAATCAGCATTTGCGCGGGCAGTTCCCTCTGCATTTCGGCGGAAAACTGGTGCGTCATTGGAATACGCCGGGTGGGATCGGGCACGGCGAAGCCCTGCCCGAGGAACGTGGCCAGACCCTGGCTGTTGCCGACCGGCCGCAGAATGCCGCCGGGGAAGGGATTGGCGAGAAAATTTTCCGGAATGCCGGTGCGAATGGAAGAGACCATGGCGGTCCGCTGACTAAAGCCGGGCGCCGAACCGGGGTCGTCGTAGGTCTGTCCGTAGATCAGGCCGTAGCCGCCGCGCACGACCGTCTTGTCGTTGAGCGAGTAGGCGAGGCCGAAGCGGGGGCCGAAGTTCTTCCAGTCGCGGTTGTAGATGCCGCGGTCCTGGCCGGCGGCGCCGGCAAACAGCATGCCGCCGCGCAGATTGATGCCGGGCGCGGTCAGCGGGCTGGCGGAGGTCCGGTCAAACCCGCGGGAAAGCGCGTTGAAGCGGTCCGTCATGGGACCGAGGTAGTCCCACCGCAGCCCCATGTTGATTTTCAGTTTCGAAGTGACGCGGACGTCGTCCTGCAGGTAAAGGGAGAACAGGCGCTGCTGAAGGGCCGGGAAGGCGTTGACGTCGATGAAGCTGGCGCTGGCCGGCGACGTGGTTCCGAGCAGGAACGAGGCGATGGAGTTACCCGTCGCCGGCTCGGCTCGCAGAGGATCGGCGCCGGTGAAGATCTGATCGAACGAAAAATTGCCCGCCGAGAAGCCGGGCACTCTCTTATAAATCCGCTGCAGACGCAACTCGGCGCCGGTGCGCAGGCTGTGGCGTCCAACGGTTTTGCCAAGCGAGCCCTGAATAGAGTTGGTCTGGGCGATGGGGTCGTTCAGTACCGGTTGCGAGCCCGCCCCTTCGTAGTTGGTTAAATTGAAGCGGGGGAAGAAGCGGGAGGCCTGGCCCACGTACTGAGGAGAGAACCCGAGACTCGCCAGGTCGAAATCCGCCCCGATCGAGTTGCCGCTCTGGGCGAGAAAGCGTGCCAGACCCGCGCGGAAATCGATCACCGTGGAGGAGCCCAGGGTGCGAGTCAAGGCAACTACCGCCGAATGGTTTTCCCGTTTGAAGGGCGTATTGCCGCTGGTTTCGGCCAGGTTCAGGGTCGACGTGGTGGAGTAGCGGAAGCCGCGCTCCTCGGCCAGGGCGTTGCGCGAGTAGCGTACAAACAGGCGCGTCCGCTCGGAAACGTTCCAGTCGGCGCGCGAGTTGTACTGGGGAAAGAAGTCGGTGAACTGGCGCGTCGAGCCCGACGACGACAGGTTGCCCAGCCGCGTGATGGCGTTGCCGGGCAGGTTTCCTTCCGGGATGAGCCGCAGCACGCCGGCGGCAATGGGCGTGATCCGGCTGGCGGGGATGCGGTTGCCGGCGAACGGCGTGCGCGTGAGAGGATTACCCGCCGTGGTAAGCGGGTCATAAATCTGCTGCACGCTGTTGGCGGCGAACAAGGTTTGCGAGAAGTCGCCTTGTTTCTGCTCGGCCGTGGGTACGGAAGTTACAAACGGATCGGGAATGACCTGGCGGATGTACTCATAAGCGAAGGCGAAGAACAGTTTGTCCCGTTTGATGGGGCCATTGATGTCGCCGCCGTAGGTGTGAATGTGAGAGTTTTCCCGTGGCAGGCCGGCGCGATTGTTCTGAAACGTGTTGGCGTTCAACTTCGTGTTCTGAAGAAACTCATACGCGGCGCCGTGAAAGCCATTGGTGCCGGATTTCGTGATGATGTTGACCACGCCGCCGGTGGTCCATCCATACTGCGCGTCGTAAGACGTGGTTTGAACCTTGAACTCACCGGTGCCTTCCACCTGCGGCACATAGGCCACCTGCGTGGCGCGCGCCAGGTTGGATACACCGTCGATCAGCACTTCGTTCCCCGAAGGCTGGCCGCCGCTGATGGCGATGGCGGAAGAGCCGGCGATGTCGAACGGGCGCAGCCGTTGCACCGCGGCGGTGAGATTGACGCCGGGAGCCGACCAGGCTTGCGCAAAGATGTTGCGGCCTTGCAGCGGCGTGTTGAGCACGCGATTGTTTTCGATGGAAAGGCCACGGTCGGCGGTTTCGGTTTCCACCACCGAGGTTTGGGCATTGACGGTAACGCTTTGCGTGACTTCGCCAACCTGCATCGTCAAGTCGAGTACGGCCCGTTCGGCGACGCGAACGGAAAGCCCTTCCCGCACCACTTTTTGAAAGCCTTGTTTTTCGGCGGTGACGGTGTAGGAACCGGGTTGAAGGGACGGAATCAAATAGGACCCGTCGTCGGTGGATTGCGCCTGGCCGGTGGCACCGGTGGCGGGCGAACGGACTTCGATTAGAACGCCCGGAACTCCTGCCCCCGACGAATCGGTGATTCTGCCGAGCAGCGTGGCACGGAATTCCTGGCCGTATGAGAGTGCGGCAACCAAGCCGCAAAGTAGGATGGTTTTCATAAAGACGCGTTTCGAGGCGTTCTTCCATGATACTGCTGACGAGGACGGTGATTCGACGGCGCGGCAAGCGGACTCACGCGGGCAGGACGGTCGATTGAACAGGACGTGAAAAAACCCGTCGGTCTTGAGCTTCACGGCCTAGTTTATGAGGAGTTTGGTTGCGGGGATAGGATTTGAACCTATGACCTTTGGGTTATGAGCCCAACGAGCTACCAGACTGCTCCACCCCGCATTCCTATACTACCGCAGGCGGGGCGGAAGGGCAAATTTTATGCCTCTGGAAGCGACAAAAATTGACAGGACGCCAAGGCGCCGAGCGTACGGACGAATTCCGCCGCGCCGTCTTCGCCCGCGA
This sequence comes from uncultured Acidobacteriota bacterium, assembly GCA_902826685.1. Taxonomy (GTDB): domain Bacteria; phylum Acidobacteriota; class Terriglobia; order Bryobacterales; family Bryobacteraceae; genus CADEFT01. The sequence continues at coordinate 84,551 of CADEFT010000012.1, forward strand.
GTTCGCCGTTCTGCCTGACCCACTCAAGTAGCGCCGCACCGGTGTGCGATCCGTCGCAGCGGGCGAGCAGGGCCGCGATCCAGGGCCGTACCTGCGTTTCCACCTGAAACGGGTGTCGCGTATCGAGCGTGTAGGAAACCGGAGCCAGCTTGCCCGCGCGCAGTTTGTGGCGCACGTGAAGCTCCCAGCTTTCCGTAGCCAGCGGCCGCGAACGCAGGGCGTAGCCGGCGAATCCCGGTTCCGCCGAGCGCGTCTCCCAATCCATCAGCCATTCCATCTCGGCCATTGCCGTGCCTGGGCCGAACTTGCGTGTCGTGTGAAAAACCTGCCGCGGCGTGGCGCGGCGCTGCACGATCACATGGCCATGCACCACCGACCCGGCGCGCAGCTTCTGATAGAAGAGGTTCCATTCCTCCAGCTTCCACGAATTCTCGTTTTCGCCGAGAATCTGCTGAATCGCATACTCGCGCGGCTCCATGGTCTTGCGGACAAACAGCGCCACGTCGCAATCCCCGGCGGCATCGCCCAACCAGGAACGGATGCGCCCGTCGAAGGAAGAATCCACGCGCTCGGTGCCCATGGCCTGCATATAGAGCCGCCCGCCGGGATTCAAATACGCCGGCGCCGCGGTCACCAGGCGGCGCATGATCTGCTCGCCATCCTCGCCGCCCACCGAAAAAATCAGATCCTTCTTGAGCGGCGGTTCAAATGGCGGATTGCAGCAAATGCGATCGAACTGCATCCCTTCGACGGGCTCAAAGAGGTCGCCGCGCACGACGGTCATGTTCGATACCAGGTTCAGCCGGCGATTGAATTCGGCGAATCCGGTGGCCCGTCCGGTAATATCGCTGGCCCAGACGTGTCCGGCGTGGCGCGAGGAAACCAGGGCACCGAGCGCGGAGCCAGTGCCAATTTCAAGTAGACGGCCGCAGTGGGAATCGGGCAGCGATTCGACATAGTCGCGGCAGATGTGCTCGGTGCCGCTCATGACGTAGTCGTTGCCGCGATAGCCGGGCCAGCCTTCCAAATAGAATCCGCGATCGGCCGCGATAAAGAATCCCAAGGCGGGATACAACACGACGGGGCACGACAGCCGGTCCGAGCCATCGGGAGCGGGCTCGAGTAGTCCAAGGCCCGCCATCGCGCCGGCAATCGCTTCCGGAATTTCGGCCAGAATTTCCGCTCGCGAGTGAGCGAAGCCGCCCATCAGCAGACGGGCGACGAGCGCCGCTCGGCCCGGGCCCTGATATCGGCGGCGGAACTGTTCGCCCTGATGCCCTAGCGGATAGAGCAGGAAGTGGAGATTGGGCAGTTCGAACCGGTCGAGCAAATAGGCTTCGGTGTAGCCGCAGTCCCGCAGGAAGGCGTTCAGCCGCTCAAACGATCCGGCGGGTTCAAGCCGCAGGGGGAAGCTTGCCATGAGACTTAGGCGCGCGGGACCGGAGGCTCGAATCCTCGCATGTGCAGAAAGCCGCCCGAAACCATTTCCATCAAAGCCGCGGCGAACTCGGTGGCGGTGACATCGGGATGAATCACCTCCTCCTCGACCAGCAACCGGTGCAGTTGGCGGCCGGTCAGTCCGTGGGAGCGTGGCAGCAGGAACCCCGCCCAGGGCTCGACGGGCCAGGAAATCCGGAACGGATGCTGCAGCGAAAGGACCTGGCCGGTCATCTCCCACTTCCCTTCCCTGATTTCGTGAGTGCCGCGCAGGGAGAGAGCGGACGAGGGTGTGAGCGGGGTGTCAAGCACGCGATCGGCGATGCCCGGGGTGTGGCGCAGCGTCTCCCACTGCACCAGCCACTCGAGTTCGCGCGGCCCGGCGTTTGGTCCTTCATCGCGGCGGACGGTGAAGACGTCGCGCTTCTCCGCGCGGCGCTGCACCACGAAAAAACAGGAGACGAAGCGCAGGATTTTGGCGTCCTGAAATGCCTTGTGCCACTTGGGCAGGTCGCTGCGGCCGCTGCGGCCGCGCAGCACGCTCACCGTGATGTAGTAGATGGGATTGATGGCTTCGATCGCATAGAGAGCGACGTCGAACTCCGCCTCGCTGGCGCCGAGCCAGGCACGAATGCGCTGTTCAAAGGGCTGGCCGTCGCGATCGGTACCGACGCAGCGGCAGAGGAAGCGCCCGCCGGGCGCCAGGTGGCGCGGCAGGCCCTCCACCAGTTTTCTGGTGATCGCTTCCCCGTCGACGCCGCCGCCGTGATAAATCCAGGTTGGCTGCAGCACCGGCACGTAAGGGGGATGGGCCACGATGCGATCGAAGGTGGCATCGCCGGCCGGTTCGTAGGTATCGCCGCGGCCGGCGCCGAAATTGGGCAGGTGGTTCAGTCTTCCGCTGAACTCGGCAAAGCGCGTCGAGCGCTCGGTGATGTCGTAGGACCAGGCCTGCTGGGCGAAGCGGCTCGCCGCCAGCAGGGCCGCCACGCCGGAGCCTCCGCAAGCCTCGAGAAAGCGGCCGCAGGCGGTGGTTGGGATGAAAGAAAGATAGCGCGCGGTGTTGCCGATGTCGGGTGGATACACGATGTCGTCGGCGACTTCGTCGGACTCGCCGCGGGCCCACAAATCGGAAACCACGTGCAATCCGAACATCGGACGCACACGCACGGTGGCCGCCACCCGGTCCGGCCCTTCCGGCTCAATCATGCCGAGCGCCGACAGATTCTCCACCGCGGCCGGGCCACAGCAACGGGCAAGGTGCGCGGTGCCGACCGAGGCGGCGCGCAGAAAGAGTCCGTGACAAACCTCGGCCGGGCCGGCGCCTTCCGGCACCCGGTTCTCTTCCGAGTAGGGCGCAAACGTCTCTTCGGCGTCGGGCTTCGCACTGCCGGTGAGAAACCCGGCGTCGTCGAAACCGGCCTCGGTGAAAAGCTCTTTCACGCGCGCAAACTGCTCGTCGGTGCCGAAGCGCAGCGGAATTTGGGACAACGGATTCTCCTATTTCCTCAACAAGGTCACGATCAGTCCGGCGAGCAGCAGCACGATCAACACGCCTAGAACGACGGGAATCCAGACCGGCTTGCGGGAGGAGGCGGCGGGTGCCGCGGCAGCGGGAACTGGCGGCGGGACGGGAGAATTTCCGTAAACCCTGGTGTATTCGCCCGCCGCCGCCGGTTGCGGCACACCGGCGCGCGGCGCCCCGGAAGGAACCGCGAATCCCCTGGTGGCCTGCAAGGCATCCCCACCGGCAACGGAAGACGAGAACGGCGACGCCTCGCGGCTTGCCGCTTCGCCTCCGAACAAGGGAGGCGGCAGCGCCGGGGCGCTCTCGCCGAGGCCGGCGAGCGGAGGCGCCGAGGAAGGCAACGGTGCGGCGGACGGCGGCTTGATGGCCGCAAACATGCGCAGCGTATCCTCTTCCGAAGGCTGCGGGGCCGAGGCCTGCGGCGGAAGGTAAACCGGATCGCGCGGCGGCATGGCCGCGGGCGGAGTCTTTGACAGCGCGGGAGTCGAAAAAGCGCTGGTGAACTCGCCCGGCTCTTTCGACGCGGGTGGCTGGTGCCCTGGCGGAAGGCCGAACAGCCCGGTCACCTCGCCCGGCTCCGGACCGGGCCGCGCCGCCGGGGCGGCCGGCGAGAACGCGGGCGTAGTGAAAGCTTTGGTGAACTCACCCGACGGCTCGGAATTGACAACCGGAGCGGGAGGCACGCTGCCCGGCGGAGTGGAGGCAAACGGCGATGAGCCGAAAGCCATCGTGAACTCGCCGGCCGAATCGGAATATGGTTCCGCCGCGGGCACGGACGGCGGAGCCGCCCGCCGTGCCTCGAAGGCCTGTGTGAATTCGCCGAGCGGGCGGGCAGGCTCGGACGGCGGTGGCGCCGGAGGAGGCGGCATGGGCGCAGCGGTCTGGCCGAAAATGCGCGTGGATTCAAGCGGCTGGCCGACCGGTTGCGGCGCGGTGATGGGTGGCGGAGGGGGCACGGATGCAGCCGGCTGGCCGAAAATACGCGTGGATTCGAGCGGCTGGCCCGTCGGCTGAGGCGCGGTAACAGGCGGCGGAGGAGGCGGGGCCACAGGAGGCGGTACCGGGGCCGGACGCTGTATTCCGAGCGACGGCTGACCGAAGACACGAGTCGAATCGAGCGGCGGTGGAGCGGGAGGGGGCGGCGCGGCGGGCGCCGGTTCGCCAAGGGCCGGAATCTTCCAGCGGCCCACGCGCGAGAGCGGATTGGCCTCCTTGGGTGGCACCGCGGTTGTTCGCAGCGTTCCCCCGGTCTTCTCCGTCAGCCAGTCGCGAAACCCGGCGAAGCCCTCGAGCGGCAGCGTCACAACGTATGGTGTCCCGGACTGCTCACCCGTTTCGAGCACATGGGCGCGGTTCTGCGGCGGCAGTTGCTTCAACTGATCGAGCAGCTCAAAGGGAGGCGGCAGCCGCCCCGGAATGCCCATGATCAGGTGCACCTGAACCTGGCGGCCGGTGGTTAGATCGCGTGCCTGAAAGCTCTTGACACCATCGTCCCGGATCACCTCGCCAATCTCGAATTTCTGATACAAACTCATCGAATTAGCCCGTCCCACTAACGATTCAAGCGGCCCCGCGGATTCAGGCTCGTTCCGGGGGCAGCTATGCTAGAGTATATCGTTTGAGGACATCTCACAACGCCATATGAAGAACCTCTCGCGGGTCGTATGGTCGGAGGGCATGTACCTCGGCCCGCACCACTTTCAAGTTCAAAACCGTTATTTCGAAGATTCCATCCGCTTCGTGACTTCGAATTTATGGTTTGAATCGTGGGGTCTGGCGGGCGCCGCTTTCGACGCCGAAAGTTTGAAAAACGGCATCCTGGCGATGCGGCATGCCCGCGGCATCTTTCCCGACGGGCTGACCTTTCAAATGCCCGATTGCGATCCGCTTCCGCCGGAGCGCCCGATTCAAGACGTTTTTCCGATGGCGCGCGACTCGGCGCTGATTTTGCTGGCCGTGCCGCCGCGCCGCCAGGATGGCCGCAACTGCGTGGGTGCCGCCGATGGCGACATCGCGACCGCCGTCCGCTACCGCGCCGAGACGGGCGTGGTGCTCGATGAAACCACCGGCCGCGACGAGAGGCCGGTACAGTTGGGGCGCAAGAATATTCAGTTGCTGCTCGATTCCGAACCCGCGGCGGACCTGGTGGCGATACCGGTGGCGCGCGTGGTGCGCGACGGCATGGGCGGCTTCGCGCTCGATGAAAAATACGTGCCGCCGTGCGTCGATATCGCCGCCAGTGAGCGCCTGCTCGACATCACGCGGCGGCTGATTGAAATCCTGGAGTCGAAAAGCGAATCGCTCTCCATCGCCAAGAAGTCCCCCGGGCGGACCTGGGCCGACTATGCCAGTTCCGATATCGCCCGCTTCTGGATGCTGCATTCGATCCATGCCGCGCTGCCGCCGCTGCGGCATCAACTGTCGACGCGGCGCGGCCATCCCGAAGAGCTGTATTGCGAGATGGCGCGGCTGGCGGGATCGCTTTCCACCTTCGCCATCGACGCGCACCCGAACGAAGTGCCGCCTTACGATCACAAAGCGCTCGACTTCTGCTTCAACAAGCTGGATGAGCTGATCCGGCGGCATCTGGAAACGATTCTCCCCACCAACTGCGTCTCGATTCCGCTCAAGAAGGTGAAGGACTATTTCTGGAGCGGCCAGATCGCCGATCAGCGGGTGCTCGACCGTTCGCGCTGGATTCTGGCGATCGAATCGAAAATCGGGGAATCGACGCTGATCGTGCGTACACCGGAGATCGTGAAGATCTGTTCCCAGCGGTTCGTCGAAGAACTGGTGAAGCGAGCGCTGCCGGGGATGGGCCTGACCCATCTGAAGGTGCCGCCCTCGGCGGTGGCGGTGAAAGCCGAGACGCAGTATTTCGGCATCTCCCGCGCGGGTCCGTGCTGGGATAGCATTGTGGGTACCAGGCAGGTTGGGGTCTACGTGCCTGGCGATCTGCCCGATCCGCAGATTGAGTTGCTGGTGGTTCTGGAATCCTGATCCGGCATTGCACGATCTACCACTCCTTTTACGCTTTTTGAGATGAGGAGGACCGCGGACACATGGCTTCTTCCCTGCCCGGCGCGGCGGACATCCGGCGTCCGGAGAATCTGGCGCTTTCTTTTCAGGAATTGTTCACCGGCATCGAACGGATGCGCGCGAACCGGCTGCCGGTTACCGACGCCGGCACCTTTCGCGAAGGTGTAAAGGATGCGCTGCGCACGTCGATGGACGGATCGCGCCGCATGGGCTACAGCGATGAAAGCATCGCCTATGCGCAGTACGCCGTGGTGGCGTTTCTCGATGAGAGCATCCTGAACCTGCAATGGCCGGTGTTCCGCGACTGGCCGCGGCAAACCCTGCAGCAGGATATCTACCGGGTCCATAACGCGGGAGAGATTTTCTTCCAGCACCTCGAGCGGCTGCTCGGGCAAGTGGATTCGCAGGAACTCGCCGACGTGCTGGAAGTGCATCAGCTTTGTCTGTTGCTCGGTTTCGCGGGTGGCTACCGGGGACGGCCGGGCGAGTTGCGCTCGATGGCGGAGCGGACGGCGCAGAAAATCCGGCGCATTCGCCAGACCGGCGCCGAGCTTTCGCGCCACTGGAAGCTGCCGGTGGAAAACATCGTCACCGCAACCAAGGACGTTTGGTTAAAGCGTGTGGCCATCGCCTGCGGCGCGTGCGCGGGCCTGGCGCTGCTGCTGCTGGTGATTTACAAGTTGACGCTGAACAGCGGGATCTCGCGCCTCAGCGATCTGGTGAGCTGAGGAGAGACCGATGAAGATCGAATGGGCATACGCCGCCGGGCTGGTCGCCTTCCTGGGCGTGGCTTGGGCCAGCACCAGGCTCACCCAGATTTTCGGCGATAAGGCCGACTTCGCGTTTTATTGGCTGGCCGCGCTGGGCGTAACCGGCACGGCCCTGATCTATTTCCTGCGGGATAAGTGGAATGCGCGGCACGCCGCGGCGGTGGAAGCGGCGGCGGGGGGGAGTCCGGTTCCGGCGGCGGGTGGCGCGGCGGCCGGAGATAGCGGGGAAGTGGACGTTCTGGTGCGCGACGCCGAAGCGCGTTTCGCGGCATCGCGGGTGGCGCAGGCTTCGCCGGCGGCGCGCGGCGGGCTCACCGGCATGCCGGTCGTCCTGCTGGTGGGTGAACACGGCGCCGCGAAGACGACGATCTTTGAAAACTCGGGGCTTGAGCCCGAACTGCTCGCCGGACAGGCGCCTGGCGTCGATGGGTCGATCGCACCGACGCGCGCCGCCAACCTTTGGTTCGCCCGCAAGGCTGTGTTCGTCGAGGCGGGTGGAAAGCTTTGGGCCGATACCGAAGGCTGGGGCCGGCTTCTGAAGAAACTCACGCCGAGCCATTTGAAATCGCTGGTAGGCGGCCGCGGCCAGGCTCCGCGGGCCGCCGTGCTGTGCGTGGATGTCGAGCGCTTCCTGCAACCGGGCGCGCAGCAGACGATGGCCAATGCCGCGCGCGCGGCGCAAGGCCGGCTGCAGGAGATTTCGCAGAAGTTCGGCATCCAATTCCCGGTGTATGTTCTGTTCACGCGCTGTGACCGTCTGACGTACTTCCCCGATTATTTCCGCAACATCAGCCATGAGGAAGCGGGGCAGGTGCTGGGCACCACGCTGCCGCTGGCCAACTTCGACGGGGGACTGTTCGCCCAGAAGCAGACCGAACGGCTGGCGCAGGCGTGTGAAGAGCTTTTCTATTCGCTGGCCGACAGGCGGATTGAGTATCTGCCGCGCGAGAACGACAACGGCAAGCTGCCGGCGTGTTACGAATTTCCGCGCGAATTCCGCAAACTCAAAAATGCGATCGTGCCGTTTCTGGTGGATATATGCCGGCCGAGCCAGCTTCAGACCACGCCCTATCTGCGCGGCTTCTATTTCAGCGGCGTCCGCATGATCACGGTGGCGGATGTGGCACCGGCGCCTCGGGCCCCCGCCGCGCCCGTGCGCTCGCAAAACATCGGCGCCACCAGCCTTTTCAACGTGCCCCAGGCGGTGCCATCGGCGCCGGCTTCGGCACATGTGGCGAGCGGCGGACGAACGGTATCGCAATGGCTGTTCCTGACGCGATTGTTCAACGAAGTGATTCTCGAGGACAAAGCCGCCATGGGCGGCGCCGGTCCGAGTGCGCAGGCGAGCACGCTACGCCGTATCCTGCTCGGCACGGCGGCGGCGCTGGCGCTGCTATGGTCGCTGCTGGCGACGGTTTCGTTCTTCAAAAACCGCGGCCTGGAAAACGATCTGATCGGCGCGTCGGAAGAGGTGAGGAAAGTGCGGCTTGCCCCCGGCGGCACGCCGCAGGAAGCCGATCTGAAGCGGCTCGACGGATTGCGCGAGAAGCTGATCCTGCTCAATGGGTGGAAGCGCGAAGGCGCGCCGGCGATGTACCGCTGGGGGCTGTATACAGGCGACGATCTGCGTCCCCTGGCGCGGCAGGCCTATTACAAGGCCTTCGAGCAGTTGCTGTTCCGCGAGACGCGGCAGGACCGGTTGCTCTCCTATCTGCGCAGCCGTCCTTCCAAGGCCGATCCGCAGGATAACTACAACTACGGCTACCATGCGCTGCGCAGTTACCTGCTGACCACCAAGGAATGGGAGCGGACTAAGGAAGATCAGGAGTCGGAGTATCTGGGAGGGCAGTTACGCGACCGCTGGCTCGAAGGCCACCGCGGCGTGGAACAGAACATCCGGGAACTCGCCGAAAAGCAGTTCGTGTTCTATGCCGGCGATCTGCGCAACGGGAACCCGTATTCGGACCGGGAAGAGGCGGAGGCGGTCAAGACGGCTCGCGTCTGGCTGGGTTCGTTTCCCATGTTTGAGAGCCTCTACAACGCCATGCTCAATGAGGCGGATAAGAAAGCCAAGACCGTCAACTACAATCGCGAATATCCGGGCACCGCCACCGTGGTGGTCAACAACAAGGACGTGCGGGGCGCCTTCACCAGGGATGGCTGGGCGGCCATGCAGGCCATCTTCAAGAAGCCGAACATCAGCGCTTCCGAACAGTGGGTGCTGCCGGATGAGTTTAAAAAGAGCCGCGAGAATCCGTCCGATATGCTGGCGCAGATCCGCGAGCGGTACGTTTCGGATTACATCAAGCGCTGGCGCGCTTACTTCAATACCGATACCAATGTGTTGGGCTACAAGTCGGTGGAGGATGCCGCCGATAAGTTGAAGGAGCATTCCGGCGCGCGGCCCGCCGTGGTCTATCTCATTGGGCTCGCCAGCGCCAATACGGCGCCCGAGCCGGCTTCCGATCCCGTGGCGCAGAAGGTTCGCGACGCGTTCCTCTGGGCGCATGCCGTCGTCCCGCCCGGCCAGTTTTTGGGGGGCAAGAATGAAGGCTACGTTTCCGCGCTGCAGGAACTGCAGATGAGCGCCGAAGCGGCCAAGGCCCGCTCGTCGGAAACGGCGCGGGCGCTCGACGACTCGCAGCGCAAGGCGCAGATGGTGGCACAGACCGTTGGCCGGCCGCCCAGGCTTGACCAGGAAGGCGGCCTCGACCGCAAGATTCTGGAGATTCTCGTCAAGCCCACGCAGGTGCCCGTCGAACAGGGTCCCAATATCGCGATGAAGGCGATCTGCGATCAGTTCGCTTCGCTCAAGCAGAAGTTCCCGTTCAATCCCAAGGCGATTCCGGACCTGCCGGTGGATGAGCTCGACGCCTTCCTCAAACCGGGCGCCGGTTCTTTCTGGCAGCTTTACGAAACCGGACTGAAGAACGTCATCGTGAAGTTCGGCAAGCAGTTCCAGCCGAATCCCGCCGCGCCGGCCAACGTCAATCCGGATGCCCTGCGCTTCCTGAATGAAATGGCGCGGCTGGCGGACGCCATGTATCCGGGCGGCCAGGGCCCGCGCCTGAACTATACCGTGCAGCTTGCCGAAGTGGACCTGGTGCTCGACGGCACCAAGGCCAAGTCGGGAAGCATTTCGATCGACGGCAAGAAAGCCGATCTTGGAGGGGACCCGCAGGCCTTCACCTGGACTGGCGCGCCCAACCACAGCGTCTCTTTCGAATACAACGCCAGCACGTCGTTCCGCTGCCCCGGTCCAAGCTGCAAAGAGGGACCGTTGTGGGCCATTTTCCGCTTCTTCGTCGATGCCACGGTGAGCCCTTCGGGCAACGGCTATCTGCTCACCTGGCCCGTGAGGGGCGGCGCGGCGAATCAATTGATCGCCAATGCCAAGTTCAACGTCAACCTGAACGGCGCGCCCGCCGTGTTCGACGCCCGGGTCCTCAACGGAATGCGCTGCGCCGCGCAGGCCGTGAAGTAGCGCGATAGAATCGGAAAGAATGGATCTTCCGGCACGGCTCGGCAAATACCAGCTACAGGAGTTCCTGGGCGGAGGCATGGCCCATGTCTACCGCGCCGAAGACACGGTGCTGCACCGGACCGTGGCCGTTAAGATCCTCACCGAAGAGGGCTGCAACGACAAGGAGACCAAGGACCGCTTCCTGCAGGAGGCGCGCCTGGCGGGCGGCCTCGCTCACGACAACATCATCCGCGTTTTCGATTTCGGCGAAGACACCGGTGGACGGCCTTTCATGATTATGGAGTTCCTGAAGGGCGAAACGCTTCGGGAAGCCATCAAGGCGGGCCATACCGGCGATCTGAAAAAGCGCCTGCGCATCGCCCTGCAGGTGGTGCAGGCGATCGAACATATCCATTCGCTGAAGATCGTGCACCGCGACATCAAGCCCGATAACGTGCACATCGATCTTAGCGGCCGCGTGCGGCTGATGGATTTCGGCATCGCCAAGTCCCAGAACGTGAAGTTGACCAAGGCCGGGTTTACGCTGGGCACGCCCTATTACATGGCGCCCGAACAGGTGATGGCGCAGAACGTCACGCATCTGGTGGATATCTACGCCTTCGGCATCCTGCTGTACGAACTGTTGACCGGGCAGAAGCCGGTCTCGGGCGATTCCATCGACAAGGTGTTTCGCAAGATTCTCAGCGAACCTCTGCCGATGGAGCCGTTGCGCCAATCGGGGGCTCCGCCGTCGGTGCGCGACATGGTCATGAAGTGCACCGAAAAGGCGCCGGAAAGCCGTTACGGGAGCTTCGAACAGATCCGGCTCGAACTGGAACGGATTCTGAAGGGCATGCCCTCGGCGGGGGCGGATGCTTCAGGCGCCATGGCGGCGCATCAGGCAACCGGATCCTCGCGGACTTCGGGAAGCTTCACGTCGCCTAGCGTGGCGACGGCGGGCGGCGCCGGCAGCGGCCGCATCGTGACGCCAGGTCCGCTGCAGGCGGCTCAGGCCGAAGGGGTTCCCACGATCCTGCGCAAACTGCCGGCGCAGTTTCACACGCAGGAATGGTTCATCGCCATCGTTGCGCTGGGCGTGCTGCTGGGCCTCGCCGTGATGGTGTTGATCATCAGTGCGATCGTCCGGCTTTTCTCCTGACAACTGATACTATTGACTGAATGGATCTCCCGGCAACCTTCGGGAAGTACCGGCTCGAGAAGTTTCTCGGCGGCGGGATGTCACACGTGTATTCGGCCGTCGACACCGTGTTGCAGCGGCCGGTGGCGGTGAAGATCCTGACCGAGGAAGGCTGCCGCGACCAGGACGCCAAGCGGCGTTTTCTGCAGGAAGCGCGCATGTGCAGTTCCATCGCGCACGACAACATCATTCGCCTGCACGACTACGGGGAACAGGACGGCAAGCCCTACATCGTGATGGAACTGCTCACCGGCGAAGACCTGCGCACGGCGATCGAGAAAAATCATATTTCCACGCTGCCGTCCAAGTTACGAGTCGCTTTGCAGGTTACACGCGCGCTCGGGCACATACACGCTCTGAATATCGTCCACAGGGATATCAAACCGGAGAACCTGCACATCGACCACGCCGGCCGCGTCCGCCTGATGGACTTCGGAATCGCCAAGGCGGAGAATATGTCGCTGACGCGAACGGGATTCGCCGTTGGCACTCCTTACTACATGGCGCCCGAGCAGTTGATGGCCAAGCCCATCACGCACGCGGTGGATATTTACGCTTTCGGCATCGTGCTCTATGAACTTCTGACCGGCGCCAAGCCGTTGAACGGCGAAAGCGTGGAAAGCCTGTTCTACCTGATTCTGCAGCAGCCGTTGAACCTGGAACCTCTGCAGAAGGCCGGCCTTCCGGCGCCGCTGATCGAACTGGTGGCGCGGTGCGCCAACAAGAAGCCGGAAGATCGCCCGGCGTCGTTTGACGCCATCGGCGCGGAGATCGAAGATCTTCTCGAGAAAACGGACTCGACCTACCTGCGGCCCACGACCGGCGGCGTGAATATCGCCCATCTGCCGCCCCTGCCGCCGGCCGCTCCACCCGCGCCGCCCACTCCCGGCAACCGGCGGAACCTTTGGCTGGCGCTCGGCGGAGTGGCCGCGGCGATCGTGGCGGCGGTGATTTTCTGGCCTTCCGGCAAAACGCCGCAGCCGCCCAGGAAAACTGACGAAACGAACCCACCGGCGGCTATTTTGGAGCCGACGATCCGCAACGAGTTCGGCGCCATGATGCTGGTGCCGGCGGGCGCCTATAAGTGGGGCCAGAACGGGGAAACACGGGAACTGCCGGCGTTCTATATCGACAAGACCGAAGTTAGCGTGGGTCAGTGGAACCGCTATGCGCAGGAGATGAACCGGGCCGGCCGGCCGCAGGTCGCGGATAACCTTCCGGTGACCGATGTTACTTTCGACGACGCCACTGGATATTGCGGCTGGGCCGGCAAGCGGCTGCCCTCCGGCGAGGAGTGGGAGAAAGCCGCGCGCGGCACCGACGGCCGCAAATACCCGTGGGGGGCCGCCGAGGAGCCTTCGCGCGCCAACGTCGGCGGCGCCTCGCTGCAGCCGGTGGAATCGTTCCTCGATGGCGCCAGTCCTTATGGAGCTCTCAACCTGGCGGGCAACGCATGGGAATGGGTACGGCAGGAGGGCGCACCGAGCCAGGGGCTGCGCGACCTGGTCGCCAAGCAGATGCGCGAGGCCAAGTTCGCTCCGCTAACGGCGGAGGATGTGTGGTTCGTCGTCCGCGGCGGCGGGTTCGACTTCAAGAAGCTCGACGGGGCCACCGCCTGGGAGACGTTGCCGATGCCGGGCCGCTACAAGGGACCGGCGATCGGATTCCGCTGCGCGCGCTCGGCGCCCTGAGCGAAAAAAAGCCTGAACAATCCAGCCGGACGTGGAATATCTCCATATGCTCCAAAGTTGGCGGCGCCTCAGCCGCCTGATCTCCGCCACGCTATGGACCGGACTCCTCGCAATGGCCGGCGAGGTTCGCGTGGAAGTGAAAGATTCATCGGGCGCGGCGGTGGACGCCAAGGGATGGATGGAAAACCTGGATACGGGCGCGCGGCACGGCTTCAAACCCGGCGCCCGTGGTGTGTTCACATTCTCGGATTTGCCATTGGGCCGGTACCGGCTGCGGATCTCGAAGGAAGGCTTCGCCACACACTCGGCCACTCTCGATCTCAACTCCGCCGCGCCGGTCACCCACGCGGTGACCTTGCAGATCGGAACCTCGGCGTATGCGGTATCGGTGATCAGCGCGACTCCGCTCGCCGGGCTCGACCGTCCGGTGGATGAGATTCCGGCGCCTGTTCAAGCCGCGACAGACCGCGATATCGAGGCCAGCGGCGCCTTCGACCTTTCGTCGTTCCTGAACCGGCGGCTGCAGAACGTGTTCCTGAACGAGATTCAAGGCAACCCGATGCAGCCGGATTTGAACTATCGCGGATTCACGGCGTCGCCGCTGCTCGGCACGCCGCAGGGGCTTTCGGTTTACATGGACGGCGTGCGGCTGAATCAGCCGTTTGGCGACGTGGTGAGCTGGGATCTGATACCGCGCGCGGCGATCGCCGAGATGGCGCTGGTACCCGGATCGAATCCCCTGTTCGGATTGAACACGCTGGGCGGCGCTCTGTCGATTCGCACCAAGGATGGCGTCAGCCATCCGGGCACGATGATACGGCTGCAGGGCGGCAGCTTCGGCCGGAAGATGGCGGACCTTGAACACGGCGGCTCGCTGCCCGGCGGCCTTCACTGGTTCGCGGCCAGCAGCCTGTTCTTCGAGGATGGCTGGCGCGAAAGCTCGCCATCGAACGTGCGGCAGTTTTTCGGCAAGCTGGGGACCACGCGGGCGCGCACGTCGGTCAACCTGACGCTGGGGTACGCCAACAATTCGCTGATCGGGAACGGGCTGCAGGATCAGCGCTTCCTGGCGCGCGATTTCAAAAGCGTCTACACCAAGCCCGATGCGACTGCCAATCGCGCGCCGTTCCTCAACCTGAATCTGCGGCGAAGCTTGCCGGGCGACGTTTCGTTTTCGGGCAACGCCTATTTCCGCTACATCCGGACGCACACCCTGAATGGCGATATCAATGAGGATTCGCTCGATCAAGCGGTGTATCAGCCGGGCGCGGCCGAACGGGCGGCGCTGGCGGCGGCAGGCTACACGGGGTTTCCCACGGCGGGCGAGAGCGCGGCCAATACTCCATTCCCGCGCTGGCGCTGCATCGGCAATGCCTTGCTGCGCGATGAGCCCGCCGAGAAGTGCAACGGCCTGCTGAACCGTTCCGGCACCCATCAGCGCAACTATGGACTTTCGGGCCAGGCAAGCTGGTTCCGCCGCGGCGCGGCGAGCCGCAATCAATTGACCTTCGGGGCCGCTTATGACGGCAACAGCATCGGGTTCACGCAATCGAGCGAACTCGGCTACTTGAACCCGGACCGAAGCGTGACCGGCGTGGGTGCTTTCGGCGACGGCATAACGGGAGGCGAGGAAGACGGCGTGCCCTACGATACGCGGGTGGATCTTTCCGGCCGCATTCACAGCGCCAGCCTCTATGCCACCGATTCGCTGACGTGGAACGACCGCCTTAGTCTCACCCTATCGGGACGCTTCAACCGGACCACGGTGGACAACCGCGACCGGCTGCGGCCACTGGCCGGCACCGGATCGCTGACGGGGAAGCATACGTTCAGCCGCTTCAATCCGGCGGTGGGGGCGACTTACAAAATGGGCGCCGGAGTGAGCCTCTATGGCGGTTATACGGAGGGCAACCGCGCGCCCACTTCGATTGAACTGGGCTGCGCCGATCCGAACGCTCCCTGCAAATTGCCGAATGCGATGGCGGGCGATCCGCCGCTCGACCAGGTGCGAACACGGACCATGGAAGCCGGTGTGCGCGGCGCCGGAGAAGGATCGCTGCGCTGGAGCGCGGGCTGGTTTCACGCCACCAACCGCGACGACATTCTATTTGTCGCCTCCGAGCAGACCGGTTACGGCTACTTCCGGAATTTCGAGCGCACACGCCGGCAGGGCGTGGAGATCGATACGAACTTCCGGATTGGCCGGCTCACGCTGGGTGGCGGCTACACGCTTCTCGATGCGACGTTCCGCAGCGGCGAGGAATTGAATGGCGCCGGCAACAGCTCCAATGAAGAAGCCGCAGAGGGCACGCCGGGCACGGAAGGAACCATCGAGGTGGAGCCGGGCGACCGGATTCCGCTGACGCCGCGTCACATGGTGAAGGCGTTCGCCGATCTTCAGTTGACGCGGAAATTTCTCATCGATGCCGGCGTGGTGGGCATTTCGAGTTCCTATGCGCGCGGCAACGAGAACAACCGGCACCAGCCGGATGGCCGCTACTACCTGGGCGATGGTACTTCGCCGGGTTACGCGGTGGTGAACCTGGGGGCGCGCTACAACGTGCATCCGCGCGTGCAGTTGTTCGCGCAGGTGAACAATCTCTTCAACCGCCGCTATTACAGCGGAGCGCAGTTGGGTGCGACGGGATTCACGGCGGCGGGGAACTTCATCGCGCGGCCCTATCCGTTGATCAATGGCGAGTACCCGTTGCAGGGCGTGACCTTTTTCGCACCGGGCGCGCCGCGGGGCGCGTGGGCGGGACTGGCCTTCCGTTTCTAAAGTTATGGGAAGATCGCCTGATGAGAATCAGGCACGCTTTCGGCGCACTCGGCCTGCTGGCCGCTACTTCCGTCTGGGGCGAACATCACCGGCTCGACTCGACTCCGGCGACGGTGCATTGGGGCTATTACGATGCGGCCGCGAAGCCGGTGTTGAAGGTGCGCTCCGGCGACACGGTGGAGATCCGCTCGGCGATGATCGACACGCCGGAGGCGCTGGAACGCGTGGGCGTGGCGGCGGCGCGAATCGAACCGGGCCACCGCGCCATTCATCGCGAAGTGAAGGAGCGAGGCCCAGGCCCGCACATTCTGACGGGGCCGGTATTCGTGGAAGGCGCCGAGCCGGGCGATACGCTCGAAGTGCGGATCGAGTCGGTGAATCTGGCGCTGCCCTACGCGGTGAATCTCTTTCTGCCCGGCATGGGGACGCTGCCTGAAGACTTTCCGTTCGAGTACCGCAAGTTGATTCCTCTCGATCTCGATCGCAAGATCGGGCGTTTCGCGCCGGGTGTCGAAATCCCCTTGCGGCCGTTCTTCGGAAGCATGGGCGTGGCGCCGCCGGAGGGAGCGGGCCGGATCGACAGCGCGCCACCGTGGATTCATGCGGGCAACCTGGACAATAAAGAACTGGTCGCGGGAACGACGCTGCTCATTCCCGTACATACGCGAGGCGCACTGTTTTCGGCGGGCGACGCGCACGCGGCGCAGGGTAACGGCGAGGTCAGTCTCACGGCGCTTGAGACGGTGTTGACCGGCGTGTTCCGTCTATCGGTGCGCAAGGGTGAGCGGCGGCACTGGCCGCACGCCGAAACGCCGTCCCACTATATGACGATGGGCTTCGATCGGGACCTGGACACAGCGATCAAGATCGCTCTTCGGGAGATGATTGGCCTTCTGGCCGCGCGTCACGGGCTGAGCCGCGAGGATGCCTACCTGCTGGTCAGCGATGCGGCGGATTTCAGCATTACGCAACTGGTGGACGGCAAACGCGGCGTGCACGCCATGATCGCCAAAAGCATTTTCACGGCAGCGCGAGCCGGCGCGCTTCCCAATCGGTGACGAAGCCGTGCGCCGGCGCATGCGCGATCATGATGTCGATTCCGGCGGCGATGGCGGCTTCCTGCGGCGTAACGCCGCAAGCCCAGAACACGGGCACCACGCCGTCGCGAACCTTATCGACAGGCGGGCCGACGAACGGATGGGCGAGATCGGCGCCGATGGCCGAAGGGTCGCCGATGTGAATTGGCGCGCCATGATTGAAGGGATAGCGCGCGGTCACCTGCACGGCGAGAATCGCCTGTTCCGGCGTGAGCCATCGCATGGTCACCACCATCGGCCCCTGAAATCGCCCGGCGCGCGCGGTGGGAATTTTAGTGCCGAGCACCCAGCGGTCCTTTCCCGTCGGAACGCCGGCGTCTTCGAGCGCCTGATCGAACGTGATGCCGGAGCCGATGAGGAACGAGACGAAGTCGGGCTGCCATAGCGCGGTCGCGTCCGTGACATCGTCGAGCCGCTTGCCGTCGCGATAGACGGCGTATCGCGGCAGATCGGTTCGAAGATCGGCGCCGGGGGCGGTGAGGTGTGGCACGGGATCGCCCGCGTCCAGCACTTCGAGCACGGGACAGGCACGCTGGTTGCGCTGGCAATAGAGAAGGAACTCGTAAGCGTAGCGCTCGCGAATCATGACGAGGTTGCACTGCAGGTAGCCGAGGGCGACTCCGCGCGTGGTGCCGCTGTAGCGGCCTTCGCGGCAGGCTTGGCGGAAGTCGCGGGGCAAGGCGCGGGCCCATTCTCCCGTCATCGGGCGCCTTCCATGCCGCGGGCGTGCGTGGCGGAAGCTCGCGGTTTGAGAAACAGGTTCCACCCGCATAAGGCGGCGGCGCCCAGAAGCGCGGCGGCCCAACCGAACGACAGCGTGGGGAAGAGGATGCTGGTGACGGCGGCGGCGGCGTAGAGAAGGCGCTCGATCCACGAGAGTGGCCCGTTCCAGTATCCGGTCAAGGCCACCGCCCAGGCGCCGGTTCCGAGCAGCAATCCGGCAAAGGCGACGAGCACCCAAACAAGCGGTCCCTGCCCGAGCAGCAAGGGATCGAAGGCAAAGGCGAAAGCAATGAGGAACAGCACCAGGCTGAGGCGGAAAGCATGCCATCCGGTTTCCATCACACCCGCCTTGGCCAGACCGGCCGCGGCGAACGAAGCGAGCGCCACCGGCGGCGTGATCATCGACAGCACGGAATAGTACATGACGAAGAAGTGCGCGCATAGCGGAGTGAGGCCGAGTTTGATCAGGGTGGGCACGAACAGGATCGCGCCGATGATATAGGCGGCCACCGTCGGCAAGCCCATGCCCATCACGATGCATCCGGCGATGGTGAGAATCAGGGCGAAGTAAACGTTGGCCGCGCCGCCTTCGATCAGCTTCGACGAGAAGCGCAGGGCGAGATTCGACTGCACGGCGACCGCCACCATGATGCCGATGGCCGCGATGGGAATGGCGACTTGCGCCGCCTGCCGGGCAACCTCTTCGATCACCTTCAGCCAATCGCGCCAACCGGGACGGCTTTCGCGGCCGAGATACGCCGTCACCACGCACGCGGCGATGGCCGCGACCACTGCGATGGTGGCCGACCGGCCCGAGGCCAGCAGCGCAACCAACAGCACGGGCGGAATCAACAAATACAGCCGTGGCGCGATGGGAGCGGACGGAGCCGCCTGCGTTGGATCGAGGGTGCCGATGCCGCTCTTGCGCGCGCCGAGATCGACCATCACAAACAGCGCGAAGTAGAAGGCGACGGCGGGAATCACGGCCGCCATCGCGATGTATCCATAGTCGATCTGCAGCATCTCGGCCATGACGAACGCCGCCACGCCCATGACCGGCGGCATCAACTGTCCACCGGTGGAAGCGAGCGCTTCGATGGCCGCGGCCTGCACGGCCGGGTATCCGGCGCGCCGCATCAACGGGATGGTGAACACGCCAACCGAAACCACGTTCGCCACGGCGCTGCCGCTGATGGTTCCCATCAGACTGCTGGAGACCACGGCAGCCTTGGCCGCGCCTCCCTGTTGGCGTCCGCTCGTCTTGAGGCCGATGTCGATGAAAAGCCGGCCGCCACCGATCGCCGCGTAGGCCGAACCGAACACCAGGAAGTAGAAGACGAACTGCACCGACGTTTCCGTGGTGACGCCGAGCACGCCGTTGGTGGTCATGGCCAGGATTTCGATCGAATCCTCGAAATTGAAGCCGCTGAATCGCGACCAGCCGGGGAACCACGGGCCCGCGAAGTTGTAGAGCAGAGTGAAAAGCAGCAGCCCCAGCAGCGACCAGCCGACGCAGCGCCTTACGCCTTCGAGCAGCAGCAGCAGTAGAACGGTGCCGGCGATCAGATCGACGGTCAGAATCGGGTCCACCGCTTCCACACGTTCGGCCAGCCGGTGCGCGTTCCACAGGAAATAGGCGCCCAATGCCGCGGTGGCGGCGCCGAACAGCGCGTTGAGACCGCGCGGCCCCCGAGTGGTGAGAAAAAGAACGGCAAGCGCGAAGACCAGATGCACCGGGCGGGCGATCATCGGCTGCTGTGGCCAGACGATGATGGCAAATTGAAAGGCGCACCAGAGAGCGGCCAGGGCAAGCGCGAGAACGCCGGTGCGTTCCGGCGGCGAGCTTTCGAGCGAGGCGTCTAGAGCCACTGGCGCTCCTTGAAGTAACGCTCGGCGCCCGGGTGCAGAGCGATACCCGTCACTTCCCGGCGATGACTGGTGGCGGGCTCGAAGTCGGCCCAGGCCTTGTGCGCCCGCAGCATCGCCTCACGCCGCTCGCACAGCGTTTTCGTAACGAGATAGGCCATATCGTCCGGCAGGTCGTCGCGGGCGATCAGCACCGTTCCGCAATCGACCGATGCCGTGGGCTTGGCCTGCCCTTTGAACCAGGCGGGCAACGGCCGTGGCGTCATGCCCTGCCCGGCCAGGTATTTCAAAAGCCCATCGTCGAAATCGAGGAAGCGGATGCCGGCGGTGGTGGCCGCTTCGGTGAGCGCGGGGTGGCCTTTGATAGCCGTCTCAAAGTAGAGGTCGGCGCGGCCGTCGGCGAGCATCTCTGGAATCTGGTTGACGGCCACCTGCAGAATGGCACCGCCGTTTGCGGCGATGCGTTCGCGGGACAGGCCGTAGTGCTCCAGAATCATATCGGCCGCCACCGGCACGGTGCTGCCTGGCGGCTTCATGATGAGGCGCGGTCCAGGAGTCGCGCGAAGAATTTGCTCGAGGGTGGTGAAGCCGGTGCGGCGGAGGTAGTCCTCGCGAGCCGCCGCGGTCATCCACACGGAATTCAATCCGCCCACCAACGCCCGAATGCGGCGGTGCTTGACGCCGTGAAAAGCCAGCGGGAGTCCGTCCCAGGCCCACACGGCCGTGGCGACCTGGCACAAAGCGATGGACGCTTTCCCCCGCTCTACCAGCGTGGGATTTCCGGTGCCGCCGCCACGCGCGAAGATTTCGAGCGAATAGCCTGGCAACTGCGCTTCGAGAAGCTGCGCGAGCGTGGCCGCGAAGACGTACCAGGAACTGCCGGGCGGCATGGCGGCGATCACCAGGGCGCGATGAGGCGGCGCCGTTGCCGCCGACCAGGCGGCGGCTCCCACGACGGCCGACGCGGCTACGGGGACGAACAGGCGCCGGGTCGTAATCATTCGGTTAGGATACAGCCACGGTCTCAAGAGCGGGAGCCAGCCGAGCTTGGGCCACGGCGGCGCGGATACGGTCGAGCATCGCTCCGGCGGGGGCAGTCACCGGTGGGCGCGTGAGGTTCGATCGCAGGCGGCCGGCCAGCACCATGGCGGTTTTCATGCGGGCATGCGCGTCGCCGCTCGGCTCGCCGCTGGCGTAGACGACTTCCTTGAGCGGATTGATGCGCGCCTGAATGGCCTGGGCGCGGCGCAGGTCGCCGTCGCAAACCGCCTGATAGAGCTCGACGATCGTTTCGGGAATGAACGATGCAAAGCCCACCAGCGCTCCGTCGACACCCTGCACCATCGACGTCAACAGATATTCGTCATGGCAGGTGAGCATGGTCACGGCCGGGTTGGCGGCGCGGACGGCGGCGAGGTCGCGGTCGTATTTCGACATCTCGCGCGTGCCGATCTTCATCGTGGTCACGCCTGGGATGCACGCCAGTTCGGCGAGCAGTTCGGACGAATAGGCGGCCTTGGTCCAGGACGGATAGATGTGCACGATCAGGTTGATGCCGACGGCCTTGGCGATGGCGGTGAAATGGTCCACCACATGCCGCGGCTGCATGCCGAAGCGGAGCCAATAATGGGGCGGCATGACCAGCAGTCCTTGCGCGCCGGCCTCTTCGGCCATTTGCGCGTGCTCCACCGCTTCCGCCACGCCTTCGCAACAGATACCGGAGATCACCGGCACCTGGCCGCGCACCTCATCGGCTACGATGCGCGTCACCTCCGCCCGCTCCCTGGGACTCAGCGCGAAAACCTCGCCGGTGTGTCCATTGGTGACCAGGCCGCCGATGCCTTTGTGTCCGGCGAGCCAGCGTGCGAAACGGCGCAACTCGGCTTCGTCGATCGAAAGGTCGTCGCGATAAGGCAGTTGCATGGCCGGAAGAATTCCGGTAAACGGTTTGACCAAAGGCATGGGGCGAACTTCTCCTTTTATTCAAGCGGCCGATGCCGCTCCCGATACTCTCAAAATGCGGCTCAGTTCCACGGCCGCGCGGACGAGCGGGCCCGCCGACGTGGCGACGAAATCCTCCACCGAACTGGCGAGGGAAGGCGCCGCCACGCTGACCGCGCCGTAGGGATGTCCATCCGGATCGAGTACAGGCGCGGCCAGCGCCCGCAAGCCCGGCACGTTTTCCTGATCGCAGAGCGCATAGCCCAATTGGCGCACCCGTCCCAGGCGCCGTTCGATTTCGGCGATGGTGACGGGCGTTTTGGGCGTATGTTTCACGCGTTCCCGCAGGCGCAACACTTCAAGCCGCCGCTCCGGCGGAAGGTAGGCGAGAATGGCGTGGCCGGCGGCGGTGCAATAAGCCGGGATGCGCGATCCGACGCGAACGTTCACGCCCAGGCGCATCCAGCCGGCCTGCACGCGCTCGATGTAGACGACCTCGGCGCCTTCGAGCACGCTGAGGCTGGCGGCTTCACTCACCTCGCCCACCAGCGAGCGCAGAATGGGTCGCGACGATTCGTGCAGATCCATGCCGGAAAGCGCCTGGAAACCGAGATCGAGCACCTTCATGGCCAGCCGGTAGCGCTTGGCGCCATCCACCTGGTGCAGATAGCCGAGCGTCACGAACGTCTTCACGACGCGAAAGGCGGTGCCGGCGTCGAGTCCGGCCTTGGCGGCGATCTGGGACAGATTCTGTTCGGGCTCGCGGGCGGTGAAGGATTCGAGGACGCGCAATCCCTTGGCCAGCGACTGCACGGTGCTCTTCAGATCCGGACGATCGGCTTTGTCGGTTTTTCGCATTCCGAAACAATTTCCGCCACGCGCTTCTAAACGCTATCACGGCCCCGGCCATATGGTCAATAAAATTTGCGGGAACCATTGCCCTAAGCGCGCCGGTCTGATACGATTCTTGCCGCCTGGGGGAAACAATGTTTCGCTATCCGAAAATTCATCTCGCGGCCATGGCGCTGCTTGCGGTGTTCCAACTGCCCGCGCAGGTCACCACCGCCACGTTCTACGGAATCGTCACCGACCCGAGCGGCGCCGTGATCGCCGCCGCCGAAGCCACGCTCACCAACGAAGGCACACAGGCCACGTTGCGGCAAACGGCGGACTCGACCGGTGAGTTCGTATTCAACTTCGTTCCGGTCGGCACGTACACGCTGCGCGTGCAGGCCAACGGATTCAAGGTGTCTCTCAACAAGGGAATTCCGTTAAGCGCGGGCGAGAGCCTGCGGCGGACGTTCGCGCTCGAAGTGGGAACGGTTAGCGAATCGGTGGAAGTGCTGTCGCAGGCTTCGCTGGTGAACACCGTATCGGCGGAGCAAAGGGAAAGCATCGGCACCGCGCAGGTGCAGGAGCTGCCGCTCTCGCGCCGCAACGTGGCCGGGCTGGTCACGCTTTCAAGCGGGGTGACGCGCAGCGGAGGGGACGTCTACCTGAACGGCGCGGGGCGCGGCGGCACCAGCGTCTCGGTGGATGGCACCGATGCCACGGGCAACCCGGAGCGGCCATCGCTTGCGATGTTCGGCGACTTCAACTACATCAACGGCATCAGCATCGAGGCCGTCGGCGAAGTGCAGATCATCAAGGGCGTGATTCCGGCCGAATACACACGGTCGATGGGCGGCAATCTGAACATCATCAGCCGGTCCGGCACCAACCAGTTCCATGGCAGCGTGTTCGAAAATTTCCGCGCCGAAAACCTGAACGCGCGGCTGCAGTTTCTTTCGACTAAGCCCGGCGTGACGTTCAATCAGTTCGGCGGCTCGATCGGCGGACCGGTGTTGCGGGACCGGCTGTTCGGTTTCTTCGTGTATGAAGGCTACCGGGAGCGGGCGTTTTCCGCGGTATCGGGCAATGTGCCCACCGAACGGCTGCGCAACGACATGCTGCGAGCGGTCCCGGCCTACAAGGCGTTCCTCGATACGTTCCCTTTGCCCAACCAGCCGCACAATCTGGCCGGTCAAACCGGACAGTTCATCGGCGCGGGGTCGTTGAAGAACGCCGACAATCACATGGTGATCAAGCCCGATTGGCGCATCACCGACAACATGAGCGCTTCGGTGACCGTCACCCGATTCCGCCCCACGCGGTCGCAGCCGCGCGTGCAGGCCATCAATTCGCGCGAATTCACCGGCGTCACCGATCGCGTTTCGGCCATCTATACGTACTTCAAGAGCCGCTGGACGTCGGAAAGCCGCTACGGCTACAACAAGAACGTCGTCGACCGGCTGGATGCCATCTTCAACGTGATGGATACAAGCAAGACGGAGACGAAGTTCGGCGGGCGGCGCCTGCCCTGCATCAACGCCGTGGGTTTCAGCGGCTGCGGCGAGATTCTCACGCTCGGCGCGCCGAATCATTCCTTCGATCAGAAGGTGGCGGTGATCAGCGGGCGGCATTCGTTCAAGTTCGGCGGCGTATTCTTCAAACGCAGCATTGGCCGCGCCAACATCGAGAACCCCGACATCCGCTTCCAGAATGAAGCCGACCTGCTCGCCAACATCCCCAACCTGGTGCAGATGACCTTCGGCACCGATCTCTATCAGGCCAGGTCGAAAGAGTGGGGCATCTTCGTGCAGGACGATTTCCGGGTCAGCAAGAAGCTCGTTCTGAACTTCGGCATCCGCAACGATTTCTTCGGCAACTATGTGGCACGGGCCGCCAACGGAGGGCCGCCGCACGCCTACAACCGCGGGTTCGCCGATTTCGGAACGTTCCAGCATACGCCGGTGCGCCCGATCGACAATCCATACAACAACGACGCCATCAACCTGGCGCCGCGCGTGGGCTTCAGCTTTAATCCGGATGGCGCGAGCAAGAATGTGATTCGCGGCGGGCTGAGCACGATGTTCACCAATCTGGCCGGCGAAACGGTGACGCAGACGGTGCAGAACTCGCTGGTGGATCCGTTCCGGTCCGCGTTCAGCCGCGCCGAAGCGTTGCAGTTCAACCTGCGGTATCCGCAGTACAACGAAGACGTGATCCGGCTGGTGGCGGGTGGCGCCAGCGGAGGCTCGCCGCGTGTAATCGACCCTCGCATCGTGTCGCCGTATGCGTTCAATCTCTACCTCGGCTACCAGCGCGAGATCTCGCAGGCGATGGCGCTTGAGACGGCCTATGCCGGCAACCGCGGCGTGAAATGGCACACCAGCCGCATGGCCAACGAAGTGAATCCGCTCACGGGCATTCGTCCCAATCCCGCGTTTGCCCGCATGGATTATTGGGACAACGCCGACAGCACGTGGTATCACTCCTGGCAGACTTCGCTGCGCTATCGCATGACCAACAGGCTGACGGCGAACGTGCATCACACCTGGTCGAAGGTGATGGCTTACGGCGCGGGCGACATCGGATGGACTTCGACGAATACGCCGAATTTCTACGATCTGCGCTCGAACCGGGCACTGGCCGACGGCAGCCTGCTGCACGTGTTCAATGTCAACGCCGTGTATGAGCTTCCCAGGCTTCAGGGAATGACGCCCGCAGCGCGGCATCTGCTGGGCGGATGGCAGGTGGCCACGATTTTCACCGCCAGTTCCGGATCGCCCATCAACTTGGGCCACCCCACTGGCATCAGCGGAACCCGCCCCGACTATCTGGGCGGGCAGGCGGTGCTCGACAATTACCGCCAGACGCTGGTTTACCTCAATCGCGCCTCGTTCGCCCCGGTGCCGGAGAATGCGCTGGGCAACGCGATTCGCCTGGGCAATGTGGGGCGCAACTCGCTGCGCGGACCGGGCCGCTGGAACGCCGATATCAGCTTCGGCAAGAACTTCGCCGTGAAGGAACGCTACCGCGTGCAGATCCGCACGGATCTGTTCAATGCGTTCAACCACACCAACTACGGCAACCCCGACACCAATATCGAGTCGGCCAACTTCGGCCGGATCAACAGCACAGCCGGAGCGCGCGAGATCCAACTTAACGCGCGTTTCGTCTTTTAGAGAAAGAGGAAGTCATGAACCGGCGTCACTTTCTGCTGGGAGCGTCCGTGGCCGCGGCGGGCCGCCCGAAAGCCGTAGCCGCCAGCGACAAAGTCACCATCTGTCTGATGGGTGTGGGTGGGCGCGGCAAAACGCTGGCGCAGTGGTTCGGCGCGCTGCCCGATGTGAGCATCCCGCTGGTGTGCGACGTCGATCAGAACGTCACCGGCCCGGTGATGAAAATGGTCACCGAATCTCAGGGGAAAGAACCGCGCGCGATTTCCGACTTCCGCCGTGCGCTCGAAGACAAGAGCATCGACGCCATCGTGATGGCCACGCCGCTGCACTGGCATGCGCCGGGGACGATTCTCGCCTGCGACGCAGGCAAGGATGTCTACGTGGAGAAGCCGGCTTCACACAATATCCGGGAAGGGCGCCTGATGGTGGAGGCGGCGCGCCGCAACCGGCGAGTCGTACAGATGGGCATCCAATCGCGCAGCCGTCCGGTGACGCAGCGGTTCGTCGAGTACGTGCAATCGGGCAAGCTCGGCAAGACTCTAGCCGCGAAGGTATGGAACGTGCAGATGCGCCGCAACATCGGCCACAAAGCCGATGAGCCGGTCCCTTCGGGAGTCGAATACGACATCTGGACGGGCCCGCTCCCGATGATGCCCTTCAATCGCAACCGCTACCACGGCACCGTGAACTGGCACTGGCACTACGGCACCGGCGATATCGGCAACGATGGCGTGCATTGGCTGGACATCGCGCGGTGGGCGATGAACCTGGATTATCCGCGTCATGTTTCCGGCATGGGCTCGAAGCTTTACTTCGACGACGATCAGCAGACGCCGGACACCATGAATATCACCTACGATTACGGCACCAAGATCATCCATTTCGAGCAGCGGCTATGGAATCGCTACAGGATGGAAGGATCGGAGAACACGGTGGCCGTTTACGGCAGCGAGGGGATGGCGCAGGTGGGACGCTGGCAGGGCGGCCATCATGAATTTCGCGTGTTCGATTCGGCGGGCAAGATGGTGGAGTCGGAGCGCGAGCCGTCGCCGGATTTCAATTCCCACGCCCGCAATTTCATCGACTGCGTAAAAAGCCGCAAGCGGAGTGAGGGAGACATCGAGGCGGGCCATATGTCCACCGTGCTCTGCCATCTGGGCAACATCGTGGCGCGCACCAGACGCGCCGTCGAATTCGATGGCAAGGCGGAGCGCATCGTGGGCGATGCCGAAGCCAACCGTTTGGTGGCACGCGAATATCGCAAGCATTGGTCGACGCCGAAGGGAGCCTGAGCCCATGACGATCACGCGAAGAGGCTTCACGGCCCTGCCCGCCGCCCTGTGGGCGCAAACGCCGGGGCTTGCCGGTCGCGTTTGCCTTTTCACCGATCACCTGGCCGGCTTCACGTATCCGGAAGTGGCGCGGATGTTGAAGGACCTGGGCGTCGCCGGACCCGATCTCACGGTGCGGCGCGGCGGCCTGGTAGCGCCGGAGCGCGCGGCGGAAGATCTTCCCAAGGCGATGGCGGCCTTTAAGGACCAGGGCCTGAGCGTGCCGATGATCACCACCACCATCACTTCGGCTCAGGATCCGTCGGCGCGCGGCGTGATGGAGGCGGCCTCAAAGGCCGGGATCCGCTATTACAAGCTCGGGTATTTCGCGTACAAGGATCTGGCGCGATGGAATGAGACGATCGAATCGACGCGCGGCTCGTTGCGCGAACTGGCGGCGGCGGGCGCGAAGCTCGACCTCAGCGCGGGCATGCACAATCACGCTGGA
This sequence comes from uncultured Acidobacteriota bacterium, assembly GCA_902826685.1. Classification (GTDB taxonomy): domain Bacteria; phylum Acidobacteriota; class Terriglobia; order Bryobacterales; family Bryobacteraceae; genus CADEFT01. Next base: position 111,866 of record CADEFT010000012.1, read on the forward strand.
GATTCCGTCGGGTGCTCGCTGTGGGATTCGATGGAGGCGCTACAAGGCGTCGATGCGGCGCGCGTGGGGTTTTACTTCGATCCGGCGCAGGCCACCATCGAGGGTGGGAAGACCGGTTGGAATCTGAACTTCCGCCGCATCGCGCCCAGGCTCATGATGGTGGCGATCAAAGACTTCGTTTGGGAGAAGACGGAGAAAGGCTGGCGGACGCGATGGGTCCCGCTGGGCGAGGGGATGGTGAACTACTCCCAATTCTTTCCGTTGCTGAAGCAGGCGGCGTTCCCGGGTCCGATTTCGCTGCATATCGAGTACGATCCGGGCGGGAAGACAAAGACGGAGCGTTACGACAAGAGCCTGGAAGCGGCGGCGCGCGATCTGCAGTTTTTGAGGCGGCACCTTTGACACGAAGAACACTGCTGGCGGCGGCACCGGCGATTCTGCGCGCCAAGACTCTCACGGTAGGCGCCGGCGAGCACACCTACGAAGTGATTCACGATTGGGGTACGCTTCCGGCCGGACTGCGCTGGGGCAATACACACGGCGCCGTCGAGGATTCCGAAGGCCGCCTCTATATCGCGCACACCGTGCACGCTTCAAGCGAACACCGCGAGGCGCTGGTGGTGTTCGATTCGAAGGGCCGCTACATTCGCGGTTGGGGCGAGCAATTCCAAGGGGGCGCGCACGGCTTGCATCTGCGCAAGGAAGGCCGCGAGGAGTTTCTCTACTTCGTCGATACGGGCAAAGGCCGGCCCGGCGGCGGCATCAGCGCCAGACACGCGTGCCTGATTAAGATGACGTTGAAGGGCGAGGAAGTGCTGCGGATCGGGTATCCGAAGGAAGCGCCCGGCTACAAGGCGGACGGCTCCTCGAAGTTCAGCCCCACCAACGTCGCCATCGCGCCGAACGGCGACATCTATCTGGCCGACGGCTACGGCTCCTATTACATTAATCAGTACGATGCGCGCGGCCGGTTCATCCGATCGTTTGGCGGCAGTGGAAACGGCGCGGGCCAACTGGCGTGTCCGCATGGACTGATGGTGGATGTACGCGCGGCCGAGCCGTACCTTCTGGTGGCCGATCGCACCAATAACCGGTTGCAGCGGTTCACGCTCGATGGCAGACACATCGGCTTTGGCGATGGCGTCCACATGCCGTGTCATTTTCATGAGCGCAACGGCGTGACGGTGGTGCCGGACCTTGCGGCGAGGCTCACGCTGCTCGATCGTGAGAACCGCGTCATCGCGCATCTGGGCGAAGACACGGCGGGCGACTGGCAGGAGTTAAGGAAGAAGCCGCGCGGCGAGTTCCGGCCCGGCAAGTTCGTGAGTCCCCATGGCGCGTGCTTCGATCATGCGGGCAATATTTTCGTCACCGAGTGGGTCGAGGTTGGAAGAGTTACCAAGTTGAGGCGTGTTTGATCGTGTTACTTTACGGCGGCAAACGCCTTCCACAAAGGTTCGGGATCGGCTCCTTCGTGAATCGCCACCCGGTAGCGGAACCGCAGCGTCCCGCCGGACGGAATCTCCAATTTGCCGTTCTGCGATTTGTCGCGGGTGAAGTCGCGAACGCCGAAAGGATTGGCGGCGTTGAGCCCATAGCCGCGCGCATGCCAGTAAGTGGGATGGCGGGGATTGGAAGGATGATCGAGGATCGCCACACCGAGACGCTTGCCGTCGCGGGTGGTGGAGTAGTCGACCCAGCGCGAGCGCTTTCCCCAGATGGCCTTGGTGGTCTCGAGCCCTTCGGCGTTGCGCAGAGCGGCGCCGCGGTTCTCGCGGAAGTCGTCGGAATAGCGGAACCCGAGACCGCCGTCTTCGGTGTCGCCCGCGGTGACGGGCGCCCCGGCGTCCGCGCGGATGGTGATGGTGACATCGACGAAGATCAGATCGCCTTGCAAGACGAAGGCGAACTGCTGCAGAACCGACCCCAGCCGTTTCCCGCCGGCGATGAAATCGAGTTCGGCTTCCAGGCGGTTCGAACGTGTGCGCGGCTTGCCACGCAGGATCAGCTTGCCGGTCTTTTCGGGTCCCAGTTCCCGCCAGAAATCCGCTCCGCTGATGTCGCCGTGCGACCACCAGAGGCCGCGATGCCAGGCGTGGTCCTCGATCTCCCCGGTCTTTTGTTCCACCGGCCAGCGGCGCGTCACGATGGCGCCATTGGCGGTACGCAGGGGATGCAGAAACGGCTTGTCCCACTTCGATTCGTAGTGAAAAGCGGTGAAGGGCTTGCCGTCGAGCCGGACTTCCATGGCGCTGGCGCCGGGGTGGAAAGTGAAGCTGGCGGCGGTGGCGGCGTGGACGCACGCAAGCGCGGTCAAAAGAGAAATCTTCATTCGGGCTCCAAGTTCCTCCTGAGTATACTCAACGGTATGCGCGCCGCCCGCCTGATTCTGGTTCTGGCATCGGCGTGTGCGGCGATGGGCGCGGATCTATGGTCGCTGCAGCCGGTGCGCAAGCCGCCGGTGGAAGGAGCCGATGCGATCGATGGCCTGATCCGGGCGCGGTTGGCGAAAGAGAAACTCGCGCCGTCGCCCGAAGCGCCGAGACACGTGCTGCTGCGCCGGTTGTCGCTCGATCTCACGGGTTTGCCGCCAACGCCCGCGGAGATGGCGGCGTTTCTGGCGGATGGTTCGCCCGGCGCCTGGGCGCGTCAGATCGACCGTCTTTTGAAATCGCCGCACTACGGCGAGAAGTGGGGCCGCCACTGGCTCGATCAGGCGCGATACGCCGACTCGGATGGATTCCGCGCCGACCGTTTCCGTCCGCACGCCTGGCGCTACCGGCAATGGGTGATTGACGCGCTGAATCGCGATCTGCCGTTTGACCAGTTCACCATCGATCAGATCGCCGGCGACCTGGTGCCGAACGGTTCCACCGATCAGCGCATTGCCACCGGATTTCATCGCAATACGCTGACCAATCGCGAAGGCGGCATCGACTCCGAGCAGTTCCGGATCGAGCAGGTGATCGACCGCACCAACACGACCGGTACCGTCTGGCTGGGACTCACCGCCGGCTGCGCGCAGTGTCACGACCACAAGTACGATCCCATCAGCCAACGCGACTATTACCGGCTGTTTGCGTTTTTCAACGAAGCCGACGAAGACCAGATGGATGCGCCCATGCCCGGCGAGTTGGGCCCGCACCTGCGCCTGCGTCCGGCCTACGACGCGCGGCGGCGCGAGTTGCTTAACGGCGCGAACGTTCCGGCGCTGCAGGCGGAGTGGGAGCGGGGAATGCTTGAAGCGGCGGCGAATCCGGGGAGGAAGCTCGACTGGGATCACGCCTTCGACGACCTGCGGACCGATTGCGAGGATGGCGAGAAGATTCTGCGCACGCCGGCCGGGGCACGCACGCGGCGGCAGGCCAAGATCCTTGCCGACTACTTCCTTGCGAACTACTCTCGCGTGATCAGTAAGGAACGGAAAGAAGAGCTGAAGTTCGATGCGTTGGCAAAGCAACTGCGCGAACTCGACGGTACTCTGCCGCCGTTGAGCGAGGCGGCGGTGCTGCGGGCCTTCGACCGTAAGAGCCACGTTCTGAGTCGGGGCGATTTCAAGCAGCCGGGCGCGGCGGTGGATCCCGGCACTCCATCGGCTCTGCCGCCGCTCGATGCGGCGGGCCCGCGCGCCACACGGCTCGATCTGGCGCGCTGGCTCGTGAGCCGGTCGAATCCGCTGACGGCCCGCGTGGTCGTGAATCGCGTGTGGCAGGAATATTTTGGGCGCGGCCTGGTGCGCACGTCTGAGAATTTCGGCAACCAGGGCGAACTGCCAACGCATCCGGAGCTGCTCGATTGGCTGGCGGCTGAATTCATGGATGGTGGCTGGAGTTTGAAGCGTCTCCATCGGCTCATCGTTTCCTCCGCCGCGTACCGGCAGTCGTCGGCGGTCCCTGAGGAACTGGCCGCGCGCGATCCGGAGAACAAATTGCTCGCCCGGCAGTCGAGGCTGCGCTTGAGCGCGGAGGCGATTCGCGATAGCGCGCTCGCCGTGAGCGGCCTGCTGTCGGCGGAGGTGGGAGGGCCCAGCGTGCGGCCGGCTCAACCGCAAGGGGCCGGCAAGGACTGGAAGGAAAGCGCGGGCCGCGATCGCTATCGCCGCGGGCTCTACATTCAACTGAACCGCACGGCGCCGTATCCGCTGCTGGTGAACTTCGACGCTCCGAACGGTTACGGGGCCGTTTGCCGGCGTAATCGCTCGAACACGCCGCTGCAGGCTTTGAACCTGTTGAACGATCCGGTGTTCGTCGAGGCGGCTCGCGCTCTGGCCGCGCGCACAGAGGCCGAGGGCGGCCGTTTGGATCGGATCTTCGAGCTTTGCCTCGGCCGCAAACCCGCCAACGACGAACGCGAGTGGCTGCTCACCTATTGGAGCAGCCAGCCCGAAGCCATGGCCTGGACGGGAGTGGCAAGCGTGGTAATGAACATGGATGAGTTCCTGACGCGCGAGTAATGCCATGAGAAACCGCCGTCAATTCTTGCAAGCAGCTTCGGGGTTCGGCGGTCTGGCGCTCGCCGACCTGATGGCGGCGGAAGCGAATCCGCTCGCGCCGAAGCCGCCGCACTTCCCGGCTACGGCTCGTAGCGTCATCTTCCTCTTCATGCCGGGTGGGCCGAGCCAGATCGACCTGCTGGACCCGAAGCCCGAACTTCGCAAGTGGCATGGCAAGCCGCTTCCATCGCCGGCGACGAAGGATTTGAAGCTGGCGTTCATCAAGCCGAATGCAAACGCGGTGGCGAGCCCGTGCACATTTTCGCGCCACGGCCAGTCGGGCGCCGAGTTTTCCGATCTGCTGCCAAACCTCGCCGGGCAAGCCGACAATCTTTGCGTCGTGCGCAGCCTGCATACCGATGCGTTCAATCACGATCCGGGCGAATTGATGCTGATGACCGGGTCGATGCAATTCGGCCGTCCGTCGATGGGGGCGTGGGTGTCGTATGGACTCGGCAGCGAGTCTCGCGACCTGCCGGGGTTTGTCGTGCTCAGTTCGGGCACCGGCCCGAGCGCCGGATCGAACGACTGGTCGAACGGCTTTCTGCCGTCGGCGTATCAGGGCACTCCGTTTCGCGGGTCGGGCGATCCCATTCTTTATCTTTCCAATCCCGAAGGATTCACGGCTCCGATGCAGCGCGCGCGATTGGACGTGCTGCGCCGCCTCAATGAGAAGCATCGCCGCGACAGCGGAGATGCGGAGATCGACGCCCGCATCGCGTCTTATGAACTGGCGTTCCGGATGCAGATGGCCGCGCCGGAGCTTTTGGATCTCGCCAAGGAGCCAAAGGCGGTGCTCGACCGGTATGGCGTGGGGCGCGAACCGACGCATCAATATGGATTGCACTGCCTGCTGGCACGGCGAATGGTGGAGCGCGGCGTGCGCTTCATTCTGGTTTCTCACGGCAGTTGGGACGACCACAACGACATCGACAAGAACCTGCGCAAGAACTGCGAGATCACCGATCAACCGGCCGCCGCGCTGATCGCCGATCTGAAGCAGCGTGGCCTGCTCGATTCCACGCTGGTGATCTGGGGCGGTGAGTTCGGGCGCACCCCCATGACGCAGCAGCAGCGGCCCGATATCGGTTACGGGCGCGACCATCATCCGAACGCCTACAGCATGTGGCTGGCTGGCGGAGGCATGCGGGCGGGCGCAACGGTGGGCCGCACCGATGATCTTGGGCTTGAAGCGGTGGAAGATCCGATCCACATTCACGACCTGCAGGCGACGCTTCTGCACACTCTCGGATTCGACCACACCAAGCTGACCTATTTTCATTCCGGGCGGAACTTCCGGCTCACCGACGTCGAAGGCAAGGTAGTGTCAAAGCTACTCAAGAAGGGGGCGGCATGAAGGTGTCGCTGCTTCTTCTTTGGGTTTTGCCTGCGGCGGCGGCCATCGATTTCACACGCGATGTCGAGCCGATTCTGGCCGCGCGCTGTCACTCCTGCCATGGAGCGCGGACGCAGATGAAAAATCTGCGTCTCGACAGCCGCGAGGACGCGCTGCGGGTTCTATCGCCCGGCAAAAGTGCGGAGAGTCTACTGGTACGCATGGTGTCAGGCGCCGAGGAGAAACGCATCATGCCACCGGTGGGCGCCAGGCTGACCGCGGAGGAAGTCGAGCGGCTGCGCCGGTGGATCGACGAAGGCGCTGTTTGGCCGAAGTCGGCGGCGGCCGGTGCGGCGAAGGCCGGACACTGGTCCCTGCAGCCGGTAAGCCGCCCGGCGCCGCCCAACACCCGGAATCGTATTTGGGCGCGAAACGAAGTGGACCGCTTCATTCTGGCGCGGCTTGAGCGCGAGGGCTGGGAGCCGTCGCCTGAGGCGGCGAAGACGACGCTGATCCGCCGCGTGTCGCTCGATCTCACCGGGCTTCCTCCCGCGCCGCGCGAAGTGGCGGAGTTTCTGGGAGACAATCGCGCGGACGCTTACGAGCGTTTGGTGGACCGGCTGCTCGAGTCTCCTCATTACGGCGAGCGATGGGCGCGTCAGTGGCTCGATCTGGCCCGCTACGCCGATAGCGACGGCTATGAGAAAGACTACGTGCGGCCGCATGCCTGGCGGTGGAGGCATTGGGTGATCGGCGCGTTGAACGCCGACATGCCGTTCGACCGGTTCACGATCGAGCAGATTGCCGGCGATCTGCTGCCGGAGGCGACGGTCGATCAACGGATCGCCACCGGGTTCCATCGCAATACGCTGACCAATCGCGAAGGCGGCGTGAACAACGAGCAGTTTCGCGTGGAGCAGGTGATGGACCGCGCGGCGACGGTGGGCACGGTATGGCTGGGGCTCACGTTTGGATGCGCGCAGTGCCACGACCACAAATACGATCCGATCGCGCAGAAGGACTTCTACCGGCTGTTTGCGTTCTTCAACCCGGCGGGCGAGTTGGATATCGACGCCCCGCTCGACGGAGAGATGGGTCCTTATTTGGCGGCGCTTCCCGAATATCGCCGCAACCGTGAAGCGTTATTGGCCGAATACGGCGTCGCGAAGTATCAACCGGCGTGGGAAGCGCGAATGAAAGAGGCACGCGAGTTTCCGGGCAAGTGGACCGATTGGGATCACGCGCTGGATGCGTTGACCAAGTACCTGGACAACGCCCTGCGAATTCTGGATACGCCACCTGCGAAACGAACCCAAAAGCAGACCGACGCCATGACGGACCACTTCGTCCAGAACTACCACCGGGTGATCGGTAAGGACGAATGGAAGCAACTCAAATTCACCGAGCTTCGCAAGAAGCTGCGCGAGCTGCGCGGCGGCTTTCCGGCGCTAAGCGAGGCACCGGTGCTGGTGGAAGAGGCGCCGCGCCGGTCGCATGTGCTGGTGCGCGGCGATTGGAAAAAGCCGGGAGCGGCGGTGGAGCCAGTTGTACCTGGATTCCTGCATCCCGGGCCTGCGGATGCCGCGCCTTCGCGGCTGACGCTGGCTCGATGGCTGGTGTCGCCTGAGAATCCATTGACGGCGCGCGTGACGGTCAATCGCGTGTGGCAGGAGTTGTTCGGGCGCGGTCTGGTGCGGACGTCCGACGATTTCGGCGCGCAGGGAGAGAAGCCATCGCATCCGGAGCTGCTCGACTGGCTGGCGGCGCGTTTCCTGGATACGGACTGGAAGCGCAAGGCGCTGATCCGGCTGATCGTCACGTCGGCGGCGTACCGGCAGTCGTCGAATGCGCGGGCTGAAATCGACGCGCGCGATCCCGGCAACGCCCTGCTCTCTCATCAATCTCGGTTGCGGCTGCCCGCCGAGCTGATTCGGGATTCGGCGCTGCACGTGAGTGAACTGCTGTATCCGGCCATCGGCGGGCGCAGCGTGCGGCCTCCGTTGCCAAAGGGCGTGATGGATCTGGCCTACGGCACCGACGTTGGTTGGAACGAAGATATGGGCCGCGAGCGGTACCGGCGCGGACTTTACATCCACTTCCAGCGCACGGTGCCTTATCCGCAGTTGATGAATTTCGATGCGCCGGACGCGGCGGTGGCGGCGTGCAGGCGCGAGCGCTCGAACACACCGTTGCAGGCGTTGAATCTTCTGAACGACCCGGTGTTCGTGGAATCGGCGCAAGGTTTGGCCGCGCGGCTGCTGCGGGAGACGCCCGGGCGGGATGCGGCATCACGGGCCGTGCATCTGTTCCAGCTTTGCCTTAGCCGGGAACCTGGCCGGCGGGAGGCGGAGTTCCTCACGGATTCCTATCGCCAGCAGGCGGCGCTATTTGAGAAGAACACCGCCGCGGCGGCGTTCTTTCCGCTCGAAATTCCCGGCGTGGCGCGGACGGATGCGGCGGCCTGGACGGCCGTGGCCAGCGCCATTCTGAACCTGGACGAATTCATCACGCGTGAGTAATTCCATGGACCCCACACGGCGCGCCTTCTTTCATTCCTTCAGCGGCATGCTTGGCGCCGCGGCGCTCGGCGATCTGCTGGCGCCGAAAAAGCCTCACTTTCCGGCCAAAGCGAAGAACGTCATCTTTTTCTTCCAGGCCGGCGGGCCGAGCCACATCGACCTTTACGATCCGAAGCCGGCGTTGCGAAAGTGGCACGGACAGCCGCTGCCGGAGTCGATGACCAAGGATCTGAACTTCGTCTTTGTGAAACCGGACGCCAAGGTGTTGGGCAGCGAGCGCGTCTTCAAGCCGCATGGGCGCTCCGGCATCGAGTTTTCCGATTACATCCCGCACATCGCCGCCAACGCCGACGACATCTGCCTGGTGCGTTCGATGCACACCGAGGCATTCAATCATCATCCGGGCCAGGCGATGCTGTTCACCGGATCGACGCAGTTCGGCAGGCCGACGGCGGGCGCGTGGGTGTCCTATGGATTGGGCAGCGAGTCGCGCGATATGCCGGCGTTCGTAGTCTTAAGTTCGGGCAACGGGGCAAGCGGCGGGTCGACGAACTGGGCGAGCGGATTTCTGCCCTCCACCTATGCCGGAACGGTGTTTCGAAATTCGGGCGAGCCCATCCTTTATCTGCCGGACCCGCCCGGCGTGTCGCGGGAAACGCAGCGTGCCCGGCTCGACCTGATTCGCAAGCTGAACGAGGAACGCCAGTACGACACCGGCGATTCTTCGATCGCCAGCCGCATCGAGTCCTATGAGCTGGCGTTCCGGATGCAATCGGCCGCGCCGCAGTTCCTCGATTTTTCCAAGGAATCGGCGAAGACGCTGGAGGATTACGGAGTCAACACCGAACCCATGCGTCCGTATGCGGTGAACTGCCTGCTGGCGCGGCGCATGGTGGAACGGGGCGTGCGATTCGTGATGCTTTCACACGCCAGTTGGGACGATCATCAGGAGTTGAACCGCAAGCTGAAGAAGAATTGCGACATCACCGATCGGCCCATCGGAGCGCTGATCCGCGATTTGAAGCAGCGTGGGCTGCTCGATTCCACGTTGTTGATCTGGGCCGGCGAGTTTGGCCGCACACCGATGGGCCAACTGGAACGGATCGACGAAGATCCCGGCCGCGATCATCATCCCAACTGCTTTAGCGCCTGGGCGGCGGGTGGCGGGATCAAGGGCGGGCAGGCGGTGGGAAAGACCGACGATCTCGGGCTGCGCGTCGCCGAAGATCCCGTGCACATCCACGACCTGCAGGCCACGATGCTGCACTGCCTGGGGCTCGAACACACACGCCTGACCTACCGTCACATGGGCCGCGATTTCCGGTTGACCGACGTTGGCGGCCAAGTAGTGAAACGAATGCTCGCATGACAAATTTGAAAACAGCACGAAGGAAATTTCTCGCCGGCAGCCTGGCGGCAACCACCATGAGCAATGCACCGGCATCGACACGGGGCTCGCGTATCGACTCGCAGAGCCACTTGTTCTCGGAGGAGTTTCTGAAACTTCTCGAGAAGCGCAAGACGTCGCCCTATGTCTACCGCAAGGGCGAGGAACGCTATGTGGTGGTGGGCGAATGGCACCGGCGGCTTATGCCAAAGCACACCGACGCGGCGGCCAAGATCGCCGATATGGACAAGGCCGGCGTGGCGATGACGGCACTTAGCATCAACGATCCGGGTCCTGAACTGTTCGGAAAGGATTCGACGGCGATGGCGGCGATGCTGAACGATTTCATCGCCGATACGGTGCGGCAGCACCCGAAGCGTTTCTTCGGCCTGGCGACGCTGCCGTTTCATTCGCCGGAGGCGATGTTGAAGGAGTTTGACCGCGCCATCGGCAAGCTGGGGATGAAGGGCATTCTGCTCTATTCGAATCTCGACGGCCGGTTTCCGGACGAGCCGGAGTACCGTCCTCTCTATGCCGAAGCCGAGCGCCGGGGAGTGCCCATCCTGCTGCATCCGGCGCTGCCGATGACTTATACCGCCGTGAGCGGCTATCAGATGGCGCCGATGCTGGGCTTGATGTTCGACACCACCATCGCGCTCTGCCGCCTGATTCTTTCCGGCGTGCTCGACAAGCACCCGGACCTGAAACTGGTCTGTCCGCATGTGGGCGGGGCGCTGCCGTTCCTGATCGGCCGTGTGGATCATCAGACGATGGTGTTGAAACGGGGCGCGGAAAACATCCGCATGGCGCCGAGCGAGTATCTGAAGCGCGTCTATCTGGACACGGTGTCGCCGATTCCGATGGCGATCCGCTACGGCATCGAATTCTCCGGCATCGACCGGATGCTGTATTCAAGCGATCATCCGTGGGTGGACCCTTCGCTGATCGCCGGTCACGTGGAAAGCCTGAAACTGCCGGCGGCCGATGAGGCGAAGGTTTTCTCGGGAAACGCCAGGAGGCTCTTCGGCCTATGATGGCGCGGCGCACTTTACTGGCGGCTCCGCTTGGGGTAGCGATGGCGAAGCCGAAGCCGTTTCGACTGGCGGTGTGCAGCGAGACGTTTCCAGGGCTTCCTTTCGCGAAGATGTGCGAGGCGGCGCGGCGCACGGGATATACGGGTCTTGAGATCGATCCATCGAATCTGGGCGGCGATCCGGCGGCGCTGCCGGCGGCCGGGCGCGCGGCGCTGCGTTCGGCGATGAAAGATGCCGGGCTCACCTTCTGCGGTCTGCATTCCTTTCTGAAGGCGCCCGCCGGGTTGCACCTCACGACGCCCGATGCGGCGGTGCGCGCGCGGACATGGGAATATTTCGGATCGCTCATCGACCTGGCGGCGGATCTCGGCCCGCATCCGGTGATGGTGCTCGGCTCGTCCAAGCAGCGGCAGGCGATCGATGGCGCCACCCCGGCCGACGCGGCGAAACGATTGCAAGAGGGGCTGAGGAAGGTGGCGCCACACGCGGCCGGGCGCGGCGTCACGATTCTGATGGAGCCGCTGGCTCCGCATCTGTGCAACGTGGTTCATACGATGGACGAGGCCGCGGCGATCGTGGAGGCGGTGAATAGCCCGGCGGTGCAGACCATGCTCGACACGCACAACACGGCGGGTGAAAACGCGCCACTGCCGGAAGTCATTCGCCAACACTTCCGCCGCATCCGGCACGTGCATTTGAACGAGCTCGATGGACGCTATCCCGGTGCGGGAAATTTCGCATTCGCGCCGGTGCTGCAAACGCTGCGCGATCTTGGCTACGCGGGATGGCTTTCGGTGGAAGTATTCGATTTCAAGCCCGATGGCGAGACCGTGGCCCGTCTCGCCGCCGGCCACATTCGAACGGTGGAAGCGGGCCTCAATTCCCCTAAAGGAGAGCGATAGATGAACCGGCGGTATTTCATGATGGGCGGCGCGGTAGCGGCTACCGCGTTCCGGCGCAAGGCGGTGGCGGCGAGCGACCGCGTGCAGATCGGAATCATAGGAGTGGGCGGACGCGGCCGTTATCTGCTGCAAAGCTACGGCAAGATCAACGGCGTGGCGATCAAGACGCTGTGCGACGCCGACAAATCGTCACTTGAGAAGGCTCAGGCGGTGGCGACGAAGATGAGTCTGGCCAAGCCGGGCGAAGTGGGCGATATGCGCCGCGTGCTCGACGACAAGGAGATCGACGCGGTGGTGGTTACCACGCCCGATCACTGGCACGCGCCCGCGGCCATCCTTGGCGTAGAGGCGGGCAAGGACGTGTATGTCGAAAAGCCGGCTTCGCACAATATTCGCGAAGGGCGGCTGATGATCGATGCCGCGCGGCGGACGGGCAAGCTGATGCAGGTGGGCACGCAATCGCGCAGCCGCGAATCGACGGTGCGGGCGATTGAACTGATCAAGTCGGGCAAGATCGGCAAGGTGCTGATGGCGAAGGCATGGAACATCCAGCTTCGCGACGATATCGGCCACAAGGAAGACGGCCCGGTGCCGGCGGGGGTCGATTACGAAACGTGGCTCGGGCCCGCGCCGTGGATTCCGTTCAACGAGAATCGCTTCCATTACAAGTGGCACTGGCATTGGCATTTCGGCACCGGCGACGCGGGCAACGACGGCGCGCACCAGATCGACATCGCGCGCTGGGCGCTCGGGGAAAGCTATCCGGTGCGCGTGAGCGGATCGGGCCGCAAGGTGTTTTTCAAGGACGATCAGCAGACGCCCGATACGATGCTGGCCACCTTCGATTACGAAGACGGCAAGAGCCTGATCTGGGAGCAGCGCATCTGGAATCCGTATGGCATGAGCGAGATCGAAAACGGCGTGGGCGTGTATGGAACCGACGGCATGGTGCACATCGGCCAATACAACCGGCGCTGGGGTTACAAGGTATTCGACGCCAAGGGCAAGATGACGCAGCACGACGACGCGGGCGACAGCGATGCCATCCACCAGCAGAAGTTCGTCGATTGCATCCGCTCACGGCAGCTTCCGCCGGCCGACATCATGGAAGGGCACCTTTCGGCGATCCACTGCCACCTGGCGAACATTGTCGCGCGCACCGGGCATAACGTGACGTTCGATCAGGAGACCGAATCCATTCCAGCCGACTCGAGCGCCAACGTGCACGTCAAACGCGCCTATCGCACGCATTGGGGCACGCCGAAGATGCTATAAACGCGCCATGCAAGTCGGATTGATCGGCGCCGGGCTGCTCGGCTCGGCGTTGGCGGAGCGGTTTGTGCGGGCGGGCCACACGGTCCGCGGTTTCGATACGGACGCGGCGCGGCTCAAGGCTCTGACGGACATCGGGGCGCAGGCGGCCGGCTCGGCGCGGGAAGCGGCGGAGTGGGGTGAAATCGTGGTGCTGTGCCTGCCCGACTCATCGGTGTCGATGCGCGTCTGCGCCGATATTGCGGGCGAGTTGGGCGAGGACAAAATTCTGGTGGACACCACCACGGGCGCACCCGGCGAGATGGAAGAGATCGGCCGCCGCGTGCCGCGCTACCTCGACGCCACCGTTGCCGGTTCGAGCGGGCAGGTTAGAAAAGGCGAAGCGGTGGCGCTGGCGGGCGGCGACACGCGGGACTTCGACGCCTGCCGCGGATTACTGATGAGTTTCTGCGGGCGCGCGTTCCATGTGGGCCCGAGAGGTGCCGGCGCGCGCATGAAACTGGTGGTGAACCTGGTGCTGGGATTGAATCGCGCGGCGCTGGCGGAAGGGCTGGCATTCGCCGAATCGATGGGGATGGATTTAGGGCTGACGCTCGAAGTCCTGCGCAGCGGTCCGGCGCATTCCGTGGCGCTTGACCGCAAGGGAGAGAAGATGATCCGGCGCGACTACGGGCCGGAGGCGCGGCTGCGGCAGCATCATAAGGACGTGCGATTGATGCTCAAGGAGGCGGCACAGTTGGGCATGACGCTGCCGCTAAGCGAGGTTCATGACCGGCTGTTGGAGGCCGCCGAAGGTGCCGGGTACGCCGACGCCGATAATTCGGCCGTGCTCGAAGCGCTCAGGCAAAAATGCCGCTGATCTCGCGCGAGGCGGTGGGGAACGTCTTCAGATCCGACTTCATGGCCTTGTTGGCGACGGCGAGGTAAAGGTCGCCGATGGTGCCGGTGGTGCGCGTATGGCGTCCGGTGAGCAGCTTACCGCCGTGGCCCGCCACGATCACCGAAAGGCCGTTGTTCTTGTGGTCGTTGGCTTCGGCGTGCTCGTGAACATACACGATGGTGGTGTTGTCGAGCATGTTGTTTTCGCCCTCGGGCGTGGCCTTCAGCTTGCCCACCAGGTAAGCCAATTCCTCCACGTGCCAGCGGCAGATGTCGCGCATGATGCGCTGGCCGTCCGGTCCGTCGGCGCCGGGAGCCTTGCCGTCGCGATGGGTGTAGTCATGGTGGCGCGCGGCGGTATAGCCAAGCCAGGGGAAGCGGGTCAGGCCCTGGCATTTGGTGAGCATGTAGGAGGCGACGCGCGTCTGGCCGGAAGCGAGCGCGTGCACCAGCAGATCGCTTTGCAGCTTGGCGATGCGCGGCCAGTCTTTCATGTCGCCGTCGAAATCCGGCGCTTCCACTTTGCGGTATTCCGGCGGCAGGCTGGCGATGGACCGCTCCACGTCGCGCACCGAAGCCAGATGTTCTTCCAGGCGCGTGCGATCCTCACGGCCAAGGGACTGGCGAAGCTGAGCCGCGTCCTCGCGCACCGCGTCGAGCACGCTGCGCTTGCGATTGACCCAACCCTGATCGCGGGCGCCGAACAATCGATCAAAAAGCTTGTGGGGCAGCATTTCCGGCGGCAGCGCGCGGTCGTAACCGGCCCAGCTCATGTTGCGTTGGATGCTTTCGCCGAACGATTCCTGCGAAACGCCGATCTGCAGCGAGCGGAACCGGCTTTCGCCCCCCACCCTGGCGGCGATGGTCTGATCGATGGAAGCACCACCGGCGCCGCGGCCGGTGAACTGGGTGCCGGTCATCAAGGCGGCCATCGACCGGTGGTGATCGTTGCCCGGACCGGGCAGCCGGGCGGCGGGATTGTCGAGTCCCGTAATGACGTGGATGTCTTCGCGGAACGGAGCGAGAGGCGCCAGGCATGGCGTCATGACGAAGTTCGTCCCCGTCTCGGTGGGGATCCAGTAGCGCTCCACCACGCCGTTGCCGTTGAACCAGAGGACGAACCGCGATGCGGGCGCGGACTTGACTCCGCCACGCGTTGGAGCGGCATAGGCGGTGCCGGAGGAGTTGAACATCGCCGCCAGCGGCGGCAGGCCCAGCGTCACCGGGGCTCCGGCCGCGGCCGAGACGCCGCGCAGGAACAATCGCCTGGAGACCGAGCGGTCTTTAGTAAAGATCGATGCCATCAGTTCGCCCTCGCTTCCGGAAAAATACTGCGCCTGGCCAATGCGATCATGAGCTCCTGAAACTGAAATCCGCTATGGCGGAAATCCTCAAAAGCGCGTTCAATCACGGCCTTATCCGCGGCCCGCTCATGGCGCCCGGCCATCCAACGGAACAACTGTTTCGCCACGCATTGCTGGCACTGCGGGGTACCTGCCAAGATTTTACCAAGTTCGCGCGGCGTGCTGAAGCTGGAATCCTTGAGCCCGGCGACGTTGCCGCGGGTGTCGAGTTCGAGCTCCACCTTCTTGGCTTCCTCGCGCCGCTCTTCCCGATTGGGAAAGATGGTGAGCATCAGCTTCTCGCGATAGCCGCCGATGGCATCGAACTTCTCAAAGCCGAGGCCAATGGGATCGATGAGGCTGTGGCAACTGGCGCAGCTTTCATTGTTGAGATGAAGCGACAGACGGTCCTTCTGAGTGCGCGGCTGATCCTTGCTGATGGGCGGCAGGTTGACGTTTACACCGGGCGGAGGCTGTGGGACATCCTGGCACAGAAACTGTTCCCGCACGAAGAGGCCGCGCGAAGTGGGCGACGTCTCGGCGGGCTTCGAAGTCATGGTGAGGAAACTGGCGTGCGACAGGACGCCGCCGCGGGCGGTGGATTCGGGCAGCTCCACTTTGCCGTAATCTTCCTTGGGCGCGGGCACCTGATAGAGCTTCGCGAGATCGCCGTTGGCATAGGTGTAGCCGGCCGAGTAGAACTCCATGAAGTTGCCCTTCTTCCACACCAGTTCCGCCACCAGCCGCCGCGTCTCCTCGGTCATGGCGAGCGTCAACTCGGGCGTGAATTGCGGGTAGAGACGGCGGTCGCGCACGGTGCCGGTAAGCCGGTCGAAGCGGAGCCACTCGGTGACGAACTCATCCACCGACTCGCGGGCCTTGGGCGATTCGAGCAGCCGCCGCATCTGGCGTTCCACGCCTTCGGGCGTGTTCAATTCACCGCTGCGGGCCGCATCGAGCAAGGCCGCATCGGGCATGGTGTTCCACGCGAAATAGGAAAGCTTCGACGCCGTCTCATAGGGTTTCAGCGAAAGGTCGAGCCCGTTCTCCGAACGCATGAGGAAATTGGGCGACTGCAGCATCACTTCGACGGCCACTTGCGCGCCCGCGGAAAAGCTCTTGGAGGAAGCGGCTTCGGCGGCGAACAGCTTGGCGTAGCGGGCCTGCTCGGCGGGCGCAAGCGGCCGGCGGAAGGCACGCAGTCCGAAGTCGCGCAGGAACCGGTCGCGGCAGACCGCGTCTTCGGGCGACTTCGGTTTGCAGGGGATCAACCCGCGCGGATCGCCGCCGAGAAAAACCTTGCGGGCGATCTTTTCGGCCGCGGCGGCATAGGCTTCGGCAAGTAATGGCGAGGTGTTTTGCGCCTCGTACTGGTTGCGAAAGCCGTTCACGAAATCCTCGGGAGGGAACTGGTCGGCCAGACGCGAATTCTCGCCCAGCAGGTCGCGCAGCGTGTTGTTGTATTGCGAATGCGTCAGACGGCGCAACACCGGTCCGGTGGTGAAGGGCTTATTTTCCGCCAGCTTCACGCGAAGAGTCTCGATGGGCGCGGTGGCGAGATAGTCGACCCAAGCCTGCAGCGCCTTTTCATCGTCGCTGCCGGGTTCGATGCGAACGCCGCCGGCATGCGGCACGCGGCGGGTGGGCTTGCTCAGCAGCAGCGATTTCGCGGGCGTATTGCGATCGACGAAGATATGCAGGGAACGGCCGAAGGCTTCAATCTGCGCGGTGGAAGGCTTGGCTTCGGGAAAGTGCAGACGCGTGGGCGAAGCGACGCCTTCATCGCTATGGCAGCCCGCGCAGTTGGCTTTCACGAGGATTGGGTAAACGGCCGACACGAAGTCGGCGCCGGAGGCGGAGAGTGCCAGCAGGGCCAGCGGAATCAGAGCCATCTCTCCTTTATTATCGCCCGTGCGAGGGATCGAGCGGCAGGCACAATTCGGTGCGCCAGGTAGCCGGGTCGGCGCTCGATTCGGGTCCGGCGAGATAGCGCTCCCACAAGTCGCCGCGGCCCTTGAGGCCCTGGACGTTCATCCATTCGCCGAACTGGCGCCAGGCGTCGTAGAGTCCTTCGTATCCGCCGCGATACTCGGACCGTGCGATCCTGGCGGCGGGTAACTCGCCTGGCTTGACGCGGCCTTGCGGCTTGACCGGCGCGCTCACGGGGAAGCCGGCTTCGAAGTCGAAGTCCGTGGGCGATGTGGTGAGGTGATGCGTGAACAGTGGCCCCACAATGCGCAATCCCTGCCCGGCGGCGGCGGCCATCAATTCCTGAATGGCGGGCGGCAGTTCGGTTTGGATCTGGTTGCGTGGAATCTTCAGGTGGATGACGGCGGCCGTGTGCCGTTCGGAGTCGATGACGACCGGCCCGGCGATGCCACGGACGATCAGCGCCTCCAACCGGTCGAAGCCGGCGATCATGCCCCTCTCCATGCCGGAGCGGCTGGCGATGTCGCGCGCTTCCCTCGACTCATAGAGCACGGTGATGGTGACCCTCGTCACGTCCTCGCGCCGCTCGAAGATCGTCGTGTTGAGCGCTTCGCCCGGATACCAGGCGTCGTCAAACCGTTCGGTGGCGGCGATGAGCCGCGGCCTTACGATCTCGCGGAACACGCCACCCATGCCCATATCCGGCACTCCCTTTTTGCGCCATACGTAGCGGTAACTGCCGCCCACCTTCAGATCGATGTCGCAGACCGGCATCGTCCAGCCGCCGGGACCGAGCAGCCATTGGCGCACCAGTTCCGGCTTAGTGAAGGCGTCGAAGACCAGTTCCCGCGGGGCATCGAAGTCGCGGACTATTTCAATTTCGCGCTCCGAGGGCGTCGAGATCCGGAAGCTTTGCGGGTAGTGCATGGGTTCGTTCCTTTCGATTTCGATGACAGGCCGTCCAGCAGATTGTCGAGAAGCGCGAAAGACGATTCCCAGAATCGCCGGTAATCCTCGAGCCATTTGCTGGCGGCGGCAAGCGGGGCCGGGTGCAGACGGCTGGGGCGGCGCTGTGCCTCGCGGCCGCGCACGATCAGGCCCGCGCGTTCGAGGACTTTGAGGTGCTTGGAGATCGCCGGTTGGGACATGGAGAAAGGTTCGGCCAGTTCGCCGACGGTCGCTTCGCCGAGGGCGAGCCGGGCGAGAATGGCCCGGCGGGTGGGGTCGGCGAGGGCGGCGAAGGTGGCATCGAGAGCCTTGGCCTTTGCATAACCTTTCGTTTCCATAACCATATGGTTAATGACTGGAGAGCCTTTGTCAAGCTTTTAGCGAATGCGATGGTCGGTGAACCGTAAATAGGGAACGGGGGAGGAAGACTTCATGTGACAGGAGAGGCAGTTGGTCTCGTTGGCGCGCGCGCATCGCGAGGTTGGGGCGCCCGCGTGGCAGCCCTGGCATTTGGCGGAATAGAAGGCCGCGTCGTTGCGCCGCGCATTGGCGTGCGGGTCGTGGCAGGTGAGGCAGGAGAGCTTCCCGCTCGCTTGAAAGCATCGGCTGGCGATCAAGCCAATGGGTTGGAACCGGATGGAGACCGGATCCTCGATCTCGGGCTTGGTCGATTTCCGTTGCGCCGGTTCGGGCGAGCGATGGCATCCGGCGCAGATCTGGACGCTGGCCGGCGCGGAGAAGCGCCCGGGGTTGAGCAGCTTCGCCGTGGCGGGGGCGGCGGCATGCGCGGCGCCCGGCCCGTGGCAGCGCTCGCAGTTGACACCGGGCTCGGCGAAATCGGCCGCGCCGCGCACACCGGTGGCATGGCAGTTGAAGCATCGGGTGATGGTTTCGGGCGGTTGCGGAATCCCGAGGGCGGCCTGAGCGCTTGAATCGGCGCTCGCCGGATGGCCCATCGTCAATCCCGGCCGGCCCGCATAGAGCGAGATGCGGTGTTCGAAGAACAGGCCGCCGGAACGACCCACGGGAGTGAACGCCTGGGCGCCGGAGCCAACCGCCCATTCAAGCGTCGCGGCGGCCCGTTGATTCCCCACCCGCGCGGTGACGGCCAGGCCTTCCGGCGCGCGGCGGTATTCAAACTCCACTCCGTTGCGCTCGCGAATGGGCCGGTCGAGAAACGCCGCCGCGATTTCGGAAATCGGCCGCAGCGCCCGCGCGTGGTGGGTGGCGGTCTGGCCTGCGTACTCGCCGTGGCACTTGAGGCAGGCGACGGTACCGGCGTAAGGCGGCAGTGCCGCAAGCAGGAGGGCGCCGGCAGCGATGGTCACACTCGAATCGTACCGTATGGCGGTGCGCACGCGGGGCGGGTTTATGAGTTACAATTTTCTCACTAAGAGGTAAAACTCAATGCTCGGCTTTCTGACATTGGCGACTTGCTCGATTCTTGCTTTCGGACAAGGGCCGTTCCGGATGTTGAAGGTCCAGTCCGGTCCTTCGGGCAAGGTGGAAGGTTCGAAGTTCTTATTTGACCAAGTGCGGTCGAACTTCGAATTTCCCAAGGATCAAGAGCTTATCGTGTATTTTGAATGGTCCGGTCCAGCCGGCAAGCACAGTCTTTCCGGTGTCTGGAAGGATCCCTCGGGCAAGCCCGTTCAGATCTCGGACATCGCGATGGAAACAACGGGCGAGCCGTTTTCGGCGTATTGGACTTTTCGAGTGGTGGCCGATATGACTCCGGGAGTTTGGGAGTTAGAGGCGAGAATCAATGGGGTTCCTGCAGGCTCACATGCGTTTCATTTGTCGATTCCGGCTCCCACACCTTCAGCGCCCCCCGCGCCTAAGACCGAGTTCAAACGCCCGGTACCTACGCTCGACGAGTTGTTCGCCCGCCGGACATCGCTTGTCTGGATCGACAGGTTAGACGAGGCCGGACGGAGAGTGGACCGGGCCACTGGTTTCGTCAGCGCCGCGAACCAGGTGACAACGGCGTTTCAGGCGATCGACGGCTCGGACGGAATTGAAGTTGAGTTTGCAACGGGTAAGCGCCTGCGGGTCACGTCCGTCGCCGCGGTCAGCCGCATGCAGGATTGGGCCGTTCTCCATGCCGACACGGGAACGATCCCTCCGCTCAAGGCGGCAGCGGCCTATGTCACGCCGATCGGTGAGCGGCTGCTGGTGTTTAACGTCGAGAACGGAGCGCGGACCATCGGCGGAGTGGACTACACGGGTAAAGACAACCGGCCCGAATTTGGCGGGCGCATTTTGATCAGCCCGTCTCCGACGCTTGAGTCCGCCGGTGGACCGCTGATGGACAAATATGGCGACGTAACGGGTGTATTGGGGGGAAGCCTGACGCCGGGGTCGCGCGTTACTGGCAGAGCGCTTTCGGTCAGCCCCGGGTTATTCAATAAGCTACGGTCAGGGGTCCTGGCGACGCCAATCCACGACATTCCATCGCCGATCCAAGTCAGTGGAGAAACATTCGACGCACTATTGGCGCGCGGAATCCTCACGCCGGGTCTCCGGCTTCACCCGAATGTCAGATACGGCGGCACGGCAGGAAGGGCGCGGAAGAAGGATGAAAACTTCGCCGAGAACGATTTAAGCGAGTTTTCGAGACGGGATGAAACGGTGGTCGTCTTCGCTCAGTTAGAGGAGATAGTGAAGGCCAAGAACGCGGTTATTAGAGCTGAGGTCTACGATGCCCAGAATCGACGGCGCGTGAATGTGCCAGCGGCAAAGGTGAAGTGGGCCGGCAAGATTCCCGTGCGATGGTCGGCGAGTTTTTCCCCGGCTCAACTCGTTCCTGGCGTCCATCGGGTCGATCTCCTGCTTGATGGCCAGGTCGTGTGGCGTACCTTCTTCGAGATTCGCGATTAGAACATTACCGCAGCGCTTTCTTCCCTACAATTCCCTTCCCCTGCTGCACGGTGATCCAGTGATTGGCGGGGACGGACCCAAGCGGCTCCACTTTTCCATCGGGCCAGCGAATCGCCAGCCCGGCCTGTGCCGCCGTGCCCAATCCGAAATGGACGCGCAGATCGCCTTGTGAGATGTGATAGCCGCCGCTGCGCACTTCGTTGGTCTGCTTCCTGGCGCCTACGGTCAGCGTGACCCGCGCGCCAATAGCGTGACGTCCGCCGGCGGTCAGCGCCTCGACAAGCACCGAATTGCCGGCGGGCGCCGAGTTCTTCAGCAGCGAAGGAGCCTCGTGCATATTCACCACCACGATCTCCAGCGAGCCGTCGTTATCCAGATCCGCCACCGCGATGCCGCGCGAGGAATGCGGCGTCAGAATGCCTTCGCCGGCCGAGGCGGAAAGATCGTGGAACTGGCCGTCGCCACGATTCCAATAGAGAACCCGCTGCTGCTTCCACTTCTCATTGATCGAGGCCGCATCCACCTCCGGGTACACATGGCCGTTGACCTCGAAAATATCGGGCCGCCCGTCGTGGTCGAAATCGAGAAACGCGGTACCCCAGCCGAGGAACTTGGTGTTGACGGCAAGTCCGGCGGCGATGGTGGTATCGGTGAACGACCCGTCGCCGTTGTTCTTATACAAGGTGGGCGTGTCGTCGGAGAAGTTCGTTTTGAAGATATCGAGGCGCCCGTCGCCGTTGAAATCGGCGGCGGTGGCGCCCATGCCCGCCTGTTCACGTCCGTCTTCGTTGAGAGCCGTACCCGAAATCAGGCCGATCTCCTCGAACGTGCCGTCGTGCTTGTTGCGATAGAGCAGGCTGGCGGTGGAATCGCACGCGACGTACACATCCACCCAGCCGTCGTCGTCGAAGTCGCCGGTCAGCGCGGTGAAGCCGTAGAAATTCTTGGCGGTGGCGATACCGGCCTTCTTTGAAACGTCGGTGAAGTTGCCGCGGCCGTCGTTCTGAAACAGCGACATGGTTTCGGCCGGCAGCCCGCGCGGACCGCACACCACCGGCAGGCCTTTCCATTGACACTGCGCTTTGTCGCCGGGCTTGGGCGTGCGCGCGGGATCGAACTCCAGATAGTGGGCGATGAAGAGGTCGAGGTCGCCGTCGCGGTCGTAGTCCAGAAAAGCGCAACCGGTGGACCAGCGCTTGGGGGCGGCGAGCCCGCGGGCCTTGGTCTCGTCCTCGAACGCTCCTCCGGTATTGCGGTAGAGCACGTTTTGCCCCCACTGGGTGATCACGAGGTCGATCCTGGCATCGTTGTCCACGTCACCGGCACAACCGCCTTGGGCCCAGCCGGTGTGGCGGATTCCGGCCTTCGCGGTCACATCTTCAAACTTGAGGCCGCCCAGGTTGCGGTAGAGATAGTGGCTAACCGGCGGGCCTTCAAAGCGCGCACCGTTGGGGAAGAAGATATCCTGCAAGCCGTCGTTGTCGAAGTCGAGGACGACGACGCCGGTACCGGTGGTTTCCACAATATATTGCTTGGCGCGTTCGGCGCCGGAGACGGCGACGCCGGTCAAGCCGGCCTGCGGCGCCAGGTCGCGATAGTTCACGGCGGGCGCCTTCATCCCCGCCGGCAGGGGACGCGCCGGGCGCGCGGTAGCGCTTCCAGTTGCCATACCCTGGGGCTGGGCGGGTGGCGTAAACAGCGGGAAAAGCAGGAGGATAAGCATCCTTGCCTCAATTATAAGATTCGGCAAAAGCGGCTGGAAGCCTATTATTTTTCATATATTTGACTCGCCGCCCGCTTCGATGGTATCAAAGTGTCATAGTCCGGGGAAGGGTGTTGAAGCACCTGTTATTTCAGTAAAGAAAAAAGCTTTGTCTCAGGAGCTTTGCATGCGAACTCTGTTGTCGCGTTTCTCTCTGTTTACCGCGCTGGCCGCCTCGTTGCTGGCGCAATCCGATAACTCCTACATTACAGGCATCGTGAAGGACGCCAGTGGTGCCGCCGTGGCCAACGCCAGCGTGGTGGTGACCAACGAAGGAACGGCCTTCACGCGCCAGGCCACGACCAATGAGTCGGGCCTTTATTCCGTCACCAACCTGGCGCCGGGGTATTACACCGTCGCCATCGAAGCCACCGGTTTCAAGAAGTTCTCCAAGACCCGCAACAAGCTGGAAGCGGGCATTCCGCTGGGCGTGAACGTGGAGCTGTCGTTGGGGCAGCTCACCGAGATCATCAATGTCGAAGCCAGCGTGGCCACGCTCAACACCGAGTCGGCCACGGTGGGCAAGACCGTGGAACAGAAGCAGATTCAAAACCTCACTTTGAACGGGCGCAACCCACTGTTTCTGGCTTTGCTGAAACCCGGCGTCCGCGGCAACGCGCTTTCCGGCTTCAGCTTCGGCCTGACCAGCGGCGGTTTCGCCGTCAACGGCGGCCGGTCGCAGGATTCGCTGATCACCTTTGACGGCGCGGTGGGCGTGCGCACGCGCGCCAACGGCACCTCCATCGGCACGGCCGATCTCGACACAGTGCAGGAAGTCCAGATTCTGACGGCGAACTACTCGGCCGAGTACGGGCGCAGCGGATCGGGCCAGGTGCGCATGGTGACGCGATCGGGCAGCAAGGATTTTCATGGCACCGCCTATGAATACTTCCGCAACAGCGCGCTCGACGCCAATAGCTGGGCGCGCAACCGGAACACCACCACCAACTTCGTGGCGCCGTTCCGCTATAACCAGTTCGGCTACAACTTGAGCGGACCGGTGATGATTCCGAAAGTCTTCAACCGGAACCGCGAGAAGCTGTTCTTCCTGTTCAGCCAGGAATGGGTGAAGTATCGTCTGGAAGCGGGCAACGGATTCCAGCGGGTGCCAAGCGCGGCCATGCGCAACGGCGATTTCAGCGAACTGCTGAATGCGAACAACCTCTACTACAACGGCGTCCGCACGCTGACCGACCCCACCACCAACGCGCCTTTCGCCAACAACGTCATTCCCGCCAGCGGTCTGAGCCCGAACGGCATTGCATTCCTGCGCACCTATCCGGGGGCCAACGGCGTCTACCAGGGCAACAATAACTTCTATCAGGTGCGGCCGAATCCGCAGAACCAGCGCAAGGACACCATCGCCATCGACTTCAACCCGACGTCGAACCAGGTGGTGAAGTTCCGCCACGCCAACATGGCAGTCAACAGCCTGGATGCGTTCCGCTCCGGGTTCGACTACGCCATTACGGCGTTTGACCGGCCGAACAAGACGGCCAGCCTGGGCCATATCATGACCCTGAGCCCCACCACCATCAACGAATTCCTGGTGGCGGCCTCGGTGGATCGAGTCTACATCGCCGTCGATCAGACCGGCCAGCGCTACCTGCGCTCGCGCAGCGGCATCAACTATCCTTACCTGTTTGCCGAACCCAAGGAGATTCAGGACAAGGTGCCGACCATCGTGATTCCGAACCTGGGCACGATCGACGGCGGCCCGTATCCGTCGAGCTCTACCGGCCCGATTTACCAGATCTCGAACAACTTCACCAAGATCGCCGGCAACCACACCTTTAAGGCCGGCGTGCTGTTTGAGCGCTCCGGGCAGAACGACTTCGACCAGATCAACGTGTCGGGCGTGCCGGGCGGCACCAACAATCAGAATGGACGGTTCGAATTCAGCGACGTGCGCCCGGGCAGCGCGCCGGGCACCGGCATCGGGATGGGCAACACGGCGCTGGGCCTGTTTTCCACCTATGCCGAAATCGGACCGCGCAGCTTCACGCCTTACCGCGGCCACATGTTCGAATTCTTCGGGCAGGATTCGTGGCGGGTAACGGATAAGCTGAAACTGGAACTCGGGTTCCGCGGCACCTGGCAGAACGGCTACTACAAATCGCTGTGGGGCAACATCGCCTACTTCGATCCGAACAAGTACAACCCGGCCTCGGCGGCGGTGATCGAGCGGGCCTCGGGAAACATTCTCAGCGGCGACCGCTACAACGGCGTGGTGATTCCCGGCTCGTCGTTCCCGGCGGCGGGCAAGGGCCGCGTTCCGGCCATCGACAGCGGACAGTTCGACCGGCTGTTGAGCGGCGGTGGTTCCTATCCCTCGAAGAACCAGTTCAACGTCATGCCGCGGCTGGGCCTGGCCTACAGCCTGGGTTCGAAGCAGGTGCTGCGCGCCGGTTTCGGCGGCTTCATGTCGCGCCCCGGCGTTTATGACAGCGTATTCCTGGGCGGCAATCCGCCGTGGCAGCCGATGGCGTCGGTGACCAACGGCAGCGCCGACAATCCTGGCGGCGCGACCCGCACGGCTTTCCCGCAGTTCTTCATGACCATCGACCCGGTCTACAAGATTCCGCGCGCGTATAACTGGAACGTCAGCTATCAACGCGAGATCGGCTTTGAGACGACGCTCGAAATCGGTTACGTGGGAACGGCCAGCAACTATCTGTCGCGGGAGCGCGATCTGAATCAGTTACCTTTCGGCACCACGCTGCGGCCGGAAAATCAGGGCGCCAACGTGAACTTCCTGCGGCCTTACAAGGGCTACGCCAATATCCCCATGCTCGAGCATTCGGGCCGCAGCGAATACAACGGCATGCAGATCGAAGTGAACCGCCGCTTCAAGAACAACCTGAGCTTCGGTTTCGCCTATACCCTTTCGAAGGCCTACGACGGCAACTCCGGACCGCGGCAAGGGTTCGCCGATGTCGGCAACCAGGGGCTCAACTGGGGCAAGGCCGACTTCGATACGCGCCATGTGGCCGTGGTCAATTTCATCTATGAATTCCCGTTCCTGCGCGGTTCGAGCAACAGAGCGCTTAAGGCAGTGGCGGGCGGATGGCAGATTTCGGGCGTTTCGCAGTTCCAAACCGGCGTTCCGTTCACCGTCACCACCACCGACGATTTCTACGGCATCGGCTCCACCAATGCCAAGCCGTGGAATCTGAACGGCACCACCACGCAGCCCCGGCAATTCTCCAACGGCGCGGATTCGAACTTCTGGTTCAGCCCCACCGTGAACGGATCGGCCTGGGCCACGCGGCCGGCCAACGGCACCTACGGCAATCAGAACCGCAACTCGATCGGCTTCCATCATCCGGGCTTCCAGAACTGGAACCTGGCCGGATTCAAGTCGTTCGCGATTACGGAAAAGCAGGCGATCCAGTTCCGCTTCGAAGCCTTCAACTGGCTCAACCATCCGAACTGGAGCACGGTGGAGGCCACGCCCACCAACGCCGCCTTCGGCAAGGTGACCTCGAAGACCAGCGAGCGCAATCTGCAGCTTTCGCTGCGCTACTCGTTCTGAGGGCTGAGGGGCCGGGCGGAAATCCGGCCCCGTTCCGCCTCGTATACTGGCTGGAACATGAAACTGATCCGTTTCGAATATCAGGGAACGATCCATTGCGGCGTCGTCACCGGCGGCGGCGCCGTTCCCGTGGCCGAGATCAATGCACGGCGCGGGACCAAGGTGCCGGACGATGTTCTGGCCATCATTCAACAGGGCGCCGCCGCCAGTCTCGATGCCACCGGTATCGGCGCTATCCCGCTCGACCAGGTGCGGCCGCTGGTGCCCTACGACGTTCCGCCGAAAATCTGGTGCATTGGATTGAACTATCATTCGCACGCCGTGGACATCAACGCCGTGCAGCCGGAAGAGCCGGGCAGTTTTATGAAGCCCGCCTCCTGCATCGTGCAGCCGGGTGGACCGCTGGTGCTGCCGCCGCCGGAGGTGTCAAACGACGTCGATGCCGAGGGCGAGCTCGGCATTATCATCGGACGCCAGGCGCGCTATGTTCCGGCGGAACATGTGAAGGACGTCATCTTCGGCTACGTGACGACGCTCGACCTGACGGCGCTCGATGTGCTGGCGCGAAACACGCGGTACCTGACGCGGTCCAAGAGCATCGACACGTTCTTCAGCTTCGGCCCGGTGATCGTGACGGCCGATGAGATCGCCGATGTGGATGCGCTCGAAGTCGTGACCGCGCACAACGGCAAAGTCTGGTCGCGCGACTTCGTGCGCAACATGCGGACACGGCCGTTCGAACTGGTGCGCTTTCACAGCGATTACTTCACTCTCGAGCCGGGCGACGTGATCTCGACCGGATGTCCAAGGGGCGCGCGAATCAAGCCGGGCGATACGGTGGAGGCGCGGATCGAGGGAGTGGGGCGGCTGAGCGCTTCGGTGGTGCAGGGCACGCGGCAACCGCGTTACTTTTGAGGAACCGCGAACAACGGAGACCGGCGCGAGCTTTGGTTCCGGGCCCGTTGGTGGACCGCGCCGGTCCCTGTTCGCTTCTGAGGACTCGCCCGCGAAACGGAAGCGGGGGCCGCGTAGGTCGATGTCACGAGGGTGCCCGCGCATCCTTTGCGGGCTAGTGCGACATCGAGTAGATGATGTAATTCAGCGTGATGCGGTAGGCGGCCGAGGCATAGCGTTCCGGATAGTTGGGATGATCGGCCCACTCCCAGGCATCGCCTAAATCCATGTTGTGGCAGATGGCCACCATCAGTCTGCCCTTGTCATCATAAACGCCGCGCCATTTGGGATCGATGCCGCCCTTCTCGAACGTCTGCCCGCTGAAGACGGTGTAAACGCCGGGAATCTGCGGCCGGTCGTCGAGATCGTAGAGCACGTGGAAAATCTGATCGCTGTTCTGGAGCTCCATGATGGGCTTGTCCGGCAGCACTTTGGTCAGGCCCGCCACGAACGCTTCCCACTCATAGGGGCCGTGGAAATCGTCGACCATCAGGAAGCCGCCGCGATTGAGGTAATCGCGCAGCCGGGCCGCCTGGTCTTCGGTGAAATCCCAATAGCCGACTTCCACCGCGTAGATCCATGGGTACTTGTAGATATCGTCGGAATCGATGTCCACCACCTGTTCGACCGAACGAGTGTGCAGGCGCGAGAGGCGGCGTATGCCCTGCAGAAGCTGGCGGTCGGCCTTGGGGTAGTCGGTGGCCCAACTCCCACCGCGGCGGTAGTAGCCGCCGCGCGTCCCGGCGCCATAGCGCAGACGCCCGAACACGTACTCGGTCTTTTCGGCGGCGTCGGCGGGCGTGGGTGCGGGGTTGTCTTCCTCGTCGTCGAACTGAGGGCGATAGCGGCGCTGCGCGTAGAGAGCGGTTGCCAGCAGCAACAGCGCGACGGCTGCGGCAAAGCGGCGGGAGAACGGCACGAACCCACTCTATAGCAGGCTCGAATGGGGTGCAAGGCCGTCTATTGATGAGCGGAATATTGCGACTGCGGCGGGTTCATCTTGATCTCAATGGTCTTTTCCTCTTCATTGAGATCGTAGACTTCGCCGTAGGTCTGGTAGCCGCGCGCGTGCACCATGATGCGCACTTTGCCCTGCGGAATCGGCGGCAGTTTGACGACGCCTTCCTGGTTGGAGCGGGTCTCCCAGTGGCGGCGGTTCTTCTTGCCGAGCTTGGCGACGGAGCGGCCTTCGACGAAATCCACCGTGACCGCGGCGCGATCGATGGGCTTGTCCTTGAGCGTCTTCACTTCGATGCGCAGAGTGGTGGTGGGGTCGTCGGCGTGCGCTGAAGGAGCCGCGAGAATCATGAGAGCGAAGGCGAGGCTCGAAAGGATCCGCATGTCCGCTATTATCGCAGGCCGCGCGAGGCATACCAGGCGATGGCGGCGTCGAGGGTTCGCTGGCGCAGTTCGGGCTCACCGCCGAGACTGAGCGCGTGCCGGTGGCCCGCCTCGGCCGTGCTTTCGCGCAGCGCAACGTCCGTCCAGGCTTTGCGGATCCCTTCGGCCAGCGCGCCGGCATCTTCCGGCGGAACGAACAACGCCTGGCTGGTGAGGACGTCGGCGGCACCGGGAGTGCGGGAGATCACGACGCACTTGCGCAGCAGCATGGCGTTGAGATAAACGCCGATGCCAGAGGCGTTCATGGATGAAGCGAGGATGGGCAGTGCGACAACCTTGGCGCCTTCAAGAATGCGGATCATCGAATCCTGCGAACCGTCGTCGTCGAGCAGCGTCACGTTCTTCGGCAAATCCTCGGGCCGGCGCGTGAAGCGGGAGCAGTGAATCTCGAATTCGCGATAGTTGGGCTTGGGAACGGCGGCCGGATAAGGCAGCTTTTCCATGGCGGCGAAGAAGGTGTCGTAATCGCGCTGCGAGCGGCCGAAGCACAACACGTACTCGCCCTCGCGAAATTTTGAAGGCTCATAGCGGTAGCGCAGATTCGGCTTGAAGTGAACGAAGGAGCTGTTACCGGCGCGGATCCCGTAATATCTGGCGTAGCCCTCGGAGCCGTGAAAATAGTTGATGAAATGATCCACTCGAGTGAGCAGGGTCTTCTTCACCAGGGCGGCGGCGCGCTGCTTCCATGTTTCCGGACGGCGTAGAACGATGTCGGCCGACACCAGAGGCTTGCGTTGGGAAGGATGAAGCCAGAAGTGGCGGCAAAGCTGCAACGTCAAATCGGCATCGCCGTTGATCAGCACCAGCGCCGCGCGCGGCAGGCCGGCCAGCAGTTCCGGAAACGTCCGCACCACTTCCGCCGTGCCCGTCTCGCCGGTGGCCGCGGTCCAGGTGGCGGGAAAGCGCGGAAAATTCGTGCAGATAGGAATGGGAGGCTGCATCTAAGATTGAAGGATTCGTGAAACTCCATTATAGGAAGCGAGGACAATGAAGCTGAACTGCGCGATGGCGGGTAACGGACCGCCGATGGTGTTGCTGCACGGCGTGACGCGCCGCTGGCAGTCGTTTCTGCCCGTGATGGCGGGCCTGGGGGCGGGGGCGAGCCTGATGGCGGTGGACCTGCCGGGCCACGGCGCTTCCGGCCGGATGCGGCGGTACCGGGTCATTGACTATGCCGGGCCGATTGTGGAACTGCTGAGCGAGCGCTTTGCCGAACCGGTGGTGGTGTACGGCCATTCGCTCGGCTCGATGCTGGCGGCGGCCGTTGCCGCCGAAGCGCCGAAGCTGGTACGCGCGGTGGTGATGGAGGATCCGCCTTTTGAAACGATGGGCTCGCGCATCCGCGAGGGCATGCTGCACGATTGGTTCCGTGCGCTGGCGCCGTTCGCCGCAAGCCGCGATCCGGTGGGCGCGCTCGCCCGCCGGCTGGGAGAAGCGCAGGCCGGAGGTGTGCCCCTCAAGCAACTGCGCGACGGGGTGGCATTGCGTTTCACGGCGGCTTCTTTGAAGCGCATGGACCCGGCGGTGCTCGAACCGATAGTGGCGGGCGAATGGATGTTGGGGTATGATCGCGATTCGATCTTGAGCCGCGTGCGGTGTCCCGCTTTGCTGGTGCAGGCCGACCCGGCGGCGGGCGCTATGCTGACCGATGCCGACGCGGCGGAAGCGGCCGCGCGCATGGCCGATTGCGTTTCCGTCCGGGTTGCCGGAGCGCCGCATCTGATTCACTGGGCCGATCCCGGTGCGATGGTCCGGCTGGTGCAGGGATTCGTGACCACTTTGGAGTAGAACCAATGAAACGACGGGAATTTCTGGCGCTGTTGAGCACGCAGGCCGTGGCCGCGCCGCAATACGATCTGCTGGTGCGCGGCGGACGGCTCATCGATCCGGCCCAGGGCATCTCGGCCGCTCGCGACATTGCCATCAGCGGTGGCAAGGTGGCGGCGATCGCCGAAACCATCGACTCCGCGACGTCGCGCACGGTGATGGATGCGCGCAACATGATCGTCACGCCGGGCCTGGTGGACGTGCATGTCCACGTTTATGACGGCGTGGCGCCGCTGGGGATTCCGGCCGATCCCACCTGTATCGCCAAGGGAGTCACAACGGTGCTTGACGCGGGCTCATCCGGCGCGCACACCTTTCCCGGTCTGAAGAAGTACGTCATTCGCATGGTGGATACGCGGGTCTACGCGCTGCTGAACATCTCGCTGCTTGGGCAATCGACACTTTCGACCGACAACCCGCACGGAGAACTGCTCGACCTGCGCTTCGTCAACGCCGCGATGGCCATCAAGACCATCGAGCAGAATCGCGACGTAATTCTGGGCTTGAAGATCCGGCTGACGGGCAACATCACCGGGCCGAACGATCTGAAGGCGCTGGCCATCGCCCGCGAGGCGGCCGACGCGGTGAAGCTGCCTTTGATGGTGCATATCGGCGGGTCCTATTCGCCGGTGCCGCAGATCGTGGGCATGCTCAAACGGGGCGACGTGATCACGCACAGCTTCCGTGGCGGACCGGGCGGCATCGTGGACGACAGGTTTCGCGTACTGCCCGAAGTCCGGCGCGCGATGGAGCGCGGCGTCCAGCTCGATGTCGGCCACGGCGCGGGCAGCTTTTCCTTCGAGACGGCGGAGAAACTGATGGCGCAGGAAATCACGCCCGGTACGATTTCAAGCGACGTCCACCAGTTCAACGTGAATGGGCCGGTATTCGATCTGGCCACCACGCTCTCCAAGTTCCTTCATCTGAAGATGCCCATCGAGGAAGTGATCCGGCGGGCGACGGCAAATCCGGCCAGGGCGTTTGCCTTCCCGGCGGGGACGGGCTCTCTGAAAGTGGGGACGACGGCGGATCTTTCGGTGTTCGAGCTGCGCGAGGGGCGCTTTGAGTTCACCGATTCCTTACAGGGGCGGCGAACGGGAGACCGCAAGCTGTTTCCGGTAGCTACGGTGAAAGGCGGATCGATTTACGGGAGTTCCTGGCTGCCTGTGGTAACCGGCTGAGACTCACGGGCGGAGGCGGCGCGACGCCTCTTCGGTGCGCGCCCGCAGCTTTTGATCCTCGGCGCGCAGCGCGCCCTTTTGGGCCAAGCCGTCGAAGACATCCATCGCCCGGCGATAGAATCCGGCCTGCTCGCCGGCGGCCGCCACCTCCGCCCGGCGAATCAAGGCCCACGCCAGGCCCCGTTGATTTTCAACGCTCCCGCCGTCGGCCTGGCACAGGCGTTCGAACAATTGCAACGCCGACTGGCTGGAATCAAGGGCGGCCGCACGATCGCCCGCCAGCGACTGCATGTCGCTGATCTTGAGGCGCGCGACGCCGAGAGTATGCGCCGCAAAGCCGCTCAGGCCATCCTGCGCCGACCATTCCGCGGCCAGTTCCTCCAGCTTGCGGAAATTCTCCAGCGCTTCGGCGGAAGCGCCGGAAGCGGCCTGCAGGTTGCCGAGCCGTTCATATACCAGCGCCAGGTCGCGCCGCGCCAGCAGATTGGCCGGGTCCTGCCGCGCCAGCTTCCCGAAAATATCGAGCACGCGTTTGTAGCCTTCGGCCGCCGCGGCCTTCTGCCCGGCGCGCGCCAGCATGTCGGCGGCGCGCATTTCGATGAAGCCCAGATCGCGTTGCGCCAGGGCGTTGCGCGGATCGTTTCCGGCCAGTTCCCTTCGTATCGCCAGCGCCTTCTGATAGTGGCCGCCCGCCTCGGCCGTATTGCCGCGGTTGGCCTGCGCGCGGCCCAAGTCCTCATGCATCACCGAAAGGTCGCGCCGCGTCTGGGCGTTGGTGGGATCTTCGGTGGCCAGTTTTTCGAGAATGCCGAGACCTTTGGCGAAATTGTCGAGCGCCTGCGGCATGCTGCCCGCGCGGTCCAGAGCCTGGCCATTTGAACCGTAGGCCGCCGCCAAATTGCGCCGCGCCGTGGCGTTGGCTGGATCCTCGGCCAGCAGCGCTTCGGAAATTTTCAACGCCTTGCCGCTCAGCTCGACCGCCTGCGCCGTCTTGCCCGACGACGCCAGAATGTTCGCCGCGTTCTGATAGCTTTTCACCAGCAGGCTGCGGGCCGGGCGGCTGGATGGATTCTCCTGAACCAGCTTTTCGTGGATCTGAAGCGCGGCGGTGTAATGTTTCAGAGCCTCGGCGGTGGAACCGCTTGAAACCAGCAGATCGGCGATGGACTCGTAGCTGGCGGCCAGATCGCGGCGGATGCCGGCATCGAGCGGGTCGCGCTTCAACAGTTCCTCGCGCAGTTCGATGGCCTTCTGGTAATTCTTGAGCGCGCCGGCCGAGTCGCCGAGATTGGCCATGTTGGGATTGCCCTTCAGGTCGCCCACGCGCTGGTAGGCGGTGGCCAGTTCGCGCGCCAGGCCCGGATCGTCGGACACCTCGCGCGAAAGACTGTCGAGGTAGTCCATGGCCTTGCGCACCATGATTTCGCGGGCGGCGGTAGTGCCGGCAAGCGGCGCCATCGCGTCGTGCACCTCGAACAGGAACGAATTCGCCATCTTGCGAACTTCGTCGAAGCGCCGCTGCGCCTTGGCGCGTTCGAGCCTGGCGACGTGCGCCTCGCGCGTGGCGATGGTCAACCCGGCGATCAGCGCAATGAGAATCGAAAACGCCGCCGCCGTATAGGTCTTGTGCCGCGTGACGAATTTGCGCGCCAGGTAGACGGGCGTGTAGGGATGCGCGTTGACGGGCAGGTGGGCCAGGTGGCGGCGAATGTCTTCGGCGAACTCTTCGGCCGACGCATAGCGGTTGGCCGTATCGCGCGCCAGGGCGCGCAGCAGGATGGCATCGATGTCGCCGCGCAGCCGGCGCTTTAGGCTGTCGGCGGTGCCCTCGCGGGTGGAGGAAACGAGCTCGGGCGAGCGCGCCACGCGAATGGAGCCGTCGGTACGGGTTTCCTCCATCACCCGGTCGACCGACTCCGACGGCCGCACCGGATCCTGCGTCGCCAGCATTTGCAGCAGCGCGGTGCGCGAACCGGCGGGAAACGGATGATGGCCGGTCAGCAGTTCATAAAGCACCACACCCAGTTGATAAACGTCGGTGGAGGTGGTGATGGCCTCGCCCTTTACCTGCTCCGGGCTGGCGTACTCCGGGGTGAGCATGCGCATCGAAGTCGCGGTGCGGTCGAGCGGCTGCGTGTCGGTGTCGGCATTCACGATCTTGGCGATGCCGAAATCGAGCAGTTTCACGCCGCCGTCCTTTTTGACCAGGATGTTGCTCGGCTTCAGGTCGCGGTGGATGACCAGGTTCTGGTGCGCATGGCGCACGGCGGCGCAGACTTCGAGAAACAGCATCAGCCGCGCATCGATGTTCAGCTTATGCCGGTCGCAGTAGTCGTCGATGGGGACGCCTTCGACATACTCCATCACAAGGTAGGGATGGCCTTCGGGCGTGGTGCCGCCATCGAGCAGGGCGGCGATGTTGGCGTGATCGAGGTTGGCCAGAATCTGGCGCTCGGTCTTGAACCGCTCATGGACGGCGCGGTTTTCGCGGTCGCGGATCACCAGCTTGATCGCCACCTGCTTGCGGTATTGATCGTCGGCGCGCGCGGCCAGATAGACGGCGCCCATGCCGCCGCGGCCGAGTTCGCGCACGATCTCGTAGTTGCCAACCTGTTTCGGCGCGGGGATCTCGGGCTCGAACAGTTTGCTGAGCGGATCGACGGGCGAATCGTCGAGGAACGTGCTTTCCGCCGTGTCGGAAACCAGCATCCGCTCCACTTCGGTGCGAATCTGCGGGTCGCCGGCGGCGGCGTTCAGGATGTAATCGGGCCGGTGCGCCTGAGGCAGTTCCAGCGCCTGCTGGAAGATTTGCTTTACCCGCTGGTATTGGTCAGCCGTCATGCCCGGAAGCCGCGCGACCTACCAGTGTACCCTTGACGCGGGCTATGCCAGTTGGCTGCCGGAAAAGAACCAGCCCAGCTCGAACGCGGCGGTTTCGGGCGCATCGGACCCATGGGTGGCGTTGCGCTCGATGTTGGCGCCGAACTTCTTGCGGATGGTGCCTTCGGCGGCCTTTTCGGGATTGGTGGCGCCCATGAGGTCGCGCCAGGCTTGAATGGCGTTTTCGCGTTCCAGCGCCAGAACCACGACGGGCCCTTCGGTCATGAAAGCGACCAGGCCGCCGAAGAACGGCCGCTCCTTATGCACGGCGTAGAAGCCTTCGGCCTGCGCCTTGCTGAGCCGTGTCAGGCGCATGGCCTTGATCTTGAATCCGGCCTTTTCGATCTCGGCGAGGATAGCGCCCGTGTAGCCCGAGGCAACCGCATCCGGTTTGATGATGGCGAATGTTTTCTGCATCGAATGAAACTCTTCAAATCCTTTTCTTGACGGAGTCGCCCAGGTCGGCGGGCGACTCGCAGACGGTGATGCCGGCGTCGCGCATGGCGTCCATCTTGTCGGATGCTTTGCCGGAGCCGCCGGAAATAATCGCGCCCGCGTGGCCCATGCGCCGTCCCGGAGGCGCCGTCTGTCCGGCGATGAAGCCGATGACCGGCTTCTTCACGTTGGCCTTTACGAAGGCCGCCGCCTTCTCTTCCGCGTCGCCGCCGATTTCGCCGATCATGACGATGGCGTGCGTATCGGGGTCGTCATTGAACAGCCGCAGCGCATCGGTGTGAGTGGTGCCGATGATCGGATCGCCGCCGATACCGATACAGGTCGATTGGCCCAGACCGAGCTTGGTCAACTGGCCCACCGCTTCATAAGTCAACGTGCCGGAGCGCGAAACGACGCCCACCGCACCGGCCATGTGAATATGACCCGGCATGATGCCGATCTTGCAGGCGCCGGGCGTGATCACACCGGGGCAATTGGGACCCACCAGGCGCGTCGGCTTCCCCTGAAGGAACGACCACGCGCGCACCATGTCGAGCGCGGGGATGCCTTCGGTGATGCAAACCACCAGTTCGATGCCCGCGTCGGCCGCTTCCATGATGGCTTCGGCGGCGAAAGGCGGAGGAACGAAGATCACCGAGGCGTTGGCACCCGTCGTCTTCACCGCCTGCGCCACGGTGTCGAACACCGGCCGGTCGAGATGCGTGGTGCCGCCCTTGCCCGGCGTCACGCCGCCCACCACATTGGTTCCGTAGGCGATCGATTGCGTGGCGTGGAAGGTGCCTTCCTTGCCCGTGAAGCCCTGCACCAGCAGGCGCGTATTCTTTCCAACCAGTACGCTCATTGCGCCAACCTCACCACTTTTTCGGCCGCGTCTTTCATGCCGTCGGCGACCGTGAAATTGAATCCGGATTCGGCCAGAATCTGGCGGCCCTGCTCGACGTTGGTGCCTTCCATGCGGATGACGATGGGCACCTTGACGTTGAGTTCGCGCGCGGCGTTGACGACGCCCGTGGCTAAAGTGTCACATCGCAAAATACCGCCGAAGATATTGATCAGCACCGCTTTCACCGCCGAATCGGCCAGCAGGATGCGGAAGGCGTTCTTGATCTGCTCGGCGTTGGCGCCGCCGCCGACATCGAGGAAGTTGGCGGGCGATCCGCCGGCATATTTGATGATGTCCATGGTGCCCATGGCGAGTCCGGCGCCGTTCACCATGCAGGCGATGTTGCCATCCAGCTTGATGTAGTTGAGGCTGAATTTCGAAGCTTCCACTTCGAGCGGGTCTTCCTCGTTCAGATCGCGCAGCTCGATCAGTTCCTTGTGACGGAACAGCGCGTTGTCGTCGAGGGTGATCTTGGCGTCGAGCGCGACCACTTTGCCGTCCTTGGTGAGGATCATGGGGTTGATCTCGGCAAGCGACGCATCGATGGCGTCATAGGCCTTCGACAGCGCCATCATCATCTGCGCCGCGGCGTTCACCGAAGCGGCCGGGATGCCCATGCCGAAAGCCAGCTTGCGCGCCTGGAAAGCCATAAGGCCGGCGCCTGGGGTGATGGGCTCCTTCAGGATCAGCTCGGGCGTCTTGGCGGCGACTTCCTCGATGTCCATGCCGCCCGCCGCCGACGCCATGAACACGCATTTGCCGATGGCGCGGTCGAGCACGATGCCCAGGTAAAGTTCGCGCTCGATGGGCAGCGTCTCTTCCACCAGCAGGCTCTTCACCACGCGGCCTTCGGGTCCGGTCTGGTGCGTGATGAGGGTCATGCCCAGAATTTTCGAAGCCACTTCCACCGCCTGCGCGGTATCCTTGGCGACCTTGACGCCGCCGCCCTTGCCACGGCCGCCGGCGTGGATCTGCGCCTTCACCACGACGCTGCCGCCCAGTTCCTTGGCCGCCGCTTCGGCTTCGGCGACCGAGAAAGCGGCCTTGCCGCGCGGCACGGGGACGCCATATTTGGCCAAGAGCGCCTTGGCCTGATACTCATGAATTTTCATCGGATTTTAGCCTGTTTAGTATTCTGAAAGCAGACAGGATCTTTCATTATAACATGGCCTTCCTGAGTTTCTTCCACCGTGTGGCCGATCGAGTGGACCTCACCGCCCAAGAGGCGCGCGAGGCGATGAGCGCCATTCTTGAAGGACAGGTCACGGTGCCGCAGATCGCGGCGTTTCTGGTGGCGCTGCGCATGAAGGGCGAGACCGAAGACGAGATTCTGGGCTTCGCCACGGCCATGCGGGAAAAGGCCGTTCGGGTGGAGGCGGGCCTTCCGCCGGGAGCGCCTCTGCTCGATACCTGTGGCACCGGCGGCGACGGCGGCGGCACTTTCAATATCTCCACCGTGGCGGCGTTCGTCGCGGCGGGCGCGGGCGTGCATGTAGCCAAACACGGCAACCGGTCGCTGGCTAGCCAGTGCGGTTCGGCGGATGTGCTGGAGGAACTCGGCGTGAACATCGCCATGCCGCCCGATCTGGCGGGCCGCGCCATCCGCGAAGCGGGCATCGGGTTCCTATTCGCGCCCGCCATCCACCCGGCCATGAAGTACGCCCAGCCGGCGCGCGCCGAATTGAAAATGCGCACGGCGTTTAATCTGCTGGGTCCGTTATCCAATCCGGCGGGCGCGACGGCGCAGTTGATCGGCGCTCCCTCGATTCGCGCCGCCGAACTGATGGCGTCGGCCGCCGCACGCCTCGGCGTCAGGCGCGCCTTCGTCGTGCACGGCTCCGACGGATTGGACGAAATCACCACCACCGGCGAGACGCACGCCTGGGAGGTATCGGATGGCGCGGTGCGGCCGGCGGCGCTCACGCCCGAACAGTTCGGCGTCGCGCGCTCCACTCCCGGAAGACTGCAAGGGGGAACGCGCCACCGCAACGCGGCCATCGCGCGGGAAATCCTGAACGGCGCCCCGGGCCCCCCGCGCGATATCGTTGTCGTCAACGCCGGGGCCGCGCTCGTCGCCGCCGGCGCCGCCGGGAGCTTCCTGGAAGGCGCATCCCTGGCCGCCCGGTCGATCGATTCCGGGGCGGCGTGGGCGGCCGTCGGCAAGCTCGCCGCCATACAGCCGTAAACCAACCGTGGTTGCGCTAAACTTCACCGTACGGCTGCCGATCTAGCTGAGGTGGAAGTAGAATCGATGTCGATTCCTGAAGATGCCGGGTACGGTTCCCCCGGCGGCGCAAACGAGGACTTTGCAGTCCTCAAGGGCCGGTTTCTGGCGGTCCTCAATCACGAAATCCGGACGCCGCTCAGCGGCATCATGGGCATGACCGATCTGCTTCTCGAGACGGCACTCGACGACGAGCAGCGCGAGTACGTGACGGCCGCCCGCTCCTGCGCCGAGACGTTGTTTGACGTGTTGAACGCCACGCTGGACTATTCGGCGCTCACCACCGGACGCGTCGCGCTCGAACAGGGCGAGTTTCACCTGGTGGAAGTCATCACCGCAGCGCTCGCCGAGCACAAGTTTCAGGCCGAATCGAAAGGGCTCGACCTGCGGTGGCGGTTTGAGGGCCGCGTGCCGGAGACGATTGTCGGCGATGCGTTGCGGCTGCGGCAGGTTCTTTCCCACCTGGTGTCAAACGCCGTGAAGTTCACCAACGCGGGCGAGGTAGAGCTAGTGGCCGCCGTCGTATCGCGCCAGCCTCTATCGGCATGTCTGGAGTTCCGTGTGCGCGATACCGGCATCGGCATTCCACCGTCGCAGCTGGACCACATCTTCGACTCTTTCCGCCAGGTGGATAGCGGCCTGGCGCGGCGCTACAACGGGCTGGGATTGGGCCTGGCGCTGGCCGAGAAGCTCACCCATCTGATGGGCGGCCAGATTCGCGCCGAAAGTACCCCGGGCGAGGGAACGATCTTTTTCACCCGCATCGAGTTTCCGCTGCCGGAAGATGCCGGCGAGACGGCATCGGCGGCCGCCGCGGCGGGCAAGCGCATCCTGCTGGTGGAAGACAACGAAGTGGCGCAGCGCATTTTCACGCACATCCTGCGGCGGGGGAATTATGCGGTGGATTGCGCCGCCAGCGGCGATTCGGCCCTGGAATCGGCGGTGCACAACGAATACGACCTGGTGCTGATGGATCTGCAGATGCCGGGCCTGGACGGTATCGAGACGACGAAAGCGCTGCGCGGGATGCCGCGTTACCGGAAGACGCCCATCGTGGCGCTGACCGCCAATTCCGCCGACGAGCACCGGCGGATGTGTCTGGAAGTCGGAATGCAAGGCTTCCTGCTCAAGCCCGTGCCGTCGGACGAGTTGCTGGCCACGGTCGCGCGCTGTTTGAGTTGAACCGGGCTGGAAAGCGCCGCCCGGCGCCCTCCAGCCCGATACCCGGCTTATCGATGCCGGTCTGCTACCCGAACTAGAGGCCGGAACACTGATCTTCTTTGTTTCCGGCCCTGTTGCCGCCACCGGCCGGAGCCGGCGTATTCTCCTTGCACTGCATGTTCTGCCGGATCGTGTTGCTGGTGATGCTTGCGCCACCGGTGTTCTTGAACAACTGGAAGTCGCTTCCGATGAACGCGCCGTTCGCAAAGAGGTGACCGGAGTTCTCCACATACTGGAAACTGCCGTGAATGGTCGTGCCCCGCTGGATGGCGCTGGCCTGATAGTTGTATTTGATCTGGACGTTGCCTCCCACCGTTACGCTGGGACCGACGATGCGCACGTAGGCGCCGCCGTCTTCGCTCTGAACGTTGCCGTTGATGAACGTACGGCCTGAGATCGTCAGCCCGCCGCTCCGTTGCACATAGACGCTGCCGTTCAGCCGCGCGTCGCGAAGATCGCAGGTCGCCCCCTGCGGGACAACCACGTTGTCATGCGATCCGGTAAGGGTTCCCGTGCAGCGGGTCTCCTCGGCGAAAAGACCCACCGGTAGCGCCAAAATCGCGGCGACAGTGAAAGCTGCCATATTTCGAGTCATGCTTTTTTCTCCTATTCCGAAGCCTTGCTGAATGCCCGGCCTCACTCGAATGGGGTTAGGAGCATGCCCGCGAAATATAGCCAGCGCCTTCCATCGTCAAAATTCCGTCGCTTTTCGAACGGCGCGATAGACGTCCAGCCGGCCATTGCCGAGATTGCCGGATACGGGAGCCGCTTCCTTGAGCCCATCCTCGGCCTTTTCCCAGTTCAAGGAGGGCTTCACCTGCAACATCAACGCGACGGTGCCGGATACCAGCGGCGCGCTAAACGACGTGCCCCAGGCGGCGGCATAGCGCCCGCCGGGGTATGCCGTAATGAGCGCCTCTCCGGGAGCGGCGAGAGTGACGAGGTTGTCGCCGTGATTGGTGAACGGGCTCTGGATGTCCGCCAGGTTTGTCGACGCCACGCCGATCACTTCCTTATAGCCGGCCGGATACACCATGGTCTCGGCGCCGTGGTTTCCGGCCGAGGCCACGCAGATCACGCCGCGGCTTGCCACAAACTCGATCGCCCGCTGGAGTTCGGCGGAGGGCGCCTGCAAGCTGAGACTCATATTGATCACCTTGGCGCCATTCGCCTCGGCGTGGAAGATGGCGCGAAGAATGTGGAACACCGGAGCCTTGCCATCGCCGCCAAACGGTTTGAGCGGCATGATCATCGCCGTGGGAGCGGCGCGATGCACCAGGCCGGCCACCATGGTGCCGTGACCGAAATGCGGTGGCAGGCGCCGCGGATCGATGCGGCTGGCGGTGTTGCGATCGAGAATCGCGGTGGTGTAAGGGTTGGTCTCGCCCGCGGTGTCGAGAATCGCGGTGGTGTAAGGGCTGAGGATGGCTCTGGTCTCCGCATCGAGATCCTCCAGTTCCGAGGGCGCGCCGGCACGCTCGCGGATGAAGTCGTAACCGGGAACGAGCCAACGGCGCAGCAGCGGATGATTGGGATCGATTCCCGTATCGATGATGGCGACGACGCCGGATCCGGTTCCATACCTTGCGTGCGACAACGGCGTTCGAATTAACGCAAGCGCCGGTTGATTGACGTAGCCGGACCAGGCCGGATCGCCGCCGAACGTGGTGAAGCTGCGGTCGCCAAGCGCGCTGTTGACCGGCGCGGTGTTCGTGATCAACCGGCGCCCGCCGGGCGATGTCTCCGGCAACGAAACGACCACATTCAATTCCACCAATACGTCGTCGTCGTCATCGTCGTCATCATCGTCGTCGCCGCCATGGTCGTAGTTCTTGAGCCGGCGGATCACCTCATCGGGCGGAATCCCCTCCGGCCCCTGAACCAGGTATATGTCCTGGCCCGGGATCTGCCTCAGGATCGCGAGGCCGAACCGGCTTGCCAGTTCCCGAAGGTAGGCGGCGGTGGTTCGCACGATGAACTGGTCGGCCGCAACAGCGGGCCTTCCCAGAGTAAAGACCAGTCCGATCAGAAGAAACAGTCGCGTCACGGTTGTCATGATTTCCTCCCAAAACTCCGAGTTTGCCTCAGGCCGGTAACGGATCCGAGGGGAACTTCGATTTCGCGTCTTCCCGCACCATCCCTCACGCATAGACGGAGATTCGCCCGGGATGGGGACTCCAGGTGAAACTCACCCGATTCGTTGGTAGATGTCTGCTGGATCACCTGGCGCCCGGACATCAAAAGCACTGGGAGCGCGGCCGTCCCCGCCGCTCCACGGGCCATGGAGATCTGGCCGGCGATCGCCACGGCGCGGCGGGGACCACTCCGATCGACCAGCAGTTCCACCGTGACGTCTTCGGCGCGGAAGGCAAGCCTGTGCGCGCCGCCACCGGCACTGCGAACACCCTCCAGAGCGAGGGCGGCCTCGCTGTCGGAGGTCAAGGCGGCGAGGACCTGGCGCCAGAGAGATTCGCCGCCCTGCTGGCGCGGGACGAAGAGCCGCGCGGCGCGAGCGACGACGGCATCCGGCACGTCGACGTCGTGACGGGCCGTTTCGACAACATTTCGGAGCCGCGCCACAACGGGCGCGCAGGAGTCACACCCGCCGCCGAGGTGAGCTTCCATCTCCGACCGGTATGGCTCGGGCACTAGCCCCCTAACGAAGTCGGCCCAGCGTTCTATGGCGTAGTGGGTCACATTCTTCTTCCCTTCATATGGGGTCGCCGGAACCGGCCGGAAATATATCCTGAAAAGTTCTTTGGGAGCGGCCGGTGACGGCGAACGGGGCCCAGTAGTAGGGGTGGGGGTACCGCTCGCGCGTTTCGAGCATCGCCTCCCGCAGGGCTTGGCAAACGCCGCGGCCGGAGCCGATCTTGCCGTAAAAGCGGCCCATGTATTCGGCCGTGCTGCGATCGTTCACTTCCCAGAGCGAGAGGTGGACGGTGTGCGCGCCCGCATGCAGCAGACCGCGCGCAAGCCCCATCACTTCGCCGGCTCCCACGGTTTCCTGCACGCCGGTCGCGCAGCCGCTTAGAGTAATCAGTTCCGCGGCGAAATCGAAGTCGTACAAATCGAAGACGCAGAGCCGCGAGTCGCCCATGCGAATGGACGAAAACAAGGGGTTGTCCTGGCGGAAGATTCCATGTGTGGCCAGATGAATGAAGCGGCTTGTGGCGGCGGCGCGGCGAAGCGCCTCGGCCGTGGCGCTGGAGCCCGTCAGCAGGCGCGCCGGTTGAAGAAATCCCGCTACCGACTCGACTTCCCTGGCGATATCGGGCGCCCTCTCGTCGCTCACTCCAACCACGGTGGAATGGCCTGCCCAGGCGGGTTCCTTCTCCATGCAGAGCCGGTAAACCATCGCGCTGGGCGCGTATGAAACGGTCCGCCGGTCGATCACGTGGGCATCGCCATCGTGCATGGCATGGAATGGCAGCCGGTGCAGCGGCCCATGCGGAACCACCACCCAGTGCCCGTTGGGAAGCCAGGGATGGGCGGGCTCGATCAGCGCCCGGTACAGGCTTTCCAGATGCCCCCGTGTGGCGGCCAGCCAGGCCGGATCGCCGGAGGCGGGACCCGGGGAAGCGGAGAGATTCCGCGACATCTGAAAGCCGAGCAGGCGCCCGGTTCGCACCACTTCGTCAAGCGGGCCGAGCGGCACGTGGCGAATCTGAGTGGGTGTGACGACAAAGAGATGGAGCCGGCCACCGGCGGCGTAGTAATCGAGGAGGGCGGTTTCCTGGGGTAACACCGCCTGGATGCGGCTTGCTTGGGCTTCCCCCGTATCCGCGAGTGGAGCCTCGACGGCCCTTGCGGTTCGCGACGCCGTCAGCGCCGCCGCCAGCTCTTCCTCACACTGCACGATTCTTTCCCGCAAATCGCGCATCGGGCCGCTCTGCGGACTCCTCTTATCCGACTCCGCCCGGTCCAGTTGCCGGTAGTACCAGGCCAGCCGCCGGCGAACCGCCTGCAGCGCCTCCGTTTCGGCGAACCGCTCCCCCGTGGCGACGCTTCGCGCGCGGGTGCTCAACGTCATCGATTCGGCCAGGCTGCGGGACTTGGCGTGTTCAACGTACTTCAACAGTTCCTCGACCGGAGTATGGACGGCACCGGTGACCGCCAGACGGACGAGATTCTCGTAGACAAGGTGCTTGTCCTCGAGAAATGCGATTCTCAAGTCGCCATGGGGGATCTGGCCGCGCAGCACTTCGAGAATCCGGTGCGCTTCCCGGTAGGCGGCCGCCGCGGCATGGGGATCGCCTTCCGCCTCGGCCACCCGGCCGGAGGCGATGCAGAAGTGAAAACTCAGC
This sequence comes from uncultured Acidobacteriota bacterium, assembly GCA_902826685.1. Classification (GTDB taxonomy): domain Bacteria; phylum Acidobacteriota; class Terriglobia; order Bryobacterales; family Bryobacteraceae; genus CADEFT01. The sequence continues at coordinate 155,418 of CADEFT010000012.1, forward strand.
GGGGCGGTTGCCGCGTTGTGAAGATAGGCGCGTGCCTGATCGCAATGCCGCCGCGCGCGGGAAGCGTCGTTGGCCAGCAACTCGATATTGGCCAGCAGGAGCGCACAGAGGATCGCTTTGCCCGGCAGCAGCGAAGCGTCCAGCGCGCGCAGGGCGCCGAGGGCGACTTCACGAGCCTTCCCGATCTGTCCCAGTTCGAGAAAAACGGCCGCGCGGTGGAAGTCGGCCGTCGCCTGCCAGGCGGAATTTTTTTCCCGGCCAAAGAGGGCGCGCGCCCGGTTGAGCACCGGCAGCACGTTGCCCGACTCGCCCGCTCGGAACGACGCCAGCCCCAGATTGACCAGCGACTTCGCCTGTTCGTAGCGCATCCCGAGTCCGGCGAACCGGCCGGCGGCGTCTCCGGCGAATCTGGCGGCCTCGGCATAGAGATTGAGTTCCAGGTAGAGATCGCTCTGGTCGAGCTTGGCGATGGCGGCGTGATAGGTGTTGCCGCGTTCCTCGACGTCGGAGCGCCGGTACAGCCCAACGGCTTGAGCGTATTCCCCGCGCAGGTAATAGAGATTGGCGATGTTGTCGTTCACTTCCGCCATAAGAAGTGTGAGTCCCTGGTCCCGGTAGAAAAGACGGGCCTCTTGGTAGGCCTGAAGGGCGCGATCGAAGTCGTGAACGGCCGCATGACACACGGCCATGTTGCGCATGGCGATGGCGGCGGACGGGTAATCGCCGTTCTCCTTCAAGCCGGCGATCGCTCGCTGATAGAGTTCGAGCGCTTCCTCATGACGATCCCGGCGGTGGAGGATGTTTCCGATATTGCTGTCCAGACGCGCCAGGCGGAGGCTATCGCCCTCCCGTTGAAAGATCTCCCTGGCGCGCTCCGCCCATTCAAGCGCTTCCTCGTAGCGGCCGAGATAAATCAGCGTCTGGAGGGCGCTGCTCCGCGTGCGGCCGGCATCGACATGCTCGCCGAGCCGGTCCAGGATGCGGAGAGCCTTGCGGTAGGCGCCGGCCGCGCGGCGATAGTTGCCGGTCAGATACGAGACGTGGCCTCGCATCCTCAGGGCCTCGGCATAGGCACGCCGGTCGGGCAGTTGGCGGGCCACGGTGTGGGCCGCGTCGGCGTACCGCGCAGCCGTGCCGATATCCACATGCATTCGGGCGCTCACTTCGGCGCACAGCCGGCGAGCCAGTTCCACGGTCACCGCCGAAGGAAAATCGAGGAGCAGTTGCCTGCGTGCCGCTTCGTCCTTGGCTGACACAAGTTGGGACTCCATCGTCACATCCCCAGATCCTGGAGTTCTTGCGCGAGCTTCTTCAGGCAGCGGGCGCGGATAAACCCGATGGAGCCGGTGGCAAGACCGAGTTCCTTCGCCACTTCCTCGTAAGGCCGGGGCGACTCCTCGAAAAACAGCATCCGGATCATTTCGCGGCACCTCGGCTGCAAGCGCGTCATGGCTTCCCGCACCGTTTGCTGCCGCTCCAGTTCGTCGAGCCATTCCGGCAGCACCTGCAGGGCGGCCCCCCCTTGGTCCGGCTGGTCGAGGTTGGCGGCCTCGAAGCGGCCCAGCCTTTGCTTGGTGTGAAAACACTTGTTGGCGGCGACTCGGACCAGCCATCCGCGCAGCGCCTCAACGTTCCGGAGCCGATCGAGTTCCTTGAACAGATCGACGCACACGGCCTGAAAAACGTCGGCCGCTTCGTCGGCCGGGAAGCGATACCGGAGCGGCACCGAGTAGATCAGCTTTTTGTACTTTTCGATCAGCGCTTCCCACGCCCGTTCGTCGCCCTGCAGGCAGGACGCCACCAGATCGCGATCTTCCCACGCCGGCGATGGCCCGGAGCGGTCCACGGGTACGGACTTGGCTGGCCCGCTCATGGGCGGGGCGCCTGGTTGCCGGCGTGAGACCAAAAGATCTCGTCGGCATTCCACAGAACGGGGTGGCCGATGGCGCCCGGCCGCAGATTCCCCAAGGCCTCGCGCGCCGCCACCAGGACGTTCGGGCTGGCGAGGGGGATGAAAGGCAGTTGGCCGGCGAGGATTCGCTGCACCTGGTCGAAGTCGCTCTTGCGTTGCGCGGCGCCGGTCGTGCCGATCTGACGCCTCATCAGGCCGTCGATTTCGCCTTCCCAGGCGAAAACGGGCTTGCCGCTCATGTTCCACAACCGCGTGCTTCCCGCCGACATCAGCACGTTCATGTCGGCCACCGGATCCGCTTCGCCGGGCCGCAGCGCCATGACCGCGGCGTCGAAGTCCCTCCGGTTGGTCACTCGATCCACCAGGCTCCGGAACTCCAGCGGAACCACTTGAACCTTGATGCCGAGCGGCTTCAAATCCTCCTCGATGATGGCCGCCGTCTGTGTATAGACGGGATTAGCGGCGTTGGCGACGATCGTGAATTCGACGGCCACCGCGTTCTCGTCGACCAGGAGGCCGCGCGAATCCCAGCGGAAACCGGCGCGGCGGAGCAGCTCGCGAGACCGGCTGGCCGATCCCGGCGGTCTGGGCAGCGATTCATCCATCCAGTGCCCCCGGGCCGGCGTTACGTGTCCCCACAGCGGAGTCGCCCGTCCCCGGTAGACCAGCTTCACGATGGCCTGCCGGTCGATGGCCGCTGAAATCGCCTGCCGGAACGCCTGCCGCTGAAACCATTTCCGTGGCGCCGCCGCGGTTTCGGGCGCCGGATTGAGATTGAAAAGCAGGAAGGTATAGTCGAGCCCGGCACCGAGGTCGAGAACCCGATGCTTCATCCGCTCCCCCGCGCGGGTCAGGACTGAATAGCTGCCCGGGCCGAAGCCCGCAACCAGATCGGCTTCGCCGGCGGTGAAGCGGGCGGTCATCGCGTCCTCGTTGGCCGCGAAGACGAACTCCACTTCGTCCAGGTAAGGCAGCGGGCGGCCCGCGGGATCCCTTTTCGAGTAGTGCGGGTTGCGCTCCAGCACGATCCGCTCACCCGGTTGAATCGATTTCAAACGAAAAGGGCCCGCGCCGGCGATCCCGGCACTGGCCGTTCCGAGGCCCCAGGTGGCGGCGAGCCTGCCTCCGCGATAGGCTTCGGCGAGGTGTTTCGCGGGAAGAATCGAGATCCCGGCCAGCATCTTCTCGCCCAGCGCGTACGGCTCGGCTAGCGTGAATCGCAACTCATCCGGCCCGGCAAGGGCCACCTGAACCGGTTGTCCACCCACGGTGAGAAGTTCCCGTTGAGGCGACGCGGTCTTGGGGTTGATATGAACGTCGAACGTAAACAGAACGTCGCCGGCGGTCAATGGACTGCCGTCTGAAAATTTCAGACCCCTTCGCAGCCGCACCGTGATCTCACGGCCATCGGTACTGGTCTTCCACGATTCGGCCAGAACACCTTCGGTGGCGAGAGACTTCGGGTTGAGGCGGACCAGCGGAGCGCCCATCAGCCCGGTGACGGCGCGCGAGGGCTCATCTATGGCAAAGACTGGATTGAGCGTCTTGGGCTCGGAACGCTGCGCGACGACCAAGCGTCCGCCGGAGGTGGCGGGAACCGGTTGCGACGCGGCTGCAACGAAAACAACGGTGAGGAAAACAGCAGGGGTGGTACGGGCTGGAAGGCCAAAAAAATTCATCTGGCGGAACCTACGGCGCCGGCATTCCGATCCTTAACCCCCTCGCTAATTCATTGTAACAACCAAAGACCAGCGCGAACCCGGCCGCCGGTAACGTCATCCACCAGTAGCTCTCCAGTACTTCGATCTGGCTGAGCGAGGCAAGCAGCGATCCCCAACTGGGAACGGAGCCGCCGAGGCCCAGGCCGAGAAACGACAGCGATGCCTCCGCCAACACATACTGCGGTATGGCGAGGCTCAGATAGGTAGCCAGCGTGGGAATCGTGGCGGGCGCGATGTGATGCCAGATCAGGTAGGAGTCCGGGGCGCCGAAACCGCGCGCAGCCAGGACGAACTCACGCTCCTTGGCGGAAAGAACGATCCCGCGCACCAGCCGCGCCGGCCGCGCCCACCCGATCGCCCCAAGCAGGGCGAGCAGCGCCAGGAACAGCGTCCGCGGATCGGCGTTCAGGGGGAAAAAGGCGCGCATCGCCAACAGCAGATACATCCACGGAAGCGCCAGGAACAGCTCCGCCGCCCGCATCGTCAGACGATCGGCCCGGCCCCCATAGAATCCGGCGGCGAGTCCCAGTCCGGCCCCTAGGATCGCCGACAGCAGGGCGGCGGCGAGGCCCGAGAACAGCGACGTCCGGGCCCCATAAATCCAGCGCGAAAACTGGTCCCGGCCGAGACCGTCGGTGCCCATCAGGAAGACCTTGCCGGGCTCGCCGGCGCCAAACAGCCGCCGCCCGTCGTGGCCGCGAGGAAAGAGCTTCACCGGATACCTGGTGAGCGCGCCGCCATCGTCCCGGCCGTAGGCGACCAGCCGCAGGCCCTCGATCCGCAGGGGCGTAGGCGGGGCCCACTGGTGTTGGCGATGTTGCCGCGTGGGATCATAGGGCGCAACGAAGCCGGCCATCGCCGCCAGGACATGAAGCACAAGCAAGGCAATCAGGCTGGCCCGCGCGGCAATTCTCACGCCGCCTCCCGCCGGATGCGAGGATCGGCGGCGTAGAGCAGCAGATCGGCAACCAGATTCCCCACCAGCAGCAGAATCGCCGATAGCATGACCGCGGCCAGAACCACATGCACGTCGCGGCCGAGTATGGCTTCGAGCAGCAAGGGGCCAAGACCAGGCCAGTTCAGTACGACTTCCACGATGAGCGTCGAACTCGTCATCGAGGCCAGCGACAAGCCGAACAGCCCGATGAGAGGATTGGCGGCGGCCGGCAAGGCGTGCCCGAAGAGAATCCGCCGCGCCGGGATGCCATGCGCCCGCAGGTGGCCGATGAAAGGCGAACGCAGGATCTCATGGAGGCTGGTGCGCACGTGCCGGAAGACGGCCGGGAAAGAAACCATGGTCATCGCCGCGATGGCCAGCGGCAGACTCCCGCTCACCTCAATGAAGCCGGTGCGGACGGCGAACAACAGGCAGGCAAGGGCGACGAGAAGATCCGGGAGAGAGGCCAACAGGGACGCAAACGCGCTCACCGGCCTGTCGATCCAGCCCCGCTCGCGCGCGGCCGACCACACACCCAGCGGTACCGCCAGAAGCCAGGTGAGCGCTAAAGAAAAACCGGCCAGGAGCAGCGTGTTGCCCACGCGCCTCCATAGAATCCGGGAGACGGGCATGTTGTAGGCGAACGACAGTCCCAGGTCGCCGCGAAGAGTCGAGCCCAGCCAGTGCACGTAGCGAGGGACCAGAGCGCGGTCCAGACCATATTGCTTGCGGAAAGCTTCAGCCGTTTCGGGAGGAATCTGGGGATTGACGCGCATCTCGTCAAGATAGTCGCCCGGCGCCAGTTCGAACATGGCGAAAGAGAGAATGGACACGCCGAACAGAAGCAGCGCTCCGTGCCACAGGCGGCCGAGCAGGAACGGGAGGGGCACGGTCAATTCCCCCGATCGGGCAGCATCGCGGCCAGCAGCGCGAGGCTGGCCGGATGCCTGGCGCCACTCGAAAAATCCGCCCCGGGAGATTGCTCCACCACGCGGCCATTCTCCAAAACGACGACTCGACCGGCGGCCTGGAGCGCGGCGGCCATGTCGTGTGTGACATAGACGAGGCCGAGCGCACGCTGCCGTTGGATCCGGCCGAGCAGCGAGGTGATCCGTTGCTGGTTCGCCGGGTCGAGGCCCGTCAGCGGTTCGTCGAGAATCAACACCTGAACGCCGGGTACGGCAAGCGCTCTGGCGATGGCGACGCGCTGCCGCTGGCCGCCGCTCAGTTGGTCCGGCCGCCGGTCAAGCAAGTCCGTATCCAGCCCGGCGTCGTCCATGATCTGGCGCACGCGGCCGGTGAGCGCCGCTCCCGTTACCCCTCGCAATCGAAGAGGCTCGCCGATGAGATCGAGTACCGTCCATCGCGGGTTGAGCGCGGTTGGGGAATCCTGAAACACGAGTTGGACGCCCGGCACTGCCCACAACTCCCCCTCAGTCAACGGCTCGAGACCCGCCAGGCAGCGGGCGAGTGTGCTCTTCCCCGCGCCCGAACGGCCCACGATGGCGACGGTTTCCCCGGCGCGGATCTCGAAATCGACAGGACCGAGCGCCCGGTACGATGTGGTCCGGCCGAAGCCGGCACGGACGTCCTGGTAGACTTTCCCCGCGCCAGCGGCCTTCAACAGCACCGGTTCCATCAATCGATCAACCTCCCGTCGCGCAGTTCCAGGACGCGTCCGGTCAGAAAGGACAGGGCGGCACGATTGTGGCTGAAAAGGAGAATCGACGTGCCTGTCCGTTCCCGCAGTTGCCGCAGGAGTTGGAGTATTTCGTACTGAGTGACCGAGTCCAAAGTGGAGGTGGGTTCATCGGCGATCAACAGTTTCGGCGAGCAGCAGATCGCCTGGGCGATCACGGCGCGCTGGCGCTGACCGCCGCTCAGTTGATGGGGATAGGACCGCGCCACCCGCTCCGCCTCGCGGCCGAACAGATCATGAAGGGAAGCTCTCGCGGCTCGCCTCGCCTCGCTCCAGGTATGGGTCCGATGGGCATACAGGACCTCGGCGACCTGGACCTCGACGGTCCGAACGGGATTCAAGGCCACGGACGGTTCCTGGGGAACCATTCCGATCCGCGCTCCGCGAATCTTTCGACGCTGGGCCTCCGGTGCTTGAAAGAAGTCCTGGCCCTCGAACAGCATCGTTCCAGTAGTTTCGGTTTGCGCCGGCGGAAGAAGCCGCAAAAGGGCGCGGGCGAGCGTCGTCTTCCCTCCGCCCGATGGGCCGAAGACACCGACGGCTTCGCCTTCCTGCAGCGTGAGCTGCAACCGTTCGAGCACGGGCGTGCGCCCGGTCCCCTGCAACCGGTACGCCACGCACAGTTGGTTCACTTCGAGCAGGCAGGAGGAGCCCATAGGCCGAAGGCCTTCATATTACCGTGGAAGGCACATCGGCCCGGTTGCCCGGCGGAACGGCCGCTACTCGGCGACCCGCAGCAGGACCGTATTGCTGTCGCGTCCATTGACGCGCACCCGCACCGCGACACTGCCGTTCGACACCTCAATATCTTCCGGCACGCGGAAGCGCACGATGGCCGAGCCTGCCTTACCGCTCTGCGCGCCGGCCCACTCCAGTTCCAGGCGGCGGTCGCCCGCGAACAACTCAAGCGAATCGACGAGGTTGTACGGCGTTCCCATCGGCACGGCGAAGCCATCGAGAACCGGCTTGTCGAAAGGCCCGAAGCCGGTGCCATACAGAGTGACGCGTTCGCCGCGCGCGGCGGGCGAATCGGCGCCGATCTCCGAACCGTTCTCATGCGCCGCCGTGGCGTAGGAGAGCGTATCGGACTTGGTGTGATAGAGGCCGGGCGCGTTGCGGCTGACGTTCAACTGCAGACGCATCTCGTTGTTGATGCCGGACCGCACATAGATCCAATGCTGCCCGTCGGTCAGATCGGAAGGAACGAAGAACTGAACCTGGCCCGGCGTGACCGACACCAGCGGCAGAAGCCTGTCGTTCAGGCGAACGATCAACCCGCCGAGGGTCTGCGCCAGAGGATTGCCGGGACCGGTGACCGTTTCCGCCGACAGGTTCACGCCGGTGATCAGCGCGATCGAACCCGGAGCCACCAGCGGCTCGGCCTGGTCCTCGGCCGCGGCGGCGTTGCGTACGTTGTTCTCATCGGCCCACGGCACCGTTTCAAGCAGCGCGCGAACGGCGCGCGGCGCGGACATTTCCAGACGGCCGCTGCGGAACGTGCCGCTGAGGTCTCCATCCCAACGGCGGAACCGGTAGCCGGGCTTGGTTTCGGCGGTGATGGCGACGCTCGTGTTGGCGTCGAAGAAGCCGTCGCCGGTATCGGGATCGGTGCGGAAGTTGGCGCCGGGTTGAGGATCGGAGCTGGCCTCCAGCCGGTACAGATTCTTATAGGCGGCCACCAGCGTGGTGGTGGGTTCGTTCCCGAAGGTGAACGTGCGCGCCTGCGCCCCGTTGTCGGACCATCGCATGAACTCCATGCGGCTGGTGCCGGAAACGGAAATCGACGGTGGCGCGCCGATCTCGATGCGCGTTCCCGCGGGCTTGTCGAAGGTGCACGCGCCACGGCATTCCTGACCGTCGATCAACACCGGAAGTCCGGGGGGCAATGTCTCCACCGAGAGTCTGCTGAGCGCTTCATAGGTGGCCACCAGGCGGTATCCCGTTTCGACGTGCTGATCGAGGATGGCGACTTCCTGAGCCGCCGCACCGCCGTTGGACCAGCCCTTGAACACAAAGCGCCTTCCGCGCGAATCGGTCTGCTCGGCGGGGGCGCTCACCTGATACTTCATGCCCACGCCCCAGACGAAGTTATAGGCCGGCCAGTTTTCCCGCCCTTCCACGCGCAGCTTCAGGCCAACGGGTTCGGTGACGAAACTGGCTGTCACGCCACGCACGTATTTAGCCGTCAGGGTTTCTGCCACGTTGGAGTTCTTGACCTGGTAGATTTCGTTCAATTTCGCGCCATTCGACCAGTGCGAGAACACCCACGTGCGGCTGGAATTGTCTTTCTCCACCTGCGGAGAAACGGCGCCCAGGGTGTGGCGCGTTCCTTCGCCCCAATCCATCTCGGCCGGTGAGCGCGTGGGCGTTCCGTCCGGCGCCACAAGCAATCCCGCCGGATCGGTATTCAGATTCACGCGTTTGGCGGCCGCGAAAATGCTCGAAAAAGTCAGTGGCACCTTGGCCACGATGGTCAGCGACGGGCCGGTGGCGTAATTGGCCGTGGGACCCCAGCCGGCAAAGACAAAGCCCGCGTTGGGCGAGGCGAACAATCTCACCGTGCTCTCAGGCGTTACCCACTCTTCAATATCGGTGGTGGATTGCTTGTTGTTGACCAGCACATATCCCGGCGGCTTGCAGATATCGGGGGCCGAAGCGTCGCATTTGTTGAACAACACGCGTACGAGCAATTCGGCATTGAATTGCGCCCGCACCGCGGTCACCGTGGGATCGGCGGTGATCACCATCGACTCAGTGGTAAAGCTGAACGTGTTGCCAGGATCGCTCCAACCGGTGAATTTGTAGCGTTGCCCTTCGAACGGGAACTGCTCCGGATCTACCGAAAGCGTGTGTTTGCTGCCGGCCGGCCAGATAAAGGCCTGATTGCCGCGGTAAGGCTGCCCGTCGACGAAAAACCGTAAGCCGGTTGGTTCCGTGTAAACCCGCGTCGTGGACAAACGCTCCTGCGCCGCCGCCTCGTTCGACAAGGCCGCCACCGTCCAGAGCGCAAACACAAGGTGCCTGCTCATGCCTGTACCATCGGCAAGGCGGAATGCAACCTTTAGCTCGCGTACTGGGGGATAGATCGAGCGGTCTATTGCGCGCGTCTACACTGTAGGGCATGGCTGTCCCATTGTTCCTGCTGCTCGCAATCGCGGCCCGCGGCGCCGACTGGCCGCAATTTCGCGGACCTTCAGCCTCCGGAGCCGGCACCGGAACGCCTCCGGTGGAATGGAACGGCGAGAAGCGCCAAAACATCCTGTGGAAGACGCCGCTTCCCGGATTGGGGCATTCGAGCCCCATCCTGTGGGGCGACCGTATCTTTCTCACCAGCGCCGTGCCGGCCAGCGGCAAGTCCGGCTTGAAGCTGGGACTCTATGGCGATATCGCGCCGGTGGAAGGCGAGAGCGCTCAAAGCTTCAACATCTATTGTCTCGATCGCAAATCCGGCCGGATTCTGTGGCAGAAGACGGCGTTTTCCGGCCAACCGAAAGTCAAGCGCCATCCCAAGGCGACCCACGCCAACGCCACTCCGGCGACCGATGGCAAGCACCTGGTGGTCTCGTTCGGATCGGAGGGACTTTATGCCTACACGCTCGATGGCAAACTGCTGTGGAAACAGGATCTGGGCGTGCTCGACGCCGGTTACTTCCGCGCACCCGAGGCGCAATGGGGATTTTCGAGCTCCCCTATCCTCCACGACGGCATGGCGATCGTGCAGGCGGACGTGCAGAAAGATTCTTTTCTCGCCGCCTTCGATGTCCGCACCGGTAAACAGATCTGGCGTACGCGGCGCGAAGACGTGCCGACGTTTGGCAGCCCGGCGGCGGTGCCGCGCGGCGACGGCTGGCAGATCGTGGTCAACGGGTGGAAACATATCGGCGGCTACGACGCCAAAACCGGCGCGCCGCTGTGGAACCTGAAAGGCGGCGGCGACATTCCGGTGCCCACTCCCGTTTACGCCGGCGGACTGATTCTGATCACCAACGCCCATGGAGACGGACGGCCGATCTTCGCCATCCGGCCCGATGCCAAGGGCGACATCACCGGCAGCGCCGAAGCCATCGCGTGGTCCCATCCACGGGCGGGCAACTACATGCAGACGCCGCTGATCTCCGGCGGACTCGCCTACTTCTGTTACGACAACGGCGTGCTGTCCGTCTATCAATTGAAGACCGGCGAGCGCCTATACCAGCAACGCCTGGGCGGCGGCTCCACCGGCTTCACCAGTTCGCCGGTGGCGGCCGGCGGCAGACTCTATATCACCAACGAAGACGGCCGCACGTACGTGCTGGCGCAGGGCGGCGTGTATAAAGAGGAAGCCGGGAACGAACTGGGAGAAACGGTGATGGCGAGTCCCGCCGTCGCCGACGGCGTAATCTATCTGCGCGGCCGTTCCCACTTGTTCGCCATCGGCGCCAGGTGAATCAGCCGGGGAAATCGAACTCGGCGATCACGGGAGCGTGGTCGGACTCGGGAAACTTCGTATCGAGCGCGAACGCGATCGACTCATCGTGCAGGATCTCGTTGTGGATTTCGGTGTTGCGGTAGTTGGCGAGCATGGGGCGCGAAAGCAGCAGATGATCGAGCATCGTCGGGCGGCCCTGATGATAGAGGCTGAAGCGGGCGGGTTCGGGAACCGTGCGCTCGCAGGGAATCATCACGCGGTGAGCCAGACCTCCGTTGCCGGTATCTTCGACATCGCCGCGTAGCGCCTGCACCGGCACGTCGTCGAGATCGGCATTCAGGTCGCCGCAGACGATGATGCGGGCCTCGGGATCGGCGTCGAACAGCGTATCGAGGAATAGCCGTACTTCGAGCGCCTGGCCTACGCGCTTCAGCGAGGAAACGAAAAAACCTTCGGCGTAAGCGGCCACCGAGCGCCACGTATTGGCATTGATCTGCTGGCCGGCAATCGACGTGGGAATCCGCGACTTCAAGTGCAGGTTGATTACGTGCAGCGGCCCGAACGGCGCGTTGACGACGGCATAGAGCGCCGGCCGCTCCCACTGGATGTCCTTGGCATCGGGTTCGGGGGGAAGCGACGTTACCTTTTTATACTGAGGCGCCGCCGCGAACTCATGCTTGAACTGCCGGGAGGAGGCGATGGGAAACTGGCTGAGGATCACCAGGTTCCGCTCGCGGGAAATGTCGCCATCGGATTCGCGCGTCACCGCCACGTCGTAGTTCTGATAGCGTGTGCCCTCGATCAGCGCCCGCAAGGCGTGCAGATCGGCGGGCGAACCCTGTCCGTTCACCTCCTGCAGACACAACACGTCGGCCGAAACGCGCTGCAGCATGGGGCGCATCACCGCAATGCGGGTGGCAAGCGATGGGACCGCGACGTCGTCCCAATTTTCGAGATTGAAGGTGGCAATGCGAAACTTCATGATTTGCGCTTTCTGGACTTGAGAAGCCGCCACCCGTTACTGGCCCGCGGCTCCACCAGATCGGTGACGTTATTGGCGCCGAACTTGACGTGTTCGCGCATGGTGAGATCGGCTTTGAGAGGATCGCCCGCGCATAGCACCGCAGCCAGATGCGCATGGAAGCCGGACGGCAGGGCGGTGCGGTTCACCACCGTGTCGAACAGCCAATTGAACACCAGCACCTGCTCGCGCTCGATGGCTTCCTTGAGAAGATTGCAGCCGGTGGATTCGGCGATGAACAGATGAAACCGGGTGTGGTAGGTGCGCACGGAAAACAGGAAGTCCATCTCCATCGCCCCTTCGGCGCAGCAGGCGTACAACTGGTCCAGACGCTTGCCCATGGTCTCGAGTTCGGCGCGCTGGGCATCGGTGGCGTGCTCGGCGAACAGGCGCGCCGTCTGCGATTCCAGGGCTTCGCGCAACAGGTAGCGTTCAAGAATGTCCTGCTTGCTGGGCACGCGCACGCGAGTGCCGACGCGGGGCTTGCTTTCCACCAGCCCGTCGCGCTCCAGCCGCTGCAGCGCCTCCGACACCGGCAGGAAGCTCATGCCGAAATCCTCGGCCAGTTTGCGGCGCGGCAGGGCCGCTCCCAGTGGATAGTCTCCTCTCAGAATCCTGTCGCGAATCTGTTCATAGGCGCGCTCGGCCAACGTGGCCGCCGCATTCACCGCTCGAAGAGTTGCCATGGGACCGCCCCTAGGATATCAGTCAGCGGTTGAGCAGGAGATGGAGGGTGCCGGGCGACGCTCCCTGCTCGAGAACGCGGAATCCCGCCTCCTGCGCGCTCGCCGTCCACCAGGCCGCGCCGCGCGTGCCGCCGTGGGTGAGCATGGGCCCGAAAGCGAACTTCATCCAGCCATCGTTGCCTACCAGCATCAGCAGAAAATCGCCGCCGGGCTTCAGCACACGATGCGCTTCGGCTAAGGACTGCCGCGCGCCTTCGCGGCCCACGTGATCCATGGCATATGCGCTCACGATGGCGTCGAAACTTTCGGGTGCATAGGGCAGCTTGCGCATGTCGGCCGTTTCGATGGTGGCGCGCCCGGCCACCCCCGCGGCTTCGAGATTCGCTTTCAGGCGCGCCTGCGGACTTCCTTCATGGCCGAAGTGGCGGTCGAAGGAATCGCCGAACAGATCGCTCGCCACCAGCGTCGCCTGGGGACGCGCCCTCAGCACCATGATGGCCGAACGTCCGGTCCCCGCGCCGATATCGAGCACCCGCCCCGTACCCGAGCGCAGGAAGCCTGCCGACGGCAGCACCGGCACCGACGTGGCGCGCAAGGACTGCATGATCGCCAGCGACACCGCCGACCATATCGTCAAGACTCCCGCCAGCGCCAGCACCCAGCGCGGCCACTTTCGCTTCCAGGCCAGGATCAAGAGCGCCAGGGCGGGTATCAACACCACCGCATGGCCATAGGTCAACCACCACGGGTATCCGAAATCCATATCGCTACATTGTGACGCAACCGCCTTGCGATATCATGCCGGGATGCCGTTTTTCGCGCTCGCCTCCGCGCTGGCCTGTTGGGGACTGGCTCAGACCAGCCCGGTGAAGATCGACAACGATCAGGTCAAGGTTCTGGTGGTCCATCAGGATCCACACAAGAAGACCCGTCTGCACAAGCACGACGTCAATCGCGTGATGATCTATCTGAACGAGGGCGGGCAGACCATCGCCTATCAGGATGGCAAGGTCACCAAGCTCAAATGGAAGGCCGGCGAAGCGCTGTGGAGCCCGGCGTCGGGCATGCACATCGCCGAGATTACCTCGAACGGCGCGGTCTCGATCGCCGAAGTGGAATTGAAGAAGCCGGCCGCCGGGACGCCGCCGCGCTACCCGGCGCTCGATCCGGTCAAGGTGGATCCCAAGCATTACAAGGTCGAAATGGAGAACGATCAGGTGCGTGTGGTGCGCGTGCGCATCGGGCCCGGCGAAGCGACGCCGGTGCACGAGCATGGATTGAATCGAGTGGTGGTATACCTCACCGCCATGGATTTCCGCGTTACCGGCGACGATGGCAAGGCTCAAATGGTTTCGCACAAAGCGGGCGAAGTCAGTTGGGGGACGCCGAACCGGCATAAGGAAGAGAACGTGTCCAAGGAAGCGTTTGAAGTGGTGGTGGTGGAAGTCAAGTCGTAATACCGCTCGTGGTACGTTGCCTGTATGCACGTACATCTGGCATTCGGCAAATCCGGACTCGAAGTGACGCTGCCGGAAGGCTACGACTACCGGTTGCTTGAAGCGCGTTCGGCCGCTCCGCTGGCGGATCCGGCGGCGGCGATCGAGCAGGCTCTGGACGCCCCCATCGGGCGGCCTCCGCTCGCGGAGATGGCGCGCGGCAGGAAGACGGTGGCGATTTCGGTTTGCGATATCACGCGGCCCACTCCCAATCGCGCCACGCTGCCGCATATTCTGAAGCGGCTGGATGGCGCGGGCATCCGCCGCGAAGACATCAGCGTGCTGGTGGCCACCGGGCTCCATCGCCCGGCGACCGAAGACGAGATCCGGGAGATCGTCGGACCCGACCTTTACGGCAAGCTGCGCGTGGTCAACCATCATGCGCGTGAGCTCGGCGAGCACCGCCACCTGGGCGCCACCGCTTCAGGGACGCCGGTGTACATCGATGAACGCTTCGTCTCGGCGGATCTGCACATCACGCTCGGATTCATCGAACCGCACCTGATGCTCGGCTTTTCGGGCGGCCGCAAGCTGATCGCGCCCGGCCTGGCGGCGCAGGAAACCATCAAGGTGCTGCACAGCCCGAAGTTCATGCGCGAGGCGCGCGCGGTGGAAGGCTCCATCGACGACAACCCTCTGCACCGGGAATTGCTCGAAATCGCGGCCATGGCGCGGCACGATTTCATGCTGGATGTGGCGCTGGCGCGCGACCGCCGGATTGCCGGAGTCTTTGCCGGCGGTGGCGTGGAAGCGCACCGGGCCGGAGTCGAGTTTGTCCGCCGCATCATGCTCGAACAACTGCGCGAGCCCGTCGATGCCGTCATCACGACATCGGCGGGCTATCCTCTCGACCTGACGTTTTACCAGGCGATCAAGGGCATTACCGCCGCCAGCCACATCGTCAAGCGCGGCGGCGCCATTCTGCTGTTCGGCCAGTGCCAGGAAGGGGCGGGCGCACCCGAGTTCCGCCGCATGCTCAAGGAGAATCCTTCGTCGAGCCGGTTTCTCGAGAAACTGCTGGCCACGCCGCAGGTGGAAGTGGATCAGTGGCAGCTCGAAAAGCTGGCGCTGGTGATGGACCGGCTGCGCGTGCTCTTCCACGTGCCCGGCCTTGAAGCCGAGTTCCACCCCACGCTATGGGGCGCCGCTTATGGCACGGCGCAACAGGCGGTCTCCGCCTTGTTTGAAAGCCTGCCCAAGGGAGCCAGAGTGGCCGTCATTCCCGAAGGCCCTTACGTTCTGGCCAAGGTCACGGAAGGGGCGATGGCCGGGTAGCGATCAGGGCGCTCTTGGCACGTTCGACGTGCCTTGCGACGGCGGCCGCCAGGCGGTCCCGGTCGCGCGCCATCAGGGCGGCGAGAATCTCTTCGTGTTCGGCCTGCTCGGCCACAAGACGAAGGCGTAAGCCGGCACTGCCGGTGAAGTGCACACGGCGGATCTGCGCATGGACCTTCAAGGCGTCGTAAAGGGCCACGAGCCTGCGGTTGCCGCACGCCTCCACCAGAATCCGGTGAAACTCCGCGTTGGCGGCTTCGTGCTTCCTCAGGTCCTGGTCATTGTGAACGGTGCGGCGCAGAACCGCCAGCCACTGCTTCAGGCGCGCCACCTGTTCACTTGAAATGCGCGACACGGCGGTCTCGGCCGCCAGGCATTCGAGGGCCCGCCGGATATCGAACGCCTCGGCGGTCTCCTCGGTGGAAAGAGAGGAGACGAAGGTGCCATGACGCGGGCGGATCTCGATGAGACCCTCGGCCGCCAGGTGCTGAACGGCGTGCCGCACCGGCGTCAGGCTGACGCCCAGCATCCCGGCGATTTCGCCGATGTTCAGCCGCTCACCCGGCAGAAACCGGTGCTGCAGGATGGCCTGCCGCAGAGCGTCGTAGACGCCGCCGGTGGCGCTCAATCGGCCGATCGGGCTGGGTTCGAGGCTCATTTCGCCGTATCGAACCGGATGGAGGATTCGGCTCCGAAGCGCTTGTAATCGGCATAGTCGATCTGAAGCCGCATGCGTAGCGGGCCGTTGCGGAACGGCAGCACTTCATCGCCGGCGGTCCGATGCGGAAACCAATATTTTCCGTCCACCAGCTTGCGTACGGTTACGAACCGCGGGAAGAGATTTTCCTCTTTACGGCGGAAGACCTGCGGCACCGCGCGGCCTTCCATGCGCAACACGGAATAGTCGCTCTGCAACACCCAGACCATGCCTTCAAACAGCCGCTGGCCCTGCAGGAGCTGGCGCGGCTTCACCTCCATCACCCAGCAGGCGTGTTCGCCAACGCTCTCTTCCCCGCGAAACTTCACTTCATACAAGAACATCTGGTCGCGAGTGAACAGAAAAGGCTGAATGTTGCGGATGTCGGCAAAGTCTTCTTCCGTCATGCGCAGCCGGTCGAGCCCATGGAAAGGCTTTCCGATCGCGGACTCGTGACGCTCCCCGCCCGGCGTGAAGATCACTTCGCGCTTCTCGCGATATTCGCCGCGCTTGGCGCCGTTGTTGCTCAGTTCCTCCACCAGCACCGTCTGGCGATAGGAGTAGTGGTCGCGTTCGGCCTGCGTGGCGGTTTCACGATCGAGCATGCGCCGCAGCAGATCGTCCGGCGGCTCGGCGGCGAACGCCGAAAAGGCCAATGTTAGGATGAGGCAGATGAATCTTTCGCTGCGCCGCTTTTGGCTTACCATTGGCATCCTGTGGATGGTGGGCATAGCGGGCGCGCTCTTCTACGCCCAAAGACAGAATATCCCGGCGAAGGTGGTCGCGGCGATGCTGCCGGCGTTGCTGCTGGAACTTTCGATGTATGTGGCCACCGGGTTTGCGGGCGTACGCGCGAGATTGAGCGCGCTGGGCCCCAGGTTGCCCGCGGTTCTGCTGGCAAGCGCGATCGCCACCTATGCGATTCTGACGGTGCCCCTGGGTTCGTTCCGCTGGCAATCGCTGCTGCTGACGGCGGCGCTGGTGGCGGCGCTGGTCTACTGGTATCGCGTGCTGCCGCCCGGCCTGGCCACCGATTTGGGCTTCCTGTCCTTTACGGCGGCGGTGATTCTTTCGAAGATCCTGGCCACTTTGTATATCAACCCGCTGGGCAAGCCCGATGGCGACATCGTGGGAAGACTCATGTGGTGGCGGCTGGGGATCCTGGCCGCCCTGCTGATTCGCGGCGCGCCGCAAGTGGACTTCGGCTTCTTCCCCAGGCAGCGCGACTGGATCGTCGGCTTGCGATTCTGTCTCTATTCGCTGGTGCTGCTGATTCCGCTGGCGCTCGGCCTCGGGCTGGTGCGCCAGCCGGTCGACAGCTTTTCCACTCGAACGCTGCTGACCGCTCTCGGAACCTTCGCCGGCGCGCTGTGGTTCACGGCACTAGGGGAGGAGCTGTTCTTCCGCGGCCTGCTGCAGGAGTGGCTTTCGGGCGCGACCCGCAGCTCGCTCGCGGGCCTCTCGATCGCTTCCATTCTTTACGGCGCCACGCACCTATGGTTCTCGCCGGGCTTTCCAAACTACCGGCACGCCCTGATCACCGTGGTGCTGGGCGTCTTCTGCGGGTTGGCCTATAGCCGGGCCGGTTTTCGCAGCGCGATGGTGACGCACGCCCTGGTCGTGGCTGTGTGGCGCGTGGCCTTCCTTCGCTAAGACCTGGCTTCGGCGGCGGCCGTCTCTTCCTTGCGGTCGAAGTAGCGCTTGCGGCTCTCGAGAATGGCGCGCCGGGCGTCGGCGGGACCGCCCCAGCCCTGAATCCTCGTCACCCTGCCTTCCAGCTCCTTATAGATGGTGAAGAAGTGCTCGATCTCGCGGCGTACGTGCGATTGAATCTGGTCGATGGTGTGGATGGAGTCGTAGCGGGGATTGCGCGTCGGCACCGCCAGCACCTTCTGATCGCCCTCGGCGTTGTCCTCCATCGCCAGAATCCCCACCGGCCGGACTTCGTAGAGGCAGCCCGTGAAGCTGGGCTCCTGTACGAGCGTGATCACGTCCATCGGATCGTTGTCTTCGGCGAGAGTGCCCGGTATGAAGCCATAGTCGCCCGGATAGTGCATGGGCGAATAGAGCGCACGGTCCATGCGGAACAGACCGAGCTTCCCGTCATACTCGTACTTGTTGGACGAGTTCATGGGGATTTCGACGATCATGCGCACGATTTCCGGGCAGTCCGGACCCGGGTCCATATCGTAAAGGTTCGGAAACATCAAATCTCAGGGTAACAACTTCGGGCTTTAAACAAATGGATTGAACCGCTTCTCATGGCCGATGGTGGTGGAAGGACCGTGGCCCGCGATGACGGCGGCTTCCTCCGGCAGCTCGAAGAGCTTGGTATGGATCGAGGACAGAATCCGGCGGTGATCGCCGCCGGGCAGGTCCGTGCGGCCGATACTTTCCTTGAAAAGCGTGTCACCGGCCACCAGCTTGTTCTCCGACGGAATCCATAAGCACAAGCTGCCTTGGGTGTGACCGGGAGTATGCAGAACGTGGAAAGCGGCGGAGCCCAAGGAGAGTGTATCGCCGTCGCGGGCATCCTGGTCGATGGCGGTCTTTTCGGGCACGGGCATCCGCAGCCAGGCGGCCTGCATGTCGAGCCGGGCGTAAAGCTCCTCATCGTTCTGGTTCATCCAGACGGGCGCGCCGGTGAGGGCTTTCAGTTTCGCCGCGCCGCCGATGTGATCGATGTGCGCGTGCGTAATCACGATCGCCTTTACCTTCAGACCGTGCCGGTCGAGGATCGCGGCGATTTCACCGATGTTGTCGCCCGGATCGACGACGATCGCCTCTTTGGTTTCCTCGTCGCCGAAGATCGAACAATTACATTGCAGCATTCCGACGGGTAGAATTTCGTGAATCATGGCAAAGGGCCGGTATACTTTTCATTATGGACGTCGTTGCCTTGTTGATGCGGTGGACCCATATCACCGCCATGGCCTTCATCGTTGGCGGCGCGTTGTATGCGCGATTTGTCGTGGCGCCGGTAGTGGCGGCGGAACGGCCGGAAGTAAGCGACCGGATCACGGCCGCGCTGCGCCCGCTCATGCTGGCGGCGATTGTGGCGCTGGTATGCTCCGGGCTTTTTAATTTCTTCAACAAGAAAGTTATTCCGCCGGGTTACCACATGGTATTTGGCATCAAAGTATTGCTGGCTCTGCACGTGATCGCGGTGGCGATTCTTCTGGGGCGCCCCGGCGTGGCCGCGATCAAGCGCAGCCGTTGGAACTACGGCATCGTGGTCAGCGGCCTGGCGGTGCTGCTGCTTTCGGCTTACCTGAGGTCGCTGTCGTGACACCGGGATACGTGGCGCTGCGGGAAGACGCGGCGCTTCTCGATCTGGAGGCTCGCGGCCGTTTCAAAGCGCTCGGCGAAGACCGGGCACGGCTGCTGCACGCCATGTCGACCAATCACATTCAGGGGTTGAAGCCCGGTGAAAGCTGCTACACGTTCTTTCTGAGCGAGAAGGGCCGGGTGCTCGCCGATGCCGATATACTCAGCTTCGACGATTCCCTGCTGATCGACACAGAGCCCGAGACTCACGAATCGTTGTTTCAGCATCTGGACAGGTTCATCATCGCCGACGACGTGACACTGGAAGACGCGCGGGCGGCTTTTGCGGTGCTGGCGATCGAAGGCCCTGGCGCGGCGGCCCGCCTGAGCGCCGCCGGAGCGCCCGTGCCCGAACCGGGCCGTCATGCGATGTGGGATGGCGCGGTGATCGCCGGGCTGAGCGTAACCGGCGCGAGCGGCTTCCGCCTCTACATTCCGCGCGAATCCTTGGGTTCGTTTCGCAGCCGCTTCGCGGACCTGGAAACGGCCACTGCCGCCGATATTCTCACCGTGCGGCTGGAGCATCGCAAGGCGCGTTACGGCGAGGACATCACGGAAAAATACCTGCCGCAGGAAACGCAGCAGATGCAGGCGATTCATTTCAGCAAGGGCTGCTACCTGGGGCAGGAAATCGTGGAGCGTGTGCGCTCGCGCGGCCAGGTGCACCGGTTGCTGACGCCGCTGCTGGTGGAAGGGCCGGCGCCGGAGCGCGGGTCGCTGTTAAAGGCAGGCGAAAAGGAAGCGGGTGAGATTACGTCGGCCGCGTGGTCGCCGGCGCTTGGCAAGTCCGTCGCGCTGGCCTATCTGCGCAGCGAATTCGCCCGTCCGGAAACACGGCTGGCCGCGGGCACGGCCGAAGCCGAAGTACAGCGGCAGTGACCCTTCGCATCGGAGTTCTGGGCCTGTTTCGCCCGCGCCGGTTGATCGTGAAGGCGGGCCGGATCCGGGCCGGGGCGGAACCGCTGGCCGCTCCGCAGGTGGAGCTGTCAATCGAAAATAGCGCGGTCGTCTGCCAGGCGGGCACCCGCCGGATGGCGGTACCGGCCGTAAGTGCCGAAGACGGGGTCCGGCTGGAAATCCCGGGCCGCATCGAACGCGCCTACGCGGGAGCCGTAACGATCTCGGCGGCGGGCGAGGAATTGATGGCTGTGGTCGAACTGCCGCTGGAAACCGCGGTCGCGTCGGCGGTGGCGGCGGAAGCGCCGCAGGCGCCGGAAGAAGCGTTGAAGGCGCAAGCGGTGGTGGCGCGGTCCTACTACACGGCAACGGCGGCCAGGCATGGCAACTTCGATTTCTGCGATACCACGCACTGCCAGTTTGTGCGCGAGACGCCGCCGGCCGAATCCGCCGCCATGCGGGCGGCCATGGCCACTCGCGGCTTGGTATTGCGATACGAAGAGCGTCCCTTTGGCGCGATGTTCTTTCGAAGCTGTGGCGGACGAACGTTGACGGCCGAGGACGTGAAGCTCGACCCGAGCCAGTATCCCTATTTCGCGGTCGAATGTCCGGGATGCCGGTCGAATCCATCGCGATGGGAAGCGCGCGTGACCCGCTTGGAAGCGGCCAGGCTGCCGTCTGAAAACGCCAGGCTGCATCTGGGACGCAAGTACGGTTGGAACCGCATCGCATCGAGCGATTTCGGCCGTTCGGAAGACGGAGATCACGTCATCCTGCGCGGCGTTGGCGAAGGCCACGGACTCGGGTTGTGCCAGCGCGGCGCGGCGGCGATGGCGCGATCCGGCAAGGGATACGCCGCCATTCTGGCGCACTACTTCCCGCACTCGACACTATCGGGGTGGAGGAGCCGTTGAACTGGCGGGCGGCTTGCCATCCACCGTCCGCGGCTCCATCAGTTCGGTGCGCGTGCCGTCGCTGTCGAACAGGTTCAACTGGCGGCGGCGGTTGACGCCCGTGCGGATCTCAAGCGGCCTGTCATAGCCACCCTTGCGCTTTTCGATGGTCTCAAGCGCGCGGTCCATATCCGGCACTTCGAGACAGATGTGATGGGCGCTGCCGCGCTTGCCAGGTTCGGGCAGCCGGTCATAGAGCATGAACTCGATGTAGTCGCCGCCATCGGGAACGCGCATGTTAACCCAACTGAGCATTTTTGGATCGCGGGTGCCGCGCCAGAACTCGGTGAATCCCAGAATGTCCCCATAGAATTTCTGCGAAGCCGCGAGCGAACCGACCAGAATGCCGAGGTGCATCATGCGACTGGAAATGCGTGCCGGGCCGAGATGCTTGCCGCGCTCGCGCGCCGTCCAGCCATCGGAGGTATATTGCACGAACTCGACCGTGTGGCCGTCGGGATCGGTGACGTTGAAGGCCAGATTGCCGATGCGCACCTTGCTCACCTTGGGCGGCACGGACACACCCTTCGAAGCCAGGTAGACGCGCATCGCTTCGGCGTCGTCTGTCTCGACGGAAATGTGGTTTAGCCGGTCCGACCCTGCCTCCTTTTCCGGAAACAATTCGATGTACTGGCGCTCGTTGATCTTGATGAACGTGAGATCGAGCTTGCCGTCCTTGTTCGTCAACTGGTAGGGCTCGCCGTAGCCAAGCAGATCCTTATAAAAGGTTCGCGCCTTGGCGATGTCGCCGACGAACAGGGCGATATGCGCGACGCCGGTGATCTTCGGCCGTTTCGGGGGATCGGCGGCCCAAAGAGCGTGAACCGCCAGCAGCAGCACTGCAATCCGCATGGTGCCCTCCATTGTGGCAGGTATAATCGCAGGTATGGCGACTTTGGTCACCCTGGGACCGGCGCGAGCTTCCGGCTCCGCCACACTGGTGGAGAAGCAGGCACGGCTCCTTGAGAGTCTGCGTTCCCTGGGCGACGTGATGGTTGCTTATTCGGGCGGTACCGATTCGGCGTATCTGGCCTGGGCGGCGCACCAGGCGCTGGGCGATCGTGCCGTGGCCATCACGGCCGATTCAGCGTCGATTCCGGAATCGCACAAGCGCGACGCCGAGGAGTTCGTGCGCGGTTACGGCATCCGGCACGAGTACATCCCCACCTTCGAGTTCGAGAATCCGGAATACGTCGCCAACAATCCGGACCGCTGCTTCCATTGCAAGGACGAACTGTTCCGGCGCATGGAGGAAGTGGGCAAGGCGCGATCGATCGAACATATCGTCTATGGCGTGAATATGGACGATCTGGGCGATTACCGGCCGGGCCAGAACGCGGCTAAGCTGCACCAGGTGAAGGCGCCGCTGGTGGAGGCGGGGCTGAGCAAGAGCGAGATTCGAGAATTGTCGCGCCGCGCGGGCTTGCCAACCTGGGACCGTCCGGCGTCGGCCTGCTTGAGTTCGCGCGTTCCCTACGGAACGCCGGTAACGGTGGAAACCATCAAGACCGTGGAGACGGGAGAGGAATCGATCAAGGCGCTGGGGTTCCGGCAGTTCCGCGTACGCTTTCACGACAAGCTGGTGCGCATCGAAATCGCCCGCGAGGAACTGGCCAAGGCGCTCGACGTTCAGATGGCCGGCCGGTTTGTGGAGATCTTCAAACCGCTGGGATTTCACTACGTCACCATCGATCTGGAAGGCTACCGCCAGGGGTCGATGAACGAAGTGCTGACCGCCGCTCAACGCCAGGCCTGACGCAACTCTCACATGGAGCAGATTCGACCGAGATCGCCGGAAGAACTCGCGGCACGGCTGGGGGAAGCGTCGGCGGCGGGCCAACGGATCCGGCTGGAAGGCAATGGCAGCAAGGCGCGGGCGGGCGGCGCTATTTCAGAGGCCGATGTCCGTATTTCCACCGCCTGCCTCGATCAGGTTCTGATCTTCGAGCCCAAGGATCTGACGATGAGCGTGGGCGCCGGGTTGCCCTTTGCGCGCTTCACGGAGTTGCTGGATCAGCATGGGATGATGGTGCCGCTCGATCCGCCGTTTGCGGCACAGGCTACGGTTGGCGGCGTGGTGGCGGCCAACACTTCCGGCCCGCGCCGGCGCCTTTATGGAACGGCTCGCGACCTGGTGATCGGCATGAAGTTCGCCACGCTCGAAGGGAAGATCGTGCAATCGGGCGGCATGGTGGTGAAGAACGTGGCCGGCCTCGATATGGCGAAGCTGCTGATCGGCTCACTGGGGACGCTGGCCGCGATCGCCACGGTGAACTTCAAGCTGATTCCCAAGCCGCAGGGATCGCGCACGTTCGTGTTCGAGTACAACACCGCGAGCGAGGCCGTGGCGATGCGCGATCGCATTCTGCAAAGCGCGCTGCAACCCTCGGCGGTGGATCTTTGCAATCCGGCGGCCGCAACGGTTTTAGGGCTCGCGAAATGGACTCTCGCCATCGGTGTTTCGGGCAACGCGGCGGTACTGGATCGCTACCAGAGAGAACTCGGCGGCGAGGCGATCGAGGGCGGGTTCTGGCGAGCGGTGGAAGAATTCGGGCCGGGCTTTCTGAACGCGAATCCGGAAGGCTGCATCGTGCGCTGCGCTGTCACTCTCGATCAGGTTGGCGCGGCGATGGAAAAGCTGCCGGGCGCGGTTGTGGCGCGATCGGCCAACGGTGTGTGCTATTCCCATTGCCAGAGCACGGATCAGGCGGCGGCGGCCATGACGATGGGCCGCCCGGTAATGGAGTACGGGCCTTCGTCCCGCACGGCGGCGCTGAAGATGTGGCCCAATAAGGATTCCGGTTTTCCCATCATGCAAAAGGTCAAGCGGATGTTCGATCCGAAGCATCTCCTGAATCGCGGACGGTTATATGGCGACATCTGAGCTTCCCCTATATCGCGATCTGGACAAGCCGCTGCAGCGCGACCTCGACCGCTGCGTGCACTGCGGGCTATGTTTGAACTCCTGCCCTACCTATCGCGAATTGGGCATCGAGATGGATTCCCCGCGGGGCCGCATCTACCAGATGAACATCGTGGCCGGCGGCGCACCCATCACGCCCTCCTATCTGGAACATATCGACCTGTGCCTGGCCTGCCGGGGATGTGAAACGGCCTGCCCGTCGGGAGTGCAATACGGCAAGCTGGTGGAAGCCGCGCGGGCCGAGATCGAGAATAAGGTGCAGCGGCCGTTTTTCACGCGCCTGATTCGCGGGGCGATATTCGGCAAGCTGCTGCCTTCGCCGGGTCTACTCAAGTTCGCCGGCCGTCTGCTGCACCTTTATGAGAAATCCGGCATGGCGAAACTGGTGCGCACCAGCGGCATCCTGAAATTGATGGGCAGCCTGGGGGAAGCGGAAAAGCTGGCGCCGCCCGCCGAGTTCCCTTCCTTCTTCGAATCCTACGGCAAGGTGTTTCCGGCCGAAGGTGCACGGAAGTTCAAGGTGGCGTTTCTCGGCGGCTGCATCGCCAACATCAGTTTCGCGCGACTGAACGACGCCACGGTGCGCGTTCTGCAAAAGAACGGCTGCGAAGTGCATATCCCGAAGGAGCAGACCTGCTGCGGCGCGCTGCATCTGCACGCCGGGATTCGCACCGACGCCCGCCGCCTGGCGCGACGGAACATCGACGCGCTGGTGGATGGCGGCTACGACGCGATTCTGACCAACGCCGCCGGCTGCGGATCGACGCTCAAGGAGTACGACGAGCTGCTGCACGAAGAGACGGCTTACGCCGCGCGCGCCAGGAAATTCGTCTCGCTCATGAAGGACGTGAATGAATTCCTGGCCGGACTCGATCTGAATCCGCACATGGGCGAGATGAAGATCGCGGTGACCTACCAGGATTCGTGCCACCTGGCGCATGGACAAAAGGTGCGGTCGGCGCCGCGGAAGCTATTCAGGAGCGTTCCGGGACTGGAGTTCCGCGAAATGCCGCTTTCCGATCTCTGCTGCGGCAGCGCGGGTATCTACAACGTGGTGCACAACGACATGGCGATGGCGCTGCTCGACAAGAAGATGGAGAACGTGAACTCGACCGGCGCGGAGGTGATTTGCTCCGCCAACCCGGGATGCCTGCTGCAACTGCGCGCGGGTGTAAAGTTCCACGGCAACGGGCAGCGGGTGATGCACGTGATCGAAGTGCTGGACGAAGCCTATCGCAGCGCTGATAGCAAGTCGCTGAACTGATCGGTCCAGACGCGGCGCGCCACCACGGCCGCATCGCCTTTGATGACGACCCAATTGGCCGCTTCGATGCGGCGCTGGGGATCGGCTCCGCTGCGGACGAGCGTGGCTTTGCGCCCAAGCGACCCGGCGGCATCCATCACCTGGGGCGACAGCCGCAGGAAGCGATTGGTGACGTGGACGGCCAGCACGCCGCCGGGTTTCAAATGCCGCAGGTAGAGCTGGAACGCTTCGCGCGTGAGCAGGTGGGTGGGAATCGCGTCGCCTGAAAACGCATCGACGATGAGGATGTCGTAATTTTGGGCGGGCTCGGCCTGCATGGTGAGCCGCGCGTCGCCGATGGCGATTTCCACGGTGCCGCGCGCGTCTTCGAGGAAAGTGAAATATTTCCGGGCCATATCCACCACCTGCGGATTGATTTCGTAAAAGCGCAGGTGGTCGCCCGGCCGCAGGTAGGTGGCAATGACGCCGATGCCGAGGCCCACCGCGCCGATGCGCCGGGGCCCGGGCGAAGGGCGGGAAAGCTCCATGGCGACGCCGGTCTGATCGCCGTAGTAGGTGGTGGCTACGCGGCGCAAGGGAGCGGCGAGAAACTGCGATCCGTGCAGAATGCCGCCGTGCAGCATGCCGCGCCAGCGGCCGGCGCCGTCGCCGCCTTCCCGCACTTCCAGCACGCCGTAGAAGTTGCGCTCCTTGACGCTGCCGCTGCTTTCAAAGCGCGTGGCGAAGACGAAGGCGGCGGTGCCGACCAGCGCCAGGCGCAAATAGACGCGCCACGAATTCAGCCCGGCCAGGCAATGCAGCGCGAGCAGGAAACAGGCGACGGTAATCAGCGGCAGTTCCCAAAAATCGCGGAACAGCAGCGGTGCGACGACGCTTACCAGCAGACCGCCGAGCGCGCCGCCAAAGGCCACCACGACATAGAAGCCGGTCAACTGACCGGCGCCGGGCCGGCGCTGCGCCAGTTCGCCGTGACAGAACACGCAGCACAGAAACAGCCCCGCGCAAATCGCCACCATGGGCAAGACGATGCCGTGGCTCCAGCCGCGGAAACGCACACCGAGCAGCAGCGCGGCGAAGGCCAGCGGCATCAGCCAGCGAAACAGGAGCGGCGAATACCAGCGGTCGCTTTCGAAGGTGACGATGAAACTGATGAGGTAAAGGCTGAGCGGCACGACCCACAGCAACGGCAGCGGCGCCATGTTCTGGCTCATGTGGTGCGCCACGGCGAGCCAAAGCGCACAGGGAACGGCGGCGAGCGACGTCCACAAGGCGGCCTCGCGCCAATCGGTCTCAAGCGGCGGGCGCCGTTGCGCGGCGGCGAAGCGCGACGCGGCCGTCGCCAAGAGAGCGAATACGGCGTAGCCCACACCCCAGGCTTTCCATTGCATATCCACACTCATCGAAGGCTCGATCAGGAAGGGATACGCCAATAACCCGGCTAGCGAAGCGGCGTTTGAAATCGCGAACAGGCGGTAGGGCACGCCCGCTCCGCTGAACCACGCCTGCAGCAGGGGGCTGGTGGTGGCCAGAAGAAAGTAAGGCAGGCCCACGGTGCGGATTAACAAGAGTAAAATTCCGGAGATTGGCTCGCCGCCCGGTGTATGGGCGCGCGGGCTTGGAACGCCTCCTAGGAAGACCAGCAAGCTCGCCAGCAGCAATCCGGAATGCAATAGGATCTGCGCCCGGCCCGCGAGCCTGGTAGTCAACAGATGGGCGTAAAGATAGCCCGCCAGCAGCATTACCTGGAAAAACAGCATCGAGGTGGTCCAGACGCCCGCCGCGCCGCCGAATTCGGGCAGCAGGGTCTTACCGGTCATGGGTTGAATGAGGAAAAGAAGAAACGCACTCAGTACGGCCGAGGCTGCGTACAGGGCAGACATAGTTCCATCGATCATACTGTGTTTGAATGAAATGGAGGGGATCCATCAATGCATTGGACTTGGATCGGGCGGCTTGCGCCCGCGATTCTGAGCGCCGTTCTGGCGGCGCAGGATCTAAAAGAATTCGAGAAAAAGATCACCGAATTCAGCCTGCCGAATGGCCTTCATTTCATCGTGCTGCGGCGTCCTCTGGCGCCCGTGGTGTCGATGGTGACTTACGTGAACGTGGGTTCGGCGAACGACACCTCCGGCAAGACCGGGCTCGCTCACATGCTGGAGCACATGGCGTTCAAGGGCACCGATTCGCTCGGTACCAGCAACTGGCTGGAGGAAAAGAAAACGCTCGCGTCGATCGAGCAGATTTACGACAAGTTAGAAGCTGAGCGGAATAAAGGTCCGCGCGGCTCGAAAGAAGCCGCCGCCAAACTCGAAGCCGACCTGAAGGCCGCCATCGAGAAAGCCAACGGCTTCGTAGTCAAGGAAGCGTATTCGACGCTGATTCAGGAAAACGGCGGCGTAGGGATGAATGCGGGCACATCGGTGGACAGCACGACGTATTTTTACAGCCTGCCGTCGAACCGTCTGGAACTGTGGTTCCTGCTGACTTCAAAAGTGTTCCGCCAGCCGGTGATGCGCGAATTCTACAAAGAGCGCGACGTGGTGAGGGAAGAGCGGCGCATGCGCATCGAATCGAGCGCGCAGGGAAAGATGCAGGAGACGCTGCAGATGTCGGCGTTCCTGGCGCATCCGCAGCGCACGCTGATCGGATTTTCAAGCGACATCGAGGGTCTGCGCGCCAAGGATTCGGAGGCGTTTTTCCGCCAGCATTACGTGCCGTCGAATATGGTCATGGTGCTTGCCGGGGACGTGGATCCGGTCAAGGCGCGGGCGCTCGCGGCAACGTACTTTTCGAGTCTGCCGACCGGTCCCACGCCTCCGCGCGTGACGACCGAAGAGCCAAAGCAGGAGGGCGAGCGGCGCATTACGATCGAAACGCCAAGCCAGCCGCTGATCTTCTTCGGCTATAAGCGGCCCGCCGCTTCGCACCCCGACGACGCGGCGCTGAACGTATTGGCCAACGCGCTTTCGAGCGGGCGCACGGGCACGCTTTACAAAGAACTGGTGGAACAGAAGAAGATCTCCCTGGCGGCGCTGGCCTCGCCCAACTTCGCCAGCCAGAAGTATCCCGGCCTGTTCATGTTTCTCGCCGCGCCGAGTCCGGGCAAGACGATCGACGAAAACGAGAAGGCGATTCTCGAAATCGTAGAGCGGGTGAAGAAAGAGAAGTACGGGGAAGAAGTTCTGTCGCGGGTCAAGAACCAGGTGCGAGCGGGCCTGGTGCGGGGCCTGGAAAGCAATTTCGGAATGGCGATCCAACTGGCGTCGAACTATATGCTGTATGGCGATTGGCGCCGCATGTTCACCGCGATTCAGGAGATCGAGAAAGTGACCGCCGAGGATGTGCGGCGCGTGGCCGAAACGCATTTCGTGGAAGCGCAGAAGTCGGCCGTGTTTACCAAGGCGCCGGCGGCCAAGAAGGAGGAATCCAAGTGACGTCTCAAATCGGAGTCGCATTGCTTGCCTGCCAGATGGCGTTTGGCCAGGCCGCGCCCGCGCGCCGCGCGGCGCCTCCCGCCGCCATGCGGACGGTCAAGGACCTGAAGTTTGGGCCGTTGCCGGAATTGAAGCTTCCAGAGGTCACCACTTTCACATTGGCCAATGGGATGAAGGTCTACCTGCTCGAGAACCACGAGTTGCCGCTGGTGCGCGGCTCGGCCCGCATTCGCGCGGGCAATGTTCACGACCCGGCGAACAAGACCGGGCTCAGCGATATTTTCGGCGAGGTGCTGCGTACCGGCGGCACGCAATCGAAGACGGGCGATCAGTTGAACGAGATGCTGGAAGGCATCGCGGCGGTGATCGAAAGCGATGTTGGCGAGACGAGCGCCACCATCGGCTTCAACACACTTACCGAGCATACGGGCAAGGTGCTTGACACCTTCAAGGAGATTCTCACCGAGCCTGCTTTCAGCCAGGACAAGATCGACATTCTGAAGAATCAGTATCGCGGCGTGATTGCGCGGCGCAACGATCAGCCATCGCCCATCGCTTCGCGCGAGTTCGAGCGTCTAATGTATGGACCTACCACGCCCTGGGGCCGCCAGATGGAATACGAGACTCTCGAAAACATCACGCGCGGAGACCTGTTCGCCTATCACAAGCGGTTTTACTTTCCGGCCAATATCCTGCTTTCGGTGCAGGGCGATTTTGAAACCGCGGCCATGCGCGCCCAGATCGAAAAGCTGTTTGCCGATTGGACGGTGAAAGAGGCGCCGGCTCCGCCGCTGCCGCCGGTGCTGCAGAAAGCGGTGCCGGGGGCGTTCCTGGCGTCGAAGACCGACGTCAACCAGACGTTCTTCCGCCTGGGCCATCTGGGCGGCCGCCTCGACGACAAGGATTACGCGGCGCTCGAAGTGATGAACGACATTTTGGGCGGGGCCGGCTTCACCAGCAGGCTGATGAAGAAGGTGCGCAGCGATATGGGTCTCGCCTATGGCGTCAGTTCGGGCTGGAACGCGCAGTTCGATCACACCGGAACGTTTGTGATCAGCGGGAGCACGAAATCGGAATCGACGGTGGATACGATCCGCGCGGTGCTGGGCGAAGTGGAACGTATCCGGTCCACCGAAGTCACCGACGAAGAGTTACGCGTCGCCAAGGACAGCACGATTAACAGCTTCGTCTTTAACTTCGATTCTCCGAGCAAGACGCTGGGCCGCCTGGTGACCTACGACTACTTCGGCTATCCGAAGGACTTTCTGTTCCAGTATCAGAAGGCGCTGGCGGCGGTGACCAAGGCCGACGTTTTGCGCGTGGCCAAGCAGTACCTGCGGCCGGAGGAGTTCACGCTGGTGGCGGTGGGCAATCCGGCCGAGTTCAAGACGCCGCTGGAAAGCCTGAACCTGCCGGTGAAGAAGATCGACCTGACGATTCCGGAACCGAAGCGCGCGCAGCCGGCCGCTTCGGCGGAGACGCTGGCCAGGGGCAAGCAGTTGCTCGAAAAGCTGCAGCAGGCAGTGGGCGGCGCCGGTAAGCTGGCGGCGGTGCGGGACTATTCGCATAACGCCGATGTGAAGCTGCTCAGCGTGCCAGGGGGGATGAAGGCCACTCAGGTGACGCGCATTCTACCGCCGCAGGTGCGGTTCGAACAGAAGTTGCCCTTTGGCGCGATTCTCGTTTATTCCGATGGCAAGGGCGGCGGGTGGTTGAAAGGCCCGCAGGGGGCGGGCCCGCTGCCTCCCCAGGTAGTCCGGCAGGCCAACGACGAGCTGTTCCGCATGCATCCGGCTTTGTGGTTGAGCGATCAAAATCCGGATCGCAAGGTGAACGCCGTGGGTCCGAACACGGTGGAGATTACCGACGCCGGCGGCAACTGGATCAAGCTGGAGTTCGATCCAAAAACGGGACTGGTGGCGAAATCCAACTTCCGCGGGCCGGACAACTCGGAATCCGAAGCGGCCTATGGCGACTGGAAAGAAGTGGATGGCATCAAGCTGCCGCATCAATGGACCATCCAGATCGGCGGCAAACCGGCCGCCGAAATTACTGTCACCGAGTATAAGATCAACACGTCATTGACTGTAGAGGAACTCAGCAAGCAACCATGAGGCGACGGGAACTGTTGTTGGGACTTGGGGCGGCCTCAATGCTGCCCGCGCAGAGCAAGCAGGAAAAGGGCAAGCAGATTGTTGGCGAGGCGTTGCAGGCTTTGGGCGGCGACAAGTTTCAGGCCATGCGCGACCGCACCGAAACCGGCCGCGTCTATTCCTTTTATCGCGAGCAACTGACGGGCTATTCGCGGGCGCGCATCCACACTCGCTACCTGACGCGGCCGGAGCCTCCGCGCATCGATTTCTTCGGCCAGCGCGAACGCCAGTCGTATGGGAAGGACAAGGAAGAGTACGCCAACCTTTTCACCGAGGACGCGTCGTATTCGATCACCTATCGGGGCGCGCGGCCCCTGCCGAAGGAGACCGACGACCGGTATCGCGACTCCACGCGGCGCAACATTCTCTATATTCTGCGGCAGCGGCTGGGCGAGCCTGGCCTGATCATGGAGTATGAAGGCGCGGGCGTGGTGGAGAATCAGCCGGTGGAATGGGTGACTTTGACGGACTCGGAGAACTACGCCGTCAAGGTGGCGTTCAACGCAACAACGAAGCTGCCGGTGCGGCAGGAGTATGTGCGCCGCGATCCGAAGACGCGCGACCGGTTTGAAGAGCTGACGCGGTTTTCCAAGTATCGCGATGTGAATGGCGTGCAGTGGCCGTTCCAGATGCAGCGCGAGCGCAACGGCGAGAAGGTCTTTGAGATCTTCGCCGACTCGGTGGAAATCAACAAAGGCCTGACCGACGAAAACTTCGCGCTCTCTTCGAAGATTAAGATTTTGCGGCCAATTCCTTAAAGACCTTGCGCGCGGCGGCGACGGTTTCCGCCACTTCGCGATCGCCGTGGGCCGCCGAGACATAGACGCGTCCATCGGGCAGAAGATAGATGCCTTCGTCGAGCATGCCGCGCAGATAACGGGCGAGTTTTTCTTTGTCGTCTTCGAGAGTGTGGCGGTAGTTGGAAAGCGTTTCGCGCGTGGTGAAGTGGAGTGAGAACGCCGTGCCGAAGCCAGTAATGGTGAGCGGTACTTCAGCCGCCCGGGCGGCGTTCCGCAAGCCGTTCTGCAATTGCTCCCCGATCTGGTTGGCGTGTTTGAGCGCCGCGCCATTATCGGCTGCCAGAACGTCGAGGGTGGCCACAGCCGCGGCCATCGCCGGCGGATTGCCGTTGAACGTGCCTCCATAGGCGACGCCGCGAAGCATGCCTTCCATCACGTCCTGACGGCCGGCGAAAGCGCTGAGGGTGAGGCCCGCGGCGATGGCCTTTCCGAAAGACGCGAGATCGGGAGTGACGCCGAAATGCTGTTGCGCGCCACCGGGGGCGAGCCGGAACCCGGTGATCACTTCGTCGAAAATCAACAGCGAGCCATGATCGCGCGTGAGGCGGCGCAGGTGGTGCAGGAAATCGCCTTCCGGCATCAGGCATCCGCTGTTGCACAGGACCGCTTCGGTAATGACGG
>CADEFT010000013.1 GCA_902826685.1 uncultured Acidobacteriota bacterium
CGCGCCCCTACATCAACGATCAACTGAACTCGCGGCTGCCGGCCTCGCTTCGAACACCGGCGCTCGACGTTCGCTGGGAATCCAAACTGGATCCCGAAAATCCACCTGCGTTCGTCCTGCAGGCCGGCGACCGCATCGTTCTACAGGGGCAGCGGCGGTGGTGGCTGTTCGACGGGCAGGGTAAGCAGATTAAGGTCGACATCCACGGCCCGGGCGACGTTGTACTCGACCCGGCTGCCAAGCAGATCCGCATGATCGATGAGTTCGGCAGGCTGGATGTGCACCGCGCCGCCGACGGCGAGCGCGAGTATACGGCTTCGTTGTACCTCACCGATCGTCTGTATCGCGCCTTCTTCGCCAGGCGCGGGCGCAGGCTGGTGGTGGCGAGCTTCGAACGGGCGATGAATCCGCATCCCAAGGCATCGACCTTCGCTTCCTACCTCGAATCGCAGGATCTGGGCGAACCGATGGAGGTGCGCTCGGAAGTGCTTGCCTCGGCACGCCGCGACGCGCTCATCGATTGGGAAACGCCGCGGATCTTCGCCGCCGCCACGGCCGATACCGTATTCGCCGCCGTGAAGAACGAGATCTTTATCGGCGATTTCGCCTTGAAATCCAAGGGCCGGTTTAGCGGCGAGTTTTCTCCCGGGCCGCTCAGCGTGGATGAAGCGGGGCGGATGTACCTGTTCGTCAAAGTGGGGGAAACGCTTGCCCTGTGGTGCCTGAACGCGAGTGGCGAACGGCTCTGGACGCACCTGTTCCCGCCCGATTCGGCCGTCACGGCCGCGCCTCCCGTCATCGGCTACGACCATAAGGTGTATGTCCACTCGCCGGCCGTCGTCACCTGCCTCGGCCCGGATGGCAAGGCGATCTGGACGAAAACCGCCGGAGGCTCGATCGCGGGCATGGCCGTTTCCGCGGACGATCAGTTGGTGGTTTCGGCCGGATCGAAGCTCATCGCCTTCGACGGCAAGGGCACGGCGCGCACGTTGCGGGACTTCGCCGGCGACAGCCTCATTACGCCGCCCGCCGCCACGCGCGATGGCGCTCTGCTGGTGGCGTCGCGCGCGAAGCTCTACCGGCTTGAGTAAGTTACTTCCTTTTCCGCGGGTTCAGGTGGATGTTCGGAAACTTGATGCTGCACTCGCCTGGAGTCAGAACGGGCGGGATGTAGAGTTCTCCGTTGGCGTCCAGTTTGCCTTTGCGTTTCGCGCCGTCGGAATCCACCACTTCGTAGTCCTCACCGGCCATCGGCGAGCCTTCCTCATTCAAAAGCTGCATGCGGAACCACGTCTTTTCCGGCTTCTTGGGTAACTCGGGTGGCGGCGGCGCAGGGGCCGGCTTTGACGCCGGACCATCGGATGGCTTGGCGTCCGTCTGTTCGGCACCGCCCCCGGCCAGATGTTCGAGGCGCACCAGAACGATCAGTCCCCGGCGCAAGGCCGTCTGGATGCGCTGCGCCAGCACGCCGGGGTCGCCGCCCAGCGACTTGGCCATCCATTCCCCATAGACATGGCCGCATAGTTCGAGCAGCGCCGCCCGCTCGTCCGCCTCCTGCGCCATCACCAGAATCGCGGCATAGGTCAGCGGCGGATCGGCCCAGTAGACATCCCCTGGTTGCAGGTCCTTGGCCGCGACGATTTCGAGCTCTCTCGATCGGGGACCCAGCCGGGTTTTGCAGCTTGGCCTCGCCATCGGATTGCCGGACGCGGTGCCGGGCACCAGCGCCCACGCTTCGGCGGAGGACTCCCTATTCGCCTGCGACCCGGCGCCCGGGGGCTTGATGTGCCACTGGCCGGATTTCAACCGCTCGGCCGCCTGGCGAATCACCTCGTCGTCGGTCGCTTGCCGGACGCTGCCCGGAGCGTCGGCGGTCAGCAGGCGCCGCAGGTTGGCCATGGCGGGGAAATCGCCCTTGCATTGATCGAGATAGCGCCGGATGAGGCGATCGTCCCGTTCGGTGAGCGCGGGGCAATCGCCGCCGGTGCAGTCCCAGCGCCGGTGCAAATCCCATTGCCGGGCAACCAGGGTTTCAAACGTTTGCCGCACGGTTGGGGTCCTCGATGATTAGATGATACATGAGCCTGCACGCTTGACCGGCGTCGCGCGTCCTATCTATTGAGGTGCGCCGTGGCGCCGGTGATCGTGCCGTCTCACCTGCAGGATTAAGTGATTTAGAATCAAATTTTTGATGCCGTTCCTGAACAAAATCCGCCGCCTGCTGGCCGAGCCCCCGCCGGAGTTCGTCTTCGAATTTTCCGAAGCCGGCATTGCCTGGGCGCATCATGCGAGGCAGAAAACCGATACCGGATTTCACACCTTCGAGCCCGATACGGTGTCGGTTTCGCCCGTCCGCGACAACGTGCTGAAACCCGAAGCCGTGCAGGCGGCGATCCGCGAACTGGCGCCCGCCGGCTCGACGGCCAAACCCCGTCCCGCCGCCATCATCCTGCCCGATTACTGCGGCCGCGTGGCGGTGCTCGATTTCGATTCCTTCCCTTCCGACCCGCGCGAGCAGGCGGCCCTGGTGCGGTTTCGAGTCAAGAAAAGCGTGCCGTTCGATCTGGACGCCGCCTCGGTGAGTTATGTCACGCAGGCCGGAAGCGGCAAGCGCAAGGACGTCGTGGTGGCCGTGGTGGCGATCGACATACTGGCGCGGTACGAGGCGCCGCTGCGGATGGCCGGATTGCACCCGGGAGCGGTGACGATCTCGGCGCTGGCGGCGATGAACCTGGTGCACGACAGTTCGCTCGGTGTGATGGCCAAGCTCACCGGCAAGTTTCTGAGCGTGATGGTTTCCGATAACAATGCGCTCAAGATGGTGCGCTGCGTGGAACTCGAACACGTAACGCCGGACGATATCGTGGCGGTGCTATTTCCCACTTTCGCCTATGTGGAAGACGAGATGAAGAGGCGGCCGGGGAAACTGCTGCTTTGCGGGTTCGGGGAATCGGCGCCGGAACTGGCGATGCGTCTGTCTTCCGAACTGAACGTCGAAACCGAGCCGCTGCGCTCGGCCCATGGAACGCCCGGTGCCCATAACGCAGGCCTCCACGGATACCTGCAAGCGGCGGAGGCGGCCTGATGCGCATCGACGTCAATCTCGCCAGCGATCCGTTCCGCCGCGACCGCCCGTTTCTGGTGGGCGTGTGGATCCTGAATGCGATCCTTTCGCTGCTGCTGGTGACGCTCGGGTATCTGGCGTTCGCCTATCGCGACGATGCGGCGGAAGCGCGCGCGGCGGTGGAACAGGACCGCCGCCAACTCTCGACCCTACAGGCCGAGCGGGCGCGTCTCGAAGGCGTGCTGCGGCGCCCGGAAAACGGCGAAGTGATCGAGCGCAGCGTGTTCCTGAATCAGCTCCTGTTGCGCA
The DNA here is from genome assembly GCA_902826685.1 of uncultured Acidobacteriota bacterium. Lineage (GTDB taxonomy): Bacteria > Acidobacteriota > Terriglobia > Bryobacterales > Bryobacteraceae > CADEFT01. The sequence continues at coordinate 3,374 of CADEFT010000013.1, forward strand.
AGGGCATCAGTTGGACGCGCATTTTTTCGAGCCTCGAAAAGGTGGTGCCAAACAGCGTGCGGCTGGTGAATATCCGCCCGCAGGTGACCGGCGAGAACAACGTGCAGTTGGACATGGTGGTAGGCTGCCAGACGCCCGAGCCAGTAATCGACATGCTGCGCCGCATGGAAGGCTCGCCGCTGTTTGGGGCGACGCAGGTCACCAGCATTCTGCCGCCGTCGCAGAGCGAACCGCTTTACCGGTATCGCGTGCTGGTGAATTACACGCAGAGGTTGTAGGGTGAAATTCAGACTGCCGGAAATCAGGAAGATAGGCCGCGATCCGCGCACGGTGGCGCGGGTGGTGCTGGGCGTTTTGACCGCGGCCAACGTCATAGCCGCTATAGCCGCTTTCCGGCCCTGGGCCGATTCGGTGGAGACGCTTGAGACGCAGAGTAACGACCTGCGCAAACAGCATACGCAGAACAGGCAGCAGATCGACCGGTTGAAGCTTTTGACGGGCAAGAGCGAGAAGGCGCGCCTTGAAGGCGACCGGTTTCTCGCCGGTTACTTCCTGACGCGCCGTACCGCCGCTTCGACGCTGGTGAGCGAGTTGAACGACATGGCCAAGGCGGCCGGCATCAAGCCCCGCGAGCATGCCTTTGCCTTCGAGCCCATCGAAGGGTCCGAGAATCTGGGCATGGGCTCAATCTCGGCCAACTATGAAGGCACTTACGCCGATTTGATCAAATATGTGAATCAGCTCGACCGTTCGCCGCGTTTCTTCATTGTGGAGAGCATGGGCGCGTCGCCTCAGCAAGGCAACCTGGGAGTGCTGAACATCCAGTTGAAGGTGAATGTCTTTGTGCGCGAGGATAGCGCCGCGGGCGACATGCGGGCGGAGGTGCGGCCGTGAAACTGGGGGCGGAGCCGAAAAAAGTAGTGGTGTTGGCGGCGTTGAGCCTGTTGGGCGCCTATCTGTTTTACACCAACGTTCTCGCGACGCCGTCCTACGAAGACAACAGCACGTCCGCATCGCCTGAAACCAGGCGAGCCGCGCCCGCCGGCGGGGCGCCACTCGCGCCGGGCCTGCCGGAGCCGCCCAATTCGCGGCTGGCTCAGCGCAAGCAGCTTTTCGGACGTTCCTCCACCGCCGCGTTTACGCCATCGATGAAATACGCCCGGCCGGAAGACCGCCCCGATCCGATGAAGATCGATCCGACCTTACGTCTCGATCTGCTGGCGAAGCTGCAGACGGTAACCATCGAAGGCGGGCAGCGGTCGCTGTTCGATTTCAGCAACGCGCCCGAAGCGGCGCCGCCGCCCAAGCCCACCACGCCCGATCCGAAGATCATTCCAGGTACCAAGGATTACGGGAGGATCTACGGTCCGCTGCCGAAGCCGGACGAGGCGAGCACGACTCCGGTCAAAGCGCCACCGCCGCAGATTCCATTGAAATTTTACGGCTTCAGCGATTCGAAGCCGGGAGTGAAGCGCGCTTTCTTTCTCGAAGGAGCCGAGGACATTTTCGTCGCCGGCGAAGGAGAGCTGATCAAGCGCCGCTACAAAGTAGTCAAAATCGGGCTAAACTCGGCGGTAGTGGAAGATACCGAGCATCAGCACCAGCAGACGCTGCCGCTTGAACCTCCTCCGCCCGCCGGGACCTAAACCTTGACCTGCCGTATTCCATCCACGCGCCGACGGTCCGAATCCGGATTCATGCTGCTGTTCGTGTTTCTGGTGGCGGCGGTGGCGGCGCTCAGCCTGTATACGGAACTCCCTCGCGCGGCCTTCGAATCGCAGCGCATGAAAGAGGAATTGCTGGTGGCGCGCGGCAGCGAATACCAGCGCGCCATTCAGCTCTACGTGCGGAAGTTTCAAAAGTACCCGGCCCGGCTCGAAGATCTGGAAACAAGCAACGGCATGCGCTTTCTGCGCCGCCGCTATGTGGATCCGATGACGGGCAAGGATGAGTGGCGCTTCATTCGCGTGGGACCGATGGGCGAATTCCTCGACTCGGTCACCATGAAGAAGGACGAGAAGAAGAAGTCCGAGAACACCTTCATCAGCGAGTTTGCCGGCATCGGCCAGACGCCGAACGGTCCGGCCGGCGTGACCGTCGCCAACCGCCAGCGCCAAAGCGACATGGCCGGCGCTCCCGGTTCGGTCACCGGGGCCGAAACGCCCGGCGGCCAGGAGCCGAATGGCGATCCCAATCAACAACAGCAGCAGCCGCAGCCGCCCAATGGCGAGCCGGGGCAGCAGCCGCAGCCGGGCCAGCCCGTGGACCCGCTGGCGCCCCAGCAACCCGGACAGCCCGATCCGGTTCCGGCGACGAGCCAGCCGTTTCCGCCCTCGCCCGGACCTTTCCCTCAGCAGCCCGTTGGTTTTCCTCCCTCCGGACAGCCGTCGCAGCCGGGCCAGATCGGCTTCAACCCCGTGGGCCGGTTCGTTCCAGGTGTCGGCACCTCGGACCGGATGGCCAATCCCTACGGCATTCCCTCCAGCTCGCAAACCGGTGGCCAGGTGCCGCAGCCATTGCAGCCGCAGCAGCCCGGCGCCTTCCCGACGCAGAATGCCGATTTCGCCAAAGGCATCATGCAGATGATCACCAATCCGAACCGCAATACTGCGTCGGCATTCAACAACAATCAGCAGGGCCAGCAACCCGGCCAGATGCAGCCCGGCATGCAGGGCGCGGCGGGCGTCCCAGGCGCCGGAGTCATCCGCGGACCGGGCATTGCCGGCGTGGCGAGTAAGTTTGAAGCCGAAGGCATCAAGGTCATCAACGAGAAGACCAAATACAACGAGTGGGAATTTATCTACGACGTCAAGAAGGAGATGGAGAAGCAGGGCGGGGGCATGCAGACCACGCAGCAGCAGAACGCCAATCCCCTGGGCGGGAATTCCTCCAACTCGCAGCAAAAGAGTAGTGGGTTCGGTTCGTCCTCGGGTTTTGGCAACTCCACCGGTTCCACGGGCGGTTTCGGCAACTCGACCGGCGGCGGCACGTTCGGGCGCACGAAATAAGTGACGGCCGGCGACCGCGCTTCCTCCCGCACGCCCGATCTGCTTCTTCTGCTTGTTCCCGGCGTCATCTGGGGCGCCTCGTTCCTGTTCATCGCCGAGGGTCTCGAGTCGATCGCCCCCGAGGGGCTCACGCTGGTCCGCATCGTTATCGGATTCCTCACGCTCTCCTGCTTCCCGGCGGTGCGCAAGCCCGTGCTGCGATCCGATTGGCCGGCCATCGCCTTACTCGGGTTCGTCTGGCTCGCGTTTCCGCTGAACCTGTTTCCTTACGCCGAGAAACGCGTATCCTCGGCGCTGACGGGGATGTTGAACGGCGCCACCCCGTTATTCACAGCCTTGATCGCTTCGGCCATCGCGCGGCGCATTCCCTCGCGCGGGGCGATCTTGGGACTCGCCACCGGGTTGTTGGGAACGGTGCTGATTGCCTGGCCCGCGCTTGGGGAAGGATCGAGCAGCGTGGAAGGGGTCGCGTTGATCCTGGTCGCGTTGGCCTGCTACGGACTCTCGCTCAACATGGCGCGCCCGCTGCAACAGCGCAACGGCGCCCTGCCGGTGATCTGGCGAGCCCAGGCGGTGGCGATTCTGCTGGTGCTGCCGTTCGGCTGGCGCGACGTGGCGCAGGCGCATTGGAGCCTCATGCCCGCCCTTTCGCTGCTGGCGTTGGGAGCGCTTGGAACGGGCGTAGCCTACGCCGTGCTCGGCTTCGCCGCCGGACGGCTGGGATCGACGCGCGCCTCAGCCACGAATTTCCTGATTCCACCGGTGTCGTTGCTGCTGGGCGTCACCGTGCGCGGGGAGTACGTGGCGCCTCTCTCGGTGTTGGGCTGCGGCGTATGCATTGCCGGTGCCTGGCTGCTGCGGCGGGCTTCGACGCACTGAGCGCGGAGCAAACGAGCCCACGCTCGCTTATCGCACTCGCGAGCGCATGAAAGCGCCAGCCCAGCGACCGGATGGTTCGCTTCATCCGCCGGATCCACTCGCGGGGGAGGCCGTCGCGGTCGCGTTGATAAAACAATGGAATCACTTCCTCACGCAGCACCCGGTAGAGATCGTCGCCGTCGCGCGAATCGTGGACGTGCGTGTCGGAATGCGTGCGGCCGGTGCCAATGGCGAAGCCGTTCAATCCGTCATAAGCCTCGGCCCACCAGCCATCGAGGACCGACAGATTCAAACCGCCGTTGAGCAGCACTTTCTCGCCGCTGGTGCCCGAGGCCTCCAGCGGACGGGGCGGATCGTTGAACCACATCGGCAATTGCCCATGATTCTACCTGCCACAGCTTGATGACAGTGACAACGCCGCCAGTCTCAATTCTGCGCATCGACAACGACCTTCCCTTACTCTTGAGAAAACATTGCGGGGGGGGTGCGGTCACAAGTGACGTTTTTGAAGGATGCTAAACACTGCGGCGTTTATCGGGTTCTATCCGCCCGGGACATTGAAAACAAGGCGATAATGGTTGTCGATGGCCGATTTCAGTGTCCTCAGTGATGAATTTGCCCAGGTCGTAGAAAACGCCTGTGCGAAGGCCCGCTCGACCGCCCTCGAAGCGGGGCACCAGATTGTGTACCGCAGTGCAACCGGAGGCTATGTGGCCGAGTACCCCGGTGGACGGCGGTTTGAAGTTCGCTTCGATCCGACCCGGCCGCGGGAGTCCCATTTGGTAGTGCTGCGCGAGATCTCGTCCAACGCTGCCTGACGTGCCGACACTGACCTTGATGGCCGGTCCGAACGGTTCTGGAAAGAGTACTCTTTCCGCCGCGATAGCGGGACAAACAACTATCGTTGTGGATCCGGATGCAATTGCGCGGGAGATCGATGCCCTGCGACCTTCAAATGCGGCGATCCCTGCCGCGCGACGCGCCATCTTACTCTGCCGGTCCCTTATCACAAGGCAGGCCAGCTTCATCGTCGAGAGCACTCTGGCGGGGCACGGCGCGATATCGCTAATGCGCGATGCCAAAAGATCGGGCTACCGAACCGTCCTCGCGTACGTGGCGCTCGGCGACCCAGAATTGCAGATCGAGCGAGTGCGCCTACGCGTGGCTCAAGGAGGTCATGATATCCCTGACGTGGATATTCGGCGGAGGTACTTCCGCAGCCTGGCCCGAGCCCCGGAAGCGCTCCGCATGGCGGACGAGGCCGTTGTGTTCGACAACGCCGGACCCCGGCCAGTACGCGTCGCCCTCTTGCAAGAAGGCCAGAGCGTTTGGATGGCTAGCTCGGTTCCTGCGTGGGTCGAACTTCTGCTTGGGACGGGCTGACCGATCGTTACCAATCGCGGTTACTCATCTCTATTGGGTCGCGACCAACTTGCCGCGGCACAAGCTATGATTCACACATGCTGTCGAACGTGAGACTGGTGGCCCTCATCGCCCCACTGATGGCCGGACTTTGGTTTGGCGAGTGTCAGGTGCGGGCACAAAGTGCGATGCTACCGGTGCCTTCGGGCAAGCACCCGGCCGGAAAGGCTTCGTTTCATTGGGTCGAGTCAAAGCCACTGGGAAATGAGGTGGCATCCGCCGATGCCCGGCGCGAGGTGCTGGTTCAGGTCTGGTATCCAGCCACGGGGCCCAGCCGCAGCCGCGCCGTGTACCTTCCCGGAGCCGAGGCGCTGGCGTCGAGCCCCGCTGCCGCTGCCCTGGCGAACTTGTTCGGTCCGACATGGCGCTCGATCACCTCCAACGAGGTACAAGCTCATGCCTTCGATCAGGCCCCCGTGGCTCGCGGAAAGAAAATGCCCGTCCTGGTGTTTTCGTCAGGTGGAGGGGTTCCAGTGGCAGCCTACACCGCTCAGATGGAGGATCTTGCGAGTCATGGCTACATGGTTGCTGGCATTAACCACATATTTGACTTGCCGGGCGTTGCACTCCCAGACGGCCGTCTGCTCATGCCGCAGCCCGCCCCACCTCAGAGTGGCAGCGCTGACAGCATCGAAAAGAAGCGCGCTGACATGCGTGCGGCGGATATCCGATTCGTCGTCGATCAGTTGCAAAACTTGAACGCCGATGCGAACTCGATCTTCCGTGCAAGGCTGGAGTTGGCTCGCCTGGGTGTATTCGGCCATTCCGTCGGCGGACGAAGCGCCGCACGAGCGTGCCAGCTCGATGCCCGAATAAAAGCCTGCCTGAACCAGGATGGCAACATGGGTTGGCAGCCGTTCTGGCTCGACGAGAGCGGCAATAGTATGCGTCAGCCCTACATGACGCTGGACCATCTGGATGCTGATCCGCCGGAAGAGGTCTTCAGCAAGATGGGCACAACACGCGAACAGTATGTTGCGCGTCGATCAGCACGCCAAGCGGAAGCGAGAAAGAAGTTGTATGAGACTGTTGCGGGCGGAAGCTACCACGTCACGATCAGGACGCCAGGAGTCTCCCACAATAGCTTCCTCGATGTTCGTCAGCTCGGACGGCCGGACGGGCCAGGAATCAACTCATGGCCGGACGATGTTCGCGCGGCAACTCCCAATGCTCAAATCCTGAAGGTCATCTCCACGTGGACGCGGGCGTTCTTTGACAAGACCATTCGGCAAGACCCGAAGCTGCTTTTCGGTCTTGAGCGAGCACAAGACGGCAATGTCGAAGTTCGTCGCTACGGGTCAACATCCAAGTGATCTGTTCACCAATGGATTTACCGCATCGGGGTGACGTCCGAGATGACTGAGACGCTGCCCAAGGGGCCTTTTTCTGGATATAGTTCCTGCCTTGTCGTTAGCTGTGTAGAGTTACGGTGGGCATGGACCAGGAGATTATCCACTCCCATAGCGCCCGAAATATGTCTCGGGTCCGGCTGCGGCTGCTGTTCGTGTATCCCCGAACGTACCAGAAGCCTTCCTACCTCCTCCCAGTCTCGCTCGAAGTCCCGCCCGCCGCCGGAACGTAGCACTTCAACGTATAATCCATCACCATGCGATCGGCGTTAAAGCGCCAGCCCAGCGACCGGATGGTTCGCTTCATCCGGCGGATCCACTCGCGGGGGAGGCCGTCGCGGTCGCGTTGATAAAACAATGGAATCACTTCCTCACGCAGCACCCGGTAGAGATCGTCGCCGTCGCGCGAATCGTGGACGTGCGTGTCGGAATGCGTGCGGCCGGTGCCAATGGCGAAGCCGTTCAATCCGTCATAAGCCTCGGCCCACCAGCCATCGAGGACCGACAGATTCAAACCGCCGTTGAGCAGCACTTTCTCGCCGCTGGTGCCCGATGCCTCAAGTGGGCGGCGCGGGTTATTCAGCCACACATCCACGCCCTGCACGAAGTGCCGGCCGACGTTGATGTCGTAATCCTCCACGAACACCAGCTTGCCGGTGAAGCGCGAATCGCGCATCAGCTCGGCGATGCCCTGCAGCACGCGCTTACCGGGCTCATCCTGCGGGTGGGCTTTCCCGGCGAAGACGAACTGCAGCGGGCGATTGGGATCGTTCACCATCGCCGCCAACCGTTCGATATCGGCCAGGATCAGGTTGGCGCGTTTGTAAGTGGCAAAGCGGCGGGCGAAGCCGATGGTGAGCGCGTCCGGGCTCAGTACGCGGCCGAAGGTATTGGCGGGCTCGCCGCGGCGGGCGGTTTGTTCGGCCAGGCGGCGGCGAACGAATTCGATCAACCGCGCCTTCAGGCTGAGGTGCGTTTCCCAGAGCTCGCCATCGTCGATGTTGTCGATGCCTTCCCAGGCGCGCGCTTCGGCCGAGCGCTGATTCCAGCCGGTGCCGAGGTGGCGTTCATAGAGGCGGAACATCTGCGGCGCGAGCCACGAAGGCATGTGGACGCCATTGGTGATATGCCCGATCGGCACTTCATCCTCGGGCTTGCCGGGGTAAAGCCCGGTCCACATGGCGCGCGAGACTTCGCCATGCAAAGACGAAACGGCGTTGGCGCGGCGTGAAAGCCGGAGTCCGAGCACGGTCATGCAGAACTGCTCGTAAGGATTGCTGGTGTTCTCACGCCCCAGGCCCATCAGGCTTTCATGCGACAGGCCCATCTGCTCGCGGATGGGTCCCAGATGGTCTTCGATCAAACCGGCGTCGAAGCGGTCATGCCCGGCGGGTACGGGCGTGTGGGTGGTGAACACGACCTCGCGCGCCACGCGCGGCACCGCCTGCCCAAAGCCGATGCCTTCCTCCTCCATGCGGCTGCGAATGGCTTCGAGGACCGCAAAGCCGCTGTGGCCTTCGTTCAGGTGCAGCACGCCCGGCGTGATGCCCATGGCCTTGAGGGCGCGCACGCCTCCGATGCCCAGAATCAGTTCCTGGCGGATGCGCACGCGATGATCGCCGCCGTAAAGCCGCGACGTGAGCTGCCGGTCTTCGGGCGAATTTCCATCCACGTCGGAATCGAGCAGCAGCAGATCGCAGCGGCCCACTTTGGTGCGCCACACCTTGGCATGGATCGTCCCGGACCGTGTGTCGATGCGCACCGTCACCGGCTGTCCGTTGGCGCCGATGGCGAGCGTCATCGGCAGATGATTCACATCGGTGGGCGCGTACTCTTCCTGCTGCCAGGAATGCGCGTTGAGCCGCTGCCGGAAGTAGCCCTGTCCGTAAAAAAGTCCGATGCCGATCAGCGGGATGTCCAGGTCGGAGGCGCTCTTGATGTGATCGCCCGCCAGCACGCCCAGGCCGCCGGAATAGACCGGCAGGGATTCGTGAATGCCGAACTCGGCGGAGAAGTAAGCCACCGGACGGGGGCGCAGAACGCCGGTATGCACGGCCCCCCAGGTGCTGGTGGAAGAGAGATATTCCTGCTGGCGGCGGAAGGCGTAATTGATGCGGCTGTGCAGCACCAGTTCGTCGGCGCGGCGTTCCAGCTTCGCCAGCGGCATTTCGGCCAGAAGCGACACCGGATTATGGTTCAGTTCGCGCCAGCGCACCGGATCCAGATCGCGGAACAGGCTGTTGGTGTCGTAATCCCAGCTCCACCAGAGGTTGCGGGCGAGCGACCAGAGTTTCTCGGCCACCGGGGCGATGAAGCGGTCGAGGGTGCGGGCTTCACTGACCACCGGCGCCACTTCCGCCGCCGCCGCGCCCAGCATCTGAATCTCATCTTCCTGGAATACGCGCGGCGCCTTGGTCTGGACGATCAGCACACCTTGCAGGATGCCGCCGTCGACCAGCGGCACGCCGAGGAAGGAATGATATTCCTCTTCCCCGGCCTCCTTGAAATATTTGAAGCGCGGATGCTGCTGCACGCGTTCGACCGCGACCGGGCGGACCTGCTCCGCCACCAGCCCGGCGAGGCCTTCGTTGAGCCCCATGCGCAAGGTGCCGACAGCCTGGGGGCGCAGGCCGAGCGTGGCCGCCAGGATGAGGTTGGCGCGGTCGGGCTCGAGCAGGTAGGCCGAGCAAACGTCGGTGCGAAAGCGGCTTGCGATCAGCGCCACCACGTTCATCAGCGTTTCGGCGGGCTTTCCTCCTTCGCTGGCAAGCGCGGCGATTTCTTCAATAGTCAGAACGTGATTGTTGGCCACGGCGGAATGAACCTCTGTGTATTGTTGGTCGCCTGGCGACGAGGCAGGAATGTATAAAGGTAACACGCGGGGAGGGCCCGCGGATCAACCGGCGGCGCCGATCTCGGAAGCCTCGCCGGCACGCTTGCACTCGATCGAGCTATCGATGTTACGCACCAGGCCGGAAAGCACGGCGCCCGGGCCCACTTCCAAGGCGCGCGTGACACCGCTGGCGGCGAGCAGGCGTACGGATTCGACCCAGCGAACCGCGCCCGGCACCTGATCGATCAGTCCCTGCCGCGCTTCGGCCGCCCTGGTCACCAGACGCGCCGCCACGTTGTTCACCAGCGGCACTTCCAGGTCGTGGAAGACTGCCGCCTCCAGATCCGGCGTCAGACGGGCCTGAGCAGGTTTCATCAGGGGACAGTGAAAGGGCGCGCTCACCGGTAGCGCAATCGCACGCTTGGCACCGGCGGCCTTGGCCAGTTCCATGGCGCGCGCCACGGCCCCGGCATGTCCCGCGATCACCGTCTGATCGGGCGAGTTGAAATTGGCCGCCGTCACGATTTCGCCCTGCGCCGCCTCGGCCAGGATGACATCGAGCTTGCCTTCGGGCAGCCGCAGCAGGGCGGCCATGGCGCCCACGCCTTCCGGTACGGCCTCCTGCATGTAGCGGCCGCGCTGGCGGACCAGCCGCACGGCGGCGGCGAATTCGATGGCGCCCGCGGCCACCAGCGCCGAATACTCGCCCAGGCTATGGCCGGCCACGAAATCGGCGCGGATTCCCTTTTCCGCGAGCGCGCGCCAGGCGGCTACCGAAGCCGTCAGAATCGCCGGCTGCGTGTTTTCGGTCCGCTTCAGATCCTCCTCGGGCCCGTTGAAACACAGTGTGGATAACGAAAATCCCAGGGCCTCATCGGCCTCTTCGAATGTCCGGCGGGCGGAGGAAAACGCCTCGGCGATGGTCTTGCCCATGCCGGGAAACTGGGATCCCTGACCGGGAAACAGCAGTGCGAGTTTGCTCATGATGGCGCAGATATAATGGTACCCTCCGGAGACTTCGTCACCATGGGATTGTCTGAAATTTGCGTGCGCCGGCCGGTATTCGCGTTCATGCTGATCTTCTTCCTGGTCACGCTGGGCGTGTTCAGTTACGGCGATCTGGGACTCGATCTGTTTCCCCGCACCGATCCGGCGACGGTTTACGTGCAGGCGCGGATGCCCGGCGGCAGTCCCGAGGAGATGTCGACGCAGGTGGCCATTCCGCTCGAGGAATCGATCTCCGCCATCAGCGGCATCAGCGAGCTGCGCGGATTCATCATGGAAGGCAGCGCGCGCCTGATGGTGACCTTCGTCCTCGAAAAAGACATCGGCGAGGCGGTGGAGGACGTGCGGGAAAAGGTGAGCGCGGCCATGCGCAAGCTGCCGCCCACCATCCTTCCCATTTCCGTGATCAAGGCGGACCCGGAGACCGAGCCCATCATCACGCTGGCCATCAACGGCCAGCGCTCGCAACGCGAGTTGACCGAGATCGCCGACAAACAGATCCGCCGCGCGCTTGAGACCGTGGACGGTGTGGGCGGCGTGGACGTTTTCGGCGGCCGCAACCGCCAGATCAACGTCTTTCTGGATATCGACAAGCTGAACGCCTACAACCTGAGCGCGCAGGAAGTGGAACGGGCCATCCGCACCGAGAACGTGGAAACGCCCGGCGGGCGCATGGTGCGCGGCCCGAACGAAGTGGGCGTGCGCACCATGGGCCGCGTGGAGCAAGTGAGCCAGTTCGACGACATCATCATCAAGAACGTCGAGGGGGCGCCGGTGCGCGTACGCGATATCGGGCACACCGAAGACGGCATGGCCGAGCGCCGCACCTTCGCCTACTACCACGGCAAACCGGCGGTGATGATGGAAATCCGCCGCCAGATCGGCATGAATACCGTGAAGGTGGTGGACGATATCATGGCGCGGCTGAAGGCGCTCGAATCGCGGCTGCCTTCGGGAATCGAGATCAACATCGTCAAGGAACAGGCCACCTACATCCGCAATTCGATTCATGCGCTGCAGGAACACCTGATTCTCGGTTCGATCCTGGCCTCGTTGATCGTGTTCGTCTTCATCCGCGACTGGCGCACGGTGCTGATCAGCTCGATCGCCATTCCCACTTCGATTCTGGCCACCTTCACTTTGCTCAAGTGGATGGGATTCACGTTGAATTCGATGACCTTGCTGGGGCTGACGCTGGCGGTGGGGATCGTGATCGACGACGCGATCATCGTGCTCGAAAATATCTTCCGCTACATCGAGGAAGATACGATGCCGGCGATCGAAGCCGCCGTGGTGGCGACCAAGGAAATCTCGCTCGCCGTGCTGGCCACCACGCTGTCGCTGGTCATCGTGTTCGTGCCGGTGGCCTTCATGGAAGGCTACGCCAAGAAGTACTTGAGCCAGTTCGGCTGGACCATGTCGGCATCGATTCTGATGTCGATGCTGGTGGCGTTCACGCTGACGCCAACGCTGAGCGCGCGCCTTCTCAAGCGCACCGGCAAGGGCGGCGGAGGGGGCCATGCCCACAAGGAGAAATGGTTTGAGCGCTGGTACGGGAAGCTGCTCGGCTGGTCGCTCGATCACCGCTGGGCGGTGGTGCTGGTGTGCCTGGCGACGTTCGCCTCCACGTTCTATCTGAACCGCATCATCGGCCGCGACTGGATGCCGCAGGAGGATCAAAGCGAGTTGCAGATCTGGATGGAACTGCCCGAAGGCTCCTCGCTTGAGCTCACCGACCGCACCGCGCTGGCCATGGCCAAGGCCATCGAAAAAGTGGACGGAATCAAGGCGGTGGTGCCGTCGACTTCCACCTTCATGGACCGCGTCACGATGGCGCAAATGACCGTGCTGCTGCATCCGCAGGAAGAGCGCGCCGGTATCGAAGAGATGGCCCAGCGGGTGAGGAGCGCCATTCAACCCTGGACCTGGGCGCGCCCCCGCATCTCATTCCCCAACGTGCTGGGTGGACGGGATACGTTCGCGCCGATTCGCGCCATGCTGCTGGGCCCGGATATCAACAAGCTGGTCGCCATCGCCAAGCAGGTCAACCTGGAAATGATCAAGGAACCGTCGGTGACGGACCTGCGCGTGAACCTGAGTTTGAACAACCCCGAACTGCAGGTGGTGGTCGACCGGCAGGTGGCGTCGGACCTTGGTGTGCGGATCGCCGATATCGCCAGCGCCGTGCGGCTGCTGATGTCGGGCGAGGATCAGATCTCGACGTTTAAAGAAGAGTCCGAACAGTACATGGTCACCATGCGGCTGTCGCCCGGGCAGCGCGACGATCCGGCCGTGCTCAGCCGGTTGCTGATTCCTTCCGCCAAGCAGGGCCTGATCCGGCTCGATTCGGTGGCCAAGCTCGACCGCGGCCTGGGCCCGAGCCGCATCGACCGCCAGGACCGGCAGTTTTCCGTCGGCATCTACGCCAACGTCGCGCCGGGCTATTCGCTCGGGGAAGCGGCGGCGCGCACGCGCGAGGCGATTGATCGCGCCGGCCTGCCTGCGGGCTACCAGGCGAAATTTTCCGGCCAGGTGCAGGTGCTGGAGGAAACGACGGCCAACATGCTGATGGCCATCGGCCTCGCTTCGATCTTCATGTACATGGTTCTGGCGGCGCAGTTTGAAAGCCTGATCCATCCGTTCATCATTCTCACCACGCTGCCGCTGTCGATTCCCTTCGCGCTCATTTCGCTGATCGGCACGGGCCGGTCGTTGAACCTGTTCAGCGCGCTGGGTGTGCTGCTGCTGCTTGGGATCGTGAAGAAGAACGGGATTCTGCAGATCGACTATATGAACAAGCTGCTCGGCGAGGGGCGTCCGCTGCGGGAAGCGATTCTTGAAGCCAATCGCGTGCGGCTGCGGCCGATCCTGATGACGACGTTTTCGATTGTGGCGGGTCTGATGCCCACGGCCGTCGGCATGGGCGCGGGCGCCTCGCAGCGCAGCGCGATCGCCATCACCATCATCGGCGGTCAAACGTTGTGCCTGCTGCTGACGCTGGTGGTGGTGCCGGTGGGCTATTCGTTCGTCGAGGAATTGCGGCAGGCCGTCAGCCGGCGGCGTGGCGTTCCGGCCGAAGCCGGCGCGGCCGGCGACTGATTAACGCCGGTGGAGGCGCACCGTCGCCCTGTCGATGGCCGCCAGGTTCGGCTTCCCGCACATGGCCATGTCGCGCGCCAGTTCCGACTGCAGCAGCTCCAGCACCTGCTGCACGCCCGCCGCTCCATAGGCGGCCAGGCCCCATAGAGCCGGGCGCGTGACGATTACCGCGCGGGCTCCCAGCGCGATCGCCTTGAGGACATCGCTGCCGCGCCGGAATCCTCCGTCGATCAGGACCGCAAGCCGGCTGCCCGCGGCTTCGGCAATCGCCGGTAGCGTCTCGATCGGGGAAGCCATGCCCGGGACCGGTACGCCTCTATAGCTCGATACGACGATGCCCTGCAAGCCATGGTCGGCGGCGGCGCGGGCGTCGTCCGGGCTCATGACTCCCTTCAGCAGCAGCGGGACGGCCAGGTCCTTCCGCATGCCTTCAATGGCGGCCCAATGGAGAGTGCCGCCGGCGCCGGCCGTGAGGCAAACGGCTTTGCAGCCGGCCTTCACCGCCAGATCGATCTTCGCTCGCGTGGTGCCGGCCTCCGGGAAGACCTGATACCAGAAGCCGGGTGATTCGGCCGCGATCTTTTCAAGCGGCACGCTCGATCGCTCGCTCACGATGAGGACGGCCTTGGCCTTGGACGCGCCGCGCGCCATGGCCAGTTCCCCCTCGGGATGAAAGCGATTCTGGCCGCCCGCGGGTCCGGCGAGGATGGGGGCGAACAGCGGCTGGCCGAACAGGTTCGCGCCGAGGTCGAGATTGGTGGCGCTCACCATCAGCCTGGGCCGCAAGGTGATGCGATCGAACGCCGCGCGATCGGCACCCGTATCGGCGATGGCGGTGTACGCCGCGCTATCCAGCCGGCGGCGGGCGATCGCTTCCATTTCGGAGGCGTTGATGATCTCGGCGGCGGGTGGAATCCGGCCGGGCGGTTCTCCCGCCAGTTGTTGCGAGCGGGCGATGGTGGGCCCGGCGGCCGCCAGGAAAAGAGCTTCGCGGCGTCTCACGGAAAATCGGTCCTCACCAGGCTGCGGTCGATTGAGGCGAGCGTCGAGCGGCCGGTGGCCGCCATCGCCTGCTTGAACTCGGTCTGCACGATCTCGAGGATTTTTTGCACTCCGGGCACGCCGTAGGCGGCCAGGCCCCAGCGCGGGATGCGGCCGAGACAAACCGCGCTGGCGCCGAGTGCCAGAGCTTTCAACACGTCGCTGCCGCGCCGCACGCCGCTGTCAAACAGCACCGGTACGCGGCCCCGCACGGCGTCGACGATCTCCGGCAGCACCTCGAGCGACGACGGGCCGTAGTCGAGCGAACGGCCGCCGTGATTGGAAACGTAGATGGCGTCGACTCCATGTTCGAGGCAAAGCAGCGCGTCTTCCGGCGTCAGGATGCCCTTGGCCACCATCGGCACCTTGATCATCGGGCGGAGCTGATCGAACAGTTTCCATTCATACCAGAGGCGGCCCTCGGGGACGCGATACGGATTGCGCGGCGCGCCGCGCGTGCCTCCGGTGAGACGGCGCAAGGAGGCGGCTTCGAGATTCCGGTCATGCAGCGCGCGCTCATAAACCGACGCCTGCTGATCGACGGTCACCACGACGGCTCTCGCTCCGGCGGCCTGCACGCGGTCGAGCAACTCGCGATTGGACTCGACATCCTGGCGCGGGTAAAGCTGGAACCACAGCGGTCCCTTGGCGGCCGGTGCGATCTTCTCAAACGGGACGCTCGCCACGTTGCTCACGATCATCGGCGTTTGCGACGCGGCGGTGGCGCCCTGGTAGGTGGCCGGCTCTCCATCGGGATGAAGTTGCATGTGGGCCGCGGTGGGCGACACCAGGATGGGGAAGGCGGCCGGCGTTCCCAGGATCGTTGTCGCGGTTTGCGGCTCCTGTCCGGAACCGGCGGCGCCGGGCACCAGCCGCACCCAGTCGAAGGCCTGGCGGTTGCGGCGCAGCGTGAACTCGCTGCCTTCGCCATAGGCGGTGTAATCGTAGGCCCAGCGCGGAAGCTTGGCGTAAGCCACAGGCTCAAAGTCGAGGCCCGTCAGTAATTCTTCGAGCTTCGGAACGCGGCTGTGATCGCGGAACGGATCCTGCTGCCAGCCAAACAGTGGCGAACCGGCCACAAAGCCGGCCATGGCGCGGATTGCCTGACGCCGGCCCGCGGTCCAATTGCGCATTCTCACATTATGCTACTCAATCGGCGGCGGCTATTACCTGTCGTAGTGTCCTTCTAAAGGAATAGCCTGATGACGCCGATACACGGGAAGGCGGTATCGTCTTCATGATTGCGCTATTGGGAATCACGTTTGGATTGCTGGCGGCTGTTCTCTACCTGGCGTGGCGTCTGAAATCGCTGCAAGGTGGCGGTCCGGCGGGTGCGCGAAAGCCCGGCGCCGGAAATGAACTGTCGTCTCAACTGCTCTTTCAGGATGCGCCGATCGCCTATCAGGAGATCGACCTGCACGGCACCGTGGTACGCGTGAACCGCAAGGACTGCGAGATGCGCGGGCTCGACGCTTCGCAGATTCTGGGCAAACCCGTTTGGGATCTCTATCCCGAAGATCAGAAGGATCTCGTGCGTACGCAGGTGGAGCGCCGGTTGCGCTCGGCGCGCGTGCCGCCGGGACCGGTGCGCCGCAAGGCGGTGCGCGCCGACAACGAGGTGCTGCATCTCGAGGTTCATGAGCGCGTGCTGGCCAGCGCCGACGGCGAAGTCACCGGGCTGCTTTCGGCGTCGGCGGAGATGACCGGAGCCCCTTCGGCCGGAGTGAAGGCCGCCGGAGAACTGAGAGCCGCTCTCGACCGCATGCCGGATATGGTGCTGCGGCTCGATGCCGACGGACTGGTGATCGAAGGCCACGGCGGCGGCGGCGATTTCTTCGCGCGGGCCGGCGACCTGGCGGGCAAACCGGTGCAGGGAGCGCTGCCGGCCGAAGACGGATTGCGCCTGGTGCAGGCCATGAGCCGCATGCGCACGATTCAGGAAACCGTCACCTGCGAATTCGAGATTGAACGGCCGGACGGCGCCGATACCTTCGAGGCAAGACTGTCACCCGGCCAGAACGCCGAAACGGTGGCGGTGTTTCGCAAAGTAACCGACCTCAAGCAGGCCGAGGCCAAGCTGGCCAAGGCCGCCGAAGAGCTTCGCCTGCAGAACGACGAACTGGAGACCGCGCTTGAGCACGCGCGCGAGGCCACCGAACTCAAGAGCCGGTTCCTCGCCAATATGAGCCACGCCATCCGCACTCCGATGAACGGCATTCTGGGCATGATGGAGTTTCTGCTCGCCACCGAGCTCAGCGAGGAGCAGCGGGAATATACGACTTCGGTCAAGCATTCCGCCGGTGCGCTGCTGACTCTGATCAACGACATGCTGGATGTGTCCAAGATCGAGGCCGGCCGCATGAAGCTCGAAAAGATTCCGTTCGATCTGGCGCTGACGGTGGAGGAAGTGACGGCGATGTGCGCGGGCCGGGCGCGGTCGAAGGGCGTGGAATTCGTCTGCACCATGTCGCCCGACGTTCCCAACTACCTGATGGGCGACCCCACTCGTCTGCGCCAGATTCTGAACAACCTGATCGACAACGCCATCAAGTTCACCGACCGCGGCCGCATCGGCATCCGTACCGAGAAAGTCGGCGAAGGCGAGGATTCGATCACGGTGGGTTTCCTGGTGCAGGATACCGGCATCGGCTTCTCCGAAGAGCAGCACGCGCGGCTGTTCGACGGCTTCGTGCAGGCGGAAATGGCCAATGCGCGCAAGCAGGGCGCCGGTCTGGGCCTGGCGATCAGCAAACAGCTTGTCGAGATGATGAACGGGGAAATCGGCGCCCGCAGCGTTCAGGGGCAGGGCAGCACGTTCTACTTCACCATCATGCTGGGCAAGGCTCCGGCGCAAAACCTGGCGGCCGAGCCGCAGCCTGTCCGCAAGACCGCCCCGGAGAAGAGTCTGGCGGGCGCCGGTGTTATTTTACTGGCCCCCAA
Source organism: uncultured Acidobacteriota bacterium (assembly GCA_902826685.1). Taxonomy (GTDB): domain Bacteria; phylum Acidobacteriota; class Terriglobia; order Bryobacterales; family Bryobacteraceae; genus CADEFT01. The sequence goes on from CADEFT010000013.1 coordinate 20,950, forward strand.
GGCCGTGGTCACCGATCCGGTGCGAAAGATGCTCGAAACGTGGCAGTGCCCGTTCATTCACGCCTCGTCGGCGGAGGAATTGACCACGGCTTTGCGGGATAGCGTGATCGACAGGAGCGTTCTCCGCGTCGGGCTGATCGATCTCGACATGCCGGGCGTGGCGGCCATGGAAATCGCCGGAAATATCAAGTACGACCTGGGCTTGAAAGACCTGCAACTGGTAGCCATCACCTCGGTGCCGCTGCGCGGCGATGCCGACCGGCTGCATCAGTTGGGCTACGCGGGCTACCTCAACAAGCCGCTGCGTTCGAACGTGCTGCACGGCACCATGATGGAGGTGCTCGAACTGAAACAGCGGGCGAGCCAGACCGTCGGGCCGACGCCGCTGGTGACGCGCCACACCATCAGCCAGTCCAGCCGCTGGAAGGCCGCCGGCAGCCAACCCAAAATTCTGCTGGTGGAAGACAACTCCATCAATCAGCGGGTGGCGCTCAGCCTGTTGCAGAAGCTCGGATTAAAGGCCGACGTGGCCGATAGCGGTCAACAGGCTTTGTCCGCCCTCGAACGGGTGGCCTACGACCTCATCCTGATGGATTGCCACATGCCCGAAATGGATGGCTACGAAACCACGGCCGAGATCCGCAGGCGGGAAGGCGCCGGATCGCGCACGCCGATCTGCGCCATCACCGCCAACGCCCTGGCCGGCGATCGCGAGAAGTGCCTGGCGGCGGGAATGGACGACTACGTGAGCAAGCCCATCGCCCTTTCCGACCTGCAGGCGGCACTCGAACATCTGTTGCCGCCGCCCGCCGCGCCCGAACCGGAGCTTCAGACTCCCAGCACCAACTGAAGGCAGCGCCAAAGCACATAGACCAGCGCCGCCGTTTCCACGTACTGGATAGCCTTCATCACCCATCCGCCGAGGAATTCGAAGCGCAGCAACAGCGCCATCGCCGTCGCCGCGATTACCGGCACCGGATTCATGGTTCCGTCGAACTTGCCCGTATATCCCGCCAGCGCCACGTAGTAAAACAAAGGCCAGTTGCTGTCAAGCTTGGTGCGGTAGCGGGTGACGATCACCCATACCGTGAGGCTCAGCAGCACCAGAGTCGTAATGTTGAACGTCGTCGGCTGAATCATTGTCTAGCAATCGAGTGAGCCAAGCCAGTCGATTCTAGAACGACCATAACAGACTGACATACCCTGTGTGAGCCCGGTAATTCTGGTAGAAGACCTGTGCAAAATCCTCGTGATAGGAGTAGTGTTGATACCCTACGTTCCATCTAAGTTTCTCATGGAGCCGGATCGATAAGCGGGCCAGCGGCGCCTGGTAGGAGAGCGGGAACGTCTGGGCGGCCAGGAAAACGGGGCTCGCGTCGGCCACCGTCGTCTGGGAATAGAGAGGGATCACCGAGGAAGCGGAGCGCCCGTCGCCCAGGTCCCGCACGATTGAATAGCCCAGGTAGAGATCGGCGCGCTTGCCAAGCACCAGCCGGGCTCCGAAATAGCCCGTATGCAGGTTGCTGATGTAGATCGACCGGTTGCCCTCATGCAACTGGCTGGCGGCGAAATAGGCGATGCCGGTGTTGGTGTCCAGGTGAATCTTGGTGTATCCGGCATCGACGCTCAGCCAACCCCTCGGCGTGTAGCTCCCATCGAACGAATATTGGCGCGTGAAGGAGCTGTGGGAAAACAGTGTCGTGGAGTTGGTGTTGTAGAACGTCCGGGCCTGCGCCGAAGCCGAGAAGACTCGCGACCGGTAGCGGGCCCTTGCGTTGAGCGCGTGATAGTTTTTTTCGCTGATGGGGAAAAAGGGCCGGTTGGCGCGGCCCAGTTCGCCGTCCAGTTGGATCGTGAGCGCCTTCATCGGACGCAGCCGCAGGCCGGCCAGCCCGGAGTGCACCCGGTTGTCCTGCTCAAACGCCTGCGATTCGGCGAACCCATCGAAGCTCTGCCCCTGGCGGGAGCGGATCCGCCGCGTCGAATAGTGATAACCGCCATAAAGACCGGCGGTCTTCGAAACCGCGTAGGACACGTCGGACAGCGTTTCGATCGTGCGGATGCCGAGAAAGGAAAAGTTGACGGTCTCGCCGGCCGTCGTGTTGTTGTCGATTTCGGTATAGGCCGAGTCGCCGTTCATCCGCGTATGGTGAAAGCCGGTGTGATTGGTCACGGTGAGCCTGGCGGTAGGATGAAAGGCGAGATTGAGATTCGCCGTGGAAACGGGGCGGCTGCCGTTGCCCAGCACCAGAATCTGGCGGTTGCGTGCCGCCGCCAGCCGGTCGGTCCCGAGCGTGAGTTCGTCCACCACGAAATCGCGGCGACCGGAAACGTTCGAATACCGGGCGTTCATCCCGAAGCGGCGGCTGTTGCGGTTCAGGAACAGCCGCCAGTAGGGGCTGTTGCCATGGTACGGCTCGTTGCGGCGGAAGGTAGACAATGTGGTGTTGTCGGTCGTGCTCGCGCCGGCCAGCCTCTGATTGACGTTCAGCAAAGAATCGTCTTTCCAGTTGTCCCAGCCTTTCAGGACGTTCAAAGTGAAGCCCGCGAGCGTGGCCTCGCCGCCCAGCCGGTATTCGTTGCGCTGGCGCCGAATTTCGGTGAACAGCGGAAACTCATCGCCGCGCGAATCGAAAATCTGAATCGTACTCAGGCCCGGGCCGTCCTGCGAGTTGCGGGTGTAGCCCGCAAACAGCTTGAACGCGGACTGGGGAAACAAGGTGAAGTCGTGGTCCTGAAAACGCCGGCTGGTGTTCAGGGCGTGCAGCCCTTCGCTGACGCGCAGCCCGGGGTTGAAATATTCGGCCAGCCGCCACGACATGTCGTAGCGGTAGAGCTTGTTCTTTTCCAGGCGCAGAATCGACGATTGATAGGGATCGCCGCCGATGCCCTGTGTGGTGAGCGTCAATTCATCGAAGAAGCGGCCGCGCCCGTCGCGCGAATTCATCTGCAGGCGGCTCCCCAGAAGCTTGATGCCGTTGCCGAAATTCACGTCGCTGCGGTATTTGCCCAAATCGCCGCCCACGGCGCGAAAGCGATAGCCGAGTTCGAACGAATTCAGAACGTTGTATGTGCCGGCGTTTTCGCCGCGCGGCGGCCCGACAGGCTCGGGCGTGGGCGCTACCGTTGGTTGTGCCTTGAGGCCGCAGGCGAGCATGGCGAAGCTGAATATCAGGTTGCGCATGGCTACCTCAGGAACCGGCTATCGGCGTTCGAACCGTGGATACGGAAGTGGCACGTGGTGCAGTTCTGAAAACGCGGACTGCGCAAGTCGTGGAAGGGCGCCTGAACGGTGACGCCGTCGCCGTTGCGTCCGAAATTACCCGCGCCGTTGTGGCATTCCAGGCACAGGGCGAACGTGGTCGCGCGGCGGAACAGCTTCGGATTGGGCGACCCGTGCGGGAAATGGCAGGTCTCGCAGCCATCCACGCGCACCGCCGCATGTTCGAACGCAAACGGGCCGCGCTTGTCGGTATGGCACTTGAGGCAAGGCTCTTCGTTGGCCAACGCCTGCGTCACCATCCGCGGGCGCAAGCCGGCGCGCCAGGTGGGGGCCGGGGTTCCATGCGGATTATGGCAATCGGTGCAGTTCATGAACCCTTCGTTCACGCGATGGCGGGAAGGCATGGAGAACTGCGCCCTTACTCCGGGATGGCATTGATAACAGAGCGCCGTTTGTTGCCTGGCGAGAAGCGATTTCGGCACAGGCGAGTTATGTATCGAGTGGCAGTTATTGCAAGCGACATCGGACTGCGAGTGCGAAGAGCGGCGGATATCGGCGCGGGTGAAGTCTTTCCCGTGGCAGGTAAGGCAGCGGTCCAACGCTTCGGCCGGCTTCATCAGCGAGAACGCAAAGGGAATGGTGGTCTTGCCGCCGCTTGCTTCCAGGTGCTTCCGGCCGGGCCCGTGGCAGCCTTCACAGCCTGTTTTTTCCGGCGGCTCCTTACCGCTTAGAATGCTTTTCTGGTGAGGATTGCGGAAAAAATTCTGGTAGATGTTCGGGTGACAGGCGCGGCAGACCGAGTTGCCGACATAGCCTTCCGGCGACGCCTTGGCGATGGCATCGGCGAACGGCCCCGGGGAAGGCGTCTGCGAAAAAGCCCTCGTGCCCGCGAGAACCAGATAAAGAAGAATTTGCACCACGATCGAAAAAGACCGACCCCAATTGTTCCTATTAGAACACGCTATCGCCCGGAAGAGTTGCGGTGAGTGAGGGCGAGCAGGCGCACGCTATCATACTAGAGAAGTGGCCTCGCGCGGTGTGCGTTGCATCTCCACCATCGGCATCCTCCTGGCGGCATTTTCACACGCGCTGACCGCCTCGCCACAGGATTACGAAGGCAAACCGGTGGCCGAAATCCGCTTCAGTCCCGCCTATCAGCCGGTGCCCGAAACGGAGCTCAACCGTCTGGCTGGCATCGCCGCCGGCCAGCCCCTTTCGCTCGCCGCGGTCCGGCAGGCGATTCAACGCATGTATGCGACCGGCCGCTATGACGAGATTCGCGTGGATGCGGCGCTCAACGGCTCCGGCGAAGTTGTCCTCACCTTTGAGACCTTGCAGAACTGGTTCATGTCGCGCATCTCCGTCGAAGGCGTCGCGGAACCGCCCAACCGCGAACAACTGCTGAGCGCGGCCAAACTCGGCTTGGGCGAGAAATACAGCGAAGAGCAGATGGTGGAGGCGGTCAAGGGAATCCGGGACGTCCTCGGCAACAACGGCTACCATACGCCGCGGATTCAGCCGCTTGTCGAGCGCTATCCCGAATACGACGAACTGCATATTCAGTTCCTCATCAATCCGGGGCCGCGCGCCTACTTCGCCCGTCCCGTCATCACCGGCAACCCCAAACGCAGCGAATGGAGGCTGTTGCGCGACAGCGGCTGGCCGCGCTGGTGGGGCTTGCTTGGCTGGAGGCGCTACACCGAAACGCGCCTGCAGCGCGGCATCGACCGGATGCGGCGCGGTTATCTGAAACGCGATTTCCTGCTGGCAAAAGTGGATTTGCAGGAGGTGGCCTTCGACCGCGAAGAGAGGCTCGCGCAGCCGCGCCTCAAGATTGAAGCCGGTCCCAAGGTGCAGGTGCGCACCACCGGCGCCAAGGTCTCGCAGGGCCGGCTGAAGGAACTGGTTCCGGTCTACCAGGAGCAGTCCGTCGATCAGGACCTGCTGATGGAAGGCTCGCGCAAAGTGACCCAGCACTTTCAATCGAAGGGCTACTTCGATGCGAAGGTGACCTTCGACCGCAAGGACGTTTCGCCCGAACAGCAGTTGATCGAATACCAGGTGGCGCGCGGAGATCACTACAAGCTGGTCTACGTGGAGGTGACCGGCAACAAATATTTCGACCTGTTGACGATTCGCGAACGCATGGGCATACTCTCGGCGGGCCGGTTCACCAACCGCGCGGGCCGGTTCTCGGAAGAGCTGCTGGGGCGCGATCGCGGCGCGATCGAAGAGCTCTACCGCTCCAACGGCTTCCGGGACGTGGAAGTCGTTACCAGGGTGGAGAAGAATTACAAAGGCAAGGATCGCGAGATCGCGGCCTTTCTCGAGATCAAAGAGGGCGAGCAGTGGTTTGTCGACGATCTGGAAGTCTCGGGCGTGGACCTGCGGCTTTACGAATACATCCAGTCGACTTTGACCTCCACCGAAGGGCAGCCCTACAGCGCCTTCAACGTGGCCACCGATCGCGACAACATTCTGAACTACTACTACGACAACGGCTATCCCGACGCCTCGATGGAAATCACTTCCAGTCCGTCGGACCGGCCGCGCCTGATGAATCTGAAATACGCCGTCAGCGAAGGCCGGCGCCTGTTCGTCAAGGACATCGGCATCAATGGACTCGATACCACCCGCCAGAGCCTGGTGTTGAACCGCATCAGCCTGGCGCCGGGATCGCCGATTTCATTGAGCTCGATGGTCTTTAGCCAGCGCCGGCTGTACGATCTCGGTATTTTCGCGAAAGTCGATATGGCCACCGAGAACGCAAGCGGCGGAACGCGCGAAAAGCGCATGCTGTTTCAGATGGAGGAAGCCAGCCGCTGGAGCGTCAACGGCGGCGTGGGCGCCGAGTTCGGCCGCTTCGGCGGCAGCGCCACCAGCCTGAGCGCTCCGGCCGGCGGGGCCGCTTTCACGCCGCGTCTGTCTCTCGGTGTCAGCCGGTTGAACATGTTCGGCGTGGGCCACACCATGGGAGCGCAGGCGCGTTTTTCCACCTATCAGAAGCGAGGCTTGCTCACCTACCTGGCGCCCCAGTTTCAAGGCCGCGACGACTTGAACCTCACCCTCACCGCTCTCTGGGACGATTCCCGCAACGTGCGCACGTTCAGCTCCAAGCGCATCGAGGGCGCGCTGCAGATCGGCCAGCGGCTCTCGCGAGCCACCAGCGCGCAGTACCGCGTGGTCTACCGCCGCGTGGCCACCAGCGACGTGAAGATCGAGCCCGGCCTCATTCCGCTGTTCTCGCAGCCGGTGCGCGTCGGCCTGATCTCGGCCACCGTGGTGGACGACCGCCGCGACGATCCGCTCGACGCCACGCGCGGCATCTATAGCTCGGCCGACCTCGCGGTCGCCAACCGCGCCTTTCTCTCCGATCCCTCGTTCGGCCGGCTTCTGGCGCGCAACTCGAGCTATCACCGCGTGGGCCGCGACTACGTGCTGTCGCGTAACTCGACGTTCGGCTGGATCTACAACTACGGCAAGCCCGAGATTCCGCTGCCGGAGCGATTCTTCGCCGGCGGCGCCGTCTCGCACCGCGGCTTCCCCGAAAATCAGGCGGGTCCGCGCGACTTGCTGACCGGATTCCCGCTCGGCGGGCGCGCCCTGCTGTTCAACCAGACCGAACTGCGGTTTCCCGTTGCCGGCAACAATCTCGGCGGCGTGCTGTTTCACGACGCCGGCAACACTTACACGCGCGTGCAGGATATCAACGTCCGCTACCGTCAGCGCGACGTGAGGGATTTCGACTATATGGTGCACGCCGTGGGTTTCGGCGTACGCTACCGGACGCCCATCGGCCCAATCCGCGTCGACCTGGCCTATGGCGCTAATTCGCCGCGCTTTGTCGGCTACCGCGGCTCGTTGAACGATCTGATCAGCGGCAATCAGGGCAACCTGGGGACTCCGGTGTTGCAGCGTGTCAGCCGCTTCCAATTCCATTTCAGTCTGGGGCAGGCCTTCTGATGCGTGCACTCCTTGTCATTCCGCTATTGCTCGCTAGCGCCGTCCGAGGCGAAATCATCGATCGCATCGCCGTTACGGTGAGCGGCCGCGTCATCACCGAAAGCATGGTCACGCAGCAGATCCGCCTCGCCGCCTTTCAGGATGGCCGCGTGCCCGAGTTCTCGCCCGCAAACAAACGGCGTGCCGCCGAAACACTCGTGTCACGCCTGCTGCTGTTACAGGAAATGGACGATTCCCGCTATCCCGAACCGGCCATGGCCGACATCGGCGTACAGGTGGAAAAGCTGATTGTCGAGCGGTTCAAGACACCCGAAGCCTATGCGGCGGCGCTCACCGCGCAAAGGATCGAAGCGCCGGAGTTTCTGCGCTTCCTGCAGCAGCAGCAGCGCGCCTATAGCTTCACCGATGTGCGCTTCCGCACCGGTGTGGAGGTGACGCCGGAGGAACTCGCCGCCTATCACGAAAAGGAATTCAAAGCCGACTGGCAAAGCCGGAATCCGAACACGCCGCTGCCTCCGCTGGACGACGTCATCGTTGAAATCGAACAGGTGCTGATGGAGCGCAAGCTCGATCAGGCGACCGAAGAGTGGCTGAAGCGGACTCAGGCCTCGGCGGATATTCGTTATCGGGAGGAAGCTTTCCAATGAAGCTTTGGGCCGGCCGCCTGGTGCGGTTTCTCACCCTGGCGGCGACATTCGCCTTCCTGCTGCTGTTGTGTTTCCTGGTCCTGATTCGCACCGCCTGGTTTCGCGACAACGTGCGCCAGCGGATTGTGACGGAGGTGGAAAAGGCCACTGGCGGCACGGTGAGCGTGGGCGGATTCTCATTCGATCCGGCGACGCTTGAAGTGAGCGTTACTGATTTCACGCTGCGCGGCAGGGAAGCGGCGGATAGCGCTCCACTGGCCGATGTGGAGAAGATTCGCGCGCGGATCAAGGTATCGTCGCTGTTCAGCCGCCAGGCCTATCTGGCGCTGCTCGAAGTCACCGCGCCGCGCATCCGCATTCTCACCTATCCCGACGGCACCACCAACATTCCCGGGCCGAAGATCCGCCGCGAGGGCAGGACCGTGTTTGAGTTGTTCGTCTCGCTGGCCGCGCGCGAGTTCGTACTGTCCCAAGGCCTGTTCGAATACGACAATCAACGGCTGCCGCTCGATCTCATCGCCGAGAATCTCAGCGTCAACTTCGGCTGGGACGCGCCAGGCAAGCGCTATCGCGGCCGCGTCACCGCCGATCCGTTCCATGTGCGCTGGCCGAAGATCGCGCCACTGGTCTTCTCAAGCGACGTCGAGCTCACCATGGATAAAGACGGCCTGGTGTTCGAGAAAGCCGAATCGCGCTCCGGCCGCTCGCTGATTACGGCTACCGGCACGCTCAAGGACTACCGGGCGCCCAAGGTCGATGTGGACGTGCGCGGCCAGTTCGTGACGGCGGAGTGGGTGAAACCCTTGAAGCTGCCCATCGACCCCGACGGCTCGGTGCAATTCAACGGAAAGTTCACCTACGACGCGAAGTTGCTGTTAACGGGAAATATGAGCGCCACCGGATTGGCCGTCCGCCAGGGACCCATTGCGGTGACCGGCATCGATGTGAACTCGTCGTCGGTGCGGCTCGACAAAGACGGCGTCACCGTGACCGCTATTCAGGGCACCGCGCTTGGCGGGACTTTCGAAGGGACCACCGAAATTCGCGACTGGCGCGATCTGACGGTGAACGGCACGATCGGCGGCCTCTCGCTCGAACAGCTTCGCACCATCGAGACCGTGGTGCGCCCGGTCGGCTGGTCGTCGCTGCTTTCGGGGCCGGTAAAGGTCACCGGGCGCATCGTGGGGCCCGAGATCAAAGATCTTGTCGTCGAATCCGATATCGAATTGCAGCCCGCGCCCGGCAAGATTCCCCTGCGCGGATCGGTACATGCGCGGTACCTGCGGAGCACCGGCGATATCGTGCTGCGGCCTTCCCTGCTCGATACGCCGCGCAGTCACATGATGTTTTCCGGCTCGCTGCTCGACCGCATTCAGGTGCGCGTGGATTCCGAAGATCTGAACGAATTTCTGCCCGCCGTGGCGCTGATCTCCACCAACCCGCCGGCGGCGATGCCGGTGCAGTTGGATGGCGGCGCGGCGCGCTTTGAAGGCGTCGTCGTCTCCCCCACTGGCGCGGTGGAAGTGCGTGGCAGGGCCACGGCCACCAACCTGGTTTACGGCAAACAACGCATCGACCGCGTGGAGGGAACCGTGGCCGTGACGGCGGCCGGCGTGGAAGCGGCCGGCATTCGCGCCACCGCGCTTGGCGCGCAGGTGGAAGGCAGCGTCAAGGTGGCGATGAACGGCTGGAAGGTACAGGACTCCAGTGCCATCGGTGGCCGTCTGGAAGTGGTGAAGGCGCCGCTCGGCGAGGTGCTGCGCCAGGCCGGCCGCGGCACGGCGCCGCTCTCCGGCGATGTTCAGGGCGCCATCGAACTGAGCGGCTCGGTGGCCAATCCGGAGTTCGACGCCCGGCTGGCCCTGGCCAATGCCAAGCTCGGCGGGGAATCGTTTGAAGGCCTGGATTTCGACGTGGACTACCGGCCCGATTCTGTGGCGCTGCGCAATGGCGTCGCGCGCCACGGCGGGGTAAAGATTCCCTTCGAAGCGGTCTACCGGCACCCGCCCGGCAACCTGGATTCGGGCAAGCTCGAGTTCAAGGTGACGGCGAAGGATCAGGCGCTGGAATCTTTCGCCGCGCTGCGCGGCATGAATGCGAAATTGAACGGCCGCGGCGATGTGGAAGCCACCGGTGTGCTTGACGTGCAGCCCGGCCGCATGAGCATCGACCGCCTGGACGGCAGTGTCGTCGTGCGGCGGCTTCTGGTGGGAGACCGCGCGCTCGGTTCCTTCCGCATGAACGCCGCCACCAAGGCGCAGCGGATTTCGATCGAGGCGCAAGGCGAGATGGCGGGGGCTCCGTTCAAGGGCGGCGGCGAATGGCAGTTGAACGGCGACTCGCCCGGCCTGGGCCAACTCGATTTCGGCACTCTCTCTTTCGCCACCCTGCGCGATATCGCCGGCGTGTTCGGAAACACCAGGCCGATTCCGTTCGATGGAAAGCTGACGGGCTCGGCGGTGGTGAACGGGCCGCTGCGCAAACCGGATCAACTGCGCGCGCGATTCACCTTCACCGCGATCGAACTGCAGCCAAGCGACGAATCGAAGAGCATTTCGACGCAGGTGATGCAGGAATTGGCGCTGCGCAACAACGGGCCGGTCATCTTCGATATCGACGCCAAGGGTCTGCAGGTGGCGCAGGCGCAACTGGTGGGCAAGGACACCAACCTGCAAGTGGCGGGCGGCATGACCACCGGACTGCGCGGTCTGTGGAATCTGGCGATCAAGGGAGGTCTCAACCTCGGGTTCTTCCAGAACCTGACGCCGGGGCTGCGCACGGCGGGCGCGGCGGTGCTGAATGCCACCGTGCGCGGCGCCATCGACGACCTGCAACTCGGCGGGCGCATGGAGGTGAAGGAGGCCAGCGTCTACCATCGCGACTTTTCAAACGGCATCGACAAAGCCAACGGCGTGGTGACTTTCGATCGCAACCGGGCGCTGCTGCAGAATCTCACCGCGCAGACCGGCGGCGGCGAGTTGAAGCTCAGCGGGTTCCTCACCTTCCCCACGAAAGAAGAGGCGATGTCCTACCGCTTGAACGGGCAGATGGAGAAGGTTCGCATCCGGTATCCGGAGGGCGCGAGCACGACCGTGAACGCGAACCTTTCGCTGACCGGCAATGCCGCCCAGAGCGTGCTCGGCGGACTGGTGACGGTGCTGCGGTCGGGTTTCAACGCGCGCACCGATATCGGCGCGGCCCTGCTCGAACCGGCCAAACCCGTGCAGACGCCCACCGGCAACACCATCCTGCAGGGCATGCAGTTCGACGTGCGGGTCAACAGCGCGCCGAACCTGCAACTGGAAACTTCGCTCACCAGCGGCCTGGGCGCCACCGTCGACCTGCGCGTGCGCGGCAGCGCGATCAAGCCGGTGATTCTGGGCAACGTGGCCGTCACGCAGGGCGAGATCAATTTCTTCGGCACCCGCTATACGATCACGCGCGGCACCGTATCGTTTCTGAATGCCGCCCGCATCCAGCCCGTGCTCGATCTCGATCTGGAAACCATCGTGCGCGCGGTGACCGTGAACATGAACGTCTCGGGCCCGATGGATAAGCTCAACATCACCTACCGGTCCGATCCGCCGCTGCATTCGCAGGATATCGTTGCGCTGCTGGCGGTGGGCCGCACGCCGGGATCGACGACGGTGGCGCCGCAATCGAACGTGGCAAGCGTGGGCACGGGCGTCTTCGCGGGCACGCAAACGCTGCTCGGCCAGGCGATGAGCGCCGGCGTTTCGAGCCGCCTGAACCGGTTTTTCGGCGTCAGCCGCGTGAAGATCGATCCGCAACTGACCGGGCTCGACTCCACGCCGCAGGCGCGGTTGACCATCGAGCAGCAGATCTCCCGCGACATCACGCTGACCTACGTCACCAATCTCACCGGCGCCCTGCAGCAGCTTGTGCGCCTGCAGTGGGACGTCAGCCGCAACTGGTCCGTCACGGCGACACGCGACGAAAATGGCGTCATCGGCGCCGATATTCTGGTGCGAAGGCGCTTCAAATGAAATTGCGCAAATTGGATGGACGCCTGAAGATCGAGCACAGCATCCTCGATGGCGTGCGGGCGATGCTGCACCGGTTCCTGGCGGATAATCCCGAAGTGCGCAGCGTCGTGCCCGGCGTTATCAAGGTGGTGCGCGACGCGCGAGGTCCCGTGAAGGTCCGCGTCACCGTGCCGACGGCGAACGGCTGGAAAGCGATCGCCCTCAGCGACGGAGCCCGCCAGGAGCTTTTCATCAGCACCGCCCTCGGCCGCGAAGAGCTTGAGGAGCGTTTGAAAAAGGCCGCTACGGAAGCTCTTTGATCTGGAGATCCTTGAACTCCATTTCAAGCGCCGGTCCGCCGTGCAGTTGCAGCGCCAGGAACCCCGAATCGTCGATGCCGGGCTCGGTTTCCACCCACTCCACCGATTTCACGCCATTCAACTCGAGCGTGATCCTGTTGCCCGCGGCCGTGAGGACGTAAGTGTTCCACCCGTCCTTCTTCAATGTCGCCAGCGCCTCTTTCGAAGCCTGCACCAGCACCTTCTTGCGGCGCGACTCGTCGTATAGGCAACCCCAGTATTGCTGCCCCATATCGGCCTGATAGCCGATGACTTCGTGCGAATCGGGCATGGGCTTGCTGCGGAATTGAATGCCGGAGTTCGCCTTTCCCGTGGGATCCTTCATGCGGAACGTGGCCCGCAGAATGAAATTGCGATACTGCTTTTTGGTGCGCAGAAAATCGTTATACGCCAACCCCGGAGACTTGCCGATGATCACGCCGTTCTCGACGCGCCACAGGCCGGGCGTATCGACGATCCATTCGTCCAGGTTTTTGCCGTTGAACAGCGGTTGGAATCCGCTTTGCGCGAAGGCGAAGGCCGCGATGATCCAAGCGATCGTCATGCTTTCGATTGTAGGGGCGCCGGCCGCCCGCGCGCAGGACTGGCCGCAACTGCTCGGTCCCACGCGTAATGGAGTCTACACGGGACCTGGCCGCGCGCCCGCCGCCCAGCTTTGGAAGAAGCCGGCCGGCGCCGGGTTCGCCGCGCCCGTGGTGGCGGACGGAAAGCTGATCGTTTTCCACCGTCAGGACGCCAGGGAACTGGTGGAAGCCTGGAATGCGGAAACCGGCGCGAAGGTTTGGACGTACTCCTATCCCACCGGCTATCGTGACGACTTCGGTTTCGACGAAGGTCCGCGTTCGGCGCCCACCGTCGATGGCGGCCGCGTCTACACCTTCGGCGCCGATGGCCAGTTGCACTGTGTCAACCTGGCCGACGGAAAGAAAATCTGGAGCGAAGACACACATTCGAAGTTCAAAGTTCGGAAGGGATACTTCGGCGCCGCCGGCGCGCCGCTGGTGGATGAAGCGCGCGTGCTCATGAACATCGGTGGACCGGACGCCGGCATCGTGGCTTTCGATCGCAACAACGGCAAGGTGCTATGGACCGCCACCGGCGATCCGGCCGGTTACTCGTCGCCGGTGCTGGCGACCCTGGCCGGAATGAAGCGAGCCCTCTTTCTGACCCGCACCGGTCTGGTCGATCTCGATCCGGTCTCCGGCAAAGTGCGGCACTCGATGCGCTGGCGGTCGATCTCCGATGCGTCGGTAAATGCGGCCACGCCGCTGGTGGCGGGCGACGTTCTCTTCCTGTCGTCAAGCTATGGAACCGGGGCGATCGCACTGGAAGCGACCGCCGGAGCCTATCGCAAATTGTGGTCGTCCGACGACGTTCTCTCCAATCACTATGCGACTTCCGTCATCCGCGACGGCTATCTCTACGGCTTTCACGGCCGCCAGGAACAAGGCCAGGAACTTCACTGCGCCGAACTGAGAACGGGCAAGGTGAGGTGGAGTATCGACGGCTTGCGAGCGGGCTCGGTGACACTCGCCGGCGAGCATCTGCTGGTGCTGCGCGAAAACGGGGAGCTCATCGTGGGTACCGCCGATCCGAAAGCGTTTCGCGTGCTGAGTAAACATCAACTGCTCGATGGCACGGTGCGCGCCTATCCGGCCTGGGCCGGTGGACGTCTTTATCTGCGCAATGAGAATACGGTTGCCTGTTACCGGCTGCGGTAGCTGTTAAAATCGCGTCATGCTGCGAGCTATTATCCTGGCGGCGTGTTCGATTTCCATTCTTCCCGCGCAGGAGCTTTGGAACGATGGTTCATGGTCGATCGCGGCGCCCGCGAATTGCGGAAATCTGCCGGTGCTTCTGGTAAATGGCCCCGGCTCTTTATTCGATTCATCGAATGCGGCGGCGTTGGCGAGCCTGGAAAAGGCCCTGCCCGCGGCGCTCGAGAGAGCCTGTCCCGGGGCGCGCCAGGCGATTGTGATGAGCGGCCGTATGCGCCGGTTGATGCGGCTTCCGGAAACGCCCGCCCAACCCGCCAGCCGCGGCGATCTGCGCAGCCTTGCCTCGGCCCGCGATACGGAAGACAAATGCGAAGTGCTGCTCGGGTGGCTTGAGAGCGGCAAGATCCAGGGTGCGGCGCCCGTCAATCGTTACCGGCGCGGTCCGCAGGATCTGGCTATCTTCCGCGACGAGCCAATGACGGCGGTGTTCGGCATGCCTTACGACAAAACCGAAAACCGTTGGCGCCTGGAGCAGCATGAGAAGGTCATCGGCCGTTGTCTCGGCTTCTCGCCGCAGCGCCCCGGCCCCTTCAACCGGGGACCGAACCGCACCATGCAGCAGTACGCGCAGCAATTTCAGCAATACCGGCAGGTGCTTGATCAGGCCTTCCTGGGAACGCCCGGGCCCTATGAGCCGGCGGCGATCACTCGCTATCTGCAGCAGGTGAGAGAACAGTCTGCCTGGGCCCGGCAGACGATGGCCTCGGCGTTGTCGGCGGCACCGGTGCGGGAATCCTTCGACCGGTTGAGCGTGGATAAGCAGGCTCTGTCGCGCCAGAATCTCATGAGTGCGAGCGAGAAGGCCGAGGTGACGGCTTATCTGGACCGCCGCCAGGCCGAACTGGCGCCGCCGATACTCGATCGATGGCTCACCGATGCCAACGGACTTCCGAAGAACGCGGCTTCGGCCCGCACGCTTCATTCGAGCCATGCGCGCGTGGCGCCCGTGCTCGGCGCGCTCGATCCGGTGGCGCGCAGCCAATTCGAAGGCAGGTATACGGCCCTGGTGGAGTCGATGATCGGCGATAGCCTGGCGGCTGAACTCGCGGCCCTGCGCGCCATTCCCGCCACGCTGCCGGGCGTTCTCGAATTGACCGCGTGGCAGTCGAGGTTCGAGGCCGGGTTCCGTCCCCTGCGCGGGCTGCCCGCGGTGGATGCCGCAGAGCGGGAATTCGCCGTAGGCCGGGCGCGCGTCGTCGGCGGGGCGCTTCCTTCGTGGCTGCGCGAGGTGCAAGCGGTGCCCGTCGATGGCGCCGCCATCACGGCCAAACGCCGCGAGATGGAAACCTTGTTTCCCGCCCGTGAAGATCGCGGGTCCCCCGTCTACACGCAGTATGAAACGCCGCTCCGCGCCAAGGAAGATCAGCTTCGTCTGCGGGTGGAAGCCGAGATGCGCAAGCAGCAGCAGGACGCCGCCGCCGTTGCCGCCACTCAGCAGGCGCAGCTTCAGCAGCAGGCTCGGCCCGCGCCGCCCGCCGGTAACGCCGAGTCTCGCCCGCGACTGGAAGGACCGGTGAGCGAAGGCAGCTTCTCCGCCAAAGGGCTCACCAACGAAGCGACGCTGATGAGTCTCTATCGCGGGGACTTCGCCAAGATCGGCTTCGATCGCGACGAGATGAATTTCATGGGGCTGTACGGGCATTATCTGAAGTCCTATGGAAGCCAGTGCGACGCCTATCTGCCGCCGGACAAGGTCAAGATCATGGCGCGGCGCTGCATCGAAGAGATGGTCACCCGCAACGGCTTTGGAGTCGAGGTCAGCCGGAGCTGTTCGCAATGGGAAACCTATTGGACCAAGATCTATGCCGATCCTGATATGTACGACGGGCAGAAGCAATTGGAACGTCTGGCGGCTGGCGACGCCCTTCGCAACGCCGGCAAGCTTCTGACCCAGATGGCCGGATCGCGCGATCCGATTGGCGGCGCCCTGCGCATGGTGGGCGACGCGCAGGCGCTGGTCGCCGACGCACGATCGCTGGTCGAGATCAACGGCTGCCCCAGCGCCGGCCTGAAGCGATTCGAACAAAACCTGCTGCGGTTTGCCACCAATAAGCAACCCATCCGGCTGGGCGAGACGGGTCCCAGGCTTTCCGCCATCGCGCCGCTGCCGGGCGTTCCCTATCGCGATCAGAATTACGCCCGGCTCATCGAGGACCTGGTGAGAGAGCATTCCAAGACATGGGTCATGAACCGCTATTCGAGCGGCAGCGTCGGCGGCGTCAACGTCGTCTCGCGCGACGCCCAGGGACGCCCTTCGAAGATTTCCGCCGCCTATAACTACACCGGGTTCAGCGGCGCGGCGCGAGGATCGGTCAACGTCACCTTCACCGACGGATTGCCGGAGTGCCTGTACTTTTTCGACTTCCCGGCCTCCTGCCGCACGCCGAACCGGCAGGTTGTGGCCGCCTACGCGGACGGTGGCTATCCGGCGCAATAAGCTTCTCTTGGCGGTCGCCGCCGCGCTGGCCGCCACGGCGTGGTGGCAGTACCGGAGTCTGTGCCTGTGCTCGCCTTCGGCCACCGGCCTTCCGGAACGCGAAGACTCGCTGACGCTGCTCGACTCCAGCAAATTGACGGCGGTTTCGCCGGGCTACACTTACTCCCATCCATTGCCTGAAGGTGCACGATCCATCGCACTCGATTCGCTGCTACTTCAGCCGCTGTCCAATCGGAAGTGGACGGCCGGCGGCGCCCCGCTCGCCCAGGCACAGCTTCCGCTCGAGTGCGCGCCCGCCGCCAATCACGTTGCCATACACCGGCTGTCGGTCGCCGATGAGGCGGGCAACATCGACCGCTTCACGCTGATTGTCGTTCCTGAAGCCACCGCCGCGCGTTTCGAGCAGTGGGTGCAACAGGAACGAACCGATTCCGCCTGGCACGGCAATTTGCCGCCGGTGTATTCGAGCCTGCTGCCCGGCGGTGTGAACCCCGAACCCGATCGCTGCCGCCCGCGGCTCTGGCCCGCGCTGCGCAAGGTTCATACGCAATATCATCCCGGCGCCGCCTATGAGATGCGCTCGGCGATGCAGCCCGAGGGTTCCGGCCATCAGGCGATGTACGATGCGCAAGGAAAGCTGATTCGCCAGGGGCTGGGTGCGGGCTCGGCCGATCGCGCGTCGCCGCGCCCATGGAATTTGTTCCATTTGAAAGCGCATCGCGACCGCGATGTGATCCCGTTCGTATGGGCCGCGCAACTGGATGGCAACCCGGTCAATCCCAAGCTGTTCTACCGGGATTTCGACGCCCCGCTGCTGCGCCAGGGAGATCACCTGGCGGCATACATGGCGGTCCGGCCCGCGTTCCACGCCTCGCGGCCAGAACTGGCGCCCGGTGTATGCGCGCCGGAAAGGTAGATTATGGCGCCGCGTTCCAACGCGATTCGCTGCCGGTAAAGAGAGCGCGAGCCGAGCCTTCTTCCGGAGGCGCATCGAGAATGTGCGGCTTGATCACCACCAGCACCTGCCCCTGTTCCTCGCTGCGCGAAGTCTGATTGAGCAGCGCGCTCAGCACCGGAATCCGCCCCAGCCCGGCGATCCCGGAAACCGACCGTGCCTCGGCTTCCGACATCAGCCCCGCCATCACCGCCCATTCCCCAGCGCGCAGACGCACCACCGAGGCGAACTTGCGGTTGGCGATCACGGGAATGCCGTTATAGCTTCCCGAGCCTAGCAGCTTGAACTCCGCCTCCACTTGCAGCGAGACCTCTTCGGCGGAATGAATCCGCGGCGTGACCTTCAGCGTCAGCCCCAGATCCTCGAAGTTGAAACTCGGCGGCGCCGCCAACGGCGAGACGCCCGATCCGCTGCCCAGGTATTGCTGCGTGATCAGCGGATACTTATCGCCCACATGCAGGGTTGCCGCCTGCGAATCCACCCCGCGAATCGAGGCCCGGAACAGGCTCTGGGAGTTGCTGCGGGTGAAATTGGCGAATAAACGGGCGTCGGCGATGGCCAGCGCCGCCGTCGAAACGCCGCCGCCAAACATCAGAAAGCGAGTGAATCCGGCCGGCAGGCCAGGCAGCAGGTTGAAGCCCGCCTTGCCGCCGAAAAACCCCAGGCCGGTGGAAGTGGGAATGCTGGCGCCATAGTTGGTTTCATAGCGCCCCTGCACGTCGACGATCTCGACCTCCACCATCACCTGCGCGCGCAGTTGAATCAACTGCTCGTAAAGCAATTGCGCCGTGCGAACTTTAGACACCGTGTCGCGCATGACAACCGTGCGCGTTCCGTTGTCGATGGCCACGCGCCGCATTTCGAGTACCTGCTGCACGGCGCGGCCGAGTTCCTGCGCCTCCTGCACGGTTACGGTGTTGGGTAGCGATACCGACACCGCAACCATCGGCTCGGCCTCATTGCGCTTCTGCTGGGTGTCCTTGTAGACCATGCAAAGCTTGGCGCTGAGGGGCACCAGGAAACTCGAAGTGGCCGCCTCCAGCGAGCGGATCGCCGTCGTGAAATCGACCTGCTTCAGACGGAAGCGAAACGGAGTACCCGGCGCATAGTCCGCATCGAAGACCTGGTCTATGCCATAGGCTTTCAGCACCTGCTCGAAAACGGCTTTGGCGTCGCCGTTGATGTCGAAATCGAGTACCGCCTGCCGCGGTTCGAGCCGCGCCGGCGGGAGCGGTTGACGGCCCTCCTTCAGATCGTCCTCGGTGGCGTCGGGCAGGGTGACCGGCGGCTTCTCCGGTTTGGCGGCGGGCCGCGCCGGCTGGGTGAGAGAGGCGGGCAGGGAAGCCGTGCGTTGCAGCGCCCGGGTACGTAAGGCCTGGCTGCGCATCCAATATTCCGGACGCCCCGGATCCGCGGCAGCCGCTTGAGAATAAAGCAGATAAGCTTTGAGGGAATCCCCTTTCCGCTCAGCCGTGCGGGCCTGGCGGGCCAATTCCGCCCCGGGTCCGGCGCCCTCGGCCCGTCCCAGGTACAAAACAGCGGTCAGCAGCGCTAAAGCGTACTTCACCATCAGCTTTGACGCTCGGAAAACGGCAAACGTGGAGGTCCGCACTAAATTCGACCCGCAGGTAAACTGTGGCCAACCCCCGGCCGATATATCTAAGGAAGGTACCTGACCCAATGTCCACGTCCGCCGTCCGTTCCGCATTCGCGCCGCCGGTCCCGCAAACCTTCGAGGATTTGGGACTGTCGCAAGCCCTGGTGACCGATTTGGTGGTTCGCCGCCTTATGCTCGAAGGGTTTAGCAACATTGCGACCCTGGCCAACCGGCTGCGTCTATCGATTCCGATCGTGGATATCGTTTTCCGCCAGCTCCGCCAGCAACAGTTGGTGGAAGTGCGCGGCATGACGGGCAACGATTACAACTTCCAGCTCTCCCAGGCCGGCAAACAACTGGCTTCGGATCGCTTTCAGGTCTCGCAGTACGCGGGCGCGGCGCCGGTGTGCCTGAAGGATTACCACACCGCTACCAAGCTTCAGGCGGCCAAGATCAAGGTCGACCGCCGGGCGCTCAAGGGCGCCTACTCCGACATGGTCATTTCAGACCGCATGCTCGATCAGTTGGGACCGGCGCTCATCTCGCAGAACTCCATCTTCATCTACGGACCGACGGGAAACGGTAAAACCAGCCTGGCCGAGCGCATGCTGCGCATCTATCAGGATGCCGTGCTGATTCCCAATGCCGTCGAAGTGGACGGGCAGATCATCTCGCTGTTCGACCCGGTGGTGCACAACCGCATCGAGCTCGAGGATCCCGATATCGACCCGCGCTGGGTGCTGTGCCGCCGGCCTTGCATCGTGGTGGGCGGCGAACTGATTCCCAGCATGCTCGAACTCCGGCTTGACGATTCAAGCGGCATCTACGCGGCGCCTCTGCAGATGAAGGCCAACAACGGCATCTTCATCATCGACGACTTCGGGCGCCAGTTGATGAGCCCGCGCGATCTGCTCAACCGCTGGATCGTGCCGCTTGACCGGCGCGTGGATTACCTCACCCTGCGCTACGGCGTGAAATTCCAGATTCCCTTTGAACTGATGGTGGTTTTCTCCACCAACCTCGATCCGGCCGACCTGGCCGACGAAGCCTTCCTGCGCCGCATCCACAACAAGATCCTGGTGGAAGCCGTGGACCAGGGCAATTTCGATCAGATTTTTGCGCGCGTGGCGTCGGCGAAGAACCTGGCCGCCGAGGCCGATAGCGCCGAGTTCCTGCGCCGGCTCTGTCTTCGCGACGGACGCACGGAACTGCGCGCCTGCTATCCATCCGACATCATGAACATCATCATCTCGATCGGGCGCTACGAGAACCGGCCGCCGCGCATCTCCAAGTCCGATCTGGAGCGCGCCACCGCGCTTTACTTCGCCAAGAGCTGAGGAACACCCTATCCGAGGTATGAACTCACGCGATCAGACGGCTGATACTTCGAGCCCGCTCGATGCCGCCACGGCTGCCTCCGTGCCGGTAGCCGAGCAGTTGCGGCTGCTCGAAGAACAGTTGCGTCTGCGCCTGACCATCGGCTCGGAACGGATCAAGGACGACGAGATCGAATCGGCGGAACTGCTCAGGCGCGAAGCCGGCTACATGGCCGAAAACATCGAAGCGGCCATCCGCAACCGGCTTGGCGCCAGTGGACCGGCGGTGCAGAGAGCGTGCGATTATCTCGGCTGGCGTCTGCACGAACTGCGTTGGGTGATGGAACTGAAGACCGAAGAGAACCAGCAGGCCATGGCCGCGCTGCTCGAATCGCTCGAACCGCAGGTGAGCGAATGCTGGCGCAACGCCCTGCGCTTTCTCGAAGCGGGCGATCTCGGCATGGCCCGCCAGCACTTTGCCAGCATGGTGACCACCGCGCCCATCCGCCATATGGCTTACCAGCATCTGGGCTTTCTCGCCTCGCGCATGGGCGATAGCAAGGAAGCGGTCAAGAACTTCGACCTCGCCCGCAGGCACGCCGAGTCCGAGCGCGACCGCGCGCTCGCCTCCTCGCACCTGGGTGGAAGCTGGTTCGCCGCCGGCGACCCCATGCGCGCCGCCAAAGCCGCTCTCAACGCCGCCGAGGCCTGTCCGGACGAAGCCAAATACTGGTATGAAACCGCGGTCTACTGCGCCAGTCTCGGCAAACACGAACATCTCGAGGAGTTTCTCTCAAACGCCATCCGGCGCGACTGGCTCTACTGGCCCATGGCGATCGTCGATCCAAATCTCGCCCCGGCCCGGGCCGAGGTGGCACGCCTGCTCGGCGATATGCGCGAGCAACAGCGCATCGCCGTTCGTTCGCAACTGGACAAGCTGCGCGAGACCGTCGCCATCCTGCGCGACACCGAGGCCGCCGGCGAGGTTCTCTCCGCCATCGAGATCGCCGACGATCTCGAAAGGGAGTTTCAGAAGGGAAGCATCTTCACCTACCTGCGCCTTAGCGACGAAATCCCCGAAGCGCAGAAGCAGTTCCTGCGCCGCGCCCTCGAGGGTTTCGACAAGCGTCTGCGCCAGGCCGAAGCCGGTCTGGGGCGCGGTGGTCCGGACAATCGCCACCTGCTCGAACAGAGAGTCGATAAGATCAAAGCCATGCGTGGCGAGGCGGATGAGAAAGAAAAGCCCGGCCGCCTGCTGCTGGTCTTCCGCACCCTCACCCAACTGTGGAGCGCGATCGCGATTCCCGCCGCCGCCTGGGGCGTCTACGATTGGCTCGGCGCCATTGGCGCGGAGAGACTGCATGCCCAGCACCGGCTCGCCTGGCTGATGGCGGGCCTCTGCGCGCCCTGGCTCTTTCTGCTCGCCATGCTCTTCTTCCTTCATCGCCTGCCCGCGAAGCTGATCCGCCAGCGCGCGCGCGACATGGAAGGGGAGCTCGAAAAATCGACCGACTGGCAGAACCGCAAATCCGTCGAAGAGCAGTCGCGGATGGCCGAGGATCTCGACCGTCTGATGAAGCAGCGCGACACCGTGGCCGAATACCTCCGCGGCCTCGAATCCTAAGCCCCTTTTCTTTTTCCTTTCTCCCTCTTCTACAATAGGGAGTTTCGAACCCATGAGCTTTTACCGCCTGGGGGCCCTACTCGCCGCCGCGTCGATTGTCGTCTATCAGTGCTTCGTGCCTCCGATCGTCGGCCTGGCCGATAATGCCGATTTCCTCATCATCGCCTCGCGGTTCTATCTCGACGTCACCAATCCCGACGATCCGGACCGCTTCTTCGCCTACCTCAACAATCACTACCGGCATTTCGACGAGCCGGCCTGGGTGCCCACGGTGCTGACCTCGGAAGTGCTGTTGCAGTCGCCTGCATTTCTTTTGAATACGCTGCTGTCAAAGACCGGGAGCTACGACATCCGATGGGCCGGCTTGTCGCATGCGGCCGTCTTTCTGCTGGCGATTTTCTGGATGACGAAGCTGCTTGAGCCTTTGCGGCGCTGGTCCAGGCGCCTGGTGACGGCCTTCCTGATTCTGCTGCTCACCGACGTCGCCTACGTCGCCTATTTCAACTCGTTCTATACCGATGCCGCTTCCTACGTGACCCTGATGGCGATGCTCGCGGCGCTCGCGTTGTTTGTCACCGGACGCCAATCCGGCCGCCGCATGGCGTGGATGGCGATTGGATTCACGGCGCTGTTTGTGACTTCGAAGGTGCAGCATGCGGTGCTCGGCCTGCCGCTGATGGCTTTCTTCGTCTGGCAGCGGGAGAAGTTCCGCGCCGCTCTCGGCCGGTATGGATTGATCCTCGCCCTCGCTCCGGTTCTGCTCGGCATGGCGCTGCTCGCTGCCACCACGCCTCCGCGATATCGCGGCATGGCCGTTTACAATATCGTCTTCTCTCAGATCCTGCCCGCCGAGCCCGATGCCGCCGCCGGTCTCCGGCAGCTCGGCCTGCCGGAAAAATACGCCTATCTGAGCGGCAAACATGCCTTCAGTCCCGGCACCCAGTTCTTCGACCCGGCCTTTCAGCAGGAGTGGCTCGCTCACGCCAGCTATTCCTCGATCGTGAAATACTATCTGCGTCACCCTGGCATGGTTTTGGAATTGATGGGCACCGGCGTTGAAGCCTCTCGCTATTACCGCAACAAGTTCGGCAATTTCCTCAAAAGCGCCGGACTCGGTACCGGCGATCTCTCGCAGGCCTTCGCCTGGTGGAGCTGGACAAAGACTCACGTCTTTCAGACGTTCCCGCCAGTCCACTGGCTATACACTTTCGTTCCGGCGCTGCTGCTGCTGGCGGCGGCGCACGCTCGCCGCTTCGCCGCCCTGCATCCGGCGCGGCCGCTGGTGTATCTGATCGTTGCGATGGCGGTCGTCGAACTCGCCGTGGGCAGCCTGACCGATGTGCGCGACACCAGCCGCCACCTGTTTCTCTACAACGCCATTCAGGATCTGATGGCCATAGCCGCCGTGGGCGTTCTCTGCTACGGCATGCAGCGCAAGGCGGCGTTGCGATGACCCGGGAGCGGCGCCGCGCCTTCTACCGCGCCCCGGCCGGCGAGCCCCAGCACGATTTCGACTGGTTTGAGAACTGCGCCATTCCCCAGTCGCTGCAGTTCATGATCGACTGCCTGCCGGCCATTCGCAGCCTGTTGAGCGATGCGACGCTGCCGGAGCCGGTAACGGTGCTCGACGCCGGCACACGCTCGGGCGCGGGAGCCAATCTGCTCGCCTCGCTGCACCGCGTTCGCATGCTGGGCCCGCCGCTCCGCGTCGATGCGCTCGACATCATGCCCGAGTTCAAGACCTACGCCGATGCCGTCTATCCCGACCTGCACGAGTTCGTCGTAGGCGATATTTTCCAGATCGACCGGCGCCGCGCCTGGGATCTGGTGATCTGCAGCCACACCATCGAACATCTGGCCGAGCCGCGGGCGTTCATTCTCGAGCTGCAGCGGCGGGCGAAGAAGTGGCTCCTGCTCTACGCCCCGTTCGAAGAGATGAAGCCGGATGGAGTGGAGCATCTGGTCCGCATCACGCGCGACTTCGTGCAATCGCTCGATCCCATCCGCTTCGACGTGTTTACCTCGCCCGGCTGGCAAAAGCCCGGCGAGCCCGACTCGAAAGTCGTCCTCTTCGTTCTGCCGGGCGTCGAGACTCTACGTCCCCCGCACTCGATGGCCGCCGTGAGAGCCGCGGCCGATACGCTTTGGGCCAAGAGCGATTTCGCGGGCGCCGTGAAAATGCTGGAACCGGTGGTGAAGCGCAACCCGCAGAACGCGCACGCGGCCTATTGCCTCGCTTTCAGCCTGTCGCTTAGCCGGCGTTATGCCGAAGCCATTCCTCACTACACCTTGTCGCTCGAAAATGGATTCGACGAGTTTTGGAATGTCTACAATCGCGGCTGCGCGTTTCTGAATCTGGCGCGTCTGCCGGAAGCGGTGCGCGACCTGCGCCGCGCCGCCGAGCTGAACCCCACGCCCGATGTGCTTGAAACATTAGCCGCCGCCACCGGCGTCAAAGCGCATTCCTGAGAAGGATCCACAACTTGCGAGCCTTGGAAAGCGAGATGCGCTCGCGCAGCACCTCGTATCCGGAGGCTTCGATGCGTTCAAGCAACTGCGAGTAGGTCGCGATCAGAGCGCGCAGCATCGGCCTGCCGTCCCGATGCACCATCTCCACCAGCGGAGCCGATTCGTCGTAAAACCGCCGTGCGCGATGCGCCTGAAACTCAAACAGCCGCCGCGTCTCATCCGTCAGACCAGGTCCGGCAAAAGAATCGGGATGGACGCCGAACAGCGAAAGATCCCCGGCCGGCAGGTAGACCCTGCCATTCGAATAATCCTCTTTCACATCGCGCAGGATGTTGGTGAGTTGAAACGCCACACCGCACTTTTCCGCCAGCGGCAGCGCCGCTGGATCGTCGAACCCAAGCACATGCACGACGGTGAGCCCTACCACCGAGGCCACCTGGTAGCAGTAGCGGTAGAGCTGCTCGAACGTTTCCACCGGCTGGAAATGGATGTCGCTCTTCACGCCGTCGATCATCGAATGGAAGTATTCGCGCGGAATCCGGTACCGCCGGGCGGTATCCTGAAACGCCGGCCACACTATGTGTTGCGGCGATCCGCCGTCCAGCGCCGACGCCATATCGCGGCGCCACTCGTCGAGTGCCGCCTCCGACTTCGCCCCCGGCTCATCGCTTAAATCGTCGCAGATGCGCATGAAGGCGTAGATGGCGCACATCGCGTCGCGCCGCGGCTTGTCGAGCAGAAGAAACGAATAGTAGAAATTCTTGGCGCGGTCGCGCGCCACCTGGCGGCACCAGGCGTAGGATTCGGCGGCGCCGGCGCTCATGCCGCCCGGGAAACCACGCGGAAGATTGTCTTGAGCAGCAGCGCCGCCCGCTCGGTTTTGGTGATAACCGGACGCGAAGCCAGCACATCGTAGTTCCGCGCGGCGATCTTTTGCAGGATCTTCATGCCGCCCTGGCTGAACAGCTCGATATCCACCGCCAGCCTGCGGTTGAGCGTGCGCGAAAGCGGCAGCCCCTTGCGGAACAGATCGTGAGCCACGCCCACAATCTCTTCCATCACCTTCTGAAACGCCGGATTGTAGCGGCGCCCGAAAAGCTCGGCCACCGTGTAGCCATGGCGCCGCATCACGTCGAGCGGAATGTAGACGCGATCCTTCCCGAGATCCACCGTGACGTCCTGCCAGAAATTGGCAAGCTGCAGCGCGGTGCAGGTATGGTCGGAAAGCGTCTGGCGCCCGGCGTCGCGATAGCCGCACAGATACAGCACCAGCCGCCCGACGGGATTCGCCGAGCCGCGGCAGTATCCATACAGCTCTTCGAAATTGGCGTAGCGGGTGACCGTCTGATCCTGGATGAACGCGCCGATCAGGTCCGAGAACGGCTCGCGTGGAATATCGTGGCGGCGCACGGTGCCGTTCAGCGCCGTGAACACCGGATGCTTCACGCGTCCCGCATACATCGCCTCCAGTTCGCCGCGCCACCACCCGAGCAGACGCAGGCTGGTCTCGCCGCCGCCGGTTTCATCGCCCAGATCGTCGGCCCAGCGGCAGAACGAATAGATGTTGAAGAAATCCTGGTGCAGGCTCTTGGGTAGCAGGAAACTGACGACGTGGAAGTTTTCGTAGTGCGAAGTGGCGAGCCACCGGCAGTAGGCGAGCGAATCTTCGAGCGTCCACTCCGATTCCAATGCACGCCGGTCGCCGGCGAATTGTTCCGGCGCGAGGAATCGCGGATCTGGGCTCCCGGCCCGGCTCATGGCTTAGGGGATGATCGCCGTCTTCATGTGGCCGTTGTGGCTCATGAGGTGGCGCAGGACTTCCAGCAGATTGGTAAGCGGTTCCTCGCGATTGACGAAGTCGCGCGCCGAGATGTCGCCGCGGCTGACCGAATCGAGAGCCTTGCGGATGTAGGCGGGCGTGTGATGGAAGCTCGCCTTGCAGGTGATTTCGGAGTAGTGCAGCAGGTTGGTATCGAGCGCCACGGCCGAATCGCTGGGGCAGCCGCCGAAAAAATTGACCGTGCCGCCGCGGCGCACCATGCGCGCCGCCATCTGCCATGTCTCGGGCGTGCCCACGGCCTCGATTGCCGCATCCACGCCTCGGCCGGCGGTCAGATCCTTCACGGCCGCGATGTGATCCACCGGATCGGCGGTGCACAGCAACTCACTCGCGCCCATGCGCGCCGCGCGATCCAGCTGCGAGGGCCGCCGCCCCAGCGCGATCACCTTCGCCCCCAGCACTTTCGCCAGCCGTACGAACATCAGGCCGATGGGGCCCAGGCCGATCACGGCCACCGTTTCGAGCCCTCTCAGGTCGCAATCCTCAAGACCGCGCATCACGCAGGCCAACGGTTCAATCAGCGCCGCGTCCTGGTAGGAGACATGCGCTGGAATTGGATACAGGTTCTTTTCGACAATGCGGCCCGGAATGCGGATGTACTGCGCATAAGCGCCGTTATTGAATAACAGATCTTCACAAAGATTCTCTTTGCCGCGAATGCAATAGAAACATTTCCCGCAAGGCGCCGAATTTGCCGCCACCACACGGTCGCCGGCCTTGAAGCGGCGGACCTTCTCCCCCACGGCTACGATGTCACCGGCAAGCTCATGACCGAAAAGAGCGGGCGGCACGATCATCCGCGCATGATAGCCACGGCGGAAAACCTTTACATCGGTACCGCAGGTCAGCGCGGCGCGAACTCTGACCAGCACGTCGTTCGGACCGATCTCGGGAACGGCAACCGATTCTATTTGCAGGTTTTCCCTGCCGTACAGAACGGCTGCGGTCATCTGTGTATTCACTGTGACGTCCTCTGGGGCTGAACAATTATTTTCAACGATTTGGCGTCCGGATGCAAAGCGAGCGCGATGCCGGCGCCGATCTCGTCCAGCGCGATCCGATGCGAAATTAATTCCTCGACAGGCAAATCCCCGCTAAATACCAGTCTCGCAGATTCGGCTTGCAAATCAATATCGGCGCTATAGGCTCCGAACAGCGTGCGCTCGCCCGCGCAGATGTCGGCGCCGGAGATCTCCAGGCGCTCTTTGGGCGAGGTTTGGGCGAATAACAGAATGCGGCTCCCCGGGCGGCTCGCGCCTATCGCCTGCTCGATAATGCCGGGCGCCGAAGCCGCCACCAGTACGACATCGGCGCCCCGTCCTTCTGTTACCGCTTTTGCTTCGCCGGCCAGGTCTACCGTGGGTGGATCGTAGGAGGCTTGCGCCCCGAAACGGACCGAAAGCTCCCGGCGGCGTTCGATGGTGTCGGTGGTCAGAATGCGCGCGCCGGTGCGGTGCACCAGCATCGTGAAGATCAAGCCGATTGGCCCCTGGCCGAGCACCAGCACCAGTTCATCCGGCTTCGGAGCGGCCATCTCCACCGCCTTCAGACAGGTGTTTACCGGCTCCACCAGACAGGCGGCGTCCAGGGAAACTCCGCCGGGGATCTTCTCCACGCCCCGGCGCACGATCCAATCCATCACCCGGACATACTGGGAGAAACCGCCCCCGGCCGGCTCCCCGCCCGCGGTGATGCCGACTTTCTTGTAAACCGGGCATTGCGCATAGAGCCGGCGCGCGCAGTAGAAGCATTCGCCGCACGGCACGTGATGGAACGCCACCACCCGGTCGCCCGGTTGGAAGGCCGTTACACCCGCCCCCACCGCCGCCACGACGCCAGCGGTCTCATGCCCGAAAATGCGCGGCGGCGCCAGCAGGTTGTACTCGATCTTCTTGAGGTCGGTGTGGCAGATGCCGCAAGACTCGACCCGCACCAGCAGTTCTCCCGGCCCGGGCATGGGCGTGGGGACCGACTCGACGGCAATCGAGCTGTTGCCCTGATAAACCGCGGCCCGCATCGTGGCGGGAGGCGTCCCGTTAAATGTTCCAGCCGGCAAAAAAATCTCCTAGATTCGAAGCCGCCAAATGACAGTTCCGCCGCAAACGAAGCAGCGCCGGAATGCGCCGCCCCGGACGCGCCAGCACGGCCAGCGCGATGCGGCGGCGATCGAAACGGCCTTCGGCCGTGCGATACAGATTGAAATCGAGAGGCATCGCCTCCTGCGCTACGTCGCTGACGGCGCGGACGCAGAAAAACGGCAGGCGCGCTTTATGTGCCGCCTCGGCCAGACCGGCCGCTTCCATCTCCACGGCGCTGGCGCCGGAGGCGCGGCGCAATCCGGCCTTTTCGGCCACGCTGACGGCCACCCGGTCGACGCTCACCATCGATCCGGTTTCGGCGAGGCAGGGATCGGGAAGCGAAACCGCGATGCGGTGCGCCCCTCCGGCGTCGCACACTTCGGTAGCGGCCACAACGGCGCCCACGCCCAGCCGCGGATCGAGCCCGCCGCAGTATCCCGTGCTCACGACCGCGTCGTAAGGACCTTGCTCCATCGCCGTCCCAAAAGCCCGCAGCGCCAGATGCCGGCCCGGACCGTTCGACACCAGCGTGCACTCTTTTTCTTTCCAGATGCCGCGGGCGGCATATTCGATGGACCAATCGAACTCGCGATAGCCTTCGAGCCTCGCCCGGATGCCGGCGAACTCCCCTTTCTCCGATGCTACGAAAAGTGCTCCCACGTCGTTATACGTACCCGTTGGCGCGAAACCAGTGGATGGCGCGGTCGAGCGCTCCTTCCACCGGCGCCGGCTCAAATCCCAGCTCGCGCCGCGCCTTTTCCTGTGAAACGAACATCTTCTTGCGCGCCATCCGCACCGCGTCGATCGGGGCGCGCGGCTCACCGCCGCCGATACTCGCCCAGGCGGTGCTGCATAGCCCCACACCGTAGGCGACGAAATAGGGAATGCGGAAGTTCGGCGCGGCGAGGCCGCTCAGGCGGGCCAGCCGGTCCAGTATTTCCTTCAAACTCAGATTCAGGCAGCCGAGAATATACCGCTCTCCCGGCTTGCCGCGCTCGGCGGCCAGCACATGGCCGGCGGCCGTATCCCGAACGTCGATCAGATTCAGGCCGGTATCGAGATAGGCCGGCATCCGGCGCTTCAGAAAGTCGAGGATGATGCGGCCGGTCGGCGTCGGCTTGAAATCGTGATCGCCCACTGGCGCGGTGGGATTCACGATCACCACCGGATAGCCGCCGCGGGCGAACTCCACCGCCACCCGCTCAGCCAGGAACTTGGAGCGCTTGTAGGCTCCCGACATTTCCTCGAGACTCACCGGCATGCTTTCATCTCCGATGCCGCCGGGCGGTACGCCGATGCAGCCAACCGTCGAGGTGTAAACGAATTTGCCGATGCCTTCGTCGCGGGCGGCCTCGAGCAGGTTGCGCGTGCCGTCCACGTTCGACCGGTAAAGCTCGGAGGGATCCTTGGCCCACAAACGATAGTCGGCGGCCACATGAAAGACGGCCGAGCAGCCTCGCACGGCGCGCTGCAGCGATTCGCGGTCCCGAAGATCTCCGGTAACCGGCTCGGTGTCGAGTTCCCGGACACGGCTGCCTGGCCTGACCAGAGCCCGTACCTTTTCGCCCCGGCGCAACAATTCACTGGCCACATGCCATCCAATGAAGCCCGTCACCCCCGTCACAAGAACCGGTCTCACGCCGCTACCGCAGCATCCAGGTCAACAGCCGGAACGAATCGGTCATTTTCGCATTGATGCCGAAGGCGGCCGAAGGTTCGAATCCGCAGTGCATCATGCAGTGCTCACACCGCGGATCGTTGCCGGGCCCGTAGTGGTTCCACGCCGTCTGAGTCATGAAATCCTCAAACGTACGGTAATGGGCGTCGGTGATGAGGTAGCAGGGGCCCTTCCAGCCCTTTACGTTGTAAGTGGGGTTGCCCCAGGCGGTGCAGGGCAGTTCCCGCTTTCCTTGCAGGAAATCCAGATACACGGGCGAAGTCTGCAGCGGATACTTTTCCACCAGCCGCTCAATGCCCTGAAACTTTTCCACGATATCGTCGCGGGTGAGGAAGATTTCGCGCGCGTCGACGGCCGAGTAGCCATAGCCCGGCGAAATCGTGTGGCCATCCACCTTGAACCCGGAGAGATATTCGAACAACTGCTCGATCTCTTTCATGTCGGTCTCTTTGTAGACCGTGGTGTTGGTCACCACCTTGAACCCGGCGGCCTTGGCGGCCCTGATGCCTTCAATGGCCTGCTTGAACACGCCCTTGCGCTCGACGGCGAGATCGTGATTTTCTTCCAGGCCGTCCAGGTGCACGTTGAAGAAGAACAGATCGTGCGGCTTGAATTCCTTCAAGCGCTTGGCCAGGAACATGCCGTTGGTGCACAGGTAGCAGCTCTTGTCGCGATTCATGATGCCGTCGGCCAGCCCGCCGATCTCCGGATACAGCAGCGGTTCGCCGCCGCAGATGGAAACCATCGGCGCGCCGCATTCATCCACCGCGTTCAAACACTGCTCGAGGCTCAGCTTTTCGGTAATGCTCGACTCGTACTCGCGAATGCGTCCGCAGCCGGTGCAAGTCAGGTTGCAGGTGTGCAGCGGCTCGAGCATCAACACCAGCGGAAAGCGCTTGTTGATCATCGGATGAGGGGCCGCCGCCGGATTCGTGCTCATCGTGTAGATGATCTTGAAGGGATTCGAGGCGCCGGTTTCGGCCGCCCGGTTCACCTGCCACTCCGGACGGGGATTCCGTTTGCTTTTGGCAATGTAGGTGGCCAGTTTGGTGACCATGGCGAGGGGAAATCTCATCGGTTCCTCAATTCTTACGATTCGCGAACGCCGAAAGGGCCAGGGTTGGGAACGAGTTCCGGTAAAGGTGATAGGTCAGGTAAAAGACCCTGGGGAAGCCGGTTCCGGTCGCCAGGTCCTCATCCCAGGTACCGTCGGCCTTCTGCGTTTCGACCAGATACTCGATTCCGTTGCGCACACTCTGGCTGTGAAGGTCGCCGCTCGCCAGCAGGCCGAGCACGGCCCAGGCGGTCTGTGACGCCGTGCTCGGGCCCGGCACGAATGTCTTGTCGTCGTAGCTGGCGCAGGTCTCGCCCCATCCGCCATCGGCGTTCTGAACGGAGCGCAGCCATTCGCCGGCGCGCAGCACGTGGGCTTCGCGATCGCTTTCGCCGGCGGCGCGCAAACCGCGCAAGGCGAGAAACGTTCCGTAGACGTAGTTGACGCCCCAGCGGCCGTACCAGCTTCCATCCTGTTCCTGCGTGCGAATCAGGTAGTCGATGCCGCGCCGCATGGCGGGATCGCCAGGTTTCACGCCGTGCATCGCCAGCGCTTCCAGCACGCGCCCGGTGATGTCGGGACAGGTGGGATCGAGCATGGCGTTGTGATCGGCAAACGGCACGTCGGCCAGCGGCTGCCAGTCGTTGTCGGCGTCAAAAGCCGCCCAGCCGCCGTCCCGCGATTGCATGGCCAGCAGCCACCGCACGGCGCGATCCACGCACTGCTGATAGGCCTGGCCGCTTGAAGCACGCGTGTGTTTGAGCGCCTTCAGCACCATCGCCGTGTCGTCGATATCGGGATACCATTCGTTGGCGAACTCGAAATACCAGCCGGAAGGCTCCACGTTGGGCCGCTTCACGCACCAGTCGCCCGGCTGGCGCACTTCCTTGGTCAACAGCCAGTCGCCGGTCTGGCGCAGCGCTTTATCTTCCACCAGGCCCGATTCCCCGACCGCGAAGGCCGCGATGGCCGTATCCCACACCACCGAAAAGCAGGGCTGGAAGAGAAACCGTTCGCCGTCGTCGACCATCAGATTTTCGAACTGGCGGCGTGCTTCGACATGATCGGCGTGATCGCGCGGCACGCCCATGCAATCGAGCGCCATGATCAGATACTGCATCGAAGGGTAAATCGCGCCCAGGCCCCCCGACCGCCGGGTCCGTTCGAGCGCCCAGTCGAGCGCCTTGCGCTTCGCCTTCTCGCGCACGCCTTTTGGCCCGAAGCGCTCCCACCATTTCAGAGCCTTGTCGACGGCCAGAAACGCCGCGCGCCAGGTGAACCACTCATCGGTGCCGCGCGTGAAACCGAAGCTCACGCCGGGCGCATGCAACTCCTCGAGCGTGAAGCCCGAAGGCACCGGCCGCATCGGGTTCGAAGAATGCACGATCGACAAGGGAATGACGATCGCCCGAGTCCACGACGACATCTGGTAAATCGTCTTGCCGAACAGCATCAGCTCGGGCGGAACCGACGGCACATGCTCGCGCGGGTACAGACCGAACAGGCTCAGGTTCAGCTTGACGTAGCTATTGGCCTTCTGCAGGCCGCCAAGCTCCAGAATGCGATCGCGCAGCCTCGTCAGGCGGCCGTCCGATGAATCGAGGCCCGCTACCTTCAGCGCGAAGTAGGCCTTCACGCTGGCGCTGATCTCGGCCGGTCCCTTGGGGTAGATATTGAATCCGCCGCAAGGAAGCTGGCGCGCCAGAATCGAGGCCACCGCCTTGTCCACCAGCGGCCGCGTGGGCGGATTCCAGATGCCGCCTTCGGGTGCGTGCAGCCACAGTTGCAGCCAGATATAGTCCGATTCGAGCGTGGTGTCGGCGGTCAGGTCGGCCCACCAGTAGCCCTCCCGCGAGCGCATCCGCATCAGCGCCTGAACCGCTTTTCCGGCCGACTGCGCCGATGTAACCTGAAGCTCGTCCGCGATCTGTAGAGTGGGACTCATACGGAGATGGTGGTCAACCGGGAGGCATGCGGCGCCAGTTCCGATGGCAGCGAGAACCGCACGTCTTCCTCTCTTACCTCCACTTCTTCTACTGTTTGAAACCCATGATGGGTTTTCAAAGAGGCGATCAATTCTTCCACCAGGTTCTCGGGCGCCGACGCTCCGGCCGTCACCGCCACCACGCCGACCTCGGCCAGCCAATCCTTCCGGACCTCGCGCGCATCGTCCACCAGGTAAGCGGGGACGCCGGAATTCCGGCTCACCTCTACCAGCCGCCGCGAGTTCGAACTGTTCTGCGACCCGATCACCAATAACGCCCCGGCCTGCGGAATCACTGCCTTCACCGCCAACTGCCGGTTCTCGGTGGCGTAGCAGATATCCTGCGCCGGGGGTGCCTGAATAAGCGGAAACCGCTGCTTCAGCCGCGCGATGATGCCTGTAGTCTCGTCCAGGCTCAGCGTCGTCTGCGTCAGGTAGCAGATCTTCGATTCATCGGGAATCTGGAGATGGTCCACATCCGCTTCGGTTTCCACCAGGATGCTCGATTCCGGCGCCTCCCCCAGCGTTCCAATCACTTCGTCATGATCCTTATGTCCAATCAGGACGATGGTGTAACCGCTCTTGGCGAACCGCACGGCTTCCAAATGGACCTTCGTCACCAGTGGACACGTGGCGTCGATCACGCGCAGATTCCGCTGCTTGGCTTCCTGGCGAACGGCGGGCGAAACTCCATGCGCACTGAAGATCACCCGGCTGCCCGACGGTACTTCTTTCAACTCGTCAATGAAGACGGCTCCCAGCGACTTTAGTTCCTCAACCACGTACCGGTTGTGTACGATTTCTTTGCGTACGTGAATCGGCGCGCCATACACGTTGAGTGCAATCTTTACAACGTCGATGGCCCGAACGACCCCAGCGCAAAATCCGCGGGGAGTTAACAGGAGGATCTTCCTGACACCAGCCCCGTTACTGGTTTCCGGAAAGTCATTCATACAATCCCTACAGTATAGCAATGCGTTTTCCGCGGCCTTCGATTCCGGAATATGAGTAAAATGAGACACGTGAGTCTGGAAATTCCGGCTGGACTTTCCCGGACCGAAGCGGCCGCCCGGCTCGCCCGCTACGGACCCAATTCGCTGCCCGATAAGCCACCCGAGCCGTTCTGGCGCCGGTTCCTGCGCCAATTCGCAAGCCCCCTCATCTACATCCTGCTGTTTGCCCTGGCCGTCGACCTCGGCATGTGGATCAAGGAAGGCGCCCATGGGTTCCCAGTCGAAGCCTTCGTGATCGGCACGATTTTGCTATTGAACGCGGGTCTCGGCGTTTGGCAGGAATCGAAAGCCGAATCGGCTCTGGCCAAGCTGAAATCCCTGGCGACGCCGCAGGCCTGGGTGCTTCGCGACGGCGAATGGTCGCAAACTCCGGCCACTGAACTGGTACCCGGCGACGTGGTGCGTCTCGAAGCGGGCGACCGCATCCCGGCCGACGGGGTGGTGCGCGGCGCGGGCCCATCGGTGGACGAATCGATCCTCACCGGCGAAAGCATGCCTGTCGAAAAGGAGCAGGGCGCCGAAATGTTCAGCGGCACCCTGATCACCCGCGGCAAGACGTCGATGGAGGTCTCGCGCACCGGGGCCGGCAGCGCCCTGGGCCGCCTGGCCGGAATGCTCGAAGGCGTGGAGCAGGAATCGACGCCGCTCGAACGCCGCCTCACCGTCTTCGGCCACCGCATCGCGAAATGGATTCTGGCGCTGACCGTCTTCCTCATCGTCGAAGGCGTCGTCACCGAAGGGGCCGGCCGGCTGGCGGAAGTCGTGCTGTTCGCCGTAGCCCTGGCCGTGGCCGCCGTTCCCGAAGGCCTCCCCGCCGTCCTCACGCTCACCCTTGCCCTGGGAGTCGAGCGTATGGCCGCGCGCCGCGCCGTCGTACGCAAACTGGCCGCCGTCGAGGCGCTCGGCTCGGTGACCGTGATTGCCACCGATAAGACCGGCACGCTCACCGAAAACGCCATGCACGTCCGCCAGGTGGACTCAACCGACGTGCCAGGCGCGCTGCGGGCCATGACGCTCGCCAATGAAGCCGATGGCGGCGCCGGCGATCCCATGGATCTGGCGCTGCTCAGCTACGCCCAATCGCAGGGCACGGCGACGGCCGAGCTTCGCGCCGCGCATCCGGTTGTCTCCGGGCGGCCGTTCGATAGCAACGATCGCTTCATGCGCGTCACCGTGCGCGGAAGCGGCGGCGAGCGCAGCTATCTCAAAGGCGCGCCTGAAGTGATTCTCGGCCGGTGCCGCCTCGACGACGCCGCGCGCGGTGAATTGGCGGCCAGGGCGCTTGAGCACGCCGCCAATGGCTTCCGCGTGCTGGGCCTTGCCGAAGGCGCCGGGGAGACCGAACAGGATCTTCAGTTTCAGGGATTGGTCATGTTCTGGGATCCGCCCCGCGCCGAAGTGCCGGGTGCGGTGAAAGCGGCGCGCGCCGCCGGCATTCGCGTCCTGATGATCACCGGCGATCATCCGGCCACGGCGGGCGCCATCGCCTCAAGCGTGGGCATCGACTCCTCGAAGGTGATGACCGGCGACGAACTCGACAAGCTGGACGCCGCCGCCGCCGCCCGGGCCGCCGAGCAGGTCAACGTTTTCGCGCGCGTCCGCCCGGAACACAAGCTGAAACTGGTGGAAGCCCTGCAGGCCAAGGGCGAGATCGTCGCCATGACGGGCGACGGCGTAAACGACGCGCCTGCCTTGAAGCGCTCCGACGTGGGCGTGGCGATGGGGCAGCGCGGCTCCGACGTCTCGCGCGAGGTAGCCGACCTCGTATTGCTCGACGATAACTTCGCCACCATCGTCTCGGCCATCGAAGAGGGGCGCAGCATCTATGAAAACGTCCAGAAGTTCATACGCTTCCTCTTCTCGACCAATCTTTCCGAAGTGCTGGTGGTGTCGATCGGCATGATGCTGGCGGCGGTGCTCGGGTTGCGCGACGAAGCGGGCAACATCATGCTGCCGCTCACCGCCGTGCAGATTCTCTGGATCAACCTGGTGACGGACGGGCTGCCGGCGCTTTCCCTGGCGCTTGACCGCAATCCGGGTGCGATGCACGGGCCGCCCCGTCCTCCTTCCGCCCCTCTGCTCGATGGCCGGTCCATGCGCTTCATTCTGGTCAGCGGTACCATCAAGGGCCTGCTCGCCCTCGCGCTGCTTGGCCTTGGGCGCTATGGCGATATGAGCATGAGTGCCGCCCAATCGATGGCGTTTCATTTCATGGCCATCGGGCAGTTGCTGTTTGCCTATCCGGCGCGCCACACCGAATTGATGCCTCTGCCCAATCGCGTGCTGCACCTGGCGGTGGTCTGCGGCATCGTCATTCAACTCGCGGTCGGCATTCTACCCGCCGCCGTCGGCCTGTTCGGTCTCGCGCCGCTCGCCCCGGTGCAATGGGCGATCGTGTTCGGCGCCGCGTTCGCGGCCTGGGTCCTGGCCGAGGCGCTGAACCGGATGTTCTGGCATCAGGGGCGAACCAGCCCCTCGTAAACATTGCCTCGTGCGTCGGAGGCGAGTACCACCCACGGCTCCCCCTCCGGAAGCCGAGCCTTGGCGCCCGTAACGTCGTTAAGCGGCGTGCCGGCCGTCAGCAACGGCGTGGAGTTCGCATGCGCGATGAAACTGGGCAAGGCCGCCTCCACCCCTCTCCGGTAAATGGTATGCAGCAGGATGTGCCGCGCGCCGCCCAGCAATACGATCGGGCGGCTGGGCTCCTGCACCGCCGTCCGTAGCGCATATGGCCGGTTGGTCCACCGTCCGGCGGGCGTGCGAATGCGCAAAACCAATTGCGCCTTCCCAACCGCGTCCACCGAGTTTTTCGTGGCCACGTACAGAGTGCCGTCTTCGCTCACCGCGGCGCGGATGTGATCGTCGGCGGTTTTGCCGCCCGCGGCAACGATTTCCGGCTCGTTCCATGCCTCGACCGAAGAGCCGCCGCTATGGCGGCGGAAGTAAATCGCGTCATGAACCTGATCGGACCACAACAGGCCTACTCCGCCAGGCAGCGCGACGATCGCGCAGATATCGTCCGGCGAGGCATTCTGCCGGCTCACTTCGACGGCGTTGAACCAATGGGTGGCTTCGAGATCCGTGGAAGCGCGAGCCCACATCTTTTCCCGCCAACCGTAGCCAATCCACCAGCGCGTGCGGTCGCGCGCGATGGTAGCCGTTTCAAGGCCCGCATGTTCGAAGACCGAAGCACGCCCGGCCGCGACGTAGCCCGCGGGCCCATTCCATCGCAGCCGCACCACCGCCAGGCGGCCCGCATCGACGAGCACCGCCGTGGCCGTGTCCTCATCGGCCCACACATCGGCACGGCCCGGCAGTCCGCGCAGCGCCTGATCGAGTGCCGTTTGCCGCAACCAGCCGCGCGGAGTGCGCTTCCAAATGCCGCTGCCCGATCCATCCGGCAGCCACGCCCACCAGGTGCCGCGTGCGAACCAGAGTTTCGACTGCGGCTTATCCTGCGTGGGATACTTCGCATCGACCCGGAACACCGGACCGGTCTGGCCGGACGCGGCGGCGAGCAGCAGCAGCAAAGGCAGCATTCGAACCTCGATGGTACTTCAAGCCGCCGGCCAGAGGATCGAGACTCAACCGTCCTCGCGATCTTCATTGCCGTCGATCTTCACGCGCCGTCAGCGCGGCAATCAACAGTCCCATCAGGGTCACCAGCAGGAACATCGCTAAATTCATGCTCAACTCCCGCTGCCAAGATGCTTGCCGGCGCCAGGGATATTCCCGCCAGGGCGACAATGAGTGGAACATGAACGTGCACCTGATCGATGGCACCTACGAGCTATTCCGGCATTTCTTCGCTGTCCCTTCGGGCGCCGATGCGGAAGGCAACGAGATCGGCGCCGTGCGCGGCGTGCTGATGTCGGTCCTCTCCCTCATCGAAGGCGGAGCGACGCACCTCGGCGTCGCAACCGATCATGTCGTCGAATCGTTCCGCAACGATCTCTACGCGGGCTACAAGACCAGCGCGGGCATTCCGCCGGAGTTGCATTCCCAATTCCCGATCCTGGAAGCCGCGCTTGAATCGATGGGCGTGGTGGTGTGGGCCATGGTGGAGTTCGAAGCCGACGACGCCCTTGCCGCCGCCGCCGCCAAGGCGTCGCAGGATCCGCGCGTCGAACAGGTGTTGGTCTGCACGCCCGACAAAGACCTGGCGCAGTGCGTTACCGGCAGCCGGGTGGTGCAATTCGACCGCCGCCGCAACATCGTCCGCGACGCGGCGGGCGTGGAAGAGAAGTGGGGTGTGCGGCCGGAGTCGATTCCCGATTTCCTGGCCCTGGTCGGCGACACCTCCGACGGCTACCCCGGCCTTACCGGATGGGGCGAAAAATCGGCCGCCCTCGCGCTCGCCCGTTACCTGAAGCTTGAAGGCATCCCGCGCGACTGGCGGCAATGGGATCCGGCAATTCGCGGGGCGAAGCGCCTGGCCGGCGTGCTCTTCGATTGCTGGGACGAGGCGATGCTTTATCGCACACTGGCCACGCTGCGGCTCGATGTACCCGTCTTCGGCGATGTGGACGAACTGCGATGGCGAGGCCCTCGCGCGGATTTCGAAGCACTCTGCCGCCGCATGGACGCCGAAGCCCTTTACCGCCGCACGCAGCGCTAAGACCTACTTGAGAAACGCCTCGATCTCTTCGACCGTCCGCGGCACCTTGGCTGAAAGCCGCTGCAGGCCGTCCTCGGTCAGCAGGAACGAATCTTCCACGCGCACCCCCAGCCCGCGATATTTTTCAAACGCCGCCTTCACTTTCGTGATCATCTCGAGATTCTCCGCGGTCTTCGGCAGCGCCTCCAGTCCATCCTCGCGGATGTAGATACCCGGCTCGATGACGAAAGCGTGGCCGGGCGCCAGAGGCACCGCCGGATCGCCCACATCGTGTACGTCGATGCCCAGGTAGTGCACCGAGCCGTGCGTATACCAGGCGCGGTATTGATCGCCGTTGGCGTCGGTGATCAGGCCCAGCCGCAGCAGGCCTTCCTTGATCACGTCCACGGTCTTGTTGTGCAGATCGCGCGGCAGCGCGCCCGGCTTGGCGAGCTTCATCGCCTCGGTCTGCGCTTCGAGAACCAGCCGGTACAAATCTTTTTGCCGCTCGCTGAACCGCCCGTTCACTGGATAGGTGCGCGTGATGTCGCCCGTGTAATAGCGATGGTTGGCGGCGGCGTCCACCAGCATGAGATCGCCCGAATCCATGCGCCGGTTCGATCCGCCGTAGTGCAGGATGGTCGCGTTCGGGCCGCTGCCGGTGATCGATGGATAGCCCCAGCCGATCGCTCCGGAATCGCGATAGACCTGCTCGATGGCCGCCTTCACCGTGTATTCATGCGCCCCGGGCTTGGCCGCGCGCATGCCCGCCAGGTGCGCCTTCACCGAGATCTCCACGCTTTCGGTCAATAGCTTTCGCTCGAGCGGCGTCTTCACCTGGCGCAGTGCATGCACCAGCGGCGTCGCGTTGCGCACGCTCACTCCGGGAAACCGGTCGCGCAGGGCATTGGCGAACTCGAGCGCCGGGTTCACGGGAGCCGTCACGCGCGACGGCTGATCGAGCACCACGGCCAGCTTCGCCTCACCCGCCCGCACCGCTTTCAGAAACACGTCGAAATCCGCCGGCCGCGCGTCGCGCCGGTCTTTGCGATAGGCGTCGCCGGAAAGAATCGTTTCGAGGAAGGGCTCGAAATCCCCGGTCAGGTAAACGGTGGCGATACCGGTGAGCGTCGTGGCTTCCCCGGCCGTGATCCGGCGCCCGTTGCGATGTTCGAACGCGGAATTCTTTTCCGGCACGAACAGAATCTCCCGCCGTGCCGTATTGCCGGGCATCAGCACCAAAG
Organism: uncultured Acidobacteriota bacterium; assembly: GCA_902826685.1. Classification (GTDB taxonomy): domain Bacteria; phylum Acidobacteriota; class Terriglobia; order Bryobacterales; family Bryobacteraceae; genus CADEFT01. Next base: position 60,792 of record CADEFT010000013.1, read on the forward strand.
TGCACCCGGGCTGCTCAAGTCCCGTGAGGTAGTAAAAGTCGCTGTTCTGGCGATACTCGTATTCGATGTCGTTTGAGTAAATGCGCTCCGGCGCGCCGCGCAGAATCAGCAGCGATTGCGGACCGAGTTCGCTCATCAGTCTGGAGCGGCGGGCCTGTAAGTCTTGCGAGAGGTCGCTCGCCGAAAGCAGCGCGATTGCGAGAGGCAGCAGCATCGCTCCATCGTAGCCAATGTGCTAAAAGTGCGAGGTATGCGGCTTGCGGCGTGGTGTTTGTTGGCCTCGATCGGCTGGGCGCAAAAAGCCCCGCTCTCGCATGAAACCCTGTGGATGATGAAGCGCGTTTCCTCACCAGCCGTCTCACCCGACGGCAAATGGGTGGTGTTCCATCTCACCGAGCCTTCTTATAAGGACGGCGAGCAGGTGGCCGATTTATGGATCGTCCCCGCCGATGGTACTGCCAAGCCGCGGCGGCTGACCGCCACCAAATCCGGCGAAAGCGGCGTGGCATGGAGCCCGGATTCCCGCCGTATCGCCTTCACCGCCAAACGCGAGGGCGATACGGCGGCGCAGATTTACCTGCTCGATCTCGATGGCGGCGAAGCGCGCCGGGTGACGGCCCTTGAGAGCGGCGCCGCTGGACCCGCCTTCAGCCCCGACGGCGCGCAGCTTCTTTTCAGCAGCCGTGTATATCCCGGCGCCGGTGACGAAGAGGCCAATCGCAAAGCCGCCGCCGAACGAAAGCTGCGCAAATACAGCGCCCGGGTCTACGATTCGTTCCCCGTGCGCCATTGGGACCGGTGGCTCGACGATTTGCAGACCCACCTGTTTGTCCAGCCCATCGAAGGCGGCGCAGCGAAGGATCTGCTGGCCGGCACCCGGCTGACTCAGGAACGCGGCTACGGCGGCATTCAGGAAAGCCTGGGCGGTGAGACGTTGATGGCGGCATGGGCGCCCGATGGCCAGTCCATCGTTTTCACGGCCACCACTAATCGCACCGGTGCCGCTTACGAACCCGTTGTAACGCGGCTCTATCGCGCCGGCATTGGCGGCGGAGAACCTCAACTGTTGACGCCCGGTTCCGAGAGCTACGCGCGCCCGGTATTCTCGCCCGATGGCCAGTGGCTCTATGCCACGCGCGAAGAGTCGAATGGCCTGTATAGCCATGAGCGGCTGGTGCGCTTCCGTTGGCCCGAGCCCGGGCCTGCCACCGTCGTCAGCGCGCGGCTCGACAGTTCGGTAGGATCGTTTGCGCTGGCCGTCGGCGGCAAGACGGTGTTCGTTTCCGCCGAAGAGGCCGGGCTTGAAAAGATCTATGAGATCGATGCCGCCGGCGGCGCGCCGCGGGGGGTCACCGATACCGCCGCCGGCGTCTACGGCAATCTCAGCAGTCCGTCCAAGGCAGCCCGCCCCTTCCTCATCGCCACCTGGAGCGGCGCCGTCAACCCCGCTGAAATCGTCCGCATCGACGCCGACGCGCGCCGCCACCGCTTCCTCACCACCGTGAATACCGCCGCGGCCGAGGCCATCGATTGGCGGCCGCTCCGCCACTTCACGTTCCTGAGCAAACGCGGCCGGAAGATTCACAACATGTTGGCGCTGCCCGCGGGCTTCGACGAGTCGAAGAAATATCCGCTGTTCGTCGTCATCCACGGTGGCCCGCATACCATGTGGCGCGATGAGATCACGCTGCGCTGGAACTACCACCTGCTGGCCCGGCCCGGATACGTGGTGTTGTTGACCAACTACACCGGCTCCACCGGCTTCGGCGAGGATTTCGCGCGCCAGATCAAGGGCGATCCGCTCGCCGGCCCCGGCGAGGAATTGAACGAGGCCGCCGGCGAAGCCCTGAAGCGCTTCCCGTTTCTCGATGGCGCCAGGCAGTGCGCGGGCGGCGCCAGCTACGGCGGCCATTTGGCCAACTGGCTGCAAGCCTCCACCACCCGCTATCGCTGTCTCATCAGCCACGCCGGTCTCATTAATCTGGAATCGCAATGGGGTACCAGCGACAGTATTTATCATCGAGAAGTGAACGCTGGCGGCCCCGTCTGGGAGCAAGGAAAAATCTGGCGTGAGCAGAACCCCATTCGCTACGCCAGGAACTTCAAGACGCCGATTCTGCTCACCGTCGGCGAAAACGATTTCCGCGTCCCGCTAAACCAGACGCTTGAAAACTGGAGCGTCCTGCAGCGTCAACAGGTTCCAAGCCGCCTGATCGTTTTTCCCGAGGCCAACCACTGGATCCTGAAGCCCGAGGACAGCCGTTTTTTCTATTCCGAAGTTCATCGCTGGCTTGAGAAATATTTGAAGGATTGACGGCCAGGAAGTGGCTTCGAATCAGCGGGGTAGAAGGGGCGAATTTCATGGAGCTGTAACCCTATGCACCGCATATAGATATTTTCCTTGACGCAACCCCAGATCTTGGGGGTATGATGTCAGAGTCCCACGCAGATTCCAGAGCTCATGGAGTGGATTTCTGGAATGCGTTCTGCGAGATCTCAGCAAACACAAAAGGGCCTTTTGGAGGGGTGAAGAATGGGTCAGCTCAGCGTCGACCTCAGTGCCAGAGCGCGCGAATTGAAGCGTGCGTTCCCTGTTTCCCAACGAACGGGGGTATCGTTCCCCAGATATTTCTCAGCCCGTCTTGCACCCGGTAAGACTCCCTACGATGAGATGAAATGGGAGCTACGGAACGCAACGATCGGTAACGACAAAGGGAACGTGATCTTCGAGCAGCGCGACGTTGAGGTCCCCGCCGATTGGTCCCAGACCGCCACCAATATTGTAGCCAGCAAGTATTTCCACGGCCGCCTGGGCGCACCCGACCGGGAGCACAGCGTGGGCCAACTGGTGCATCGCGTGGTGGACACCATTGCCGATTGGGGCCGCGCCGGCAACTACTTCCGCACCAACCAGGACGCTGAGAATTTCCGCGATGAGCTGGCGCACCTGATGCTCACCCAGAAGGCGTGCTTCAATTCGCCGGTCTGGTTCAACGTGGGCGTGAAGGAAGCGCGCGGCTACGGCTGGTACTACGATGAGACGGCCGAAGTGGTGAAGAAGATGAACACCGGCGAGACGCGGCCGCAGTGTTCGGCGTGCTTCATCAACTCCGTGCAGGATTCGCTCGAGTCGATTCTCGATCTGGCCAAGACCGAAGGCATGCTGTTCAAGTGGGGCTCGGGCACCGGCACCAACCTTTCGAGCCTGCGGGAGGACGACGCGATTCTATCGGGCGGCGGCCGCGCTTCCGGCCCGCTTAGCTTCATGAGGGGCTTCGACGCGTTCGCCGGCGTGATCAAGAGCGGCGGCAAGACGCGCCGCGCGGCGAAGATGGTGATTCTCAATGTGGATCATCCGGACGTGGAAAAGTTCGTGTGGTGCAAGGCCAAGGAAGAAAAGAAGGCGCACACGCTCATCGACGCGGGCTACGACAGTTCGCTTGACGGCGAGGCGTATTCGAGCATCTTCTTCCAGAACGCCAACAACTCCGTGCGCGTGTCGGACGAATTCATGTACGCCGTCACCGAAGATCGCGACTGGTGGACCAAGTCGCGAGTGGACGGCCAGCCCAAGAATCGTTACAAGGCGCGCGACCTTATGCGCCAGATCGCCGATGCCACCTGGCAGTGCGGCGACCCCGGCATGCAATTCGATTCCACCATCAACCGCTGGCACACTTCCAAGCAAACGGCGCGCATCAATGCGTCCAACCCTTGCTCGGAGTACATGTTCCTCGACGATTCGGCCTGCAACCTGGCGTCGCTGAACCTGATGCGGTTCGTCTCCCCTGGCGGCGAATTCGACGTGGAGGCATTCCGCCACGCCGTCGACACCGTCATTCTGGCGCAGGAGATCATCGTCGATAACGCCAGCTATCCCACCGAAAAGATCGCCCGCAATTCCCGCGATTTCCGCCCGCTCGGCCTCGGCTATGCCAACTTGGGCGCGATGCTGATGAGCCTCGGCCTGCCTTACGATTCCGATGCCGGCCGCGACTATGCCGCCGCCATCACCGCCGTCATGTGCGGCCAGTCCTATTTGACGAGCGCGCGTATCGCCGAAGCCACCGGCCCCTGCCCGGGCTACGCCGTCAACGAGGATGCGTTTCTTGAAGTGGTCCGCATGCATCGCGACTCGGTGAGCAAGATCGATTCGCGCCGTGTACCCGCCGCGCTGTTTGAGAATGCACTGGCCACCTGGCAGCAGGCGTATGAGAAGGGCCGGCAGGTGGGCTTCCGCAACGCGCAGACTACCGTTATCGCCCCCACCGGTACCATCGGCTTCATGATGGATTGCGATACCACCGGCATCGAACCCGACCTCGCCCTGGTCAAATACAAGAAGCTGGTGGGCGGCGGCGTCATCAAGATCGTCAACCAGACCGTGCCGCAGGCGCTGATCCGCCTCGGCTACCGCCCCGAGCAGGCCGAGCGCATCGTCAGCCACATCGATTCCACCGGTACCATCGAGGGCGCGCCGGATCTGAAGCCCGAGCACCTGCCCGTGTTCGATTGCAGCTTCCGTCCGCAGAACGGCACGCGCTTCATCCACCACATGGGCCACATCAAGATGATGGCCGCCACGCAGCCGTTCATTTCCGGCGCGATTTCGAAGACCATCAACATGCCCGAGGAATCCACGGTGGAAGACGTCATGGATGCCTACCTCGAAAGCTGGCGGCTGGGGTTGAAGGCGGTGGCGATTTACCGCGACAACTCCAAACGCGTGCAGCCGCTCAGTTCCGGCACGGGCAAGGGGGCCAAGGCGGCTACCTCGTCTTCCTCGGCCGCGCCCCAGGTGCAGGAACGCATTGTCTACCGGCCGGTGCGCCGCAAGCTGCCCGATGAGCGCCAGTCGATCACGCACAAATTCTCCATCGGCGGTCACGAAGGCTACCTCACCGTGGGCCTCTATGACGATGGAACGCCTGGTGAGTTGTTCGTGACGATGGCCAAGGAAGGCTCGACGATCTCGGGCCTGATGGACAGCTTCGCCACCGCGATCAGCTACGCGCTGCAGTACGGCGTGCCGTTGAAGTTCTTCGTCGATAAGTTCAGCCACGTGCGCTTTGAGCCTTCGGGCTGGACCGGCAATCCGCTGGTGCCTTACGCCAAGTCGATCATGGATTACATCTTCCGCTGGCTGGCGGCGAAGTTCCTGCCGGCCGAGGAAGCGGTTACGGCTGAGGCGGGCGAATCGATGCGGCTCAGGCCGACCGAGCCGGAACCGCAGCAGTCGCTTCCGTTCGGACCCACGGCCGAGGATGCTCCGCTGTGTTCGGAATGCGGCGGCATGATGACCCGCAATGGGTCTTGTTATAAATGCGAGAATTGCGGCGGCACGAGCGGGTGTAGTTAGAAGGCGCCATCAAGTGAGCTTTACTCCTCGGGAATACCGGCTATTCATCAGTCACGCTTGGACGTACGACGACGACTACCATCGAGTGGTGAATCGTCTCAACGATGCGGGCGACTTCCGATGGCGCGACCTTAGCATCACAAGGCAGCAGGCGATTTCACCAGACTTGATCCTGCCGCTATCTAACAAGCGGCTTTTCCGAGAGTTGGAGTCTCGAATTCAGGAGGCCGACTGCCTGGTGGTTATCGCTGGAATGTACGACAAGCATCGGGAATGGGTGCAGACCGAGATGGACTTGGCGCGCGAGTACGCCACCCCGATCATTGGCGTAACTCCTTGGGGCCAGGAAAGAATCCCGATCGAGGTCCAAAGGACCGCACGAGAAATCGTCGGATGCACTACAAACTCGATCATTGCCGCCATCAAGCGCTACTCGAAGCCCGTCTTGCGTCTTCCGTTTCTGCCGCCGCCGTCGCGGCCCCTAGCTTTGCGGAGTGCGTCGATACCGTTCATCACTCCTCCACCGCGCGTAAGAGGCTGATACTAGACTAAGCGCTTCCTTCTGTGCATGACCGTTGGCTTGAGGTTCAGGCGCCGCCCTCACGGCTGAGCCGCCTCGCGCCGCATCCCATCGATTACCCACATACGAACCAGTGTCGAAACCTCGACCGTTTTTCGCTTCGCCAGCTTCTCGATCATTCGCTTTGCAGTAGCCGGAATCCGTATGTTCAATTGATTCGTGTTCCGCTGATTCCAGTATTCGGCCAACATCCGATCAAGGTCGGCACGATCCGGATCGACTTCCATAAATCCCTGCTCGACCAGTTCGGCCGCGTCATTATGATCAAAGAAGTCCGACAGTTCGGTCAGGCTGGCATTCTTTCGTGGCGGCCGGATCCGCCGGATGGTCTTTCGGGCTTTTGCTTTCATCGTTTTCGAAACAGCTTTCTCTCGGACGGGCTCATCTCGCGCATGTGGAATACAACGTCGGCCTCCGGATAGCGGCGGTAGGCGACATGCAGATAGTCGCCGCTGAACGTCCTTCCGAGAAGCTCGTAAACATTCTTCAAGCCTCGCCGGGATTTCAGTTTCAGCGGTCCCGCCTCCAAAACCTCGAAAAAGTCCTCTTCGCCATAGCCGTGTTTGAAGGCGCTTTCCATAAAGACAACCACTCTTTGCATGTATAGCACAAGCTAGCGGAGGCGAGGGATGCAGCACATTGCGCCGCCCGATGAAGCTCCTCTGTCGATGCGCGGTGGAGCCCTTCTTGTTCCGGCTCCCGCTGATCCTATCCGGTGCGGTTTTGAAGACCGTCAAGCCGGGGCGGCATGATGACGCGCAATGGGTCTTGTTATAAGTGCGAGAATTGCGGCGGCACGAGCGGGTGTAGCTAAGCCTTACCGGCCGGCGAGATGGACGTCCAGCGGGTTTTCGTCCGCGCTTGGGCCGTAGACCGAGGGCAATGGCACATCGAGCAGCCGCAAGTAGACCGTAAGCTGGCCCCGATGATGATAGCCGTGATTCAACATAAAGCCCCGAAGCAGTCCGAGGCGAGGCATGGTCATCACCACACGGCCGCCGCCGGTGACACTCCACGGTTGCATCAGCCGGGCGTCTTCGAACCGGGAAAGCTCCTGGCGCGCCGTTTCGATGCTTGTCCGGTAGGTCTCGAGCAACTGCTGTCTGCTTGAAGCTTCCGCCTGCTCGAATCGCGGTGCCTCAACCGAGTCCACCTGTGCCATCCGCGTCACTTGTCCGGGCCCCTGCGCGATATGCAGGGCCAATTGTCCGAGAGACATGGACTTCGGATGCGGCCTCCACGCCAACTTGTCCTCCGGCACGCGCTCCAGCAGCCTTATCGTTGCCTGGGACTCCTGTTCGAGTTCGCCCAAAACTCCTTCGATCATTGTCATAGTTCTGCTTTCTCCCTATTCGGTAAGTTCGGCCATCAGCGGAGCCAGACGCTCCAGAGTCGCTACCCACCCGGTCTGGTGTGGTTTCCTCATCTCGTCCGTCGTGAGCTGCCGGTGATGGACATGCACCTGGGTTCCGCCCTTGCGTTCCTCGAAGTCGACTCTTACGAGAGTGACAACGCCGGCCCAGGGGTCGGGCGGCTCCCACGTCCAAGTGAAAATAAGCAGCTTGCCGGGGACGGCCGCGCGATATTCGCCCACAACGGGCACCACCCGGCTATCGGGGAAGTGGAAGAGAAACCGGTAGCGCCCGCCTGGCTTCGGCTCGCATTCGATCACCCGCACGGCGATGTCCGGCGAAGGACAAAACCAGCGTTCGAGCAGCGCCGGCTCGGTGAACGCCCGATACACCAGGCCCGGCTGCGCGGCGTACCATCGATCGCAAAGAACTTCCATCGGATTACGGGCGCGTCCGGCCATCTCGTTGAACGTCTGCCAAAACAGAATCCAGTTGTTTCAAGGCACCCTCCCAGAACCGGCGATGGTCCGCGATCCAGCGCTCGGCCTCCCGCAGCCGGTCCGGGACGAGCTGGAATCTGTGGTGGCGCCCCTCCACCGCTCGCCGTATCACCCCCGCCCGTTCGAGGACCCGGATATGCTTCGAAGCTGCCGGCTGTGAGATTTTGAAAGGCTCGCCTAACTCCCCCGCCGTTCGATCCGCCTTCGCCAACTGTGCGAGCATGGCCCGCCGCGTCGAATCCGACAAGGCGTGGAACATCGAATCCAGTTGAGCGGATGCGCTACGCATAGCCACTTGGTTATACGTTATCATCGGACGCCGGGGCCTGTCAATGACTCCGGCGCCGATCTGTTTTCACAGTCCCAGCAAATACAGGGAAAGCGGGCTAAGCCGGGCAAGCACGTCCGGACGCATTCGAGACCTCCAGTCCAAGGCTGCGATTTCGGTTCTGCGGATGAACGCGCCCTGAATGGAGCGCCGGGGAGCGCCGGTGCGGTTCGGTCCGTGTTCATGCCACACCGAGCCGTTGTAAATGATCATCGACCCGGCGGGTCCACACGCAGGTACCGAAGCTTCGAGCATCCCCGATTCGTCCGGCATCCCCTGAGAGCCGCGAAGGAAGCGCGTGGCTCCGTTCTCGGGCCGGAATTCGTCAATCATGACGATGAACCCCACCATCGGCCAGCCGCTGGCGTCGTTCTGGAAATCCACGTGAAGTTTGGCGGGTAACGTCCCGGGCCTCAACGTCCGGGCTACGACGGAGCTCAGCCGGAACGGTTGCCCTATTATGCGGCAACATGCTTGCAGCAGTGGCGCGTGCAGGTAAAGGCCGTCGAATTCCGGCCCGCGATTGACGAAGTCCGTCACGCGTGTCGTCGTGGAACCCTCCCTGACATCCGCCGGGCCGGCCAGAGCCGTCGCGGAATCGTACGCCGCCGGAAGAGAGGCCACCTCGGCTGATGACAGGGGGCCTCGGGTGACGACGAAGCCCTCTTCCTCAAGAGCCCGCACTTCGGCAGGGGAAAGCGCTGCTTTCGCCGCGAGGGAGTCGAACCACGGATCGTAGATCATACGCTCCCACTACCGCACCGGCTGCAGTTCCAAAACATCCCCCGCCGGCTGGCCAAACACCATCGGAAAGCTGCGGCCGGCCCGGAATTCCTCCCACTGATCGCGAAAGTGCCTGGACAGCACTTGTCCCGACTGGCCGATCGTCACGTTGGCCAGCGAATTCTCCCAGCCGCCAAGATCGGCGACGAAGCGCATCGCCGGACCCAGCCGCCGCGTGGTCTGCTTCACCGTCGTCGACGATCCGTTCTCCACCGGCGTCGTAAACCCGAAATAGCGGCCCACATACGGTACGCGGCTGATCACCGGATGCGCCAGTTGGTGCCGCGCCGAGCGTCTCCAACTCCACTTGCCCAGATCGTCGCCTTGCAGCTTGCGTCCTTCCGCGACCGCTTCCTCAAGCGACTTGACCATCAATTCGTCCCAACTCGCAAACCATCCGGCCGGCCGCTCGCGCAGCAATCCCGCCACAACCGCAGTGGCCATCTGCGTGTCGTATAACTGCCCTAAGCCGGGCACCGCGCGCTCGCCGATCGCCAGCCGCAGGCGCTGATAGAAAAGCGTTGCCAGAAAGGCCGCCCCCGAATCGCCTTCCACCTGACCATTCCACGGCTTTAACAGCGACACCGCTGCATCGAGGCCCGGCCTGCCCTGCGCCACGCGGGAAGCCTCCCCCGCCAGAAAGCGCAGCGGCGCACTGTAAACATCGGTTTGAATCGAAAGCATCTCCTGCGCCTTCCAGCCTTGCTTCGATCCCAGCCGCATCGCGATCTGTTGCGCCCGGTCGTTGGGAGCGAAGTTGCCGTTCACCGCGAATGGAAAGTTTTCCGGAAACGGATTCTGGTTCGCCGAGATCAAGACGCCCGACGCGGGGTTATAGCTTGAAGGCAGCTTGTCGAACGGAATCGCTCCGTTCCACTCGTGATCGCCCGCGCCCGGCACCGGAACGTCGCCGTCGTAGGCGCGCACCGGCATCCGCCCCGCCGCCTGATAGCCGATGTTGCCGTCCACGTCGGCATATAAGAAGTTCGACCCCGGCCCGGAAAACCGTTTGAGAGCCTCGCCGAACTCCTGCCAGTTCCGCGCCTGCCCGATGGAGAGAAACGGAAATTCGAAACCGTCGTCGCCGTAAGCGACCCAGCGCATCGCAATGGCCGCCGCGCCTTCCTGCGCAATCACCGGGCCGTGCCGCGTCACCCATTGCCGTACGGACACCCCCGGCCGTCCTTTGACCCGAATCGTATCGGTCTCAAGCCGCGCCGCCTCCACCTGCCCGGCGAAGCGATAGCGCCCCGCGAGAGCGTCGAACTCTTCCAGGTACAGGTCCTGCACGTCGAAGTGCAGGTTCGTGATGCCCCACGCCACGCGGTCGTTGTGGCCAATCAGAACCGCCGGAATCCCCGGAATCGAAAATCCCGTCACGTTCAGCCCCGGCGCCTTGAGGTGCACCATGTACCAGGGACTCGGGAATCCCCACTCCAGATGGGTATCGTTGGCCAGAATCGGTTTGCCCGTGGCCGTGTGCCGGCCCGATATCACCCACGCGTTCGAGCCCATCTGCGCCTCGCCGCCCGAACGCAGCGGAAACAACCGCTTCACCTTTTGCGGATCGCCCTTGGCCAGCATCTGCCGCTTCAACAATTCACTTTTCCAGGTGGCGCTCAACGAGCGGAACATCTGCAGCCCGGCCAGCACCGAATCCTGCACGCCCCACGGCCGCGGATCGTAGCCGATTAATTTGAATTCCACCGGCGGATTGGCGCGATGCGTTTCCAGGTAATGATTCACCCCGCGCGCATAGGCGGCAAACAGCGCTTTGTCGTTGCCCTTCATCCGGCGCGCGTGCTCGGCGGCGGTGCGGCGCATGCGCAGGGTCAGCGCCTCCTGATCGTTTTCAAGCCCCGCCGGACCCAGAATCTCCGCCAGTTCGCCGCCCGCCAGGCGCCGCATGCCGTCCATTTGAAACAGCCGGTCCTGCGCGGTGATGAACCCTTGCGCCACGATCGCGTCCTCGATGCTTTGCGCCTCGATGTGCGCCACGCCCAGGCTGTCCCGCACCACGCGCACGGGCTTTGAAACCGGCAGATCCAGCGTCCCAACGGTCACCGCCAGCGGCCGCGAGGCATACCAGTAGGCGCCGCCCGCCGCGCCCAGCACCGCGACCCCGATCGCCACGTTCACCCACAGAATGATTCGATTCACGATTGCATCTGCATTTTAGCGTGGGCAATTGCGAAAATAAGAAGTACCCATGGATGGCAACTACGGCTATCAGCTTCTGTTGATCGCCGGCATCGTTCTCTTTAATAGCTTTTTCGCCGGCGCCGAAGTGGCCCTGGTGTCGAGCCGCCCCTCACGCTTGCGCGCCATGGCCGGCGATGGCGTGGTGGGCGCCCAGGCCGCGCTTAGTCTGCTGGCCAATCCCGAGCGCCTGCTTTCGGTGGTTCAAGTCGGAGTCACGCTTAGCAGCCTCGCTCTCGGCTCGGCCGGCGACCAAACCTTCCACGACATCCTCAGAAGCCTCTTCGGACTCGGAACCACTCTGAGCACCAACATGGAGAAGGTTCTCGACTGGCTCAGTTTCATCCTCGCCTACGCCGTCATGACCTTCCTCCATGTCGTGATCGGCGAAGTCGTTCCCAAAAACATCGCCATCGAAACCGCTGACCGTTTGGCCGTGCTGGTGGCCCCGCCCCTGCTTGTCTTCTACCGTATCGTCGAGCCGTTCGTCTATGTGCTCGAACGCTCGGCCAGTTGGATCTCGCGGGCCATCGGACTCAGATCCGGCGGCGGCCATATGTCCACCCACTCCACCGAGGAACTGAAGTTCATCCTCTCCTCCAGCCAGCGCGAGGGCGTTTTATCGCCCTTCACCGGAACAGCCATGCAGCGGCAGATCGACCTTCAGAATTTCCTCACGCGTGAAATCATGGTGCCGCGCAGCCAGATGGTCACCGCCTCGGTGGATACGCCGCTCGATCAGTTGCTGGGCATCGTCAATGAACATCAGTACACGCGGCTTCCCATTTATGAAGGGCGTCCGGAACACGTCATCGGCTATGTCCATTCGAAAGACCTGCTGCGGGTGTGGGAGGAGCGCCGTCTGGCCACCGGAATGCGCCGGCCGGTGCGCCCCTTCGAGATCCGCCGCATTCTGCGCACGTTGCCGATCGTCCCGGAATCGAAGCCGGTGATTCAACTGCTCGACGAGTTCCGCAAGAATCATTCCCACATGGTGCAGGTCGTCGACGAGTTTGGCACTCTGACCGGCGTGGTGACGCTCGAAGATGTACTCGAGCAGGTGTTTGGCGAGCTTGAGGACGAACACGACGCGCGCCGTCCCGCCGTGCAGCAGGCGGGCGCACTACTGCATCTGGACGGCTCGATCCCCATCCGCGACCTGGAACTGCACTACGGCATCGCCGTTCCGGCCGACGCTGGCTATGAGACGCTGGCCGGATTTCTGCTGTTCAAGCTCGGGCGCATTCCTTCCACCGGCGACTCGGTGGAGCAGGGCCGCCGCCGTTACGTCGTCGAAGAAATGGCTCGCAACCGCGTCGCGCGAGTACGCGTAGAGCTACTGGATGAGCCGCCGGCGCCCGCTGCCACGAGCGCCTGACGGCCGCACCGGTCGCGGTTTCTACTGAACGAAAAGGACTTTCGCGCTTAACCCATCATCCGGATGGCGGCCAGTATGCCGCCAATCACGGCCACCGAAATTACAGCGGTTAACAGGTATCGCATCATACGCTCACGCGGCGTCGAATCCGCTTTGGCGTCATGCTTCATCGTGTCGTCGAGGCTTTCAAACATAGAATCGGACCTCCCACTAAGCAAATAAGGCCGAATCGTATAAAAGGGGAACTCCCATGTTCCGCCAGCGATTATAGTCCTCTTTTTGGGAAAAAACCAGCCCAATCCGAGCGGCCCCGTTTTAGGCGCCCGCCTCTTCCACCGTCGTGAAAAAAGGAAAAACCGTATCGAGCCTGGTGACCCGGAACGCCGCCCGCACCGTGTGGCCCGCGCCGCACATCTTCAGCGAACCGCCCACCGCCGTCACCTGCCGGTAGGCCGCGATGAAACGTCCGATCCCGGTCGAGTCGATCTGCATCAGCCCGCTGAGGTCGAACATCAGATGCAGGCAGCCTTCCTCCACCAGTTTCGACACCGCCGCCTCGAAAGGCTGGCTGTTCTCACCGAGCATCATGCGCCCCTTAACGGCGATGACGGCCGCATCCTCGCGCGGCCGGTTATGGGAGACTTCGAGCATCGGCAAATCCGAATCCAGAGTATCGCACACGCCGTAATTGTTTTTTCCGGCCGCCCTATGCTATACCCATGAGTTAGGTTTTTCCGCTCGAACAGTTGAGGAGTTTTCCCAAATGGCATACGTGATCGCTGAACCCTGCATCGGCACCAAGGACGCGGCTTGCGTCGACGCCTGCCCTGTCGATTGTATCCACCCGAAAAAGGATGAGGAGAAGTTCGAGGGCGCCACTCAGCTCTACATCGATCCTCAGGAATGCATCGACTGCGGCGCCTGCGTCCCCGTCTGCCCGGTTTCGGCCATCTTCGCCCTCGACGACCTGCCCGAAAAATGGGCCGGCTACGCCGAGGTCAATTCCACTTTCTACGGGCGGTAAACCGCCGTGCAGGTGTCCGTTTCCCAGACCTTTACCGACTGAATGGAAACGGGCACCTTGCCCTTCCAGATCTCCGCTTCCTTCTGCATCTCATCGTGGAAATATCTGGCCATGTTCTCGGCGGAAGGATTCAGCACGTCAAACGGAGCCAGGTCGTTGATGAACTGATGGTCCAGGTAAGAGATGGACTTCATCATCGCCCGCTTCACATCCACGAAGTCCACCAGCAGCCCCGCATCGTCCACTTCCGGACCCGCAAACACGATCTCCACGCGGTAGTTGTGCCCGTGGACGTTCTCGCACTTGCCCTTGTAATTGCGCAGGGCGTGGCCCGCGGCGAAGGTTTCCAGAACGGCAACTTCAAACATCGGAAACCCGAGTGTAGCGCAGGCCCGCCATTCCGGCCTCTTCACTTTGTACAAAAAAGTACTTGACACAAGAGAGAGACCGCCGCATCATACTCTCATGGTCAAGCGCCTCTTCGCCATCTGTTTCATCTTCCTCTGCACCTCCGTCGCCTGGCTCATCCTTGGAGCCACGATTACCGCCCGCACCAGCACCTCCAACGACAGCCTGCGCGGACGCGTTCAATCGGTTTGGGGCGTTCCGCAAACGCAATCGGCGCCCACCGCCGCTTATTCCGTCCCGGTGGCTTCGAGCGAACAGGTGGAGGAGAACGGCAAGACCAGGCTCGTCACCCGTACCGCGCTGGCGCCCGTGGCGGTCCCCCTGTCTGCGAGCGACGTTCACGTCAAACTCGATCTCGATCACCGCCGCAAAGGACTGCTTTGGTATTCCACCTACACGGTGCATTTCCGCGGCGCCTATCAATTCCGGAATCCCGATTCAAAGCCCCACTCGATGCAACTGTCGCTGCCGTTCCCGGCCGCGCAGGCCATCTACGACGATTTGCAGTTTCTGGTGAACGGCCGGCCGGTCAAGCCCGTGAGCAACAAGGACGGCGCTTCGGTGACGGTGGACCTGAAGCCCGGCGAAACCGTGAGTCTCGAGACCGGCTACCGTTCCCAGGGACTGGAATCGTGGCGCTATAGCTTCGGACAGGACGTCAACGCCGTGCAGAATTTCCGCCTGCGCATGAGCACTAACTTCAAGGAAATCGACTTTCCCGACAACACGCTCGCCCCGGGTTCGAAGCGCGAAACGCCATCGGGCTGGGATCTGGAATGGAGCTATAAGAACCTGGTTTCCGGCTATCAGATCGCCATGGCGCTGCCCGAAAAGCTGCAACCCGGTCCGCTGGCGAGCCAGATCAGCTTCTTCGCACCCGTTTCGTTGTTCTTCTTTTTCTTCCTGATGTTCCTGATCACCACGCTGCGAGGCATCGAACTGCATCCCATGAACTACTTCTTTCTCGCCGGTGCGTTCTTTGGGTTTCACCTGCTGCTCGCCTACCTGGTGGACCACATCGACATCCACATGGCGTTCGCCGCCGCCTCGGCGGTGTCCGTCTTTCTCGTCGTGACCTACCTCAGACTCGCCGTGGGCACGCAGTTCGCCATCCGCGAAGCGGCCGCCGCACAAATCGTCTACCTGGTGCTGTTCTCGTACGCCTTTTTCTTCAAAGGCTTCACCGGACTGGCCATCACCATCGGCGCCATCGTCACGTTGTTTGTAGCGATGCAGATGACCGGGCGTATCGCCTGGAGCGAGAAGTTCAAAACGCCCGGTATCCTCCCGGCTCCACACGGCTTTCAAAACTGATGCCGGCCGCGGGCGGCTAGAAAAACAGCTTGGCCGCGATCATGACCACCCGTGGCGTGCCTTCCTGCGTGTTAATGACGCCGAAAGCGCGGTTCGGAATGGCGTTGTTCGGCTTGCCGGCGTTCATGTGGTTAAACAGGTTCTGCGCTTCGAACCGAAGCTGCAGATAGCGCGATTCCCGCCCCAGCCCGACGTTCTTGAGCATCGCCAGGTCCCACTGGCTGAAGCCCGGGCCGCGCATGCCCTGCAGCGTGCTGCCCACCGTGCCCATCTCCACATCGACGACGGGACGGAAGGCGTCCGGATTGAAGTAAGGCTGGAAGCCCGCCGAGCCTTCCAGCGCGGTGTGGCCGGAAACGCCGTTGTTGTATTGCACCCGCGGTTCGGCAAACGACGGCCGGCTGAGCTTGCCCTGGCCGATGGTGATAAAGTTCCGGCAGAATCCCGAGGAGCAGATCAGCGAGAACGGCTGGCCGCCCCGGAAAAGCGTGGTACCCGCCATGGTCCATCCGCCGATGACGGCATTCAGCGCGCGGCCGGAGTTCCCCGCCAGCCGCTTGCCGCGCCCGATCGGCAGATCGAGCACGTAGTTGAACAGGAAGCGGTGCGTCACGTCGTAATCGGAAAGCCCGTAGATCTCTTTCATCGGCTGATTGGCCTGCGGCGGACCGTTGCTGTTACCGATGGAGCCCACGTTGTGAATGCCCTCCGCTCCGATGCCTCCGCCCGCGTGCAGCGCCTTGCCGAAGGTGTAATTGGAAAGGAAGCTGAACCCGTTGGAGAAACGGCGCTCGATCTGCACGTAGGCCGAGTTGAAATTGGAGTAGCCGATGGGATCGTTCACCGCCCAGATCTCGCGCCACAGCGGCATCACCTGCATAATGCGGCCCAGGAAGTTGGTCGCGCCGCCTTGCGTGGTGTTGGGTGGAATCTGCCCGAAGAACGGATTCGTCACCTGCTTGTTCAGGTTGATACCCAGCGGCCGCGCCAGCGTATCGTAGGCGTTCTTGACGCTGTGCAGATTCCCGAAAAACGGCAGCTTGCGTCCGAAGTTGCCGTTGTAGGCCGCCTCCACCACCCATGTGTTCGAGCCCGATCCCAACTCGCGCTGAATGTTGAGCTGCGTGACGTGCTCATAGCCGGGGAACTGGTCGATGGCGGGAACCACGAACCAGTTGCCTAGCGTCGAATAATTGAGCGCCGTCACATCGCGCGTGAACGGCACATAGCCGAGCCCGCCAGGAAGAGGATCGCTGAAGCTGGCGGTGTAGGTGCGCCCCCCGTCCGGAGTGCCATCCTGGCTCACGCGAGCGAAATCGCCGAAACCCACGTTATCCGCCGCCGAACTTAGGAACCGGTCGCCGGTCAAAGTGAGATAGACCTTCCCGTAGCTGCCGCGAATCACCGTGCGCGGCAGCGCCTGCCAGGCGAAGCCCACGCGCGGCGCGAGGTTTCGCGGATAGCTCTTCTGCAGCGTGCGCCCGGGATAGTCGTTGGTGCCCATCAGCGCGGCCCGGCCGTAGATTCCCTTCGAGATCCAATCCGGCGCGGCGAAGCTGATGCCCGCCTCGCGCTGCGCCACATCCCAGTTCCAGCCGGCGTTCGGCTGCATGTTCCACTTGTAGCTCGGATCCCAGAAGATCTGCCGGTTGTAGCGTTCGGTGCGCGGCGGCTCGAAGTCCCAACGCACGCCAAGATTCAGCGTAAACCTCGGCGTGATCTTCCAGTCGTCCTGCAGGAACGCGCCGTGGTAGGTCTGCAGCGAGGCCGGACCGGCGATCTGCACGCCCTGTCCCCAGGTGGCCACGCCCAGCAGAAAGCTCGCCATTGGATGCCCGGTGACGGGGTTATCGTAAAACTGCGACGTGACCCTGCGCTCGGTCGCCAGGGCGAAGCTGCCGCCCGAGTTCACGTTCGACAAGTAGCGGCGATGGTCCCAGCCGACCTTGAACGTGTGCTTGCTCCACAGCTTTTGGAAAGTAACGGCGCCCGTATAGGTGGTGTCGCGCGAGCTGAAGATGTCGCCGCCGCCGAGTCCACCGAGATGGCTGCCGTTGCTGATCGTCGGTACGCGATTGCGCGTCGTGCCCAGCAGGTTCACCACGGCGGAAGGCAGGCCCCAACTGGAGGAGTCGGCGTCCACTTCGTTGCCGCGCGCGGTGATCGCGCGCACCACGCCGCCGCGCAGGTTGAGGATCGCCGATGGGCTCAGCGTCCATGTGTGGTCGACGGCGATCGTGTAGGCTTGCCCGGTGGTCACGCTGGTCGGTTGCAGCGGGCCGAACCAGCGCGTGTTGCTCGCCAGGCTGTCGAAATGGGAAATCGAACCGTGCGTGACGTGGCTGGAACTCCAATTCTGATCCATGCGTCCGGTCCAGCGGTTGTTGTCGAGCGGATTCGACACCGTGCCGATGTAGTTCCCCTCGTTGTTGGAGCCGGGCAAGGCGGCGCGATTGGCCAGCGGGTAGTAGCCCATGTAGCGCCGCGCCAGTTCGTTGAAGCGGCTGGTGGGTACGCGGTTGCCGGGGAACGGGTCGCGCCGCACGCGCGCCCCTTCCACCTGCGAAGTCAAAGGATCGAAAATCTGCGCCGGCACGCCGCGATCGAGCAGACTTTGCGAATAGTCGCCCTGCCGTTCGAGCTCCGTCGGCACCGAGCCAAGCACGGCGTTGCTGCCCGTGCGGCGGCGCGTGCCTTCGTAGTTTACGAAGAAGAACGTCTTGTCGCGCCCGTTGTAAACCTTCGGAATGCGCACCGGTCCGCCGAAGGTGGCGCCGAAAACGTTGTCATGAAAAACGCCGATGGGACGGCCGAAACGGTTGGAATTCCAATCGTTCGCGTTCAATTTGTCGTTGCGGAAGAATTCATAGATCGAACCGTGAAACGCGTTGGTTCCGGAGCGGCTGATCAACTGCACCGCGCCGCCCGAGAGACGGCCGTACTCGGCCGACAGTCCGTTGGTGATGACCTTGAATTCCGCGATGGCTTCCCGCGATGGCACCGACGGCGGCACGTCGTGCAGGTAGCCGGTGGTGACCGGGACGCCATCGATGAAGTACTCGATCTGCTTCGAGCGGCTGCCGTTGATGCGAAGGTCGTTCTGGTTGCTGCCGATGACGTTGGGCGTGAGGAAGACGAAGGCCAGTGGATCGCGGTTATATTGCGGCAGATCCTGAATGCGCTTGTTGTCGATAACCAGGCCCGCCTGCGCGTCCTCGGTGCGAACCAGCGGCACTTCCGCGCTCACCGTCACGCGCTCGGCCGCCGAACCCACCTCGAGCGTGATGTCGAGTCCCAGACGATCGCCAATGCGCAGCGCGATGCCGCTTCGTTCGGCGGTGCGAAAGCCCTGGGCCTGCACCGTGATCGCGTATTCGCCCGGAATGAGGTTGGTCACGTTGAACCGCCCTTCCGGGCCCGACTGCGTCTGTTGTGTAACGTTGGTGGCGGCGCTGCGGACCGAAACCTGGGCCGCTGGCACTACCGCGCCGGACGGGTCTTTGATAAAACCGGCGATGTTGGCGTTTCCTGTTTGTGCGTTCATCGCCGCTGCCAGCGATGCCACGATTACCGCGAGACGAAAGAGGGTCCGGTACATCGAATTCTCTCCTGCTCCGGAATTCCCAGGCACGGGAATCCAGACCGAGATTATATGTGAATCGAAGTGCCTATTTCGCCCATGCCTCTTTCTTATACGGGAACGATTTCCAGTTCTCCGCCGCGCGCGCGTTCAAATCCCAAACCACTTTGCCCGCGCGCAAGGTCAGTTCCGCCACGATATTCTGCGTACCGGCATTGCCCGCGCCCGCCGAATCGATGAAGCCGAACTTGCCCTTATCCACCCGCAGCACGGCGATGTCGGCCTCGGCGCCCACATCGAGGTGGCCGAGATCGAGGCGCTTGATCTGCCTGGCCGGGTTCCACGTGGACATCGCGATCACCTGATCGAGCGAGGAGCCCAGGTTCAGAATCTTCGCCATCACGTTGGCCATGTCCTTCATGCCCGCGTTCATGCTGCCGCTGTGCAGATCGGTGGAAATGGAATCGGGCGGAAAGCCTTGTTGAAACGCCGGCAGCGCGACGTACCAATAAAAGCTGCCCGCGCCGTGGCCCACGTCGAAGATGATGCCGCGCTTGCGCCCCGCCACCAGCGCCGGATTCACCTTGCCGTTCACCACCTCTTCCCGATGTCCGCTGTAGCAGTGCGTGTAGATATCGCCCGGCCTCAGCTTGTCGAGCAGCAGCGTGTTGATGTTGCGCACCTTGTTCAAATAGCCGAAGTCGATCATCACCGGCATGTCGGCCATCTTGCCCGCCGCCACCGCCTTTTCCACCGACTCCCAGCCGGGGCCCGCATAATGAGCCGACTTAAATCCCACGATGGTGCCTTTGTGCGCCTTGGCCATGGCCGCCGCCGCATTGGCGTCAAGCTGCGCGGGATCGTCTTCGAGCCCCGTGCCCATGCCCGCCGCCACGATGTTCAGCATGGCCAGGATGCGCGTCTGCGACCGCTTGATGACCTGCTCGTGAAACATGGGGAACGTCTTCAGCCCGGTGGTTCCGGCGTCCACCATCGTGGTGACGCCGGACCGGAAGGAGAAAGCGTCGGGCTGGACGCTGGAGTCGCGCTGCACGCCGCCGAGCCCCGGCCTGGGGAACACGTGCACGTGCAGATCGATGAGGCCTGGCGTGACGTAAAGACCCGCCACATCGGCCACGCGCTTGGCCTGCGCCGCCGGAATGTTGGCCGCTACGCGCGCGATCTTGCCGCCTGTGACGGCGACATCGCGTACCGCGCTGAGGCCGTTTTTGGGATCGATGACGTGGCCGCCCTTCAACACCAGATCGTACGGCTGTGCCGCCAGCGCGCCGGCGGCGGCCAGAATCAGAATCGAATTTCGAAGCATTCGTGTCTCCCCCGCTCAGAACAGATACTTCAGCGCCAGTTGCATCTGGCGGTTGTCGAGCCACGTGGCCGTGATCGTGCCGAAAGCCGGCGCGCCCAGCACCGCGTTCGGCGCGCGGAATTGCGGCGTGTTGAACAGGTTGAAAGCCTCAAACCGGAACTGGAAGCGATGGCCTTCCTTCACCGGAAATTCCTTGAACAGGCCCACGTCCCACGTCTTCATGGCCGGCTGGCGCAGCGTGTTGCGGCCTACCTCGCCGAACTTGAAATCGGCGTAGCGGAACGCGTTCGGGTTGAACCACAGGTCGGGCGTAGGATTGGCAAGCTCCGGCCGCACGCCGGGCACGTAGTCCGGACGCTGCGGCGAGCCGCCGGTGTTCTGCCGGTTTCCCTGCTGCGTGATCGTGTACGGGAAGCCGGACTGGTAGGTCACGATGCCGTTGAACGACCAGTTCTTCAAAAGAAAACCAGGGGCGCCGCGCAGACCCGCGGGCGACGGAATCGACCACAGGAAGCTGGTGGTGAAACGATGCCGGTAATCGAAACCGGAATTGGAGCGCTCGCACGCCCAGCAATCCATGTCCTGCGCGCCGTTGGTGGAAAACGGCAGCGATTCGTTGGTTCCATAGGCCTGGTCGATGTTGTGCGCCCAGGTGTAGGACGTCAGGAACGAGAAGCCCTTGGCGAATCGCCGTTCGCCGCGCATTTGCAGACTCTGGAAATACGACTTACCGTCGGCGCCCAGCCACCGGATGGCGCCCCATCGGGGATACCGCCGCCGCGCCTGTACCGCGCCCGGCGCCGGAGGTGCGTCATTGGCGTTGCGGCTGTTGTCGAGCCGCGACGCCTGGCTGCCCACATAGGCGATTTCAAAAACCGTATCCCGCGTCAACTGCCGCTGCACCGAAGCCGACCATTGCACGTTGTAGGCGTTCTCCCGTTCAATCGGTACGGCCACCACGCTCAGCGGAGGAGCGGCCGTCTCGCGCCCGATCGGATAGGGATTGCGCAGCGTCAGAGCCAGCGGATCCGCCGGGTCCGCTACAAACTGCACCTGAAATGTTTTAAACGGATTCCCGATCACCGTCAGATTGTTCATCTGGTTGGCGTTGTTATAAACGCCAAAGCCGGTGCGGACAACCCAGTTGCTCGCGGGCCGGTAGGCCAGGCCCAGCCGCGGCCAGAAGCGGTATTTCTCGGCCCTGTAAAGCTTCGTCCGCGTTTTCGAAACCGGGTCCGTGGGAAACAGATAGCCGCCCGGCTGGTCGATGCGCAGCGTGCGCGGCAGGCCGTTCTCTTCATCGGTGGTCCCGACGAAGTCGTACCGCATGCCGATATTCATCGTCAGCCGGGAAGTCGCCTTCCATTCATCCTGCAAGTAGAAGGCGTAGGTCTGCTGGTTGTACTCGACCGGCAGAATGCCATCGGGCGTTTGCGAAAGGGAAGGGAAGCCGAGCACGAAATCAGCCGCGGCGTGTCCGGTGACCTGCGCGTTGAACTGCATTTGTCCACGTGCGTTATTCGATCCGGCGCGATCCATGCGCAGGCGCTTGAAATCGAACCCCGCCTTGAACGTATGAACGCCGCGGGTGACCGTGAAGTTGTCCACCAACTGCCACGTTTCGCTGACGTTGAAATCGGGGATGAGGCCGCCGTCGCCCATGGTGAGATAGCCGGAAACGTTCATGGGCACCATGCCGGTTTCAAACGGGCTGAGCCGGCGCGGCTGGCGCGTTTCCGGATCGACGCCGCGCACGTTGATGAGCCCCATCGATTCCGGATCGAAGTTGGTATTGGTGCGCAGGCCTCGCCGCAGAATCCAGTTGCGGTTGAAGCCCAGCTTGAGGTCGTTCAGAACGGTGGGACTGAACATATGGTTATGGCTCAGCACCGCGTTGCGCGCGGTGAGCCGGCTTTCGAGCGGCGCGAAATAATTCAGCTCCACCGTAGGAAATTCATAGTTGAAGATCGCCACGCGGGCAAAGAGCCGGTCGTTCACGCCGATGTTATGGTCGCCGCGCACGAACACCTGGTTGATGCCGTTGAGCTGCGTCTCGACACCCGCCAGGTTGGCGCCCGTGCCGGCGTCGGTGGGCAGCGGGTGGAACTGCATGTAATTGCGCGCCACCGGATCGATGCGGCTTTGCGGAATGATGTTGCCCGCGAAGGTGCCGCCCAGCGGATCGCGCAGAGGCGTGGGAACCTGCGAGAAATCGCCCGCGCGGAACGCCGCCGGAATCACCGACGCCCGCTGCGCCACTTCCTGCTTCTCGCGCTGCCCTTCGTAGTTCACCATCCAAAAGGTGCGGTCGCGGCCGTTGTAGACCTTGGGAACCAGCACCGGGCCCGATAGCACGAACCCGAATTGGTTGCGCTGAAGAACGTCCTTGCTCAGCGGGCGCGGACGGAAGTAATTGCGCGCGTCCAGGTTGTCGTTGCGGATGAACTCAAACAACGCGCCATGCAGTTGATTGGTGCCGGGCCGTGTATGGATCTCCACCTGCGCGCCGGCGTTGTGGCCGTATTCGGCCGAATAGGTGGCGGCGTGGACCTTGAATTCCTGGATGGCCTCGATGGAGGCTTTGAAGAACGTCGCGTTGTTGATGTTCCAGGCCGTGTAGACGCCGTCGTAGCGCACCTGCCCCTGGTTCTCGCGCATGCCATTGGCGCTGACGGCGATCGCCGAGTCGCGGCGGCCGTACTGATTGGTATTCGACGAAATGCCCTTGATCACGCCGGGCATCAGGCCCGCCAGGTTGGCGAAGCTGCGGCCGTTCAGCGGCAGATCGACGATGCGCTTCTGCTCGACGACGTTGCCGAGAGTGGCATCGTCGGTGGCCAGTTGCAAGCCGCTGGCGACCACTTCCACCGATTCGCTCACCGACCCGATTTGAAGCGTAAAGTTCATGCGCGCCTTCTGGTCGAGCTGCAGCAGCACGCCCGTGCGCACTTCCGAACGGAAACCCTGCTTTTCGGCCCGCAGCGTGTATTCGCCGGGCTGCATCGCCACAAAAACGTAGGTGCCGGATTCACCGGTTTGCACCTTGCGGCTTTGATTGGTAGCGAGGTGGGTGGCGGTGATCTCGACGCCGGGGACCTGGGCGCCCGAGCCATCCTGCACCACACCAAGGATCTCCGTGGAATCGCCGCCTTGCGGAAAGGCGGGAATCACGGAGAGGACAAAAAGAGAACGGAGAAGGTATCGCATCAGCACTCCTCGATTTGGGAGGAGTATATCAGGCGAGGGGATTGTGGCGCTTCAGGCTTTCGAAACGGTCAAAACCGGAATCGTTGGTATGCAGCACCAGAATTCGAACACCCGGCTGCTCGAGCCACGCCTGTACTGCCTCCACGCATCGTAAGCGTACACCAGCAAGTTGGTGTCGGGTACGATCATCGACTCTGAGCGAGCTTGCGGAGTCGCTCCTCATCTTCCAAGTCGCCGGCGAGGTGCCGCGGTTCTTCCCTTTCCACTGCTTCGGGAGGCCCATGTCGAAAGGCTTTACACGGAAGGGTTCCTTCGCGGTCTCAGCCGGGCTCTTGATCCCCAAGCCGCGCCGCAGGACTTCGTTGACGATCAGTTTGTACGGTTTATTCTCGCGGAAAGCAGCGGCCACTCCTGATGGACCATCCTGCGCCGTATCGCATCGGCACTCCTCGATTCGGGAGGCGTATATCAGGCGAGGAACGCCATGCTTCGGCCTGATATCATCTTGTGCCTGTGACCGAAATTCTGCGTGAGCTTGCGCCTGGAAGCGTGGTGCTCGATCTCGGCTGTGGCTCAGGCAGTTTTCCGGCGCCTGGCGGGCCGGTCACGTTCTGCGCCGTCGACCTGGAAACGCCGCCCGTTCCCCCCGCCCGCTTCCTCCAGGCCGATGCCGGCCGCCTGCCGTTCCGCGCCTGGACATTCGATTTGATCGTCTGCAACCACAGCCTGGAGCACTTCCTGAATCTTGGGGACGTTCTCGCCGAGATCCACCGGACGATCAAACCCTCGGGGGCGCTATACGTGGCGGTACCGGACTCCACCACCCTATCGGACCGCCTGTACCGTTGGCTCGCGCGCGGCGGCGGCCACGTCAATCCGTTCTCTTCCGCCTCCGAACTTGCCGCGCGCATTGAGCGGACGACCGGGCTGCGGCACGCCGCCACACGGCCCTTGTGCACTTCCTTCTCGTTCCTCAACCGGAAGAACGCCCGCGGCCCGCTTCCCCGGCGGCTCTGGCTTTTTGGCGGAGGCACGGAGTGCTCGCTGAGGATCGCCATTCGCCTGCTGCGGATGCTTGACCGCACGTTCGGTACCGGGCTCTCGTCCTATGGATGGGCGTTCTATTTCGGCAATGCCGGGAGCGCCATCGACACGCGCCGCTGGCGGAACGTGTGCATCCGATGCGGCTCGGCGCACCCGCCCGAGTCACTTCGCGCGACTTCCCGGTGGTGGCCTGAATTCACGTGTCCCCAGTGCGGAACGCTCAATCCATTCGAATAGGAATGGGACCCGGCTACACCCAAAGATCGGCGACCGGCCTGCCCTTCACCAGCTCGCGAGGCTGATTCAAATGATTCAGCACTTCCATCTCCGGGTTGATGCCAAGCGCGTAATATACCGTCGCCAGCAGATCGTTCGGATGCACGGGCTTGTCCTTGGGCGACGATCCGGTGGCGTCCGACGCGCCGTAGAGACGGCCGGTGGGCATGCCGGCTCCCGCCACCACGGCGGTGTAGCAATACGGCCAATGGTCGCGCCCGTCCGGTGAATTCGTATTGCCCGAAGTGCTGACGCCCATGCGCGGCGACCGGCCGAACTCGCCCACCGCCACCACCAGCGTTTCCTTCAACAGCCCGCGCCGGTCCATATCTTCGATCAACGCCGAAAGCCCGCGGTCGAGCACCGGGCAATGGAGATTCTTGAGCGGTCCAAAATTGGCCGCGTGCGTATCGAAGGCGTCCACTTCCGGATTGCCGTTGGCCACGGCCGGCCAGTTCACCTGTACGAAGCGCGTGCCGGCTTCGATCAGGCGGCGGCCCATCAGCAGGCTCTGGCCGAAGGTGGTCCGTCCGTAGCGCTCGCGCACGGCCTCGTCTTCCTTGGTCAGATCGAAGGCATCGCGCGCCTTGCCGCTCAGCACCAGATCGAACGCCTTGGCGTAGTACTCATCGATGGCATGGCTGGCCAGCGCCTTCTCAAGCTCCGGCATCGATCCGTTGATGCCCTTGAGCAGCGTCAACCGGTCCTTCAACCGCTCCGGCGTCACTTCCTTCCGCAGCGAGAGATCGTCGAGCTTGACGGGCTTGTTTGGATCCTGATAAAGCCGGTAAGGATCGTAAGCCTTGCCGAGAAATCCGGCCGCTCCGCCTTTGCCGATCACGTTCGATTCCTGCAGCGGGCGCGGCATCTCGACAAACGGCAGCACCGGTTCGCTCAACGGCAGCATCTTCGAGATGTGCGAGCCCGCGGTGGGAAAGTCGGCGGGCGACGGCGGCTCAAGCTGGCCCGATGGCGATACCTTGTCCGGCGGGTAGCCGGTCAACATCTGATAGATGGCGGCGGTGTGATTGAACAGGCCGCTGGGGGTATAGCTCATCGAGCGGATCAGCGTGTAACGCTTCACCTGCTCGGCCATCATCGGCATGTGTTCGCCCAACTGGATGCCGGGCACCTTGGTCGCCAGCGCCTTGAACTCGCCGCGAATATTCGATGGCGCCTCGGGCTTGGGATCGAAGATATCCAGGTGGCTGGGCCCGCCCTGCAGAAACACCATCATCACCGATTTGGCCGAACGGAAACCCTTCGAGCCTTCGAGCTTGGCCGCGGCCGAATTCGCCGCCTGCGCCTTCTGCCATGCCAGAAAATGGGGCAGGCTGAGACCGAACAGCCCGACCGAACCCGCGCGCAGCAGCTCCCGCCGCGTGGGTCCGTCGCAAAGGTGGCCTTGTTTGCCGGGGATGACTAGCATGCCGGAATTATATAATGAAAGGCATGCGCTTGATCGCCGCGCTGGTGTTCGCCAGCTTGCCTGCCTTGGCGGATACCTACCTCATTCTGCCTTTTTTCAATCACTCCGGGAACCGCGGTCTCGATTGGATCAGTGAGAGTATCGCCGACAATATTCGCGAAACGTTGAACACCGAGGGGCTTTTGTCGGTGGATCGTGAGAAGCGCGCCGAAGCCTACAGCCGCCTCGGCGTGCGCCCCTACGCCTTGCTGACCAAAGGCACCGTTGTGCGCATCGCCGAAACCGTCGACGCTCATCATGTCGTTTATGGCCGGTTTGAGGTGGAGCGCAACGACCGCACGCCGCCGTCGAGCCGCGGCACCTTGCGTATTACCGCGCAGGTGCTCGATCTGGAAAAGATCCAGCGCGGGCCGGAATTTCTTTCCATGGGCCCGCTCGAGGATCTGGCGACGCTGCAGAACAACATGGCCTGGCAAACCTTGAATTTTCTGGCGCCCGGCCGCGCTCCCTCGGAAGAGGAATACCGCCAGCGGCGGCCGGCGGTGCGCCTGGAAGCGATTGAGCACTACGTCCGCGGCGTGCTCAGCGCCAGTGAGGAACAGAAGGTCAAATTTCTGCAACTGGCCGTCAAGCTGGATGCGCGCTATTCCGCGCCCAGTTTCGAACTGGGCCGCCACTATTGGGAGCGGGAAGACTACAAGAACGCCAGCGAGTGGCTGGCGCGCCTGGAGCCGCTCGACGACCGCTACCTCGACGCGAACTTCATGCGCGGCATTGCGCGCTTCGAACTGAAGGATTTCCCGGGCGCCCAAAGCGCCTTCGAAACGGTGCTGAAGACGGCGCCTTTGAACGAAGTGCAGAACAACCTGGGCGCGGCCATGCTGCGGCGCGATCTGCCCGAAGCCGAAGACTGGTTCGTGCGCGCGGCCGAAGGCGACTCCAACGATCCCACCTATCACTTCAATCTCGGTTACGCGCGTTGGCGCCGCGGCGATTTCGAGCGCGCCGCCCGCAGCTTCAAAGCCGTCCTGGCGCGCGATCCGGAAGACGATGACGCCCAGGATCTGTTGAGCCGCGCCGAGCGGAAGATCCTGCCCGTGCCGGGCGACAGCCGCATTGAAGCCATGCCGCGGCTGAAATTCGACTTCGAGCTTTCCGCCTTCCTCCAGTTGCGGTCGATTCTTGAGGGGCCGAAAAGCAAGAACTAGGCCGTCCGGCAGTTACTAGGTCACTTAGTATGGCCGTTCCCCGCGAGCCGGCGCCGCAGCCGCCCGGCGCGGTCCAGTACCTCCTTCCGGAAGTTGAGGCTATAATCGGAAGTTCATGCTCGAAAACTACGGCCTCTCGGACTTGGGGTGCGTGCGGCAGAACAACGAGGATTATTGTCTTCTCGCCCCCGAGTTGGGACTGTACATCGTCGCCGACGGCATGGGTGGGGCGCGTGCCGGAGAGCATGCGTCGAAACTGGCCGCCGAAACCGTGGCCGAATGCGTGTGGAAGGCCAAGCGGGCCGACGCCGAAGTATTGACCCAGGCTTTCGAGGAAGCCAATCGCGCCGTTAAGGATGCGGCCGCTTCCGACGCGGGCATGGAAGGAATGGGCACAACGCTGGTGGCGGTGCTCGAATCGGGCGAGGATTTGCTGCTCGCCAGTGTGGGCGACAGCCGCGCTTACCTGTTCCAGCGCGGTGTGCTGGCGCCGGTGACCGAGGATCAGACCTGGGTCAATGAAGTCGGCAAGCGGCTGGGCATCGATGAAGAAAGCCTGAAGAGCCATCCGCTGCGGCACGTTCTCACCATGGCGATCGGAGTGAGTTCGCCTCTCCGGATCCTCTCCTACAAACTGCGGCCCGAGCCCGGGTTCATCATTCTCCTATGCAGCGACGGCCTACATGGGGTGGTGGAAGTGGAAACTATTCGGGGAGTGCTAGATTCCGTGCAAACTTTCGAGGCCAAATGCCACTCCTTAATAGATGCGGCAAAACAGGCCGGCGGCCCCGACAACATCACTGCGGTTCTTCTCAGCTCAAAACGTTCCTAGGCTGTTCTTGTTGTGGCTGCTGAGCGTAAGCCTGGCGGTGGCCCAGGTGCGCGAGGTGGCCATCGAGATCGCCGTCATTGAAGGCAACGGCGAAACGTATCCTGTCGCCAGCCGGGCCTATCGCGGCCTTACGGTGGAAGTGACAGATGCCCAGGGCGCGCCGGTTCCGCGGGCGCGCGTCGTGTTCCGCATGCCCGAAAGCGGTCCCGCCGGCATATTCGTATCCGGCGGATCCGAGGAAGTGTCCTTTACCGATTCGCGAGGCCGCACGTCGGCTTGGGGCATTCAATGGAACGGCGTGCCGGGCGAGTGCCGCGTGTCGATCTTCGTCTCCTCCGGCCCCGCTCGCGCGGGTACGGCCGCCATCGTCAAGCTCACCGGCGAGGGGACGCCGGCCGTTCTGGAATCCCCCGCCGCGCCGGCCCGGGTCGAGGCGGCGCGCGTGCGGATGAAGCCAAAGCCCGAAGACCTGGCGCTCGAAACCACCGGCAAGCGCCCCGGCGTCGTGCTCTCCCGCACCGACCGTCGTGAGAGCGCCATCCCGTCTTCCAAGGCGAAATGGGCTCTGATCGCGCTCGGAATCGGCGGCGCCGTGGGCGCCGGGGTCTATTGGAAGATGGCGTCCCAGAGAGGGCCAACCGGCGGTGTGACGGCGCCTCCCGCGGTAGTGAACCCCGTCCCCACACGGCCGGCGATCGGCAATCCCACCATCACGATCGGCAGGCCATGATCGCGCCATTCCTAGTCCCCTTGTTGTTCGCGCAATCCGGCATCGAATTGCCGCTGGCCGGGTTCGTGCGCGCCCCGCAAGGCTGGTATGAGCTGTATGGCATCCGCGGCAATTTTCTGGCTGGTGAGCGTCTTGGCGATGACGTGCTCTCGGCGGCGGCTTTCGGCGAATGGCGCGTCTGGAAGACCGAAGGGGAACTGGTGGTGCGGAGCGCCGAACGGACCGATCGCATTGCGGCGCCAGGGGAAACCGCCTGGTTCGCATGGAGCGGACGGGCGCTGTTCGCGCTGGCCGATTTCCAGTTTCTACCTCGGAGCGCGCCCGGCAAGACGGAAGTTGCTGACTTCGCCGGAGACCGCCCCGGCCTGCTCGGGCTTTACCGCTGGCAGCCGGCGGATGGTTGGCGATCGCTTGGACCGCTGGCGTCCGGCAGAGAACCGCTAGGGTTTTCGGGCGGCCCGGAAGCGCTGACCATTCTGACGGCCCACCACCTGGCACGCTACCGTCTGGATGGCACGTTCCTCGACGAGCGGACCCGCGAGCCGGTCCCCGCCGCGCTCGATTCCCACGGCGCGCTTTGGACCTGGGAAGCAAACCGGCTGCGGCGCGGCGGCGAGACGTGGGAATTCACTGAACCCATCCGCACCGTGTCGGCGCTGCTCAATGGCTCGATGATCGTATCCCATGGAGATCGCCATTCGATGGTGACACCAGGCTCGGCGGAAGCGGCGCTGCTGCCCGTGCCATGATCAGGCCGCTGCTTTTATTGGTACTGGGCGCCGCCGCGCTCCCCGGCCAACTTCAACTTTCGGCGGTCGTCAACGGCCAGGAACGGCCGGTGGGCATGTTCTACAGCCTCGGTTCGACGCCGGTGGACACCACGCTCGAAGCCACGTTCCGAATCCGCAACACCGGCGCCAGCCTGGCGCAGATTCTCAACATCGCGATTTCAGGCTCCGGCTTCTCCTTGTTTCAGGAACCGACTCCACCCATGGCGCTACTGGCCAACCAGTCCGTCGATTTCACGGTAAGGTTCCGGAGTTCGCAACTCACCTCAGAGGCGTCTGGGACGCTGCGCCTCAACTCAGCTTCCGTTACGTTGCTCGCCTCTACCACGCCGGCCGTGGCGGCGCGTCTGCTGGTGATCGAAGAAGACGGAACGCGCACGCCCCGCTCGATCACGCAGACCACGGTCTTCCCTTCCATCGAACGCGGCACGACGGCGGTGCGCCGCTTCGTACTCGAGAATCCCAGCACCGCGCCGATGACCATCTCCCCGCTGGGCGTCACGGGAGACTCATTCCAGTTCAGCTCCAGTCAACCAACTACAATCCAACTGGCGCCGCGCGAGACACGCACTTTCGAGATCCTCTTCCGGCCGGTCTCAAGCGGCCTCAAGCGGGCCACGTTCGATGTGGGTTCCTCGCGCTACCCGCTCGAAGGCTTGGCCCGCGAGCCCGGCTTCCCGAAACCCATCGTCGCGCCCGAACTCCAGACCGTCGAAAGCGCGAAACAAATCAACGTGACCGTGCGGTTCGACGCGGTCTCACGCGCCGAGGGAACGGGTGAATTAAGAATCGAGTTCACACCAGCCACTGGAACCCGCGACGACGCCGCCATTCAGTTCGTCCCCGAAGGCCGCCGCACCGTCAGCTTCCCCGTCAGAGAAGGGCAAAGCCAGGCGCCCGAGATGATTTTCCAGACCGGCACAACCGCCGGCACCATCCGCTTTCTCGCTTCCATGGGCGGGTGGACTTCGGAATCGGCGGTCACCATCGAACCGGCGGCGGTGCGGGTGGACAACGCCCGCCTGATTCGCGGCACCGACCTGCTCGATGTCACCCTCACCGGCTTCGACAATACACGCTCCACCACCGAGGTGTCGTTCACTTTCTTCGACGAAGCGGGCGCGGCCGTTGCGCCCGGCGCCATCCGCGCCAACGTGGAATCCAGGTTCAAAGATTTTTTCGAAGCTTCGACGGCCGGTGGGTTATTCGCCCTGCGCGCGACGTTTCCGGTGACCGGTTCCGTCTCAACCGTCAAATGGATCGAGGCCGAGTTCCGCAATCGTACGGGCACGCAAAAGACGCAGCGCTTTCCGTTCTGACAAACTGAAGAGGTGCGGTGCGCGTTGACCATCGCCGGGTCCGACCCTTCCGGCGGCGCCGGCATTCAGGCCGATCTCAAAACCTTTCACCAATTCGGAATCTACGGCGAAGCCGTTATCACTCTGATCACCGTGCAAAACACGCGCTCGGTCGATGAGGTGCAATGCCTCGACGCCGCGCTGGTACGCCGCCAGGTCGAAGCCGTGCTCACCGACATTCCACCGCATGCCGCCAAGACCGGCGCCCTGGGAAACGCCGCCATCGTCGAAGCCGTGGCGGAGTTGGCCCGCCAGTTCCCGTTTCCGCTCGTGGTGGACCCGGTCATGATCAGCAAGCACGGCGCGCCGCTGCTGGGCACCGAAGCCGCCGCGGCGCTGCGAAACAAATTGCTGCCGGCGGCGTTTCTCGTCACGCCAAACCTGCACGAGGCGGAAGCGCTCACAGGATTTCCTTTGCGGGACCAGCACGACATGCGCCGCGCCGCCGAAGCGATCCGCCAGCTTGGCGCCGCCAACGTCCTGGTGAAGGGCGGCCACCTCGAAGGCGAGGCGACCGATGTGCTGCTGACGTCGGCGGGGGAGTTCCACATTTACCCGTCGGAACGTTTCGACACGCGGCACACACACGGCACCGGATGCACCTATTCCGCCGCGATCACGGCCGCGCTCGCCCATGGACGCACGCTTGAAGCGGCCGTCGAACAGGCCAAGCGATACATCCGGGAGGCGATCCGCACCAACCCGGGACTTGGCTCCGGCTCCGGTCCAGTCAATCATTTCGCGCCCTCCGGCCGCGGGCACATTTAGCAATTCTTTACACGCCAGCTATTTAGGAATCCGGGGACCCTTGTTATGCTCCAACTAGGAGATGACACCGGCACTCCCAATCTCGGCGTTAGAAGACACCAGCCTCATGATGCTCGTGAAAGAGCGGGACGACCACACCGCGTTTGAGCTATTGGTGAGCCGCCATCGCCGGCCGGTGGTGAACTACATCTACCGCATGGTGCAGAGCGTGGCCACGGCCGAAGAACTGGCGCAGGATGTATTCCTTCGGGTCTACCAGGTGCGTGGTGGATATATGCCCGTGGCGCGATTCACCACCTGGCTTTACACGCTGGCGACCAACCGCACACTGAAATGGCTGCGCGACAACCGGCGCCGCAGCGGCGACATGAGCCTGGACGCCACTTTCGGCGGCGGCCAGCAATGGCAGTTCGCCGACGATGAGCCGACGGTGGATAACAAACTGGTGCGCCGCGCCGAAGAGCAGCATATTCGAGCCGCTTTGATGCGGCTGCCGGAGCGGCAACGCGCGGTGGTCGTCATGCACAAGTACGAGAGCCGCAGTTACGAGGAGATAGCGGAATCTCTTTCCACTACGGTTCCCGCCGTCAAGTCGCTCGCTTTCCGCGCTTACTTCCAGTTACGAACGGCATTATCGGCCGGCCAGCAGTAACTTCGGCACGCCGCCTTCCCTGACCAGAAAATCCGCTTCGGGCCTCGCCTGGCGCAAACGCTCCGCATCGGCGGCGTCTTTGGCGACAATCACCGTTGCGATGGGCTCGCTCGAATCGAGGTCCCATTCCCGCAGCCGCCGGCGGTAGAGATCCTCGTCGAGCGTCAGGAATTCGTCCACGCTGAGGGCGATGCCCAAATACCGGAAGTCGAGCGCATAGCGCCGGTAATCCGCCTCGTTTCCGAGGAAGCAATAACGCAACTTGCGGATGGGATAGGTCGTTGCCAGAAACTGATCGTCCGGATCGATGAGAATCAACTCGCGGCCGCGGTTCTCGGCGGCGTACTCGGCCAGTAGACGGGCGCTTGCGATGGGCGCCGCCTGCACGGGACTCAACAACCGGAACGCCAACACCGCCGCCACCAGGCCGGCCGCCAGGCCATGCCTCGAGGATCCGGCGCCGATCCACGCCAGCGCCGGAAGAATAGGAGCCAGGTACGCCACATTGCGGTACTGATTGGCCAGCACCAGCGCCAGGCCCACCACCACCCATACGGCCAACAACCGCTGCCCGGCCAACCGGGTGCGAAACGAACCCACGGCGGCAAAGCCTATCAGCATCCAATCCATTCGCAACAGACGCCAGAGGTAAAACCAGATCTGGTTTTCCTCGGACGTTTGCGGCACCGCCGAACCCACCGAAAAGCCCAGAATCTCCACTTCCACGAACTCGGCCCAGAACCAGCGCGGGTGCGCGTACCACTGATAGAGAAACCATGGTGCGGCCAATAGCAATGCGCCCGCGCCGGCTCCGATCCATTTCCAGGGCGAGGGCCGCCGCGGTTCCACGACCCACCAGGCCGCCAGTACGAAGACCGGAATCAAACCCGCGATTCCCTTGGTCATCACGGCGGCCGCGGTGGCCACGCTGAAAGCCCAGGGTACGCCCTGGCCGATGGAGCGCACCGCCAGCGTGACCCACAGTGCCAGCATCGCGTCGGTCAGCGCCACGCGCGAAAGGCCGCGCCATAACGGATCGGAGATCAGAAGCAGCGCCGCCAGCCCGCCGGCACGCGCATCGGGCATCCAGCCAAACAGCAGCGTGGCCACCAGCGCGCCAGCCACAAGCGATGGCAGCCGCAACGCGAACTCGCTCCGTCCAAACAGCTTTACACTGGCGGCCGAAGCCCAGTAAAGCAGCGGAGGTTTGAACAAGGCATAGCGGCCGAGAAATACCGGTGTGAGCCACTCGTTCCGCTCCGCCATGCGCAGCGCAATGTGCGAGTAAACGGCTTCATCCTGGGCGGCGATCCGGCCCACCGGGTCGACATACGGAGTGGCCAGACCTTCTTTCCACACGCCGAAAGAAAGAATCGCCAGGGCGGCGAAAAACACGGCGGCCTGCGTTTTGAGTAAACCCGGGAGCCCGCGCATGCGTCTGTTAGGCTAATACAAGTGCGCGTCCAGATTCTATTTTTCGGGATGCTGAAGGACATCACCGGCCTCTCCCGCGAGCAGATCGAACTGCCCGGAGCGAACCGTCTTTCAAGCGTTTTCGATCATTACGCGGCTCGCTTCCCCCGGCTTCAAGAGCTTTCGGCCAGCATCGTGGTGGCCCGCAACCAGCAGTTTTCCCCGCGCGACGCCGAGATCGCCGATGGCGATGAAGTGGCATTCCTGCCGCCGGTCAGCGGAGGATCCGGCCGCTACACGCACGAAGTTTCAGAGCCCGAGGGCCACTTCTTCGCCCTCACGCGCGAGCCGATCGACTCCGCCGCGCTCAGCCGCCGCCTGCTCCAGGGCCACGACGGCGCCGTGGTCGCATTCGACGGCGTGGTGCGCGACAACACCAAGGGCAGGCGCACGCGCTACCTCGACTACGAATGCTATGAGGCGATGGCGATCGAGGTCATGGCGCGGATCGGACGCGAAATCGCCGCCGCCCATGCGGTGAGCCGCGTCGGCATGATCCACCGGCTGGGCCGCCTGGAGATCGGCGAATCGAGCGTGGTGGTGATCGTCACCTCCCCGCATCGCCGCGCGGCGTTTGACGCCGCCCTCGAAGCGATCAACCGCCTCAAGAAGACGGTGCCCATCTGGAAGAAAGAGTATTTCGAAGATGGCGAAGTCTGGGTGGAGGGCGAATGGGATTCCTCGCTCGCCAGGCAGTAGCGCTCGTCGCTTCCGTGGCTCTGGCACAGCCGCAGGAATCGCCCGTCATTCGCGTGGATGTGCGGCTGGTGCGCATGCTGGTGACCGTGAAAGACTGGAACGGCCACCTGGTGGGCAATCTCGACAAGAGCCAGTTCCACGTGTTTGACAATGGCGTCGAGCAGGAAGTGGCCGTCTTCGAACGCACCACCGCGCAGCCGCTTTCCATCGCGCTCTTGATGGATACCAGCGGATCCATCGCCAAGGATCTGCGCCAGGCGATCGCGAGCGTGAAGCGGTTCCTGGGCGCGCTGCTCAAGGACGGCAATCCCGCCGACGAGGTGAAGCTGTTCAGCTTCAATTACGACGTGCAGGAACATACCGGCTTCACGCGCAGCATTCCGCAGATCGAACGCCGGTTGACCCCGTTGAAGGCCGAAGCTGGAACCTCGCTGTACGATGCCATCTGGTTTGCCGGGCGAAGCCTGGAGCATCGTGAGGGGCGCCATGTGATCGTCATCGTCTCTGACGGCGGCAACACCACCAGCAGCCGCAGCTATCACGAAGCGCTCGAGGCCGCCCATCGCGCCGACGCCCCCATTTATTCGCTGCTTTTGATGCCCATCACCAACGACGCGGGCCGCAACATCGGCGGCGAGAACGCGCTGACCTCTCTCGCGCAGAGCACGGGCGGCCGCATGTTTGCCCCAACCATTGGCGCGGAACTCGATCAGGCCCTGAGCGATATTCTGCGCGATCTGCGAACGCAGTACCTCATCGGATACTATCCGAAGAACGTGCCAAGGACCCGCGAGCGCTTCCACCGGGTGCGCATCGACATGGCACGTCCGGAATTGCGGGCTTCCACGCGCAGCGGATATTATGGGGAAGCCGACCTTTCCCAATAGCCCGGAGCTGAAGTGACCCAAGTCAAGAAAATAAAGCCCGTTGAGCAGACCTTTGAGGAGCCGAAGTATCTGAAGCTGCTGATCGAAAACAAGACTCCCGTGCGGGTGAAGCTCAACGACGATTCGACCGTGGACGGTGTCGTGGAGTATTACGACGCCTCGTTCATTCGGATCACGCGCGACGGCGCGCCCAACCTTTTCCTGTTCAAGCACGAAATCAAGTATCTGCACGAGCGCGAATGAGCAGGCCCATTCTCGAAGCGAGCGTTGAAATCGCCAGGGAAGCGGGCGCGCTGCTGACTCAGTTCTTCGAGCGCCGCGTCGCCTTTGAGTTGAAAGGCGATTTCGACCTGGTCACCGAAGCCGACCGGGCCAGCGAAAAGCTGATCGTCGAACGGCTGCGCTCCTACTTTCCCACGCATGGCATCGTGGCCGAAGAAGGGGGCGGTCACGAAAGCGCCTCCGAATACCGCTGGTACGTCGATCCCCTCGATGGCACCACCAACTTCGCCCACAGCTATCCCACCTATAACGTGACCCTCGCGCTTGAGCGCGGATCGGAAATCGTCTGCGGCGTGGTCTATGACCCGGCGCGCCACGAAACGTTCACCGCCGAGCGCGGCAGCGGCGCCTACCTGAACAACCGCCGTATTCACGTTTCGAAGGCGAAGGCGCTGGCCGACTCGCTGGTGTCCACGGGCTTTCCCAGCCGCAAGCGCCATCTCAACGTGAATATCCACTTCTATCATCAGCTCGCCATGCTGACCCACGGCGTCCGGCGCGGCGGTGCGGCGGCCATCGACCTGGCCTACGTAGCGTGCGGCCGGCTGGATGCGTTCTGGGAATTCAAGTTGAATCCGTGGGACATGGCCGCCGGATCGCTGCTGGTGACCGAAGCGGGCGGGCGGATGGGCGACATGCGCGGCGGGCCGCTTTCGATGCGCGGCTCCCATGTCACGGCGAGCAACGGGTTGCTTCACGACGAATTGATCGCCCTGTTTGACGAGATCTTCCGCGGCGAGTACCGCTATCCGATCCCGCAGATGAGTTCTTACCTGGAGTAGGCGGCATGCGCTATGCGCCGGCGGCGATAGAAGAATCGGCGATTCCACAGGCACGCGTGCCGCTCCTGCAGCACGCCGTCGATACCTACGCGAGCGAGATCAACAAAATCGCCGCTGTGTGGCGTGGGTTCGAAGACGGCGATCTGTCCTGGAAGCCGCACCCCAAATCTTCGGCCATCGGCGACGTGCTGAAGCATGAACTGCTTTCCGGGCGCCGTTTCTTTGCCGAATTCCTCAACGGTCCGGAACCGGCGGCCGGCGCGGTACTGCCCGTCGCGATCACGGTCGCCGCCTGTTCCCGGCGGCTGGTGGAATTGGCTTTGCCCCGGTTGGCGTTCCTGGCCGGGCGCGACGAAGCATGGTGGCTCGGCACGGTGCCGTTTTTCGATTGCGACCGCCAGCGTGCGTGGATCTTCTGGCGCCGCGTGCTCCATTCGGCGCATCATCGGACGCAGTTGAGCGTATATCTGCGCCTGCTCGGCCGCCCCGTGCCCGCGACTTACGGCCCCACCGCCGATGTGAGCTGGGATGGCGCCGATCCCACTCTGACTGTTGAAGCCGCGGGGCGCTAGACTCAAACTATGTCTGCCCTGGCGATCCCTTCGCCCAAGGCGATTGCCTGGACTCGCACGTCTGGCCGATGCCGGGCTGCTGCATGGCCTCGCGGTTATGCGCATCCTGGGCTGGGCGGGAGGCGCTTTCCTCCTGACGCATACCTCGATCGACGCGGCTCCTGAAGACAATCCTACGAGCAAGCCTGAGCCGGATATCACCGTGCAATCCTAAACCTGGGGACATCGCCCTGCTGGTCGAAATTTCCGACACCACTCTCACCTACGACCTCACCGTCAAGCGCGACCTGTACGCCCGCGCGGGGATCCGGGATTATTGGGTGGCCGACGTCAACGCCCGGCGCATTCACGTGACACCGCTTGGACGTCCGGACCATGCCGTTACAATCGCCGCTCTAGTCGGCTAAAGGCTACACTGAGGACATGCCTGCTGTGTTGACGCCCGCTCTGGCGATCCGGTCTCCCAAGGCGATCGCCTGGACCAGGGACGACTGCGCGCGTCTGGCCGATGCCGGGCTGCTGCCCGAACGCTATGAATTGATCGCGGGCGAGATCATCAGCAAGATGGGACAGAACCTTCCCCATGGAGACGCCGTGATGCTAGTGCTTGGCTGGCTCATGAGCGTTTTTGGAGGCGCCTTCCTCCTTACGCACACATCCATCGACGTCGCTCCACAGGACAACCCGACTAGCCAGCCCGAACCGGACATCACCGTTCTAAACAAGGTTCGATCGAAGTTGAAGCGCAATCCTGAACCCGGCGACATCGCCCTGCTGGTCGAAGTTTCCGACACCACGCTCACCTACGACCTCACCGTCAAGCGCGACCTGTACGCCCGCGCGGGGATTCAGGAATATTGGGTGATCGACGTCAACGCCCGTCGCATTCATGTGTTTCGCGGTCCCGCGCTGCAAGAGGCGGCGATCCTCGAAGGGACTCAATCCCTGGCACCCTTGGCCAGGCCGGACTCCTCCATTACCATCGCCGCTCTGCTCGGGTGAGTGTTACCACTCCACGCGCAACTGGGCCTGCATTTCCCTCGGAATCGCGGAGTCGAACTTCGCATTGCGATCCATCGCCGCCGTCACCACGCCGGCCGTGCCGACGGCGTTGATTACCATGTTCGGGTTCATGTAGTTGGGGTGGTTCAACACGTTGGTGCCCAGAAACTCCAGCCGCACACGCACGCGCTCCTTCAACAGAAACTGCTTGGCGAGCGTAGCATGCAGAACGTTGCCCGGGGTTCCGTAGATCACGCCCTTGCCGGAATTTCCAAAGCGGCCGATCGGCGGTGCGGCGAAGGCGCCGACATCGAACCAGCGGCTCACCTGTGGATCGTCCAAACGCCCGTCCGCCAGACGGTCCGGCCGCAGTGTAACGGTCGGCCGGGTGCGCGAATTTGTGAACCGGGTGCCCGTGGGATCCGGACCGGTCCACAGCGGCGTTACCGCTCCGCCCGTCTCATAGATATAGATGCCCGAAATCTGCCACCCACCGAGAATGGACTGGCCGACGCGGCCCATGTTGCTCAGGAACGGCCGGCCCTTGCCCACCGGCAGATCGTAAATCGCGTTGCCCATCCAGCGGTGCCGCGGCAGCGCGCCCCAGGTCGAACGTTCCGCCGCGCGATTGTAGGCGTTCTCCGGCGATTCGTTGTTCTCCAGGTCCTGAACGTCTTTGGCGACCGTGTAGAAGAACTGGTAGTGAAGGCCCTTCAGATGGCGGCGCTCCATTTCAAACGACAGGCCGTGATACTGGTGGCCGGCGCCATTGTCGCCATAGAGAATGGCCGGATAGCGAGGGAACCGGCGCGGCTTGTCGACATAGAGCTGATCGTCGGGCAGCGGCTGATTGATATCCCAACGATAAACGCCCTGCCGCGTGTTGGTGCCGGTGTAGGTCAGCCGGAAGCCGGTATTCCATTGCTGCCGTTCCATGGTGAAGGAGTACTGCATGCTGAACGGAATGCGCAGATCGGGCCGGATGGCGGCGGGCAGCGCCACCGTGGCCGGACCGCCCGATGCGCTGGACGGGAAGAACGTCGGCAGGACCAGCGGATTCTCGCGCGGATTGGTGAAATCGGGCTCGGTGATGTTGAACGGCACGGTCGAGCCGGCGCTCGGCCCCGTGGGCGCGGCGTCGAAATAAATGCCATAACCTCCGCGAATCACCGTGTTGTTGTCGAAAGGCCGGTAGGCGAAGCCGAAGCGCGGCGCCCAATTGTTCTTGTCCGCCCGCAACAGCGTACCGGGGGCATAGCCCGCCTTCGACGCTTCCACCACGCCCACGTATCCGGTGGGCATGAGAGGACTCACACTCCCCAGCGCGCCATCTGGCACCACGATGTTGCCGGAGGCGATATCGAACACCGCCTGCCGTCCGTTCTGCTCCCGCCAGCCTGGGTAAACCTGATACCGCACGCCAAGGTTCAACGTCAGCCGCCGCGTGGTTTTCCATTCGTCATGGATGAAACCGGCGTAGGTGTAGTTGTAGCGCCTCGGCTCGATGGCGGGAAAGTTCCGCCGCAAAGTGGTGGGTACGCCCAGCAGGAAATCGGAATAGGCGTGGCCGGTGAAGTTCGGCGAGAACACCGCGTTTCCGAACAAGCCGGGGCCCTGCCGGATCTCATTGGTCAGTCCACGGAACATCTGGAAGCCGGCCTTGATGTTGTGGCCGCCGCGGTACCAGGTGATATGGTTCAGAAACTGGTGAATCAGATCGCGCCCGCAAGGGACGCAATCGCCGATGACTTCGATGGGCGAAAGACCAAGACCGGCGAACTCGACGCGCGGAATGAGCCCGGCGCTCGGCAGGTCCGGAGCCAGGCCGCGAATCCCCAGTTCCTGCGAGATCTGTTTGCCATCCAGCCGCGAGCGGTTCGGCAGATCGTCGAACGACGTGCCCCAGCGGAATTCGTTCAAAAGATTCGTGCGGATGGTGTGCGTATAGGCGATGGTGGCCGCCCGCAGCGACCGCCAGCGGCGGAACCGGTCCTTGATGGTGGGCAGGTTTTCCCAGTTGTCGAGGTTCCAGTCCACCTTGGTCAGGCGGCCGTAGACGAAGGCCTTGTCGGAGAAGCGATGATCGGCGCGCAGGGTCAGCGTCGGCTGATGCGTCACCATGTTGATGCGCAATTCCCGGTAGTTGAGCGCCTGGAACGCCGTTGGACTGCCGAAGTTCGGCAGGATGAGGAACCGGTCCTGCAAGGCCTTCGACGTGGCGTTGATCCGCGACGCGGGAATGCGCCGGTCGGCAAAGGGAAGGTTGTTATTGAATGGGTCGGTGATCGCGGTGGCCTGTCCGGAAAAATCGCCTTCGCGCCACGCGGGGAGCGGCACCGTCTGATTGAGCTGCGTGCGCCCCGGGCTGCCCGTGCCCATTTCGAGCGTTCCAAACACGAAGGTCTTGTTGCGGCCATTGTAGATTTTGGGAATCACAATGGGTCCACCGGCGGCAAAGGTGAGCCGGTGAGCGACGCCGCTGGCGCGTTCCAGCGCGAACGGGTTGCGCACGCGAAACGCCGTCGTCGAATAGTAATCCGAGAACGTGCCGTGAAAATCGTTGGTGCCGGCGCGGCTAATCAGCGTGGTCTGGCCGATGGTGCCGAACTCGGCGCTGGTGCCGCTGATATCCATTCGCAACTCTTCAAACGATTCGGAGCGGTCGAGCAGCGGCCCGGAAGCATACCCGCCGCCCGAGCGCGCGATAGTGGTGCCATCGATGTTCGCCGCGCCCTGGTTCTGACGGCTGCCGGCGAAGGAGACCTGAAAGCCTACAGCGGTCTTGTTTACCTGCGGCGAGAGCGTGAAGTAATCCCAGGCGCGGCGCAGCGTCAGCGGCAGGGCGCGCAGTACTTCGCGATCCTTCACGTCGGCGATGCGCGCGCTCTCGGTTTCGATCAGCGTGGCGCCGCCCGACACCTCCACTACCGTATCCACCGAGCCCACTCGCAACGCCAGATCGACGCGCCGGTTATCAAGCCCCGTGAGAACGATGCCTTCCACCACCGATTCCTGAAATCCGGCGGCCTTGGCGCGCAGCGTGTAGGTCCCGTTGCGCAGTTCTGAAATCGTGTACTGCCCCTGTTCGTTCGTGACGGCCTTATAGACATAGCCGGTGGCGACGTCGCGCGCTTCGATGGCGACACCGGGAACGGCGGCGCCTGTCGGGTCGGTGGCGGTACCGGTGAGGGTGGCAAATGTGCTCTGTGCTGAAGCTACGGCAGCTAGAGCGAACGTGGCGAAGAGCAAACCTCGAGCATCCATAGTGCAGCCATTCTATCCGAAGCCGCCCCAACTTTTATGAGGATATTGCGGCAAAGCCGGACGCAGCCCCCCTTACAGGTAGTAGACCGGCGACACCACCTTGAAAGGAAGCCTGCCATGTCCGGAAAGTTCGATAGAAGGTCTTGCCTTTGGTTCGAGCTCAGCCCCTGGTGCTTAGCGGTTCGGACCCGCACGCGTGGATCGAGGCATGCATCGCCCATTACGCGTCGCCGGTTGACCCGCTAGGCAGACCCAAAACGCCTGCGAGGATGACGATCCGGCGCAGCAATGGCTGCTGATTTCCACGGCCGCACCGGACGGTTCGCGGTACAAACTGCAAAACCGTGGCAGCGGCCAGCACACCCGCAACCTTTAAGATCGAACACTCGTCGCCTCTGGGAATGTTCAACTTGAGAGAAGACAGCAGGAACGAGTACTTGACCGGCGGCGCCGACGGCGGGATGGTCCGTTGGGCCAAGACAGGCCTGGCTAACCAGCGGTTCGCCATTGTCGCGATGCCATACCCGTAAGCGATGACGGACGCTAAACTGAAGCTTCTCGAATGAAACCTGAAATCCCGGTTCGAGAGGCGCTGCTGCAAGGGGTCAAACTGCTCGGCGACGCTCGCGTTCCCGAGCCTCGGCTCACCGCGGAGGTGCTGCTTTGCCACGCGCTGCATCGCGAGCGCTCCTATCTCTACGGCCATCCGGAACAACTTCTGTCCGAACTCGAATGGATCCACTATGGCCGGTACCTCGATGAGCGCATGCGCGGCAAGCCCACGCAGTACATCACGAAGGTGCAGGAGTTTTACGGGCGTCCCTTTCGCGTCTCGCCGGCCGTGCTGATCCCGCGGCCGGAAACCGAGCATGTGATCGAGGCCGCGATGAAGGTGGCGCCGGCCGC
Source organism: uncultured Acidobacteriota bacterium (assembly GCA_902826685.1). Taxonomy (GTDB): domain Bacteria; phylum Acidobacteriota; class Terriglobia; order Bryobacterales; family Bryobacteraceae; genus CADEFT01. Next base: position 103,083 of record CADEFT010000013.1, read on the forward strand.
GCGGCAAGTTCTGGATATCGGCACCGGCTCCGGCGCCATCGCCGTGACGCTGGCGCTCGAGATGCGATACGCCGCCGTAACCGGAACCGATATCTCGCCGGCGGCGCTCGCCGTGGCGCGCCAGAACGCGGAAGCCAATCGCGCCAGCGTTCCCTTTGCCGCCTGCGATCTGGGCTCGGCCATCGCGGCGCGGTGCATGGATCTGGTCGTGTCCAACCCGCCCTATGTGCCGCTCGAAGATAAATCCACGATTCAGGTGGAGGTGCGGGATCATGAACCGGAAGTGGCGCTCTACGGCGGTCCGAAGGGGACCGAAACCTACCAGCGTCTGATTCCCGATGCGGCGCGTATTCTCAAGCCAGGTGGATGGCTGGTGATGGAGTTGGGCTACCGGTCGCTCGATGCGGTGCGCGCCATGCTTGGTGCGCCCTGGGGAGCGATCGAGGTTACCGCGGACCTGGCCGGATGGCCGCGGGTGATCGCGGCGCAATACCGGAGCGGAACGGCTCCGCGCGACCCGATTGACGTTCCTGGCAATCTTACCCGCCCTTGAGCATATCGCGGGCGGCGGCGAACCTCTTCCGGCGGCCGAAGAGGCGCGGCGGCTGTAAGCGGATAACCTTACTCCGCCCGGACCGCAATCGCCGGGTCCACTCGCACCGCTCGCACCGTCGGAAGCAAGCTTCCCGCCAGCGTCATCATCACGGCCAGCGCCATCGCCGTTGCGAAGGCCGGCCCATCGCCCGGATTGAGTCCCGCCAGGATCGACTGCATCGCCCGCCCCGCGGCATAACCAAGTCCGGCGCCAAGCAGCACGCCGGCGATTGCAAGCCGGCCGCTCTCCCCCAGGATCAGCGACAGGATCTGCCCGGGCTTCGCGCCCAGAGCCATCCGCACTCCGATCTCCTGCGTCCGCTGCGAAACCGAGAAGGAGAGCAGTCCGTGGATTCCCACGGCCGCCAGCAGAAAGGCAATCGCCGCGAAAGCTCCCAGTACTCTCGCCTGGACCCGGCGTGAAGCGGTATTCGATTCCACGATCTCGGTCAGAGTCTGCACGTCCGAAACCGGCTGGTGCGGATCCGCCTCGTGAACGATGACGCGAATGGCCGCGATGAGGCTCGTTGGATCCACGGTGGTCCGGACCGCCAGATCCTTCGGGGCATACCAGACGAGGGTTCCGTCGCGCATCTGTTTATAAGAAAGATAGACCTGCGGCTCGCTTGGCGCCTCCAGTCCGCGCACCCTCACGTTGCCCGCCACACCCACGATGGTGCGGGTCCCGGAGGCGATCTGAAAGCTCCGTCCGATCGGATTCTGTCCCGGCCAATAGCGCTGCACGAACGACTCGCTGACAACGGCCACCGGCAGCGCCGTCGGGCCGTCGCTCTCCTCCACCCCGCGCCCCAGCTTCAGCGGAATGCCCATCGCCGGAAAGTATCCTGGTGTGATAAACCGCATGCTGGCGGAGTGGTTCTCCGAGGGCCGCCGGTCTTGGCCCGCGATCTCCACGGCCCAGATGCCGCCGCGCATTGCGATCGGCAGAAAACTGGTGAAGCCGGCGCTCTGCACACCCGGCAGCGCGCGTACGCCGGAGAGCACCTGCCTATAGAACGTCTCGCGCGGAAACACTTTCTCGTACTTGGGAGTGGGCAGCGCCGTGCGCAGCGTCAGCACTCCGGTCTGCTGAAATCCCGGATCGATCGCCTGCAGCCGCCACAGCGCCCGCATCAACAGGCCGGATGTAATGAGCAGCGCCACGGACAAAGAAACCTCGGCGACCACCAGCGCCGACCGCAGCCTCTCCTTCCTCCCACCCACGCCCGAGCGCGATCCCTCGCGCAACTGCGAGGCCCCGTGGCGGCAGGCGCGCAGCGCGGGCAGGACTCCGAACGCCAGCCCGGTGGCCACCGTGACCGCCACCGAAAACAGCAGCACTCGTCCATCGATGCCCGGATTCGCCATTGGAAGCGAAGTCGGCACCAGTCTCACCAGCAGCGGCAGGGCGGCACTGGCGCCAGCGACTCCAAGCGTTCCTCCGAGCCCGGCCAGTAAGAGGCTCTCGGTAAGCAGTTGCCTGATGAGCCGCTCCCGGCCCGCGCCCAGAGAAGCGCGAACGGCCAGTTCTTTCTGCCGGGAAAGAGCGCGCACCAGCAGCAGATTGGCCAGGTTGGTGCAGGCAATCAGCAGGACGCACACCGCGGCCGCAAGCAATGCCATCACCAGCGTGCGGGACTGCAACGACACCTGGTCGCGCAGATTCGCCACGGTGGCGCCCAGCTCGCGATTCTCGTTCGGATACTGCGCCGCCAGGCGCGCGGAAATCATCCGCATCTCCAGCCGCGCCTGTTCCAGACCGATATCCGGATTGCGGCGTGCGATGGCGCATAAATAGTTGTTGTTGCGATTGGCCAGATCCGCCGGAGCGAAGCGCAGGGGCCGCCAGATCTGTGAGCCGCGCTGCGGGAACGAAAACTCGGGCGGCATGACGCCGACGATCATGTGCGGGTATCCGTCCAGTAGAATCTTCTCGCCGATCGCTTCCGGCCGGCCACCGAAGCGGGACTTCCACAACCCGTCGCCAAGGATCACGACGCCGCCACTGCGCTCGTCATCGGACGTGAACCAGCGGCCCATGGCAGGCGCCACGCCGAGCATGGGCAGCAAATCCGCCGCCAGGTTGGCGCCTTCCACCTGCATCGGTTCGCCTTGCCCAACCAGGGAAGTCGACCACGGCGCGTAAGCCGCCATCCCTTCAAACGACGACGCGGACGCCTTCCAATCGAGGTAGTTGGGCGGCGACAACTCCATCTGCGTATAGCCCGGCCGCGCCTCCCACATACGAACCAGCCGCCCGGAATCCCGATACGGCAAGGGACGCACCAGCACATGGTCCGCCACCGTAAAGACGGCGGTAGTCGCGCCGATTCCCAGCGCCGCCACCAGCACCACGGTGGCCGCGAAGCCGGGCATGCGGCGAATCGTGCGATGGGCGTATCGCACGTCCTGACGCAAGAGGTCGCAATGCGCCGCGAGCCCGTTCCGGAGCGCATCCACAGTCGCGGCCATCCACAGCCCCGCCAGTGCGAAAAACCCGGAAGCACGTTGCCGTTTGCGCGTGAAATCCCGGTGCATTTCCTCGCCATACTCCGCGCGAAAAGAACTTGGATAGAACAGCAGCAGCAGCCGGTACATCAGGCCCTCCCCGGCGCGAAGCCACTCTCGCGAGCCAGTTTCACCAATTGGGCGAGCCGCCGAGCCTCCGCGTTGGCCACGGCCCTGCCGAAGGTGGCGATGCGATAGTACCGCCGCCGCTCATCGTCCAGTTCCGGCGCCGGCCGCTCCGCCGTCTCCTGAATCAGCCCCTGTTCGAGCATCCGCTGGATCGAGCGGTACAACGTGCCGGGACTCAGCTTCAGCGCGCCACCGGTGCGCGCGGCGACCTCCTGAATGATGGCGTACCCGTGCCGGTCGTCTTCGGCCACCGCCATCAGAATGTGGAACGTCGCTTCGGGCAACGGCAGGAGATCTTCGATTTCAGACTGGCGATTACTCACACTGTGAATATAACCAGTGTGGGTATAAATGTCCAGAGGAGTTTTTATCCCCGTGGCGCCGACCAATGGCGCCGGTATTCGCGGCTCACCAGCCGGTTCGCCTCCGCATCCCCGGCAATCGTTTCCGTCTTCGCATCGAACCGGATCGCGCGTCCGGTCCGGGAGACGATGTTGCCCAGGTGCGCCAGTGCCGAAGCCCAGTGGCCCTCTTCGATGTCGACGCGCGGCCGTTGGCGTGAGCGCATACTGTCGAGAAAATTGCGCGCATGCGGCGTGTCGATCGACGTGGCGGGATGCTCCTCGTGATGCACTTCCTGGTGGTTCTCATCGAGCACGCGATAGCCCCAGTTGCGGCCGCGAAACCGTCCGAATTGCGCCACGCCGCGATCGCCGTAAACGGCCACGCCGTTGTCGCATCCTTCCAGTCCATAGGGATTCCACAGCCGCTGCTCATAAAACAGCAGCTTGGCGCCATATTCATACGTTACATTCATCGTGTCCGGGGTCTGCTGATCGTCGTCGAAATAAATCTTACGGCCCATGCCGGTGACGCGATCGGGCATCTCGACGCCCAGCGCCCGGCGGGCGATATCGAGTTCATGCACGCCGTCGTTGGCGATATCGCCGGCTCCGTAATGCCAGTGCCAGTTCACCGTCGAATGGAAGCGATTGCGATTGAACGGCATCTTCGGCAGCGGACCGGTCCAGGTTTCATAGTCGACTCCCGCGGGCACCGGCTCATCCTCTTTATGCCCGATGTTGCGCCGCAGTTGTACGTTCCAGACCTTGGCCATCAGCACCCGTCCCAATTTGCCCGATTGCACGTAATCGTGGAAGGCCTGCGTCGCGGGCAGGCTGGGCAACTGGCTCCCCACCTGTACGATCCGTTTGTTGCGCCGGGCGGCTTCCACCATCAGGCGCCCTTCGCGGATGTTGTGGGAGACGGGTTTCTCGACGTAGACGTCCTTGCCGGCGTCACAAGCGAGAATCGTACCCGGCGCGTGCCAGTGCAAGGGAGTCCCCATTACGATGGCATCGACGGATTTGTCGTCGAGGCAGCGGCGCAAATCGGCCACCAGCGGCGGGCGCTTCCGGCCCGACTTTTCGACGATCTGGTAAGCGTCTTCGACGACGTTCTGGTCGACATCGCAGATATAGGCGATGTCCACGTCGGGCTGGGCACAGAAGGCGGAGGTGAGATTACGGCCCCGTCCCCTGACACCCATCAGCGCGATGGTGATCCGGTCGTTGGCGGCCGAGGCTCTTCTGGCGGCCTGGGTGGCGGCCAAGGCGGCGGGCAGGAAATACCGGCGGTTCATTCCGACAGCACATCACAGCCGCGCCCCGCCGCGCAAGCTACATCATGTAGCGCATGGATTCGAACGTTTCCGTGAGCCTGGCGAGGCTCGGCTGGTCGGAGACGTCGCCGACCAGACGCAGAGCCGGCAGCGGGCTCATGCGGATTAGCGTGGGAGTCGCCATGATCGAGTCGGCTTCGGCTACGTCTGGATTATCGGAGACATCGACGATTTCCAGTTGGCAGTATCCATCCGGCATTTCGCTGCAGAAGGCACGCATGCGTTCCACCGCTAATGCTGATAAGGGACTTTGGGGAGTGACAAACAACCGCAGAAACATCGGGTAAAACGATTCTAACAGAGGTACTATTCATTTCGACCCCCGTCGGGCTAATCGGGGGCCTGCCAGCCGTGCCACTTACCCAAGTCCCCTCAAGCGGGCAACCCTATGTCCGCCAACATCGTACGAGCACAATTGTATCCGGGAAGGCCCGTAATATTGCCGCCCGGATACGAGCTCCCGCCGCAGAGATACAGGCCCGCAAAACACCCGCGATATTGCCCGGCGCCTTCAAACGGACGTCCATAGCCGGTCTGCCCGTCGGAAAGTGCGCCTACTAACAAGTCGCCGAAGCGCATGTTAGGAAGCGTACGCTCCGTGTCGAGCGGCGATTGCGCGGAGTAACCGAGCAAGCTCTCCTTCAGATTGGGAGCGTACTCGGTCCACGTGTCGATCACCCGCCGCGCATGGGCGTCCTTTTCGCGATCCCAATCCAGCCGATAGGGGAGCTTCTCCCACAGAAACGCCGTGTGATGCCCGCCTGGCGCCTGGCTCGAATCGAATAGGGTAGGGCAGGATCCCCACATTACGCGCGATGGCGGAATCCGGCCCGCTTCGTGGCTTGCCACAATCTCCCGGAACTGGTCTACATGGTCCAGGCCGAGAATGACCATCAGCGCATCGCCCGCCGCGCCGGTGTATCGCGGCGGCGCGCTCAGTTCCACGTTCACGGCAAATAGGGGCGCCAATACGTTGAAGCGGAATCCGGCGGCCTTTTCCCGCCAGTCCTGTGGCAGAACCGCCGGGTCCACCAGATCGAGGAACGTCTGAACCGGATTCAACCCGGACGCCACCATCGGCGCCTTCAGAAACTCGCCATCCGTCGTCTCCACTCCGGTGACCGCGCCTTCGGCCACGTGAATCCGGCGCGGCGTGGTGTTCAGACGGATGACGCCGCCATGCTCCTCCACGGCGTTGACCAGGGCGCGCGCCAGGTTGGCCGATCCGCCACGGCACATCTGCGCCTTGCCCCGGCTGGCGAGCAGCGCCGGGATGTGATGACCGAATCCGGACGCCCTCGGGTCCACTTCGCGCAGTCCATTGAAGAACAGCAGCCCGGCCTGGATCGCGGGGTCGCCGAACTCGCGCTCGACGAATTCGAGCGGCGACAGGCGGCTCACTTCAGCGAGCTTCCGCCCGGCTGCGGTAGTTTGGAGCTTCGACGCGCGTTCGTCATCGGGCACCGGCGCCGACTGGCTCTCCGGAATCAGAATCTCATCCACAATGGGCACGAACGCATCGCGCCACCGCCGCATCGTATCCGCGTCGGCGCGATTCCGGCGCGCGAACGATTCATACGTACGCTCAAAGTCCGTCCACCATTCCAGGGACGCGCCGCCGGCGAGCATCATCGCTACATTTAACTCAGGCTCGATGTACCGCGCGCCCCGCCGTTCGAGCTCGAGGTGGCGATACCATGGCATGCCGGTCACGCCGCGATGGAAGAAGGAGTGCGTGTTATGCAGGAAACCTGGGCGCGCTTCCGATTCCACTGTCGCCAACCCGCCGCCCGCCACCGCGCGGCGTTCCAGGCATAGTGTACGCAAACCCGCCTTGCTGAGATAGGCCTGCAGGATCAGGGCGTTGTGGCCCGCCCCCAGCAGGATGCAATCATATTCCGGCACACCGGAATCGTAGCAGAGGCGCACACGATACACTGGGCATTTAGAATATGAAAGCCGCCCTGGCCGCGTTCGCCCTGCCGCTTGCCTGCTTCGCGCAATCGGATGCTCCCGAGAATCTGAAGAATCCTTTCGCCGGCTCGCCGGCCGCCATCGCCGAGGGCGCCAAGCTATACACACAGGCGTGCCAGGTATGCCATGGCGGGGAAGCTCGCGGCGATCGCGCTCCCGCGCTGAACGGCCGGTTCCGCCGTGGTGAAAAGGATGGCGAGATCTTCCTCAATATCCGCGGCGGCGTACGCGGGACGCAGATGCCCGCCTTCGCCCAGTTGAGCTCCGATCAGATCTGGCGCGTCGTGGCCTATTTGCGCAGCCTCTCCGCCACCGCTCCCGATGCCGCCGTGGCGGGCGATGCCGCCGCCGGCGAGCAGGTATTCTTCGGCAAGGCGCAGTGCGCCGCCTGCCATGAAGTGAATGGACGCGGCGGTGTCGTGGGTCCCGATCTTTCCACCGCCGGGCGTCTGAGCGCGGAAGCTTTGGAACGAAAAATCAGCGATCCGGCAGCGGCTTCCGGCGCTCCGGTCCGGCGCCGGGGTGGACCCACGCGTCCGCAGACGCTGATCGCGCGCACTCGCGACGGTCGTGAGATTCGCGGTGTCCGCCGCAACGAAGACACCTTCTCCGTTCAGATGATGGATGCTTCGGGCCACCTTCATCTGCTTGAGAAGTCGAGGCTCGAGAGCCTGCGGGTGGAAAACGGTTCTCTCATGCCGGCCGGGTATGCTTCCCGCCTGTCGAAGACCGAACTGCGCGACCTGGTCGCCTACCTCAAATCGAACAACGGGCGCGACCTCTCCAAGACCGCCGCCGCGTCCATTCCTTCCGGCGGCCTGAGCTACCAACGGCTGCGCGACTCGGGTTCGGAACCGCACAACTGGATGATGTACTGGGGCGATTACCAGGGCACGCACTTTACCAAGCTCTCGCAGATCAACACAGCTAACGTGAAAACCTTGCAAGCGCAGTGGACCCTGCAACTGCTGGGTGACCAGGCTCTGCAAACCACTCCCCTGGTGGTGGATGGCGTGATGTACGTGACCGGCCCTCCGGGCCAGGTCTACGCGCTCGATGCCCGCAACGGGCGGCAAATCTGGCGCTATGAGCGGCGCTTGAAATCGACACATGCCTACGCCATCAACCAATCCAACCGCGGCGTGGCCGTTCTCGACAATCGCGTCTACTTCGGCACGCTGGACGCGGCACTTGTGGCGCTCGACGCCCGTACAGGATTGCCGTTGTGGGAAGTCCAACTCGCCGACGTTCAGCTCGGGCACAGCCTCACCAGTCCGCCGCTAGCGGTGAACGGCAAGATCATCACGGGCATATCGGGCGGCGAGTTTCCCATTCGCGGCTTCATCGACGCCTACGATCCCGCCACCGGCCGCCGCCTGTGGCGCTTCTACACCATTCCCGGCCCCGGTGAGAAAGGCAACGACACCTGGCTTGGCGATTCCTGGAAAGAGGGCGGCTCGGCGACCTGGCTCACCGGCACCTACGATCCGGAAACGAACCTGGTGTATTGGCCGACAGGGAACCCGGCGCCGGCTATTAACGGGGATGTGCGCAGAGGCGACAACCTCTATTCGTCCTCGGTTGTGGCCTTGAACGCCGACACGGGGAAGCTGGTTTGGCACTACCAGTTCACGCCCAACGATACGCACGACTGGGATTCCACCGAGGATGTGATGCTGGTGGATCGCATGTTTCAGGGGCAGCGGCGCAAGCTGCTGCTGCATGGCGACCGCAACGGCTTCCTTTACACACTCGATCGCACCGACGGCAAGTTCCTCGCGGCCCATCCCTTCATTCGTCAGACCTGGAACAAGGGCTTCGATGAGAAAGGGCGGCCGATCCCGGTGGAAGGTTCACGGGCGAGCGAGAACGGCAGTATCGAGGTCTACCCGAGCATGGGCGGAGGCACCAATTATCAGGCGCCTTCCTACGATCCGGCTACCGGATGGTTCCTGCTCGCCTACGCCGAAGCGGCCCAGCGCTATTTCTCGACGCCCGTGCGGCCGGAAGCCGGCCGCCAGTACCAGGGTGGCCGCGCGATGCGTTCGGAAGCGCCCTCGCGGGCTGGCATCAAGGCTGTCGATCCGGAAACCGGCGCCACCAAGTGGGACTTCCCGATTCACCAGGGTTCGCTGACCAATGGCGTTCTGGCCACGGCCGGCGGGGTGGCCTTCGCCGCTTCGGCCGACGGGAACCTGATCGCGCTCGATTCGCGGACGGGAAAGCCGCTGTGGAAGTTTCAGACCGGCGGCGCGATGGCGGCCTCGCCCATCAGCTATGCCGTCGACAACCGCCAATACATTGCTGTCGCTTCGGGCAACGTGCTGTATAGCTTCGCTTTGCCGGAATAATGAGCGGGGCGCCTGCGACCATCGCCGTCGCCTCTGGCGGCGTGGCCCACTCGGCGCACCGCGGGCGGCAGAGTCGTGCCCCACACTTCGCCCCCGTCCGGAACAATCAGCGTGGCGGCTGCAAAATCTCGCCCCACATCAGCGAATAGGCTTCCACCTCGCCCTCCAGGCTCTTGCCGGCGCGGATGAAGACAGGCCGGTTGAACGGGATCGACATCCGGTCCGACGCCATCCCCTGCGCGGTGATACGCGTATCCGGCCGGATCGCGATCATCAGGCTTTCTCCAGCCCGCGTGCGCAACCAGATGTAGGGATCCTCCACGCGCACGACAACGCCCGAAAGCACCAGGTTCCCCCGAGGGGCAAACGATTCGGTGGGCGTCGACCATGGCTTGCGGAACAAGCCGGCTCCCTGGGGGTTCGCCAGCCGCCCCACCCGGACGATCAGCGCCCGGCAGGAAGGCGGGCTGGTGAGACGTTCGGAAAGCACCTCCACCGGTTCGCCTTCCGGTATGAGGGAGATGCGCGTGCGCCGATGCTCTCGTTCGAAGTACGTCTTGCCGGTGAATCCGCACCGGAACGTGCTTTGCGCGGCCGTGCGGAATTCGAAGTGTCCAGCGGCATCCGAGCCCGTCCAGGCTACGAAGTAGCCAGAGGACAGAGGTTTCGGAAGAGCCTCGTCCGCGGACCAGGCTTTGGAAACCGCCAGTAAAGCCAGCAACAACATCCCGGGTGACGGCCAGTACCTTATCCGAGCCTAATACAGGTGGAGTCCTGTTACAATACAAGACTTGCCGAGTTCCGCCGCCAAAATGACCTCGCGTGCCGCCGGCGCATCCGAATTGCCGCGGCGTTGCGGAGAGTGGTTCCTGCATTCGGGCATCCAGGACGATTCCGGAGGCATCGCGCGCTATTATCGAGCCGACCTGGCTCGCAACAACGCCGTTTCCACCGAAATCACCGGCTACAGCATCAGCGCGCTGTGCTATTTGCATCAACTGACGCGCGACGAAAGGTATCTGGCGGCGGCGTTGCGCGCCGGGCGGTTCCTCACTACCCAGTCGTTCGACGAAAAGCTTGGATTGTTTCCGTTCGAATGGCCGGAAGCGAAGGCTTGTTACTTCTTCGATTGCGGGATCATCGTGCGCGGGCTGCTGAAGCTTTGGCGGGCGACGGGTGAGCGGTCTTTCCTCGAAGTTTCGAAAGCCTGCGGACGCGCCATGGCCGCCCGCTTCGACAACGGCCGCACCTACGATCCGATCCTGCACCTGCCCGATTGCCGCCCCATTGAATATGGCGGCTCGTGGTCGAACAACCCCGGCTGCTATCAGTTGAAATCCGCGCTGGCGTGGCTTGAGCTGTACGACGAAACGGGCGAGCAGGCGTTCCTCGATTGGTACCAGACCGCCGTGGCGCGCGCCCTGGCCGATGCCCCTTCGTTCCTGCCAGGTACGGCGGAACGGCTCCGCGTGATGGACCGGCTGCACGCCTTCAGCTATTTCCTCGAAGCCCTGATTCCCATTGGCGCCGAGCCGGAATGCCGCCAGGCTCTTGAAGACGGAATCGCCAGGGTGAGCCATTATCTGCGCGCCATCCGGCCCGACTTTGCCCGCTCCGACGTCTATGCTCAACTGCTGCGTGTGCGGCTTTACGCCGATCGCGGTGGGTTCGTTCCGCTAAATGCCGCCGAGGCGAGCGAGGAAGCCTCGGCCATCCCCGGCTTCCAGTACGCGAGCGAAGATCCACGTCTCGACGGCGGGTTCACTTTCGGCCACCGCGCCGGAGTGGAAATGCCTTACGCCAACCCGGTTTCGACGGCATTCTGCCTGCAGGCGGCGGCCCAATGGGCGCGGCGCGCGGCGGGCGAATTCGACGATTCCTGGAAAGTGTTGATTTGAGCGAGGCCGTCAAGGTCGCCTTCGTCTCCTGCCGCGAGCAGTTCACCGCTTCCTATCTCGAAAAACTGAAATCCATTTATCCCGAGCTGCCGCTGTGGGTGGTGTCGGAATTTCAGCCCGCCGAGGGCAAGTGGATCCCCTATCACCCCAACCGCACCGCCGGTGAAAACATGGCCCGCCTGCGCGCCGCGCTGGGCGGCCGTACGGTGCGATTGAGCGCCGTTCTGCTCGATAACAAGTCGCCCTATGGCCGCATGCGCCCGATGGCTCTGCGGCTGGCGCCGGCGGCTTTCATCGCGTTCAACGAGGCGCTGGACAACTTCATGCTGCGGCCCCGGTGTTTGGGCACCATCGCGCGGCATCTTAAATGGCGGCTGCGGAATTTCCTGCATTTCCAGTTGCATCCCGGCGGGACCTGGTACACGTGGGCCTGGCGGCTCCGTCATCCCAAGGCGCTGCGGCGTCCACTGGCCTACCGCGCGGCGGTCGTGGCCGGGTGGCTTGCGGGCGTGGTCCGGCGCCTGGTCCGGGGGAAGCCCGATCCGGCTCCGCGGCCGCGTCCCGAAGGTGTGTCGGTGGTGGTGCCGTCGCGCAACGGACGCGAACTGGTGGCGCGGCTGCTGCCCGGCGTGCTGCCGCAGATCGGCGGCCAGGGGGAAGTCATTGTCGTCGACAACGGATCGGACGATGGCACGGCGGAGTTTCTCGCCGGAACCTATCCCGAAATCCGCGTGGAGCGCAGCGCCGGGCCGCTCTCATTTGCCGCCGCCGTCAACCGCGGTATCCGCGCCGCGCGCTATTCCCATGTCTGTCTGCTCAACAACGACATGCTGGTCGAGCCGGGATTCTTTGCGGCCCTCCGTGCGGCGTTCGACAAAGTGCCGGACCTGTTCTGCGCCACAGCGCAAATCTTTTTTCCTCCCGGGATGCGACGGCAGGAAACGGGCAAGGCCGTGTGGTGGGGCAGGGAGGAGAAGCGCGGCGTCACCGATTTCCCGGTGCGCTGCCTGGAGCCGTTGAAAGGCGAGGATCTGAGCTGGGTGCTTTATGGCTCGGGCGGCTGCTCGATGTATGCGGCCGCGAAGCTAGAACAGACGGGCGGCTTCGACGAACTGCTGGCCCCGGCCTACGTTGAAGATCTCGACCTTGGTTGGCGCGGCTGGCAGCGCAATTGGCCGACGGTCTACGTGGCGGACGCGCGCGTCACGCATTTCCACCGCAGCACCACTTCGCGGTACTTCAAGCCCGAGTTGCTGCAAAGCTTTGTCGAGTTCAACTTCCTGCGCTTTCTGGCGCGTGCCGTGGCGGACCCGGTCGTCTTTCGAACGCTCTGGCGCGACGCGCTGGCACGGCTCAATCAACTGGCGGTCGAACAGCCCAATTTCATCGGTTGGGCGGAATCGGCCCTGGCGTTCGGATGGAAGGCCACGCGCCTGTTTCGAACGCCTCCCGCGCCGCTGTGGCCGGAGCGGCTGATCCTCGGTATTGGCAGCGGAGCGGTGGCCGTCTTTCCCGGCCGCGGCGATACGGGCCGGGCGAAAGTGCTGGTGGTGAGCCCTTACATCCCCTTTCCGCTATCGCACGGCGGCGCTGTGCGCATCTTCAATCTCATGCGCGTGGCGGCGGAGGAGTTCGACCAGGTGCTGGTGGCGTTTGTCGAAGAGATCGCCCCGCCGCCGGAAGAATTGTTGAAGGTCTGCGCGGAGGTCGTGCTCGTCAAGCGCTACGGCACGCACGTCTTCGCCGACAAGGGGCGCCCGGACGTGGTGGAAGAATTCGATGCTCCGGCGATGCAGGCGGCCATCCGCCAGAGCGTGCGCAAATGGAAGCCTGGCGTGGCGCAACTGGAGTTCACGCAGATGGCGCAGTACGCACCCGATTGCGCGCCCGCCAAAACCCTGCTGGTGGAGCACGACGTCACCTTCGATCTTTACCAGCAACTGCTCAAGGCCGGCGAGGACTGGGAGACGCGGCGGCAATACGAACGGTGGGTTCGTTTCGAAACCCGTGCCTGGGGCGAGGTGGGCGGCGTCGTCGTGATGTCGGACCGCGACCGCACGCAGGTCGTCGAGCGTGTTCCGGACGCGCCGGTGACGGTGCTGGCCAACGGCGTCGATATCGACCGCTTCCAGCCTTGCGGACAAGCGCCCGAGCCTGGCCGCCTGCTCTTCATCGGTTCGTTCCAACATCTGCCCAACATGATGGCGGTGGAATTCTTCCTGCGCGACTGCTGGCCGCATCTCGGCCATTTGAAGCCGCGGCTGCACCTGATCGCCGGCAACCGGCACCAGTTCTACCTCGAACGGTACCGGGAGACGGTGCGGTTCGACTTGAACCAGCCGGGCATCGAGGTGGAGGGATTCGTTTCCGACGTCCGGCCGGCTTACGAGCGGGCGGCCATCGTCATCGCTCCGCTGGTGGCCTCGGCAGGGACCAATATCAAAATCATGGAAGCGATGGCCATGCGCAAGGCCATCGTCAGCACGCCCGCGGGGGTGAACGGGTTGACGGTTTCACCCGGCAAGGACGTTCTGGTGGTGAACACGGGACGGGAGATGGCGGATTGCCTGGCGGAACTGATCGAACAGCCGGATCGGGCGGCGGCGCTGGGCGCGGAGGCACGGCGCACGGTGGAGCGGGAGTACGACTGGCGGTCGATCGGGCGGCGGCAGTCCACCCTATACCGGTCGTAAGGCCTCCACTGAAAGATCAGTACTCCGCAGGCCCTGCAGAGCTCATTTGGGGCGCCTGCGGAAGGGGGTCTACGGGATTCCATATCGGCGGCGCGCCCCTATGAGAAATTGGAGCCGGGTTCAAGCGGCGATCCAGGGGTGAAGGCGGAGTACTTTCCGGCTACGAAGGGTTCTCATCGATAACAGTAAATAGCTTATTTACATGATTTTGCAGTAACAGAAAGAACTGGAACGAAACGTTTTGGATTTTTGATTGACTTTTGCTAATTCCGGACTTAACATCAACTTTCCAGTCTGGCGAGTGGTCCACGACTCGCAGCAACACAACGACAAGAAGGGGTCCCTGCCATGACCTTCCAAATCGGCGAACGCGTCGTCTACCCGAACCATGGAGTGGCGGTCATTGAGAATATCAGTGCCCGTTCCTTCGGAAGCCAATTCGAACGCTTCTATCTTTTGCGTATCAACAGCAGCCGCATGACCGTTCTGGTTCCCTTCTCCCACGTCACGGATGTCGGCCTGCGCAAAGTCACCCGAAACCAGGAAATCGCCAAGGTGCTGGAGTTTCTGGCCTCCGGCAACAAGAGCAAGTCCTGTCAGGATTGGAAAGACCGCTTTAAGGAAAACTCCGAAAAGATGCGCTTTGGCAGTTTGCTTGAAACCGCCGAAGTACTGAAATGCCTGTTGATGCTGCAGCGCGGCAAGTCCCTTTCGTTCCGGGAAAAGAAGATGCTGGACCGGGCCCGGCACATGCTGGTGACCGAATTCGCCACCGCTCGCGGTGTCACCGAGCTGATGTCGGAAGAGCTGCTGAACGAAGCGCTAATGAAAGCTTCGCTGAAACTGCCGGAGCCTCTGTAAACTATCCTTCAAGCCGTAGAGACCTGGATGTTACAATAGCGGCTAAATGCAGGTCTTGCAGGCGGGCTCTCACAAACTGTTGCTGCTTGAGCTCGATACCGAGCTAATCACCAACCTCGCCAAGCAGGCTGGCTTTCAGATCCGGATGCACGATGAGAAGCGCGTCCTGGTCGCTGACCTCGCGACGCCGGAACGTCAGGCTCCCTTGCTGCTGTTCGACGCATCCGACCCCGGCAACCTTGGCTGGTTTTCCCGCTGCCAGTTCTATGTAGATGGGCACACGGGCGCCGTATTGCAAACCCCGCTTCTGGTAGCCAATTCCCGCGACCGTGCCGGACGCCCGCAGCCGCATTCCATTCGTCTGCAGATCAACAAAGAACTGCCGCCCGGATTCCGTCTGCCTGGCAAGCAACCGGTTACCGAGCAGGTTGTCTACTCGGTTCTGTTTAATTTCCTGCAAGCTCTGGTCAGTGTGGGCGTCGGGGTGTGCGGCGGCACCATTGTAAAGCCGCTGACAGGCCGGGTCGAAGGGCCTACGGCTCGAAACTGACTTTGGTCCCATACCTTCTAGGCCGTTTGTACCGAAATATCAGGTAGTATACCCCCCAAATCCAACTTTGGTCCCATTCCCTAGTACGACCGGGTGTGGCATGCTATACCGGAAGTGGGGGCCGATACCTTCGGAGGACGGTCCCCGGTGGCAGGGTCAGCCGTCGAAAGGCGGTTGACCTCGCCTTAAGCCGGTGCCATCGCGCGGGCCGCCTGATTCCACTTCATCCGCCTGCCGGTGCGCAGCGATTCCATCGCCAGACACATCACCACATTGCCCTGTTGGCCCGCTTCCACCGGCGCGTTCGGTTGCTGGCGTGTGCGGACGCAGTCGAGGAAATTGCGGATGTGTTGGCGCGCGGCGGAGTTGAACGATCCCGGCCGGCGGACGTCGGGCGACGGCTTGATCTCGATCGCCTTGGGATCTTCCTTATAGAGCGAGTAGGACTCCCGGCCGACGTCGAAGCGAGCCTTGTCGCCGTGGAATTGCTTCATCTGGTCGAGTGCTCCGGAATAGCGCATGGCCTGATACCCGAGCACGAAGACGGCCAGGTATTCGGGATACTCCACCGACAGGCAGGCGGTTTCCGGCACCTCGGCGCCGAGGATCGACCGCGTGCCGGTGCAGGTTACGGCGGTGGGATAAGCGCCGCCCATGAACCAGTTGATGGCATCGACGACGTGCGCCGCCTGGCCGACCAGCAGGCCGCCGGAGTAGTCCCAATACCAATACCAGTTGAAGAATCGCTCGGCGGAGGGGTCGCGCTGGGGTGCGGTGCCGAGCCATTGCTTCCAATCGAGTTTGCCGGTCAGCTCGGCCTTGCGCAGCGACCTGATGTTGTTCACCCACCAACTGTTGACCAGACGCACGGTGCCGGCGTCGCCCGAGTCCAGGACCTTCTTGGCTTCGAGGAAAAGATCGAAGCTGCGGCGCTGCGTGCCGACCTGAAGGATGCGCCGGGTGCGCGCCACGGCATCCATCATCTGGAAGCCTTCGGCGGCGGTGTGCGCCATGGGCTTTTCCACATACACATCCTTGCCGGCTTCCATGGCGTCGATGGCCATGCGGGCGTGCCAATGGTCGGGCGTGGCGACCACCACCACCTCGATGGACTTGTCCTCGAGCAGCCGTTTGTAGTTGTCGTAGGGCTTGGCGCCGGTGGAGGCCGCCTTGAGGCCCGCCGCGAGGTTCGGCTCATAGACGTCGCAAACGGCGGCCATTTCGACACCGATTTCCTTGAACTCGCCGGTCAAATACCGGCCGCGTCCGCCGGCGCCGATGATTGCTCCTTTGGGTCGATCTGATTGCGCCAGGGCGAGCGAAGCCGCGCCGGAGGCGAGAACGGCGGTCCTGCGAGGAATGGGCATGTTCCAGGTTACTCCGGCGGGCTGTCGTCCGGCGGGTCGCCGGCGGCTTCGAGCGCATCGAGAGCCTCCCCATCGCGCGAATGCTTCTTCAGCACCCGCAGCGAGGCGCCGCTTGAATATCCCGCCAGGCGCAGCTTGCGATAGACGGAGGCGAGTCCCTTGGGCTCGGCCAATACTTCGCTTAGCGGCGTTTTGCGAAACTTGCGGGCGAGGAACTGCTCGATCAGTTGCGTCTCATCGGCGCCTTCAAAGGCCGTGGTGACCGCCTTTTCGGCCACCGTGGGGGACACGCGCCGCGCGCGCAGGTCGCGCAGGACCCTGGCTTTGCCGAAGCCTTGGTTTTCTTTGCGGCGCGCGGCGTAAGTTTCGGCGAATTGGTTGTCGTTCAGATAGCCGTACTCGCGCACCTTGGCGAGGACGGCGTCGACATCGGCTTTGCGTTCGGCGCGGAGGCGCAATTTCTCTCGCAATTCACCGGCGGAAACCGCCCTTCCACCGAGGGTTTTGAGCGCGTAATCAAGCAGTTCCGCTTCGTTTAGCAGCCGTTTGGGCTTCATCGGCAACGCTGGTCCGAAAATGAGCCTATCAGATGCGGCTGGTGGTAAACTAGGGGCTGAAGAGGACAGATATGGAAGAAGATAAGAAACTCTCGTATTTATTTCTTGGCATCGGAATCGGTGTGGCGGTGGGGATGCTTTTCGCCCCCAAAACCGGCGATGAGACGCGGCAGATGCTTCGCTCCAAGGCCGACGAGGGCAAAGACTACCTGAAGCGGCGCGGAGAAGAATTGCGCGGCAGCGCCGAAGAACTGGTGGATCGCGGCAAGTCCGCCGTTTCGCGCCAGAAGGAAAACATCAACGCCGCCGTCGATGCCGGCAAGCAGGCTTACCGCGAGGCCGTGCGCAATACGCCCGCCGGCTTCGAACCGCAGGGCTGATTCCCGTTACCGGGCGCTCCCCATGAACCAGGACACCGTCATCATCCTTCTGACGATCTTCGTGGGCCTTGTGGCCTTGAGCCAGGTGGGCCAGATGATCGCGCTGTTCGCGCTGAAAAAGCAGGCGGGCGAATTGCAGAAGAAACTCGACGCCATCGCGCCGCGGGCGGAGTCGGTGCTGGCAACCGCGCAGCAGACCGTCGAACTCGGACGCAAGCAACTGCAGGATGTTTCGGCGCGCGCGGCCGATATTCTGGATTCGACGCGTGCGCAACTGGCTCGCGTCGATGGCCTGGTGGCGGATTTTTCTTCCCGCGCCCGCACGCAGATGGACCGGGCCGAACTGGTTCTCGACGATACCTTTGGGCGCGTGCAGAGCACGGTTTCGACGGTGCACGGCGGCGTCATGCGGCCCATTCGCGAAATCTCCGGCGTCGGTGCCGGGATTCGCGCGGCCGTTAGCCAATTGGCCAAGGGGGCTACCCGTTCGAGCCCCGCGCAAGCGACTCAGGACGAGGAGATGTTTATCTGATCGACATCCATAGCCACATCCTCTATGGCGTGGACGATGGTTCCAAAAGCCTGGAGGAAAGCGTGGCGATGTTGACGATGGCAGCCGAGTGCGGAACGACCGACATAGTTGCCACGCCACACTGCGACCTGGAGTATAAGTTCGATCCCGAAGTGAACCGCGCCCGGGTGGAAGAGTTGCGCGCCGCTGCCGCCGGCCGCATCCGCATCTACGAAGGCTGCGACTTTCACCTCACCTACGACAACATTCAGGACGCCATCGCCCATCCGGGCAAATACACGATCAACCACAAGAGCTATCTGCTGGTGGAGTTTTCAGATCTGTTGATCTTCAAGAATTGCACGGAGATTTTCGGAAATCTTTTGGGCGCGGGGATTGTGCCGGTCATCACGCATCCGGAACGGAATCGCCTGCTGCAGCAGCGGCTGGAGAATCTGCGCGAGTGGGCGCAGGAAGGGTGCTGCCTGCAGGTGACAGCCGGATCGCTGTTGGGGCATTTCGGCAAAACGGCGAAGGAATTCAGTCTGCAACTGCTGGGTGAGAACCTGGTTCACTTTATCGCCAGCGACGCGCACGATACCACGCGCCGCACTCCGAACCTGATCGACAGCTTTCAGTGGATGTCGAAGAATTACGGGCACTCGACGGCGCAGCGGCTATTCGTTTCCAATCCGCGCGCCGCCGTGGCGGGTGAGCCCATCGAACGCGTGGCGGCGCCCGACGACGCCGGTCCCCGGCGCAAGTGGTTCGGGTTCTGGCGCAAGTCCTGACGGTTAACGGAAGGCGTTGGCGGCGCGCTGGTTGTAGCGTTCCGCCTCGGTGTTACGCTTCTGGGCCGTATACAGCTTGGCGAGCCACTGATAGTGCTCGACCAGCGCTTTGCTGCCCGGCCCGAGCGCTTTCTCACGCACTTCGAGCGCCCTCAGGTACAACGTTTCGGCGCCGCGCAGCTTGCCCTGCCGGACAAAAACATCGGCCAGATTTTCCACCGCCTTGGCATAATCGGGATGGCCCGCGGTGCCCGCCTTTTCCAGAATCTTCATTGCCCGGCGGAAGCAATTTTCCGCCTCGATGAATTGCTGGCGCGAATGGTGGGTGGTACCCAGGTTGTTGAGCAGAAAAGCCACGCTCGGATGATCGGGTCCAAGCGATTTTTCGCGGATCTCGATCGCCTGGCGAAAATGCTTCTCGGCCTCATCGAAGTTGCCCTCCTGGTATAGCGCAGAGCCCAGATTGCTGATGCCCGCGGCAATCTCCGGATGGCCCGGCGGCAGCACTTTGTGGCGGATCTCGATCGATTTGCGATGGCTTTCGACGGATTCGGCGAAACGTTGCTGCTGGCGCAGCGCCTCGCCCAGCGTGTTGTAAGCCGAGGCCAGGTAGCGCGCCGAGGGCGGGTGCTGTTCCCACAGCGCGATCGCCTTGCGGATCAGGGTTTCGGCTTCGCGGGCTTTCTGGCGGGAATTGAGCAGCACGGCCAGGTTATTCATCGGACCCGCCGTCTCGTGGACCTCGAAGTTCAAGGCGCGGCGGACTTCGATCGCCTGGCGGTAAAACTCCTCGGCTTCCTCGAAGCGACCGCGTACGCGCATGACCTCGCCCAGGTTGTTGAGAATCGCGGCATAAGAGCGGCGCGAGAGGCCGGTCAGCTTCTCATAGTCTGGCAGCGCCAGCCGGTAGTAACGTTCGGCTTCGGCGTAGTCGCCCTGCTGGTGGCTGAGAGCGCCCAGATTATTGTTTGCTTTGGCCGCGCGCAGCTTGCGGTCCGGAAAGGCGGTGGCACCGGCCAGGGCCTGCAGGTACCCGGCCCGGGCTTCCTCGAACCGGCCGGCGTCCAGGTGCTTATTGGAAGCGTCCAGAAGGCTTTCCCACGCTTCGTGTTCCTGCCCGCCGAGTAAAGACACGAATAGCCACACCAATAACTGCCGCATGATGCCAGTGCCTCTCTTGGAGCGCCGGCGACTGCCCGGTCTGCCCTTGGCGCTTGCATTAGATACGCACGCGGCGGCGTTTGGTTCGCCTGGAAATTGTTAACTCATGTTTCGACGTAATGAATTTCAAACGGCTTGTTTGTGATGAACAGCACGGTTACATCGGCCTCCGCCGTCGCGCCGTGCTCCATGGGAGCGCCTTCGGGGAACCAGACGAAGTGTCCCGGCGCGAAACGGCCGGCGTGCGTTACCAGCGTGCCTTCGAGCACGTACATGCCGTGCGCGCAGGGGTGCGTGTGGAGCTTATTGATAACGCCCGCCGGGTATCGCACCAGTCGCACCTCCATGCCGGTATCCGGATCGACGATCAGATTCTTGCGGTACAGGGTCTTGCGGAGGTGTTCGCTGTAGCGCTCTTCCCAGGGCAGCGCGTTGGCGTCGATGGCGATGAGTTCATTGGACATTGGAGTTCATCATAGCGGCTATGCTGGAGGTATGGTGCGAGCGGGCCACTCCAAGTCGACGGCGCTGTTTATCGCCCTGGGCACGGTGGTGGCGGTGCTGGCGTTCGCCCTCAACGTCGGGTGGATCGTGCTGCACTGGCGCACCGGCGTGCTGTTGTTTTTCGGCGTTCTTTTTTTCGGACTCATCATCACAGGGGTGGTGTTGAACACCATCTTCCTGGTGCGCGAGATCCGCCGCAATGAGCGGCATAACGCGTTCATCAACGCCGTGACGCATGAGTTGAAGACGCCGGTAGCTTCCATCCGGCTGTACCTGGAAACGATGCAAACGCGGCAGGTGGAAGAAGCCAAACGGCGCGAGTTCCAGGACATTATGATTCAGGATTGCGACCGCCTGCTGCACACCATCGACCAGGTGCTGCGCGCGGGCCAGGCCGCCTCCTCGGTTAAGCTATTTGCCGGCTCCCGCATCGACGTGGCCGAGATCGTCGAAGAGTGCCTTTCGATCGCCCGCGCCCGCCATCACCTGCCCTTCGATACCTTGCGCTTCGTGCGCGGCATTCCGGCCAACGTGACGGCGACGGTGATGGGCGACATCCACGAGTTGAAGACCGCCATCGGCAACCTGATCGACAACGCCATCAAATATTCAGGACCGAAGATCGAAGTGCTGGTGGAACTGGTGAAGGAAGAGGACAACGTGCTGGTGCGCGTGAAGGATCAGGGCGTCGGAATTCCGCGCCAGGAGCTCAAGCGGATCTTCAAGCGCTTTTACCGCATTCCGGAAACGGTGGCCAGCCGCGTGAAAGGGATGGGACTCGGCCTGTTCATCGTCGATTCGGTGGCCAAGCGCCACGCCGGAAAGGTGTACGCCGAAAGCGCGGGTTCGGGGCAGGGCAGCACGTTCACGCTGAAACTGCCTGCCGCGCCCGAATCGTCATGAGCCGCATTCTGATCGTAGAAGACGAAGCGCACCTGGCCGACGGGCTGCGGTTCAACCTGGAAGCGGAAGGCTACGAGGTGGCGCTGGCGGAAACCGGCGAACAGGGACTCGAGATGATCCGCGACGCGCAGCCGCGGTTCGACCTGCTGGTGCTCGACGTAATGCTGCCTGGTCTTGACGGCTTTGAAGTCGCGGTCCGTCTGCGCACCGACGGGCAGTTCCTGCCGATTCTGATGCTGACGGCGCGGGGCCGCCCGTCCGACGTATTGGCGGGGTTTGAGGCGGGCGCCGACGACTACCTGCCGAAGCCGTTCGAATTGTCGATTCTTCTGGCGCGGCTGCGCGGTCTACTGCGGCGCAGCCAATGGCGGCAGACGCCGCCGGCGGCCGATGTATTCGAATTCGCGGGCCGCCGCATCGACTTCGAGAAGCTGGAGCTTACCGCCGGGGATCGCGCGCTGCGGCTCACCGCGATGGAAGCCGGACTGCTGCGCTACCTGATCCGTCACCAGGGGCGCACGGTGTCGCGCAAAATGATTCTGGACGAAGTGTGGGATGTGCACGAGGACACCGATACACGCGCCATCGACAACTTCATCGCCCGCTTACGCAAGCACATCGAGGATGAACCGGCCCGGCCGAGGTATCTGTTGACGGTGCGCGGCATCGGATACCGCTTCGTCGCGTCGCCCGAATAGCGCGTGTCACGTTCCGGACGGGGATTGCGCTCTTGAGAATGCACCGCTGCATTTCCAAGGAGGCCACATGCCAGATTCCAAACGCCGTCCCCGCCGCCCGAATGGGGCGAACGGAGAGACGGCTTCCGTTCCTTCCGCTCCGGTCACAACGGGCAGGTTCATCGCCTTGCTTCGCGATACCGGCGCTTCCAAAGCGCTTTCCACCAAGGGCGGCTTGAAGGTCGCCCGCGCATCCGACTTCAACGGCTCGGTGTTCGACGCCAGCAGCATGAAGGCCAACGAAGCCATTGTGCTCGAAGAAATCGGCGTGGCGATCATGACCGCCGATCCGGAGCGGGCATCGTCGCTGCGGGCTGCCGCGGCACCGGGCGGCGAGATCCTCGTCATGGAGCCGGAACGCATCGTACAGGCGACGCAGGGTATCGAGTATTTCAGCGGTTACCGCGATGCCGTGAACTCGCTGGTGGCGAAGATGACGCTGGACCATGAGGCGCACCGCTATCCCGGCGAGGCGCGCGTCCAGATATTGGACCTGGCCGAGACCCGCTTCACGTGGGGACTGGAGGCGACGAAGGTATCGGCGTCGGCCTTCACGGGGAAGGGCGCACGGGTGGCGATTCTCGACACCGGGCTGGACCTGAAGCATCCCGCATTCCATGGCCGTGTGACGGCGAGCGAGTCGTTTGTCAAAGGGGCCGCCACCGCTCAGGACGGCGATGGCCACGGCACTCACTGCTCGGGTACGGCCTGCGGTCCGCGCATTCCGCCCGATGGACCACGGTATGGCATCGCGTCCGGAGCCGAGTTGTTCATCGGCAAGGTTCTGGACGACGATGGGTTTGGTGGAGACGGGTCCATTCTGGCCGGTATCAACTGGGCCATTAAGAACAAGTGCCACATCATCTCGATGTCTTTGGGAGGGCCGGCCGGGCCCATCTCCGAGGTGTACGAGACTACGGCCGGGCATGCGTTGCAGGCCGGGATTCTCATCATCGCCGCGGCCGGGAACAGGAGCCGCCGCCCGGTGCAAGTCGCGCCCGTGGATCATCCGGCCAACTGTCCTTCCATCATGGCCGTGGCCGCGGTCGACCGCTCGCTCGGCGTGGCCGGATTCTCAAACGCCGGGCTCTTTCCGAACGGTGGCAAGGTTGATCTGGCCGGGCCGGGAGTGGACATTCTGTCGGCGGCGCCGATGCCCGGTGAAACGGCGCGCATGGATGGAACCAGCATGGCCACTCCGCACGTGGCGGGGATCGCGGCGCTGTGGATCGAATCCAATCCGCAATTGAAGGGGGCGGCTCTTTGGGCCCGGATGCAACAGATGGCGCGGCCGTTGACCGCGCCTTCAGCCGATGTTGGCGCCGGCCTCGTGCAAGCGCCCTAGATCGTTTGGCGCCGCCTGCTCATCGGCGGGCGGCGCCTTTCGAAGTTTCGTTCAGGAGGCGAGTCATGGCGGTCCGCAAGACGCGCAGTCGGATCATCATCAAGCTGGACGCAGACGCACCCGTCGCCCAGATACAGGCAAAGCTCAAGGCCCTGGGCTTTGTAGCCGAGAGCTATTTGGACGCCATTGGCGTTTTGACCGGTTCGATTCCGCCGAAAGAGACGATGGCCGCGCGGAAAATCGAAGGCGTGAGAGCGGTCGAGGAAGCGCGCCAGGTCAAGGCAACGTGACGGGCGACGCGCAGTCAGGTCAAGGCGCCGCTTCGAATAATCCCGCCGCGCCCTGTCCCCCACCGACGCACATCGTCACCACGCCAAAGCGTCCCTTTCGCCGAGGCAGTTCGTTGGCCATGGTGCCCACCAGGCGCGCCCCGGTCATGCCGAAGGGATGTCCGATGGAAATCGATCCGCCGTTCACGTTGAGCTTTTCCGGATCGAGGCCGAGCCGGTCGCGGCAGTGGATTACCTGCACTGCGAAGGCTTCGTTGAGCTCCCAAAGATCGATGCCGTCCACGCTCAGGCCCCTGCGGCCAAGCAGCTTTGGGACCGCGTACAACGGGCCGATTCCCATTTCGTCGGGCTCCAGCCCCGCCACCGAGAAGCCGCGGAAAATCAGTCTGTACGGAATGCCGAGTTGATCGGCCCGGCTGCGCGACATCAGCAGGCAGGCCGCGGCGCCATCCGATAACTGAGAGGAATTGCCGGCGGTAACGCTGCCCACGCCGCTATCGGGATCGAAGTGAGGCGCCAGCTTCGATAGCGCTTCCAGCGTGGTATCCGGACGGTTGCACTCGTCGCGATCCACCACCACTTCTTCCTCGCGCACGGTTTCACCGGCCTTGTTCAGTACGGCGCGTGTGACGCGAATGGGTGCGATTTCTTCATCGAGCCACCCGGCCGCCTGCGCCGCCGCCGTGCGCTGCTGGCTCAGCAGGGAATAGCGGTCCTGTTCGTCTCGCGGCACGCCATACCGCTTGGCGACGACTTCGGCCGTCTGTCCCATGACCATGTAGACGCCCGGAAAACGTTCCTTGACCCAACCGTCGGGCTGCGTATCGCGCTGCAGGAAGGTGATGCTTTCCACGCCACCGGCGATCGCGGCTTCGGCGCCTTCCAGGATGGCGTGCGCCGCCATCGCCGCCGCCTGCAGACCGGAGGAGCAGAAACGGTTCACGGTGGTGGCCGCGGCCGTAACGGGAAGTCCGGCCTTTAGCGCGGCGACGCGGGCGATATTGGAGCCTTGTTTGCCGCTTGGGTAGCCGCAGCCGAGGATGACGTCTTCGATCTCGCCGGGATCGAGTTTGGGAACGCGCTTCACGACCTCACGGATGCAGTGCGCCGCCAGATCCACCGGCGATGTGAGGTTAAAAGATCCACGAAACGATTTGGCAAGGGGCGTACGGGCACTGGTGACGATGACGGCTTCACGCATGAATTTGCGATTATTCCACAAACTCTGCGGTGAATTCCGAAAGACTCCTGCCTTCCGCCGCCAGTTGTTCGAACAGCGGCGCTGGTGTCCACTCAAACTCGCGGATACGCCGCAGCACCTTGGGTAGTCCCGTGGCATCGGCATAGTACATCGGTCCGCCGCGATACGCCGGAAAGCCGTAACCATTCAGATACACGATGTCGATATCCGACGAACGAAGCGCAATTCCTTCCATCAGGATGCGCGCGCCTTCGTTCACCAGCGCGTAGAGCAGACGATCGGTGATCTCGTCCCGCGAAATCAGGCGCGGCTCGATGCTTATTTCCTCGCGAAGGGCCTTGATGAGCGCGGTGACGGCGGGGTCGGCGTGAGGCGTTCTGGACTCGTCGTAGCGATACCAGCCGGCCATGGTCTTCTGGCCATAGCGCCCCATCTCGCAAAGACGGTCTTCGATCAACGCTTTTCGCACACCGGGCGTTTCCAAATGACGGTATTCCTTGCGAATGCGCCAGCCGACGTCGAGTCCCGCCAGATCGCCCACCGCCAACGGCCCCATGGCCATGCCGAAATCGGTCATGGCGCGATCGACTTCGAGTGGGTCGGCGCCTTCCTCCACCAAAAACTGGGCTTCCCTGCGATAGGGGTGGAACATGCGATTGCCGATGAACCCGCGGCAATTGCCCGCCAGCACGCCGATCTTACCGAGCGTTCGCGCCAGGCTCATGGAAGTGGCGATGGCGGCTTGAGAAGTTTCCCGCCCGCGCACGATTTCAAGCAGCCGCATCACGTTTGCCGGGGAAAAGAAATGATGGCCGATCACGCTGGCGGGCCGAGTGGTGGCCGAGGCGATTTCGTCGATACTGAGCGACGATGTGTTGGTGGCGAGAATGCAGTCGCTCTTGGCGATGGCATCGATTTCCGCGAACAGTTGCTTTTTGAGCGGCATGCTCTCAAAGGCCGCCTCCACGATGATGCCGGCCTTTTCGAAGCCGTCGTAAGAAAGCTGCGGAGTAATGCGGGCGAGGCGTTCTTCCACCTGTTGCGCGGTGAAGCGGCCCCTGGCGGCGGAGGCCGCGTAGTTCTTGCGGATATTGACCACGCCGCGGTCGAGCGCTTCCTGGGTGGTTTCCTTGAGCAGCACCGGAATGCCCGCGTTGGCGTAGCACATGGCGATGCCCGCTCCCATGGTGCCCGCGCCAATCACGGCGGCGCGTTCGATCGGCGCCACCGGCGTGTCTTTCGAAATCCCCGGAATCTTGCCTACGGCCCGCTCGCCGAAAAAGACGTGGATGAGAGCCTTCGACTGGGGCCCGAAAAGGCATTCCTCGAAAAGGCGGGCCTCCTCGCGGATGCCTTCGGTGAAGGGCAGACGTGCGGCGGCCTCGATGGCTTCGATCGCTTTCACCGGCGCGAGGAGGCCGCGCTGCCGTTTCGCCGCCGCCTGGCGCGCGTTGGCGAATACCGTGGCGAAATCGCCCTGCAACTTTTCGCCGCGCTCCCGCACCTTCGATGGCGGCTGCCGGCCGATTTCCCCGGCGAAGGTGAGGGCGCCGGTGAGAAGGTCGCCTTCGACGATGCGGTCGATCAGGCCGGCCTCGAAAGCGGCGCGTGCTTTGACGGGTTCGCCGGACTGGCACATCTCGACGGCCTTGGCGATACCGACGAGCCTCGGCAGCCGTTGGGTGCCGCCCGCGCCGGGAATGAGTCCGAGCTTGACTTCGGGTTGGCCAACGACGGCTTGCTCCACCGCGACGCGGTAGTGGCATGCCATTGCCGTCTCAAGCCCGCCGCCGAACGCCTGGCCATGGATCGCCGCGACCACGGGTTTGGTGGAATCTTCAAGCGCATACAGCAGCGGATGCAATCCTTCCCCGCGTTTCTTTTCGCCCGAGGTGATCTTGCCGAACTCCTTGATATCGGCGCCGGCGATGAACGAGCGGCCTGCTCCGATCAGGACGACGGCCCGTACCTGTGTATCGGCGAGCGCTTCCGCCAGCCCCGCCCTGATCCCTTCGGGGACGCCGGGACTCAGCGCGTTTACGGGCGGATTCCGTACCGTGAGCACTGCCACGGCACCGTGGATGGAATACGAAACGAGATCGGACATGGCGTGGAGCGAAGGATTCAGTGTATCGAATCCTTCGCCCGCCGCCCGGCGTTAACGGAAGTAGCCGTTGATGTCGACGATGACATGGGTCTGATCGGTAACGAATACGCTGACGTTGCCGTTGGTGCCCGCCGGGGCAAGTGCAGCGTTAGCTACCACGCGGCCTAGGAACGAGTTCAGCGTCGAGACCAGCGGCCTCGTTTTACCCGTCGGCCAGAGTGTGAGGTAGCTGAGCCCGCCCGTGGGCACAACCGTCACGTTGAGCGAATAGGCTCGTGCGTTCGCCGGAACGCCGCACAGCCCGGCGACGGGGAAATCCTTGGTCGTGCCGGCGTTCATGATGGGCGCCCCTTGTCCGGCGATGCGCGTGTCCGCCACGCGGCACGGCGTCACCGGTTCGAACCTCAGTTCGTTGGCTCCGCCCGGCGGGCCGAAGTATCCGTTGACGTCGAGAATGATGTCGGTGACGTGCGTCACGAACGTCGAGACCGAGCCGTTCGACCCGGCGGGAACGATGGCGGCGTTGGCGACGATGGCTCCATCGAAGGAGTTGAGCGTGGAAACCAGCGGCTGCGGCGAGCCGGTGGGGAAGATGGTCAGATAGGCGAGCGGCGCCGGAGGCACCACCGTTACGTTCAGCGAGTAGGCCGCGGCGGCCGGCAGCCCGCAGCCGCTCGACACCAGCGGGAAGCTGCGTGTGGAACCGGCGGTTGGGGTGGGCGGGCCGAACAGGCCGATGAAGCCGGCCCCGGCGCGCGTATCGGCCACGCGGCACGGATCGACGGCATAGAACGAGTAAGAGGTAAGGGTGAGGGAATCGTCGAAGTAGCCGTTGATATCGACGATGACATCGGCGCGGTTGGTGACGTAGACGCTCACACCTCCGGCGGTGCCCGCCGGTACGATGGCCGCATTGGCGACGATGCCGCCGTGGAAGGAATTGAGCGTGGAGACCAGCGGCTGGGTCTGACCGGTGGGCCACATGGTGAGGTAGCTCAGCGGTTCGGCCGGAACCACGGTGACGTTGAAGGAGTATGCTTTGGCGGTGACCGGGATGCCGCAGACACCGCTGGGAACGGGCAGATTGCGGATGTCGCCTCCGTTGAGCGTGGGCGGACCGAAGCTGCCCGTGAAGCCTTGGCCGATGCGTGTGTCGGCGAGGCGGCAGGGGGCGACGGGGATGAAGCGGTAGCCGGTGATCGTTCCGGTTACGGTGAAATTCCAGCTTCCCGGATCGGGTCCCGAAGAAACGCCGTTCCGGCCGATTACTTTCCAGTAGTAAGTCACTCCCGGCGTGAGCGGACCGTGATTGTAGATCGGGCCGGTTACGTTCGCCACGAAAGGAGGTGGAGAAGCCGTGCCGAAGTAAACGTCGTAAGATGCCGCACCCGAGGCCAACGTCCAACTCATGGATGCGGTGGTCGCGACACCGGTGGCGTTACTGGCCGGAACCGGAAACGTCGCGGTGCCAATGACGATGTTCGGTTGTACCGTGAATGTCAGCAAGTTTGAATTCTTGGCTCCGTCGGCCACGCCAACGAACGCCGCTCCGGCCGACGCGATATCGGTTGCCGGGATTTGAGCTCGAAGAGTCGTCGCGTTCAGCAAGACCGTGGACCGCGCGGCGCCGTTCCATTGAACGACGGATTGACTGGTGAAGTTTGCCCCCGTCACGTCGAGACTGAAAGCGGCGGATCCGGCCATCGCGGAATTGGGGGAAATGGAACTGATGGTGGGCGGCGGTGCCGAACTGGGAATTCCGATATTGCAGGGGCCTTGAATGGGAACTGTGCTGGCACTCGGAGTAGCCACGCCGAATTGACCAAGGTTGTTCGCGCCCCAGACCATCACACATCCATCGCTCCGCAGACCGAGACTATGAAGAGAACCGCCCGTGACCGCGATGATCGGGTTTAAGATGCTGCCCGACTGAACAGGGAACACCCGGTTCACGACGCTTCCGTCGCCCAACTGCCCTACGTTGTTCAGGCCCGCGGCCCAAACCGTGCCGTTGCTTCGGACAGCGAGGCTGTGATACTCGCCGGCGCCGATCGTGACGATGTCGATCAGGCGGCCCATCCGTGTGATGTGATAGCGAGAGGCCGTCTCACCGTCCCCCAACGCGCCATAGCCGTTGTAGCCGACCCCCCATACGGTTCCGTTGTTTCGCAGAACCAGCGTGTGGTAATAACCCGCGGCGATCGCCGTCGCGCCGGAAAGCCCGATCGCTTGTACGGGGCTGGTGCGGTTGGTGATTGTTCCATCGCCGAGATTGCCCCAGGCGTTGCTTCCCCAGCCCCAAACCGTCCCGTCACTCTTCAACGCGATGCTGAAGTTTTGCCCTGCGGCGATCGCGGTGACACCGGTCAATCCGATTACCTGAACCGCCGTCGCCCGGGCTGTGGTCGATCCATCTCCCAGTTGGCCACTCCCATTCTCGCCGAACGCCCAGACCGTACCGTCGGTCTTCAACGCAAGGGTGTGATGGAGCCCCGTGGCCACCGACTGAACGCCGGTCAGTCCCGCCGCCGTTACGGGAGCAAGTTTGGCGACCGTGGTACCGTCCCCCAACCGGCCGGATCCGTTCCAGCCCCAGGCGCGAGCATTGCCGCCCGAAGTGGACGCCGCACCGTGGTAATATCCCGCGGAAATGCTGGTCGCACCCGTCAGTCCAGATACTGCCACTGGAGTGTTGCGGTCCGTCGTGGTGCCGTCTCCCAGTTCGCCTTCGCTGTTCTCACCGAAACCAACGGCGGTACCATCGGGCCTCAGTCCAAGGCTGTGCGTTTCGCGCGCGGATATGAATCGCCCGGCGGTGCTGATGGCCGGCCCCGTCCCATCGGCGGGATCCGTTGCGCAGGCCAAGGACTCCGTCGGCGTCGTGAAGTTGCCAGTGATGCCTCTGCCTAATTGAAAGCTCGAGTTATCGCCCCACGCCCAGATGGTGCCGTCCGACTGCGCGGCGATGCTATGGTTCGATCCGCCAACCACGCGCGCCACACCGGACAACCCGCTGACAACCACCGGGGATAAGCGAGTGACGACCGAACCATCGCCCAATTGGCCGTCGCCGTTGAGACCAAAGGAGCGTACCGTGCCGTCGTTTAACACCGCCAGACTGTGGTACTCGCCAGCGCCCATGGAGACCACGCCCGTTAGCGTACCGGCACGCACAGCCGTCGATCGCGACGTCGTCGAGCCGTCGCCCAGAGCGCCATAGCCGTTGTACCCGAATCCCCATAGCGTGCCGTCGTTTTTGAGTACCAGCGTGTGATAGTAGCCGGAAGCGATCGCGGTAACGCCCGAAAGAGCCGTCGCTTGTACCGGGCTTTGCTTCGAAGTTGTGGTGCCATCTCCTAGATTGCCCCACGTGTTGGCGCCCCATCCCCAAACCGTGCCGTCGGATTTCAGCGCGATGCTGTAGCTCTGTCCCGCGGACACGGCGATCACGTTACTCAAATTGATCACCTGAACGGGGCTCCGGCGCTCGGTAAACGAACCATCGCCCAGCTGGCCGTGCCCATTGGAGCCAAAAGTCCATACCGTGCCATCGTTCTTCAACACTACTGTGTGGCTGGTGCCTGTCGCTACCGCGACGGCTCCGGTAAAGCCGCTGACCGGAAACGGAGTCACATGCTGCAACGTGGTTCCATCGCCAAGCCGGCCACTTCCGTTCCAGCCCCAGGTGTAAAGTGCGCCACCGCTGGTGACGGCGGCGCTGTGGTACTGGGAGGTCGAGATCGAAACCAGAGACGAAAGAAAGGCCGTGGGTACGGGGGAATTCCGATCGGTAGCCGTTCCATCGCCAAGCTGGCCCTCCGAGTTCTCGCCGAACGCGCACGCCTTCCCAGCCTGGACGTATAGACTGTGCTTGTCATAGGCCGTAATCAACGGCGACGAGGAAAGGAACCGGTGACCGAGGAAGTCCGCGGCGGTGGCGGACTTTGCGGACTCAGCCGGATCCGCGGCGTGTTTTTCATCGTCGGCCGGCGCGGTCGAGGCGTCCTTCTCCTCGGAAGCGAGAAGCGCTACCGCCCATCCGGCGGCGACTTCCTTTGCCACGCCAGAAAAAGAAAAAGATTCGGCGCCCACGCGCAACTCGCCGGGACCGGCACCAAGCGTATAACCGCGCCATGTGGCGGGCGACGCCGTCTCCCGCAACAACTCTTGCGCCACCGCCGCGTCTGGATCGGCGGGGCTCACATCCTGCATGAGACCGGCTTCCCGCCATTGCCAAATTCGGCCTGAGACATCCGAGCCGTATCGTGCCGGGCCCTTGGCGGCAATGGCCGTCGCGCCCCACAATCCCGTGACCTGTTCCGGCAGCAGCGACTTGCCGAAAGACCAGACGGTGCCATCGGCCCGCAAGGCGAGAACGAAGTCGTCGCCAGCGGCGATGCGCAGCACGTCCCACAGACCCGGGACCGGTGCCGCGGCCGAGCGTCCCCAGCCTGCCACCCAGACGGTGCCATCGCTTTTGAGCGCGGCAGAATGGGCGCTGCCCGCGCCGATCGCTGTAATGCCGGACAGGCCCACGATTTCCGCCCATTCCGTACGGACCTCCAACTGGCTGGACCCGAGTTGACCGGCGCGGTTATCGCCCCAAGCCATTACTCTTCCCCGGGCCGTCAGCGCCAGCACGTGCCCGCCCGATTCGGGCAGGGCAAGCTTCCGCGCGCCAGGCACCGAGCCAATCGCGTTCAGTCCGGAACCGGGTCCGGAGGTTCGTTGTAACAAATAAATGTTCTCGGCGCTCATGGCGCTAAACGGAATCGCGGCTAGCGCCGCCAGTAACTTGCTCACGGCAATATCTCCTATCTCCGCCACCGGCCTTCAAACTTTGCGGTCCGTAATACGAAGTCGTTCCCGGTGTTGCAACTTCCAATCACGGCATAACCGCCGGCCGGACAAGTGAGGCTCGCCGTACCCCGGTAGGAAACACTGAGTGTAGTGGGAAGCGTCACGACTACCGCGGCGCGGCCGGCGTCTGGCGGCAGGGCTGCCCACTCGGCTCCGGCCGGCCGGAAACATGATTGAGAAGACAAGGCAGTGGCCGACCGTCCCCAGGTAATTGCCAGGTCAGCCCGTTCCTGGAGTGGCAGCAACGCGACCGACTCCAGGCGTTCTTCGCAAAGCCCCGCAGCAGCGCGAACCGCCAATTGAATTTTTCCATTGGCACCCAAACGCGCGCTTAGAGGACCGATCACGATCAACTCGGTATCGTAGGCCGTTGGCCGGAAGCGCAGTTCGATCGTGCCCTCGTCCTCTAGCCTGGTGTTGAGCGCAAGTCTGCGGCCCACAGGTTCCTGGCCTTCGGCACGCTCGAAAACCAACGTGCGCCCTCTGTCCGGCTCCAACGAGCTTTGCGCGGCAAGCGGCAGGCAACTCCATGCGAGCGTCATGACCGCTCTCAGGAAAGTACGGTTCACTCGGATTCCTAGTCCTCTCGCTGAAACAATACGCAAAAGCCCTACGAAAACTTTCATGCGGGAGGAATGATAAGATCTAAAAACACCCGAACCTTGCCGTTTACCAAAACTATGCGTTGAAGATGAGGTACGGCTGTCATGACAATCGACGAAATCCCGCCGGAGACCGGCGCGCTGGACAACGATCTGCTGTTCAGCGCGACGTATGAAGAGCTCCGGCGATTGGCCACGCTGGTACGCCGCAACGATCCCGCCACCACGTTGACGGCTACTACCCTGGTGCACGAGGCGTGGATCAAACTATCGAAATCCCCGGGCTTTTGCGCTCTGTCGCGCCTGCATTTCTTACGGGTCGCGGCGCGGGCCATGCGCCAGCTTGTGGTCGAATCGGCGCGGCGGCGCAAGGCCGGTAAGCGTGGTGGACAGGACGCCGTGTTCATCACCTTCCATGACGCGACACAGGTGGCCGCCACCAACGACGAGATGGTTGCGCTCGACGATGCTTTGTTTGAACTGGCACGAATAAGTCCCCGTCAGGCACTAATGATCGAGTCGCGATATTTTGGCGGCCTGGAAGTGCCGGAGGTGGCCGAGTTATTGGGAGTCTCGGAAGCGACGATTCATCGCGATTGGCGCGCCGCCAAGGCGTGGCTGTCGCGGGAGCTTCGCCGGGAGCGGTAACTTCAGATGGACTCCGAGCGCTGGCAATGGATCCAGGACCTTTTTCATCAGGCGGCCAACCTGCCGCCGCCGGGCCGGCTTGAGTTTCTGAACGAAGCCTGCGCGGCGGACCCACTGGCGATGGCTGAAGTTTTGTCGCTGCTGGAGGAGGAGTCGCGGGGCGGCTCGATTCTCGACCGCAGTTTCGCCAGTTCGGCCGGCCTGCTGCTCGATGCCGGCCCGCCAGCGCTGCGTCAGGTGGGCCGCTACCGGCTTATGAAGCTGTTGGGCGAAGGCGGCATGGGCGTGGTGTATCTGGGCGAGCGCGACGACCTGGACCATCAGGCGGCGATCAAGATGCTCCCCGATGCCTGGATGTCGCCCGCGCGCCGCGGGCGCTTCGCGCTGGAGCAGCGAATGCTTTCCCGCCTCAACCACCGCTCCATCGCGCAACTGTATGACGCCGGAACGCTTGACGACGGCACGCCCTGGTTTTCGATGGAGTACGTGGAGGGCTTGCCCATCACCGGGTTCTGCGCGGCGCATCGGCTCAGCGTGGAACAAAAGCTCGACCTGTTCCGGCAGGTCTGCGAGGCCGTCCAATACGCTCACCAGCAGGCGGTGCTGCATCGCGATCTGAAACCGGCGAACATCCTGGTCAAGCCCGACCGCAGCGTCCGGCTGCTGGATTTCGGAATCGCCAAACCGCTCGATCGCCAGGGCGACAGTCTCACCAGGTCCGGTCTCGCCGTGGCCACGCCCGCCTACGCCGCGCCGGAACAAATGGAAGGAAAGCCAGCCGCGGTGACCGCCGACATCTATTCGTTGGGCGTGATTCTGCGCGAGTTACTCGACGGAAATCCGCCCGATCGGGATCTGGAAATGCTGTGCGGCGCCGCCACGCAACGCGAGCCCGGGCGGCGATATCAATCCGCCGGCGCTCTGTTACGCGATGTGACGAACTACCGGGAGAAGCGGCCGCTCGAAGCGCGCCCGGATGGGCCGCTATACCGCGCCGGCAAGTTCATCCGGCGCCACAGGATCAAGCTGGCGGCGGCCTGTCTGGTGGTGGCCGGGGCCCTGGGCATGCTGCTGCATTTCACTCTGCGGCTCGAAACGGCGCGAGACCAGGCGCTGGCCGAAACCGCGCGCGTGCAGGGCATCCAGCGCTTCCTCACCCAGTTGTTTGAAGGCGGGACGTCCGCGGCCGGCCCATCGGACGACCTGCGGGTTGTGACTTTGGTCGATCGCGGCGCGCGGGAAGTGCGCTCCCTCCACGCCGACCCGGCGACTCGCGGCGATCTGCATCATACGCTTGGCACCGTCT
This sequence comes from uncultured Acidobacteriota bacterium, assembly GCA_902826685.1. Lineage (GTDB taxonomy): Bacteria > Acidobacteriota > Terriglobia > Bryobacterales > Bryobacteraceae > CADEFT01. The sequence goes on from CADEFT010000013.1 coordinate 137,592, forward strand.
ATCGCAACCTCGGCAAACATGGCCAGGCCAGCGAAATGCTGGAGGCATCGCTTGAAATCCGCAAGAGCCTCGACACGCCCGCCGGCATCAGCGAGAGCTTGACGGCGTTGAGCCTGCTGCGGCAGGACCAGGGCAAGCTCGAAGAAGCCGAGCGCCTTGCAAGCGAATCCATCGACCGGGCGCGCCGCTTCCTGCCGCCCGCACATCCGGCGCTGCGGGCCGCCATCTCGGCGCTCGGCCGCGTGCAGTTCGATCGAGGCCGCTACCCGGACTCGGTGCGCAACCTCGAAACCGCGCTCCATATGATTCCCGATTCAGCGTCCTCCGCGCCGGAGCGTGCCAGCACGCTTGAGCGGCTCTCGAGCGCCAGGTTTTACCAGAGCCTGTACGATGAATCCGAAAAGCTTGCCCGGCAGTCGATGGCAATCTACCGCGGCCTCTATGGCGATAAGCATCCCCGATTGGCGGAGTTGCTGGTCAATCTCGGCGCGATCGCCAGCCAACGAAGCCTATACACAGAATCGGAAGCGTTCTATCGCCAGGCATTAGAAATCACCGAGGGCTACTATGGTCCGGCGCATCCGGATGTTGCCATCGCCTGGAACGGAATCGGCCATTCCTTGATTAAGCAGAAGCGCCACGACGAGGCCGGCAAGATCCTTGATAAGGTTCTCGAAATCCGCGAAAGGGCATACGGCAAGGTGCATCTGAAAGTAGCCGCCACGGTGTCGGACCTGGGCGATCTGGCGTACATGAGCGACAACCTGGTTCTGGCCGAGCAGCTCTTTCGCCGCATGGAAGATACCTACCGGCGGATCAACGGACACAACAGCCACTACGTCGCGCTGGCGATTGCCAATCGCGCCAGTGTCCACCTGGACCGGAAGGAATTTTCCGCCGCCGAGGCGCTTTACCGCCAGGCGCTCGAGATCTATCTCCACTCCCTGCCCGCCGATCATTTCGACATCGGAGTCTGCCGCATCAAGCTCGGACGAAGCCTGGTCCGTCAAAAGCGGTTTGCGGAGTCGGCCCCCGAGTCGCAAGCCGGGCTCGATATCGTCCTGAAGCACGTGCGGGAGCCGTCGCCCTGGGTGAACTCGGCGCGAAAGGATTTGGTTGCCGCCCAGCAGGCGGGCGTGATCCGGTAGGCTCAAACGCGCCCGCCGTGATACTCTCGAAAACGTTCATGCTCGCCGTCCATTTGGAAAACGGAGTGGTGGCGGTCCGGGAGGAGCCGTTGCCCGCGCGGCCGCGCGGCCATGCCTTGATCCGCGTGCTTCGCGCCGGCATCTGCAGCACCGATCTCCAACTGCAGCGCGGATACTATGGTTTCGCCGGACGCCCGGGCCATGAGTTCACCGGCGAAGTGGTGGAAACCGACGACCGGCATTGGCGCGGCAAGCGTGTGGCCGGCGAGATCAACCTTGCCTGCCATGCCTGCGACTGGTGCCGCCGCGGACTCGCGCGGCATTGCCCGAACCGTACCGTGCTCGGGATTGTGAAGCATCCCGGCGCCTTCGCGGAGTTTCTGGAACTGCCTGTTGCCAACCTGCATGAAGTACCGGCTTCGGTCACCGACGATCAGGCGGTATTCACCGAACCGGTGGCCGCGGCTTGCGAGATTCTCGATCAGGTGGCGCTTCCGAAAGGGGTGGAGGTGGCGGTTCTGGGCGACGGCAAGCTGGGCTTGTTGATCGCGCAGGTGCTGCAGTTGCATGGCTCCAAGGTGCGGCTCCACGGCCGGCATGCCGCCAAGATGTCGCTGCTCGAACCGCTGGGCGTGCAATGGGAGGTGGCCAAAGGCTCCACGCCCGAGGCCGCTTATGACTACGTGGTGGATGCGACGGGGTCGGAAGCGGGACTCAATGAGGCGGTCCGCATGACGAGGCCGCGCGGCACGCTGATTCTCAAAAGCACCGTCCACTCGAAGGTTGCCATCGACACCGCGCCCCTCATCGTCAACGAGATCACGATGGTCGGCTCGCGCTGCGGGCGCTTCGAACCCGCGCTGGCCATGCTCGCCGGCGGGCGCCTGCTGCTCGATCCTTTGATTGCCGAGCGCTATCCGCTCTCTCAAGCGCCGAAGGCATTTGAACGCGCCGCCGCCAAGGGTGTATTGAAAGTAATGCTCGACAACAACTGAGCCCGACACCATGGAATGGATTCTGTTGGTCGTGCTGGCCTTCGTCTGGCGATCTTTCTCCACGCGCATTCGCAAACTGGAGACCGAACGTGAGTTTCAGGAAAAGGTCGTGCGCGAGCTGACCGCGCGCGTGTACCGGCTGGAAACGAATATCGCACCCGCCGCGCCAGTCCCAGTGATGCCGCCCGTTGTGCGTCAACCGGAACCCGAACCAGAGCCCGAGCCCAAATTCGAACCTCCGCCCGCCGCTCCAGTTCCCGTCTCAAGGCCCGACCCCTGGGAGGCCGTCCGCCAGAAAATCACCGGCCGCGATTGGGAAGCGGTGGTTGGGGGAAGCTGGCTGAACGCCGCCGGTGTGCTGATCCTGGTCATCGGCCTGTCGCTGTTTCTCGGCTACGCGTTGACGCAGTTTGGACCGGCGGGCAAAATCGGCATCGGGGCGGCCACCGCCATCGCGATGCTGATCGCCGGCGTGTTCGTCGAGAAGCGCGAGACCTACCGGCGGCTGGGCAGCGGGCTGATCGCCGGCGGCTGGGCGTCGCTCTATTTCACGGCTTTCGCGGCGCACGCTGTGCCCGCGGCGCGGGTGATCGAATCGCCGCTGGCGGGTGCGATCGCCCTGCTCGCGGTGGCGGCCGGAATGATCGCGCACTCGCTGCGCTACCGCTCGCAGAATCTCACGCTGCTTTGTTTCTTCACGGCTTATCTCGCGCTGCAATTGCAGCCGATGTCGGCGCTGGGCATCATGGCGAGCATTCCGCTCACCATCGCCATGCTGGCCATCAGCCGCGCTCTCGGCTGGACCAATATTCCCATCGCGGGCCTGCTGCTCACTTACCTCACCTTCGCCTTCCGCTTTAACGCCGCCGAAGCCGGCGCCACGCTGGGGGCCGCCGCGCTCTATGCCTACTGGATCGCCTTCGAACTTTACGACCTTTTAAAGCTGCGCGAAGCGTCGCGCCGGCTGCTGCGCGAACACGGATTGTTTCCTTTGAACGCCGTCATGCTGCTTGGGACCGCGCTGCTGACGCTGCCGCCCTCCTCACCGGTTCAATCGTCGAACTTTCTGGCGTCCCTTGGCGTGCTGTTCGGCATCAGCAGTTGGCTGCGATCGAAATGGAGCGGCGGTCTGATCGCACCCGCCGATCCCGTGGGCCGCGTTCTGGCGCAAGGATTCCGCATCGGCGTTGCCTTGTCGGCGGCCCTGTTTGCGGGCGCGGTACTCAAACGGTTTCCCGGCATTCGCGCCGAAATCGGCCTGATGCTCGAAGGCCAGTTACTCTTGATGGCCTTCTTCCGCGCACGCGACTGGATTTTCAAACGCAGCGGCCAGGCGGTGTTCGCCGCGGCGATCGTTCACCTGGCCGCCACCGGCATGCAGTCCGGCGTTTTTCCCAACACCCGCATCGGATACTGGGTGCCGGTTGCCTTCGCGATGGCCGTGCTGTTCTACGTCAACCGGTGGATGACGCGCGAGGGTCCGGAATGGACTTGGGCGGCGGCGGTGGTGTTGCTGCCGGCCACGGGAGGGCTGATTCGCGGCGATTGGACCGCCGCCGCGTGGATGGCGATCGCACTCGCTCTGGTGGAGTCGCATGTACGCACGGCGCTCAAGGAATTCCGTTGGCAGGCGTTGGCGGTGGGCGGATTGGCGGCCTTCGCCTGTTGTGCGGTGTCGATAGAATCGCGTGGCGCGGGTGCGGTGGTGGGCGTCTCCGCGATGCTTGCCTGGCTTGGCGGCTGGCGCTGGCATCGATTCGGCGACTGGTTCCGCGTGTTCGCCTCGGGAGCGGGCACGCTGCTTGCCGCCTGGTCGTGCTGGATGCTGCTGCCCGCGCCGCTGGTCGCCGTCGCCTGGGGCGCCATCGGGCTGGCGCTGCTGGAACTCAGCGTGGGCCATCCGTGGCTCGAATATCAGATGCATGCCGTGCTCTATGCCGCCTTCGGACGCACGTTCTTCGCCAACTTCCCGGCCTATGGCGCAACGGCAGGCGTATCGCATCGTCTGCTCACCGTGCTGCCGCTGATCGCGGTGGCGGGTCATGCCTGGCGGCGCGGGGAAGGGCGTTTCTTTCGCGGCTACTCCTACGCCGCCGTCGTTCTCACCGCGGCGCTCATGCGTTTTGAACTGGGCCGCACGCTGACCGTTCTGGGATGGGCGCCGCTGATGCTGGTGCTCTATCGGGAATCGCTGCGCCGCCAGTTGACGGATCTGCGCTACCAGGCCTTCGCGCTCGCCGCGTTTACGTTCGCGCGAAGCTGGGCCACCAGCTTCTCCTCATTCGACGACGGTCTGGGCCTGGCGGCGCGTCTGGGTACCGCGGCAGTGGTGATCGCCTCGTTCCATGCCGCGGAGTTTCTGACGCCTTCCGAACGCCGCCGCGACCGGGCCGGATTCGCTCTACTGGGCGTGGCTCTGCTCAGTCTATTTCTCTACTATGAGGCTTCCGGGCAGATGCTTACCATCGCCTGGGGCGTGCAGGCGGTTTGCACGCTGGTGGCGGGATTCGCCGCGCGGGAACGCATCCTGCGGCTCGCCGGTCTCGCGCTATTTGCCCTTTGCATCCTCAAGCTCTTTCTGTTCGATCTGCGCAATCTGGAAACGCTGGCGCGGATCGTGTCGTTCATCGTGCTGGGCCTGGTGCTGATCGGCGCCTCGGCGCTTTACATGCGGTTCCGCGAAAAGATTCAGAGGTATCTATGACGCCTCGACTCACCGCCATCCTGGCCGCCGCGATGCTCGCCGCGGGCGGCGGTCTGGTCTGGCTCGGCAAGCCCGATCGCGAAATTTCCTATACGGCGGCGGGCGATCTTTGGGCCGACGTGCTGCGCGACGCCGATCAACTCGGCCTTCAGGTCACGCGGGTGAGCGACCGCGAGGAGATGGACCTCGGCCGCAAGATCGCCAGCCAGTATCTCGCCTCCAGCACCGCTTCCCAGGTCTGGGCGCCTTATGTGAGCGCGGTTGGCAAATCGCTGGCGGCGCACGTGGGGCGCAAAGGCATCGCTTACGAATTTCACGTGGTGGAATCGCCGGAGATCAACGCCTTCGCGCTACCCGGCGGGCAGGTGGTGGTTTACACGGGCTTGCTGGACACGATGGAATCGGAGTCGGAACTGGCGGCGGTGATGGGCCACGAAATCGCACACGTCGATGCGCGCCACTGCATTGAGCGCTTTCAATACCGCATGAAACTCGACAAGCTGGGCCTGGGTTCGGTCGCGGGCCTGGGTGAACTGGCGCGTGCCATCCTCGCGCAGGGCTATGCGCAGCATCATGAACTCGAAGCCGACAGCATCGGGTTGCGGCTCGCGCTCGCCGCCGGATACGATCCGCGCGGTTCCGAACTGATGTTCCGGCGTCTGATGAAGGCTCACGGCGAGGGAGCGGCGCCCCCGGCCGCCACGCCGCTCGACGAACTGGCTCGCGTGATGGCGAACATGGCGGCGGGTTACTTCCGGTCGCATCCGCCCACAGCCGAACGGTTGCGCCGGATGAACGGGCTGATCGCTCTTGAATCGGCGCGACGGGCGGGCCAGAACGTCTACGTGGGCCGGCAGAATCACAGCGCCCGCACACCGCGCGCGCGGCAGGAGTTCCCGGGCGAATTCAGACGCCTGTGATACCTTAGCTTCGATGCGTCTTTTCGCTCTCTTGTTCGCCGCCGCCGGACTGTTCGCTCAGCCTGCCGCCAAGGTCGAAAAAAAGATCAGGGTCTTCAACGGGAAGGATCTCGACGGGTGGTACACATGGCTTCGCGATCATCAATATAAAGATCCCAACCGCGTCTTCAGCGTCACCGGTAAGATGCTGCGGATCTCCGGCGAGGATTGGGGCGGCATCGCCACCAAACAGACCTACCGCGACTATCATCTGATCGTCGAGTGGAAGTGGGGCGGCAAGACGTGGGGCTCGCGGGCCGATCGCGCGCGCGATTCCGGCATCCTGGTTCATGGCGTCGGAGAAGACGGCGCCTACGGCAAAACTTGGCTGGAATCCATCGAATCGCAGATCATCGAAGGCGGCGCGGGCGACTTCATCATGGTGGGCGGCAAGAACAAACCGCGCCTATCCTGCAAGGTGCGTACCGGCGGCCGCGAGCAGTATTGGGATCGCGTGAACGGCAAGCCGGCGACCAAGGATAGCGGGCGTTTCAATTGGTGGGGGCGTTCGCCGGAATGGAAGGACGCGATCAACTTCCGCGGCGCGCAGGATGTCGAAAAGCCCGTGGGCCAGTGGAACCGGCAGGAAGTCATCTGCGACGGCAACCGCATCACCAACATCGTCAACGGTAAGGTGGTGAATCACGGCTACGATTCGTCGCACACCGAAGGCAAGATTCAGATTCAATCGGAAGGCGCCGAGATTCTGATCCGCCGCGTGGAACTGCGGCCGGTGACGAAGCGTCCCAAGGTCGATTAGCCGGCGCCCGCGGCCCGCGCCTTCATCTCGCCGTGCAGCCACGAACGGGCGAACATCCATTCGCGCCGCACCGTTCGAGGCGACGTTTGCAGAACCTCCGCGGTCTCCTCGATCGAAAGACCGCCGAAGTAGCGCAGTTCGATGACTTTCGCGGCGCGCGGATCTTCCTTGCCGAGCGCCTCCAGCGCCTCATCGAGCCGCACCAGTTCCGCGGGCTTGCCATCGGCGAACACCAGGTCTTCCTCGAGCTGCAGAAACTGGAAGTCGCCGCCGCGCTTGCCGGCGATACACTTGCGCGCGTGATCCACCAGGATGCGGCGCATGATCTGCGCGGCCACGGCAAAGAAATGTGCGCGGTCCTGCCAGTTGGCCGATTTTAAGTTGGCCAGCTTCAGATACGCTTCATTCACCAGCGCCGTGGCTTGCAGGGTATGGTCGCCGCGTTCGTGGCGCATGTAGCGCGCCGCCATCGTTTTCAATTCGCCGTAGACCAGTTCCACCAGGCGGTCTTTCGCCGACTCGTCGCCATCCTGAAAGCGGCGCAGCAGCACGGTCACATCGCCCGATTCCGCCATGTCCTCTAGAAGGTGAACCGGCCCGAAATCTGAACCTCGCGTGGATTCAGGAACGTGCCGGTAATGCTTCCGAACTGCGTGCTGGTAACGGTGGTGTTCGGAGTTCCGAAGTGTGTCCGGTTGAACGCATTGTAGAACTCGCCCTGGACCTTGAAGCTGATGCCTTCGCGAACCACGATGCTCTTCTGCACCGTGATGTCCCACTTGTTGATGCCCGGCGCCCGCAGGTCGGCGGTGCGCGAGGAACTCGCCCGCAGCGTGAACGGTTGCTGCGGAGTGAACTGCGCCGTATCGAAATAGCGGTTCACGCCGAACGGGTTGTTGGTGGAGACGCTGACCCGCTCGGCATTGGCAAACGCAAGCGGCGCACCCGACTGGGCCGTGAAAACCCAATTCACCTGCCAATTGCCAACGATGCGCTTCACCACCGGATGGGACGACGCGAGCATCGGCTTGCCGGGTCCGAACGGCAGTTCGTAGAGCCCATGCACCACCAGCCGCTGCGGCCGGTCGGAGTCGGAAATTACCTTCTCCAGCTTGGCCGAATTCGGATTGAGATAAGAGGTCGCTTCCATCAGCTTCGAATTGGTGTAGGCGATGCCAAAGTAGACTCCATTCGCCATGCGCTTGCTGATTTCGACCTGCGCCGAATGATACCAGGAGCGCCCATAGGGCAAACTCGACTGCGTTACGCCGGTGTATTGCGGGAACGGCCGCAACAGTTGCAGGACGGTAGTCGTCGGCTGGCTCAGCGCGCTGGTGGTATCGGTGATCACGCCGGCGAAAGGATTCGCCACGCGCGCGTTCAACCGCGTATTCAGCGGCAGGAATTGGTCCGGATACTGGTTGATGTTGCGTGTTACCGTCAGCCTCTGGTTGAGGCTGCCGACATAGGCGGCTTGAATCGAAAGGTCGCCAGGCAGCACGGCCTGGAATCCCTGCGAGAAGTTCTGATTCAATCCATGCAGATAATTTGGAAGGTAGTTGCCCAGCGATGCGCCGCCCGCCGTGATGCTTTGCCCCACGCCTGTCAGCAAGCCGGCCGACGCGCCCGGAGGCCGCACCAGCCCGTTGGGGAACGGATTCCGCAGCGTGTTGAAGGGCGTGAGGTTGTTATCGAGCGAGGTTACCATCTGCGTGGCCAGCGAGAAGCCGTCCAGGCGGTAGTTGGCGATCACGTTCGGCGCGTAGAACAGGCCGTAGCCGCCGCGCGCCACCAGCCAATTGTTCACCTTGTAGGCGTAGCCGAACCGGGGCGCCCAGATGACCGCCGGCATGTTCAAATGCTCGCGCGGCGTCTTGTCCGTCGCCAGGAACCGCAGCCCTCCCTTGACGTTCAACGCCGCCAGTTCCGGAATGGGCTGGCGCGCGTAGTTGGCCGCCGCCTGCGCTTCGAGCGGACTGGCCACCGCGAAGTCGAGCCCCGCGTTGCCGCGATTGAAGCGGTCCGACGTTCCGTTTTCATGCTCGGCGCGAAGGCCCAGATTCAAAGCCAGCCGCGTCGTGATTTTCCAGTCGTCCTGAAAGTAGACGCCGTGGTAAGAGGACTGCAGCGCGGGGGACGCATTGATATCGGCCGAGCCGCTGTTGGGCGTGCCTAGCAGGAACGCCGCAAAATCATGGCCCGCGTTGGGCGAGACCAGCGTTGGATTCGGGCCTTGCGTGAAGGCACGGCCGAAGTTGAAAATGCCGCCCGAACGATTCGGCGCAAACGAATTCTGCTGCGTCACCATGTAGCGGTAGCCCCACTTCATCGCGTGGCGGCCCGCGGTGTAGTGGAAGTTGAACAGCGGATTGTAGACGTTGATGAATGTCGACGACGACACGCGCCCGGCGCCTAGATTCTCCACATCGAAATCGGACATGGCAAAGCGTGGAAACGTGGCGAATGCCACGCTTTTCGAGAACGCGTCCGGGAAGCCCAGTTTGGAGATATCGAAGCCCGCGCCGTACATGATGTTGGCATCGAAATAGCGCGTGAAGCCGACGCGCGCGTCGAACACCAGACGTGGACTGACCACAAACGTGTAGCCAGCGCCCGCGCCGATGTTGCCGCGTGCGAACTCATCCTGCCCATCGGTTGGATTGCCCGCCGGCCGGCAGCAGTCTTCGCCATAGAAGGCGCTTGAAGGATCGGTGCGGTGGTTCCAGCCATAGCGGAAGAACAGGCTTTGACTTTGGTTCAACTGATGATCCACGCGCGAGGCCAAGCTGCCCCAGCGGCGCCCGCTGATCTGCGGATTCTGAAAATTGCGCAGATCGCCGGACGTTGGCGTAAGGTTCGGCCGTGGATAATAAGCCAGCGCGTTCACACTCACCGGATCGAACCGCGCTGCCGGAATCACGTTGCCGGCAAACGGCGAGCGTGTGAAGCCCGCGCCTTCCGGCCGCGTCGAAGCCGGATCGAAGATCAGGAACTGCCGCCCGGCGCGATCGAACGATTGCGAAAAATCGCCCGAGCGTTCGAGCGCGGTGGGCACGATGGCGCGCGCGAAAGCCGTTCCGCGAATCTGCGTCCCTTCATAGTTGAAGAAATAGTGGGTACGGTCTTTGCCGTTATAGAGCTTAGGAATCCAGAACGGCCCGCCGAACGACGCGCCGTAGGTGTTCTGCTTGAACTCGTTCTTGAGCGCGCCCACGCGATTGTTGAAAAAGCTGTTGGCGTTCAGATTGTCGTTGCGCAGATACCAATAGGCGGTGCCGTGATACTGATTGGTGCCGGAGCGCGTGGACACGTTGACGAACGATGCGCCCGAATGCCCGAACTCGGCGTCATAGGCGCTGGTCTGCACGCGCATCTCCTGCGTGGCGTCGGGCGAGGGCGATAGCGAAACGTTCGTCGTGCCCATGTTGGGAATGCCGTCCAGCAGGAACTCCGTCTTCGCTTCCGCGCCCGAGGCCGCGAACGCCGAGGGGCCGGCCACATCCCAGGGATTCAGCGCTCCGGGGTCGCCCGTATATTGAATGCCCGGCGACAGCGTGAGAAATACATATGGATTCCGCCCAATCAACGGCAGTTCGTTCAATACCTGGCTGTTGACGGTGGTTCCCAGCGCGCCGGTTTCGGTGCGCAGCGTGGCCGCTTCGCCGGTTACCGTGACGCTTTCCGACACTTCGCCGAGCGGCAGTACGATATCGACCGTCGTGGTCTCGCCGGTCTGCAACTCGACGCCGTTTTGCGCGAACCGCTTGAATCCCGTCCGCTCGGCTTCGATCCGGTAGGTGCCGCGGTCGACCAGCGTGAAGCGGTAGAACCCGGTGTCGTCGCTGGTTTCGGCTCGCGCGGCGCCGGTTTCGGTGTTGGTCAGCCGGATGGCGGCTTGGGGAATCGCGGCGCCGGTGGCGTCGCGGACGATGCCGGTGAGGTTGCTCTTGTTGACTTGTGCCGCCAGAAGCGCGGGAAAGAGAAGCAAGAAAGTGGCACGACAGGCGTGGTACATGCTTGGAAGGCCCCCTTTATGTTTGGCAAGTATATCCGAAATAGCGGGGGCCATGCGCGACGCTTTTCACGGCTTTTGGTCTGCTATAACCCTACGGAGCGAGCGGAATCAGAGTGAGAGCGTCCAGATGCTCGAAGTCCCGATAGTCGGCGGTTACAAGCGGAAGGTCCCACTGCCGAGCCGCGGCGGCGACCCACGCATCGGCTGCCGTGATCGGACGTCCCGCGACACGGCTCTGGGCCATAATGCCGGCCCACAGCACACAGGTGCTGTCATCGGCGAACAGCGTCGTGCAGAGATCGATGTGCCTGGTCAATTCCTCGCGGCGTGCCGAACCCCAGTGATTCACCTTGGGCCAGAGCAAGAGTTCGCCACGAGTCATGAACGATATGAACCACTGATGGCCGGCGACGATCTCGAAGCTCCGCCGGTGGAGAGAATGCTCCGGCTTGAACAAAATCGACACGACATTGGTGTCGAGCAGGAGAACGCTCACTTGGGCCGAACTGGGGGGTGGCGCCGGATTTCGCGAACTAGTTTCCGAAATGCCTCCACCTCGTCTGGATGGCCGAGATCTTTGTAGGGAAGCGAATACACTGGGGGTTTCGCGCCCGGAATCGGAACGGCGCGTTCCGGCAACCCCTTCGCATCGATTACAACTCTGGCCATACTGATAAGTGTAGCTCGACATCGAGCATTGCCGGCCCGATACCGCGCGGCTGCGCAAACCACCGGGTGCGCGCGCCAAACCGCGCAAAGCGACGGTTATAGGCATCATAAGAACTTTCTGTTTGGCGGGCTGGCGCGCTTCCGCTAGACTCGGAATTGCTCGGTGCCGGCAGGGAACTTTGTAGACTTCCTCCCCGGCCCGTTTGCCTCCCGAAAAACAGGAGTCGTCTGGTGTTCTCAGGATTGGTGTGCCCGGAGTCCGGGCGATGAAACAGCTTGTGGTAATCGGCAACGGTGTCGCCGGTATCGGCTGTCTCGAACGCATTCTCGAATGCCGGCACGGCTTTGAAATCACCGTCTTCGGGGAGGAGTCCCATGTCAACTACAACCCCGCCTTGCTTGCCTCGGTACTCGCTGGTGAGCGCACATTCGCGGAAATCGTCCTGAACGATATCGGCTGGTACCAGGCGCACGGGCTTTCGGTGCGTTTCGGCGTCCGCGTCACCGATATCGACCTGGAAGAAGGGACCGTATTGAGCGCGGAAGACACCGCCACTCCTTTCGACAAACTGATTTTGGCCACTGGATCGAGCCATGCGATGCCGGCCATCGAAGGCGTGGGATTGCGCAATGTATTGCCGTTCCGCAGCCGCGACGATGCGCAGGCGCTGCTCGGAAAAGTGCGCCCCGGACGCAAGGCCGTTGTCATCGGGGGAGGCGCGGTGGCGTGCGAAGTGGCGCGCGGGCTGCAACTGGGCGGCTGCGTGGTCACGCTGGTGCATGAGGCGCCGCTGCTCATGGACCACCAGTTGGAACCGGCCGCCGCGGCTTGTCTGGCGCGCCGTCTGCAGGGATTCGGCGTCTGTCTGCGGCTTTCCAGCCTGCCGCGGGCGCTCGCCGGGCAGGGCCGTGTGGAGCGCGTGATCCTCGCCTCGGGCGAGGAACTCGATGCGGAAATCGTGGTCGTCGCCGGCGCGTTGCATCCGAACGCGGAGTTGGGACGCCGCGCGGGCCTCGAAGTACGCCGGGGCATCGCCGTCAATGACTACATGCAAACGTCGCATCGCGATGTATACGCCGTGGGCGGCTGCGCCGAACACCGCGGGCGCGTGTTCCTGTCTTCGCCTCCTTTTCTCGAACAGGGCCGGGTCGTCGCCGCCGCCATTACCGGACGTCCAGGTCCTGTATTCCATGGAGCGATTGAAGAAGGCCGCGTGCGCCTGCGCGGACTCGAAACCTTCTCCGCCGGAACCCCCGGCGATCCGGTGCCCGACGCCGAAGCGCTCGTCTACGAAGATCCGGTTCACAACATCTATCGCAAACTGCTGGTGAAGGACCGCCGGCTCTGCGGCGCCACGCTGGTGGGCGACGTTTCGGGCAGCGGTCTGTATCTGGAATGGATGCGCGAAGGAACTCCGCTTTCGGGAAGCTCCGACGAGTTGCTTTTTCCCTTGGGCGGCCCCGTCGGCGCGGTGAGGTAGCATGATGCTTGCATGGACCCGAAGACTGGCCGCCGCGCCGCGGCTCTCACCATTGCCGCGCCGTTTCTGAACCTGCGCGCCCAGAACCGCAACGACCGGCCCAACATTCTTTGGATTCTCGGCGACGACCTGGGGCCGCAGCTCGGCTGCTATGGCCATCCGCTGACGCACACGCCCAACGCCGATCGCATCGCCTCCGAAGGCGCCCGGTTTACGCATTGCTTCACCACGGCGCCGGTTTGTTCGGCGTCCCGTTCGGCGTGGAATACCGGCGTCTATCAGACCGCCACCAACACCCACAATCACCGCAGCCATCGTCAGGATGGGTTTGAACTGCCGGCGGGCGTGGCGCTGGTGTCGCACCGGCTGGCCGACGCCGGATACTTCACAGCCAATCTCACCGAGATCGCGCCGGGGCTGCGTGTGCCGGGCAAGACCGATTTCAACTTCAGGACGCCGCGCAAACCGTTCGGCGGTACGCACTGGAATCAGCGCGCCAAGGGGCAGCCTTTCTATGCGCAGATTAATTTCACCGCCCCGCACAAAGGACCCATGTGGCCCGCCGCCCGCAAACAGAAGAGCCTGATCGATCCGGCCAAGGTTGATTTACCACCTTATTATCCGGATCATCCCGTGGTGCGCGACGAAGTGGCGAATTACCTCGACGCGGTGAATTACTGGGATACGCAGGTGGGCTCGGTGCTAGATTTGCTTAAGGCCGACGGGCTGCTGGACAACACGGCGATCTTCGTCTTTGGCGATAACGGGCGCTGCCTGTTGCGCGGCAAGCAGTGGCTTTACGATCCAGGTACCCATGTGCCGCTGCTTGTGCGCTGGCCGGGTCACGTCAAACCGGGCACGGTGCGCACCGACCCCGCCATTGCGCTCGATATTACAGCTACCACGCTCGAAATCGCCGGCGTGCGGCGTCCCGATCTCATGCACGGCCAGAGTCTGTTCGACGGCGCCAAGCCCCGTACGCGAGTCTTCACCGCGCGCGACCGCTGCGATATGACGGTGGATCGCATCCGCGCCGTGCGCGACGCCCGCTACAAGCTCATTCGCAACTTCATGCCGGAGCGGCCTTATACGCAGTTCAACGATTACATCACCAAGAACTACCCCACCCAGAACGTGATCAAGCAACTGCACGCGGCGGGCAAGCTGACGCCCGTGCAGGCGCAATGGATGGCCCCGCGCAAACCCGATATCGAGCTTTACAATCATGAAGCCGATCCGCACGAGGTCCGCAATCTGGCCGGCGATCCGAAATATGCGGCCACCGAGGCGCGGCTTACCGCCGTGCTCGACAAGTGGATCGAAGAAACACGCGACCATGGGCGCACACCCGAACCCGAGTCCGCTCAAGCGCTCTAGGTGGGATAATTTGAGTCGATGAGAACCATTCGACGCGTCGCCGTGTTGGGCGCGGGGACCATGGGCTCGCGGATCGCCGCCCATTTCGGCAATGCCGGAATTCCGGCGCTGCTGCTGGATATCGTGGTGCCCAACCAGCCGGACCGCAACGCCGCCGCTAAAAAGGGCATCGACAACGCCATCAAGCAAAAGCCGGGCGGGTTTTTCACCAGCGCCGGTGTGCCGCTGGTGACTCCCGGAAATTTCGAAGACGATCTGGCGAAGGTGGCCGAAGCCGATTGGATCATCGAAGCGGTGGTCGAAAATCTCGACCTCAAGCGCCAGTTATGGACGAAGGTGGATGCCGTCCGCCGCCCCGGCGCCATCCTTTCCACCAACACCAGCGGCATCCCGCTGAGGCGCATCGCCGAGGGCTTTCCGGCCGGGTTCCAGAGCCATTTTCTCGGTACGCATTTCTTCAATCCGCCGCGCTATCTGCACCTGCTCGAATTGATCCCGGGCCCCGCCACCGACCCGGCCCTGCTCGAGTTTGCGGGCGATTTCTGCGATCGCCGCCTCGGCAAGGGCGTTGTGCCCTGCAAGGACACGCCCAACTTCATCGCCAATCGTATCGGCGGGTTCTTCGGCTCCACCATCAATAAGATCGTCACCGAAGACGGCTGGAGCGTCGAGGAAACCGATGCCATTACGGGGCCGCTGATCGGCCTGCCCAATAGCGCCAGTTTCCGCCTGCTCGACATTGTTGGCGTCGATGTCATGGTGTTTGTTTCGCGCAACCTGTATGACATGGCGCTCGACGATCCCTGGCGAGACCGGTTCCTGCCCGCCGGAATTATGACCCGCCTAGTGGAGAAGGGCTGGCTCGGCGAGAAGTCGGGCCAGGGTTTTTACAAGCGTGTTGGTCCCAATCGTGAGATCCATGCGTTGAATCTCCAGACCTTTGAGTACGCGCCGGCGGCCAAGGTCCGCTTTCCTTCGGTGGAGATGGCCAGCCAAATGGAGGACCTGCCATCGCGTCTGCGGGCGCTGGTGGCGGGCAAAGACAAGGTTGCCTCGTTCCTGTGGAAGCTTTTCAGCGACTACTTGATTTACTCGGCGGCGATGGTGCCAGAAATTTCGGACCGGCTGGTGGAAGTGGATCGCGCCATGCGCTGGGGCTATGCCCACAAGCTTGGCCCGTTTGAGCTGTGGGACGCGCTCGGTTTCGCCGAGACTGCCAGGCGCATGGAAGCCGAAGGCAAGGTTCTGCCGCCTTCGGTTGAAAGAATGCTGAGTGCCGGAAACAAGGCGTTCTACCGCGCCGCCGATGCCGGTATTCACCCCCGCACGGAATATTTCGATCTGCGCACGAATGGCTACCTGCCCATCGAAGAGCGTCCGGGTATCACCGTGCTTTCCGATGTGAAACGCGCCCGCGGCGTGGTGAAGTCGAACACGGGCGCTTCGCTGATCGACCTGGGCGACGGCGTGCTCTGCTGCGAATTTCACGGCAAGATGAATGCACTCGGTGAAGATCAGATCGGGCTCATTTTCGCCGGCATCGAAGAGACCGCCAAGAATTTCGAAGCGATGGTAATCGCCAATCAGGGCCAGGATTTCAGCGTCGGCGCGAACCTGGTGCTGGTGCTGCTGGCCGCGCAGGAAGGCGAATGGGACGATCTCAATGGAGCCATCCATCGCTTCCAGCAGGCCAACATGGCCATCAAGTACGCGCCTAAGCCGGTGGTTGCGGCACCGTTTGGACGCACGCTTGGCGGCGGATGCGAGATCGCGCTGCATGCGGCGCGCTGCCAGGCTTCCGCCGAGCTTTACATGGGCCTGGTGGAAGTGGGCGTAGGCGTCATTCCGGGCGCCGGCGGTTGTAAGGAGTTAATCGCGCGCCTCAAGAATCCGCAAAAAGTGTTCGAGCTGATCGGCATGGCCAAGGTCTCATCGAGTGCCGACGACGCCAAGGCGCTTGGGCTGCTCAACCGTGCCGACGCCGTTTCGATGAATCAGGAACGGCTGGTGGCCGACGCCAAGTCGCTTGCGCTGTCGCTTGTTCCCGGCTATGCGCCGGGCGTGCCGCGCACCGATATCAAGGTGGGCGGTGAAGGCGTATTCGCGGCTATGAAGCTTTACGCCTGGTCGATGCGCCAGGGCGGTTATATCTCCGATCACGATGTGTCGATCGCGGAAAAAGCCGCCAGTGTTATCTCAGGCGGCCGCCTCTCCGGCGAACAGGCCGTCAGCGAGCAATACCTGCTCGATCTCGAACGCGAGGCGTTCCTGTCGCTATGCGGGACGGAAAAAACGCAGCAGCGCATGCAGCACATGCTCAAAACGGGCAAGCCTCTGAGGAACTAAAAACATGCACGAAGCCGTCATCATCGATTGTCTGCGCACGGCCGCCGGCAAGTCCGGCCGCGGCGCTTTGCGCAATGTGCGTCCCGACGACATGGGCGCCGCCGTGATCCGCGCGCTGCTGGCGAAATATCCCCAGGTGCCGCCCGAGGCGGTCGACGATGTAATCGTCGGCTGCGCCATGCCCGAAGCTGAAGCGGGTATGAACATGGCCCGCGCCGTCGCCCTCCGCGCCGGTCTGCCCGATTCGGTCCCGGCCGTGACCATCAATCGCTTCTGCTCTTCGGGATTGCAGGCCATTGCGATGGCGGCCGACCGCATTCGCGCGGGCGGCGCGTCCATCGTCGTCGCCGGCGGCGCCGAGTCGATGTCCATGATTCCGATGATCGGGAACAAATTCGCTCCCAATCCCTGGTTTGCCGATAACCGGCCCGAACTCTACATGGGCATGGGGCTCACCGCCGAACGTGTGCAGCGGAAGTACGGCATCGGGCGCGAAGAGGCCGACGCTTTCGCCCTGGCCAGCCATCGCAAGGCGATTCAAGCGCAGGTGGAATCCAAATTCGACGAAGAGATCGTACCTGTGGAGGTGGAAACCACTTCCGTCGTCAACGGCAAACCCAAAACCACAAAAGCCACGTTCTCAAAAGACGAAGGCCCGCGCGCAGATACTTCGCTCGAAGCTCTGGCGAAATTGAAGCCGGTGTTTCAGGAAGGCGGCACGGTGACCGCCGGCAATTCCTCTCAAACCTCCGACGGCGCGGCCATGGCTCTGGTCATGTCGGCCGCCCGCGCGCAGGAGTTAGGACTGAAACCGATGGCCCGCTACGCCAGCTTCGCCGTGGGCGGCGTGCCGCCCGAGATCATGGGCATCGGTCCGGTGGTGGCGATTCCCAAGGCGCTCGGGCTTGCCGGGCTGAAGCTTTCCGATATCGGCGTCACCGAACTGAATGAAGCCTTCGCGGTGCAGGCGCTCGCCGTCGCCCGCGAGGCCGGGCTCAACATGGATACGCTCAACGTCAATGGCGGCGCCGTCGCGTTAGGGCATCCGCTCGGCTGCACCGGAGCCAAACTGACCGCCACCATCCTGCGCGAGATGCGCCGCCGCGGCGCCCGCTACGGTCTGGTGACGATGTGTATCGGTGGCGGCCAGGGTGCCGCTGGAATTTTCGAATCGCTGAACTAGGAGAGAGACCATGGCCGCGATAGCCGCTCCGCTACCGAAAACCAAAGGAGGCGCGTTCCTGCTGGAACCGCGCGCTCCCGAAGAGATTTACTCCCCCGAGGATTTCACCGAAGAGCACCTGGCCATCGGCCGCACCGCCGACGAGTTCTGGCAGAAAGAAATCCTGCCGAACGTCGAAAAGATTCAGCACCAGGAACCGGGTGTCGCGCAGGCGGTGCTGCGCAAGTCGGCCGAGCTTGGACTCACCGCCGTCATCCTGCCGGAGAAATTCGGCGGCATGGAACTCGATCTGACCTCGCTGATGATCGTGGCCGAGCGGCTTTCCCGCGACGGCAGCTACTCGGCCTGGCATGGCGCGCATACCGGCATCGGCACGCTGCCTCTGCTGTTTTACGGCACCGAAGAGCAGAAGCGGAAATACCTGCCGAAGCTGGCCGGCGCGGAGATGATCGCCGCCTATTGCCTCAGCGAGCCGCAAGCGGGTTCCGATGCACTGGCGATGAAAACCCGCGCCGATTTCAATGAGCAGGAAAACTGCTACATCCTCAACGGGCAGAAGATGTGGATCACCAACGGCGGGCACGCCGACCTTTATACGGTGTTCGCCAAGGTGGGCGGTGAGAAGGTCACCGCTTTTCTGGTGGAGCGCGCCTGGGCCGGTGTGAAACCGGGAGCCGAAGAGAAGAAGATGGGCATCAAGGGCTCCTCCACCACGCCCGTCTATTTCGACAACGTGAAGGTGCCGGTGGAGAACGTGTTGGGCGAGGTGGGCAAGGGCCACTACATCGCCTTCAATATCCTCAACATCGGGCGCTTCAAGCTGGGCCCGTTCGCCGTGGGCGGCGCCAAGAGCGTCCTTCAGACCTCGCTCAAGTACGCCAAGGAGCGCAAGGCGTTCGGCAAATCCATCGGCGAGTTCGGCATGATCCAGCACAAGCTGGCCGAAATGGCCATCCGCATCTATGCGGTGGAAACCATGTCCTATCGCGTGGTGGGCATGATTCAATCCGCCCTCGGCGATCTTTCATGGGAAGCGCCAGACGCGAGCGACCGCCTGCTGAAGGCGATCGAAGAGTTCGCTATGGAATGTTCGTACATGAAGGTGTACGGCTCGGAAATGCTCGATTACGTGGCCGACGAAGGCGTGCAGATTCACGGCGGCTACGGCTATCACCAGGACTACGCGGTGGAGCGCGCCTACCGCGATTCCCGCATTAACCGGATCTTTGAGGGCACCAGCGAAATCAACCGCATGCTCGCCACCGGCATGTTGCTGAAGCGCGCCCAGCGCGGCCAACTGCCGCTGGTGGAGGCGGTGAAGAAGCTGCAGGCCGAGATTCTCGCCGGGCCCACGCTTGGCGGCACCGTGGACGAAAACGCCATGGTGACCAACGCCAAGAAATCCGTCCTGTTCTGCCTGGGAGTCGCCTACCAGAGCTTTGGCGCCGAGCTTGAACATCAGCAGGAAGTGCTGGCCGGCATCACCGACATCGGCATGGCCGCGTTCGCGATGGAGTCGGTCTGGCTGCGCACGCAAAAGCTCGCCGCCCTGGGTAAGGGAGAACTCGCCGCGGATATGTGCGCCGTATTTCTGCGCGAAGCGGCGGAAGATATTGAACGCTCGGCGCGATACGTGCTTTCGGCTTCCTCTTCGGGAGACGCCCTGCGTACCAATCTCGCCGTACTTAAACGCTTCGCTAAATTCGAGCCCGTCAATGCGGTGGCCATCCGCCGCAAGATCGCCGCGCGTCTCGAACAGGCCGAGCGCTATCTCGTCTAACGTGTGTCCTCGTGTGATCGTACTGGTGGGGCTGCCCGGGTCGGGGAAATCGACCTGGGCGGCCTCGCACGGCCTGCCTGTGCTTTCATCCGACGGTTTGCGGGAAGTGTTACTCGACGACATCGGCGACCAGTCGGCCAACGGCGCCGTCTTCCGCACCCTGCGCGGCCTGCTGATCGCACGGCTGCGGCTGCGGCGTCCGGTGACCTGCATCGACGCGACCAATCTTACCGTGAAGGAACGCCGCCCTTACTGCATGCTGGCGCAGATGTATGGCGCCGAAGCCGAGGCCGTGTACTTCGACGTGCCGTTTGAAACGTGTCTCGAACGCAACCGGTCGCGCGACCGCCAGGTGCCGCGGGAAGTCATGGAATACATGGCGGGGAAACTGCAGCCTCCCGCCGGGATTGAAGGATTCGTCCGCGTTACCAGATCGCGTTAGCGGCAGATTCAAATTCGGCGCTTTTCCGCCGATGAGAGCAACGGGAGCCTACCGGCATACTTCATTGGCGTATACGGGATACATCGAGCAGATACTCGACCAGTTAGAGCAAAACCCCGCCCAGGCGCGGAAGTCTCTGCGCACGGCCTGGGAGCAAAGCCCTCCGGCTGAGTTTCGCGCCGCCACGGTGGGCCTGATTGCGAGAGGCCAGGGGGCGGGTCCGCGCTTCCTTGTCACCTTTTTACTTCAAAACGACGCCCTTGAGTCGAATCTCGGCAATCACGACGCTTATACTCGCGAGGAAGCGTTGACGATCGCGCGGGTGGCTCACAAGGTGGATCCTTCCCTGGACGTGAAGCTGGCCATGCAACTGGCCGGGCGTCACGTGACGGAGGAAAAAGACGCCGGCCGCATTCTGGACATTCTGGAAGTGATTTCGCAACCCAGCACCCTGCTGCCGTTAATGAGCGGCATCATGCAACATCCCAACGCCAAGGTGCGCTCAAAGGCGGCGCTATTGATGGGGAAGGGAAATCGCAATGCGGCCTGGGTGCGGCAGCAGCTTCGCGAGCCGAATGAGCGAGTACGCGCCAATGCCGTCGAATCGCTATGGGGGCTCGATAGCGACGATATCGTTTCGCTGTTTCATGCCGCGTCGATCGACACGCACCGCCGCACGGCCGTCAACGGGATGGTCGGCCTTTATCTGTCGCACAAGATCGAATCCTTGAGCCTTTTGGCGAACGCCGCTCAGCATGGCGACGCTCACTTTCGAGCCAGCGCCGCCTGGGGCATGGGCCATACCCACGATCTCCGGTTTGTGCCTCCGCTCACCAGGCTGGTGCGCGATGCCGACCCCACCGTTCGTTCCAACGCCCTGAAGGCAGTGGGCAAAGTTCGCGCCTTCCGCAAGCTGATTGAGAGCCAGGCCGCGTTCCGTGCATGGATCGGCACGGCCGTCCGCCACGCCGATGGCTGGCGGGAGCTGAGCGGCGTCGTTCGCGCCAACGGTACGCCGCCCGCCTTGCACCCGCTGCAGTACGTGGTGGACGAAAGCGGCCGGTTCGTTTACAACTATCAGGTCGCCGTCCGGCCGGAAACGGAGATGGCGGCGGGTTTCGTGATGCCGCAGGCCGCGGCCGTTGACCGCGCCTGGGCGGTGCTGAAGGCCGAAAGGCGTCCCCAGGATAGCTGGAATGCCGCCGTCTACACCGATTCCGGCGTGGACCGGCAAGCGGGCCAGTATTCCAACTTTTTGCGCGCCCTGATCGCCTTGCTGCCGCAACTGCCGGTGCGCGATCACAGGGCTATCTTTGTCGCCGGCAGCCCCGTGTTCGACTCCAGCGAAATCGATACGGGCCGGGAGCAGATTCAGAAGCTGATCCAGGACGCCACCAACGCGTCGGTTCGTATTCATGCCATCACGCCGCCGGTCTGCGCGCCCGTCATGAGAGTGACGCTTCACGAGGTGGCCAGAAGCACCGGTGGCCGGTACATCGAAACATCGAGTGAGGAAGCCTTCGAGAAGGGCATTGTGTCGCTGGGGATGACGCTGTTCCCCTCGTTCCAGATACGCTACCGGCTTGAGGAGCCCGCCGCGGCCAAGGTCAAGCTTCTGATCTCATCGCCGGCCGGGATTGGCGAGTGTGAGGCCGACCTGAGCGGCGCCTGAAGCTACTTCGCCATCGCTTCGGCGATCGCCTTTTCCGCCAGCGGACCCAGCAACTGGTATCCGGCGTCGTTCGGAACCAGGCCATCCACCGTCAGTTCGCGCTTCATCGCACGCCCTTCGGCCAGCGCCTTGTAGTAATCCAGGTAAACGGCACCGCTGCGCGCCGCGTATTCCTTCAACCATCCGTTCAATCCGATGATCTTGCCCGGCGGACGCCGTTCGGTGAGGTTGCGGAAGCAATCGCATACCGGCGTCACCGACGCCACCACCACGCGGATGCCATGCGCCTTCGCCAACTCCGCCATCGTCTGGAAATTCTCGGCGATCGTGCCCTCGGTGGCCGGACCGGCGTAACCGGCGAAATCGTTGGTACCCGCCTGGATTACGACAACCTTCGGCTTCAGGCCGATCACATCCTGCCGGAACCGCACCAGCATTTGGGCTGTCGTCTGGTGCGTGATGCCGCGGTTGAAGTAAGGCTTACCGGCGAAGAATTGCGTTTTCCCCTGGCCCCACTTTTCGGTGATGTCGTCGCCAAGAAACACAACGCGGTCGACGTTTGGATCGAGCTTGATCTCCGCGTTCTCGCTGCCGTAACGGGTGAGGCTGCCCCAATCGCTCAGCAGGCGGATATACTGCGCGATCTCCCGCTCCATCTCTTCGACGTTCGATTGCGGCTGGGCGGCGAGCAGCGACGCCAGGCTCAACAACGCCGCCAGCCTCATTGCGAGATGCCGAAGCAGTAAAGGGTTCCGTCGTAGGTGTTGATGTAGACGCGGCCGTTGGCCAGAGCCAGGCCGGTCCAGTGATTCCAGGTGGCGATCTGCGTGCCGCTTGACCAAAGCTCCTTGCCGGTCTGCGCGTCGAGTACGTACAACACGGCGTAAGTCGATTTCGGGATACGCCGCTCCATGCGGAAATCGAGGCCGACGTCGGGGAACGCCTGCGCCGTATTCTCCCCGCTGCCATAGGCGAACACCAGGCCGTTGGCGATCAGCGGCGGCTCGGCCTGATTCATGTCGCGCGAAATCCAGGCCGGCTCCAGTTCCACCTTCCCGTTGCCGCGCGTCACCACTTTGAAGGCCGCGATGGCGCCCTTTTTCACCACGCCCTGCTCCACCGGAGCCTTGAACTTCGGATGCTTCGGGCCCCAGAACGGCGTCAGCAGCCAGCGCGTTCCCTTCGAATCTTCCCAACTGGCGAGCGAGCCCCAGATGCCGGCCTCGGCGAAATCCACCAGCTCATTGCAGATCAGCGGCGTGCGGTAAACCGGCGTACGATGATCGTCGCCGCCGATCGACTCGGTATCCATGAAGTAGAGGCGGCATTCCTTGCTGGCGTCCACCATGTACTCCTTGCCCTTGTACTCGAAAATCGCCGGCGTCACCTGCATGTCGAGGTCGCGCTTCACCAGCCACTCGGCGTTCGAGGGGCCGTAGTAATCCACCAGGTCCAGGGCCTTGGTGGTGGGGTTTTGCTTCACACCGATGATGCCGTTGCCGTAGAGGCCTTGCTCGGGATCCCAGCGCCCGTCGCCGGTGCCGGTGTACATCACGCCGCTGGAACTGATGGCCGGACCGGAACGTCCCCACATCCCGCCGCCGGCCGGTCCCCAGCTTCCCACCTTATTGGTGGCGAGGTCATAGGCGTAGGCCATGTTGGGATTGCCGCCGCAGCCCTGGGCCGAGTGAACGTAGACGACGTTCTTGAACAGGCTCATCGCGTAGGGCTTGCCATTGGGAGGCATGAACTTGGCGGGCGGGGCCAGTTCTTCGCCGTCGGCGGCGTTCACCTTATGGAATCGCCCGTCCCAGGACGCCGCGTAAATAATGTACTTGCCATCGCCGTCGCCCGGCCCGATCGTCACGTTCGAAGTCATGCCGCCAGGGCAAAGCACGCTCGGGCCGCGGCCGCCTGGCGTTTCCTGAAACGTGCTTTCAAAATGCTTCTTCCAAACCAGCTCGCCGGTCTTGGCATCCAGTGCGTAGAGATTGTCGGAGACACCCACCTGAATCACCAGCTCGCGGGGTCCCGTCCTGGTCATGACACGCCCGATTACGAGTGGCTCGAGCAGCGAATGCATCTGGCGCGGCTGATTGTCCAGCTTCGTTTTCCAGAGCAGCTTGATGTCTTTCACATTGGCGTGGGAGATGATTTTCTCGTCCTTCTGCCAGTTGTTTCGAAACAGGTCGCCGCCATCGGTCAACCAATCCGCGCCGCCAAGGGCGCGAGCAAGCAAGACTGCACACGGGGCAACGAACCGCAAGCTTCTCATGCTTGTCACTTTACCGTTGGCGGCCCCCCCGATTCAACCTGCCTTGTTATGATTTAGGTTCGGCCATGAAGGAACATAGCAACCGGAAGAGAATGCCGCGCGGCGCCGTCTGCCTCGCCCTGGTCACAGCGGGCGTCTTGCAGGCTCAGCGCGGCGGCGGCGACTGGATGACGATCGGCAACGACGCGCAGCGCTCCTGGTGGATTCGCGGCGACGCCAAGATCGCGCCTGAGACCATGCGCAAGCCCGGGTTTGAGTTGCTATGGAAGCTGAAGCTCAACAACGAGACGCGCCACCTCAACGCCATCACGCCTCCCGCGCTGCTCGATTTCTACATCAGCTACCGCGGCTTCCGCACGCTCGGCTTTTTCGGTGGAAGCTCGGACAACGTCATCGGCATCGACACCGATATCGCGCGTTTGGAATGGGAGCGCAGCCTTGGCGCCAAAGGGCCCCGCGGCGGATCGGCTCTATGCCCGGGTGGTATGACCTCCAGCGTCACAAGGCCCACCTTCGCCGCCTATCCTCCGGCGGCGGCCGGACGCGGTGCGGGCCGTGGCAATGCCGCTAAATCGGGCGTCGGCGAGCCTCTCGAAGGCGCTGTTACTTTGCGCGACCGGCCGGTCCAATTCGTTCCACCGCCAACCAAGGGACCGAACCGCCGCACCGCGCCGCCCGTGAATCCCTTCGCGCGCAATCCGCTGTTCGTACTCGCCGTCACCGGCGACGGCAAGCTGCATAGCCTGTATGTCTCAAACGGCGAGGAGCCGAAACCGGCCGTCCCGTTCCTGCCCGCCGGCGCTCATGCCATCGGCCTTATCGCTTTCGACAACAAAGCCTATGCCGCCACCGTCAATGGATGCGGCGGCGTTGCCAACGGCATCTGGGCCATCGATCTGGAATCGCACGCCGTCACCAGTTGGAAGGCGGGCGCGAACCTGGCCGGGACCACCGGATTCGCCGCCGGGCCCGAAGGCGTGCTCTACGCCGCGGTGGGCAGCAAGATCGTGGCGCTCGATCCCGGTACGCTCAAGGAAAAAGGATCGTACGCCGCCTCCGCCGCCTTCACTTCTTCTCCGCTCGTCTTCGAGCACAAAGGGAAAGACATCGTGGCCGCCTCTACCGCCGATGGCTCCATCCATCTGTTGGACGCCGATTCGATGCAGGCCCTCTCCACTTTCGACGCCGGTGCCAAGGGCGAGGTGGGAGCGATGGCAAGCTGGCAGGATGGCAGCGGCACGCGCTGGCTGCTGACGCCGGCCGGTAATACCGTGGCGGCGCTGAAGGTCGCCGATCGGGGCGGCAAAGCCTCGCTCGAACCGGGGTGGGTGTCCGGCGCCATCGCGTCCCCTCTGGCCCCTACCATCGTCAACGGCGTGGTATTCGCGGTGGCCAGCGGCGAATTTCGTGGCGGAGATGAGAAGACGACCGCCGCCCAACGCGCGCAGAAATCGTCGAAGGCGGTTCTATATGCCCTCGATTCGGCGACCGGCAAAGAATTTTGGAACAGCGGTCCGGCCATCACGTCCTTTGTACATAGCGGAGGGTTGGCGGCCGGTGGCGGCCGGGTCTATGTCTCCGCTCACGACGGCACGCAGTATGCCTTCGGATTTCCGATGGAGCACTGACCCATGGCTCTGTTGACGTTGGTTTTTTCCACCATGTTGCTGGCCCAGCCTCAGCAGTTCCCCGAAGGCGAGGGCCGCGAGGAGACCGTGCGCCTGTGCAAGGGCTGCCATGAGCTTGAGCGCTCGATATCGAAACGCCAGGATCGCGACGGCTGGCATGCGACCTTGACCAAGATGGTGGCGCTTGGCACCAAGGGCACCGACCGCGAACTCGCCCTTGTGCTGGACTACCTGGCCAAGCATTTTCCCGCCGACGCCATTCCGCCTTTGAACATCAATGAAGCCTCCGCCATCGAGCTTGAAAGCCGGCTGAGCCTGAAGCGCTCGCAGGCGGCGGCGCTGGTTTCCTATCGCGAAAAGAACGGCAAGTTCAAGACCCTTGAGGATCTGAAGAAAGTGCCGAATCTCGATTTCGCGAAAATCGAAGAGCGCAAAGAACGAATCGTGTTTTAATCCGAAGATGCGGCCGGTTGCGGCGCGCGCATGGCGTCGATATTACGCAACAGCGCCAGCAGTTCCTTCGTGTTCACCGGTTTACTCAGGTAGGCGTCCATCCCGGCGTCGAAGCAGCGCTGCGCGTCGCCGGTCAAGGCGAGCGCGGTCAGCGCGATCACCGGCAGGTGCTCGCCGCGCAGGCGCTCTTCGGCGCGAAGACGCCGCGTGGCCTCCAGCCCGTCGAGCACCGGCATGTGGACGTCCATCAGCACGGCGTCAAAGCGCTCGGCCCGCATCGCCGTCAGGGCCGCTCCGCCGTCGGCCACGATCTTGACCTTGTGGCCCGCTTTTTCCAGCAGCCGCAGCATCAGGGCCTGATTGACGTGGTTATCCTCGGCTACCAGCAGCCGCAGCGCGCGTCCGGGCGCCTCCCCGGGCTCTTTCTCAAGCGCCCGTTCGAGTACCGCCGGTTCGAGCGGCAGAAGGAAACGGAACGTGCTGCCGCGCCCCTCTTCGGAATCGAGCAGGAGTTCGCCGCCCATCAGCTTCACCAGCCGGGAACAGATGCTCAAGCCCAATCCCGTGCCGCCGAAACGCCGCGTGAAGGAGGAATCGGCCTGCGTGAAAGCATCGAAGATCTTCGTTTGATCTTCCTTGCGAATCCCCAGGCCCGTATCCTCCACCGCGCACACGACTCCACCGGTCCGTGCCGCCACGTGCACCGTGATCGAGCCGCGTTCGGTGAACTTGATCGCGTTGCCGATCAGGTTGATCAGCACCTGCTGGATGCGGGCCGGATCGCCGCGATATCCGGCCTCGAGCGAAGGCGAGAGGTTCAGCCTCATCGCCAGTCCCTTCCCCTCGCCCGCGTGCCTGAAAAGCTCGAACGAAGTCGTCGCCACCGCGCGCAGGTCGAAGGGAATCGATTCGAGCGGAAGCCGGCCGCTATCGATGCGGCTGAAGTCGAGCACGTCGTTGATAACCGTGAGCAGCCCGCGCGCCGAGGAATGCACCATTTCGAGGCAATGGCGCTGGTCGTTGTTCAACTCCGTGCGCAGCGTCAGCTCGGTCATGCCCAGAATGCCGTTCATCGGCGTGCGAATCTCGTGGCTCATGTTGGCCAGAAAAAGACTTCTCGCCGCCGCGTTCTGTTCCGCCGTCTGCCGCGCCGAGCGCAGCCGCAACATGAACACCGCGGTGATCAGAACCGCCGTTCCGATGCCCCACACCAGGAAGCGCAGTTCCTGGCTCCTGGTTCGCGCATTGCTGACCCAGAAAAAAAGCACCGAATCGCTGGTGTTCAGAATGCCCCAGCGATTGGCGATCTCGATCAGTTCGCCCGTCTCGGCCATCGTGTCGATGCCCTGGCGCAGGCGCTTGGCTTCGCGTTCGAAGCCGAATCGCGCCGCCATGCCGAAGCGCCGCTCGCCACCCTTCGGAACCAAAGCGCCCATCCGCATCGTCTCGCAGCCCTTTGGGCGGTTGAGAGCCAGTCCCCCGATGTCGCGAAGATCGATCCAGGCCACGTCGGAGGCGCCCACGCAAAGATCCTGGAAGGCCGCCTCGCTCGTCTTCCGCCGCAGGTACTGGATTCCGGCCGGCCTCTGCATGTCGAACACGTATTGGTCCATCGGTACCGGAATTGAAATCCGCTTGTCTGCCAGCTCTCTTACGGAGCGGATCGGCGACGCTTCGGGAAAGTAAAGCACCGTCGGCAGACGCCACCAGGGTTCCGTCAAATACATCTTTCCGGTGCGATCCGGAAAGATTGTCGCGAACGGCCAGAAATCGACCGCCGTTTCTTCAAAGGCCTTCTCCGGAAGGCCATCTACGCGAATCCACTCGATCCTGTATCCGGCAATCGCCGCCGCGCGCTCGGCTATCTCCACGGCGAATCCGTGGATACCTTCCTCATCCCAATAGTTATAGGGATGGCTGTCGTTCGATCCGAATCGCAGAACTTTGCCCGCCGCTCCCAGGGCCGTTTCCGCCGACAACACTACTCCTGCAACGAGGAAGAGTGTCGAATGGAAGAGAAGCACGCCCATATCTTATCGAGAGCCGATCCGAAAGCTATAGCCCTGCCCACCGGCTTCCCTGCTATATCCTGGTGTATTCGTGGAACTGGCACCTAGTCGTACTCGCTTCAAAGTGGTTGCTTTCGCCGTCGCGCTGGCCGGCGTGACGTATCTCGATCGCAATTGCATCTCGATTCTTGCGCCCTACATCTCCAAGGACCTGGGACTTTCCAAGGAGCAGATGGGCCTGGTCTTCACCGTCTTCGCCATCGCCTACGCCGCCTTTGAAATTCCCACGGCGGCCTGGGGCGAACGGATGGGCACCCGGCGGGTACTGGCGCGCATCGTCGTCTGGTGGTCCGTCTTCACCATGGCCACAGCCTTCGCCTGGAATTACGCCAGCATGCTGGTCATCCGCTTTCTGTTCGGAGCGGGCGAAGCCGGTGCCTGGCCCAATGCCGCCAAGACTTTTCAGAACTGGGTTCCGCTCAACGAACGCGGCCGCGTGCAGGGCGTCTTCTTTTCCGGCGCCCACCTGGCCGGCGGCCTGACGCCGATCCTGGTGACCTGGCTGATGAACTGGTTCGACTGGCGCCATATCTTCCTCATGTTCGGCGGACTCGGCTTTGTGTGGGCCTACGCCTGGTATCGCTGGTTTCGCGATCAGCCCTCGGAGCATCCTCAAGTCAATGCCGCCGAAGCGGAGCTGATCCAGCGGGGCCGCGCCAAGGAATCGCATGGCGGCGGACACGGCGATATGTGGCGCCAGATGCTGGTGCAGCGCAACTTCTGGGCCATCTGCCTCAGCTATTTCTCCAACAGCTACGGATCCTATTTCGTCATGACCTGGCTGCCCACCTATCTCGCCGAACAGCGCGGCTTCTCCAAAGCCGAACTTGGCTTCTTCTCCGGCCTGCCGCTCATTCTCAGCGTGGTGGGCGACCTCGCCGGCGGCACCACCACCGATTTCATGACGCGCCGCCTCGGCCTGCGCATCGGCCGCATCGCCACCGCATCGGCCGGCTACCTGTTTGCCGGGCTCGCCATGATCGTCTCCACGCGGATTGAAAACGCTCAACTGGCCGCCGTGATGATCGCCGTCGCCGTGACCGCGTCGATGTTCACGCTGGCCGCCAGTTGGTCGGTGTGCATGGATGTCGGCGGGCGGCATACCGGCGTCCTCAGCGCCTCCATGAACACCACCGGGCAACTGGGCTCCATATCAAGCCCCATCCTCACCGTCTGGGTCGCGCAGCACTTTGCCGACTGGCAGGCGCCGCTTCTGTTGATGGCGTGTCTCTATCTGCTCTCGGCCGTGCTGTGGCTGCTGGTGAATCCGTCGAAGCCGATGTTCCGGGATTGACGCCGTCGCGGAAAAGGGCACTCTCGCGCTACTGCTCGCTTCCGTTGGAATCTACGGCGTGGTTGCCTATATCGTCACGCAGCGCAATCGTGAATCGGGCTGGCGATCGGGCTGGTGGCTTCGTGGGCGCTTACGCACCTGATGAAGAATCTGTTGTGCATCGATCCCATCGCGGTCTTGCGCGAGGAGTGAAGGCCCGTCACTCGCACCGCAGCGTTTCCACTGGGCTAAGCCGAGCGGCCCGCCGGCTTGGCGCATAGGCCGCGAGCGCCGCCACCAGCATCAACAGCAGGCTCGCTCCCGCGAAGGTGGCGGGATCGGCCGGCGAGAGACCGTGGAGCATCTTCTCCGCCAGTCCCGTCAGGGCCAATGCCCCCGCCACACCCGCGGCGACTCCGGCGCCCACGGGCACGGCGGTTTCCGCCAGCACCATCGCCACGACCTGAGCCGGCCGCGCGCCGAGCGCCATCCGCACGCCAATTTCCTTTTGCCGGCGCGCCACCTGGAACGCCATCACGCCGTACACCCCGACTGAAACCAGAATCAGCGCGAGCGCGCCGAACAGTCCCGACAGCGCTCCCAGGAGCCGCTCGTTGAGAATCGAGCGCGATAGGTTCTCCTCCAGCGTTCGCACATCGGCCGCCTGAAGCCTGGTATCCACGCGCTTCAGCGCCGGATTCACGAGTGGGGCGATTCCAGTCCCCCGGACCATAAACACGCCCGTTGGCGGACTGGACGCCTGAGCCGCGTTGATATACACGGTGGCGGGGATGCTGCCCACCAGACTCCGGGACCGTATGTCCTTCGCCAGGCCGGCGATTTCGTACCGGCCGGTTTCTCCTTTGAATCGCACCGATTTCCCCAGCGGCGAGCGTCCCTGAAAAAAGCGCCGCGCAAACGCCTCATTGACGACGACGACCTTCGGACTCGCCGCCGTATCCCACTTCGTGAATTCCCGGCCCGAGAGCACGGGCGTGCGCAGTGTCCGGAAATAGTCTTCGGCGATGAAACTGATATGCACTTGCTCGTCTTCGTTTGGTCCGTAGGTGTACCCTTCTACCAGAGCGCTGGCTTCCCATCCCTTAAAGCCGAGAGGCGACATTTCGAAGCTGGCCGACGTCACACCGGGCATCGAGCGCAGGCTCTCCAGAATCGGGTCCCTCAGCGCGTGGCCGGCTTTTACGGAGATCAGGGTCACATTGTCCCGCTCAAACCCGGTCTCAATCGAGTAGAGCCGCAGCAGGGTGCGGCCGAAAAGGCCGGCGCCGATCACCAGCACCACGGAAATCGCCACCTGCGCCGCGATCAGCGCTCTTCCCCATCGCCAGCGGGCGCCTGAGCGGGCTTCGGCCAGCGCGGGCTGAATTCCCTGCCGCGCCGCCTGCAGCGCGGGCGCCAGGCTGAACAGCAGGCACGCCGTCATGGTGATGAAAACGGCGAAGGCGAGAACGCGGAGGTCCGGCCGCGAGTTCAGGGCGATGCGGTCGCCGCCATTGGACATCGTGGTGATCAACGTGCCGGCCAACCACCAGGCGAGCAGCACGCCCAGTACGCCCGCGGCCGCCGACAACAGCATGCCTTCGGCCAGCATCTGGCGGAGGACGCGTCCACGTCCGGCTCCGAGCGCCAGCCGCACCGCGATCTCGCGCCGCCGCGAGGCCGCGCGCCCCAGCAGAAGGTTGGCGAGATTGGCGCAGGCGATGAGCAGGATCATCGCCACAACGCCCATCAGCAGACGCAACGGCCCGGCAAAGCGAAAACGCAGGAAATCGAATCCGTTTCCAGACGCTTCGAGCGGCATCCGTTGCGCCAGCACCCGCTGTTTCTGGAATTCGTTGCCGCCGGTATTCCGCGCCTCCGCCTCGACGACGCCTGCGTACACGGCCGCGACTTCGGCCTGTGCCGTCTCGACGGTGTGCCCGTCGCCAAGACGTCCCATGACCTGGAGCCAGCGCCGGGAGTCGCTGGTTAGCCACGCCGGACTATCCAGGACTTCGCCGGCGATGGAAACCGGCAACGTAATTTCAGGAGTCTTTCCGGGCACTACGCCGTGGAATTCCGGCGAAGCGATACCGATGATCCGGAACGCGCGGTCGTTCCATCGGAACGAGCGGCCGATCACCGCCGGATCGAGGCCGAACCGGCGCTTCCAATACGCGTGACTGATCACGGCCACCGCAGCCGGATTCCGGTCGATCGCGGGATCGAAGGTTTGCCCGGCAAAGGCCGAAACGCCCAGCACCGAATAGTAGTTGCCGGATACGAATTCCACGGCCGCCGGCTCCGGTTCGTCATCGATGACCACGTCGGGCCGTCCCATCGATGTGTGCGCGAACATGTCGGTGAAACATCGAAGCTCGTGGCGAAAGTGGCGAAACAGCGGATAGGAGAGGTCGCGTCCGAATTGCACCAGCCGCCCGGGCTCGTGAACCGGCATCATTCGCAGGATGACGGCATCCATCAAGGTGAAGATCGCGGTGTTTGCGCCGATCGCCAACGCCAGCGACACAATCGCCGCCAGGCTGAACACCGGACTTCTGCGTAGCAGGCGGGCGCCGTGGCGGCCATCGCGCACGAAGTCGGCGAGCCAGCCGATGGAGCGCCGGTCGCGTACCGCTTCGGCCGCCTGCGCGATGCCTCCTTCGCGGAGGCGGGCATGCCGTGGATCCTCGCCCCGCCGCAAGGCATCCTGTTCCGCCATCTCCAGATGGAACCGCAGTTCCTCTTCCGTCTCACTGTCATCGCCGGACCGGAAGGTTCCCTCGAACCGGCGCCACCATTCCCGCAGGCGGTATCTCATTCGGCCCCCTCAAGCATCGCCTGCATGATCGCGGTCATGCGGGCCCATTCCGTTTTCTCGGTCTCCAGTTGACGGCGCCCGGCCGCGGTGACGCTGTAGTACCGGGCGCGCCGGTTGGTCTCGGTCCGCCCCCACTGCGCGCGAACGAACCCTCGCTGCTCCAGCCGCAGCAGGCCCGGATAAAGCGTTCCCATGTTCAGTTGAATCGCCCCGCTCGATACCTGCTCGATCCGCGCGCCGATGGCGTAGCCATGCAGGGGGCCGAGCGTTGCCAGCGTCTGCAGGATCATCAGGTCAAGGGTGCCCTGAAGCACGCCGGCCTTTTGTTCGTTAGACATTCTAATGAAGTGTGGCACCTGTTCATTCGGATGTCAAATGAACAAGCGCCCTCGATCCCGGCGATCGCGCAGAATAGAGGGACAGCCATGCGTATCGCGATTCTTTCCGACATCCACGACCACATCTGGAACCTCGGCGCCGCGCTCGAAAAAGCCGCCTCCTGCGACGCCCTGCTTTGCTGCGGCGATCTCTGCTCGCCCTTCATCCTCCATCAACTCGGGCGCGGCTTCCCCGGCCCCATCCACATCGTCTTTGGCAACAACGACGCCGACCTGTTCCGGATCACCGCCGCCGCGCGGGGCTATCCTCACGTTTCCCTCCACGGACACGTCTTCCAGGGACAACTCGGCGGCCGGCGCTTCGCCATGAATCACTATCCCGATATCGCGCTTCCCATGGCCGCCTCCGGCCAGTTCGACTTCGTCTGCTACGGACACAATCACGTCCACAACGTCCACTCCATCAACGCTACCGTCGCGATCAATCCGGGTACGGTCATGGGTGCGATCTTCGGCCCGGACGGCGCGCCGGCGGCCTTCCGCTCCTCGTTCGTAGTGCTGGACAGCGATACCGGCCAGACCGGGACCCACGAAATTCCCGCCGCCGGATGTTAGAATCGGCTCACGATGACGCCTACTCTAACCACCCGCGACCTGGATCTGCGGCACCTCTGGCACGGCAACGCGCAACACCTTGGGCTTGAAAACCGCCCACCGCTCGAAATGGTGGCCGCCGACGGCGTCTGGATCGAAGACTCCGAAGGCCGCCGCTACCTCGACGCCATGGCCGGTTTGTGGTGCGTCAACGTGGGTTATGGCCGCCGTGAAATCGTGGACGCCGTGGCGGCGCAGATGACGCGCATGCCCTACTATCCGCTCACGCAGTCGCACACGCCGGGCGCGCAACTGGCGGCGCGTGTGGCCGAAATGCTGCCCGGTGAGTTGTCGCGCATCTTCTTCACCAACTCGGGTTCGGAGGCCGTCGAGACCGCTCTCAAAATCGCGCGCCAATCGCAGCGCAAGCGTTTCCCCGGCCAGAACCGCTACAAGATTATTGCGCGCCATCGCGGCTATCACGGCTTCACGCTCGGCGCGGTCGCCTGCACGGGCCAGGCCGCGCGCAAGGCCGCTTTCGAACCGGTGCTGCCGGGCGTGCTGCACGTCGCCCCGCCCGATGCTTACCGCTGCAACTTCTGCAAGACCCAGCCCGGCTGCTCGCTCGCCTGCGCCGATGAATTCGATCGCGTCATCCGCATGGAAGGCCCCGAAACCGTGGCCGCCGTCATTCTGGAACCGGTGATCGGCGGGGGCGGTGTCTTTCCCGCGCCCGGCGGGTACCTGGAAAGCATCCGCGCCACCTGCACCCGCCACGGCGTGCTCATGATCGTGGACGAGGTCATCACCGGCTTCGGCCGTACCGGCAAGCTCTTCGGCTCCGATCACGCCGGCATCAAGCCGGACATCATGACCATGGCCAAGGGGCTCACTTCCGGCTATCTGCCGCTTGGAGCCACGGCCGTGACGCCCGAAGTCTTCCAAGCCTTCCAGGGCGGCGACAGCGAAAAATTCGTGCAGGTGAGCACCTTCGGCGGCCATCCGGCCTCCTGCGCCGCGGGCCTGGCCAATCTCGACATCCTCATGCGGGAGCGTCTCTGGGAGAATGCCGCTTCGGTCGGACCGTATCTGATGGACCGCCTGCGCGCCATCGACTCCCGCTGGATCGGCGAGATCCGCGGCCGCGGCCTGATGATGGGCATCGAACTGGTGGCCGACCGCGCCACACGCGAGCCGCTGGCCGAACCCGAAGTCATCGCCAGGATGATGGCCATCCGCCGCGCCGGTGTGCTGGTGGGCCGCAATAACGACACGCTCTCCGGCCACGGCAACATCCTGACCATCTCGCCGCCGCTGATCCTTACCGAGGCGCAGGCGGGTATCATTTCCGATGCGGTGGCCGGCGCCTTGCGCTAACCGGCCCTTCGCCGGATTGCTCCAAGTTATCCGGCACTACGAGTTCGCTTTTTACGATCAAGACACGATCAGGCCAGATGTTCGCCCGCATCGTCAAGCAGACCGCTTTGAGGCCACGGGACTTCTAAAGTGACGCTGCCCGATTCGCTTCTAACAAGGAGAGTGCGCACGAAGCGATGAGTGCCACTGGTTAGCGTGAACAAACGCGACAAGCCGTTCTCTATCGTTGGGAACATCATGACCGGAATAGGTTTACACTGCCGTTAAGACGTGGAACAGTTCACCTTCTCTTACGGGAGCTTCGAGCACCGATGGCTTGACGCTGCCTTGGCCGATGGCGATCAGTCAGCAACGCTTATTGCTAGCGCTGTCCTTTACGATGCCCCCCGGCGACCTCCTCTGGGCAGTTGTACAGTTGTTGGAGTCAGCCCCACTAGTCCGCATTCGGTGGTATCACGAGCCCGGCGAGTATCGTTGGCGGATGGAACGTACGGGGGGATCGGTTGTTGTTCGGATCTGGTTGTTCAAGGAGGCAGAACGAGGTTTGGAGGACGAGGGGGGAATGCTGATATTCACTTCCGAATGCAGTCTACTACGCTTCGCTCGTCAAGTTCGGGCGGCTACTCAAGCTGTCCTGGACAGCTACGGGCGGAAAGATTATCAACGGCGCTGGCGCTGGGATTTTCCGGACCGTGCTCATCAGAGGCTTGGTGAGCTGATCCGATCAACCGATAAAACCTCTTAATCGCGCGAGCGTCCAGTCTTGCCGACTGTTCGGCGCAACAAATCAATGTTCGGCAGAAGGTGGTCGGCCGAGCGATCAACCCAAGCTGGCGAAAAACGGCGTTCTCAACTTCGGACTGGCCCGGTGCACCCCTTGAACGCAGCCGGGCTTGACATTTGTACGCCAATACCGTACAGTTTACTGTGGACATTCGCAATGTTCAGCATCGGGGCCTTCGGCGGCTGCTCGAAGAGAACGATGCCCGGGAATTGCGCTCGGACCTGGTCCAGAGAGTACGCAACATCCTGGCCGTTCTGCTCATCGCTTCCGAAATGTCGGAAGTTGCTGGGCCGCCAGGTTGGCGCATCCACCAACTGAAGGCAGACCGTGCTGGTACATGGAGCATTTCTGTCAGCGGCAACTGGCGATTGACCTTTACCGTGGACGAAAACGAGATCTGTGACCTAAACCTGGAGGACTATCACTGATGCGAAAGAGACCGATCAAAGTCAAGATGGCGCCGCCACACCCCGGCGCATTTATCCGGCATGAGATCCTTGATGAAATGAAACTGACGGTCGGTGAGGCTGCGGAAGCACTTGGCGTACGCCGGGCGACGCTTTCCGACCTAATCAACAGCAAGGCTGCGCTCTCGCCAGAAATGGCCCTGCGAGTGGAAAAGGCCTTTGGCGTGGGCATGGAGTTGTTGCTCCGAATGCAGGCTTGGTACGACGCATACGCAATGCGCCAGCGTTCTGGAGAGATCCACGTCCAGCCCTACCAGCCGGTACAAACACGCTAGCCGCTCGCGGCATTGCGAGAGGCTAAGAGGGCAAGACTTCTCGCCCCGGTTTAGATTCTCGCGAACAGGGAAAGCGTCCGTCAGGATCGCGCTTCCTCGGTGATCCAGTTCAGCCCCAACCCCTTGACTCCAAACCTGTTACGCTGAGCTTCGTCGCTTACGTCGTGAAAAACGCTTTTGAACCGGCCAATCTTTCTTGAAGCGACGAAGGCTGCGGCGAACG
>CADEFT010000014.1:0-138253 GCA_902826685.1 uncultured Acidobacteriota bacterium
GGGAAAGTGGTAGTCGTGCGGAATGAGCAGGGCGGTACGCGCATCAGCATTTTTTTGAACGTGTTCGACGTGCATGTCAATCGCTCTCCCATCCCCGGCAAGATCACCCGCTTCGAATACCACAAGGGCAAGTTCCTGGTGGCGAGTAAAGAGGAAGCTTCCACGCAAAACGAAATGAGCGTCATCACCGTGGAAGGCGACGGGTCGAAGGTCGTATTCAAACAGATCGCCGGCCTCATCGCCCGCCGCATCGTTTTCTGGAAAAAGACCGGCGACGACGTGGCCCGTGGAGAGCGTGTCGGCTTGATCAAGTTCGGCTCACGCGTAGATGTTTGGCTCGGACCGGAATGGTCCATCGGCGTGAAGGAAGGGGAGCGTGTCTCGGCCGGCTCCTCGATTCTCGCCACCAAGAAAGGCTGATTGTAATGCCATTTCAACTGCCCAACAGGCTGATCGACCCCAAAAGCCGCCGGCCCCGCCGCGCCGCTTACGCCCTGCCGACTCTGTTCACCGCCGGCAATCTCTACCTGGGATTTCTCTCCATCATGAAAACCTTCCAGGGCGCGTTGGCCGTTCGAACCGGGCTCGAAGGCAGCGTGCCCGATTTTGAGATCGCCGCCAAGGCGATCGGCGTCGCCGTGCTGCTCGACGGTCTCGACGGCCGCATCGCCCGCCTCACCGGCACCGAAAGCGATTTCGGCCGCGAGATGGATTCCCTGGCCGACGTCATCACCTTCGGCATCGCCCCCGCCGTGCTTGCCTTCGCCTGGGGCCTGCTGTTCGTCGATTTCACCTCCGACCCCATCGTTCGCGATCACCTGATGCGCGCCGGCATGTTCGTCTGCTTCCTGTTTCTGTTGTGCAGCGCGGCGCGCCTGGCGCGGTTCAACGTGCAAGCCAATCCGGTGCCGAAGAATCCGGGCCGCCCGGATCGTAAGTATTTCGTCGGTCTTTGCACGCCCGCCGCCGCCGGAATGGTGGCTTCGGTGGTTTATGCCGCCGATTGCGTGCCCATCGGATCGTGGCCGCTGGCCGCCGCCTGGGTGGCTCTGCTCGGCATGCTTTCGTTCCTGCTGGTCAGCACCTGGCGCTACCGCAGCTTCAAGGACTTGAATCTCAACAGCCCGCGGCCGCCGCTGACCGTGATTTTATTGGGCAGCCTGATTTACCTGATCTGGAATTACTCGCAGCCCGTGCTGCTGGCCATGGCCATCGCCTACGTCGGCAGCGGCATCGTGGTGCGCGTCGCCGGTCTGCTGCGCCGGTTCACGCGCAAGGCGCCGCCTCCGCCGCAGCCCCATCGGCAGCTAGGTTGATCTCGAACGAATGTCCATACGCCGCATCGCCGTCGTGGGGAGCGAATCGCTCCTCGGTAAAGAAATCCGCGAGGTGCTGTCCACTTCGCCCGTCCCCTTCGATCTCACTCTCATCGGGGTGGACGATCGGGAGGCCAGGCTCACCGGGCACGCCGAGGAAGCCGTGGTCATCACCACGCTCGATCGCACGAATCTCATCACCGCCGACGTGGTGGTGCTGGCCGGGTCGCCCGCCAGCAGCCGCAAGGCCTGGGAACTGGTTGGCGGGGGGCCGGGGCCGCTGGTCGTCGATGCCACCCGCCAGCTTGAGGATCTTCCCTCGGCCCGGTTGTGCGCCCCGCTGGTCGAAGGGCGGGAAGACGCCAAGTCGTCGCCCGCCATCGTCGCTCACCCGGCGGCCGTCGTCCTGGCCCAACTCTTCGCACGCCTGTCGAAATCCGTTCCCGTCGCGCGCGCCGTCGTGCATATCTTCGAACCGGCCAGCGAACTGGGGCAACCCGGCATCGATGAGCTGCATCAGCAGACCATCCGCCTGTTTCAGTTTCAGACCCTGCCCAAGGAGATTTACGACGAGCAACTGGCCTATAACATCCTGCCGTCGTTCGGGCCGGAATCGCCGCACAACCTCGAGCGCACCGAAGCCCAGATCGAACGTCATTTCGCGAGTCTCGCCGGAAACGGTGTGCTGCCGTCGATCCGCCTGGCCCAGGCTCCCGTCTTTCACGGATACTCGATTTCCGCCTGGATCGAATGCGCCCGCGACACCAGGGCCGAAGAGATCGCATCGGCCATCGCCGGCGGCGACGTCGATGTCCGCGCCGGATCCGAAGCGGCGCCCACCAACGTAGGTGCCGCCACCATGGACGGTTTTTCGGTGGGCGATATCCGGTTGGATCGCAACAATCCGCGCGCCTGGTGGCTTTGGGCCGCGGCCGACAATCTGCGTACCACCGCCGTCAACGCCGTGCGCCTCGTCGAAAGGTGGGCCGGCGCGTGAAGACGGGGCGCAGGCAGTTTCTCACGGTCTCGGCGGCGGCGGCCACCACCGGCTGCGGTTATCACCTTTCCGGACGCGCCGACCTGCTGCCCAAATCGCTCGCCAGCATCGCCGTGCCCGCCTTCTCAAACGCGACCATCCGCTATCGCCTTTCCGATCGCCTGGCGCAGGCCATTACGCGCGAGTTCATCTCCCGCACCCGCTACCACGTCGTGCCGCGCGAAGAGGAGGCCGACGCCGTTCTGCGCGGGTCCGTACTCAATCTGCTCGCCTTCCCCACCAACCTCGATACCGCCACCGGCCGTGCCGCCGGCGCGCAGGTCTCCCTCGTTCTTCAGCTTTCGCTCACCGAACGTGCCACCGGCAAGGTGCTCTACAACAACCCCGGCATGGAAGTGCGCGAGCGCTATGAGATCAGCGTCGACCCGGTGGCTTACCTTGAAGAAAGCGACACCGCGCTCGACCGGCTCAGCGTCAGCGCCGCCCGCGCCGTCGTCTCCGCGATTCTGGAGAACTTCTGATGACGCCGCAGCAGTTGGTCTCGCAGTTGAAATCGTCCCCGCCGGCGCCGCTTTATTTGTTCGCCGGACAGGAAAGCTATCGCCGCCGCGCCTGCCGCAAGATGATGGTGGAAAAAGCGCTGCCGGAAGATCTGCGCGAAGACGGCTACGCGCGCTACGATCTTGACGAAACTTCCATCCGCGACGTTGTCGATGCCGCCGCCTCCTACTCGCTGTTTGCGGCCGAACGCCTCATCTGGGTTTCCAACGCCGAAGCCGCCCTGCCGCGCGGCGCCGCCGCGTTCGATGAGAAGGATACCGCCGCCCTCGCCCGCTACGCCGCCGATCCCACCCCTGGTACCGTCGTCGTGTTCGATGCCCAGCGCCTCGGCTTCGACAACGACGATAAATCGAAAATGGAGCGGCTGCGCAAATTCTACGCCGCCGTTCCGAACGTGGTGGAATTCTCTCCTTACTCACCGGACGAGGCGCTGAAGCTTGCCGGCGAACTCGCCGCCAGGGCAGGGCTGAAGATGAATCCCGCCCTGCTCAATACTCTGGTCGAGGCCCTCGGCAGCGATGCCGAACGCATCGCCACCGAGATCGAGAAACTCGCGGCCTTCAGCGGCGGGACACGCGCGATCGCAGAGGCCGACATCCTTGCGCTCGCGCCGGACGCGCGCACCGCCACCGTCTTCGCCCTGGTCGCCGCGCTCGGCCGGGGCGACCGCGCCGCCAGTCTCAATCTGCTGCACACCTTGATTCGCGACGGGGAATATCTGCCGCTCGCCCTCACCTTCCTCGCCGCCCAGGTGCGCTTCGCCCTCACCGCCAGGGAAGAAGGTCTGAAAACGCCGCAGGCCATTCAGGCGCACTTCAGCAAGCTGGGAATCCCCATGTGGTCTTCGCGTGCCCAGCAGGTGATGCAAACCCTCGGCGCGTTCTCAAAGCCCCAACTCGAAAAGGCGATGGTCAAGATTTTCGAAACCGACAAGGCCTTCCGCGACCGCAGCCCCGACGATCGCCTGGTGATGGAACGTCTCATCCTCGATCTCACCCGCTAACGAAAATATCTTCGCCTCCGCTCGCGCATTTTCACCCCCCGCTCGCCCTTTATCCAAATGAAGACCCATGACCATCACCCAATCGCTGCGCAAGCTGCTCGGCTATTTAGGGCCCCAGCGCGGCCGGATGGCGTTGGTCGTTCTGGCCTCGCTTCTCGACATGGGCCTTAATGCCCAGCTTTCGGTGAGTTTCAAGTATTTGATCGACAAAGCCATCGGGGAGAAGAATGAGCGAATTCTGGGACTGATCGTCCTCAGCCTGGCCGTTTCCGTGGTCGTTGTCTCCCTTGCCGGTGTTTGGCGCGACCGTCAATATTCCCGCATCGTCGGCAACCTCGCCGCCGACCTGCGCCATCGCATGTTCGAGCATATGCAGCGTCTGTCGCTCGGCTATTACTCGCGGACGCAGGCGGGCGAAATCCTCTCCCGCTTCTCCGGCGATCTCGCCTCGGTCGAAGCCACCGTATTGAACGGAGTGCCCTGGGGCATTCTGCCGCTGCTCGACATTCTGCTCTCCACCATCCTGATCTTCCTGCTCGACTGGCGCCTGGCTCTGGTCGCGCTCGTCTCGTTCCCGCTCGCTCTCGCCGGTCCCCGCCTGTTGTCCGGCCGCACGGCCAGCGCCGCCGTCGACCGCAGGCAGGAAGAGGCCGGCCTGGTCTCGGCCGTGCAGGAGAACGTCGCCGCCCAAGCCCTTGTCAAGGCGTTCGGGCTCGAGCGTATGGCTCTGTCGAAGTTCGAACAACAGAACGGCCGCCTGCGCGGCGCCAGCTCCCGGCTCGGCTTTCTCATGCTTGTCATGGAGCGCTCGGCCGGCTTCAGCACGCAGATCCTTCAGGTAGCGGTGATGGGCGCCGGCGGCTATCTGGTGTTTCGCGGCCAGATGACGGTGGGCACTTTCGCCGCCTTTCAGTCGCTATTCGTAACCCTGGCCAACTCCATCGGCTACGTGGCGCAATACCTGCCCCAACTTTCCCAGGCGGGCGGCAGCATGCTCCGCATCGAGGAACTGCTCTCGGAGGCGCCGCAGGTGGAAGACGCCGGCACCGCGCTGAATCTGCCGGTCATGAGACGGGGCATCGAACTGCGCGACGTAACGTTCAGCTACAACGGCCAGCGGAAAAATCTCGATGGCGTCAGCTTGCGCATTCCGCGCGGCTCCTCGGTCGCTTTCGTCGGGCCCAGCGGTTCCGGTAAGAGCACGATCCTCAGTCTGGTCATGCGTTTTTACGATCCCGCCAAGGGCTCGGTCTCCATCGACGGCTTCGACCTGAAACAGGTCACGCAGGAATCGCTGCGCGCGCAGACCGCCGTGGTTTTTCAGGAGAACTTTCTTTTCGAAACTTCGATTCGCGAAAACATCCGCACCGCGCGGCCGTCGGCCACCGACGCGGAGATCGAAACGGCGGCGCGCGCCGCGGGCATCCACGATGTCATCAGCGCGCTTCCGGAAGGCTACGACACCAGCGCGGGGCAGGGAGGCAAGCGCTTCTCCGGAGGCCAGCGCCAGCGCCTCGCCATCGCGCGCGCGCTGGTGCGCAACCCCGAAATCCTCGTGCTGGACGAAGCCACTTCGGCGCTCGACGGAGCCAGCGAAACGCTCATCAACGAAACCATCGCCCGCGCCTCGGCCGGACGCACGGTGCTTTCGGTCACGCACCGCCTCGGCCCGGTCACCACGATGGACCGCATTTTCTTTCTCGACGGCGGCCGCGTGCTCGAAGAGGGAACCCATGCCGAACTGCTCGCGCGCAATGGCGGCTACGCGCGTCTCTGGCAAAAGCAAAGCGGATTCGTAGTGACGCCCGCCGGCGATCGCGCGCAGGTGACACCGGCCCGCCTGCGCGACATAGCCATTCTCTCCGCCGTCGAGGAGCAGACTCTGGCCGAGATCGCCCGGTCGTTCCTCACCGAACTGTTTCCCGCCGGCCGCACCATCGTCCACGAAGGCGATATCGGAGACAAATTCTACATCCTGGTGCGCGGCACCGTCGAGGTGCTGAAGGCGGGCGCCCGCGTAGCCGTTCTCGACGACGGAGATTATTTCGGCGAAATGGCGCTGCTCACCGACGCCCGCCGCAACGCCTCGGTCCGCACCATCGCCGAGTGCACCTGTCTGGTGCTCGCTCGCGAGCACTTCCACGCCCTGATGGAACGCGCCCCCAATCTGCGCGAAAGCATGCTCACCGCCGCCGCCGCGAGGACGAAATGACAAACGCCGCTCCCACCGGACCCATTCCCCCCGCCGCGCGCCTGCGCCACGATCTGCTCACGCCCGTGAATCACCTCATGGGCTACAGCGAAATGCTGCAGGAGCAACTCGAAGACCTGGACGCCGCCGCGCTCGCCCCCGGGATCAGGGCCATCGAAAACGCCGCCCGCGAATGCTTCAGCCTGATTCAGCAACTGCTGCCGCCGGGCCAGGAAGCCGATGGCGCCTTCGTCCTCGATTCCCTTCGCATCCTGTTGCCGGCGCCCATCGGTGTCATCGCAAACCTGGTGCGCGAGATTCGAAGCGGCCCCGTCCCCGCCGCCATCGACGCCGATCTAACGAGAATCGCTACCGCCGCCGAACGTCTGGGTTTGCTGCTCGCCGAGCCAGGCACCTCCGCCGAGCCGCCCGCGCTTGCGCCGGAACCCGCCGATGCCAATCCCCCCGAGGCTCCGGATTCGCCCGCATCGAAGGACGGGAAGTTGCTGGTCGTCGACGACAACGCCGTGAATCGCGATCTGCTCAGCCGCCGCCTCCAGCGCGAAGGCTATGCCGTCCTGCAGGCCGCCGATGGACACAACGCGCTCCGGATGCTCGCCGAAGACACTTTCGAACTGGTGCTGCTCGATGTCATGATGCCCGAAATCGACGGCTTCGAAGTCCTGCGTCAACTGCAGGCGAGCGGCCGCCTCGCTACCCTGCCGGTGATCATGATCTCGGCCATGGACGAGGTGCAGAGCGCGGTTCGCTGCATCGAAATGGGCGCCGAGGACTACCTCACCAAGCCCTTCGACCCCATTCTGTTGCGCGCCCGCATCGGCGCCTGTCTGGAAAAGAAGCGCCTCCGCGACGAGGAGCGCCGCACCGCGCAGCAACTCCGCGCCGCGCTCGATGAAGTGGAAGAGCAGCGCCGCCACGCCGAATCGCTGCTGCTCAATATCCTGCCGGCCCGTATCTCCGAGGAACTTCGCGCCCAGGGCAGCGTCACGCCCAAGTACTTCGACGACGTCAGCATCGTGTTCACCGATTTCGCCGGATTTTCCGCCGCCATCGAAGACATGGCCGCCGACGAGATGGTGCTGATGCTGCATGACTACTTCACCGCCTTCGATCGCATCGTGCGCCGCTACGGGCTCGAAAAGCTGAAAACCATCGGCGATAGCTACATGTTCATGGGCGGCCTGCCGCCCCGCAATCCTTCGCATCCGGTGGACGCGGTGCTCGCCTGTTTCGAGATGCTCCACGCCGCCGAACAATTGGGCAGCCGCTATCCCCAGGGCTGGCGGATCCGCATCGGCATGCACACCGGGCCGGTGATCGCGGGCGTGGTAGGCGTGGACAAGTTCGCTTTCGACGTTTGGGGTGAGACGGTGAACTACAGCTCGCGCATGGAATCCTCGGGCGAGCCGGGCCGCATCAATCTCTCCGAGCGCGCCTGGTCGCGCGTGAAGGACTTCTTTGAATGCGAGCATCGCGGCAAGATTCGCACCAAGGATCTGCGTGACGTGGACATGTATTTCATCAAAGGCGTCCATCCGAAGCTGATGCAGGATGCCGCCTTTGCCCGCCGCTACAAGACCTATTTCGAGCACGAACCGCTTTCGTTCCCCGATTTCCTGGCGGGCCGGCCGTGACCGCGCGCCTCAAAGTTGCCTTCTGGGGCGTGCGGGGAACGAGGCCGACGCCCCGCCGGGAGAACCTGCGCTACGGCGGCGATACGGCTTGCGTGGAAATCGCGGCGCCCTCCGGCGAGCGGCTGCTGCTCGACGCCGGCACGGGCATCGTGCGCGCGGGCGCCACTTTCGCACCGGACGCGCCCGTCCATCTTTTTCTCTCCCACTATCATCGCGATCATATCGACGGGCTGCCCTTCTTCGCGCCTCTCTACCAGCCGGGACGCACCGTGACCATTCATGGTCCCTCCGCCAACGGCCAGCCCGAAGCGATCCTGCGGGCCGCCATGGCCCCACCCTATTTCCCCGTCGCCTTCGACTCCACCGGC
This sequence comes from uncultured Acidobacteriota bacterium, assembly GCA_902826685.1. GTDB lineage: Bacteria > Acidobacteriota > Terriglobia > Bryobacterales > Bryobacteraceae > CADEFT01. Next base: position 8,092 of record CADEFT010000014.1, read on the forward strand.
GCCCACAAGCTATTCCACGAAGCCGGCATCGCGCCCGTGGAAGCTGGACCGTTTCTGGTACGCTCCTTCCCTCTCAACCATCCGCAAGGTTCCATCGGTTATCGCATCGAGGCGGGCGGCGCCGCCGTGGTGTACGCCACCGACTACGAGCACGGTGTCGAGTCCTTCGACCGGACCTTGCGGGAATACGCGCAGGGTGCCGACCTGCTGATCTCCGATGCGCAGTTCACGCCGCGAGACTATGAGCCGCATCGCGGATGGGGCCATACGACGTGGCGCGAGGCGGCCCGTCTGGCCGCCGATTGCGGCGTAAAGCGCCTGGTTCTGTTTCATCACGATCCCACTAGAGACGACGATGCCATCGACGCCATCGTGGAGGAAGCGCGCTCTGAATGCAGCGGGACCATCGCCGCACGCCAAGATTTGGAAATGTGGGTGTAGAACGGGCCTTGCGGCCAGTCCCACACCCGTTACGCCGACGGAGGCAACAGCGAGCCCAGTCCACCTTTCACCGTCAGGTGTTCCACCTTGCCGGTCAGCCGCTCGATCGCCTCGAGCTCCTTCAACCGGATCAGGATTGGATTCCCCTCCATCAGCTTCGCCGTGTTGAGCAGCGAACGCGTGGCGGCGGTTTCCTCCCGCCGGCGGATCAGGTTGGCCTGCGCCTGCTTCTCGGCCGCCACCACCTGGTTCAGGATGTCGCGGATCTCGCCGGGCAGGATGATATCCTTGAGCGCGATCGAGCCAACCTCCACCCCCAGGTCCGCCATCGCGGCGCGCACACCGGCCGCCGCGTCAGCGTCCACGTCCACCTTCTCCGCCAGCACCTCATCGAGCGTGCGCTTGCCGAGCGTGACCCGGATGGCCAACTGCAGCAGGCGGTAGAGATGATCCGTGAAGCTCTTCACCGTGGTGCCTGCCTTCACCGCATCGGTCACCCGGTAATCGGCCACCAGGTTCACCCGCAAGGTCACCTTGTCCTTCGTCAGGATCTCCTGCCCGGTGACGTCCAGAGTCTGCCGGCGCAGATCGACGGTTTCCATCTGCGGAGAACGCGCCAGCCAATAAGAGTAGAAGCCGGGGTTGAGCAGCCGGATGAACCGGCCATCCAGATACAGCAACCCAACGCGATTCTCTTCCACCTTGAAAAAGGCGGCCAGAGACAGCGCGCTCAACCGTGCCACGGCCAGCACCTGCTTTTCCGGCACTTGCGGCGTTTCCTTGACGTCGATCACTTCGGCCGAGACTTCGCGCGCGCCCTTCCAGAACAGCAGCCGGTTACCCGGCCCCACGACGCGCGACAACTTTCGATCGAAGAAAATCAGCGCCACTTCCGAGTCGCCGGTGTCCACCACCGTGAAGTGCTCCGCCGCCAGCTCCGGACGCTCGTTTACCAGGAAGTCCGCCAGCGGGCCCGAGTACTGCAGCGGCAGGATCGACTGGCGATCGGAAACCAGGGCGCCCGGAGCGTGATAAAGCGTGTGCGCCCCAGCGCCCAGGATCGTCAGCAAACGGCCCCGCTTGTACACGAATACACGCTCCGTATCGCCGACGTAGAAACGAGTGTAGAACAGCACGGGTATCACCTCCTTCTTTGTGTGAAATTCAGGGTTACGGGTTGGCCGCTGGAGGGCGGCATCGAGTCCCGCGGCTCAGGCGCGGGTAGTTTCGGTTATGCGCGGCCGCGTGTGGCGCTTCGCAGTTCAGACGCGGACCGGTGCTTTCCGCCTGAAGACACACAACTCCCCAGGCAGTTGCCACACCGGTTCAAAGCGGCCTTACCGCTGCCGTTTCCATTACAGCCAGAAACAGCGGAAACACCACGCGCGGCCCACGCGGGAACAGTCGTGCTAGCTTTGCAGGCTAAGTTGAGAGGCGGGATTCGAACCCGCAACCTACAGACGTGTCAAAGTCTGTTGCTCTACCATTGAGCTACACGCTGGTTTCGGGAGCCCGTCGCATCCACCGGCATACGGAGCCGCAGAGCGGAACCGCACCAGCCGGGCTGAAGAACCCGGACCATAGGTAGACGTAACGTGTTGGCTTCCCAAACTTAAGAGAAATCAATAGCGATCCGGCGATGCCGGCCGCTTACCAGGTAGGACAAACGGCCGGGATGACATTTCGCGGGATCGCAAAGCCCAGTGTTACTGGCGATCCCTTCCTCGTATCGAAATGAAAAGTCATATTGGCCTCTTGGAACTTCTCTAGAATAACATGAACAGGCGAAAAATCAAGACTTTTTTGAGGAAATCTGCACAAGGTCTTCCCGCGCCGCCGCCGGCTTGGGCGGCGACAGGAGCCTCCGCGGAAGCTTCGAAAGATACGTCAGCCTCTCCACAACCGGCAGCAGACGCCGCACGGTCTCCCCATGAAACACCAGGCTGCCCGCCACCAGCACCGGATGCGGAATCGTCGTGCAGCACCGCGCGCACATCTCGATCTCACCGGCCCGTCCGCCCGCATGCAGCCGCCGGTAGGTCTGCATCGCGGCCGAATTGAATATCTCCGGCAGACTCTGAGTGCCGATGTTACCCACCGCCTTGCCGTCCAGCATGTAACTCTGGCAGCACGGATAAACATCGCCGTTGTGCTTCACATACATCGGCCCCCGCCATAAGTAATGACAGGGATGTTTCCAATCGGCCGCCGCGTGACCCGAATCGGGCCGCATCAGGTTGGTTTCGTCTTCCTTCACCCGCACCTGGTCCACGCCCGGCACCGCGCTCCAGAACTTGACGAAGTCGTCCACCTCTTGCGCGTTGCGCTCCATGCGCACCATCTGCACCACCACCTGAATGGGCGCCCGCCGCTCGTGCTTCAATCGCGCGAACCGCACGAAGTTCTCCCGCACCCGCTCGAACTTCGCGCCCTTGCGATAAAACTCGTAGCTTTCCTTCGTCGACCCGTCGAAGCTCAGCGTGATGTGTTTCAACGGCGAAGCGAGCACCCGTTCGGCGGTCTTTTCGTCGAGCAGCGTGCCGTTGGTGGAAAGCAGCGTGGCCACCGAATGCCGCTCGCAATATTCAATCCGGTCGACGATGCGCGAATCGAGAAACGGTTCGCCCAATCCGATCAACATCATGTGTTCGGCCGTCGCCCCGGACTCCCTTACCAGGCGCTCAAACGTCGTCTGCTCCATGTCCTCCTTGGGCTGCTTATGCGTTTCCCTGGGACACATGGGACAGTAGAGGTTGCATTTGGCCGTCGTCTCGACGATATACTCCACCGGAAGCGCCCGCACGTCGGCCTTGCGCGTCAGGTACGCCCATAGCAGTTTCCAGCGGTTGAGTGCGCGCATTCGGACTTTGGATTTATTGTAGCGGGTCGGCCTCAACGGACATCTTTACTCAAATGAACGATCGCGTCAAAGCTCTGAACTCGAAGCCCGCACGGGAGGCCGCCGACTACGTCCTCTACTGGAGCCAGATGAACCGCCGCGCCGACTCCAACCACGCCCTCGAGTTTGCCGCAGGCCTCGCCAACCAGCGCCAATTGCCGCTGCTGGTCTATGAGGGGCTCACCTGCACCTATCCTTATGCCAACGACCGCATGCACACTTTCGTGATCGAAGGCGTTCCCGAAACCGGGCGGCGGCTGGAGGCCCGCGGCATCGGCTATCACTTCCATTTGCGCCGCACGCGCCAGGATCCCAACGACCGGCTCTATGCGCTGGCGGCGCGCGCGGCCGCCATCGTCACCGACGATTACCCCACCTTCATCGCCCGGCGCCACAATGCCTCGGTCCCCGCCAAAGTGGACGTTCCTTACTACGCCGTCGATTCCAGTTGCATCGTGCCCATGAGCCAGTTCGCCAAACGCGAATACGCCGCCTACACCATCCGCCCAAAAATTCAGAAACTTGTTGCGCGCTATCTCAAACCGGTCGAAACTGTGAAAGTGAAGCGCGCCTTCCGCCTCACGCTCGACCAGCAGGCCACTCCCGTCGCCGCCGGTACCGTGGCCGCGCTTGTCGCCTCCTGCGACATCGATCATTCCGTCAAGCCGTCCCTTTCGTTCACCGGAGGCCGGCTGGCCGCCGAGAAAACCCTCACCGAATTCATCGAACGCCGCCTGCGCCGCTACACGCGCGATAAGAACGAACCGTCGGCGCACGCCACCAGCGACCTCAGTCCTTACCTCCACTTTGGCCAGATCAGTTCGCTTGAAGCCGCGCTCGCCGCCACCGCGCAAGCCGATGAGACCAAGGTCATGGCCGACGTCTTCCTTGAGGAATTGATCGTCCGCCGTGAACTGGCCTTCAACTTCGCCTCCTATGTGGACGATCCCGAAAGCATGGCCAACGTGCCGGATTGGGCGCGTAAGACCATGGCCGAACACGCCACCGATAAGCGCGATGCCGTCTACTCACAGGAACAGTTTGAAAACGCAGCCACCCACGATCCGCTCTGGAACGCCATGCAAAAGGAACTGCTGTTGCGCGGAAAGATTCACGGCTACTACCGCATGTATTGGGGCAAGAAGATCATCGAATGGTCCGCCACGCACGAAGAGGCGCTGAAAACCATGATCTATCTGCACGACCGCTACGCCCTGGACGGCCGCGATCCCAACACCTATACCAACATTTTGTGGTGCTTCGGAATGCACGATCGGCCATGGCAATCCCGCCCGATATTCGGTATGTTGCGCTATATGTCTTTTGACGGAATGAAGCGCAAGACCAACACGGAAGCCTATCTCAAAGAGATCGAGTTTCTCGAACGCACCGGCAAGGATCCGTTCCGGATCGCGTAGGGAAGCTTTATGAGAATCACCCTGACCGGTGCCAGCGGCTTCCTCGGCACGCGCCTCATCGCCAGACTGCAGAGCGGCGGCCACGACCTGCATGTCCTCGGCCGAAAGCGGCCCGAAGTTCTCGCCGAACGAAATTCGTTCGAACTCTGGGACGCCATCAAGGACGAGGTTCCGGTGGCCGCCATCGATGCCGGGGATGCCATCATTCACCTTGCCGGCGAGCCTGTCTCCCAGCGCTGGAGCGATGAGGTGAAGGTGCGCATTCACGAAAGCCGTGTCGACGGAACCCGCAGCATGGTTACCGCCATCGGCAAGGCCCGCGAGCGCCCGCGCGTGCTGATTTCGTCCTCCGCCATCGGCTATTACGGATCGCGCGGAGATGAAGTACTCACCGAAAAATCCGCGCCCGGCAAAGGATTCCTCCCCGAACTTTCCGTCGAATGGGAACGGGAAGCCGATCGCGCCACCCCGCTCGGCCTGCGCGTCGTGAAACTGCGCACCGGCATTGTGCTCGGTCCCGAGGGCGGCGCTCTGAAACAAATGTTGCCTCCCTTCAAGCTCGGCGCCGGCGGCAGGCTCGGTAGCGGCCGCCAGTGGATGTCCTGGATCCACGCCGAAGACATGATCGGACTCATCGTATTCGCCCTGGAGAACAAGGCAATGGGCGGGGCCGTCAACGCCACCGCGCCCCATCCCGTGCGCAATGCCGATTTCACCAGGGCGCTCGCCACCGCGCTCAACCGCCCCGCCATCCTTCCCGTGCCCGAGTTCGCGCTCAAACTCCTGTTCGGCGAAATGTCGGAGATCATGCTTGCCAGCCAGAACGTCCAGCCGCGTGCCGCCCTTCGCCACGGCTATAAATTTCGCTTCGACAAGGTCGACGAAGCGCTGGCCGATGCAATATCATGACCCTTGCCAATTACAGCCGACCAGGAACGCGACTTCTACGACAAACGGTACGCCGGGTTTTTCGCTCTTCCCGATCATGCCCTTGCCGTCAACAGGCAAATCATGGCGCGCACTCTTTCCGACCCCACTCAGCCCGTCTTTGAGCGGAGCCGTCTCTACACTCAGATTCTGCATTTTCTTTTGGCTCAAAATCTAAACGATAAGCGAGTACTTGACTACGGATGCGGACCCGCCGACTGGGGCGTGTTCATGGCCACCGAAGGCGCTTCGGTCGCGCTGCTCGACCTTTCACCCGCCGCGGTCGAACTGGGACTGCGCCGCGCCCATGCGAGCGGCGTCGGCGGTAGCGTCCAGGGATTCGCCCGTGACGCCAGCGATCTTTCCTGTTTCCGCCGCCACGAGTTCGATCTCGTCTTCGCCAGCGCGGCGCTTCATCACACCTTGAAATATCCCAATGCCTTCGACGAGCTGGTGCGTATCATCCGGCCGGGCGGCACACTGCTGCTGGCCGAGACCTACAACAACAATCCGCTGCTCGGCCTCGCGCGCAAACTGCGGGCGAACTTGGAAGGCGAGCAGGAAGAGCAGGGGGAAGAGATCATTCTCGGCGATCGCGAGATCGGCCAGTTGAGACGCGTGTTCCGTAAAGTGGAGTTGTGCGAAGTGAACCTGCTCGCCATGGGCAAACGCCTGCTGCGTGGCCAGTTTCACCGCCCGCTTGCACGCGTTCTGCTGCGCACGCTCGAAGCGGTGGATCGCGCGCTGCTGGCGGCCGCGCCCGGGCTGAAGCGCTACTGCGGCGAAGTAATGGTCATCGCCGAACGCTGAGCTATCTGCAACGCTGATCCGGCCGGTACACCTGATGCTGCCGGCCGCCGCTCGATCCGCCTTCCGATATCCCTCCGCCCGGCAGATAGATCAGTCCGTCGATGTAGCCAAGTCCCGTCACGCCATGCACCGGAACCGGCATCGCTCCCACTCGCATCCAGGTATCGGCGTACGGATCGTATATGTCGTGGTCGGGGTAGACGCCGTTGGGCTCGCTTGCACTGCCTTCGCCGCCGAAGACGTGGAAACAGCCTTCCACCGCGATCCCGTTGACGCCGCCGCGAGGCCGCGGCATCGGCGCGCGCGATTCCCATTCGCCGCTCGCCGGATCGTAAACTTCCACCGCGTCCGACTGCGGACTGTTGAAGCCGCCCTGAAACCGTCCCCCCACCACATATAGTTTTCCATCGATCGCGGCGGCGGTCAGGTGATTGCGCTGCGTCGGCAGATCCGGCAGCACCAGCCACGAATCCTCGGCCGGGTCGTAAACGGCGAAGTCCGCGCCGCGCGGCGGACGCCCGCCCGCTACGTAGATCTTGCCGTCGATGGTCACCGCGGCTCCGGAGCTTCGGGCGGTGGGCATCGGCGTCCGTGTCAGCCAGTTCTGTGTGGCGGGGTCATACTCGTAAACGGTGTTCACATAGGCCACGTTGGGGTCGGTCTGTCCACCGATCACATACAGTTTGCCGTTGGCCACCGCCGGCATCAGATGGTTCAACGCGCGGGGCAGGGGAGTCGTCAACGACCACGAGTCCGATGCCGGATCGTAGACCTGCACCGTGGCGACCGATACGCGCCCGGCCGGGTAACCGCCGATGACGTAGATTTTGCCGTCCAACTCAGCCACTCCCATTTCCGAGTTGGCTTCGAGCAGTGGCGCCCGTGTATCCCACTCGCCCGCCGGTTGAGCGGCGAGGTTTCCAAGCAAAGCGAAAGCGACGATCGTCCGCATTCCTCCAGTTTGATACAAAAGCAGGAATGGCATCACCCGATCCGGAATGGTTCGCCGACGAGGCGCTGTGGAAGGAATTTTACCCGGTGATGTTCCCCGAGTCGCGATTTCAAAATGCGCCCGCGCAAGTGGACCAGATCCTCGCACTCACCCGGTTCACCGGCCGCGACGTGCTCGATCTGTGCTGCGGGCCCGGGCGGCACGCGCTGCAATTTGCGCGCAAAGGACTCCGCGTCACCGGCGTGGACCGCACCCGGTTCCTGCTCGACGAGGCGCGGCGCAGGTCGGCCGAGGCGGGCCTGCGCGTGGAATGGATCGAAGAGGATATGCGCGCCTTCTCGCGGCCCGGGGGCTTCGACCTCGCCGTCAGCCTGTACTCTTCCCTCGGCTACTTCGAAGATCCGGCCGACGACCTGCGCGTGCTCGAACGGCTGCGCGAGAACCTCCGGCCGCGCGGTGTGCTTGTGATCGATGGAGTGGGCAAGGAGCCGGTGGCGAAATCGTTTCAGCCCACAATGTCGGTCTCGATCGATGGAGTCCTGTTCGTCCTGCGCAGCGAAATCACCGACGACTGGACGCGCGTTCGCAATGAATGGATCCGCGTCGAGGGCGAGCGCGCCGTCCGCCACCGCTTCAGCCAGATTCTCTATTCTGGCCAGGAACTCAAGGACAGGCTCCATCAGGCTGGCTTCGGCGAAGTGAAACTGTCGGGCGACCTGTCGGGGACGCCCTATGGCGCGAACTCCCAACGCCTGATCGCGGTGGCGCGCAAAGCATCGTGAGGGATGGCAGAACGCTGGAACTATTTCCCGGCCGCCCGCACCTTGGCCAGATCCGCCGCCGCGCCCGCCTCATCGCCCAGGATTCGCCGCACACCGGCGCGATTGCGATAAGCATTGATATAGCCGGCGTTCAATCGTATCGCCGCATCGAAATCGGCCAGCGCCTTGCGGTAATCCTTCAGCAGCACCCACGCCGATCCCCGCGCGTTATAGGCTTCGGCGAACGTGGGCTTCATGCGGATCGCTTCGCTGAACGGGCCGAGCGATGCCTTGAGCTGGCGCGAGCGGATCAAAGCGCGGCCCAACTCGACATACTCCTCAGCAGAGCGCCGCGCGCCCGCCGGTGCTTCCGGTTCAACGGCGGTCAACTGGCGCAGCACCTCGCGGTTCCGCAAAGCGTCTTCATACTTGGGATCGAGCGCGATGGCACGGTCGAAATCGGCCTTGGCCCGGTCGTAATCCTTCGATCGCATATGAGCGTAACCGCGCACGTTCCGCAGTCTGGCGTCATCGGGCTTCAGCAGCAAAGCCGTCGAAAGCAGAGCGACCGCCTGGGGATACTGTCCCGCGTTCAACGACGAATGGGCGCGGGTGAGCAGATCCTCCACCTCGTTGGTGGTGTCCGGCGCGGGCTCAGCAGGCGGCGGCGAAGGTTCCACCACCGCGGCCGGTGCCGCCGCCTCGGGCTTTGGCTCCGCGAGTTTTTCCCGCGTGCGCGCCAGCACCTGCTTGGCTTCCTCGTATTGCGGATCGAGCCGCACCGCCTCTTCCAGATCTTTCGATGCCTGATCGTAATGACCCAACAGGAAGTTGGCGCTGCCCCGCGCATACCAGGCTTCCTTCAAGTCCGGCCGCAGGCGGATGGCCGCGGTGCGGTCGGCGAGTCCCTGCTCATGCTGCCCCATCAGATGGTGCGATCCGCCGCGCGCCACCAGCGCTTCGGCGTAATCGGGCCTGAGCCGCACCGCTTCATTGCGGTCGGCTAGCGATTTCTCGAAATCGCGAAGCTGCGCGTACACCGAACCGCGGCCCAGCCACAGATCGGCGTTGCCGCGGTCGAGCTCGATGGCCATGGTGAAATCGGCGATCGCCTTTTCGGTTTCCCCGATGCGCCGGTGCGCCTCGGCGCGCAGTCCGTAGGCGCGTGCATTTTTGACGTCCAGTTCGAGGGCGCGATTGAAATCCGCCGCCGCTTTGGCGAAGTCGCCGATCTGCCCTTGCGTGAAACCGCGATCCACCCACGCTTCCACCATGCCCGGAGCGAAGTCGATGGCGCGGTTGAAGTCCTCGATGGCGTCGTAAAACTCGCCCAGCTTCTCATGCGACAAACCCCGCCGGTAGTAGGCGCCGGCGTTATCGAGCCGCAGCTTGATTCCCAGCGTGTAGTCGTCGATCGCCTGCCGGTGCTGGCCGAGTCCCGCCCTCGCGGCGGCCCGGCCATTGTAGACATCGGCGCGCTCGCGCTTGAAGGCCAGCGCCTTGTCGTAGTCGGCGATCGCCTTTTCGAATTCGTCGAGCCGCAGCAGAAGATCGGCGCGGATATGGAACGCTTCGGCGTCGTCGGGCTGCAGCCGCAGCGATTGATTCAAGTCCTCCACGCCTTCGCGCAATTGTCCCGTCTGCAGGCGCAGCTTTCCGCGATGGCGGTAGGCGGAAGCGAAATCGGGCGACAACCGGATGGCTTCGGAAAAGCCGTCGATCGCCTGTGCATTCTGGCCGGCGATTTCCTGCTTGCGGGCTTGTTGGAAAACTGTCTCGGCTCTCTTGTAATCGGGTTGTTGCGCGGCGCCTTCCTGCGTGAGGAGCGCCGCCACAACCGCGTGCCAGATCACGGGGTGACGACCTGCCACTCGATCACGATCACGGAAACGTTGCGGGCGCCCGCGCGCAGCACCAGTTTCCGCGGCGCGCCGGTCGAAGGCAGTTGCTCGACAATGACGTCGCGCACCGCCCGTTGATCGTAGGTGTAGGTGGTGCGGTTCCAGCCGTTGCCCGCCGCCGGAGCCTCGTTGCGCGGCTCGGCCGCCAGCCGTGGATTGGTGGTGAAAACTCTCATCCCGCGTCCGGATAGCTCGGCCGGGTAGGCGCCAATGCGGACGGCCGTGCCCGGCAACTCGCCGGTCACCAGTCCCGTCGAAGCCGACCGGCCATCGATCACCAGTTGTCCGTTGCGCGGCAGGTCGCCGGTCCATAGAAAGCGTCCGCTCGCGGGTCCGGTGGGCGCTTGCGGCTTCGGTGCCGTCACCGGAGCCGCACTCGAAGCGGCGGGTGCGTTAACGCCAGAAGGCGCAGGCACCGGCGTGTAGGCGGGCGCGGGCGCCACGGGCTTGGGAGCTTCCACCGGAAACCGCAGTTCCTGTTTGGGCGCCTGCGCCAGCGCGGCCACCGGCGCCGGTTCCTTCGGAGCTGCCGGAGCCGGAGCGGGCTTCGCCGCCTCCGCCTTCCGCGCCGCTTCGAGTCTGCGCTGGGCGTCTTCGCGCCGCTGGGCCTCTTCGCGCCGTTGCGCATCCTCGCGGCGCTGCGCTTCGTCGCGACGGGCGGCCTCTTCCCGGCGCGCCGTATCCTCCCGCACCGCCGTCAATTGCTGTTCGCGCTGCGTCAATTCGTCCACGCGCGCCTGCAGCTTTTCGCTGCCCTGCCAATAGCCCAAAAGCTCCCCGCGCAGCCGGTTCACTTCCGATTCGGTATCGGCGAGCTGCTCGCGCGCCTCCACCAGCTCCGGCACCGGCTTGCCCCGATCCGGGTGCGCCAGATAAGTCGCAATCTCCTGCCGCGAGCGTCCCCAGGAACGGTTCAACTGCAGCCGCACATCGACGCGCGGCGACGCGGGTCTGTAAATCTCCTGCCCGCGCTGCAGTTGCACCGGCGATAGCGGCCGCTCCACTCGGCGTCCCCCGTCGTGAATCGTCAAGGCCGCCGTATCCGGATCGGCCATCGCCGCCGCCGCTCCGTTCCAGCGGATATAAAGGTCGCCTTCGCGGCGCAGGACGTCAAGGCCCAGGGAAGCCCCGGGCGCCCTCGATTCGATCAGGTAGGAAACGGCCAAAGCCATGAATACGGCGCCGCCCAGAGCCGCCGCCCCCCAGCGCAGCGTTTTTCCACCTGCGATCGCACCGCCACTTGGCAAAGCGTCCCGCCAGGAGCGGTCCGGTTCCGGCGGCGCCACCGCGATCATCGGCTCTCGCGGACGCGCATCGAGCAGCGCCAGTTCCGCCTCCATCACGGCTGGAAGTTCCGGCTCTACCACATCGCCGTCATCGGTGATTTCCCAGGGCGGGCGCTGCCGCCTGACGGCACGGCGCTGCGGAGGATCGAAGGAAATCTCCTGATAGCTTTGATCGGCGCGAATGAAGCCGTCCGATTCGCGAAAGAAAAATCCCGCCCGTACCGGTTCTTCTTCCGAAGGCCGGAAGACCAGTGCGATCTGCCACGGCTCGGGGAACCAGGTGTCGTAGATCTCCAGATCCGATTCGGAAAGAAAGATCTCGCTGCGCGTGTGCGAGTGATACCACCCCACCGGTATCAGCCCGGCCAGTTCCGGATCGCCCGTGCGCGCCTCCAGCAACTGCTTCAGCGCCCCTTCATCCTGTTTGGAGAGTACGAACGAGGGCCGCGGCGGATGGATCGGCAGCGGACGCCGCGCGCGAATCCGCACCGTTCCACCGGAGTGTTCGCCGTACAGAACGCCACCCACTTCGTAGCCGCCGGCGAAGTAGGCCTCAAAGGCATCCACGACCTGGGTAAGGATTTCGTTGAGGACGGGCCGGGAATACTCAATCACCGTCGCGTGGCCAGGAATACTCCACATGCCCGCATCGACCCTGCTTGGCGCCGGAGTCATATGGGAAGCGCGTCCCTCCAAAGTTAGCACACTCCGCGCCAGTCCTTAGCGGCGGTGCTGGGGTATACTTGGAAGCTAGTCATAGTCATCCAACACCGGTGTACGGCGGTGGTCGCCCCGGAAGACTTCTGGACGGCGAAGATCGGGAGGGTTCCTCGGCAATGAATACCGTAAGGATGCGCGCCGTGGCAGTGGCGCTGGTTCTGGCACTCGCGGGACCCGCCGCAGCGCAGGATCCCGAGATCGCCGTCATCGTCAAGGAAGGCGAAGGCGCCCTCAATAACATCCGCGCGCAGCGTGCCAAGGAGCCGGTGGTCCTGGTTCAGGACCGGAATGAGCGTCCCGTGCAGGGCGCCACCGTCACCTTTTTGTTGCCGGAACTCGGCGCCAGCGGCGCGTTCCCTTCCGGCACTTCCCTCATCGTAACCACCGGCGAGGACGGACTGGCGGTGGGCAAGGGCTTGAAACCCAACAACGTCGTCGGCGAGGTCGAGATTCGCGTGGTCGCGTCGTCGCGCGGCCAGACGGCGCGCGCCGTGATTCATCAGACGAACGCGGCGCCCAAGGTGTCGTCTTCCGGCGGTAAGAAAACAGCGGTTTTGATTGCGGTACTCGGCGGCGTCGGCGCCGCCGTGGCGGTCGGTGTCACCCGTGGCGGCAGCGATCCCGCGACGCCAGCCAATCCGGGTGCTTCCATTTCGGCTGGCGGTACGACCTTCGGCCCGCCCCGTTGAGTTTGAGATTCCTAACGATGGCAATCCATATCAGGCTTACTCTGCCATTCCTGTGGCTCGGCATGATGGCGCCCGTTTTCGGGCAGCAGTTGACGGTGAACCCCGCCAGTGGAGCGCTGCCCGTGGCCATCGTAGGCCTGGCCTATAACCAGAATATTACTGTTAGTGGGGGGAATGCTCCCTATTCGTGGACGGTACCGGCACTTACCGGTACCGGACTTACCTTTTCCATCGGCGGTCCGGGAGGCTCGATTCTAACGATAAGCGGGACGCCGTTGCCCGGCGCGGCCACGACTCACTCTTTCCCGATCACCGTCACCGATTCCTCGAATCCCATCCGAACCTCCGGCACCCGCAATTTTACTCTCACCATCAATCCGCAGTTATCCATCACCACCGTGCTTCCCAACGGCAATCAGAACGTCGCCTATGGGCCGGTTCCGATGCAAGCCACCGGCGGCACGGGCGGCGGGTATGTTTATTCCGTCAGTGCCGGCAGTTTGCCGCCCGGTATCTCGCTCTCTGCCGGGACCATCACCGGCACACCGACCGCGGTGGCCACGTTTCCCTTCACCATTCAGGTGGTCGACAGCGGGACCAACGTAGCCACCCGGAATTTCAGCATCGCCATCACCGGAGCTCTTACCATCACCACGGTATCCCTGCCGGATGGCACGGTAGGTGTCGCTTACTCGGCGCCTCTAGCCGCCGTGGGCGGCACCGGCGCTCCCGCCTGGAGCGCGACCGGGCTGCCGCCAGGACTGACGATCAGCACGGCCAGCGGAACGATCAGCGGTACGCCCACGTCATCGGGAGCCTTCGACGTGAGTGTGACGGCGACGGCCGGATCGCCGGTGACCAAGCTGTTCCGTCTCACCGTCTCGCCCGCCCTGGCCATCGTCACCACCGCCCTGCCCAACGGCACGACGGGAGCCGCCTATTCGGCCATCGTCGAAGCCACCGGCGGCAGCGGCACGCGCACCTGGGCGGCCACCGGACTGCCCGCCGGTCTCACCATCAATCCCGCCACCGGGTTGATCAACGGCACGCCAACCGGCAGCGGCACATCGAACGTCAACGTCTCGGTAAGCGACACCACCGGCAGCGCCAATCGCCAGCTTCAACTGATCGTCAGCGTCGCGCTCGCCATCACCACCGCGAGCCTGCCGGACGGCATCGCGGGCGTGGCCTACAGCGCCCCGCTCACCGTCACCGGCGGCAGCGGCTCCAGAACCTGGTCCGCCACCGGATTGCCCACCGGACTCGCCATCGGGACCGTCACCGGTACGATTGCCGGCACCGCCACCGCGCCCGGCACCTTCACCGTCAACGTCACGGTGCAGGACACGATATCCGGTTCCGCGTCGAAAGGCTTTACCCTCACCATCAACCCCGGGCTGACGATCACCACGACGGCCCTGCCCTCGGGCACTTTGGGCGCCGCCTACACGGCCGCCATCGATGCCACTGGCGGCGCCGGCTCGCGCATCTGGAGCGCGACTGGGCTTCCCGCCGGACTCGCCATCAATCCGGCCAGCGGCATCGTTTCCGGCACGCCGTCGGCGGCAGGCACGTTCAACGTCACCGTCAACGTTCAGGACGGGCCGCTCACGGCGAGCAAGCCGTTGACCCTCGTCATCGGCGATGGGTTGACGATTACCACCGCCACGCTGCCCGCCGGAACGCAGGGCGCCCTCTATAGCGCCACGCTCACCGCCACCGGTGGCAGTGGCGCGCGTACCTGGGCCGTCGCCGGACTGCCCACCGGTATCACCGTGAATGCGGCCAGCGGCGTCATCGGCGGTACGCCCACCGCCAGCGGATCGTTCACCCTCACCGTTCAGGTTTCCGATACCGGCGGCTCTTCCACCAGCCGCCAGTTGACGCTGGCCATCGCCGGCGGGCTCGCCATCGTGACGTCATCGCTGCCCACCGGCACCGTGGGCATCGCCTATTCGGCCGCGCTTGAAGCCTCCGGCGGCAGCGGCACGCGGACCTGGAGCGCGACGGGCCTTCCCGCCGGCCTCACTCTAAACTCCGCGACGGGCGTCATCGGCGGAACGCCCACCACCGCCGGTACCGCATCGGTGGCCGTTTCCGTTTCCGACGGCACGGGCACGGCGAACCGCACCCTCAGTCTGACCGTCGGAGCCTCCACCCTCACCATCACCACGGCATCCCTCCCCAATGGAACCGTCGGCCTGACCTACAGCGCCAGCATGGCCGCCACCGGCGGCAGCGGCTCCTACAGTTGGACGGCCACCGGATTGCCCGCCGGCCTGTCGATCGTACAGAATACCGGTGCGATCGGCGGCACCCCGGCCCAGCCTGGCACTTCTACGGCGCAGTTCACCGTTTCCGACGGCGTCACATCGGCCAACCAGACCCTCAACATCACCATCGCCTCCGGATTGACCATCGTCACCGCCGCCGCGCTGCCCGCCGCCACCACCGCGGAAAACTACCAGGTGCAACTGACGGCTTCGGGCAACGTGGGCGCCGTGATCTGGAACGTTGCCAGCGGCAGCACGCTCCCCGCCGGACTCACCTTGAATCCCAGCACCGGCGCGCTTAGCGGACAACCGGCCGCTCCGGGTACCGCCTCTTTCACGATCCAGGTCACCGATCAGTCCAACAACGCCACCGCCAGCCGCACCTTCACTCTCACCATTTCACAGGGTCTGGCGATCACCACCTCCGCGCTGCCCGGCGGCGTCGTTGGCGTCGCCTACAGCGCGACCCTGATCGCCACCGGCGGATCCAATTACACCTGGAGCGCCACCGGTCTTCCACCCGGCCTCACTCTCAACCCGTCGAGCGGATCGCTTTCCGGTACGCCCACGCTGGCCAACACCTACACCGCGACGTTCACCGTCACCAGCGGTTCGGTATCGGTGAACCGGCAGCTCGCCATCACCATTGCCGCCGGCCTCAGCATCACCACCCCAACCGTTCTGGCCAATGCCAGCGTCGGCGTCTTCTATCAGACCCAGCTCCAGGCCACCGGCAACACGGGCGCCGTGGCCTGGGCCGCCACCACCAGCCTGCCGTCCGGCCTGACCCTGAACTCGTCCAACGGCATCCTGAGCGGCACGCCAACCGCCGCCGGCACCACCGTCTTCACCGTGCAATTAACCGATTCGGCCAACGGCTCCAATACCAGCAAGCAATTCAGCCTCACCGTGATTCAGGGGTTGACGATCGCCACCAACAGTCTGCCCGCCGGGCGCATCGGGTCCCCCTACTCGTTCTTTATGCAAGCCTCGGGCGGCTCCGGCAGCTATAGCTGGACGGCCTCGGGACTGCCGCCGGGGTTGGCCATCTCCACAGCCGGTCAGATCAGCGGTTCCCCCACCCAGAACGGCAGCTTCGCGCCGTTCCTCACCGTCAGCGATGGAGTCAATCCCGCCGTCACCCGCCAACTGACCTTGCAGGTCACCGACGCGCTTACCATTCAAACCCAGTTCGTACCCAATGGCGCCGTGGGAGCTTCCTACAGCGTCCAGTTAACGGCCAGCGGATCCGGCAGCTATATCTGGAGAGTCATCGCCGGAGCGCTGCCGCCCGGACTCACCCTGGCCGGCGGCACGGGCCTGATCTCGGGCACCCCCATTCCGCGCAGCGGCGGCAACTACAGCTTCGCGGTCGAGGCGGCCGAAGGTGGCAGCACCACGTCGAAGAACTTTACGATGACGGTGCTCGAGATTCTCACCACCTCTCTGCCGCAACTCACCGGCGCGCCGGTGCAACTGGTCGCTTCCGTGCCGAGCGGGGTGTTGTGGTCGCTGGCGCCCGGTTCGAACGCCTTGCCGGCGGGCATCTCCCTGCAGCCGGGCGGATTGCTGGTGGGCACGCCAACCACACCCGCGACGTATACCTTTACCATCCAGGCGAACTGGCAGGGACTCGCGGCGACGCAATCCTACACCGTGACGGTTGGCGCCGGCGGAGGCGCGGTCAGCATCAGCACCACCTCGCTGCCTCCGGGCACCTCCGGAGTTCCCTATGCCGCCAATCTCACCGCCACCGGCGGCAGCGGCAACTACCTCTGGCAACTGCTGAGCGGAGCCCTGCCTCCCGGCCTCACCCTGCTCGCCACGGGCGCCGTCTCCGGCACCCCCACCCAGGACGGTACGTTTAACGTCACCATTCGCGCCCTCGACGCGCAGAACTCGCTTCTCTCCGACGTCCGGCAGTTCACCGTCAGCATCGGCTCGAACGCCTTCTCGATCGTCACCAGCACGCTCCCGGCGGCCACCGCCAACAACGCCTACACCACGACGCTCATCGCCTCCGGCGGCACCGCTCCCTATTCCTGGACGGTGACGGCCGGCCAATTGCCCTTCGGCATCGGATTGACGCCCTCCACCGGCATGCTCTCCGGCACGCCGCTGGTGCCCGGCAATTACTCGTTCACGGTGCGCGCCACCGACACTACGGCCGCCTTCGCCACGCGCCAATATCAACTGACGGTCAGCGCCGGCATCACCATCACGACCGCGTCGCTGCCCGGTGCCAGCGTGAACGTCGCCTATTCGTCCACCCTCAGCGCCAGCGGCGGAACCGGAACCGGCTATACCTGGGTCATCACCTCGGGCCTTGTGCCCACAGGTCTCTCGCTCGGCCCGCAGACCGGTACGATTTCCGGCATTCCCACCGCCGCTGGCAACTTCATCTTCACGGTGCAGGTCACCGATTCGGCCAACACCTCTTCCACGAAGGTGCTGACGCTGGTCGTCGGCGGCACGCTCAGCATCACCACCGCCACGCTGCCCAACGGCGCCACCGGCGTACCCTACACGCAGGTGCTGAATGCCGCCGGCGGCAACCCGCCGTTGACCTGGTCGCTGATCGGCGGCAGCCTTCCCCCCGGCCTGCAATTAAACGCCACTACCGGACAGATCTCCGGCAGCCCGACGGCCGGCGGACCCTACACCTTCACCTTCCAGGTGCGCGATTCCACCGGCGCGCTCGCCACGCGCATCCTTGGCATGGTGGTGACCGAAGGCTTGAACATTTCCACCGGCACCCTTCCGGCCGCGGTCGAAGGCATCGCCTATTCGCAGACGCTGACCGCCGCCGGCGGCACGGCGCCCTATACCTGGAGCGTGGCTGTCGGCAACCTGCCGCCCGGCCTGATTCTGAATCCGAATGGAACAATTTCGGGAACCCCCACCGCACCGGCCAATTACAGCTTCATCGTGCAGGTGATCGACGCGGGCCAACAGACCGCCACCAAGGCCTTAACGCTGATCGTCAACGGGCGCAGCGCGTTCGTCATCACCACGCCGCTCTCGCTGCCCGGTGCACGGGTCCAATCGCCCTACACCGCGCGATTCCAGGCCCAGGGCGGTACGCCTCCTTATATCTGGTCGCTCGCGCAGGGGGCGGCGCTTCCCATCGGCCTGACGCTCGATCCGGATGGCAACCTGACCGGAAGCCCCACCAGCGCCGGCGCTTTCACCTTCAGCGTGCGCGTGGTCGATAACGCCGGCCAAAGCGTGACGCAGAATTTCTCGCTGCTCATCACGCTCGCTCTTGGAATCAGCACGCAATCTCCGCTGCCCGCCGCCACCTCCGGAACGGCCTATGCCGTCACCCTCAGCGCGGCCGGAGGACAGACGGGCTATCGCTGGTCGGTCATCTCCGGGGCGCTTCCCGCCGGTCTCGCGCTATCGGAGACCACCGGCCTCATCAGCGGCACGCCTGCCGCCGCCGGCACATTCAATTTCGACGTCCGGGTGGCCGACGAATCGGGCGCCGAAGCCATCGCCAGTTTCACCCTCGTGGTGCGCCTCCCGGCGGCTCCTTCGGTCACCATTGGCGGCCTGGGCGATACGGTCGAACCGGCGCAGCAGCCGCGCATCACCGTTACCCTCGGCGCGCCCTTCCCGGTGGCGCTCACCGGAACGGTCACCATGACCTTCGCTTCCGACGCCGCGGTCCCGGCCGACGACCCCGCCGTCGTCTTCGCCAATGGCCGCCGCGTCATCAGCTTCACCGTGGACGCCGGCACGACTCAAGCACGCATTCCCGACGGCGGCATCCTGCAAACCGGCACCGTCGCCGGAGTCATCGAGCTCACCGTCCGCCTCGAGGCCAGCGGCCAGGATATAACGTCCACTCCCGCGCCGCGCCAGGTTTCCCGCGTCAATGCGGCGCCGCCGGTGCTGCGGTCGGTAACGGCGCGCCGCGTCACCGGCGGCCTCGAAGTCACTCTCACCGGCTTCGCCACGCCGCGCGACCTGCGCACCGCCGTCTTCCGGTTCTCCCCCGTCCCCGGCAGTACGCTGCAGACCAACGAAGTCACCGTGCAACTGGCCGACGGCGCCCGCCGCTGGTATGAAAGCGAGGGTTCGCGCGTCTTCGGCAGCCAGTTCACGCTCACCCAGCAGTTCAACGTGCAGGGCGATACCAGCGCCGTTGGATCGGTCACCGTGACCATGACCAACGCGCAGGGTACCTCGGCCGCCGTCACCGCCAATTTCTAATGGCGAAGATCGCGTTGGTGACAGGCGCTTCCCGCGGCATCGGCCGCGCCATCGCGCTGCGCCTGGCACAGGACGGCTTTGAGGTGATCGCTCATTACCGCCAGAACCGCCAGCAGGCCGAAGCCGTTTCCCCGCGCACCGTCCAGGCGGATTTGAGCGATCCCGATAGCATCGACCGCCTTTTCGCCGGTCTCGGCCGGCTCGACGTGCTGGTGAACAACGCCGGTATCTGGAAGCCGAGTCCCATCGGCTCGACCGAAGCCGGACGGATGCACGAGTTGGTGGATACCAATCTCAAGGGTCCGTTCTGGGTGATGAATCGCGCCTCGGGATTGCTGAACGACGGCGCGTGCGTGGTAAACGTCTCGTCGGTGGCGGCCCAGAAAGCCGTAGCCGGCGGCCGCAGCCTGTATGGCGCGACAAAGGCCGCCCTGGACGCCCTGACGCGCAACTGGTCGCTTGAGCTGGCGCCGCGCCGCATTCGCGTCAATGGTGTCGCTCCCGGCTACGTCGAAACGGACATGACCCAGGCCCATCTCTCGGACCCCGCCATCCGCCAGCATGCCATCGACCGTCACCCGCTCGGCCGCCTGGGCACCGCCGAAGACATCGCCGGCGTGGTGGCGTGGCTTTGCTCGGACCAGGCGCGGTTTGTCACCGGCCAAACCATCAATTCCAGCGGCGGCTTTTACCTGTAACCTTCCTGTAGCCCCGCTTGCAAAGAATTGTAAAGAAGGGGGCTCCGGCCGCTACTGAATCGCCGTTTCCGATTTAAGATCAGGCGTGACATCCGAAATCAAGTTCCTGATCGACACGGCCAAGGCGGTAAAAATCATAGACTGGGCGCGGCAGAACCTCGCCGCCGACCCCCACGGCGGCGGGCCTCATGGCGACCGCTATGAGATCACCAGCCTCTATTTCGATACCCCGGAACGGGATGTGTACCATCGCCGCGGATCCTATGCGCGCACCAAGTACCGCATCCGCCGCTATCAGTGGGCCGAGTCCGCCTATCTCGAGCGGAAGCTCAAGACAGGCGACCTGGTGGGCAAGATCCGGTCGCTTGTGCCGCTTGAGGAACTGCCTCGGCTCGAAGAGTACGGCCTGCCGCGCGGCTGGGCCGGATGGTGGTTTCAGCGCCGCCTTCAGGCGCGGCGCCTGCAGGTGGTTTCGCAGATCACTTATCTACGCACCGCGCGGGTAGGCATGGCGGCCGGCGGGCCGATTCGACTCACCGTCGATGAGAACGTCCGCGCCCGTGAGACTTCGCTGCTTGCCTTTGACGAAGCCGGGCTTGGCCTCCCGCTGCTCGGCGGCAAACAGATTCTCGAACTGAAGTTCAAGCGCGAAATGCCCGCCATTTTCAAGGAGCTCGCGCGCCGCTACGAGCTGTATCCGCAAGCCGTCTCGAAATACCGCATGGCAGCCGCTCATGCCTGACATCCCGGCGCCGTTTGGTGTATTCGTCCGCCTGGCGATGGCGCTGATGATGGGCGGCGCGGTGGCGTGGATTTACGCGCGCACGCTGCGTAATGGCGCCCCCGCCACGCTCGGACCCACGCTGGTGCTGCTGGCCGTGCTCATCGCCATGGTCACCCAGGTCATCGGCGATAACGTGGCCCGCGCCTTTTCGCTGGTCGGCGCTCTCTCCATCGTGCGATTCCGGACGGTGGTGCGGGATACGCGGGATACGGCTTTCGTCATATTTGCTGTTGTCGAAGGCATGGCCGCCGGCGCCCAGAACATCGCCGTCGCCCTCACCGGTCTCGTCCTCACCGGACTGGCGGCGTTCCTGATGGCCGCCCGCCAGCCCGTGGCACCGGCGCCGATCTTCGTGCTGCGGCTCAAGGCGGCGGCGGGCATCGATCTGGACCGTGCGGCGTCGTCGGCTTTGGGATCGGGCGGAAAGCTGGTGGCGATCGCCAGTGTGCGGCAGGGTGCCGGGGTGGAAGCGACCTACGAGTTTCCCTTGACCCGGCCCGCTCAGCAGGTGATGGATGAATTGAACCGGATCGACGGCATTCAGGATGTACGAATCGAGAGCCGGGATTGGGAGAAAGAGTGATGATGACGTTGCGTTTCAGCCTGGCGTTTGCCGCCGTGTGCGCCTTCGCGCAGCCGCCCTTCGGCTTTCCTCCGCCGCCCGGCGGGTTTCCCAAAGGCTTCCCCGGCCCCGGAGGCCCCGGCGGAGGCCGCGGCTTTCCCGGCATGGAAGAGCGGAAAGTCCTCAAGGACTACGACAAGGACGGCGACAAGCATCTGAACGCCGAGGAGCGCGCCGCCGCTCGCGCCGCCCTCGCCAAGGACGCCCGGCCCATGCGTCCGCCCCGTTTTGGACGCGAACCCGAGGAGCCGCCCAAGCCCGGGCCGGCGCTCCGTCCCGATCAGGTCAGGTCCTACGGCAAGGAGCCTCTCTACGACCCCAACGTCCTACGCACCGTTTTCCTTCAATTTGAAAACCCCGATTGGGAAAAAGAGCTTTCGGACTTTCACGGAACCGACGTGGACGTTCCCGCCAAAGTCACCGTCGACGGCAAGACTTACGACGGCGTTGGCGTGCGCTTCCGCGGGGCTTCTTCCTACATGATGGTGGGCGAGGGCCGCAAACGCTCGTTGAATCTGTCGCTGGACTACGTCGGCAAAGACCAGCGCTTGTACGGCTACAAGACGCTGAATCTGCTCAATTCCCATCAGGACCCGACGTTCCTGCGCGCCGTGCTTTACCTGCAGGCGGCGCGCGAGTATGTGCCCGCGCCCAAAGCCAACTACATGCGCGTCGCCATCAACGGCGAAAGCTGGGGCGTCTACATCAACGTCGAACAGTTCAATAGCGATTTCGTCGAGGAATGGTTCCCCGGCGAGAACGGCGCGCGATGGAAAGTCCCCGGCCGTCCGGGCGCGCGCGGAGGCGGGCTCAGCTACCTCGGCGAAAGCGTCGCCGAATACAAGCGTCACTACGAGATCAAAAGCAAGGACGACGCCAGGTCCTGGGCGGCGTTGATTCAGTTCACGAAGGTCCTCAACGAGACCCCGCCCGAGCAACTCGAAGCGGCGCTGAAGCCTTTGCTCGACGTGGACGGGGCCCTCAAGTTCCTCGCCCTCGAAAAAGTCTTCGGCAACAACGACGGATACTGGACTCGCGCTAGCGACTACTCCATCTATCTCGACGCCAAAGGCCGGTTCCATATTCTGCCCCACGACGTCAACGAGACGTTCGCTCCCCCGGAACGCTTCGGTCCCGGCCGCGGCCCGGAGAGCGGCAATGAACCCGTCGAGGAGGATCTCAGCATCTTCGCCGGTGAAAAGGATCCCAACAAGGCTCTGCTGCACCGGTTGCTGGCCGTGCCGGCGCTGCGCGAGCGATACCCAGGCTTCGTGCGCCAGATCGCCGCCAAATGGCTCGACTGGGCCCGGCTCGAGCCGCTGGCCAAGCGCTACCAAGCGCTGATTCTAAACGACATCCGCACCGATACCCGTAAGCTCGAATCCACCGAAGCGTTCACCAAGGCGGTTGCGGAACGAACCCAAGGACGCGGCTTCGGACCCTTCGGCGGCCGGGAGCGGGAAAGCATCAAGGAATTCGTCGAGCGCAGGCGCGCCTTTTTGCTGAAGTAGTATGATCCATCGGATGGTGCTTCTGCTGCTGCTTGCCACGCTTCAAGCCGACGACCGGCTGCTCACACGGCCCGAGGTCCGCAAGGCGCTCGACTACATTCGCGCGAGCGACGAAGCGCATCTGGCCAAGCAGGTGCAGATCGCCGAGATCCCGGCGCCCACTTTCCACGAAGCCGAGCGGGCGAAGTTTCTCGCCGCCGAGTTTCGCCGCGTGGGGCTCGGTAGGGTGGAAATCGACAAGCAGGGCAACGTGCTCGGCTGGCGTCCCGGCCGGACGGAAAAGACCCTGGCGCTGGCCGCGCACCTCGACATCTCGTTCGCTCCGGGCGTCGATACTAAGGTGCGGAAAGAGGGAGGCCGATGGTATGGGCCCGGGCTCGCCGACGATTCCCGCGGGCTCGCCGCTCTGCTCGCCATCGCCGAGGCTCTCAATCACGCCGCCATCCAAACCAACCGAACGCTTCTGTTCGTGGCCAATGTCGGTGAGGAAGGCATGGGCGATCTCAACGGCGTTCGCTACCTGCTGGGCGAAAGCCCTCACCGCAAGCGCATCGATTCGTTTATTTCCATCGACGGTACCGATCCCGGCCGCATCACTAACGGTGGCACGGGCGTCAAGCGCTACCGTGTCTCGTTCCGCGGCCCGGGCGGCCATTCCTACGGAAATTTCGGCCGTCCCTCGGCGGCGCACGCCGCCGCGAGGATGGCCGCCCGCATCGCCGATTTCGAGGTGCCCGCCGAGCCCAAGACCACCTTCAACGTGGGCAAGATCTCAAGCGGCACCGCCGTCAACGCCATTGCGGAAACGGCCGTGGCCGAGGTCGATCTGCGGTCCAATAGCCCGGCCGAACTCGACAGGCTGGAATTGAAGTTCTTTGAGACGATCCGGCTGGCGGCGGAAGCCGAGAATGCCCGTCATGCGGCGGCGGGCGCCCAGGTGACCAGCGAGTACAAGCTGGTGAGCAACCGTCCGGCCGGGCTGACGCCCGAAGACGACAAGCTCGCCCGCTCCGCCAAATGGGCCGCCGAAGCCACCGGCCATACCGTCCGGTTCAACCACGCCAGCACGGATTCCAATTATCCGATTTCCATCGGCATTCCGGCCGTCACGCTCGGCGGTGGGGGAAGAAGCGACAACGCTCACTCGCTCGACGAATGGTTTGAGCCGAAAGACGCTTGGCGGGGACCGCAAACGGTACTGCTTGCGATCCTCGCCTACGATTGATTTGGGGGATTACAGGTGCGACTCGAGCATCTTCTGCAGGTCCGTCTTGCCAAGGGCGCCGACCGACTGCTGCACGACCTGCCCGCCCTTGAATAGCAGCAAGGTGGGAATGCCGCGGATGTTGTATCGCATCGCGGTGGCCTGATTGTCATCGACGTTCAGCTTCCCGACCTTGACCTTGCCGGCGTAATCGGTTGCAAGCGAATCGATGGTCGGGCTCATCATGCGGCAAGGGCCGCACCATTCGGCCCAGAAGTCCACCAGCACGGGCACGTCGGACTTCAGCACATCGGTATCGAAAGCTGCGTCGGTGAAGGTAAGAGTGTTTGTTCCAGCCATCTTGAGTCCTGATCTCCGTTTACTATGATGCCCCAAAAGCGGCAAAGGATTCACCTGCCAGGTGGCGGTAGAGCGTGGCGTATTCGGCCGCCGCGGCGTTCCAGGAAAAGTCCCGCCGCATACCGGTTTCCATCATCGCCCGCCAGGTGGGCTTGCCGGTTGCATACACGGTCAGCGCCGCCCGCAACGCATCGAGCATCGCCCATGCCGAATAGGGCCGGAACTTGAATCCGGTGGCCTGATCGATGGAATCCTCCAAGCCCCCGGTGGCATGCACCACCGGCACGGTCCCGTAGCGCAGGCTGTACATCTGGTTCAACCCGCAAGGCTCATAGCGGCTGGGCATGAGGAAGATGTCGGAGCCCGCTTCCACCTTGTGGGCCAGCTTTTCGCTGAACGTGGCCCGCACCGAGAAGCGGTCCGGCCGCACCGAAGCCAGGTGGCGGAACAATTCCTCATACTGCTTCTCGCCGGTGCCGAGCGCGGCGATGCGGATGTTCCAATGCACCAGGTCGTGGGCCACTTCGGCGATCAGATCGAAGCCCTTCTGGGTGGCAAACCGGGACACGATGCCGATCACCGGAACGTCCGGATCGTCCTGCGGCAGCCCGAACTCGGCCAGCAGGTCCTGTTTGCAGGCTGCCTTGCCGGCCAGATCCCCGGCCGAATAGGCGGCGGCGATATGCGGGTCGTTCTCCGGGCTCCACACCGAATAGTCCACGCCGTTCAGAATGCCCTTCAGAAAGCCGGCCCGGGCGCGCATCAGTCCGTCGAGTCCAAAGCCATGCTCCGGCGTCTGAATTTCTCCGGCATAGGTGGGGCTCACCGTGGTCACGTAATCGCTGTATACGATGCCGCCCTTGAGAAAATTCACGCGGCCGTGGTGTTCGAGCAGATCGGGCCGGAAGGTCCACTCGGGCAGACCCAGCCAATAGAGCCGTTCCTTCAGGAAGCTCCCGTGGTAGCCCATGTTGTGGATCGTAAAGACGGTGCGGACGCCGTAGAACGTCGGGTCGCCCTGAAAAAATTGCTTCAGATAGACCGGCAGCAATCCCGCCTGCCAATCGTGGCAATGGATGATATCGGGACGGAACAGGTGGCGGGCCACGCCCAGCGCTCCGTGACAGAGTGCGGCAAAGCGGGTGTCGTTATCCCAATGATCCCCCCACGGACCGGCATAGATGCCGTCGCGGTCGAAAAACGGAGGGCAGTCGATGAAGAAATACGGCACGCCCTGGCGGTCGATCCGCCAGACGGAAGCGTAATACTGATAGGGCCCGACCAGAAGCGGCAGGGAATCCCAGACGCGTTCGGCTCCTTCGAGTGAAATGGCGCGGTGCCTGGGTAGCACGACCGCCGTCTCCACGCCCCGCGCCGCCAGCGCCGGAGGCAGCGAACCCAAAACATCGGCGAGTCCACCGGTTTTAATAAACGGGGTGGCCTCGGACGTCACCATTAAGATCCGGGGCATGAAACGCCGATTGTATCGTAGTGACGGCTTTGGCCAAAAGGCCGCGCGTTATAATTCGGATACGATCGGCTTGCACAGGAGGAACCCGTTGCGGCGATTCACT
Organism: uncultured Acidobacteriota bacterium; assembly: GCA_902826685.1. Classification (GTDB taxonomy): domain Bacteria; phylum Acidobacteriota; class Terriglobia; order Bryobacterales; family Bryobacteraceae; genus CADEFT01. The sequence goes on from CADEFT010000014.1 coordinate 34,140, forward strand.
TTATTCCTATTGATCCTATTGATAACGTTGCCCTTATCAGCCGAGGAGCGCAAGCGCAAGATTGCGGTTTTGAACTTCGAATACGGCACCGTACAAAGCTTTGCATCATCGATTTTCGGTAGCAATGTCGATGTCGGCAAAGGCGTGGCGGACATTCTGGTGGAGAAACTGGTGTCAAGCGGCGTCTACCAGGTGTATGAGCGCAAAGCGCTTGAGAAAATCATGGCCGAGCAGAACCTCGCCAACAGCGATCGCTTCGACCCCGCCACGGCGGCCAAAATCGGCCAGTTGATCGGCGTCGATGCCATCGTCATGGGCAGCATCACGCGTTTCGGGCGCGACGACAAGACCACCGAGGTCGGCGCGATCGGCCGCGTCACCGGACGCTACGGCATCAGCGGCGTGGGCAAGAAACAATCGAAAGCCGCGGTCTCTCTGACCGCGCGCCTGGTGAGCGTCGATTCCGCCGAGATCATGGTGGCGGCCAGTGGAAGCGGTGAATCCACGCGGTCGGGCACGGCGCTGATGGGGTCGGGCGGCGGGCAGAGCTCCTCGGGCGGCGGCTATTACGATATGAACAGCCGCAACTTCGCCGATACGATTCTGGGGGAAGCCACCTACCGGGCGGCCACGGAAACGGTGCGTCAACTCGACGCTTCGGTGGCTCGCGTCACCCTGCGCCAGGTTTCGGTGCAAGGACTGGTGGCCGATGTCTCCGGATCCACCATCGTGGTCAACGTCGGCAAGCGGGCCGGCTTGAAGCCCGGCGACAAGCTGGAGATCGCCCGCACGGGCCGCGAGATCCGCGATCCGGCCACTGGCCGCGTCATCAAGCGTGTCACCGACAAGATGGGTGAGATCACCCTCACCGAGGTCGACGATCTTTCGGCCACGGGCACCTACAGCGGCGCGGGCGCTCCGAAAGTGGGCGACCCCGTCAAGACGCCCGGCCAATAGGCGAAAGAGGATACGGCGATGCCATTTGCGGTGGGAGAACGGGTCGGCGATTACCAGGTTGTCAGAACGCTGGGCGCCGGTGGAATGGGCGAGGTATACCAGGTCCGTCACCTGATCTCGGAGCGTGTGGAAGCGATGAAGGTGCTGCTGCCGAATCTGGAGAGCAACGCCGAACTCGCCGACCGGTTCCTGCGCGAGATCAAGGTTCAGGCGAGTCTTTCCCATCCCAATATCGCCGCGTTATATACGGCCGTAAAGCACGGTAACCAGTTGCTGATGTTGATGGAGTTCGTCGAAGGCGAATCGATCGAGCAGAAGCTGCGCGGCGGTCCGATGACGCCCGAGGCGGGTGTGCGCTACATGGCGCAGGTGCTCGACGCTCTCGCCTATGCCCATTCCCGCGGCGTCGTGCACCGCGACATCAAGCCCGCCAACATCCTGGTGACCCCGGAGGGTCAGGTGAAGCTGATGGACTTCGGCATCGCCCGCATGAAGCAGGATCGCAAGCTGACCAGTACGGGCCAGACGCTGGGGTCGCTCTTTTACATGTCGCCGGAGCAGATTCGCGGGGAAGATCTCGACGCGCGCAGCGATCTGTACTCGACCGGTGTCACTCTCTATGAAGCCGTCACCGGAAAGCGGCCGTTCGACGGCACTTCCGAATATTCGGTCATGGCGGCGCATCTGCAGCAGACGCCCGTGCCGCCGATTCAGGTGGACCCGCGCGTGCCGCGCCGGTTGAACGAACTGATTCTCACGGCGATCGCCAAGGAACGCGAGAGCCGCTTTCAGAAGGCGGAGACGTTCGCGGCCGAGTTGCGCAGCTGTTTGACGGAAGCGCCCGCAGCCCGCCCAGCCGCTCCCGCGCCGCCGCCACCGGTGCCCGCCGCTGTGCCCATGGCACCGCCGCCTGCGCCCGCCGGGCCGCGCTGGGGCATGTATGCGGGCATCGCCGGAGGAGTGGTCTTGCTGGTGGGCCTGGCGGCGTCTCAGATTCCGCGGCCTCAGCCCGTGGAGACGCCGCCCGCCGCGGCGGCGTTGGCACCGGTACAGGCTCCGGCGGCGGCGCTGGCCGTTGAAACGCCGGCGCCCGAACCCGCCGTGGCGCAGGCACCGAAACCCAACGCTCCCGCTCCCGTCCTGCGCAAGCAGAATCTGCCCGATCCCGTCGTCGCGACGCCCGCGGTTTCCGAGCCGCAACAACCTGCGCCTCAGACGCCCGCCGTCCGGACTCCCGTGCTGCCGTCCGACGCCGAGCTCGGGCGAATCGAGGCTCTGCGCGACCGCCAGATGAAGCTCGGCGTCCGCCTGGATGTCGCTACCAGCAAAATGCGCTCCATCGAGCAGCAGCAGGCCGCCTTAGGCGCCGGGATGCGAACCGACGTGAAATCCGGCCATGCCCTGGCGATTCAAGCGATGGAAGAAGCCGAGCGGCGGCTCGACTCCGGGTCGGCCGCCGGCGGCAAGGCGAGTCTCGATCGCGCCGAGTACCTGATTGAAAAACTGGAAGGCATACTGGGTCTGTAATATGCGGATTGTTTCTCTATTTCTAGGCATGACGGCGGCGGCCGGGCTCGAAGCCCAGATTCGCGGGCCCATGCTCGGCTATGTGTTCGACGCGCGCCAGGAGTCCATCCGGCCCGTGTTGGGCATTGCCGGATCGTCCACGCTCGGTCCGAAGGTCGCTCTCGACTTCGCCGTGCGGCAGGCATCCATCTCGCCCAATCAGGACTTCGCCATGGTGGTGGGAGGCGAAACGCGCGTTCCCTACCTGGCCGATCTGCGCGCGGCCGATCCGGTGGTGCGCACGATCGACGGGTTGCCGCCCGCCGCCGAACGCGCCGTCCTGAGCCCGCGCGGCACCGCGGCCGCCGTACTCTACGCCGAGCCCAAGCAGTTGTTGGTGCTGACCGGATTGCCGCTGAATCCGCAGGTGGCCCGCAAAGTGGATCTGTCGACCGATGGCGTGCCGCCGCTGGTCTCGATATCCGACGACGGCGCACTGGTGGCCGCGGCGTTCCCGGAAACGAAGTCGCTGATTCTGATCGACGCCAACGGCAACTTCGCCGCCCTGCCCGATCCAATGGAAGTGCGTTCGGCGGCGTTTCTTGAGAATTCCCACGACCTGTTGGCTGCGACCGCTTCGGGCGTCGTGCGCATCGCCTCGAACTCCATTGCCGGCGTGCTCTACGAGTCCGCTTCGGTCAAGGCGATCTCGTCGACCGCGGATGGCAAGCGCGTGCTGATCGCCGATGGCGACAGCGCTTCGGTCATCGAATTAGCGCTCGACGGCGGGGACCGCCGCCAGGTGGATTGCCCCTGCGAGCTTTCGGCCGTATCGCGCATTAGCCAGGGCATCTTCCGGTTGAACGAGGTTTCGAGCGCTCCGCTGTGGCTGGTGGAAGTGGCCGATTCCGGCCTGCGCGCCCTCTTCGTTCCGCCCGATCCGGCGGAATAAGCCCGGCCCGGTGGCGATGGTATTCTGAAGGGTCAGATTCCTTCGCAACAAGGAGCCGGCTATCCATGTCAGAAGACGTTTCCCGCCGCCGATTCGTAAGCGCTTCCGCCGCCGCCATGGCGCCCGCCGTTCTTTCGGCCCAGAACCCGAACAGTGAACTGCAGGTCGCCTGGATCGGCACGGGCGGACGCGGCTACTACCTGATGGAGCGTGCCTACAAAGGCAGCAAGGGTTTCAAGGTGGTGGCCACCTGCGACACCTACGATGGCAACCTGGCCCGCGGCAAGGACCGCATCCAGACCATGGGCGGCAATTCGCCCAAGACGTTCAAAGACTACCGCGAGTTGCTGGCCGACAAGTCGATTGACGCCGTGGTGATCGCCACGCCCGAGCACCTGCATCACCCGATGGCGATTGCCGCGCTCAAGGCCAACAAACACATCTATCTCGAAAAGCCGGTGGCCCACACCATCGAGGAAGGCTTCGAGATCCAGCACATGGCCGCGAAATCGAATCGCGTGCTGCAGGTGGGCACGCAGAATCGCAGCAACACGCTCTATCAGAAGGCCAAGGAGATGGTCGCCCAGGGCATGATCGGCGACATCCACTATGTGCGCGCTTTCTGGTATCGCAACTCGGCGCCGGATAATCCCGCCTGGCGCTACAACATTCCCGCCGACGCGAGCGAGCAGAATACGGATTGGGATAAGTTCCTCGGGCAGGCCAAAAAGCGGCCCTTCAACAAAGAACGCTACTATCAGTGGCGGCTGTATTGGGATTACTCGGGCGGCATTTCCACCGACCTGCTGGTGCACCAGACCGACATCACCAACTTCGTCTGCGGCAAGCGTGTGCCTTCAAGCTGCGTGGCTTCGGGCGGCGTCTATCGCTGGTCCGAAGGTACCGACGACCGCGAAGTGCCCGATACTTTCAGCGCCGTCTACGAGTATCCGGATAAATTCCACATCAATTACTCCTGCTACTTCGGCAACGTGAGATACGGCTACGGGGAGCAATTCATGGGCAATGAAGGCACCATCGAGGTGCTGAACCGCCAGATCCTCACCTTCACGCCCGAAAGCTACGGGCCGCGCACTCCGGCCGCGGTGAGCGCGCGCAAGGAGATGAAGATCGAACTGCCGGGCAACGACAACCTGGCCGTCGAGGCGCATATCCGCAACTGGCTCGAATCGATCAAGGGCAAGGAGAAGCTGATCGCTCCGATTCAGGTGGGACAGGAAGCGGCCATCTCCGGCCACATGGCGACGCTATCGTTCCGCAATAACAAGAAAGTGCTCTGGGACGAGAGAGCGGCCAAGCACCGCTTCGCTTAGCCCAGTTCCACCGCCATCAAGGACCGCCGGTCGCGCAAATAGAGCCGCGTTCCCGCCAGCGACGGCGGCGTCCAGGCGGTGCCGGTCAACAGCGGCGCCTTCGCCAGAATCTTGAATTCGGCGGGCGAGGGCTCAGCCAGCATCAGCGTTCCCTCCTGGTCGAGCGTAATCAGCTTGCCGTCCGCCCATACGAAGGAAGCTTTCGAGATAGCCCGCTGCTGCCAGTGGATCTTGCCGGTGGCGATGTCCACGGCCGACAGCAACGCTACCGAGCCCTTGCCGCCACTCGAAAAATAAAGAGTGCCGTCGATCGGAATGGCGTTGCCGTGATGCAGCCGCAGCCGGTTCGAAGTCCAGACCTCGGTGGCCTTTACGCCGGCTCCGGCACGCTCCAGCCGGATGACCTTGGCGCCCGCGTCATACTCGGCGGAAAGGAACAGGAATTCGCCGGTCCAGACCGGCGACGCCACGGCGATGCTGTATTGAGCTTTGAACGGCACGCTCCATTGCAGATCGCCGTTGACCGGGTTGAGGCCGATCACGAATCCATCCATCAACTGCACCAGTTGGTCCAGCCCGCCCACCCGGATCGGCAGGGGCGAGGAGTACACGTTCGGATAGTTCAGTTTGTTCCAGGCGATCGACCCGTCGCTCTGGCGCAGCGCCAGCACCGACTTTCCCTGGCCGCCGCAAGGCACGACGATCAGGTCGCGCCAGGCGAGCGGGCTCGACGAATAGCCGTAGTCGAGGCGTGTGCCGCCATGCTGCGTCCACAGATCCTGCTTCCATAGCAGGGCGCCGTCCTTTCGCGCGCGGCATTCGATGCGGCCCGTTACGCCCGCGGTCACGATGCCGCCGGCCAGGACCAGCGGCGTCGCGTAGGGGCCGTTGCCCGGCTCCTGGTAGGCGCTTTGGAAGGAGGAAGGCGTGCCGTACTCCCAGAGGGTTTTCCCGGTGGCCGCGTCCGCCGCCATGGTCATCTCGTCGCGGCCGCGTTTGTACATCGTGTAGAGAACGCCGCCGTCGACGGAAACGGAACTGTAGCCATCGCCCAGTTCGCGCTTCCAGACGATTTTGGGCCCGGCCGCGGGCCATGACGATTTGAGCGGCGCCGACCCGGTGATGGTGAAGTCGCGATTCGGCCCGCCCCACTGTGGCCACGACGGCCGGCTCTGACCGCTCAGCCCCGGCGCGCCCGCCAATGCCGCCAGGCACGCGCGGCGGCTCATCGAGAAACGCTGGTGCATCGCTCACCTCCGGCACCGGTTGAGCAAACCGGGCGCCAAACGCACGGGCGCCGGGGAGCGCCTTTCCGTTCCCGCAACCGTCCGCTATTGGGACCGCGTGCCCGCTCGCGGACACTCACTATCCGAGCTTCAAATCCTCCAGCACCTTGTCCCACGGCTTGCGATAGGGCCGCCGCATCATCGCCGCGGCTTCCTTGTCGCCGGTGATCTCTTCCTTTTCGGCGTCCCACACCAGCCGCCGCCCGCCCAGCCGCAGCGATAGATTCGCCAGGTGGCAGGCAGTGGTCACCTGGTGGCCGTCCTGCACATCGGCGATGGGACGCTGCCGCGACTTGATGCAGTCGAGGAAGTTCCGCACGTGCAGATCGAACTGCTCTTCGCCGGAACCCTTCTCCTGCACCGCTTCGATATAAGGCGTGGGTTTGACATCGGACCGGTTCACGCCGCCGCTCGAATGGCCGCGGAACTGTGGCACCGCGTTATTGGGATCGATCTTCATTTCCGGCCGGATCTCGAACCCGGCGCGCCCCATGATGAGCGACCCCTTGGTGCCCAGAAACTCGAATCCGCCGCCGGGTCCCGCGCCGCGCCCGGCCGCCGCTTCCCGATGCGACCAAACCGCCGTGAAGCCGGGATAATCGAACAGCGCGTCCTGCGTATCGGGAGTCTCGCCGTCGTCGGTCAGCGCCAGGCGCCCCCCGGTGGACGATACCGATTTCGGTCCCCTCACGCCCAACGCCCACTGCACGATGTCAATCGAATGCGCGCCGAGGTTCGTCATCTGGCCGCCCGAGTAATCCCAGAACCAGCGGAAATGATAGAGCGACCGCATCTGGTGATAAGGCCGTTCCGGTGCCGGTCCCAGCCACATCTGGTAGTCGAGATCGCTTGGCGGCGCCGCTTCCCGGTAGTTGCCAAAGCCCGGCATGATGTTGCGGTAAGCCGACATGCGCACGCTGTGGATCTTGCCGATGTAACCCTGCCGCATCAGGTCGCGCGCCTTCTGATAATGCCGGCCGGAGCGCTGCTGCGTACCCACCTGCACCACACGGTTGAATTTGCGCGCCGCCGCCACCATCCATTTCCCTTCGTCGATGAACAGGTTCAACGGCTTCTCTACATACACGTCCTTGCCGGCGGCGCAGGCCAGAATGGTCATCAGGGCGTGCCAGTGGTCTGGCGTGGAAACCACCACGGCGTCGATGTCTCTGGACTCGAGCATCTTGCGGAAGTCGCCGTAACCTTTTGCCTGCGGCCCCAGTTCCTTCAGGCCTTCCTCAAGCCGGGGCTGATGGGTTTCGCACATCGCGGCGGGGTTGACGTCCTTCTGATTCTTGAAATCGAATACGTGCTGGCGGCCGATGAGACCGTACCCGATGAAGCCCACTCCCACGCGGTCGTTGGCGCCTTGAATGCGCTGGTAGGAGGCGGCCGTGAATGCTCCCACAAACTGGCGGCGGCTTGGCATGGTGAGGATGTTAACACGTTCTTTCCGTGCGCTATGGTAGTAGCAAGCACGGATCGTATGTTGTTTGGAAACAAGATTCCGACGGTACGGTTGACGGGGTCGATCGTCCAATCCGTTGTTCGGAGAACCGCCATTCAATGGCGGCGGTCGTTGTTGCAAACCGAAGTAATCGCGGTCTCCGGCGGAGCGGGAAAGACGATGGCCGCTCACTGCCTGGCGGCGATTCTCGGCCGCGACCACGCGGTGACCCTCTCTTCGGGCGGGCACGACAGCCCCGGACGCACGGCCAAGGCGATGCTGCGGGCGAAACAGAGACGCCAGGTCGCCGTCGTGGAGGCCGCCCTGTTCCACAAAGGCGACATGGAACGGCACTCCGCCATCCTGCGGCCCGATGTGGCCGTCATTCTGGGATGGCGGCCCTCGGCTCCACCCGGCCAGGCCGAGCGCGAGGCATTCGCCGTCGAACACTGGGCGGTGACCCGCCACCTGCATCCGGATGGACTGCTGATTCTCGACGGTGACGATATCCGGGTGATGTCCATGGTCGACCGCGGACGCTACAAAGTGGTGACCTTCGGCCAGTCGGAACGATGCAACTTCCGTATTTCGAAGATCCAGAGCGCCTGGCCCAAGCGGCTGTCGTTTCGCATCACCAGCGGCTTACGCTCGGCGGACGTGCAGACCAATCTGGTGGGGGCGCATTGGGCGAACGCGGTGGCGGCCGCTATCGCCACCGCCGTCAACTGCGGCATGCCGCTTGACCGCGCGGCCGGCGCCATCGGGAAAGTCGCGCCGCTTGCCGCGCGCATGCAGCCGGTGCTGCTCCCGCCGGGCGCGACGCTTTTGCGGGATGAATACTCGTCGTCGAGGCTGAGTCTCGACGCCGCGCTGGCCTGGTTGGGGACGGCCCGGGCCGGCCGGCGTGTGGCGCTACTGGGCGATTTTGACGATCCCACGCTTTCCCTCGAGCAAAGAGCGCGTCATCTGGGACAGCAGGCCGCCCAAACCTGCGACCTGGCGCTCTTTGCCGGTCCCGGATCGCAACTGGCGGCGCAGGCCGCGGTGGAAGCGGGCATGCCCGCGCCGCTGGCGGTCTTCTTCGAATCGGCGGAAGAGGCGGCGCTGTACCTGGAGAAGGAACTGGCGGAGGGCGATCTGGCGTTGCTGAAGACGCCGGAGCTACGGCTGCTGCCAGCGGGCGGCGCTGAAGCCGATCCACACGGCGGCCAGGCAAACGATCACCGAACCGCCAATATAGGCGGCCGCGCGCGCCACCTCGCCCTCACGCAGAAGCGTGAGGTTCTCGAGGCTGAATGAGGAGAAGGTGGTGAACCCGCCGCACAGGCCCACCATCACCAGGAATCGTACCGGGCCGATATGCGACCAGTGCGAGGCATAGCCGATTACGAAGGACCCAAGAGCGTTAATCATAAACGTCGCCCAGGGGAAGTATTGCATCGGGCCCATGTGCGATCCGATGTAGAACCGCGCCATGCCGCCCAGCGCACTTCCAAGCGCCACCCAAAGATAGTTGCTCATCGGGTTCACAGCTCGAACGACTCGCCCAGGTAAACCTGCTTCACTTCCGGATCGCGGCCCAGCGCCTCCGGCGTGCCGGCGCGGAAGATGCGGCCGTTGTTGATGATATAGGCGCGATCGGTCACCGCCAGCGTCTCGCGCACGTTGTGATCGGTGATCAGGATGCCGATGCCCGTCCGCTTGAGGTCGAAGACGATGCGCTGCAGCTCCAGCACCTGAATCGGGTCGATGCCGGAGAACGGTTCGTCGAGCAGCAGGAAATTGGGCTCAATCACCAGCGACCGTGCGATCTCCACGCGCCTTCGCTCGCCGCCCGATAGCATATACCCTTTGCTGTGGCGGACTTTTTCCAGTCCCATCATCTCCACCAGCCTTGTCACGCGGGCGCGCCTTTCGGCCGCCGAAAGATGCATGGTTTCAAGGATCGCGAGCAGATTCTCTTCCACCGTCAGGCGCCGGAAGACCGAAGCTTCCTGCGGCAGATAACTGACGCCGCGCCGCGCCCGCTCATACATGGGCTGATCGGTGATGTTCTGCTCGTCGAGCATCACTTTTCCCGAATCGGGACTGATGAGGCCGACGATCATGTAGAACGATGTCGTCTTGCCCGCGCCGTTCGGGCCCAGCAGGCCCACTACCTCACCCTGGGTCACCGACAGCGACACTCCGTCCACGACTTTACGGCCACGATAAGTTTTGGAGATTTCCGCGGTCTGGAGAATGCGCATCAATGCTTGCGGCGTACCTTGCTGACTGCCGGTTGTGAAGGCACCCCGTTTACAAGCAGCCTATCATCGTTGGCGTAGTAGATCAATTGATTGCCGCGCGTGTCGCCGCGCACGTTGTCTTCAAGCGACGGCTGGCCCTGTTCGAGCAGAACCTTGCCTTCCTCGGCGTAATATTCGGCATGTTCGGACCGTCCGCGCCGGGTGCGGTCGGCGGCCACCGATACGATAACCACCGCGCCGTCGGCCACCGCCTTGTCGAGACTCGAATCGTTGTCTTTCGACTCCTTGAGATAGGCGCGGATCTCGCGGGCCGTCACGTCGAGCGCCGCCCGCTTCAGCGTCACGCCGCCGGTGTAGTGCGCCAGCCTTTCCTTGTCGTAATAGACCATCGACGGCGCGCGGATGACCGTGAACACGGGCGCCGCCGGGGCTTTCCTGGCATCGGCGGCCTTCGCCTTTTCGAGTAACTGGCTGCTGACTTTGCCGTCGGCCTTCAGAACCGAATTGGCGCGGTCGATCTCGATGCGGTCCGCTTCCAGGCGGCTGGAGCCTTGCCACAACACCGCGCCGCCCTCATACACCACCAGCGCGCGTCCGCCGGTCGTGGTCATCTTCTGAGCGCGCGCCTGCAAGGCCTCGTCTTTCGCCAGCATGGCCGCGCCTCCGCCCTTCCGATCGGGCAGGCGGCTTGAAGAAACGTTTCCTTCGGCGCGAAAGTCCTCGGTCTTCTGGTCGAGGTAGATCCGATCCGCGGCTGTCGATCCGGTGTTATCGGAAACGCGCGCGGCGTCGACCAGCGTTATCTCATTGGCGCCCTGATCGAGGATGCCGCGTCCGGCGCGCGCTTTCCGCTCGCCTTCTTCATAGCGGAAGTCGCCCCATTGTTCGAGCCGCGTCATCTCGCCCGATTCGGGCGCGAACCGCGCTTCCATTTCCTTGCTCCAGGTGAGAGCAGGAGGCTGCGGCTTGCCCTTGCGCGGCTCGTTTTCGGTGCGCGTCGAAGCCTGGCTGGTGCGGAACGACTCCAAACGATTCTCGCTGCCGTAGGCGACATGGAAGCGGTCGCCTTCCACGCGTCTTTTGCGCTGGCCGGGACGATTGGGCAGAAACTCCAGCACGCCGGGACTCTGCGTATCGAGCGCGGCGATTTCCTTGCCGCCCTCACGCATGCGCACTTCGATCACCTCGCTGCGCAGCACACGCGTCTCCGCCCGGTCGTTGCCAGGCACCGGCTTCGATTCCACCACACTTTGTCCTGTGGCGAGCGCCCGCTTCAGAATGCTGTCCCCTTGGGAGGCGTCGAACTCCAGATCCACCGTACGGGTGCGGGCCTCGGTGATGCCCTTTGCGGAACTGGCGATCAGGCGCGCGTTACCCTCCCCATGGATCTTCTCCACTTCGCTCTTCTCGGAAAGGTTCATCACCAGTTGATCGGCCGCGTACTCCAATTGGCGCGCCGGATCGTTCTGCCCGCCCTTGGCGCCGGTGGTCTCGACCAGCCGCACGCCGTGCGGGTCGAGCGTCACCGTTGCCGCCGCTCCTTCAAGCGTCATCGTGCCGCGGGCGAACTTCGACCACGGCGTCAGGTATACCTTCGATTCGGTTTCCTTGTAGGTGATCTGCCCGGCTTCCACCTTCATCGGACGCGGCACGGGGCCGTTGTCTTTCCACACCAGCGAGGCGTTGCTTTTCAGTTGCAATTCCCGCGTGCCGGAATCGTATACGGCGCCGGTGGCTTTGCCGTCGCCGCGATCGAAGGCGAACTCGACCGCACGGTCCGTTTCGGCCTTGCCGGCCTTGGCGTCCAGCTTCACGCCCGAAGCCTTGATATGGATGATGCGGCCGGGTTTCGGCTCCTGCCCTTCGGCGAGGCCAAGCGTAATGGTGGCGTCGCCATCGACGAAAAGCTGGCTGTCGCGGAGGTTGAAATCGGCGCGGTCGGAAAGGACGTGATCGAAGGTCTTGCCATCCTTATGGAAGATCTTCAAGTCCATGTGTTCGAGCTCGAAGAGGTTTTTTTCCTGGTTGTGGCGCATGTTTTTCGCGCGCACATTTACGGCGGGTCCATTGCCGGCGCTCTTTTCCCAATGCCAGTCTTCAAGCTCGGCGCCGATGGTGGCGGGCAGTTTCGCCGGTGGATCCGGCGCGTTCTTGCGTAGTTCTTCCAGCCGCAGCCGGTAGGTGTAGCCGAGGTAAGAAAAAATTCCCACGATGGCTAACAGGAAGAGAGGGCGGGCGCGCCTCATGAGTCTGCATCCAGAATAGCAGTGCCGTTCGCCGGCACCGTCAGTTTCCGACGTAGCGCGCGTAAAGGCTGCGTGCCAGGCCGATGTCGGTGGTGCCTTTGATGATCGCGCGGCCGTCGGGAAAAATCGTCATCTCGTGCGGCGGCAGAAAGAAACGCAGGGCGAATTCGTTGCGGCGCACCGCGCCCAGCCGGTTCAGGCGCGCTTCGAGCCCGGCCAGATCGAGCGGCCGCGCCCGCTCATGAATCTGCACCGCGTTGCGTCCGCACAGGCTGATCGGCGCGCGCCGCTTTCCTTCCAGATGATCGAACTGGCGCAGCCCGCAAGCCGGGCAATCGGGCTGACGCTGGGGCTGCGCGATCTGGCGGATGGCGCCGGTCCACACATCCATCGTGGTGATGGTTCGCGCCACCTCGGCCGTCTGGCCGGCGAGGATCCGATAGGCCAGGCTTACCTGCCAGGAAGCGATCACCGCCGTCACCGTATTGAGGACGCCGGCGGTTTCGCAGGTCGGCTGCGCGCCCGAAGGCGGTTCCGGATAGACGCACTTCAAACAGCACGTCTCACCGGGCACAATGGGCATCGCCAATCCATAGCTGCCCACGGCCGCGCCGTAGATCCAGGGAATGCCGTGCTTGACCGCGAAGTCGTTCATCAGATAGCGCGCCTCGAAGTTATCCGTTCCGTCGAGGATGATGTCCACTCCGCCTAGCAGATCGTCGATATTCGCCGGAGTCAGATCGGCCACTTCGGCTTTCACCGCCACCATGGCGTTGATTTCGCCGATCCGCCTTGCCGCCGCCACCGCTTTCGGTAATGATTCGGCTGCATCCGCTTCGGTGTAAAGCCACTGCCGTTGCAGGTTGCTCGATTCCACATAGTCGCGGTCGATCAGGGTCAGCCGTCCCACTCCGGCGCGCGCCAGGGCACCGGCGTGAAAGCTGCCGAGAGCGCCGCATCCCACCACCGCCGCCCGCGACGCCATCAGCCGCCGTTGTCCTTCCTCGCCCAATCCGGCAAAGAGGATCTGGCGCGAATAGCGTTCCCTGGCGGCGTCATCCATGCCTTCTATTTTCGCAAGCCGCCGGAGTCCGGCGGCGGGAAACGCCTTGCGGAGCGAACCTGATGAACCCGCCGGCCAGATAACGGATCAGCAGCGCCAGCGGCGTCTTCAGAATCCGCAGCGTCCTCTTTGAATCGTGGGCGGGCATGGAATCGGGAACCTCCGCCTCGGATGGTAGGGATCGAAAGCCCGCGCCGGGCGGAGGCGGCCATTCAACCGGTTGAAACATCACGCCGAAAAAACGTTGGCGCGATTGTCATGCCTTTGTCATGGCCTTTCATCTATGATGGTATTTCGCCACCATCTCTCCCACGTCTGGATACCAAGTTCAAGGGGCTTGCAGTGAGACAGATCTTCCGCCTACTTCCCGTGTTTCTTAGCGCCGTTGGATGGCTTTACGGCCAGGCCGACGCGAATCGAGGGCAAATCGTCGGCACCGTATACGACGCCAACCAGGCCGCCGTTCCCAGTGCGAACGTCAAAATTACCAACCGCGCGACCGGGCTCGTTCGGGAGTTGACCACCAATGACTCAGGCCAGTACCGCGCGCTGCAACTCGATCCCGGCACTTACGAAATCGTGGCGCAATCGTCGGGCCTCGCGCCGAACACCGTCTCCGGGGTGGTGGTTAGCGTCGGCTCCTCGGTCGGCTTGGATATCGTGCTGCAGGTTCAGGCCGTGACGACGCAGGTGGAAGTCGCCGATACGATGATCAATGTCGCGCTGCCGGCGCCTTCGGCGGTGGTGAACTCGACGGCGATTACCAACCTGCCCATCAACGGCAGGCGCTTCCAGGATTTCGCGGTGCTCACACCCAGCGTGCAGGCCAACGACGGCACGCGCGGCCAATTGTCGTTTGCCGGGCAACGCGCCATTTACTCCAATGTCATGCTCGACGGATCCGACTACACGCAGCCCTTCTTCGGCGGTATCCGCGGCGGCGAACGTTCGAACTCCATCATCACGGTGCCTCAAAGCGCCATTCAGGAATTTCAGGTCGTTACCAGCGGGTACGCGGCCGAATACGGCCGGTCCACCGGCGGCGTGATGAACACCATCACCAAGAGCGGATCGAACCAGATCCACGGCGAGGCTTTTTACCAGAACCGCAACCGGAAGTTCAGCAGACAAAGTCCCATTCCCGTGCGGAATCCGGTGAGTGGATTGTTTGAGCGCGTGACGCCTTCCGAATCGCTGCAGCAGTTTGGCGGCGCCGCCGGCGGACCCGCCATCAAGGACCGCCTCTTCTGGTTCACGGCCGTCGAGCACCAGCGCGCCAACATCCCTCGCCGCGTCGTGTTTCCGCAGTTGGCCAACGTTACCGCCAGCGCGCTGACGCAGCCCACCATCGACTTTTATCGCGGCGAAGAGAAGCCTTTCACACAGGACAACAAAGCGTCGGCGCTGTTCGGCCGCGCCGACTACCAGTTCTCCAAAGGCCATCGCTTCACCGCGCGCTACGGGTTCTCCGATTCGGTGGAGAATAATGCCGCCACCACCGGCGGCGCGACCAACCCATTCAATCAGGCGGCGCTCAGCAACGAAGGCATCGAGAAAGACCGCATCCACAACGGCACGATGCAGTACACGCACCTGGTCTCGCCCACCACCGTGAACGATCTGCGCTTCAGCGGCACCTACGAAGTCCGTCCGCGACTGGCCAATTCCAACACCCCCTCCGTTACCACGTTCATCGGGGCCTTCGGGGCGCGTAACTTTCTTCCCACCACTCAAGACGACCAGCGCTGGCAGCTCACCGACTCGCTTTCGATGATTCGCGGCCGGCACACGCTGAAGGCGGGCGTCGATTTCAGCCGCATCGGCACGGTGCAGGCGTTCGGCTTCAATCAATTCGGCCTGTTCAACACCGTGGTATCGAACGCGCAGACGGTGGCGCAACTGCTTGGCGGCAACGGGTCGAACGGAGGGAACCGCTTCGATAACACGGCGGCCTCCTACACCCGCCAGATCGGCAATCTGATCGCCGACTACGGGTTGAGCCAGTTGGCTTTCTTCGGGCAGGATAGTTTCCGCGTGAACGGCAAGCTCACTCTCGATTTCGGTCTGCGCTGGGAAGGGCAGTTCAATCCGACGCCGGTGGCCAACAACACGGAACTGCTCAATTCCGTCACTTCGGCGTTGTTCCCGCTGGGCACGCGTCTGAATCCAGCGGTGATGAAGGATGCGACCAGGCAGATCATGCCGCGCTTCGGCTTTGCCTGGACGCCTTTCGGCAACAGCCATCGCACCGTGGTTCGCGGCCACACGGGGATCTTCTATGCCGCCACTCCGCTGATCGTATTCTCCGGCGGCACTAACAATTTCCGCACGCCGCCGGGCGACGTTTCCATCCAGTTCGGCGCCGACGCCACGCGCCCCACCATCTACAACGCTTTCCTGCAGGCCGGTGTAAACCTGAATTCGGCCTCCATCGGCAATCTGCCGATCATCCCGCTTGAAACCGTGCAGCGCGCGGCGACGATCTGGCTCGGCGGCGGCGCGGCGCCCAATCCTTTCAACGGCGCAAGCCTGACGCTGAACGCCGACGATTTCGTCAATCCACGCTCCTTCCAATCCGGTATCGGCTTTGACACCGAACTGTTTTCGAACTTCGTGGCGGGGGTGCAGTTCAACTACGTCAACACCGTGCATCTGCTGCGCAACCGCAATTACAACCTGGGTATTCCGTTCCTCAACCCCGCCGATCAATCGCAGCGGCCGATGTTCACGGGCCTGCAGCGCGTCGGGGTGCGGACCCTGAACCAGATCACGGTGCGCGACAGCTCAGCGCGCGGCATGTACCACGCCGTCACGTTCCAGGCGCAGTATCGCACCAAGAAGCTCCAGTTCTCGGGCTTTTACACGATGGCGCATAACTATTCGGACGCCGACTCCGAGCGCGACGCCGGCGGCTTTGAATACGCCAACAGTTTCAATTTGCGCGATGAGTACAACTACTCAAGCCAGGATATTCGCCATCAGTTCACGGCCAACGCCGTCTACCAATTGCCGCTCGGGTTTGAAGTGTCGGGCATCAGCCGCGCCAATTCGGGCCTGCCGTTCTCGCCTCGCGTGGGCACCGATGTGAACGGCGACGGCAACAACAACGACCGGCCTTACACCGCCCCAGGCCGTCCGTTCCTGCGCAACAGCTTCCGCAACCGCAATTTCGCCCGCACCGATTTCCGCGTCATGAAGGGCTTCAAGCTCGGCGAGACGCGCCGCGTTCAGTTCTCGGCCGAGTTCTTCAACCTGTTCAATCGCGACAACGTGATCATCGGCGGCAACAACATGGTGTATGGCGCCGGGCTGCAGCCCAACGGATCCATGGCGGCGATCAATACTCAGTTCATGCGGGTGTTTCAGGCCGATGGCAGCTACGATCCGAACAACTCACAGATCGGCAATCCGCTGCAGATGCAGTTTGGCTTGCGGTTCTTTTTTTAGACGTGAACCTATGGGTGGGGCTGCTGCTGCCGGCGGTTGGTTTCGCCGAGCCGGCATCGCGCCTGCACTATGTGTTCACTCCCGAGGCAGGAAAGCTGCGCGTCGCGGTTCTGCTTGAAGGCGTGCGCGAGGAGACGGATCTGGTTCTTCCGAGCGCCTCAGGCGAAGCCGCCGGCCTCGAACGCGGAATCGCGGCCATGCGCCTCACGCCCGCCAAAGGCCGTGCGCGTCTCGCCTACGAACTGATTCAGGATTGGCAGGGAGATTCGCGGGAGAGCGTCCGCCATCGGCCTCACGTGGATGCTTCTCACTTTGAGATCAACACGGCGAATGCGATCGTGCACCCGAAACTGGACTTAGCGCAGCGGGTGGATTGTACGTTCGAATGGCGGCTGCCCGCCGGATGGACGCTGGCCACAAGCTTCGGCGCGGCCGTGAGTAACGGCGAGCCGATTCGCCAAAGATTCCGCGGCGCCTGGAACGAGGTTCAAAACGCCATGTTCGCCGCGGGCGACTTCCGCCTGCTGCGGTCGAAGGTGGGCAATGGCGAGTTGGTCCTCGCGCTTCGCGGCCCGTTCGCGTTCTCCGATGCGGAAGCCGCCGGGAAGATCGAAAAGTTGATTCTGCTGCAGCGCCACTTCTGGCGCGACCCCAACGTTCCCTACTTCCTTGTCACGCTTTCTCCGTTCGCCCCCGGCCAGTCCAGCAGCGGAGGCAGCGGATTCACCAACGCCTTCAACCTCTACACCTCCTCGGACGCTCCGTTTTCGGACGGCCTGCTTTCGTTGATTTCTCATGAGACTTTTCACGCCTGGAACCCGCTGAAGTTGGGGCGCATCCGCCATGAGCAGAGCATTAAATGGTTCACCGAAGGCTTCACCACTTTCTATCAGGACCTTCTGCTGTGGCAGAACAACCTGATCGGGACCGCCGCGTATCTTGAGCCGGTCAATCGCATCGTCCGCGAGCAGTCCCGGTCTCCCTATGAACGAGGGGCGGCGATCGCTTTATGGCTCGACTTCGAGATCCGCCGGCGCTCCTCTGGCAAGTTTTCATTGGATTCGGTGATGCGCGATCTTTACGAGGGCCGCCGCAAGCATCCCGATCTGTCGAATGAACGAATCCTGGCCGCGATCGCGCGCTACGCCAATGCCGGTACGATGCAACGGCTGCGGGCCGCTCTCGATGGCGGCCCGATCGAGACGCCGCCGAAGCTGCGAGCCATTTGCGCGGAGCCGCGCATGGTGGCAATGTACGAGTTCGACCTCGGCATGGATCGCGCCGCGCTACTTGAGACCAACCGCGTGAAGGCGCTCGCCGCCGGAAGCGAGGCCGAGCGTGCCGGCCTGCGGGAAGGGGACCGCGTCAGAGGAATGTCGATTCACTGGAACGATACGGGCAAGCCCGTCAAGTTGACCCTTACGGACGGCAGACGGACCGAATATCTTCCCAGGGGGCGGGCGCTCGGGTCCGTGCCGCAATACGTCTGCCCGTAACGCCAAGCTACCATGCTGATTGATGCCCGATCTGCTTTCCTGGCTCTTCAGCGATCCGCTGCCTGTAGGCTCCCCGGCTCCGGATTTCACCCTGCCCGATGAGAAAGGAAATGCCGTCTCGCTGTCGGCGCACCGCGGACGCAACGTGGTGCTGATCTGGTATCCAGGCGACGACACGCACGTCTGCACCAAGCAGCTATGCGAATTTCGCGATACCTGGGAAGCGGCCAAAAAGGGCAACATCGCCGTCTATGGAGTGAACCCCTGGAGCGCGGAGCGCCACCGCAAGTTCCGCGAGAAATACCAGTTTCCGTTTCCGCTGTTGGTCGATGCCGGACAGCGCGTGGGGATGCTCTATCACACGCATGGCCTGGCGGTGAAGCGCACGGTCTACCTGATTGGCAAGGATGGCGCGATTCGATACGGAAAGCGCGGCAAGCCTTCCCCGGGTGAAGTGCTTGCCGCCGCCGTCTAACCGGCTTAGAGCCGGACGATCTTGCTCGACTTGAACTTCTTCATCGCGTTGCGCGTATCCACAATGAGCGGAGCCGCCTCAAGCAGCGCCTTATAGTCCACTCCGGTGTGATCGGTGACGATCAGCACGCAATCGGACTTCGGCACCGCCGTCTTCCAATTCGAAGCTTTCTTTGCGACCCCTTCGAAATTGATGGCCGGAATGTAGGGATCCGAGTAGGTGACCTTGGCGCCGCGCTTTTCAAGCAGATGCATGATGTCGAGAGCCGGTGATTCCCGCACGTCGTCGATGTCGCGCTTATAGGCCACGCCCATCACGTGTACCTTCGAACCCTTGAGAGACTTGGATTTTTCGTTGAGCGCATGCTGCACCTTGTCCACGGCAAAGTGCGGCATCTGCCCGTTGATGTATCCAGCCAACTCGATGAACCGCGCTTCGATGCCCGCCTGCTTGGTCTTCCAGGAAAGATAGAACGGATCGATCGGAATGCAATGGCCGCCCAGGCCAGGGCCGGGGAAGAAGGGCATGAAGCCGAACGGCTTGGTGGCCGCCGCTTCGATCACTTCCCACACATTGACGTTGATGCGGTCGCACATCATGGCCAGTTCGTTCACCAGGCCGATGTTGATCATGCGGAAGGTGTTCTCCAGCAGCTTGACCATTTCGGCCACCTGCGTGGAACTCACCGGCACCACCGTCTGCAGCGCCTGCGAGTAGAAGGTCGCGCCCACTTCGGTGCAGGCCGGAGTGATGCCACCCACCACTTTCGGGATGTTCAGGGTGTTGAATTTCGGGTTGCCCGGGTCGACGCGTTCCGGTGAGAAACAGAGGAAGAAGTCCTTGCCCACTTTCAGGGTTGGCTTTTCGATCATCGGCAGCACCAGTTCGCTGGTGGTGCCCGGATAGGTGGTGGATTCGAGAATCACCAGCAGGCCCGGATGCGCGTACTTGGCCACTTCCTGGCAGGCCGACACGACGAAGCTCATGTCGGGGTCCTTGGTCTTGCGCAGCGGAGTCGGCACGGCGATGTTCAACGTGTCGAGCTTTTTGACGATGGCGAAGTCCGTCGTCGCCTTCAGATGGCCGGATTTGACCAGTTCCGCCACTTCCGAAGTCGGGACGTCCTGAATATAAGAAATGCCCTTGTTGATCTGATCGACCTTGCTTTGCTGAACGTCGATGCCCGTTACTTTGAAACCGGCCTTGGCGAATTCCACCGCAAGGGGCAAACCGACGTAGCCCAATCCGATGACGCCAACCTCCGCGGTCCGGTCTTTCAATTTCTTCTTTAGCTGCTCAGCCAACACAGATTGTCTCCTTCTGCGAGCTTTCTAGGCTCTTGCTCCAAACCGAATTTATGAATTTGCCGACTCCCAGTAAAATTCGCCCCCGGCCACGATCTCGGCCGGGCCGGTAAGGAAGAGATCTTCCTCCCAGCGAATGGGCAGCGGGCCGGCCGGCGTGTGTACCACCACCGGACTGCTGGCCAGACCGCGCAAAACCGCCGCGGCTGCCGCGCCCGTCGAACCTGTTCCCGAACTCATCGTTTCCCCGGCGCCCCGCTCCCAGATTCTGACTTCAATCGAATGATCGTCCACCGGCCGCACGAACGACACGTTGGTGCGGTTGGGAAAGTGCGGATGCCATTCCAATTGTTTGCCCAGCTTGCGCCAGTCGAAATCGAAGCTGTCGACAAATACGGCGCATTGCGGATTGCCGACGTTCAAAATCGTCACCTCGCGGGTTCCATCCTCCAGGGGCAGCCGGTAGTGCAGGTCGCCCTCCCTGAGCGTAGGGCGGCCCATGTTCATTTCAAATAGGAAATTGAGCCCGTTTCGCGCCTTCAATCTTAGAACTTTGGTTCCGGCGCCGGTCGCGATGCGGACTTCCTCGCCGGCGAGCCCGGCATCCATCAGGAAGGCGGCGGCGCAGCGCGTGCCGTTGCCCGAAATCTCGGAGTCGGAACCGTCGGAGTTGTATAAGCGAATGGAGCCGTTGGTCCCGGCCGCGCCAGGCGAGGCATTGACCAGCATCCACCCGTCGGCTCCGATGCCCGTGTGGCGGTCGCAGATGGCGATGCTTGCTTGCCGCAGGTCGCCCCGGGGCGCCTCGTTGGCCCACGTCAGAAGAAAATCATTCTTCGCGCCGTGCGCTTTTGTGAAAGGAATCCTCATTCGTGCGGCGGTAGATTTCGATTACCGGCGCGTCCTTAATCGACACCATTTTCACACACTTATACCTTCGCCCGCCGCGCCGGCTCTGTAAGGCCGAGGAGACCGGGTCGCCGGCGATGGCCACCGCCCAACCTTCGTGAAGCAGCAGATCGGGCCGCGCGGCGGCGCCGTCCCAAGCCACTTCGTTGCCTTGGTGTAGTACTTCCCGAAGGGGAATACCGGCCTCGCGGTAGATGCCCACCACATCGCTGAAACTCGAGAATACGCCATCGCCCGGACGGTAATATGCCTTGAGGTATTGCGCCGCTTCGCGCGTCCACGCCCGCCGCGCGTTTGAATTGACTTCCGATTCCTTCCAGCAGATCCAGGCGTCCGGACGCGGATAGGCCAGCCACGGAACGCTGACGGCTACCACCAGCGCCGCCCCCACCGCGCCGCGCAGCCTGAAGGGAGCGAGCGCGGCCAACGCTCCGATCCCCAGCGCCAGCAGCGGCAGCATCGCCAATCCGTAGCGGGTGTTGTAGTAACTGCTCGGCCAAAGATGCGGCACGTAGATCGGAGTGCCCGAGGAATAGATGCTGAGGACGTAGAACAACGGTGGAATCGCCAGCAGCGCCGCCGCCCACCAGGCACGCTTGATGACGGCGGCCACGACGCCCGCGAGGCCGAGGTACCAAAGTACGTTGCCCGCCGTCAGCCGCGCCGCCTCGCGAAATTGCGTGAGCGCCTTCCACCAGTTATGGTCGCCGGGATACTTTTCCATGCCCTGGTCGAGCGAGCGCTGGTAGATCGCCTTCGCCGACCACTCCCCGCGATAGAACTCGAGTGGATCGCTGTACCACCAGAGGTTGTGCGCAATCCAGGCGATTGGCGCCAGCATCGCCAGCATCGCAAACAGGCAGGCCGCGCGGAAGCGGTCCTCGCGCCGGGCATAGGCGAAATACAGGGCTACGAAAGGAATCAGGAACCAGCCCTCGTAGCGCGTCAGCGAAGCGGCATTGGAAGCCGCGGCGGCCAGCAGGATCGCCGCCGTCTTTCCCGACTGCCTGTACCAGACCGCCGCATACAGCAGGGCCATGAGCGCGGCGAACAGATAGGATTCCGTCATCGGCGCCGACTGCAGGTACAGCAGATTCGGATTGAGCGCAAAGGCGAGCAGCGCCGCCCATGCCGCCACGCCCGAATGGAAGAGCCGCCGCGCCGCGGCCCACAAAAATGCGCCCGCGACCACGAACGCCGCCGCCGATGGAATCGCGCCCGCCAGGCCGCTGCGCCAATACGCGTCGTTTGAAACGAACGGCAGCATGGCCAGGTGGGGCAGGGGAAGCCACACCGTTCCGATCTGAAAGGCGCCGGGAGTCCGGGAATCGAGGACGCGCCGGGCGATCGCCAGATGCGCCTGCGCATCGCCGTAGTAGAGTGTGTATCCGTTGGCTAGGTGAAACCAGGCGGCCGCGGCCGAAATAACGGCCAGCGCGGCAGCGGCTAGCAGAACGCCCGCGGCACCGCCATGCGACGATGGCGCGGGCTTCGCCGCCTTCTTCCTAGAACGACGTAAAGGACCGGAATTCTTCAAAGCGTTTGTCGATGTCCTTGCGCGTCAGGTCGCGGAACCGATCGACGCCAAAGCGCTCACAGCAGAAGCTGCCCATGACCGAACCGTAGACGACCGCGCGCCCCAACACCTTCGGATCGGCCTTGCCCGAGTTGGGATCCACGCCCTGTTCGGCCAGATAGCCCATGAAGCCGCCGGCAAAACAATCGCCCGCGCCGGTGGGATCGAAGACCGTATCGAGCAGGTAGCCCGGCACCGCGAAGTGTCCATGCTCGTGAAACAGCATCGCGCCGTATTCGCCGCGCTTGATGATGACCACCTGCGGACCCATTTGCCTGATCTTTTTGGCCGCCTTGCTCAGGTTATGCTCGCCCGAAAGCAGCCGCGCTTCGCCGTCGTTGATCAGCAGAACGTTCCAGTGAGCGATGGTTTCGAGCAGTTCGCCCCGGAAATCGTTGATCCAATAATTCATCGTGTCGCCGCCGATGAACCGCGGCTTGGTCATTTGCCGCCGCACGCTGCCCTGCAGGGCCGGCTGGATATTACCGAGCAAAAGATAGGGCAGATCGCGATAATGATCCGGCAGCTTGGGCGCGAAATCCGCGAAGACGTTCAAGTCGGTTTGCAGCGTCGTGCGATCGTTCATATCGGGCGAATACACGCCCGCCCAGAAGAACGTTTTCCCGCCGGGAACGCTTTCCATTCCGGCCAGATCGATATCCCGCGCCGCAAGCAGGTCGCGATCCTTCTGCTCGAAGTCGTCGCCTACCACGGCGACGATCTTTACATGGGTGAAATAGCTGGCGGCCAAGGAGATATACGTACACGCCCCGCCCAGCATGCGGTCTACTTTGCCATGCGGCGTCTCCACGCCGTCATAGGCGACCGAACCTACCACAACTAGTGACATGAGCTTTGATTGTAGCGGCTTGGCTCGGCATGGCGCAAAGCGCAAAGGACCCGGCGCGGTCCACCACACGAAGAGGAACTTCGCTCGGTTCCTGAAAAGAATGGCACCGTTTCCGCCGATAGGAAAAGGAGGAACGGCGGGACCGTTACACTAGAGTTTGAGAGTGCTTGCTTCTTTATCCAAGTACGCGCCGGATCTCGCCTTTGGCGCAGCCGCTATGGGGCTGCATCTGGCAATGTATCTTTGGGCTCGCCGCCGCCCGCTGCCACCCTTGGCGCTGCGCGCGTTTTCGCTGCTGCTGATGCTCTCGGCGGGTTGGATTTCCATCAGCCTGGTTACCAGCGTCAATCGATTCGCCAACCTGCTGCCGCCCGGCGAATGGCTCCGCTGGCTGCGTGGCATGGGGCTATTGTGGGGCTTGGCTTTTACCGGCGTATCTGCCGTGTTTTTAATCGTTCGGGCGCTGAAGCTCGAGCAACGGTTCAAGCCGGAGCGGCGCCAGTTCTTACAGGCGGCTCAAACCGCCGCCATCGCCTCGCCGGCCATCCTGACAGGCTACGGCGTCTATGCCGCCCGCAACGGCTTCCAAGTCAAGGAAGTAGATCTGGCCGTTCCCGGATTGGCGAAAGATCTGCAAGGTCTGCGCCTGGTGCAGTTGAGCGACATTCATATGAGTGCGTTTCTCACCGCGCCCGAACTGCGGCGCGTGGTGGACATGGCCAACGAGACCAAGGCCCACCTGGCCCTGGTGACCGGAGACCTGGTGACCGGGCCGCACGATCCGCTCGAAGCCTGTCTGGTGGAATTGAAGCGCTTGCGGGCCGAAGCCGGCATCTATGGCTGTATGGGCAATCATGAGATCTTCGCCGCCTGCGAGGATCGCGCCGAAGCGCTGGCCAGGGGCTTCGGAATGAAATTTCTGCGCCGCGCCTCCGAGCCGCTGCGCTTCGGGGACGCGACCTTCAACCTGGCGGGCGTCGACTATCAGCCGTTCAGCCTTCCTTATCTGGTGGGGGCGGAGGAACTGGTGAAGCCCGGCATGCTCAACATCCTGCTCTCGCACAATCCGGACGTTTTCCCGGTCGCCGCCGCCAAGGGTTTCGACATCACGCTGGCCGGGCACACTCACGGCGGGCAGGTTACCGTAGAATACTTGCAGCAACATGTCAACGTGGCCCGCTTCTTTACGCCTTATGTACTTGGGAAGTATGAGAAAGGAAATTCGTCTCTCTACGTCACGCGCGGAATCGGAACCGTGGGTATTCCGGCCCGAATCGGCGCGCCGCCCGAGATCACGCTAATCCGCCTGTGCGCTGCCTGATTCTCAGCGACATTCACGCCAATCTGTACGCCCTGGAAGCCGTGATGGCGGACGCCAAGGGCCGCTACGATTCCCTGCTGTGCCTGGGCGACATCGTCGGCTATGGGGCCGAACCCAATCAGGTCACCGAAGCGATTCGCGAAAGCCGGGCGGTGGTCATTCGCGGCAATCACGACCGCGCCTGCACCGGCGACCCCACCATCGAGAGCTTTACCGAACTCGCCTATGAGGCCGCCCGCTGGACGCTCGATCATCTGAAGTCCGACAACCTCGAGTTTCTGAAAGCACTGCCCGCCGGGCCGATGGCCGTCGATGGATTCCATATCGCCCACGGTTCGCCGCGCGATGAGGATGAATACGTTTTCAGCCGCGACGAGGCGGCCGAGCAGTACTCGTCCATGCCGCACGATCTTTGCTTCATCGGCCACACACACTTGCAGGGTGGCTTCGGGTTGCGCCGTGGACGTACCTGGGAACTAGAGCGGCCGGGCGACCACGAAGCCGAAGTGTCCCATCGGCTCGAGCCGGATACGAGCTACCTGATCAATCCGGGTTCGGTCGGCCAGCCGCGCGATCTCGATCCTCGCGCCGGCTATGCGGTTTACGACACGGACTCGCGGCAGGTGACGTTCCGGCGCGTGACCTACAAGGTCGCCATGGAGCAAAGGAAGATCATCGCCGCCGGGCTTCCGATGTTTCTCGCCGCGCGGCTAGCCCTGGGCCGCTAGCAACTGCGCCGCATTACCGTGGAAGATCTTCTCCACATGCGAATCGCTGAGGCGCAAATTCCAGCAAGCCTGCTTCAACGCGCGCAGGGATTCGAGCAGCACCAGCACCGGCTTCACCGGCGCATGGCGTGCCGCGAAGTTGGTGTTCTCGGCCGAAAGCCACAGAAACGAATCGCCGATCGCGACGCAGCGCCCGCGCAGATGCGTGACTGGAAAATCGGAACCATATAGCAGCCTGTCGATGCCGAGCGTTCGCACGATAGCCTCAAACGCCCCGGGCTCGGTCACCGCGGAGGTATCGCACCAGATGTTGCCGATTCCCTCCAACGCTTCGATGCCTTCCACGGTGTGATAGGGATTGAAGCCGCGCGCGGCATGCGCCAGGATCCAGCGCGAGCCGGGATATTTCCGCGCCATCCGGGCGATGTACTGATGGTTCACCGGATCGGCCAGCGCCCGCGCGCGAACCATGTGCAGGGTGATCGCCAGCCGTTCCTCGTGCGCGATTCGAATCTGCTCTTCGGGCAGGTAATCCTCAATCGGCGATTCGAAGGTGGGCTTGGAGCGCGAGAACAGGTGATAGCATTTCAAGCCTGAAAAACGGCAGCGGCGCACGTTCTCGCGGATGAACTCCGGGTCCATGGCGGGCTCGATCATCATCTCGCCGCGCAGGCGGCCATGCCTGGCGATCTCTTCGGCCAGAAACTGATTGGCTCCCTGGAAATCGGCGCCCACCGCGGGGTAGGGAAACGCGAGACCCGAGTAAGAGCGCCGTGGAATGATGGCGTCCATATGCCGTACCAGGCTCGTCCAATCGGCGATTCGGGGGCCCGCGGCCACCAGCGCCGGCAGGGGAGCGGCAAGGTCGGAATGGCGGTAAAGATGGCAGTGCGCATCGAAAACATTCGCCGGAACGAATGTTTCAAGATGACCCGCGAAGAAATCCTGATCGGCCGCCGTTATGCCGTAGTCGTTCATGCCATCGCCATGCGCTGTTGTTCGAGAGCGGCCATATAGCGGCCCATGCCTTCCGGATCGATCGCGCAGTGGGCGCCCTTGAAGACGATGAGCAATCCACGGCGGGACCTGGCGCTGCGATTCGGCTCGCTGCGATGCAGCGTGCAGCAATGATGCAGCATCGCGTCGCCGGCGGCGAGGATGCCGGGCACTTCGTCCAGAGCCGGCGGTGCGGGCGGATCGGCGATGCCCCAGCTATTGCCGGGAACGAGCGACGCCTTGTGCGGCAGCAGTCCATTGCGGTGCGAGCCGCGGGCGTAATAGACGCAGCCGTTCTCCACCGTGCTGGCATCGAGCGCGATCCAGAACGTCAACGCGTCGGCCGGTGTGAGGTTGAAATAGCCGTTGTCCTGATGCACCGGTACGGCGCTGCCCACCAGCGCCGGCTTGGCGAACAGCTCCACGGCCATGACGACCGGTTCGCCATTGACCAAGACGCGCACCAGGTTGTGGATATCGCGGCGTTTTGAGAACTGTTCGAAGAACGGGCTGTAGTGTTCCATCCGCCACAGATTGCGAATGGCCTTGCGCCCGGCTTCCCAAACGATGTCGTTGGCGGGCAGGGTGGGCACCACGTCGCGCGTGTAGATCTCCAGTTCCCGATCAATCTCACTTAGCGCGGCGGCGTCGAGCAGGCCGGGCACATGCAGGAACCCGTCGCGTTCGTAACTCCGTTTTCGGTCGTCCATGTCCTATTTATTATGCTCCGGCGAGTTGCTGCGGCGTGAGGCGGTTGAGCAACTCGCCGCCATCGAGATAGCGGCGCAGATTTTCCGTGAAAATGTCCCACAGCCGCACGCGAAAATGCTGGCTCAGCGACGAGCCGGAAATGTGCGGCGTCAGAATGACGTTGGGGTAGCGCCACAGCGGATGCTGCGGCGGCAGCGGATAGGCGTAGTGCGTGTCAATGGCCGCGCCGGCAATCCAGTTTTCCTCGAGCGCCCGCGATAAGGCTTTTTCCGCAATGATGGGGCCGCGTGAAGGATTGAGCACGAACGCCGTGCGCGGCAGGGCCCGCAACTCACGCTCGCCGACGATGCCTTCGGTGGCCGGTGTCAACGGCATGGCCACGATGAGAAAATCGAGGCCGCTCAGAAACTCGATCTCCTCGCCCGCCCGCCACACGCGATCGGGCAGCACGCCGCCGGGGTCTCCGGTGTCCGGCACGGTGTACACATCGTGCCGTGGGCCCACGCCGCGGCGCGTCAGCACTTCCACGCGCATGCCAAAGGCACGGGCCAGCCGCGCCGTTTCGCGGCCAATGCCGCCGTATCCCCACAGGCCCACGCGCGCGCCGCGCACTTCGCGTTGAAATTCCGCCGAACGGTCCCACACCGCGGCGTCCTGATTGCGAATCATGCCGCGCAGATTCCGCGCCAGGTTCACCATCATCGACAGATTCCATTCGGCGATGGGAACGTCGAAACAGCCGCGGGCGTTGGTGGCCTGAATGCCGCGCTCCACCAGTGGGAGTCCGAAGAGCTGCGAGTAGCCCACCGAGGCGATCTGGATCCAGCGCAGCTTTTCCATGACGGCGAAGTTGGTGGGCGGATAGGTACAGAGCAGGATCTCGGCCTCGCGCAGGCGCGCGGCGGGAAGCTCGCGAGTCCGCTCTTCGGGCTGCTCGAAAACGTCGATTTCGGCGCGGGCGCCGATGGCCGCCAGCGCCGGTTCAAACGGCGGAAGATCGATGAAGACGCGTGGCATGGTCAATCGCGCAGCATCTTTCCCGGTACGCTGTTGAACTCGCCCGAGCCCGGCTCAAATGGGTAGCGCGCCTTGATCTCATCGGTCAGAACGATGCCGAGTCCCGGCCGGTCCGGCGGCACGACGTATCCATCCCTCATCGCGAACGCTCCATCGAGCAGATCGCCGTGCAGACCGGCGAAATCGGGCGGAATTTCGAGGATGCAGGTATTGGCGGCGGCGAAGCCGCAATGCACGTTCTGCATCAGAGACCCGGCCGCGCCCCAGGCGTGTGTCGCCACGGCGCGCCCGCGCGCTTCGAGCATCGCGGCCACACGCATAAACTCGCCAAGACCGCCGGTGTACGACGCATCGGGCTGGCCGATATCGAATGCATCCTGTTCCGAGAAGACGCGCCACTCATATTGAGCGGTGAGACATTCTCCACCCGCCACCGGAACCGCGGTGCGGCGGCAAAGCTCGCCGTAACTCCACGGATCGGTGTAATGCAGAGGCTCTTCGAGGAAGAAAAGGTTGTAGGGCTCGACGGCCCGGCAGACCGCCTCCGCCGTTTCGAGCTTCCACGCGGTGCCGGTGCTGTTGCCCATATGCCCATCGAGCATCAGCCGCACGTCCGGGCCGCAGTGGCGGCGCAGGAAAGCGATCTTGGCGCCTTCGAAATCGGCGGCCTCGGCCGGCTCGATGGGCGAATACCAGCCCTCGGCGGGTGAGTAAGAACCGGTGGCGACCTTGAATCCGCGAAAGCCGAGCGAGAGGTAGTAATCCGCTTTTTCCGCCAGCCGCTCCAGCGGATAGTTGGAAGGACCGCCGGTGGCATAGCCGGGAAGGCGGTCATGCTTCAAGCCGCCGAGCAGCTCATAGACGGGCTTGCGGTGGACTTTCCCTTTCAAATCCCACAGCGCGGCTTCGATGCCGTTGAGCACGGAAACGCCGAGGCCCACACGGCACCAGAAGTTGCCGCAGTGGTACATGCGGCGCCACAGCTCTTCGATGTCATCGCCATCGGAACCGATCAGGATAGGCGCGAAGAAATCCACAATGGCGGGCACGGCTTCCGGGCAGAAATAGCCCGCATAGGTTTCGCCGATGCCCGTTAATCCGCTATCGGTGTGAATCTCGAGGAAGGCAGCCGAGCGCCGCCGGCGCGCTTCCCGCAGAAAGCGGTCGTTGGTGGAGGGACCGGTCAGCAGAGTGGTGGTGACGTTGGTGATCTTCATGCGAGCCAGTCCGCGTACTTGGCGTGCAGAATGCCGCGGCACTCTTCAAAGACTTCTTCGGAGAACGTGTCGTAAGGCGATAACAGACGCAGAGGCATCGGGACGCCGCCCAGCCGCACGAGAGCTTTATCGTAGGCTCCGTCCATCAGGCCCTGGCGCCGCATGGGTGCGATGACGTCTTCCACCACGCGCAGATACTCGGCCTGAAAGGGGAACAGCTTGTCCCATTGTTTCGAGAGGGCGTATTCAAAGAGCCGGTGAGTCTGCTTCGGGAAGAGCGGTCCGAAGGAAGACAGCAGGGAACACTCGCCGTGCAGGCAGCCGGTTGGGAACATGGCTTCGCCCAAGAAATGCTGCAAATCGGGCGCGTGGCGCAGCAGATCCATGGTGCCG
Source organism: uncultured Acidobacteriota bacterium (assembly GCA_902826685.1). Classification (GTDB taxonomy): domain Bacteria; phylum Acidobacteriota; class Terriglobia; order Bryobacterales; family Bryobacteraceae; genus CADEFT01. The sequence goes on from CADEFT010000014.1 coordinate 63,620, forward strand.
TGAACCGTGGTGCCAGTGTTCTTGGTGGCGGCCAGATTGGGCACGGCATCGGCGATGCGGCGATATTCCACGCCGGTGAGAACGCGCTTGGTTCGCGCCAGGTTGTAGTGCAGAAACCGGCAATCGGGATGGGGCAGGCAAACGTCGCGAAAGAACCGCATCGTCTCGTTGTCGTTGAGCGCGCCCCAGCTTGGCAGGGAGATCTGGAACGTACGGAACCCGAGCGAATAGGCGATGCGCAGCCGCTCGTGGACCTGAGCGGTCGAAAGCGCGATGAGTCCGATCTGTGCGTGAACGCCTTCGCCGCGCGTCTCTTCGCGAAAGACTTCCGCCACGCGAGTGAAGCGCGGCAGATCGACGGCGTAGCCTTCGCCCGCCGTTCCGAAAGTATAGACGTGGCGAAAGCCGGAGGCGAGGGCATGCCGCACCTGCTGCCGGAACACGTCTTCGAGCAGATTTTCCTGCTCATCCCAGGGAACTTCGCAACTGATGAGGATGGCTTGGGGATAGCGGATGTTCATGGTTCGGTGATGGTGTGATAGCGGCCGGGCGCAAGGCCGGAGACACGCTGGATTTGCCCGGAAGGCCAGCGGATTTCGAGATCGCTTGGGTTCGTTTCCCCATTTAGGCCAAAGACCAGGCGGCGGTCGTGGGAAGCGAGAAAGCTGCCGCCTCCGGCGATCCAGCGGGTCATCTTGCCCAGAGTGACTTTGGCGCCGATGGCGTCGCGATTGGACCGGGTGCCGCGTAATTCCACGCCGACCCACGCGGCGCCGGGAGCCGATTCATTACGCAGCACGACCGCCGTTTCGTTCAAGGAAATGAAGGCGGCATCGACGGCGCCATCGTTATCGAAATCGCCGGTGGCAAGGCCGCGCGCCACGTATCGCGTGGCCAGCGCGGGTCCCGCTTCCACGCGCGTGAAACGCGCCGCGCCATCGTTTGAAAGCAGCAGCGGCGGCTCGCGATAACTGACGTTGCGATTGGAGCGGGCAATCATTTCGTTCAGATGTCCGTTGACGATGAAGGCGTCGAGGTCACCGTCCTTATCGTAGTCCAACAGGCGCACACCCCAACCCGTGTAGAAGCGCGAGAGCCGGCCAAGGTTCGAACTGGAGGTGGCTTCGCGAAACGGCAGACGGCCCGGATTCAAATAGAGCGCGTGATATTCGTTGTCGAAGTTGGTGACCAGGAAGTCGGGCTTGCCGTTGCCGTCGACGTCGCCCGCATCCACGCCCATGCCGGCGCGCGCCACTCCGTCGGCGTTATAGGCGATCTCGGCCTCGAGGCCCACGTCTTCGAAGCGGCCATTACCGAGATTGCGCAACAGCAGATTGGGCGTGGCATCGCAGGCCACGAAAAGATCCTGCCAGCCGTCGCCGTCATAGTCGACGGCCACTACGCCCAGCGCGCGGCTTGGCGGCATATCGAGCGGCAGTTCGCTGAACCGGCCTTGCCCGGCGTTGCGATACAGGCGCGAGCGGCGGCCCTTGTAGGCGGTCTGCGCGCAGTAGGTTGGTTTGCCTTCGAACTCGCAGCGGCGGGTGTCGTCAAAGGAGAACTCGGCATAGTTGGCGATGAACAGATCCAGGCGGCCATCGTTGTCGGCATCGAACCAGGCGGCCGAAGCGCCCCACTCGCCCTCGTTGCGCGCCTCGGGTTGCAGAGTGAAGGTGCCATCGCCGTTGTTGTGATAGAGGGCGCCGGAGGGGAAGCCGGTGAGATAGAAGTCGGTGTGGCCGTCGTTGTCGTAATCGGCGGCGGCGGCGCCCATGCCGTAGAAGGGCGTCGTCCAGCTCCAGGCTTCGGTGAAGCGGCCGTTACCGGTATTGCGGTAGAGCGCATGCCTGGCCGGCGGGTTCACGCGTCCGCCGTTGACCAGCAGCAGGTCCATGAGCCCGTCGTTGTTGTAGTCGAGGAAGGCGATGCCGCCGGTGGTCGATTCGATCAGGTGGCGCTCGGGCGAGAGGCCGTTGAAGTGGCGCCAGGCGATGCCGCCGGCGATTTGCCGCCAGCGCGCCGTTACGGGACGGGATGCCGGTTGTGACCGCGCGGGCGGTGGCGTGGCTTGGCGTGCGGCGCGGGCGATGGCGTGGCGCAGGCGGTCATCGTCCAGGCCGGCCGATTTGGCGGCGTCGAAGTGTTTGCCTGCCGCGATCCTGTCGCCGCGCTCCAGCGCGAGCCTGCCCAATTGATAGTGAGCTTCGGCCAGGCTGGGGTCGAGCTTCAAGGCGGATTGGAACATCGCCGCGGCGGCTGGATCCTCGAGTTTCGCCAGCAGCGTTCCATAGGCGACGCGATGCGTGGCGTCGGCTGGAAACTTCTTCAGACCCGATTCAAAGGTGGCCTTCGCTTCCGGGTTCAGACCGGCCGCCGATTGCGCGATGGCGAGGCCCACGCTCGCTTCCGGGGATTGCGGATCCAGCGCGGCGGCACGCGCATAGGCCGCCACCGCCGCGACGTTTTCCTGATTGCGGGTGAGGAACAGACCGAGCATGATGTGCGCCGGTGCCGAGTCTGGGAATCGCGTCACGGTCTGACGCGCCAGTGCCAGACCGGCGCGAAAGCGGCGTTCGCGGGCGAGTGCGGCGCCGCATTCGAGCGACGCCTTTTCGAGACGGGCTTTCAGAGTGGCGTTGGCCGGATCGAGGCGGACGGCATCGGCGAAGGCATCGACGGCGGCTTCCAAACGGCCGGCGCGTTCGAGCAGTCCGCCCAGAGCCGAACGGTATAACGGGTTGGCCGGCGCCAGGCGCGCCGCTTCTTTCAAGGCCGCCTCGGCTTCGGCGGCGCTGCCGGCGCGCGCCAGCTCGAATGCCTTTCGCGCGAGCGCCATCGCTTCGGGTGGTTCCACCTGCGCGGCCAGCCATGCCGCCGCCAGCAGGATCGCCGCGCCGCGTCTCATGCTCGCTGAACGGTGATGGACCGGCCGACGGATGTGTAGCGGGTGTGGCTGAGGCGAATCGCTTCGGTCGCGTCGCTCACCGAGTACACCACATACAATTCGCCAGGAGCCACTTCGCGAATGCCGGTGTAGGCCATCGTGATCGAAGAGGAAATCCGCGTGACCTGCGTCCAGGTGCGGCCCTGATCGAGGGAGAACGCGACGAAGTTGCCGTGGTCTTCGTAGTCGGGCTTGTGGCCGTAGGACATGGCGAGAATGCCATCGCTCATTTCGATCACGTCGGGGTCGGTGCCGGCGATTTCCCGGCGGCGGCCGTATTGGCTGTACTGCCAGGAAAGAGGATAGGCGCGGGTCCAGGTGCGGCCCTCATCGTCGGATTCGCATTGATAGATGGGATTCTCGCGGCCTGTTCGCAGGAGGCAGATGAGGCGGCCGGCCAAGGCACCGCGCGTGAGACGCACCAGCACCGGTTCGGCCGCGCCTTCCTGTTCCACCGGCTCGGCGGCGATGGTGGAAACATAGCGCCAGGTGGCGCCGCGATCGGAGGATCGCACCAGAAGGGATCGCATCTTCGTCATCGCGCCCAGGTATTCGACGGGCGCCTTGTCCGCTTCGAAACGGCCGTAGACCGAGGCGAGCAGATCCCCATTGTCGAGCTCGATCACCGAGCGGCGGAAATAGAGACGGGAGATCGTTTCGCCGCGATCGTCCTTGCCGGAAACTTCGGCTTCGGGCATGGCGAAGCGGAACTTCTTCGGCCCATCGAGGGTGCGGTAGGAATCCACGCTTGACCAGTAATCCGTTTCAAACATTTTGCCGCCCAAATGTTCTACGTGGACGTTGAAGACCAGCAGGGGGCCGGACTTCAGCTCGACCGCCGAACCTTCGGTAATGGGCCCGGCGCCCTGGCCGGCGGGCGGTTTCCATTCCTGCCAGGTCTTGCGGCCGTCGCGGGAAATGGCGGTGTAGTGGATGGGATATTTACCGCCGGGCGGCCAGCGCACATGGGCCAGCACGATGGTGGTGCCATCGCGCAGTTGCACCAGGTAGGGCCAGGGGACGGCGGGCGCGACGACCTGTTCGGGACCGAGGGTCAGCTTGAGCGGCTTCGGCGCGGGCCCGAGCGCCGCCAGCATCAGTTGGCGGCGTCCGATCACTTGGGGACCTCCCACATGACGGCGCGCGAGGACGAGGTGGCGGGCGCATTCTGCAAATCGTCCACCTGGTAGTAGAGCGTGACGACGCTGCCTTTGCCCACTTCGACCGAGCTTGGATAGCCGCAATCGCCGTTGGGGGAATTGTCCGCCAGGATGAGCCGCTTGCTCTTATCCCACTTGCGGCCGTCGGGGCTGATCATGGCGTGAACGCCGCGCGGGGCGTTGCGCTGGCCGAAGACCAGCAGTACGCGGCCGTCGCGAAGCTGGATGAGATCGGCCGGATGTTCGCGATCCTCGGTGATCCGTTGCGGCGCCGACCACGTACGGCCCTGATCGGTGGATTCGGTGATGGAAAGGCTGCCGCCTTTTTCCGAGCGCATGGCCGCCAGCACGCGCCCGTCGTTCAGACGCACGATGCCGGTCTCATTGAAGTGCGTGCCGAGAAGCACGGGCTCACCCCACGTTTTGCCCTGATCCTTTGAGCGGAACACATAGCTCTCATTGCCGCGCTCGTCGAAGAATTCGAAATACACCGCCATCAGTACGGAGCCGTCGGGCTGCTGCACGACTTTGCCGTAGGGGGAAACGTGGCCTTTGCCGGCATAGAAGGAATGGATGCCGGGGTCGCGCACAGGCTTCGACCAACTGCGCCCGTTGTCTTTCGAGAAAACCAGGTACACGCCGTCGAACATCCGGTCGTTGCGGTTGCCCACGAACTTGAGCCCCGATTCGTCGTAGCCGGAAGCGATGGCGTAAGCGAGCACGATGGTGCCGTCGCGCAACTGGCCCATGGCGGGGTTGCGGTCGTCGAGCGCTTCATCCACCGCGGTCCAGGGCGCCGACCAGGACTGGCCTTTGTCGGTGGAGCGAATCAGATCGAGCCGGCCCTTGACGCCGACGTGCGGGGCGCCGGCGCGCACCACGGCGAGGATGTCGCCATTCTTGAGTCCAATGGCGACGGGGAAATAGCCGAGGCCCTTGGTGACAATCTGGTGCGGAAATTCGGCGGCGGGCAAAAGCGCCGCGGCCAGCAGGAGAGGGAAAAGAGATTTCATGGCAGGTTCCGGAAGTGTTCCATTGCCGCCCGGGACTGTTCGTGTTTTCCCAGGCGCGCGTAACTGAGACTGAGTTGATACCACGCTTCCTTGAAAGCGGGGTTGACGGCGACGGCTTTTTCGAATCGCCCGATCGCGCCCGGGAAGTCCTGGGCGGCGGCGGCCAGCTTGCCTAATTCAAACAGAGCGCCTGTTTCGTTGGCGTCGCGTTTCAAAGCGCGCTCGAAAGCGGCGCGGGCTTCGGCCGGGCGCCGCAGCTTGAGCAGATTGCGTCCATACTTAACCTGATAAACGGGGACGGACGCATCGAGGCGCACGGCGTGCGCATAGGCGGCATTGGCTTTCGACAGTGCGGCCGTCGCGTCGAGAACGTCGCCCAGGGAGGCGTGGAAATCGGCGGCGGACGGTTCGAGCTGGACGGCCAATTCATACATTCGGATCGATTCCTCGTATTTTCCCATCCGGTAGGCGGTCATGCCGGAAGCGGCGTGAATGCCGGCGGAGCGCGGGAACCGGCGCCGTCCGCGCGCGAGGACATCGGCGGCTTCGGGGACGGCGTCGGTCTTGAGCAGCGTCAAAGCGAAATCGTAGAGCGTGTCGGGATTGCTTCGGCCGGCGGCAACGGCCTTTCGCAAGGCGCCGGCCGCTTCTTCGGAGCGGCCCAGGGCGTTGAGCACGGCGCCGCGCAGAGCGAGCAGTTCGTCGCCAGACGACTTGTCGAGAATGGCCAGCGCCTCAACCGGACGCTGTTCCTGAAGCAGAGCGAGCGCGAGGTTGTAGGCGGCTTCAATCGATTGGGGATTGCGCTCAAACGCTTTGGCGAAGACGTCCACCTGGCACAGGCCGGGCGCGGTTGCTATCAGGAAAACCATCGCCGCCCGAAACGCCAGCGCCATCGCTCGAATATACTATGATCTATCTCCGTCGATGGCGCTCAAAGGGGGTTAAAACATTGAAGTTTCTATTCTTTCTCGTGCTGCCGCTCATGGCGCAGGTGCCGACGGCGGTGATGACGGGCATCGTCAAGGATTCGACCGGCGCGGTAGTACCCGGTGTGAAGGTCATCGCGACGAATACAGGTACGAACCTCACGCGGCAGGCGACAACGGACGATTCCGGAACCTATCGCATTGCCGCGTTGAATCCGGGGCCGTACCGGCTGGACGCGGAGGCGACGGGGTTCAAGAAGTCCACGGTGAACGGCATCATTCTGGAGGTGGGCCAGCAGGCGCGCGTGGACGTCGATCTGCAAGTGGGCGAAGTTTCGCAGACGCTGGAGGTGACCGGCCGCGCGGCGCTGGTGAACACGGAAAGCAACCTGATCGGCGGCGTGATCAACCAGTCGCGAGTGGTGAGCCTGCCGCTCAATGGCCGCAACTTCATGGAACTGACGACGCTGACGGCGGGCATGGGCGAAGGCACCGGCGCGGCGGCGATCGTCAACAAGCGCGCCCCGACGGCGGCCGGCATGCCGCACCAGGACAACAACTATCAATTGGACGGCGCCGATAACAAAGAGGCGTTTTTCAATAGCTGGAACCTGGGCCCGTCGGTGGACGCGATTCAGGAGTTCAGCATTCAGGTGGGGCAGTATTCGGCCGAGTTCGGCTCCGGTGGCGGAGCGGTGATTAATGTGGTCACCAAGTCCGGCACCAATCAGTTGCATGGGACGGTGTGGGAGTTTCTGCGCAACGACAAATTCGACGCGCGCAATTTCTTTCTCACGCCCACGCAGACCATCGCCCCGCTGCGGCGCAATCAGTTCGGCGCGGCGGTGGGCGGACCCATCGTCAAGAATAAGATGTTCCTGTTCGGCAACTACGACGGGTCGCGCATCCGGCAGGGATTGTTTCGCACCGGGGTGGTGCCCACGGCGGATCAGATGCTGGGAAACTTCGCCGGGTACGTCAGGGCGATCCGCGACATCGATAGTGCGGGCTTGACGCCGTATCCCGGCAACGTCATTCCGCGCAGTAAACTGGACCCGATCCCCCAGGCGCTGGTGAAATTTTATGCGGCGCCCAACAATCCGAATCCCCAGCAGAACTACAGCGCCAATTTTTCCAGCATCAACGATTACGATTCCGGGCTGTTCCGCTTCGACTGGCGGTTGCACAACAATCACGACCTGATGGTGCGTTATGGCATTCAGGACATTTATCAGTACACGCCCGGGACTTTCGCGCAGGTGGGCGGATTGATCGTGCCGCAGAAGCCGCAGAACCTGGCGGTGAATCTCACATCGATTCTCAGCACGCGGCTGCTGAATGAATTCCGCACCAGCTACGGCAGGCAGATTCATCGCCAGCGCGGGCAGAACTCGGGCAATCCCATTGCGGCGAACGCGGGCATTCCGTTCGCTCCAAGGGAAGGCAGCGGGGCGGGGTTCGTGGAAGGCATCGGCCTTTCGAACACGATCTTCAGCAACCTGAGCGAACAGCAGCCGTGGTTTCTGACGGTGAACAGTTTTCAATGGTATGACGGCATCACGTGGTCGCGGGGCAAGCACAATATCAAGGCCGGCGCCGATCTCCGCCGCCACCGTGCGGATGCGTTCCTGGGCACGCGCCTGAACAATCAATACACGTTCACCGGCCAGTTTTCGAATGACGGGTTCGCCGATTTTCTGCTGGGCGATATGGCGTCCTCGTCGATCGCACTGGCACCAAATGAAACGGGCCGTTTCCGCCGCACCATGACCGCCTTTTACGTGCTGGACGACTGGAAGGTATCGCCGAAGCTGACCATCAACATCGGCGCCCGGTATGAGTATCAACAGGTGCCACGGGAGTTGAGCGGCCTTACGCCGACTTTCGATCCTACGCTTGCCAATGGCCAAGGCGGCCTGCGCTTCCCCAGCCACAACAAGAACGCCGAGCCCTTTTATGGCCGCGTCCGTCCCGACCTGGGCTTCGGCTACCTGGATCGCGAGACCATCTTCAATTCCGATAAGAACAATTTCGCTCCGCGGTTTGGCTTCGCCTACCGGCCGTTTAGCGGCAACCGCACGGTGATGCGCGGCGGTTACGGCATTTTCTATTCCGGACCGCAGTTGATGAACATCGTGCAGAATTCGGTGACGGGTCCGCCGGCGCAGTTGTGGGCGGGCTACAACTCGGCGCTGGCCACTCCTACGCTGACATGGGCCGGTGATGCTTCCAATCCTAACGGCAGTCTGTCGTCGGCGATTTTCGGAGTCCTGACGGGGCCGGAGAACAACTGGATCGACGGTTATACGCAGCAGTGGAGTTTCAGCATCGCGCAGGAGGTGACGCGCAGCCTGGTGCTCGAAGCGCAGTATCTGGGGTCGAAGGGAACGCATCTGGAAAACTCGCTGGACTACAACGCGACACAGCCGGGACCGGGCAATGTGCAGACGCGGATTCCGTGGCCCAAATGGAATCGTGTGTTCGGGTTCAACAGCAGCGGCGCGGCCAACTACAACGCGCTGTTGTTGACGGCCGAGAAACGCATGGGAAAGGGATTGATGTTCAAGGGCGCCTATACCTGGAGCAAGACGCTGGCCAAGAACGGCGCTCGCTCCTCGGGCAACGTGGGGCAGGTACAGAATCCGTTCAATCTGCGCTTGAACGACGGCTATTCGGTGGACAACGTGCCGCACCGGTTTACGGGGAACTTCCTGTATGAACTGCCGGTGGGGCGCGGCCGGTCGTTTGGAGCGGGCATGCCGAAGGCGGCCGATCTGCTGCTTGGCGGGTGGGCGGTGAGCGGTATCCTGACGCTGCACAACGGCTATCACCTTACGGCGCCGACTATCGCAGCGGGTAACTGCAATTCCTCGCCAACGAACCTGTGCCGGCCGGATCTCAACCGCAACCCTCTATTGGGCGGCAACGGGCTGGTGACGCCGCGCTGGGATCGGGAGGCGTTCGACTGGCCGTTGAATACGGCCCGGCATCCGGCGGAGGCGCCGCGGTTCGGCAGTTCTCCGATGAACGTCCTGCGGGGCAACAGCGTGAATTCGGCCGACCTGGGGATCTTCAAGAACTTCACGTTCAAGGAAAACTACCGGTTCGAATTCCGGACGGAGATGTTCAACGCGTTCAACCACACCAATTTCGCCAGTCCCAACTCATCGGTGGAGAACCCCAATTTCGGACGGACGTTCTCAACGTCGATCGGTCCGCGCACGATCCAGTTCGGGCTGAAGTTCTACTGGTAGGTTACGCGGACAGCACGGCCTGCAGCATCGCCTTGGCGTAGGCGATGTTGTAGACCTCGCCCACCAGTCCGCCGCCGCCCACGCGGCTATACGTAGCGCGGATGCTGTCGGGCATGTTGCGATCGAGATCGATGGCGCGCGGGTGTTCGGGATAGAGCCCGCGTGGATATTTCTGGCGCACCAGTTCGCGCATGACGGCGAACATGTTCACGGCGCCTTCGTCGATGAAGACCTCGGTGTAATCTTCGTTGGGCTTGCGCACCACGACGTTGCGGAAATGGACGTGGTTGATCTGATCGCGCGCGCCCATCCACTTGCAGACTTCGACCGGATCCTCGCCGAGTTCGCGCGTCACGCCGCAATCGAACGTCATGCCGTTATACGGACTCTTCACCAGGTTCAGATAACGCTTCCAGTTTTCGAGCGTGCCCATCATTTGTTCCGAGCCGCGGCTGATGGGCGCGGGCGGATCGTTGGGATGGAGCGCCAGGCGGACATTGGCCTTCTCGGCTTCGGGCACGATCGCTTTGAGGAAATGCTCGGCGCGCTGGAACTGATCTTCGCGCTTGTGCACGCCTTCGTTTTCGCGCGGGGGAAGATCCTTGACCTTGGCGTAGTGGAACGCGGTCATGCCCGCGCCGCCGCGTCCCGGCTCTTCCTCGTAGCCTTCGGTGAGGCGATGGGCGTAGAAGTTGTACTCGACGACGGCGAGCCCCGCTTTGCCGGCGGCGCGGATGGATTCGATCACTTTGCCGATCTGCTCATCGCGTTTGGGCCCGCCGCGGATCACGTCTTCAAAGCCGGTGATCATCATGTTGATGACGGTGATGCCGGCCTGCTTGTGGCGATCCATCACGGCGCGCAGACCGGCTTCGGTCCAGGGAATGGGCATACCGGCGGAGGCGATGGCGTAATCGACGCCGACCTGTTTCAGATGTTTGAGGAGCCCGCCCGATCCGCCGGTGACACAGATGCGGGGCAGCCCGGCTCCGATGGCGGGCGGCCATTGTTTGACATTGGCGGCGGGCAGGGCCGTAGGGACGGCGGCGGCCGCGGCGGTCTTCAGGGCGTGGCGGCGGGAAATCGGCATGCGCCGAGTATATCCGCTTAGGGCCTGGAGCGCGGGCGGGTCACCAGCGGCGACGCCTTAGCCTTCCGGCTGGCGGCCTTCTTCCTCGATTTGCGGTAAGCGTTTTCGCCCCACTTGGGCGTGCTGCGGCGCTGTTGGCTGATGGCGCGCTGCGCGGGCGTCTGTTTCCGGCGGAACAGGCCGGCTTCGGCGGGCGTCAACCAGATGAGAGCCAGAAAGAGGGCCGTCCATCGCATCATTCTTTTCGATCCATCGGCCAAACTCCGCCGGAGCGATAGACGTCCGGTACAATTCAATCAGCTCATACCCGTGCAACGCGATGAAATACTTCGGCTTCTGCGTGAAAGGATCGTCGCCTTCGCGGCATCCCGTGGTAGGAGGGAGTGGGCCGAGGACCTGGCGCAGGAGGTTCTGATCGTCTTGCACGTCAAGTACAGTCACGTGACGGATATGACGGAACTGGTTCCGCTGGCGCTGCAGATCACACGGTTCAAAATGATGTCCGGCGTTCGTACGGAGGTCCGGCGTGGGGAAGCGCGGTCGGTGCCGGTGGAAGATTTGCCTTTGGCCGACCCGGCGCCCGATCCGGAAGCTATCGCGAGGCGGCGGGAGCAAACCGGGCGGCTGAAGAAGGCGCTCGAATCGCTGGGGGAGCGCTGCCGCGAGATGCTGCGCCACAAGCTCGAAGGGCGCAGCTTTGCCGAACTGCAGGCGATCTACAAGGCGGCTTCGATCAATACGATTTACACCTGGGACTTCCGGTGCCGCAAGCAACTGATGGACGCGATGGGCGGAGATTGGGAGGGCAAGCGATGAACGCGGCGGGCAACGGCAGTCAGGCTCCCGATCCGCGCCATCTGATTGGCGGCTATGCGAGCGGTACCCTTACGCCAGGCGAACGGAAGATGCTGTTTGAAGCGGCGCTGGCCGATCCGGCGTTGTTCGAGGATTTGATGAAGGAGCAGGCGCTCAAGGAAATGCTGGAGCAGCCGGCAGTACGGCGCGAGCTGGCGGAAGCGCTTGCCGCCAGGCCGTCTTGGTGGAGGCGGCTGAGCGGTTGGATGCGGTCGCCGGTGGGATGGAGCGCGGCGGGGGCGGTTGCGGCGGGCGTGCTGGTGGTGGTGTTCGTCAACCGGACGCCGCCGGTACCTGAGCGAGCGGCGCCGGTTGCGGTTGAACTGGCGCTGAAGCGGGAAACACCGCCAGTGGAGGAGAAGGCCGCGCCGCCAATTGCCGCTCCGTCCAAGCCCAAGCTGGAGGCGTTGCGGAAACAGCCGAAAGTTTTTGCGGTCGAGCGGCGGGCGGCGGAAATGGATATGGCCGCCGTTACTCTGCCCGCCGCCCCCGCCGTCGATGGGGGACCGGCCGCCGCGCCGCCATCGCCGATGCGCGAAGCCGCGGCACCCGCCGACGCGCTGGCCGATCTTCGCGCCGCGCCTGGGGCGCTTGAATATGGCATTCTGCGGGGCGACGAATCGGGCGTGTTCCGGCCGCTCGCCTCCGCCGCCGAGCTTGGGGATTCGGACCGGTTCAAGATCACGGTCACGCCGCACATCGACGGTGTCGTCACGCTGCTGCGCCGCAACCTGGACCAGAGAATGGTGGTGGTGGCGAGGACGCGTGCCTACAGCGGCGCTACGCTGATTCTGCCGGCGGAGGATTCCATTCGCGTGAACGAGGTGGAATCCATGATTCTGCAAATCGGCGATGGGGCGGAGGCGGCCGGGCGCCGCGTGCTGGGGTTCAGCCCGTCGGGCGCGATGGCGACGCGGCAATCGGCGGCCCGGGCGAAAGAGAGCGAGGCCTCGGCGGCGAGACCCACCGTCATTGAGATTCCGATCCGGCGGCGCCGGTGAGTGTGGCATGATCGGGGTGTGATCGCTCTGCTGTTCCTGCTGCTGCCTTTGCGGGCGGAGTTCCTGAAAATCGAAATCGGTTTCGGAGGCATGGAGTGCGCTTCCTGCACCGATTTTCTCGAATCCCGTTTCGCGCGCAACCGCGGTGTGAAATCGGTTCACGTGGACAAGGCCAAGGGCATTCTCACGCTCGAACTGAAGCCGGAAAACAAGCTGCGCCTCGATCAGGTGCGCGACCAGGTGCAGCAGGGCGGGTTCACGCCGAAGCGGATCCACGTCGTAGTGCAGGGCGAAGCGCAGGCCGATGGCGCGCTGCGGATTCCCGAGATCGATCAGGTACTGGCCGCGGGCGATTCGAAACCGCTGGCCGCGCACGCCGGTAAGCGCGTTCGCGCCGAGGGCGAGGTAAAGATGGAAGCCGGGCGGACGGCGGTGTTCGAAGCCGCCAAGGCCAGCCCGGTGGAGTGACTGCCCGCGAAGAAAGTACAATAGCGGGTGTAAACATTCATCCACCGGATTGTTTTATGCCGCTTGACGATGCCTTGGCCCGGTTCCGCGCCGCGTCCCGCCAGCAGTTCGACGGGATGCTGGACGAACGGGTAAACGAACTGGCGGGCCTGATGGAGCGCGAAGCGTCGGCCGCCGGGCGTGCGACGACGCAGTCGCTCAACCTGGCCGCGCGGCGGCTGCGGCAAACCGGAACCATCGAGGAGTGGAAGGCGGCCGTGGCCGATTCGGCGGCCGGTTTTTGCGCGGGCGCGTCGGTGTTCGATGCGGGAGACGACGAAGTCGCGCAGGCCCCGGCCATGGCCACGGTGATCGAAACGAAAGACACGGTTGTGGCGCTGCGGTCGCCATCGGAACTGCCGGCGGCGGTATTTGAGAGATACGGGCCCGCCGATCCGTCGCGGTGTTACCTGTTCCCGATCCTGTACCGCAACCGCGTCGCGGCCATCCTATACACGCAGCCGGGGGGAGACGGTTTGGATACCAACGCGCTCGAACTGATTTGCGCCCTGGCCGGTGCGACGATTCCACGGCCGGCGTCACCGAAGCTTGTCATGCCCGCTGCGCCGGCCGTCGTGGAGAAACCGGCTCCGGCCGCGGCAACGTCTATATGGAAGGACTGGTCCGCTCTGAGCGCCGGGGAGCAGGAAGCGCACCTGCGGGCGCAGCGGTTCGCCCGCGTACGCGTCGCGGAGATGCGGTTATACGACGCCGATGCGGTGGAGCGGGGACGAACCGGGCGCGATCTTTACATCTGTCTGCGCGGCAAGATCGACCTGGCGCGGGAAGATTTTCGTAAGGAGTTTGTGGAAAAATGCCCTTCCATGACAGATTACCTGCATCGGGAGATGGTGAGAACGCTGGCCAATGACGATGAAGCCGCTATGGGGCAGGAGTATCCCGGTGCACTCACCTAGCCGTCTGGTCTGGCTTGCGGCGCTCGCCTCGGCCGCGGTGGCGCAGACGCCCGAGGCCAACCTGGCGCAGCTTGCGGCGGGGGCGCAGAGTATCGAAGAGAAAGCCTACGAAACGGCTGTCGAGCGGCTGAGCGGGCTTGCGGCGCGGATGCCGAAGCTCGGCGACTATGCGAGGTTCTATCTCGGGTCGGCCTACTTCGAGTTGAAGAACTACCCGGCGGCTTTGACGGCGCTGACGCCGGTGTATCGCGACAAGTGGGACGGGCTCACGTCGCCGTTCCAGATCCGCGCCGTCGCACTGGCGGCTGAGGCGTTGGTGGAATCCGGCAAGGGCCAGCAGGCGGTGGCGCTGCTGCGCCAATACGCCGAGAAGCTTTCCAAGCCCGCCTATCAGGTGGGGATGGCCAAGGCGCTCGAATCGACGGGAGACGATATCGCGGCGGCGGGTCACTATCAGAACGTCTACTATGGGTTCCCGGCGTGGGAGAAAGCCGATGAAGTTTCGGAAGCGCTGCGCCGCCTCAAGGCCAAGTTGGGGGACCGTATGCCTCCGGCGATGCCGCAGATGATGCTGATGCGGGCGAAAGCCTTTTCGGACGCGCGGAAAGCGACGGAAGCGAAAGCGGAACTTGAGGCGATTATGCCGTTCCTCACCGGTGCCGATAAGGAACTGGCGCAGGTGCGGCTGGGTGTCGCCGACTATCAGGCCCGCCGCTATCAGCCGGCCTACAACTATCTCAAATCGCTTACGGCGTTCGGCCCGGAAGCCGGTGCCGAGCGGCTGTACTATCTGATTCAGGCGTGCCGCCGTCTGGCACGGCAGGCCGAGATTCCGGAATTTCTGGCGGCTATGGCGGCGAAGCATCCGAAGTCGCCCTTGCGGCTGGAGGCGCTGGTCGACGTGGCCTACGATCACCTTTACCGGAACGAGCCGGAGTCGTTCCGGCCGCTCTATCGGGATTGCGTAGACGGGTTTCCAGGATCCCGTCAGGCGAGCTTCTGCGATTGGAAGACGACTTGGGATAACTACCTGCGCGGTGATACAGATAAGCAGGAACTATTAAAAGCGCACTTGAAGCGATTTCCGGAGTCGGAAAAGGTTCCGGCGTCGCTTTATTTCCTGGGCCGACTGGCGGAGCGGAACAGCCGGCTGGCGCTGGCGCGCGGCTACTACCAGGAAGTCTCGCATCGGTTTCCGAACCACTACTATTCGACTCTGGCGCGCAAACAGATGGAGCAGGCCAAGGTCGCCGCCGCCGCCGCCGATCCGTCGGTGGCCGCTTTTGCGGCGTCGCTCAACCTGCCCGCCAAACGCAAATCGGTGAGCTTCCAGCCGGAGCCGTTGACGCTGCGCCGCATGGAAAGAGCGAAGCTGCTGGAGGCGGCGGATACGGTGCACCGCTGGGCGGAAGAAGAGCTCCGTTTCGGCGCCCGCAACGACGCGCAGCCGCACCTGCTGGCCGTGCGTTTGGCGGCCGTGCTCGAAGGGCGCGGCGCAAGCGATGAAGCCCTGCGGGCGGTAAAGGGGCTGGTGCCCGACTACCTGATGTACCCGATGGAAGACGCTCCGGCCGAATTCTGGCGCGTGGCATTCCCGATGCCTTTCCGCGACCTGGTGGTGCGCAACGCGCGCATGAGCGAACTGGATCCGTTCGTGGTGGCGGGATTGATCCGCCAGGAATCGGAGTTCAACCCCAAGGCGATCTCCCGCGCCTATGCGCTCGGTCTGACGCAGGTGCTGCCTTCCACGGGCAGGGAACTCAGCCGGCGCACTGGCATACGTCCCTTTCAGACGGCCATGCTGTTCCAGCCGGACGTGAATCTGCGGCTGGGCACCTTTTACATCCGGCAGTTGTTGAATTCGTTCAGCGGCAAATGGGAACAGGCGCTCGCTTCCTATAATGGCGGCCGGACTCGCGTTCTGCGGTGGGAGGAATGGGGCAACTTTCAGGAGCCGGCCGAATTCATCGAGACGATCCCGATCGCCGAGACGCGCGATTACGTGCAGATCGTCATGCGCAACGCCACCGTCTACCGGCAGCTTTACCAGGGTTTGCCGCTTGATGTAACCTCGGGCAATGAGCCAGCCCCGCCGGCAGCCCCGAAAGCCGCCGTCACGCCCAAGCCCGTCCCAAAGCCAGCCGCCAAAGCTCCCGCCCGAAAATCCGGCGCCGCCACGCGCGCGGTTCCGCAGCGCAAGAACGTCCGGGTTCACTGAGAGCGTTATCCGCGAAATGACGCGGCTGGCGATCGGCCACCAGGCCGTCAACCTCGCCCAAGGCTATCCCGATTTCGCCGCGCCCGACGTTCTGAAGGAAGCCGCGCACCGGGCGATTCGCGAGGAGTTCAATCAATACAGCGTGACCTGGGGTGCGCGTCCGTTCCGGCAGGCGATCGCCGATCACTACCGGCGGCGTCACTCGATCGATCTTGATCCGGATCGCGAAATCACGGTGTGCTGCGGATCGACCGAAGGGATGATTGCCACGTTACTGGCTGTCACCAACCCCGGTGACGAGATCATCGTGTTTGAGCCCTACTACGAAAATTACGCGCCCGACATGGATCTTTGCTCCGCCACGCGCCGCATCGTTTCCCTGCGTCCGCCGGATTGGCGATTCGATCCCGCCGAGCTGCGCAAAGCGTTCAACAAACGCACCAAGGCGATCATCGTTACCACGCCCAACAATCCCACCGGCAAGGTGTTCACGTTAGAGGAGCTCGAAGGGATCGCCGCACTGTGTCAGGAGTTCGATGCGCTATTGATCACCGATGAAATTTACGAGCACATTCTGTTTGACGGTGCGCGCCATCATCCTTCGCTTGCGCTGGCCGGCATGCGCGATCGCGCCGTGTTGATCAACAGTATGAGCAAGACCTACTCGGTGACGGGATGGCGGGTGGGCTGGGTGCTGGCGGCGCCCGATCTCACCGATTCGATACGGAAAGTTCATGATTTTCTCACCGTGCATGCGCCGCATCCATTTCAGATTGCGGGCATCACGGCGCTGGCGCTTCCGGAAAGCTACTATGGCGAGCTGGCGGAGGCGTATCGCAAGCGGCGCGACCACATGATCGATGTATTGCGCGGAGCGGGGTTCCGCTGCGAGCCGCCGGCGGGGGCCTATTACGTGATGGCGGACATCTCCCAATTCGGCTTTGCCGACGACACGCAGTTTGCCTTACAGATGTTGCGAGGGGCTGGCGTCGCTGGTGTTCCGGGGTCCAGTTTCTTTACCAATCGCGCTTTGGGAAATCAACTTATTCGCTTCTGTTTTTGTAAGAAGTATGAGACTCTTGAGGAGGCGCGAAGCCGGTTGCAACGGACTTCGTGGCTGGAGGCCCCCCATGGCTCAACGCTTTTACCTCCTTCCGGACGCTCTCGTCCAAACCAGCGGCGTAGGTCCCGTAACTGATTTGAGAGACTGCGCCGGCAAAGAACTACAATTCACCATCGACATCAACCGCGTGCAGGAACGGGAAAGCCTGGACCTTGAGGTCTGGGGCTCGCCCAACGGTGCCGATTGGGGATCGCGGCCGCTTCTCCGAATCCCGCGTAAATATCACTGTGGCGCGAGCCTATGCCGGCTCGATTTATCCGGTTACCCGGCGGTGCGTTTCCTTCGGGTGGAGTATCGGCTCAACGCCGAGCCCGGCAATCTGTATCCATTCGTTAAGATCTCGATTAGCGGCGAAGAAGCCGCCGAACGGGCGCTGGTGGCGGCGCACTAATTCACTCCCCGTTTCGGCCATCGTTTCCGGCAACGCGTGTTATGGTGGGAGCGATGGCCGAAGCCTCAAACCCCTTTCACGACGCCTTGCGATTTGAGCGCCGTGTACCGCCATGCGCCATCGTCATCTTTGGAGCCAATGGCGATCTCACCAAACGGAAGCTGATTCCGGCCCTCTACCGGTTGGCGTATGAGCGCCGCATGCCGTCCGGATATGTAATTTACGGCAACTCGCGCACCGAAATGCCGGACGACGTTTATCGCGCGAAAATGAAAGAATCGGTCAAGCAATTTCTCGAAGACAGTCCCTTCGACGAAGAGTTGTGGAGCCAGTTCGCGCAGTCGCTTTACTACGTAGCGGGCGACGTGCAGGACACCGCTTTCTATTCGAAGCTGGCCGGCAGGCTGAAAGAGCATGACCAGAAGACGGCCGGCAACATGCTGTTCTATCTCTCCACGCAGCCGAGCCACTATGAGCCGATCGTCGGTGGGCTGGGCGCGGCTGGATTGAACCAGGGGCCGGGCTGGCGGCGCGTGGTGGTGGAGAAGCCGTTCGGCATCGACATGGCTACGGCCAAGGCGTTGAACCGGCGTTTGCAGGCGGTGTTTCCCGAATCGGCCATTTATCGCATCGATCACTACCTGGGCAAGGAAACCGTGCAGAACGTGTTGGCGGTGCGCTTTGCCAACGGCATCTTCGAACCGCTATGGAACCGGCGGTACGTGAACAACGTGCAGATCACGGCGGCCGAATCGATCGGCGTGGAAGGCCGCGGCGCGTATTACCAGGAAAGCGGCGCGCTGCGCGACATGATTCAGAATCACCTGCTGCAGGTCATGGCCACCATCGCCATGGAGCCTTCGGCCGCCTTCGAGCCCAACGCCGTCCGCGATGAGCGTGCCAAGCTGCTACGTTCCATTCGCATTCTGAAGGAAGAAGAGATCGCCACGCATGCCGTTCCCGGCCAGTATGGACCGGGCAGTATGGGCGGTAAGCCGATCCCTGGATTCCGCCAGGAGCCGGGTGTGAATCCGGAGGCGCAGACCGATACCTACGTCGCGGCGACATTCTTCATCGACAACTGGCGATGGGCGGGCGTGCCGTTCTACATCCGCACCGGCAAGCGTCTGCCCAAGCGCGTCACCGATATCGCGATCCAATTCAACGCCGCGCCGCTTTCGCTTTTCGAACGCGACAACATGGGTGGCAATCAGCATCTGGCGCGGCCCAATCTGTTGATTATCCGCGTGCAGCCGGAAGAGGGAATCTCGCTGCGGTTTTTATCGAAGAATCCTGGCGGGGGAATGAAGCTGCGTCCGGTGTCGATGGACTTCAACTATGGGTCGAGTTTCGGCGTACGTACTCCGACGGCTTACGAAACTCTTCTGGTGGACGCGCTGGCGGGCGACGCGACGCTCTACACGCGCCAGGACATGGTGGAGGCGAGTTGGGCCGTTGTGCAGCCGATTCTCGACTATTGGAACTCACACAAATTCGAGTTTCCGAACTACGAAGCGGGCACGTGGGGGCCGAGGCAATCGGATGAGATGCTGGACCGGCGCGGCCATCTGTGGAGGGTGCCATGAGCGCCGCCGTCTCCCCGGAAGGGATTCTCAAGGAGCTTTCGCAGCTTTGGGTTTCGCTCGGGAAAGAGGACGATGCGGGGGTGCTGCGCGCCTGTGCGATGACGCTCATCATGGCCGCCGATGAGAGCGAGGATTCCGCCATCGCGGGAGAGATGCTGGCCGAGCTGATCCACGAGCATCCGAGCCGGGCGATTGTGCTGCGTGTGCGCTCCGGTGAGGGAGCGGCGCTGGAATCGCGCGTGTTGGCGCAATGCTGGATGCCGTTTGGCAAGCGCCAGCAGATCTGCTGCGAACAGGTGGAGATCACGTCGTCGGAAACCAGCCTGGCCGAAGTGCGGCGTGTGCTGATGGCGCTGCTGGCGCCCGATCTGCCCGTGCTGCTGGTGTGCCGCAGCCTGCGCCTGTTCCTGCTCGAAGCGTTCCGCCCGCTGATTGCGGCGGCGGGCAAGGTGATCGCCGATTCGCGCGGCGCGGCGGATCCGGTCATGGTTCTGGCGGCGATCGCGAGTCATCGCGGCGAGGGCCGTAACGTACAGGACCTGGCTTGGACGCGGTTGACCGGCATCCGGCAGGAGATCGCCGCGCATTTCGACCGGCCCGAGGAGGCGGCGCGGCTGAGTTCGGTGCGGCGCGTCGAGATTACACATGCCACCGGTCCCGTTCCCGCCGAGGCGCTCTATCTGGCGGCGTGGCTGCGCCATGCGGCCGGTCCCCAGGTGGTGCCGTCGTTTGCCGCGGCCGAGGGCCCGCCAGTCTCACAGGTGGCGTTCCTTGGCGATGGCGTCGAGATCCGGATTCCCTTCGCCGCCGCCATCGCGGCGCCGCGCGATTGTGAATTGTTGCATGAGGAACTGGGTCTCGCGGCCCCCGATTCGATTTATGACCGGGTACTGGCCGGTGCGCTGAGCCTGGCCTGAAGAGGCGTATGAGCGCTCATTGGTTCACTTACGAAACGGCCGATCTGGCCGCCGAAGCTTGCGCGCGGCAGATTCTGCTGCGCCTGGAGGAAGCGCTTTCCGGCCATTCGATGGCGACGCTGGCGGTGTCTGGCGGTTCGACGCCGAAGCTCATGTTCGGACACCTGGCGCGGCACCGGTTCGAATGGGATCGCGTGCATCTGTTCTGGGTGGATGAGCGCATGGTGCCGCCTGCCAGCGGCGAAAGCAACTACCGCCTGGCGGAGGAGACGTTTCTGAAGCCCGCGCATTTTCCGCATCGCAACGTTCATCGCATTCATGGCGAGATGCGTCCCGACGCGGCCGCCGAGCATTACACCCGCGAGATCGAACGGGTCTTCGATCTGGAGGAAGGCCAGGTGCCGCGCTTCGATGTGGTGCACCTGGGTATGGGGGCCGACGGCCATACGGCGAGTCTGTTCCCGGGCGAGCCGCTGATTGAAAGCAAGGAAGGCATCGTCTCGGCGGTGCTGGTGGAAAAATTGGCGAAGTGGCGCGTGACGTTGCTGCCGGCGGTGTTGCTGAAAGCGAGCCACGTGGTGATGCTGGTGGCGGGCGCCGACAAGGCGGATCCGCTCAAGCAGGTCACCGAAGGCGCCTACGAGCCGTTGCGCTACCCGGCGCAGATCATCCCGCACCATGCGCGCCACGTGACTTGGTTTGTGGATAAGCCTGCCGCGATGATGACGTCGGTCCTGACGTAGGGGTGTGATTGGAGCGGCACGGGCGGCGCGCAAGGAGTCAGATGGAGGCGGGCTGGTGCCGACGTGGTCCGTCCTGTCGTAGGGCCGTCATCGCATGCAGCGTGCAAGGCCTCAGATGGCCGTGGCGTTGGTGACGACGTGGTTAGTCCTGCCGAGAGCCGTCATCGGATCGGCACGCGGCGCGCAAGACGTCAAATGGCCGTGGCGTAGTGCGGACGTGGTCCGCCTGTCGAGGGACCGTGATCGGATCGGCACGGGCGGCGCGCAAGGCGTCAGATGGCTGTGGCGATGGACGACGTGGTCCGCCTGTCGAGGGACCGTGATCGGATCGGCACGGGCGGCGCGCAAGGCGTCTGATGGCTGTGGCGATGTGCCGACGTGGTCCGTCCGGTGGGCCGTCATTGGATCGGTACGCGGCGGCGCGTAGGGCGTCAGATCGCCTTGGCGTAGTGATGAAGTGGTCCGTCCGGTCGAGGGCCGTCATTGGATCGGTACGCGGCGGCGCGCAAGGCGGACGTGGCCTGTGGTGATGACGCGATCAGTCCTGTCGTAGCGCGGTCATGGGATCCGCACGGGCAGCGCGCAAGGCGGGCACCAGGCATGCCGCCATCGCGACGAGCAGAAAGATCGCCGCCACGCTGCCGAGCGTCATCGGGTCGGCCGCCTTGGTTTGGAACAACAGGGATTCGATCGTTGTGCCGAGCCCGATGGAGCCCGAAAGTCCCACGGCGAGGCCCAGCACGACGGGAATCGCACCGGCCGTCAGCACCAGCCGGATGAGATCGCCGGGCGTCGCTCCCATGGCGGCGCGTATGCCCATTTCCTGAGCGCGGCGCGCGGTGACGAACGACAATACGCCGTAGATGCCGGCGCAGGCCAGAAGCAGTGCCAGCACGGCGAAGCCCGCCAGCAGCGAGACGGTCATGCGGCGGCCCACCATCGACTGTTCCTTCCATTGTTCGACGGCCATGGGATTGTCGAATACCTGGTCTTTGTTCACTCGCCACAGCGCCTGCTGCACGCTCTTGATGAGGGCGCCGGGTTCGCCCTGTCCGCGCACCACCAGTCCCAGACCCACCACGGGATTCTGCGCGAAGCTGGCGTAGGCGCCGATATCGTTGGGGGACTCAAGGCCGCGCCCTTTCTCATCGGCCACCACGCCCACAATCTCCCACGCCGACTTCGGCCCAAGGCCGCGGCGGGTGGGCAGGATCCTCTCGACCAGGATGCGTTTGCCGACCACGCTCTGGTTGGGGTAATAGAGGCGGACGAACGATTCGTTCACCACCGTCACAAGCGGAGAGCCGGCCTTGTCGGTTTCATCGAGAAGGCGTCCCTCGACGACTTTCAACCCAAGTACGCGCAGATAGTCCGGCGTGGCGATCTTAAATCCAGTGAAACGGGTTTCATCGGGTTTTTCGGGCAGCCACATTGGCATTCCATCGCCCCAGCCGCGCAGCGGGATGGCGCTGGCAACGGCGGCGCCGGTTACTCCGGGCAGACTCCGGATCTCACCCACCGCCCGGTCGATGTATTGCCTCAGCCGATCCGCATCGGGGTCGCCGTCCTGCACGATCGGGAGATAGCCGGCAACCAGCCCTTCGGAAGAGAAACCGGTGTCCACGTTCAGAACGTTGGCGAAGCTGCGGATGAGGAGGCCCGCTCCCACCAGCAGCATGAAGGCGGCCGCCACTTGCACGGATACGAAAGCGTGGCGCGCCAGCAATTTTCCTTTGCCGGCGGAACTGCCGCGCCCACCCTCGCGCAGGGCATCGGCGGCCACTCCGCGGGATGCCTGAAGAGCGGGCATCAATCCGAAGGCGAGGCTGGTCGCCACGGCCGCGGCGGCAAGGAAAGCGAGCACGCGATAGTCGATGGCGACGTGCGCCTCGGCGGGCAGAAAGAACGGCGGCATCAGTTGTTGGATCCAGCGCAGCAGACCGTAGCCCAGCAGCAGCCCGGCCGAGGCGCCCAGCGAGGCGATGAGAAGGCTTTCGATGAGCAACATACGGGCGATGCGAGCCGGTCCGGCGCCGAGGGCGAGCCGCAGCGCCATCTCGCGCGATCGCAGCGTGCCGCGCGCCATCAGCAGATTGGCCAGATTGACGCAGCCGATCAAAAGCACCGCCGCCACCGCCCACATCAGCACCTTCAGTTGGAGCCGGATCTGCGGGCCGTTCACGCGATCCATATAGTTGTCGACGATCGCGCTCCAACCCTTTTTGGCCGCCGGATACTGCCGCGCGATTTCTTCGGCGATGCTGCTCATTTCGGTTTGTGCCTGCTCGCGCGAAACGCCGCGGGCGAGCCTCGCCATCGCGCCGTAGGTGTGATAATCGCGCGGCACCTGGGCGGGAAATACGAGCGGCACCCAGATGTCGTTTGAGCGCCGGTCGAACTCGCTTGAGCCGGGTAGCACGCCAATGACGGTGTGCGGCATGCCATCGAGGCGGATTTCGCGGCCGACGATGCCCGGATCGCTCCCGAACGAGGCGGTCCAGACACGGTGCGTCAGAATCACCACCTTGCCCTTACCCAACTGATCCTCATCGCGGGTGAAGGTGCGGCCCAGGGCAGGCTTGACTCCGAACACGTCGAAGTAAGGCGCCGAAACATGACCGGAGCGCAGCGACCGTACTTCGCCGCCGCCGCTGTAGCTCATCGATCCGAAGCTGAAGGCGGCCATCGCCTCGAACGATTTGCTTTGGCGCACCCAATCCAAGTAGTTGGCCGGCGCGATGCCGTTGCGCCCACCGCGTGGATTCTTCTCCCACAACTGCACGATCCGCTCGGGCTCGGGATAGCTGGCGGATTTGAGAAGCACTCCATCGACGAGGCTGAAGATGGCGGCGTTGGCGCCAAGGGCTAACGCGATCGTCAGCACGGCGAAGAAGGTGAATCCCGGACTTTTGGCGAGCAGCCGCGCCGCGAAGCGCACGTCCCGCCAGATGCTTTCCAGAAACGCTCCCATGCGCGCCTCCCTGCTGAGTTGTTTGACTTGTTCGGAACCGCCGGAGGATAGCCGGACGGCACGCTCGGCCTGCTCGCGCGTGAGGCCACGCGCCATGGCCCGTTCCACCTGGACCTCGTAGTAGGAGCGCACCTCTTCGTCGAGTTCGGCCTCGGCGCGGCGTGGTCTCAGGATGCGGTCGAAGCGGCTCATGATTCTTCGGCCAGCACCTGGTTGACGGCCGTCTGCGCTTTGGCCCACGACTTCTTTTCGCGGGCCAGTTGCAGGCGGCCCGGTTTGGTGAGGGCGTAAAATTTGGCGCGCCGGCCCGATTCGAGTTCGCTCCACTCGCCGGCGATCCAGCCCTTGTCGGAAAGCCGGTGCAGGGCGGGGAACAGCGACCCGGCGCCGACGGTGAAAACGCCGCCGGTCACCTGTTCGATGCGGTCGGCGATGCCCACGCCATGCAAGGGGCGGAGTTCGAGGGTGCGAAGAATTAACAGGTCGAGGGTGCCCTGCAGGAGTTCCATGGGGCACATGATATCGACGTCCGATATCGAATGTCAATAGCAAAGAGGATCCGCGATGCGGCTACCGGTACGAAACGCGCCATGGGCGGCGATTCGATTCGTGGTGGCGGGCTCGATGGCGCGGCGAAGTCCAACACGGGGGGAGCGCACCGGTAGCGGGCAACATCGCCGGGCTTTACCCGCATCGCGGCGGGCGGCGGCGAACGGCAACGCGGTACGAAACACGCCACGGGCGGCGACTCGATTCGGCGCCGGGCTCGATGGCGCGGCGAAGTCCAACGTGTCGGGAACGCCCGGCCGCGCGGCGAACGGCAAAACGCGCTCCAGCCACCCGGGCGACACGGTACGAAGCACGCCACGGGCGGTGATTCGATTCGTGGTGCCGGGCCCGATGGCGCGGCAAAGTCCAGCGTGGCGGGAACGCACCGGCCGCGCGGCGAACGGCAAAACGCGCTCCAGCCACCCGGGCGACACGGTACGAAGCACGCCACGGGCGGTGATTCGATTCGTGGTGCCGGGCCCGATGGCGCGGCAAAGTCCAGCGTGGCGGGAACGCACCGGCCGCGCGGCGAACGGCAAAACGCGCTCCAGCCACCCGGGCGACGCGGTACGAAACACGCCACGGGCGGCGACTCGATTCGTGGTGGCGGGCCCGATGGCGGCAAAGTCCGACACGGCGGAACGCACCGGCCGCGGCGCCCCGAACGCCACCGTCGCGGGGCGCGGTTAACGGGCTTCGGCGGCGACGGCCAGCGGCGCGGTCTTTTGGCGCACTGCCTCGAAGCTGGCTCCGAGAATGCCGAGGCCGAGGCGCAGTTCCTCGTTCGAGGCGTTGAGGGCGGGAAGCAGCTTCAACACGCTTCGTTCGGCGCCGCAGAGCTCGACAATCATGCCGCGCTCGAAGCACTCGCGGACGGCTTGCCGGTTGGTGTCCGGGCTGCTGGATTCCAATCCGAAAATCATGCCGCTGCCTCGGACCGACAAGCCGAGATCGGGGAAGCGCTCCTGCAGGTGCCTCAACTCGTTGTGGAGCAGCCGGCTCGCTTCGCCGAGGCGCGTGGAGAAGGCCGGATCGGCCCAGAAATTCAGGGCCGCCGCCGCGGTGGTGAAGGCCGCTCCATTGCCGCGGAAGGTGCCGGAATGTTCGCCAGGCTTCCATTGATCGATGGCGGGCCGGATGAGATTCAGGGCCATGGGGAATCCGTAGCCGCTGATGGATTTGGACAGCACGACGATATCGGGTTCGATGCCCGCACTCTCAAAGCTGAAAAACGGTCCGGTGCGGCCGCAACCCACCTGAATATCGTCGACGATCAGGAGGATGCCGAACTCGCGGCAGAGCGAGGACAAACCCTTGAGCCATTGGCTCGATGCGACGTTCACGCCTCCTTCGGCCTGCACTGTTTCGACGATGATGGCGGCGGGATGATCGAGCCCGCTGCTGCCGTCGGTCAGCAGGCGCCGCAGGTAAGCCAGCGTGTCGGCGTCCTTGCCGAGATAGCCGTCATAGGGGACGAAGGCCGTGGCGGAACGGGGGCTGGAGCCGTCATGGTAATAGCGATTCGCGGTCACCGACAGCGCGCCCAGCGAGAGGCCGTGGTAGGCGTGGGTGAACGCCAGAACCGTAGACCGCCGTGTCACCTTGCGGGCCAGCTTCAACGCGGCCTCGACGGCGTTGGCGCCGGTGGGGCCGGTGAACTGGACGCGGTAATCGAGCCCGCGCGGGGCGAGGATCACCTCGTGGAAGCGGTCGAGAAAGGCGTTGCGCGCGCGGGTGGCCATGTCGAGCCCGTGCATGACGCCGCCACGTTCGATATAGGCGAGCAGAGCTTGCGTCATCCGCGGCTCATTGTGGCCGTAGTTGAGGGCTCCGGCGCCGAGGAAGAAATCGAGATAGCGGCGGCCGGAAATATCGTAGAGAAAGGACCCGCAGGCGCGGTCGAACACGACCGGAAACGTCCTAGAGTAGGACCGTACTTCCGAGTCGAGAAAATGAGAAGCTGTCATTCGCCCACTTATACCGGAAATTCTGTTGTAAGATCGTACTTACTGGAAAACAGCTAGCATATATGAATTCCGAAGATACTTCAAACGAAACCTACTCTGTAGTCGTGAATGACGAAGAGCAGTATTCCATCTGGCTTGCGGACCGTCAGCTTCCGGCCGGATGGCGCGAGGTTGGCAAAACAGGACCGAAACAGGATTGCCTGGACTACATTCAGGAGGTCTGGACCGACATGCGCCCGCTGAGCCTGCGCAAGGCGATGGAGGCGGCGGGATCGTAGAGTGAATCGTGGAGCGATGCGGCGGCTCTCGCCATGGCTGTATTCGATGGAACCGGTACGGCCCGGCGGTCCCCGGCTGTTTTGCTTTCCTTACGCGGGCGGCAACGCTCGTCTCTACCAGGAGTGGGCCGCGCCCCTCGGTGGGGAGGTCGACCTGTACGCCGTGGAACTGCCCGGCCGCGCGGACCGGTTCGGTGAGCCGGCCTTTGACAACCTGCGTCAACTGATCCCCGTGCTGGCCGGTGAACTCGAGCCGGTGCTTGGCGAGAATTTCGCGTTTTTCGGACACAGCATGGGTGCGCTGATTGCCTTCGAACTGGCGCACGAACTGGTTCGAAGAGGCGTGCATCCGCCCCGGCGCCTGTTTGTCTCCGGACGTCCGGCGCCCCATCTTACGCGCCCGCAGGTGCCACGCCATCTGCTGAACGACACCGCGCTGGTCGCCGAATTGCGCCGGTTGGGTGGAACGCCGGCCGAGGTGCTGGATAACGAGGAGTTGCTGGCGGTGGTGCTCCCGGTGCTGCGAAAGGATTTCGCGATTTGCGAGACCTACGTCTGTTCGGGCGCGGCTCCGCTACCGGTTCCGATCCAGGTGTTTGCGGGAGTGGACGATGGGGAGACCGCGCAGGAAGAACTGGAGGGATGGGCCTGCCATACCGGCCAATTTCTGGGGATTTCGAAGTATCCGGGAGGGCATTTTTTTCTGCACGCACACGCGGCGGAGTTGGCGTGGGCGGCACGCGCGGAACTGTGTAGGACGCTCTAAGCCGCCGCCTCGCTCCTCAGCACCTTACGGCGTTGAGGCGGGCGAGGCGGCGTATGGCACACGATGAGAGCAAGCGAGCCGGCGATGGGGGAGAACAGCATGGAAAAGGCGGCAACACCCCAAAACCCAAGCGCCCGCCGCCGGCCGAAGTAGCCGACCAGGGCGCTTGAGAGAATCCAGAGAGTGGCGAGAATCACCATGGGAGTCTAGGCGGAAGAGGTCTGGCCTCCGGAAGGCATCTTCGCGCTGAGTTCGGCCTTGAGGCGCTCGATTTCCTGCTTCAGCGAGGCATTCTCACTGCGAACGGAAGACATGGCTTCCTTCACCGTCGACTGGGCGGCCTGGTATTCGTTGACGATGCGTCCCTTGGCCGATTCGAGGTCGAAGTCGAGGAAGGTGCCGCCTTCGGCGAAATGCTTCTCGAAGACGCGGCCGACGGCGACGGTCGAGAGGTAGTTAAACCCGGGCGCGACGCTGAGCTTCAAGACCGAGCCCACCAGCGGCACCGGCGCCATCAGGGCGGCAAGCGATGCGCCGACTCCGCCATAGCCAAGCTTGGCGGCCGCCAATGCGCCGAGGAGTCCACCCACGGTCTGCTTGGCGAGATCTTTGCGGAAGGGAACGCCGTAGCCGTCCGCCAGGTGTTTGATCATCGCCATCTGGACGCCGAAGACGCCGGCGAAATCCAGCATGACTCCGCCTGGGAGTACGCTTGGCAGCAGCCCGGCGGCAAACGAGCCCCAGGCAAACTGGTGAACCTTCTTGTGCGAGAGAGTAATCGGACTTACCGAGGCGTTCTCTTCGATTTCCATTGTCACCATGTTAGGGTGCATCTCCAATCGGTTGGGATTGCCGTTGCGGCATTGGGCCCGCCGCCCGGCCAAGCG
Source organism: uncultured Acidobacteriota bacterium (assembly GCA_902826685.1). Taxonomy (GTDB): domain Bacteria; phylum Acidobacteriota; class Terriglobia; order Bryobacterales; family Bryobacteraceae; genus CADEFT01. The sequence continues at coordinate 91,686 of CADEFT010000014.1, forward strand.
GCTGCGTTGACAGAATATCACTACTATTTGGGTCAATCAAGGACCGTGGCGGCCGATTTACACGCATTTATTTTCGATCTGTAAGTTTCATTGACTATTCAACATAAGCGGGAGTCCGTCCTTGCCCGCCCCCACGACGATCACCTTCGAGTTGGGCGATTTCGCCAGTTCGAGCGTGGCCTCGATTCCCTTGAACTGCAGGACCTGAGGTGGCAGCTCTTTAATAACCGCCGCCCAGTTTCGGATGCCCTTGGCTTCGATGTCCTTGCGGTCGGCCTCGAGCTTTTCCTTCTGGACGCGGAACACGTATTCGAGAGCTTCCTGTTCCTGGGCCAGTTTTTTCTGGATTCCGGCTTCGAGCACGGCCGGCAGTTGAATTTTTACGATCAGGACGTTGTCGAGCTCGATGAAATTGTCGAGGATGCGCTCGGTGGCGATGCTGACGATTTCGCGATCGGTGGCGTTGGTTGAGATGGTGTAAAGCTCCTGCGGCCGGTAGCGTCCCACAACCTGGCGGACCGCGGTCACCACCTCGGGAACCACGATTTTATTCACGTAGTCCGGGCCGACGCTCTGGTGCAGATAGGGCAGAGCTTTCCGCACCGGGTGATACTGGATGGCCAGATCGACGCCGATGTTCAGGCCGTCGGAGGAGAGCACCTGCGCGGTGTGGCCGACCTTGGAAATGCGGACGTCGTAGACGTACATCGCGTCCCAGGGAAAGATCACATGGGTTCCCTCGAGATAAGCGGCGTTCAACTCGGTGCCGGTGGAACGCCTCCATAGAACGGCTTCCTCTCCCACATGCACCGTGACGACCATGCGGCGCCAGAATACCAGCGAGAAGAAGACGAGCATCAGCAGCGCCACGGCCGTTAGCAGGCCGAAACGGCCGGCCCAGCCGCGCGGACGCGGCTCCTCGAATTCCCATTGTTCGAGGTCTTCCTCCCGGTCCATGCCGGTCAGCGGCGCTGTTTCGTTGGCGTTCTTCATTTGGCTGCCGTTCCGTTCTTTGCGTCCGCCAGGATAGGGGTGGCCTTGTTCATGTTCAACGTGAAGGGGCAGTAGAGCGGGAACGGTTTGTATTTCACCTCGTCGTTTACCCGCTCTGGAACGAACACGTTCGTTTCGGCTCCGGTGGCGGTGCAGTTCATCAGGTCGAACTTGCCCACGACGGATACGTAATCCCGGATCCTGAGATTTTTCTGATCGCTGCTGCCGGAGGTGGCGCCCGGCGAATTGGCGGTTTGGCCCACGCCGGTGTAGCGGTTGTAGACGACGCCGGAGGCAGGCAGCGCCTGAACCGTGTAGTAGTCGGTGCTCCGGCTGCCCGCCGAATCGAGGCCGAACGGTACATTCTGGCCCGCGGGCAGCAGCACCTGGCCGATCTCGGCGCCATGCAGCATGGCCCGCAGATTGACCGGTTGGATCGCTTGCAGCACCACGCAGGAGCAGCGGTTCCGCTGCTTACCGGCGTCGCTGCTGAGGTTGCCCGACGAATCTTCGGAGAGGCTGGAAACATTGGCGGCGTTGGCGGACAGATTCAGCGCCTGGCCGTCGGAGGCGAAGGCGACGGTCCCTTGCAGGTGTCCCGACCCGTCGGGGGAGTTGGAGCGGCGCAGAGCGGCATTCAGTTGAAGCGGGCCGTCGGGACTGCAGGCCGAACCGGGAGGCGAATCGTCGCAACTGACCTGGAGCGGCTCGCCGACGATCTCCACACGGTCGGCGGCGGCGATGCCATCGGTCACGGGCCGCTCGGGCTCCTTGTTTTCGTCCGGTTTGCCCGGGGCCGGGGCGATCACGTCGCGAACGAACAGCTCATAGTGATCCAGATCCCCGCTTCCGGCCCAGTCGAAGGCGACCTGGCGGTTTTTGCCGGGTTCGATTTCAAGGGGCGTACCCCGCTGGATCTGCCGGTGGAAGGCCACCAGACGGATTTTCCTGTCCGATTTGTTGTGAATGGTCGCGCATTCACACGAGGACATGAGCGAGGCGGCGACCACGACATTCCCATTGCTGCTGAGGCGCAGCCCGTGCTGGACCGGCAGGCGGGTGGCGCAACTGCCGGCGAAGACGATGGTGGCCGTGGCGGCTGCAAACAATCGGTGGTTGAGTCTAGTGCGCAAGGTTCTTTCCCTTCCTGTCATGTGCCGTTTGCGAGACGATTTTGCCGAACTCCATTTTCACGACGCGGTCTCCCACGTCGAAGTAGCGGTCGTCGTGCGTTGCGCAGATTATGGTTTTGCCTTGATCCCGCAACGACGGGATCAGGGTTTCATAGAAGAAGTGACGGAACTCGGGGTCCTGATCGGCGGCCCATTCGTCGAACAGGTAGATGGGCTTGTCCTCAAGCAGCGACACCACCAGGGCGAGCCGTTTCTTTTGGCCGGTGGATAGGTCCTGGTTGAGGAAGCGGCCGTTCTGGAAACTGGTCTTGCGGTCCAATTGCATCAGACGCAGCAGCTCCTGGACGCGGCCGGGATCGATTTCCGGCATGCCGTACAGACGGTCGAAGAGATGGTAGTCGGAAAAGATCCCCGAGAATAGCTCCCGGAAATCCTGATAGCCCACGGTTTTGACATCCACCGAATCGAGCAGGATGGAGCCGCCTTCCGGGCTATAGAGCGTGGTCAGGACCTTGAGCAGCGTTGACTTTCCACTGCCGTTTCCGCCGATCAACAGAAGCACCTCGCCGCGATGAATGGTGAGATCGAGCGGACCGAGTGTGAAGGCCGCCGTTCCATCGCGATCGCGGTAGGTATATTCCAACTGGCGGGCTTCGAGAGTTTCGAACGAGGCGGGCATCCCGGCACCCGGTTTCTCAAATGGTTTGGCCGCCGCCGCGGCGCGGTCGAGTACCGACGCCAGTTTGAGAATATTGCCCACCGAGTTGTCGGCGGCGCGGATGACGGGCAGCAGGCTGACGGCCAGACTCAACGGACCGATGATGAACAGGATGGCCGCTGTGATGCGGGTGACCTGCGAGGAATCGACGGTTTCAAAGCCCGGCAAAACACGGGGAACTTCCGGCAGCACGAAAGCCATGGTGCCGATCAGGACGTAGAAAAGAACCTGCGTGAAGATGTAGTAGCCGGCGTAGCGCACGCCCGACTGGATCTTGAAGCCGGCCACCTCGCCGGCCACCTGGCGCAGGTGAGCGAGCAAGCCGTCGCTGCGCCGCCGGCTGAGCTTCACCTCCTTGAAGCCGTCGAGCAGGTGGGTCAGCCCCTCGAAGAACTCCTGCTCCTTGGCGCCCGATTTCTGCATTTCCGCCACCAGTTGCGCGCGGTTCTGGAAGTGGATCGAGATGCCGAGCCCCACCAGGACGACGGTCAGGAAGAAGGCGGCCTGGGAGAGAAGGAAAATGTAGATCAGGCTGAACAGCACCAGGATGCCGCCCTGGCAGGCCAGAATCATGGGCGCGGCGGCTTGGGAGATGGTGATGGTATCGGCGTTCATGCTGGCATAGATTCGCGCCCTTCCGAGCGACTCAAGCGACTGCAGGTCGGCCCGGCGCAGTTTGTAGGCGAGGCTGGCGCGCAACTGGGCGATGATCCGTTCCACCTCCACGCTCGAGACGCGCAGCACGTGCCGCTGGGTGAGGACGTAGATGGCGATGGCGACGACGAACATCAGGAACAGGCGGAGGCTGACGCCGTCGCTGGCCGAGGCCGCGCCGGCATTGACCACCGCCAGCAGGGCGGCGTTGGCGATGCCGGAGACGGCCGCGATGGCGATGATCCTGGGAAGCGAAACGCTCGTCTGGATTTTGAGGAAATGCCAAAGTCTCATTGGCTGCCGGCTCCTTGTCCCGACGCTTTGCCTTGGCGGGACCTTGCCTCAAGGCGGCGGGCGGCTCGCCGATGGGCCTCCGGGTTGGGAACGGTGTTGGGCGCGGCTGCCCCGGCGGTGAGGTGGCCGGCCAGAGACTCGATGGTCGGGTATTGGTAAAGAGCCATCAGCGGAACCTGCCGGTCGAGTTCGCGCTGCAACTCCCCGTGCAGCCGGACCAGCAACAGGGAGTTGGCTCCGGCGTCGAAGAAACTCGTGTTCAGGCCGACGTGGGGGACGCCGAGCATGCGCTTCAGCAACTCGGTCAAGCGAGTCTCGACGGCGGAAGCGGCGCGTGCGCTCGATGGCCCGGCAGGCAGGCTGCGGTCGAGTTTGGCGAGCGCCGCCCGGTCGGCTTTGCCGTGCGCGGTGAGCGGAAAAGCGGCGACGGGCACCAGGAAGGCGGGGATCATGTACTCCGGCAATTGCTCGCGCAGCGATTGACGGAGAGCGAGCGGGTCGAGGCCGGGGCCGGCCACCAGGTAGGCGATCAGTCTTGTTTCCGGGCCGCCGGATTCGGCTACTACCAGGGCTTGCCGCACCGGCGGAATGCGCAGGCAGGCGGCTTCGATTTCACCCAACTCGACGCGGAAGCCGCGGATCTTGATCTGGTGATCGAGCCGTCCCAGATACTCGATGTCGCCGTTGGGAAGATAGCGGCCGAGGTCGCCTGAGCGGTACCAGCGGCCCTGGCCCGCCGCCTCGGGACCGAAGCGCTGCGCCGTAAGTCCGGGGCGATTCCAGTAGCCCCGCGCCACACCGTCGCCCCCCACCCGGATTTCGCCCGGCACCCCGACAGGCGCGAGATTATCGCCCGGCCCGGCGATGCGGATTTCGAGGCCGGGCAGCGGGCGGCCGATGACGCTGCGCCCGTGTTCGAGATCGCTCGCGCGGATCGGACGGTAGGTCGTGTGGACGGTGGTTTCGGTGATGCCGTACATATTGACCAACGCCGGGTGCGTGTCGCCGTGGCGCGCGAACCAGGGACGGAGGGACGGCACGTCCAGCGCTTCCCCGCCGAATATGACGTAGCGCAGGCTGGGGCAGAGGCCGCGGGATCCGGCGGCGGCGTCCATCAGGGCACGGAAGGCCGATGGGGTCTGATTGAGGACCGTGACCCGCTCGTCGAGGAGCAATTCCCAGAGGCCGCGGGGCGAGCGTGTGACGGATTGGGGCACGAGGACGATCCGGCCGCCGGAGCGAAGCGCGCCCCATAGCTCCCAGACCGAGAAATCGAAGGCAATGGAATGGAAGAGAGTCCAGACTTCGTTCTCGTTCCACTGAAACCAGGCATCGGTGGAAGAGAAAAGGCGGGACATCTGGCGATGTTCAACGACGACGCCCTTCGGTTCACCGGTGGAGCCGGAGGTGTAGATCATGTAGGCGGCGTTTGCGGGGTCGGGCGGATCGAGGGTGATGGCCGGAGGCTCCGGTGCGGCCGCATCGAGCAGCAGAACCTCGGCGTCGGGCCGCCCCAAGCGAGGGAGCAGGGCGGACGTGGTCAGCACGACCGGTGCGCCGCTGTCGCGGAGGATGAACTGGACGCGTTGTTCGGGGTAGGCGGGATCGATGGGCACATAGGCTCCACCGGCCTTGAGGATGGCCAGCAGGCCGACGATCGATTCGAGGGAACGCTCGACGAAAAGGCCGACGAATACTTCCGGTCCCACGCCGCGGCTTTTGAGCCGGTGCGCGACACGGTTGGCGGCCGCATCCAACTGCGCGTAGGTTAGCGACGAGCGGGAGGCGGATTCGTCGCGGATGGAGATGGCCTCGCGGTCCGGCGTGCGCGCGACCCACTGTGCGAATTCCTGGAGGAGGGTAGGGCAGGGCGGTGCGACGCTTTCCAGGTGGGTCTGGGTCACTTGACGCTCTTCCTCGGGTGGCAGCAGTGCCAGCCGGTCGACTGGCGTTTCGCTATCGTCGAGCGCGCCGCGCACCAGGGTACGGAGATGGGCGGCCAGCCGGTCGATGCGGTCGTCGCGGACCAGATCGGGATTGTAGACGATGGAGCCGCACAAGACGCGGTCCCGCACTTCAAAGACGAAATGCAAATCGTACTTGCTGGCGCCCGGTCCGATGTCGAAGGGCTGGATGGAAACGCCGGGCAGACGCAAGTCGGTGGACGCTCCGCTTTGCATCACGACGGCGACATCGCAGAGCGGGTTGCGGCTGGGGTCGCGGCGAACGCCCAGCTTGTCCACCAGGCGATCGAACGGATAGCTTTGATGGCTGAAGGCTTCGGTGGCGTGGCGGGTGACCTGGGCGAGCAGTTGGGAGAACGGGGCACCGGGCTCGACCCGGTCGCGCAGGGCGAGGGTGTTGATGTAGAACCCGATCTGACCTTCGAGTTCAGCAGCTTCGCGTCCCGCCGAAGGCACGGCCACGATCAGATCCTTTTGGCCGGTGTAGCGGTACAGCAGGGCCTTCACGGCGGCGAGTAGGGTAAGAAACAGCGTGCTCTTGTGGCGCCGCGCCAGGTCCTCGAGTTGGGCGGTTTCGGTTTCACTCCAACGGAACGATTTCACCTGGCCGCGGTAGGTCTTGACCGAGGGGCGCGGGCAATCGGCTGGGAGATCGAGAAGCGGCAGTTCGCCGCCCAGGCGCGCGAGCCAATACCGCTCCTGTGCAAGGCCCGGTTCGCTGTCGAGCAGGCGCCGTTGCCAGTCCGAAAAGTCGCGATAGTGCAGGCCCAGCGGGCGGGGAGGGGTCGCGCCCTGGTAGGCCGACATCACCTCGCGGACCAGTACGCCGATCGAGACGTCGTCGCAGACGATGTGATGGGCATTGAAGAACAGCACCCGCCGCTTTGAATCGAGGCGGAGAAGCGAGAGCCGGATGAGCGGTCCTTCGCCGAGATCGAAGGGCTGGGCGGCTTGACGGGCGGCTTCGGCGCGCGCCGCCGATTCCGGATCGGGGGCCCAGGCGCAATCGGCTTTCGAAACCGGGGAACGCAGAACCGCGTGGATCCACTGGCGGAGTTCGCCATCCACCATGGCGAAAGTCGTGCGCAGCGATTCGTGCCGTGCCACCACGCCGGCAAACGCGGCTTCGAGGCGCGGTTCGTCGAGCGGACCTTCCACCAGCAACGCGACGGGCATGTTGTATGCCACCGAGGCTTCGTCGATTTGAGAAAGCACCCAGATCCGGCGCTGCGCGGGCGAGGCGGCGTAGTGAGGCGCGGCGGGGATCCGTTCCAGGCGCGGCTGCCGGTGGGCGGGCGATTCGGGGACCAGGGCGGCCAGCGCTTCGATCGTGCGATGCGTGAAGACGGCCCGCACGGGGATCTCCGCGCCCAGGCGCTGGCGGATGCGGCTCACCAGTTGCGTGGCTTTCAGACTGTGGCCGCCGGTTTCGAAGAAGTCCTCTCCGAGGCCGCAGCGCTCCCGGCCGAGCACCTCGCACCAGATGGCCGCGATGGCTTGTTCCCCCGGCGTTCGCGGTGGCTTGAAGGATGCGGAAGCCCCGTGTTCGAAACGGGGAGCGGGCAAGGCGCGGCGATCCACCTTGCCCGATGGGCCGGTGGGCATCCGGTCGAGAAACTCGAAGGCCGCCGGGATCATGTAGGGCGGCAGCCGCAGCTTCAGGGACTCGCGCAGCCGGGTCTGAAGCGTTTGCGCCAGGGCCTCGCGCAATGGATCGTTGGCCAGTGGGAGCGTGGCCTCGGGCCCGGCCGCGGGAAACTCGGGTGGAGGCGCGCCCTTCGGTACGAAGGCGGCGTCGAAGCGGCCTTCCACGCCGGAGCGTGCAAAAGACAGGTACACGTCGTAGGGGAAGGCGGGACGATGCGCGAGTTCATAGAGGGCCTCGGGTTCGAGGCCTGTTGAAGGTTGGTCCTGACGGCGATCGCGCAACTGTTGCACGGTTTCCGCCGATGGCGCCGTCCGCAGAGCGGAGCGGAGGCTGTGGTCCTCGCTGAGCCGTGCGTTGGCGATACCGGAGAATGCGAAGGCGGCGGGACGTTCCGCGACGGCGCCGATCTGTTCGGCTCCGGGACGGCCGGCCTGCTCCCAGTCGAGCCACTCGACGGGCGTGCGCGGGGCGGCGGCCGGTCCCAGGCGGATGGCCACGTCATAGCGGAAGCGCGTCATTTCGTTCGCATCCCAGCCGCGTTTGGGCAGGATGTCCACACTCGATATCCGGGGGTAGCGGCGTGGAAGGGCGAGGAAGAACTCCGGGTGGAGTGCCAGTTCCTGGCTGGCTGCCGCCGCGGCCCGGACGCGCTCCTGCAACTCGCCGGCAGTGACGGTGGGGCGCGCCTTCGAGCATTCCACCGAGGTGTGGAACAACTCCATCAACGGCAGGCTTTTTACGTCTCCGAAAAACAGCGAGCCATCGGGTGGGAGAAGGGCAATCAGTTCGCCGATGACGGACATCAGATAATCGGCGCCGGGAAAATACTGCACCACGGAAGGAAAAATCACGGTGTCGATGGAACCGGGCGGTACCAGACCGTCGAGCTGGTCGGCCCGGGCGTGCCGTAGCGTGACGTGCTCGAGTTTCGGGATGCGCGCCCGCAGGTCCGGCCGCCGCCGCAATTCGTCGAGCCTCTCTATGGAGCGCTGGGAAAGGTCGATGCCCAGGTAGGAGTCCAGGTGCGGCACGAGTGGAAACAGGATCAGGCCGGTACCGCAGCCGACTTCGAGCAGACGCCGCGGACCCTGGGCCAGCACTCGCGCGACCGTGTGATCGACGTATTCGTGCATGCCCGCCGCTGAGATCGGTTGCGGTTCGAGTCCGTAGCTCGAGTCCCAGCCGATGACGTTGAAGGTAGGGTCGCCGTAGTCGAGCGTGGCGCGGTAGTCGTCGTCGTGCAGACCCTGCCACAGATGGAGGCGATCGGCGAGCAGGCGCCGCCGTTCTCCGTCGACTTCCGGGTCGGCTTCATTGAGAACGGCGTAGGCGGCGAGACACCGTTCCCCGGCGGGGCCGTCGACGGCCAGCACCGCGGCGTCGCGCACGCTGGGACACGCGGTGAGTTCGGCTTCGATGCCCGCCAGCTCCATGCGGAAACCGCGGATCTTCACCTGATCGTCGAGCCGGGAGACGCATTCGAGCAGGCCGCCGGGCCGCCAGAATCCAATGTCGCCGGTGCGGTACAGGACATCGCCGCGGCCTCCCCCGGCATAGGGGTTGGGTACAAACCGCTCGCGCGTGCGCGCCTCGTCGCGCCAATAACCTTCGCCCACGCCCACTCCGGAGACGCACAGCTCGCCGGGCACGCCGATGGGAAGCAATTGCAACTGAGCGTCGAGAACGTACATGGTGAGGTTAGCCAGGGGCCTGCCGATGGGTACCGAGCGCGCTTCCGGGTCCAAGGGAGCGGCGACAACGTGCTGGCAGATATCGTCGGCCGCTTCGGTGGGCCCGTAGGCGTTGGCGATGGGAACCGCCGGGAACAGTTCCAGCCACCAGTTCACCAGCGAGGGCGGAGCGGATTCGCCGGTCACCAGAGCGCGTTCGAGAGCGGGCAGACGGCGCTGCGTTTCCGGCAAAGAGGCGGCGTGAGAAAGCAGGGCGCTCAAGGCGACCGGAACCAGTTCGAGAACCGTGATGCCGCGGGATTGCAGCAGCGTCCATAGCGCGGCCGGATCGCAGAGAGTCTCATAATCCGCGATGACCGTGCGGCCGCCAATCAGAACGGGTGCGAGGAATTGCCAGACCGAGATATCGGAGGAAGCGGGCGCGGTTTGCAGAAACGCGGAGCCGCCGTGGAAGGCGAGTGCGCGGAACTGCGCGTAGATGTGGTTGATCTTGCCGTCATGCCGCAGGATCGCGCCTTTGGGAACGCCGGTGGAGCCGGAGGTATACAACATGTAGGCGCGATCGGTGGGCCGGTTGATGTGGGAGGGCCGTGTGTCCGGAGCGGTCTCGCGATCGATCCATAGCGTTCGAGCCGTGCCGAGGTCGAGTCCGGGAAGGCGTCCCAGGACTTCTTCGGTCGTGATCACAGCCTGCGCCTCGCTGCCCGAGACCATGCCGGCAATGCGCGCCGCTGGATAGCCTGGATCCACGGGGACGAAGGCCGCGCCGGCTTTCAGAACGCCGAGCATGGCGGCGAGGAAGCCGATGCCGCGGTCGAGCAAGACGACGGCAAAGCCGTTCCGTTCGATTCCCAGTTCGCGGAGCCGGTGCGCGATCCGGTTGGCGTGCCGATCGAGGGCAAGATAGGTGATCTGCTCATCGCCATGTTCTGCCGCGATCCGATCGGGAGTCCGGTCGGCCTGTTGCTCGAAGAGTTCGTGAATCGTGGTGTGAAGCGGAAACTCGACGCACTCGCCGCGGAAGTCCTCGATCATTTGGTGGCGTTCGGCCGCGCTCAGCAGCGGGAGCCGCGAGAGGCGCGTCTGGGGCTCACCGGCGGCGCCGTCGAGCAGCGTCTGGAAATGCGCCGCCATACGTTCCACCGTTTCGCGGTCGAATAGATCGCGGCTATATTCGAGGACGCAAAGCAGGTTCGAACCGGTTTCCCAGGCATCGAGCACCAGGTCGAACTGCGCATTGGTGCGTTCGAAGTTGAGATTGCGGACTTTGAGACCGGGCAGGGCGATGTCCGGCCGCGGCGCATTCTGCAGGGCGAACATTACTTGAAACAGTGGATTGCGCGAGAGATCGCGTTCGGGCTGGAGTTCGTCCACCAGGCGCTCGAAGGGCATGTCCTGGTGGGTGTAGGCGGCCAGCGTCATGGCGCGGGTGCGATCGAGCAGTTGGGCGAAGGTGGGATCGCCGGCCAGGTTGACGCGCAGCGGCAGGGTATTGACGAAGAAGCCGGCGAGGGATTCGGTTTCCGTCCGTGTGCGATTGGCGATGGGCGAACCGACGATGATGTCGTCCTGGGCGGAGTAGCGCGAGAGCAGCGCGGCGAAGCCGGCCAGCAGCGCCATGAACAGCGTCCCGTCCTGGGCACGAGCCAGATCGCGCAACCTTTGCACGGTTGCGGCGCCGATTTCAAACTCGACCGATCCGCCGCGATAGCTCTGCTCGGGTGGACGGGGCCGGCCGGTGGGCAGATTGAGGTGAGCGGGGTAGCCGCCCAACTGATCTTTCCAATAGGCGCACTGCCGGCGATAGGTTTCGCCTTCCATCCATTGCCGCTGCCAGGCGGCGTAGTCGGCATACTGCAGCGGGAGGGGCGGCAGCGGCTCGCCGCGATAGAGGGCCGAGAGCTCGTTCACCAGCACGCCGATCGACCAGCCGTCGGCGGCGATGTGATGCATGGTCAGCAGCAGAACGTGTTCGCGGTCTTCGAGGGCGAGCAGGGTGGCGCGGATGACCGGGCCGGTACGCAGGTCGAAAGGCCGGCGGGCTTCTTCCCGCGCGATCGTTTCAAGAGCCTCCCGCCGCCGCGGCAGGGCGCGCAGATCCTGGCGGGCCAACGAAAAGCTGGTCTCGCCCACGATTTGGACCACTCCAGCGCCGGCCTCGTGGTAGGTGCTTCGCAGCACCTGGTGCCGCCGTACGATCTCGCGAAGGCTTTGCTCGATCCGGCCGGCGTCGAGTGGGCCTTCGCATTGCAAGGCGAAGGCGACGTTGTAAAACGGGCTGCCGGGTTCCAGTTGCTGCAGGAACCACAGCCTCTCCTGCGCGAAAGAGAGAGCGAGCGGGCCGTTCGCCTCCAGCCTGGGGATGGGTTCGGCCGTCCGCGGTCCCGCGCTGCGATCGAGAAATGCCGCCAGTTCGCCGACTCGCGGCGTGAGGAAGATCTGCCGCAGAGGGACGTCGACGCCCAGGCGCGTCCGCATCCGTGAGACGGCTTGCGTCGCCAGCAGGGAATTGCCGCCGCACTCAAAGAAGTGACCGGTGGTTCCGATGCGGTCGAGGCTCAGCACTTCCTCAAAGATGGCGGCGAGTCCGATTTCGTGGGGCGTGCGCGGGGCGACGTATCCGGCATCGGCGCCACGTTGGGGAGCGGGAAGGCGGGAGCGGTCGAGTTTGCCGTTGGCGGTTACCGGCAGTGCGTCGAGCGCGGTCAGGGCCGAAGGCAGCAGGAATTCCGGCAAAGTATCGCGCAAATCGGACTGCAACTGAGCGGCGGTGACCGGAGACGGCGAGGGCACGAAATAGGCGGCCAGTTCCTTGCGTCCGGGCGCGGGTTCGTAGGCCACTACGGCGGCATCGCGAACACCCGGATGGCGGCGCAGCGCGGCTTCGAGTTCGGCCGGCTCCACGCGAAAGCCGCGAATCTTCAGTTGCTGGTCGGTGCGCCCGTGGAAACGGATCGTTCCATCGGGTTGCCAGGAGGCCAGATCGCCGGTGCGGTAGAGGCGGCCCGGGCCGAACGGGTTTGGAAGGAACCGCTCCGCCGTCAGAGCCGGGGCGTTCCAGTAGCCGATCGCCACGCCGTCGCCGCCTGTGTACAATTCGCCGGGGACGCCGATGCCGGCCGGGGCGAAGTTTGAATCGAGGATGTAGACGGAGGTGCCGCGGATCGGCCGCCCGATGGCCACGGGCACGGTGGCATCGGGCTGCGGCGGGACGGTATGGCAGCAGGTGAACGTGGTGTTCTCAGTGGGGCCGTAGCCGTTGATGACACGGCCTTGCGTCAAGGCCGCGGCGGCGCGGACGACGTGGGAGGGGGACAATACGTCGCCGCCGGCCAGTAACTGGCGGAGGCCCGTCAAATCGCCGGGTTGTTCATCCACCATCAGGTGGAACAGGCCCGAGGTCAGCCACAGCGTGGTGACGCCTGCCTCCCGGATCAGGGTTCCGAGCGCGGCCAGCGTGAGCGGTCCCGGAGGCGCCAGAACGAGACGCGCTCCGTTGAGCAGCGCGCCCCAGATTTCAAACGTCGCGGCATCGAAACAGACCGGCGCCAGTTGCAGGAAAGTCTCGCTCGAATCGATTGAGACGAAGTCCGGATCGGCGCAGAGGCGCATCACGGCCCGATGAGGCACGCAAACGCCTTTGGAAACACCGGTGGACCCGGAGGTGTAGATCACGTAGACCGGATCCTCGCGTGAGGGAAGCGGCGCGTTCGGCGAGGCGCCATCGTAGGCCATGGCGCCGGCGGCGATGCCACGCGTCAGCACGATATCGGCACCCGCACTCGCGAGCATGGCATGGCGCCGTTCCGGAGGATCCTGCGGGTCGAGCGGCAGGTAAGCGGCGCCGGACTTGACGATCCCTAGCGTAGCCACGATCATTTCGAACGACCGGCCGGCGCACACGGCCACCAGGCTTCCCGGTCCGGCCCCCTGGCTCCGCAGCCACGCCGCGACGCGGGCGGATTGGCGGTCGAGTTCGGCGTAGGAGAGCGTGTGTCCTTCCGATTCGAGTGCGGTCGCATCGGCGTGGCGGGCGGCGATTTCGCTGAACCGTTCGGCGATGGTCTGCCGGCTCGCGGCGCTATGGGCGGCACCGGACCAACGCTCGATCAGCAGGCGGCGTTCGCGGGCTGAGAGCGTGCTCAGTTCGCCTACGGGGCGGCCGGGATCTTCGGCGGCGGCACGCAGCAGGTTCACGAAGTTCGCGGCCATGCGCTCGACTGTTGCGGCGTGGAAGCGGGCGGTGCGGTATTCGATGGTTCCCCGCCAGCCTCCGGCGCGTTCTTCGAGAATGACCGTCAGGTCGAACTTGGCGGTGGCGGTCGGGATCTGGAGCGGTTCGGCTGTCAGGCCCGCCAGTTGGAGGGTAGTCTCCGGGGTGTTCTGGAACACGAGAACCGATTCCAAGGGCGACTGATCGAATGGGATGTGCTGATGGGCGAGGGCCCCGGCGATTGCCGCGCGCGACTGCCGCACGGCATCGTGGAACGTCTGGCCGCGATCGAGCCGCAGACGCATGGGGAGCAGGTTGACGAAGTACCCAACCATCGAATGGGTGTGGGAACCGCCGCGATTGGCGAAGGGCGATCCGATCACGACTTCGTCCTGGCGGCTGTAGGCGGAAAGCAACGCGGCCCAGGCGGCCAGCGCCACCGCGAACGGCGTGGCCTGTCCGGCGCGGGCGAGTGCGTGCAGACTTTCCGCCAGCGAGGCTTCGATCGTAAACGAACAGGTGGCGCCGGCACGGCTCGAACCGGCGCCTGGGATGTCCGAAGGAAGGTTGAGAGCAGGCGGCGCGCCATCGAGATACCGCCCCCAGTGATCGGAGGCGACGTTGGCCGGCTCGGTCCGGGTCGCCTCGACCGGAGCATCGTCCACCGGAAGGGAAGAATAGAGAGAGCCCAATTCACGGGCGATCACGCTCATCGACCATCCGTCGGCCACGATGTGATGCACCACGAGCAAAAGCACATGAGATTCGGGCGCGGTCCGGAACAAGCAGGCGCGCAGTAACGGATCGGCCGCCAGGTCGAATGGCTTCGCGGCGGCGGCAGTGGCGAGCCTGAGAGCTTCGGCTTCGTCTTGGACGGCTTGCGGAATCAGCCGCATTGTCCGTGTCTCGGGCGGTGCGATCCGCCGCTCCGGCTCGCCGAGCGGGCCACGCGCGAAGTTGGTGCGTAGCGCGTCATGGCGCGTGGCGATGGCGTTCAGCGACCGCTCAAGCGCGTCCACATCCAAAGGTCCGGTGAGCCGCACCGCGATGGGAATGTTGTAGAGGGCGCTGGGCCCTTCGATTTCCTCAACCAGCCACAGCCGTTGTTGAGCCGCCGAAAGCGGGATGGTTGTCTGCCGTTTGGTAGCCGGAGTCATCGTGTGCGCGAGGCGACCTCCGCGGCGAGTTCGGCGATGGTCGGCTTCTCAAACAGAAGCGAGATCGGCAGATCGACGGCAAGGCTGTCCATCATCCGGGCCACTACTCCGGTGGCCATCAGCGAGTGTCCGCCCAACTGGAAGAAGGAATCGTGAATGCCGATCCGGTCGAAGCCGAGGAAGCTCGACCAGATGGCGGCGATGGTCCGCTCGGCCGGAGTCCGTGGCGGCACAGGCTCTCGTGCCGCGCCAGGGGCCCACTCAGGTGGAGGCAGCGCGCGGCGGTCGGCTTTTCCATTGCGGGTGAGCGGGATTCGCTCGACTGGCAGGAAAGCGGACGGGATCATGACGGGCGGCAGGAGCGCCGCCATATGGGTGCGCAGTTGTTCGGCGGTCACGGGGGCGTTGGCCGTGTAATAGGCGCAGAGAGCGCGTTCGGGTTCGCCGGCCGGGCTCGCGGGCTCGCGATAGCCCACTTCGTCGAGCATGGCGCGCACGCGCGGCACGTCGATTTCGTCCTCCAGTTCATCGAGCGCCTCGTCGCGCTGCTTGTGGCCCATTCGAACGTCCCAGGAATAGGGCAGCGCGTAGTTGTGGTAGCCGAGCCGCTGTTGATGGACGTAGATGCCGGCGTCGTTGATCCGGCAGTTGGTGGAGCGGCCGGTATCGGCGGGCCGCCGCCAGCCCAGGCGCCGTTCAAGATGGGCCAGCATGCCGCCCAGGCTGACGTCGAAATAGCGGTAAAAATCCACGATCTCGACTTCTTCGAAAATCCGGTCGTTCTCAAAGATCCGGACAGGCAGGCGGCGGGCGATGGCGTCGTTCAGGCGATGGTAGATCTTCCGCGCTTCGAGCACGGCGCGGTCCACGCGTTCGCCGTCGAAATCCGGAACGTTGTAATACTTCGAGAGCCGCGTCTCAAAAAGCTGGCCGCGGCTGAGGCCGGTGAGGATGAGCGGGATGCCGCGCTCTTTGGCCAGGTTGAGCGACAGCGTGTAGAGCGTCTTGAAGCAGCCGTTGCAGACGTTGGCGTGGCGCTCCAGGCTCTCGGCGAAGATCTCGTTCATGTGCGGCGTGGAGCCGAACAGGTGATCGGCGCCAAGGCGCGCGGTGACCTCGCGGATGTTTTCCCGGGCGCCTTCGGAAAGATAGCCGGGGTCGAGCGTGTAGGCGAGAGGGCGCGCGCCGCGCGCCACCACCTCAGACAGCATGTAGGTGGAATCCTTGCCGCCGCTCAGCAGGACCAGGCAATCGTAGCCGCCCGAGCGCCGCGCGCGAGCCGCTTCGAGCAGGCGGTCGAAATCTTCCGGAGTCCGGAAATAAGACTCGACGCGTTCCCGGTTGGCTTCAAAGGCGTGGCAGGTGTCGCAGACTCCGGCGGAGTCGATGACGGTGCCGGGATAGTTGGAGGCGAGCCCGCAGCGCATGCAATGCCGCGCGGCGGCTTTCGACTGGGGCGTAGCGGCGGCGCCGCGGCTCACCAGCAGGACGTGGCAATCGGCGATGGCGGGATGGGACGCCAGCGCCGCGGCGACGTCGCCGGTGTCGATGCGGTAGCCGCGGATCTTCACCTGCTCATCGCGGCGGCCCAGGTATTCGAGGATGCCGTCCGGCCGCCAGCGCGCCAGATCGCCCGAACGGTACATTTTCCCGCCGTCCTCGCCGGCTGGCAGGAAACGTCCGGCGGTGAGCTCCGGTTGGCCCAGGTATCCCTGTGCGACGCCCGCGCCCGCGATATACAACTCGCCCGGTATGCCGATCGGGACGGGCTGGCGGTTGGCGTCCAGCACAAAGAGCCGGGTATTACCGGCGGGCTTGCCGATGGGCACCGAGGTGGAGCGCGCCTCAGGATCGAAGCGGTGCAGCATGCAGCCCACTGTGGTTTCGGTGGGTCCGTATTCGTTCAGGATTTCGATGGCACCGTGCGCGCTTTCGTGAATGCGGCGGCACAGATCGGATTTGAGATCTTCGCCGCCCAGAATCAGGCGGCGGATGCGTGTGCCGCTCAAGTCCATGTCCTTGATCAGCGCCAGGTGCGAGGGGGTCAGTTTGACGATATCCACCTCCTGGCTGCGCACGATGCGGAAGATGGCGGGCACTCCACGCTCCTCGCGGTAGACGGCGATGCGCCCTCCGGTGACCAGCGGCACGAACAGGGAAGTCACGGTCAGGTCGAAGGAGAGGGAAGTGAAGAAAGCGAAAGCGAGCGCCTCGCCGCCCGTGTATACTCGCGCGGCCCAGTGGATGTAGTGCAGCAGGTTGCCATGGTCCACCACGACACCTTTGGGACTGCCGGTGGAACCCGAGGTATAGATCACATAGGCGGGTTGCGAGGCGGACGTCGAGCGGCGCACGGTCTCACAGGCGGTTTGCGGCAGGTCGAGGAAGTTGCCGTGGAGGCTTGAGGCACGGCGGCGCATGTGCGGCCCGGCGACCAAAACCGCGGCGGCATTGGAGTCCTTCAGCAGCGTTTTCAATCGTTGCTCGGGGGCCGCATGATCGAGCGGAAGATAGGCCGCGCCGCATTTCAGAATGCCCAGAACGGCGCAGATGAGCTCGAGGGAGTGATCCATCAGCAGGGCGACCACGGTGCCGGGGCCGGCCCCCGCCTCTTGCAGCAGGACGGCCGCCGAGTTGGCGCGCTGGTCCAATTCCCGGTAGGTGAGCGTGCGTTCGCCGTCCACAGCCGCGACGGCGCCGGGAGTCCGCCTTACCTGCTCTTCGAACAGATCGACAACGCTCGCCGCTGCTGGAGGCGCCACGGCGGTTCGATTCCATTCGTCAAGGAGGCGGCGCTCCTGTTCGGTGACGAGATTGAGTTCGGAGACGCGGACGGCCGGCTGCGTGGCAATGCCCCAGAGCAAACGCTCGAGATGCCCGATCATGCGCCCGGCGGTGGCGTCGTCGAACAGATCCTGCCTGTAAAACCAGGTGAGGTGAAGAATGCCGCGAGCGTGATAGGCCTCGATATTGAGATCGAACTTCACGGCGCCGAATTCGAACTCGAAGGGCTCGATGGCGATGTCCGGCAGCGCCAGCATGCCTTTGCGCGCATCGAGCCAGGAGATGGCGGCCTGAAACAATGGGGTGTTGCCGTGAGTGCGATCGGGCTGCAGGGCTTCCACCAGCTTTTCGAAGGGAACCTGCTGGTGTTCGATGGCCGCGAGCGTTGTGGCTTTGACGTGGTCGAGAAAGTCGGAGACGAGCGGATCGCCGGCCACCGAAAGGCGCAGCACGATGGTGTTTGTGAAGACACCGATCAAGCGTTGGATTTCCGGCCACTCGCGATTCTCCACCGGACAGCCGAGCGACACCTCGTCCTGGCCCGAATAGCGGCTGAGCAGCAGGGCGAGTGCGCCGGTGATCAGCGTGGCCATGGTGGTTTCGCGCGATCGCGCGGTTTGAGTAAGCGCGTCGAGCAGGGCGCTACCGGCGGTCCAGTTCCGCGCGCTTCCTTTAAAGGTTTGCGAGGCTGGCCGGGGACGATCGGTGGGCAGCTCAAGCAGCGGCGGTGCGCCGGACAATTGCTCTTTCCACCATTCGATGTCCGCCGCGGTTTGCGGTTGGCCGAGCCGCTCGCGCTCAAACGCGGCGTAGTCGGCGTACTGCACCGGCAGAGGGGGAAGAGGAGTTTCCGGGGAAGCGTAGACCGCGGCGGCCTCCTCGAACAGGATCTCGAGGGAGCGCCCGTCGGTCGAGATGTGATGCATCACGATAACGGCGACGTGATCGTCCTCCGCCAGTTTCAGCAGTCCGATGCGGAACGGCGGCCCTTGCGTTAAATCGAACGGAGCGGCGGCAAGCCCGGCGGCCAGGCGGCGCGCCCGATCCATGCGCTCCGGTTCGCCGGAAGCGGAGAGATCTTCGTATTGAATGTGGATCGGCGACGGGGCATGAATCCGCTGCACGGCTTCGCCCCGCTGCCATTCGAAAGTCGTGCGCAGCGCTTCATGGCGGTGGACGACGGTCTCGAAAGCACGCTCCAGGCGGGCCGCGTCGAGCGCCCCGCGCAGGCGCATCGCCTTGGGCACGTTGTAGGTGGAGCCGTTGCCGTCCAGTTGATGGAGCAGCCACAGGCGTTGCTGCGCCATCGAGGCGGGCATGACGCCGCCGCGCGGCACCGTGGCGATGGCGGGCGGCGCGCTGGCGGCTCCGGCGCGCGCGTCGCGCAGGAACTCCAGCAACGCCGGTTTCGACTGGCGGATCTCCGCCGCCAGCTCGTCCGTCATGATTCCGGCGGGGGCTTCGAAACGAAGCTGCCCGTTGTCTTCCCACAGCCGCACCCGCAGCGCTCTGAGGCGATCCACCAGGGCCGCCACGGTAGTCCGGGCTTTCGTTGCCGCTTGCATCTTTAGAGAACCCCGCTTTCGAATCCACCCGCGGCGGCGGCGCGCGCCGGCTGTTGCGCCCAACGGATCGCATCGATGTGGCGTGCCAGCGCTTCGATGGTGGACTCCTCGAAGACGACCCGCACCGGCAGTTGGATCGACAACTGGCGCCGCAGCCGGTCAAGGGCTCGCAGCGCCAGCAAAGAGTCGCCGCCCAAAGAGGCGAACGTGCTGCCGGGTGGGATTTCTTCGAGGCCCAGCACGCTGCGCCAGACCGCGGCGACTACGCTTTCGGTATCGCCGGGACTCTCCGCCCGTTGGAGCCCGGCGGCCGTGTCCGCCAGCCCGAGGAACCGGCGTGTGGCGCGTTCTTCGGTCAAAGGATCGGCGGGCGATACGGCCAGCCGTTCCAGATCGAGCCGCGAGAGAACCCGGCGCAACGCCTCGCGCCCTTTGGCGGCCGTGATGCCTCCCGTCAACGGTTCCCCCGAGACTTCGCGGTGCAGGCGTTCCACGGCTACGGCCATGCCCACTTCGCGCCAGCGGCTCCAGTTCACCGACAGCACCGGATGATCGGGCGAGGACATCGCTTCGGCGAAGGCATCCTGAAACGCGCAGGCGGCGGTGTAGGCGACGGCTCCGAAACCGCCGGAGATGGCGGACATCGAAGAACACAATAAGAGAAACGCTTTCGGCCGGTGCCGCAGCCGCTCGTGGAGATTTTGCGTGCCGGCGACCTTGGCGGCGAACTCGGCCTCGCAGGCCTCCCGTTTTTTCAGGCGAACGGTTCCGCCGCCGGGGATGCCGGCCGCGTGGAAGACGCCATCGATGGGGACGCCCCGCGCGTCAAGCGTTTCGAATAAGGAACGCACCGTGGCGGCGTCGGCGGCGTCGCCGGGGAACGCATCCACTTGCGCGCCGGCCGCGCGCAGACTTTCGATGGCGGGCGAATGCGATGGCGCCGTGGCCGTGCGGCTCAACAGGATCAGGTGAGGCGACCGCACCGACGCCGCGATCTCTTGAGCGATCTCGAAGCCTACGCCGGTGAGGCCGCCGGTGATGAGATACACGCCGCGATCGTGAAGGGCCGGGTGGCCGTCGGCGCGGCTTTCCACGGCGGCAAAGCGCCGGACCCAGCGGCGGCCCTGGCGATAGGCGACCAGCGCTTCCGCTCCACCGGCGCGCGCTTCGTCCACGATCTGGCGGGCCAATCGTGGCGACCAGCGGTCAAAGTCGACAGCGAGGGTCCGCACGTGCTCATCCTCCTGTTCGAGCACGCGGAGCGCGGCGGCGGCCATGGCGCGGTAGGGGTCCACGGAATCTTCACCGGTGACGCGACAGGCAACCTGGGTCAGGTTTACGAGCAGGCAGGGTAGCGGCCGCGGCCGGGCCGCGAGAGCCTGGCCTAGCGCCAGCAGTCGATAAAAGCCGTCCGCCGGACACAGGTTCAGAATCGCGTCGAAGGGCTGCGCGGGAAGATCCGCCGTGGCGCTGTGAACGGCGTTCTCGCCGCGGGTGCGCAACTCTTGCATCAGGCTGGCGGCTTCAGCGCCCGGACCGAGCACCAGCCAGGTCTTCACACCGGTGCCGGAAGGCGGCAGCGGCACGGACGCACTCTGCCAGCCGGGGGCCCAGAGAAAATCCGCTGCCGCCGGCGGGCGCTCCGGCGGAATGACGTGACGGGTCCGTTCAAACGGATAAGAAGGCAGCGGGATTCGGACGTGGCGCTCGTTCTTATACCAGTGGGCCAGGTTGATGGGAACGCCGGCGGTCCACAATTGGGCGGCGGTATGGAGCGGGTGGGTTTCGCCGGGCGCGGCGGCCAGAAGGTAGGCGCCGGGGTGGGCGGAGTCCGCAATAAGAGGCGGATCGAGCGGGCCCCCCTGCGCAAGGAGCGGCAATGCCTCTTCGATGCGGAGGGCGCCGGTCAGGCAGGCGGCTGCGTATGCTCCGGTCCCCTCGGCGATAGCGGCCACCGGAATCACGCCCCAGGCGCGCCACATCTCGGTGCAGGCAAATTCCAGCGCGAGCAAGCTGGCCTTTTCGTAGGCCGGTGCTTCCCAGAGCGCGCGGTGCAGGTCGAAATGAGGACGCAGGATTTCGGCGCAGCGGTCGATCGCCTGGCGGAAGGCGTCGTCGCAGGCGTAGAGCCCCTGGCCCGCGCCGGGCTCGACGATTCCTGGATAGACAAACACGATTGGCTTCGCCGCCGCCGCCAGGCTTGCCACGGCTTCGGAGCCGCGTAAGATTTGTGCCGCTTCCTGCGCGGTCCGGCACACCACGGCGAGGCGATGCGCAAACTCGCGGCGGCCCGTTGCCAGCGTATAGGCGGCTTCGGCGAGCGGCGCACCCGCTTCGAGAGCGTCCGCCAGCCGATGGCGGGCGCGACCGAGCGCTTCCGGGCTGCGCGCCGATAGCGTGAGCAGGTGATGCGTCCGCCGGGAGGGCCCGGCCGGCGCGCGTTCCGCCTGTTCGACGATGACATGGGCGTTGGTTCCGCCCAGGCCGAAGGAAGAGACGGCTGCGCGGCGCGGGGTGTCCTTGGCGGGCCAGGGTGTGAGCCGCGAGGCAACCGTGAAGGGACTCGATTCAAAATCGATGTGGGGATTCGGCCGCTCGAAATGCAGGCTGGCGGGGATCGCCCCGTGTTCTACCGCCAGCACGGTTTTGATCAATCCCGCGATTCCGGCGGCGGCATCGAGATGCCCGATATTGCTTTTGACCGATCCGATGGCGCAGAAACCGGTGGCGGGGGTGTGGCGGCGATAGGCTCGGGTGAGCGCGGCGATCTCGATGGGATCGCCCAGCGGCGTGGCGGTGCCGTGCGCCTCGACATAGCCGATCGTTTCGGGGGAAATGCCGGAACGTTCGAGCGCGGTCGAGATGGCCGTGGTCTGGCCTTCCACGCCGGGCGCGGTATAGCCCGCCTTCGAGGAGCCGTCGTTGTTGACGGCGGCGGCCTGAATGACGGCGTGGATATGATCGCCGTCGGCCTGGGCGTCTTCGAGGCGTTTCAACAGAACGGCTCCGGCGCCGCTGCCGGCCACCGTGCCTTGCGAAGCCGCGTCGAAGGGACGGCACCGGCCGTCGGAGGAGAACATCATTCCTTCTTCGTGCAGGTGACCGGCGGCCTGCGGAAAACGGATGCTGACGCCGCCCGCCAGAGCGGCGCGGCAATCGCCCCGCAGCAGGCTTTCGCAAGCCATCGATACGGCCACCAGCGACGTGGAACAGGCCGTTTGCACGCTTATGCTGGGGCCGGTGAGATTGAGTTTGTAGGAGACGCGCGTCGGAAGATAATCCTTGTCGCTTGAGATCATCAGCGCCACCGGGCCGCGGCCGGCCAGCACGCCGGGGCGGGAATGCAGGTGGGTCAGAGCGTAGGTGTTGAGCCCCGCGCCGGCAAAGACGGCTACGGGTCCTTCCATTCGCGCCGGATCGTAGCCCGCGCGCTCGAAGGTCTCCCAGGCCACTTCCAGAAAGACGCGCTGTTGCGGATCGAGAATCTCGGCTTCCGACGGAGGCACATCGAAGAAGGCGGCATCGAAACAATCGGCCCCGTCGAGGGAGCCATGGGCGCGGACGAATTTCGGGTCGCGCAGTCGCGCTTCGGTCTCACCGGCCGCGCGCAGTTCTTCGTCTGAGAAAAAGTGGATGGACTCGCGCCCGGCCGCAAGGTTCGCCCAGAACTGTTCGGGGTTTTCGGCGCCGGGGAATCGGCAGGCCATGCCGACGATGGCGATCTGGAACGGTCCGGGCCCGGCCTGGCGCGGCACCGGCGCCGGCGCCGGCGCCGGGCCGCTCCCGAAGCCGCCGATGTGGCGGGCCAGGCTCGAGATGGTGGGATGCTCGAACAGATCGAGCAAAGTGAGCCTTGTTCCGTAGACGTCCTGCAGGCGTCCGTGCACGCGCATCAGCTTGAGCGAATGACCGCCGAGATCGAAGAAGTTCTGATCGGCGGCGGCGGGCTCGGCTCCGAGCACCTCCTTCCAGGCATCGGCGATCGCGCGCTCGATGGCCGTAAGCGCGGCGGCCCTGGCGGGCGGGGATTGAGTTCGGGGCTCCGGGAGCGCCCGCCGGTCGATCTTTCCGCTCGACAGGCGCGGGATTTCCTCAAGCGGGAGAAACCAGGAAGGGATCATCGCCTCTGGAAGATGCGCCCGCGCGTGGCGGCTGAGCTCCGCCGGCGTGAGGCCGGGCCTTGCGGCGGTGAAATAAGCGGCCAGGCTGGTATCGTCCCGATCCCGGCAGGCGACGGCCACGGCGTCGGCGACCGCGGGGTGCGCGCGCAGCACCGCTTCGATTTCGCCCAACTCGATCCGCACGCCGCGAATCTTCACCTGCTGGTCCAGACGGCCGAGGTATTCGATGTTGCCGTCGGCCAGATAGCGGCACAGATCGCCGGTGCGATAGAGGCGCCCTTCTCCAAAGGGGTTGGGGATGAAACGCTCGGCCGTAAGGTCCGGTCGGTTCCAATAGCCGCGTCCCACCTGCACGCCGCCGATGTGTAACTCCCCGGGTACGCCTTGGGGCATCGGGCGGCACTCCCGGTCAAGCACATAAAGCTGCGTATTGGCGATCGGGCGCCCGATCGGTATTCCCGATTCCGCCGGCCCGCGCGGGCAGGCATACCAGCTCACATCCACGGCCGCTTCGGTGGGCCCATAGAGATTGTGGAGTTCGGCGGGAAGACGCGCGTGGAACCGTGCCGCCAAGTCCGGCGCCAATGCCTCGCCGCTGGCGATGACGCGGCGTAACGACCGGCAGGCGGAGAGCTCCTTGGCATCGAGAAAGATTCGCAGCATCGACGGAACGAAGTGCAGTGTCGTGATCTGGTGCGAACGGATGCTGTCCACCAGGTAGTCGCGGTCCAGATGGCCGCCTGGCCGCGCCATGACCAGCCTGGCGCCTACCATCAGCGGCCAGAGAAATTCCCACACCGAAACGTCGAAGGAGAACGGAGTCTTCTGAAGCACCGCTTCGTCCGGACCGAGGGCGAAGGCTTCCTGCATCCAAAGCAGGCGGTTCAGCAGGCCGGCGTGCGTATTGATGGCGCCCTTGGGTGCGCCGGTAGATCCCGACGTATAGATCATGTAAGCGGCCGAAGCGGGATGAAGCGAGCGCGGAGGAGGCTCGTCGCGGCCCGCGGCGCCGCGGACCTGAGCCGCATCGAGGACGATCGAAGCGCCGCAATCGGCGAGCATGGCGTTGCGCCGCGCTTCGGGCAGACCGGGATCGACCGGCACGTAGGCCGCGCCCGCTTTCAGAATCCCGGTAAGCGCGACCGGCAGTTCGAGCGAGCGCTCCATCCTCACGCCCACCAGAGTGCCGGGCCGGACGCCGCGTTCGAGCAGCAGGTGCGCCACTCCATTCGCCCGGCGATCGAATTCGCGGTAGGTCAGCGTCTCCCGTTCGAAGACAACCGCGATGGCGCCGGGAGTCCGCCTGGCCTGAGCTTCGATCCAATCGGGGACGGACTGATGCAGCGGATAGTGGCGGCCGGTGCCGTTCCAATCGCGAACCTGGCGCCCGGTTTCGGCGCCGGACAACTCCAGATCCCGCAGCCGGGTCAGGGGCGCGTCCAGGAAAGACAGCAGCAGGTGCCGGTAGAGCGCCAGCAGCCGCTGGACATCGCCCGGTTCGAGGCGATTGCGATCGTAGACGGCGGTGAAGTTGAGCTTCTCCTCGCCGCTGGCGATGAGGGTGAGCGGATAGTGCGGCCGTTCGACGACACGGACCCCGGTCGCGGTGAGATCGCCGAACTTACCTTGAATGGCGGAATCGACGGGGTAGTTCTCGAGAACCAGCAGAGTTTCAAACAGCGCGGCGCCGCTCGGCAGGCTGGCCATGCCCTGGATGTCCACCAGCGGCAGGTGGGCGTGTTCCTCGCGCCGCGCTTGCGCGGTCTGCAGTTGGCTTAGCCAATCGCTCAAGCGGGCGTTCGCCGCTATGCCAATCCGCGCGGGTACGCTGCGCATCAGCAGTCCGGTGCCGCTCGAGGCATGGGCGCGTCCGGAGACCGCGCTGCCAAACATTACTTCGCCGCAACCGCCGAGCCGGGCAAGCAGCACGGCCCAGGCTCCCTGCAACAGGGTGTGCAGCGTGAGATGGTGGCGCGTGAGAAACTGCCGCACGCGGTCCATCTCCGGCGCGTCGAGTTCGATCGCGCATTCCTGCCTTCCCTGGCCGGTCAGCGGCTGAGACCGGTCGAAGGGCAGCACCGTGGGCGTGTCCCAGGCCGCCATTTCCTGGCGCCAGAATTCGAGGGCAGCCGCTGTATCGGGAGGGGCGGCAAGCGGTGGCGGCAGGGGCTCGAGCCGCACCGGTTCACCCGTCAGGCGTGCGCGATAGGCGGCGGCCACTTCCCGCAGAACAATGGCGAGACTCCAGCCGTCGAGCACGGCGTGATGAAACGTCCACAGGACGTCTGTTTCGAACTCGGACCGCCGGATGAGCGTCAGCCGCGAAAGCGGCGCCGCCGATCGATCCATGCCGCGGCGCCGGTCCGATGCCAGCAACTCGTCCCAGCCGCTGGCAGGGGCGGCTTCGAGAATCTCCATCGCCGCGCGCCGCAGAACCACTGCCGCGGGATTCTGATGACGGTCGCGTGCGAAGCAGGTGCGCAGGGCCGCGTGGCGGGCGGTCACTTCCCGCCACGCATATTCGAAGTGCGAAGCGTGGAACGCGCCTTCGAGACGTACGCCGGCTTGTGTCAGATAGACGCCATCCGCCGCTCCCAGTTCGGCGTGGAAGAGGATGCCCTGCTGCGCCGCGTTGGCCGGCCGGATCGCTTCGATGTTGCGATGAAAGAGCCGCGGATTGCTTTGCACCAGCGCGTCCAGGCCCGCTTGTGTCAGCTCGGCGCCGGGGAAGTCGGAGGGGATGTAGCGGCCGGCGCCAGGCTCGCCGCAATGCGCGATCAGCGCCCGCAGGGTCGCGGCGAAATCCGCCGACAGCGCCTCGATCCGGCCTTGCGATTGATGGCGCGCGCTGTACTCGAAACGCCAGCGGAGGCGGCGGTTTGCGATCGACGCTTCGAAAGCGAGCGGATAAGGACGCCGGCGCGCCGGGTGTTCGCTGATCCCGTGGCCGGCCAGGGCCCAGTTGCCGATTTCGCCCAGGAAGTTGAATGAAACCGACGGCACGTCTGAGCCACCGGGAGCGCGCCGCGCCTGCTTCGACCCGGGCAGCAGATCGCCGGTCGCCGCATCGGCCGCGACGCGGAGCGCCACCGTCCGGATGCCGGTAAACCATCCCACGGTGCGTGTCACGTCGAGGTCGTCGAGCCGGTCTCTTCCGTGGGTTTCCATGGCGATCTGTTGTTCCGTCCGGCCTGTGAAACGAGCCAGCGCGCGGCCGAGCGAGCCGAGCAGGGCGTCGTCCACGCGCGCCTGGTAGGCGAGCGCCACCGACTCGATGAGCGCGCCCGTTTCGGCCACGTCCAGTTCGCCGTGGCACGACAGGGTATCGGCCACCGTGCCCGCCCCGGTTTCGCAAACCGCGATAGGCGTCTCGCCGCGCGCCGCAAGCTGGTTCGACCACTGCTGGTAGGTCGCGGTGCGGGGCGGCGGCGCGGTTCCACTGGCGAGGGCGGCCAGTTCGGTGAGGAGAATCTGCCAGGAGACGGCATCCACCGCCAGGTGATGAATGGTCCAGAACAGACGTGGCGGGCCATCGGATGCCGGAAACCACACCGCCCGCGAGATGGGTCCGGTCTCCAGGTTCAGCGCCGATTGCGCGCGTTCCATTTCGGCCGCGGCATCCGCTGCATCGCTTACGTGAAATTCCAGCGCTCCGCCGCTTGGACCGTAGCTCGCGGTCCATCCGTTTTCCGTGTGCCGGAATCGCAGACGCAGGGCGCCATGCCGCTCGACGATCGCGGCGAAGGCCGTTCGCAGCGACGCTGGTGTGAGATTCGCGGGCGCTTCGAGCAGCACCCACTGGTTGTAATGATGGGCGGTGGCGGGATCGCCGCGCAGGCCCCACCGTTGGATGGCGGTCAACGGCAGCGTACCGGATTCGATTGCGGGTCCGGCCGGCGCCGCGCGGTCACGCCAGGAAATGGAAGCCAGGGCGGCGATGGTCTGATGCTCGAACAGATCGCGCGGCTGCATCGGGAATCCGCAAGCGCGCAGGCGCGAGCTTACCTGCATGGCGCGGATCGAATCGCCGCCGAGGGCGAAGAAGTTGTCGTGGATTCCGATCCGCTCGATGCGCAGCGTCTCCACCCAAACGCCGTGGATGGCCGATTCTTCGGCCGTGCGTGGCGCGATGGCGGGTTCGGCGTCGAGCGGCGCGCGATCGGGCGCGGGCAGGGCGTGGCGGTCGATTTTTCCGTTGGGCGTGCGCGGCAGCGCGTCCAGGCGGAGGAAGCGTGCCGGAAGCATGAAGGCGGGCAGCGACTGGCCGAGCGCGCCGCGCAACTCCGCTTCGCTCGCCGCGCCGGTGTAGTAGGTAATCAAGCGCTTGGAGTCCGCTTCGCCATCGGCAGTGGTGACGGACTCGGTCACACCGGGCTGAAGGGACAACGCCTGATCGACCTCGCCCGGTTCCACGCGGAAGCCGCGAATCTTCACCTGATGATCGAGCCGGCCCAGGAAGCGCACGTTGCCGCTCGGGTCGAACCGGCCCAGGTCGCCGGTGCGATACATGCGGCCGGGCGCAAAGGGATCGTTGACGTAGCGCTCCCTGGTGAGCTCGTCGCGGTTGAGGTAGCCGCGTGTCACGCCGGCGCCGGCGATATAGATCTCCCCCGGCGCTCCCACGGGCACCGGCTGCAAGTGGGCGTCCAGGATGTAAAGACGGGTATTCGAAATCGGACGTCCGACGGTTTCGGCGCCGCCGCGTGCGCGCAGGGCGTAAGTTGAGTAGGTGGTGGTTTCCCCCGGACCGTAGAGGTCGTATACGCGGTTGATATGCGGCAGCGCGTAGAGTGAGTCGGCCAGGGCGCGGCGCAGCGGTTCGCCGGCGAGATTGATCACACGGACTGAAGGAGGCAGGTGCCCGCCGCGCACCAGCTCGGCGGCGGCCGAAGGCACCGTGTTCACCAGAGTTACTTCCGCGGCGGCGGGGTGTCCCGCCAGATCGAGGGCATCCTCGGCGACGATTACCGTTCCACCCGCGATCAGCGGAAGGAAGATCTCGAACACCGAAAGATCGAAACAGAGCGAGGTCGCCGCCAGCGTGCCGCGCAGATCCTCGGGGCTGTAGACCGAGCGTGCCCAGGCGAGCATGGATACCGCGTTGCGATGCTCAATCAGGATTCCTTTGGGCTTGCCGGTGGAGCCGGAGGTGTAGATGAGGTAGGCGAGCTGTTGGGGACCGATCGCCAGAGGGAGCGGCGTATCGGGTTCGGCGGCGGTGTCTTCGAGCAGAAGTTCGTGAGCGCCATGTTGCGCCAGCGCGCGCTCGGTGACGACGATGCGCGTGCCGGCGTCTTCCATCAGAAAGCGCAGCCGCTCCTCCGGGTAGGCGGGGTCCAGCGGTACATAGGCCGCGCCCGCTTTGAGCACGCCGAGCAGGGCGGCGATCATCTCGCATCCACGGCGGAGCTTGATCCCGATGCGCGCCTCCGGCTCCACACCGAGCGCGCGCAGGGCATGCGCCACCTGGTTGGAGCGGCGGTCGAGGGCGGCATACGTCAGGCGGGACTGGCGGTCCACAACGGCTATCGCCTCGGGCGAGCGGTCCCGCTGCGCGGCCAGCAGATCCACCAGGGACAGGGATTCGGGCCACGCCGCGGCCGTATCGTTCCAACCGTGCAGAATGACGTCCGCCTGTCCGCTGGATAGCAGCGGCAGGCGGCCGATCAGGCGGCCGGGATCGGCGGCGATCGCCTCGAGCAGGGTCGAAAAATGACCGGATAGACGATCGATGGTGGGCCGGTCGAACAGATCGGCGGCGTACTCCCATTCGGCGGCAATGGAGCCATCGGCTTGCTCAGCCAGCGACAGGTAGAGATCGAATTTCGACACACCCGCGTCGACTGGGGTGGGCGTGATTTTCACGCTGCCCATGCGGGGCGATCCCGGTGGTACGTTCTGCAGGGCGAACATCACCTGGAAAAGAGGATTGCGGTTCAGCGACCGCGCGGGCCGCATCTCGCTCACCAGCAGTTCGAAGGGCAGGGATTCGTGCTCATACGCCTCGATCGTTTCGGCCTTCACCCGCTGCAGGAGCGCGCCGAACGTGGGATCGCCCGCAAGCCGCGCCCGCAGGACGATGGTGTTGACGAAGAATCCGATCAGCGGTTCGATCTCGGCGCGCGAGCGGTTCGCCACCGGAGTGCCGATGGCGAAGGAATCCTGGCCGGTGCAGCGATACAGCAGGATCTGAAAGGCGGTGAGCAGGAGCTGAAATAAAGTGGCCTGTTCCTTCCGCGCCAGCGCGCGCAGCGAATCCGCCGTTTGCCGGCCGATGGCCGAGCGGACCATCCCGCCGCGCGAGGACCGCTTATCCTCGCGCGGCCGGTCAAAGGGCAGGTCGAGCGTTTCGGGCACTCCGGTCAGCCGGTCTTTCCAGAAGCGGAGCAACTCCTCCAGCCGCGGGCCGGACAGTTCACCGCGCTGCCACACGGAAAAGTCGGCGTATTGGAGCGGCAACGTGGGTAGCGAGGGATCGCCGTTTCCATAGAGCGAGGCGAGTTCTTTGAGGAGAATGGCGATCGACCAGGCGTCGGCCACGATGTGATGCAGGCACAGCAGGAACAGGTGGCGATCCGGTGCCGTCCGCACGAGGGCGGCGCGGACGAGGGGACCTTCTTCGAGATCAAAGGGCGTCTGAACGATTGCCGCGGCCAGTTCACCCGCCTGGATTTCGGAATCGCCTGCGGCGCTGAAGTCGTGAAAGGCGACGGGGAAACGGGCTTCGCCGATGCGTTGCATCGGCGTGCCATCGATCTCGACGAAGGTGGTGCGAAGGGCTTCGTGACGGCGGGCGATTTGGAGCAGTGCCGCGGCCAGCGCGTCGCGATCCAAAGCTCCGTCGAGCCAGGCGGCTCCGGCGACGTGGTAGAGCGCCGGGTCCGGTTCGATCCGCTGCAAAAGCCACAGCCGCTGCTGGGCGAGCGACAACGGCAGCGGGCCGTCGCAGGAAGCGTGCGCGATGTCGTGTCTGCCGGCGCCATCGCGCTGGCGCAGCAGGTTCAGCAAGCCGGTTTTGTGTTCGGCCAGAGCGGCCCGGAACTGCGGATCGAGCGATCCTTTGGGCGCCTCGACACGCAGGTTCGCGCCGTCGGCGGTAATGGCGGCGCCTAGCCGGGAGGCTTCTGTCAGCAGCTCGCGCAGGGTCACAGAATCACGGTCTCCGTTTCGCCGCTTTGCATACCGCCCGCGGCGGCGGTGCGATAGAGCAGCGCCTTGCGGGAGAGCGAATCGGCCAGGGTGAGGATGGTGGAACCGGTGAGAAGCTCGCCGATGGGGACGTCGAGGCCCAGTTCCCGCGCAATGCCATTCTTGAGTTCGGCGGCCATCACCGAGTCCAGACCGAGACTCTGCAACGGCACATCCAGCGGAACGCGGCCGCCATTGGAGCGCATGACGGTCTCGACGCGTCCGGCCAGATAGTCGAGCAAGCTCGAGCTTTCGACCGGCGCTTGTGTGGCGGAGGGCGGTGGAGAGAGCCGATCGATGACTGGCAGGGCAACGCCCGCCAGACTGCGGCGCATCGCTTCGAAGTCCAGGATGGCGGCCACCGCGCCGGGAGCGCCCGTGGCGATGGCCTGTTCGAGCAGGTGCAGGGCGCTTGCGGTGCTTAACGGCTCAAGGCCGCGGGCGCGCATTGCGATGCGTCCGGCATCGCCCAAACGGGCCGCCAAACCCGTTTCAAGCCACGGACCCCATTGAATGCTCAGCGCGGCGAGGCCGCGCCGGGCGCGATCTTCGGCCAGCGCATCGAGCACGGCGTTGGCGGCGGCGTAGTTGGCTTGTCCGGGCGATCCGGTTATCGACGCGAGCGACGAAAAGAAAACGGCGAAGTCCAATGGGCGGCCGCCCAAGGCACGGTCCAGGTGCAGCGCCCCCGAGGCTTTGCCCGCCATCGCGACCCGGAACCGGTCCCCCGATTGGTTCCCGATCGCCGCGTCGTCGAGCGCGGCGGCGGCGTGCAGGAACCCGCCGAGCGGCGCCGTACGATCGATCCGCGCCACCATCCGTTCGACGGCCGCGAAATCGGCCAGGTCCACCGCCAGCCAATGCACCGGGCGGCCGAGCTTGTCTCGCGTTTCCGCGTCCGGTTCCCGCCGGCTGGCGAGGAACAGATGCTTGGCGCCCTTGCCGGTCAGCCATCGTGCCAGCTCCAGGCCGAGCCCGCCGGTGCCCCCGGTAATCAGGTACGACCGGTCCGCCCGTATGGGCACATTGGTTGCCATCGAAGGGCCGCCGCGTTGCAGCCGTGGCACCAGGCGCTTCCCGTTCCGGTAAGCGGCTTGAACGGCTCCGCCCGTCCCCGAGCCGATCTCGGCGAGCAGTTGGGTTGCCTTCCAGTCTTCCGGGTCCAGGTCGACGATGCCGCCGAAGACGTGTGGCATCTCCAACGCGGCCACGCGCGCCAGTCCCCACAGCGCGGCTTGCAGTGGGCGCCCGCCGCCCAGTTGCGCTCCGGCGGTCGCCATCCACACCCGGGTGGACGTTCCACGCGCCGCCTGTTGCAGCAGCTCTAACCCGCTGAGGCAGCCCTGGTGCAAAGCGCGTTCGAGGTCCCAACCGCGTTCGATCTCGAGGCTCCCCAGATGCAGGATCTGGACCGGCGTACGGCGGGACGCCAAGTCGAGCGGTGCCCGCCCGGCGAACTCCACCGTCT
The DNA here is from genome assembly GCA_902826685.1 of uncultured Acidobacteriota bacterium. Taxonomy (GTDB): domain Bacteria; phylum Acidobacteriota; class Terriglobia; order Bryobacterales; family Bryobacteraceae; genus CADEFT01. Next base: position 123,277 of record CADEFT010000014.1, read on the forward strand.
CGCCACGGGCTTCAATGGCGCGGGCGACTTCCGCGGCGAACTTGGTTCGACCGGACAGAAGGATCCAGTGCGCCCGGTCCGGCCGCCGAGAGGGCTCAAGCGGCTGCTCCATCCATTCGACGCGATAGAGCGGAGCGGCTGGCGCGGTGGGTTCGTTTCGCGATTCTTCAAACCAGCAGCGTGTCCGCTGAAACGGGTACGTAGGGATCGGGACGCGACGCCGGCCGGTATCTTTGTAGACAGCTTTCCAATCGATTCGAGCGGATGTGACGAACAACGCGGCCAGCGCACGGGCGAGGTCCGGGTTCGCGCCGTCGAGGCTGGCGATCGAGCCTGCGGTGCCATTGGCCGGTCCCGGTCCTACGATCAGCGACAGACCGCGGCCCGGTTGGCGCGCCGGGCTCAAGGCGCCGCCTTCGATCGCCCCGCGCACTGCCCGCTCCAGATGCACCTCGCCTCCAATGCATTCGGCCACGCAGGCGCCGATGCCATCGCCCCACACCGCGGACGGTTGAATCCCCCACGATTGCCAGAGTCTGGCCAGCGCGTATTCGAAGGCGAAGAGTTCCGATGGAACCTCCGGCGGCGCACCGGCGAACAGGCTTAGGCATTCGTCCATCGCGGCGCGAAACACCGGTTCTGTTTCGTATAAGGGCGTGGTCCGGAACTGGCCCTCGCCCGGAAAGACGAACGTGAGTTCCTCCGGAAGAGCGCTCGGCACGCGTCCGCGGACACCGGTAAAGGCTTCGAGCGTCTGGATGAGTTGCAGGCGCGAACCGGCTACGAAGGCGGCGCGCTCCGGATAACGATCGCGCCCCGTGGCGGCGGAATAGCAGACATCCCGGAAATCGCATTCGGGCGCAGACCGCAGCAGGGCGGCGTAGCTCTGGGCCATCTCGCGTAGCGCGGCTTCGTTGACTGCCGACAGCGGCAGCACGGCGGCTTGTGGCGCGCGAACCGATTCCCGCTTTTCCGCCAGAGCCGGCGGCGCTTGTTCGACGATGACGTGGACGTTGGTCCCGCTGAAGCCGAAGCCGCTGATGCCGGCGCGCCGTGGTCCGGACGAAGCGGGCCACTCCTCGGCGCGGCTGGTCACACGCAGATTGAGCGCGGCCCAATTCACTTTGGGCGTCGGGGTCTCGAAATGAATCTGTGGGGTGAACAGGCCGTGACGCAGGCACAGCACGGCCTTGATGAGGCCCGCCATGCCCGCCGCCGATTCGGCGTGCCCAATGTTGGCTTTCACCGAGCCGACCACCAAAGGCGATTGCCGGCCGTGCGCCGAGCCCAGCGCATTGCCGAGCGCGCGCAGCTCAATCGGGTCTCCGAGCGGTGTACCCGTTCCGTGCGCCTCCACATAGCCGATCGCGGCGGCTTCGAGCCGCGCGTTGGCCAGCGCCCGCTTCACCACCGCTTCCTGCGCCGGACCGCTCGGTACCGTGAGCCCGGCCGAAGCGCCATCCTGATTCATGGCCGAGCCGCGCACGACGGCCAGAATCTCATCGCCCGCTTGAATGGCATCGGAGACGCGTTTCAGCAGGATCACGCCACAGCCTTCGGCGCGACCCATGCCGCCGGCGGCCGCATCGAACGCCCTGCAGCGTCCGTCCGGCGAAAGCACTCCGGCCTTGGCCAGGGCGATGAAGCCGTCCGGCAGCAGCGCGAGGTTCACGCCGCCGGCCACCGCCAGATCGCATTCGCGCGCGCGCAGGCTCTGGCACGCCAGGTGCACCGCGGCAAGCGACGAAGAGCAGGCCGTATCCACCGCCATTGCCGGGCCCTGCAGTCCGTATTGGTAGGCGACGCGTCCGGCCGCCGCGTTTAGCGAGTTGCCGGTTACGTGATAGGCGTCCAGGCGCGGCAGACTGCGCGTGCTCAGACGGCCGTAATCGCTGCCGGTGATGCCGGTGAACACGCCGGTCTCGGTCCCGCGAAGCTCGTCGCGGGTGAAGCCCGCCCGCTCGAACGCTTCGCAAGTCACTTCGAGCAACAGGCGCTGCTGCGGGTCGGCGATATCGGCCTCGCGTTTCGATAGCCCGAAGAATTCGGCGTCGAACCGGTCCACTTGCGGCAGGAACCCGCCGGAGCGCGAGCAGGTGGCGCCGGCCGCGTTGGAATCGGTGTCGAAGAACTCGCCGATATCGAAGCGCTCGGGCGGCACTTCCGTCACGGCGTCGGTGCCGTTGACCAGCAGCTTCCAATAGGCTTCGGGATCGGGGGCGCCCGGAAAGCGGCAGCTCATGCCGACGATGGCGAGAGGCTCGCTGCGCCGGCGTTCGGCCTCTTCAAGCTTCGCGGCGGCGGCTTCGAGCGCCCGCAGCACGCGGGCCTGTTGCGCGTCCTGGGCGCTCATTGTTTCACCCACTGCCGCGCCAAACCGGGCAGATTGCCGATGCAATCGAGCGCCTGAATGGAGCGGTCCGCGGCGGGCAGGAAATCGAAATGGACGCAGGTGCCCAGCAGTTCAAAGCGCAGCGCGCCGGTGGGGATCAGCGGCGTGGGCGGCGCGCCATCCACCAGGAGTTCAGTGCCGTTGGACACGATGTGGTAGCAGTCCTGCGAACCGGTGTCGCGATAGGTGCCGGCCAGCGCGTCGAGATCGGCGCTGGGGCAGGGCACGACCGGTGGCGTTTCGGGCAGGCCGAGCCAGTTGGCGATCCGGTCGACAAACTCGGCTTTCGGGATCTGGTCCACCGGCAGTGGGAGCACCGGCATCGCCAGTTGCGCCACGATGCGGTCCACCAGCGCCTGGTAGTGCCGCAGGTAGTGGATCGCCGCCTCGAGGCCCTCAAGACCCCGATGTTGGGCAAAGCGCGAGCGGTTGACGCGCCCGATCAGAAAATCGAGAAACCAATCGCCGCGCAGTGCCGCCACCTGATGCAGCGCTTCGCCGGGATCGGGATGGCGCAGCAGGACCAGCGCCGGGCGCGCGGTCTCGATGGCTTGCGCGGCCTGGCGCGCGTACTCGCCGATGCGTTCGCCGTCGAAGTCCAGCAGCAGCATGGGATGAATGGCGGTCTGTAGAAACGAGCTTTCGATCACCGCGCAGGCGGGCGGAGAATCGAGGCTTCGAGCCAGCGCGCGCCAGTTGCCAAGAGCGTCTTCGAACAGGCCGGGGCGCAATTGCCCGTGGTCCAGGGCTTGCTGCACCTCGGGATATTCGAAGACCGGATGCGGCGTTTCGTGTTCGTAGTACCAGCGGGCGTTTACGCCGTGCCGCTTCAGCCGCAGGCTCAGCAGATGGGACGTCGTAGACTTGCCCGTTCCAGGCAGGCCTTCCACCAGCACCAGCCCAGGCAGCGGAGAGTTGGGGATCGTCAAGGTTGCGCCACCAGCCTTTCGAGCGCTTCCAGTCTGGCTGCCAATTCGTCGGCTGGGACGGTGGGGGAGCCGTCCGAAGCAGCCGCGGCCGCCAACGCTTTCGGTTCCGCCGCGCCGGAAATGCACCGGTCGAGGTAGGCCGCTAAAGCGCCGATCGACGGATGATCGAACACGAGGGTGGAGGGAAGCGTAAGCCCCACGGCGGCTTCCAGGCGGTTCTTCAATTCGAGCGCGGTCAGCGAATCCATGCCGAGGTCGAAGAACCCGCGATGCAGATCGGGCCACTCGCCGGAGTTCATGCCCAGCACGGCGGCGGCTTCGCGAATAACCTCGGCGATGAGAAGACGTTCGCGTTTCGCGGGCGCTTCGGCGTTCAGACGTTCGATCAGGGCGGCAGGTGCGACGGGACCGGCAGGCCCTGCCGTGTCCATGCGCTCAAGGATCGCGCGATGCCCTCGCGCCTGCAGTACGGTTGCGTAACGGCGCCAGTCGATGCGGGCGGCCACCACATGTCCCTGTTCCTCGCGGATCGCCTGCAATACCGCCTGTGCCGCCCGATCGAGGCTCCAGGGTGTGAGGCCGATCCTTCGCAAATCGCCGAGCGCGGCGGGCGGCAGCATACCACCCTCGATCGGCGGCAGGCCAATGGATAGGACTCCCGGCCGCGAGGCGAACTGATCGAGGAAATGATTGGCGGCGACGTAGTGAGCCTGCCGGGCCGCGCCCCAGGTTCCGGTGAGCGAAGAGGTACAGAGGAAAAAATCCAAGTCCACGTTGGCGGCGGCTTGGCGCAGAGCGAGAGCTCCGGCGATCTTAGGACGCAGCACATCGAGCAGTTCCTGCGGCGTCATCTCCCGTATCGGCGTGAATCCGGGCAGCCCGGCGGCATGGATCACGCCCCGCAGCGGTGGCATCCGCGCCGCGACTTCCCGAACCTGCCGCGTGAGCGCGTCGCGATCGCCAACATCGACCGTCAGTACTTCAACCTGCGTCCCGAGCGATTCCAGTTCCCGCACGGCCGCCCGCCGCCCGGCTGTGTTGGCTCCCTGGCGGCCCGCCAGGATCAGATGACGGGCGCCACCGGCAGCCAGGGCGCTCGCGATGGCCGAGCCTAAATCGCCCAGCCCGCCGCTGATCAGATAAGTGGCCTCGGGACGGATCCCGATCGTAGGCGGCCGTGACGAGGCCGGTGCCCGATCGACACGCGCCACCAGCCGTATTCCGCCGCGATAGGCCACGTGATCCTCGCCGTTTTGCACAACGTGGTTGCACAGCTCCGCCGCCACCTGGCCAGCCCAGCGATCCGGTTCCCCGGGGTCCACGTCCACCAGTCCGCCCCAGGCTTCGGGGTGTTCGAGGGCGAACGTCTTTCCCATGCCCCACAGCGGAGATTGCAGCAGGCCGCCGTCCGGGATCGGAGCGCCGGTGCTTTGGGCTCCGCTGGTGACGATCCAGAGGCGTGCGCGCGAGCCGGAGCCGAGCAGGGCTTGCGCGATCGCCAGTAGCGCGACCGGGCCATGTTCGAGGGCGTCGTTCAGGGCTTCCGCGGAAAGGCCGCGTTCGCCGGCGATCGCAGCGAGGAAGATCAGGCCAGCGGCGCGCTCGAGAAGCGGCCGTGGATCGGCATGCCCGTCGAGCGTCTCCACCTCCGCGCCCGCCGCTCTCAAAAGAGCCGCCAGTTGCACGCCGAGCCGGGCCTGCTGCTCATCGCCGCGGCGGGTGAACAGGATCCAGGTACCGGACGTCCGCGCCGCGCCTCCGCCGGGCTGCTCGATCCAACGCATGCACAGCCGGGGAGTCATCTCCGGTTCCGGCGCCTGCGCACTCGCGATCCAGTGCCGCTGACGCTGGAACGGATACGGCGGCGCGGCAACCTTCCGCCTGCCCCTGCCTTGCTCGAGGCGAGCCCAATCGACGGACACACCGCGCTCCCAAAGTTTGCCGAGCGAAGCCAGGAGACGTTGATGCGGGCGCTCGCCGCGATGCAGGGATGCTGTCCACAGCGAGCCGCCGCCGCTGAAGAAACGCTCGCCGAGCGCGGCCAGCACCGGATGCGGTCCCAGTTCCACGAAATGCCGGTGTCCCGCTTCCTGAAGCCTAGCGATGCCCGCCGCAAACAACACCGGCTCGCGCATTTGGCGGGCCCAATAGGCGGCGGTGGGCGCCTCGGGCTTCCAATCGCCGGTGAGGCTCGAAATCAAGGGAATGGAAGCAGGCTTGGGTTTGGTGAGCGCCGCCTCGGCCTCGAATTCGTCAAGCATCGGATCGATGGCTGGGGAGTGAAAAGCGCGGGCGACGGGCAGCGGAGCGCAGTGCACTCCTTGTGTATGCAATCGCTCGGCTACGTCGAGGACGCGCGCCTGCGGACCGGAGAATACGACTTGCTCCGGACCGTTCACCGCCGCAATTGCCAGTTCCGGCCACGGCGCGATCGCCTGTTCCACGACGGCCCGCGGAGCGCGCGCCGCCACCATGGCGGCATCGGCCGAGAGACCGGCCAGCAGCCGGCCTCGGGTCCTGGTCAAAAGGATCGCATCCTCAAGCGAAAGCGAACCGGCCACGCAAGCCGCCGCGTATTCGCCCAGGCTGTGTCCGATCACGGCGGCGGGCACGATTCCCCAACTGGCCCAAAGGCGGCTCAGCGCGTACTCGAGCGCGAAGATGGCCGGCTGGCTGACGCTCAGGCCGCCTGTGTCCAGCGGAGCCGATAACGGCATCCCGGCGATCTCGCTACAGCGGTCGATCGCCTCGCGAAACACAGGCTCGGCCGCATAGAGGCCGGCGCCCATTTCCGGATACTCGGCGCCATTGCCGGTAAAGGCGAAGACGATGGACGGCTGCGAACGCCCGTCGATGGGCGTGCCTGGCCGCGCGATCGGGAGAGCGCGGCTAGCCTCGGCCGCCTCGCGCGCCGTCACCGCCACGCGGTAGCGCATATGGGAACGGCCCGTATTGGCGGTGAAACAGAGATCTTGAAATTCCGATGCCGAGCAGCGGGCCAGGGCGGCCGACCACTGATCCTGCCTATCGCGCAGCGCTTCCGCACTGTGAGCCGACAGCGCCAGCAGTTGATCTTCACGGTCCGCGCGCCCGGCTGCGGGGTGCGTCCGCTCGACGTATTCCTCCACGATGGCGTGCGCATTGGTGCCGCCGAAGCCGAACGACGAGACGCCCGCCACCCGCGTTTCCCCGGCCGGGTTCCAGGCCACGCCCGCGGTGGCGATGCGCAGCGGTCCGCGCTCGAGCCCAAGGCGCGGATTGAGTGTGCGCACATGCAGCGTTTGCGGAATCCGGCCATGACCGAGCGCCAGGACAACTTTGATCAGCCCGGCCATGCCCGCCGCGCTCTCCAGATGTCCGATGTTGCTTTTGACGGACCCGGCCCAGACCGGGATGTCTTCGGCACGTTCTCCCAAAACCGCGTTCAACGCCTGAACTTCAATCGGATCTCCCAGCGCGGTTCCGGTGCCGTGCGCTTCGATGTAGCTCAAGCGGGACGCGGGCAGGCCGGCATCGGCCAGCGCCTGGCGGATTACGGCGCTTTGCGCCGGTCCGTTGGGGGCGGTCAAGCCGGTGGTCCGGCCGTCCTGGCCGACCGCCACTCCGCGCACCACGGCCAGCACGCGGTCGCCCGCCGCCACCGCGTCGTCGAGGCGCTTGAGCACCACCAGGCCGCCGCCTTCACTGCGCACATAGCCGTCGGCATCCGCGTCGAAGACCTTGCAACGGCCGTCCGCCGCGAGCATGTTGGCCTTGGCGAAGGCCGCCGTGTATTCGGGAGAAAGAATCAGATTCACGCCGCCGGCGAGCGCCACGTCGCATTCGCCGCCGCGCAGGCTGTGGCAGGCGAGCGACAACGCCACCAGGGAAGAGGAGCAGGCCGTATCCACCGCCAGGCTCGGTCCGCGAAGGTCCAGGGCGTAGGAGATGCGATTGGCAATGATGCTTAACGCGCCGCCGGTACCTAAATAGATGCCGGCCGGTTCCCGCGAGACCATCAGCCTTGCGTAATCGCTATTGGAAACTCCGACGAAGACGCCGGCACGGGCGCCCGCCAGACGTTCCGCAGGGATAGCGGCGTCTTCGAGGCCCTCCCAGGCCAGTTCGAGCATCAGGCGCTGCTGCGGGTCCAGGCGATCGGCTTCGCGCGGAGAGATTCCGAAAAAGCCGGCGTCGAACCGGTCCACCTCTTTTAAGAAGCCTCCGCGAATCTGTCCTTGCTCGGCGGCCCGGGAGGCGGGCGTGGGTCCTATCGCATCGGTTCCTGAGCGCAGCAATTGCCAATATTCGGCGCAGTCGTGCGCGCCGGGGAACCGGCACGCCATTCCGACGATCGCAAGCGGTGCGGCGCCCGAACGAGTCTCGCCACGGGCGGGTTCGGTGGCTTCGCCCGCCAGCTTTCGCGCCATGGCCGGAATGCTGGGGCAGTCGTAGAATAAGGTGGGCTCGACGCGCGTTCCCAGCCATTGCTCCAGTTCGAGGGCGATGGCCACCGCGTCGGCCGACTCCAACCCATGGCTTGAGAACGAAAAGGCGGAGCCGCCGGTGTGACTCGCCAGGCGTTTGGCCAGCCACGCGGCGATTTCGCTCTCCGGGCGGGAAGGACGCACCGCGGGCTCTGCCCTCCATTCGGCCACCACGTCGAGCGTGCGGGCCAGCACTTGCGCGCGGCAAACCCCATGCTGGATTTTTCCGCTGGAAGTCTTGGGCAGCGATTTCGGTTTGATGAGCGTGATCGACGCCACCGGCAGCCCGTGATCGCCGGCCACCGCCCGCCGGATTGCCTCGAAGATTTCTTCCGCGTTCAGTCCGCGCAGCGCGGTGCGGCGCACCTCGCAGATCAGCGCCAGCGCTTCGCTGCCCGCCGTCTCGACGCCGACCGCGGCGGTACCCGCGCGCTCGAGCGCCGCGTGGCAGTCTTCCACGGTCCGCGCGATATCGAGCGGATAGTAGTTTCGGCCGTTGACGATGATGAGGTCCTTCAAGCGGCCGGTGACGAAAAGCTCTCCGTTCGACAGCACGCCGAGATCTCCGGTGCGCAGAAACGGACCGTCCGCGCATCCGGCGATCCGGCCGCCGAACGCCGCCGCCGTGGCTTGTGCGTTGCGCCAATATCCGGAAGCGACGGCCGGGCCGCATACCCAGATTTCCCCCACCGTGGCGGGCGGGCGTTCCTCGAGGCTTTCCGGATCCACGATGCGCACGCTAGTGCCCGCGGCCGGCACGCCGCAGCTTGCGGTCAAGCCCGCCTCCGCCAGCCCGACGGCTGGGGCAGACGCACGCCGGTCGGACGTGGAAGGAGGGCGTTCCTCGCGGCTTTCCGGACCCACGACGCGCACAGTGGTGTCCGCGGCCGGCACGCCGCAGCTTGCGGTCAGGCCCGCCTCCGTGCTGCCGGTAGTCATTCTTAGCGCCGCCTCCGCCAGCCCGAAGGCTGGGGCAGACGCACGCCGGTCGGACGTGGAGGGAGGGCGTTCCTCGAGGCTTTCTGGATCCACGATGCGCACGCTGGTGCCCGCGGCCGGCACGCCGCAGCTTGCGGTCAAGCCCGCCGCCCCGCTGCCGGTGGTCACTTTGAGCGTCGCCTCAGCCAGTCCAAAGGCCGGCGCAAACGCACGCCGGCCGAAGCCGCAAGGGGCAAAGGCACGGGCGAACCGGTCCATGGTGTCCGCTCTCACCGGCTCGGCGGCATTCACGGCGATCCGCCAGCAGCTCAAATCGAGTTCGTTCCGCTCGGCCGGCGCAATCCGCTCCTCGCAAAGGTCGTAGGCGAAGTTGGGGCCGGCCGAATGGGTACCGCGATACCTGGCGATCGCCTGCAGCCAGCGCGCCGGACGCTGTAGAAACGCCGCCGGCGGCATCATGACGCAGGGGAAGCCGCCGGCGAGCGGTTGCAGCATGGCGTAGAGCAGGCCCATATCGTGGAAAATGGGGAGCCACGTGACCATTACACTGCCGGGCGGGTGACCCCAGCCGGCCTCGACGGCGTCGAGATTGGCCAGTATGTTGCCGTGCGTCAGCATCACGCCCCGCGGATCGCCAGTAGAGCCGGAAGTGAATTGAATCAGCGCCAGCGCGCGGGGATCGGGCGGTACGGGCCGCCACCCGGCCGCGCGATCGGGCGGGCAATCCTCGGGCATCAGCCACCGTGCGCCGGTCAACGGGGCATAGGCCTCGGGCATCTTTTCAAACGCGGCGCGGGCCTGGGAGCCCGACAGCACCCACCCCGGCTCCAGGCTATGAGCGATCGAAGCCAGCCGCCGCGAGAGCCGGCCGCGGGAAGGAACCTCGCAGGTGGCGGGCGTGACTCCCGCATACTGGCAACCGAGAAAAGCGGCGGCGAAATCGGGTCCTGAAGGATGAAGGATCAGCGCGCGGCTGCCGGGGGAGGCGCCTGCGAGTTGCAGCGAAGCGGCCACCGCACGAGCCCTTTGATCAAGCTCGCGACGGCTGAGGCGCACGCTCTCGCGCTCCCCATCTTCGAGAAAGATGAGGGCGGGTTGGTCTGGATCTTGCCCGAGAGAATCGATCAGGACTTCCGCTACCGTTCCATAAGTGCAATAGGGAACGGGACCGGGACGTGATGAGTCCGGCAACAAATCGTGTCAAACGTACCAAAACTTCTATACGTTTTAGACATAATACCGTATTATTGAGGAATACTTCTCCCGGTGGTCAGAAAATAATGACCGCCTATCCCCTGAAAGTTGGGAACAGGCGATGGAAGTTGAGCGCCGTCTCACTTTTCGCGGCAATTCAAGGTTTTTCTCAAAGTTCCGGCGCCGCTGACGCGCCGGCGGCGGCGGCCCACTCCCGCTGGGCCGGGGTCGTTACGGCCGCCATCCAAACAAGCCGTGGCCAGTCCGATGTCGATGGCATCAGCATTACTGCCCAGGCCGGCCGTTCGGCCGGAGTGATCGGCTATGAAATAGAAGGGTTATACATGTACACCGGCGTGGCCGTTCCGGGCCAGCCGAAACGTACGACGGCGCAGAACCGGCGGGCGCTCGCTTTCACCGCCAGTCATCGGACCAACCAGTATTTCTCCCTGATCAATCGCAGTTCGGGGGAATCGGATGAGCTGCGCGGACTCGATCACCGCTTCATGAACATGTCGGGCATCAGCTTCAACGTGCTGAGGTCGAAGCGCGCACAGCTTTCCATCGCTCCCGGAATCGCACTCGGCCACGAACGCAAGGCGGCCTTTCCGGCGCTGGCCGGCGGGTTCGTGACGCCGGCGCTGTTTCAATCGGTGAAGGTGGCGCTGGACAAAACCTGGTCGGTGGATCAGTTCGTACTTTACCGTTCGCGCATTGGCGATCCGCACGACTATCAGATCGACGGGTTCGCCGGGTTGACGGGGACGTTTTTCGTGCAGCGGCTGGGGATGCAACTGGGCTACCGCTATACCTACGAAGGGTTGGTCGGGCCTGGACTGAAGCGTGCGAATTCGCAGTTCACGTTGGGGTTGTCTTTGAAAATCTGATGCCGGAGGGAAATGTCCGAACGTCGTCTTGATCCCCACCAAGAGAGTGAGTTGCTGGACCTTCTCTTCGCGGACCCGGACCGGGACGGTCTGAAAGCCACCATCATTCCACGCCGCAGCGGGGACGCTCCGCTCTCGTTTGGACAACTCCGCCTGTGGAGCTTGCACCAGAACGATCCCGCCAGTCCCGCCTATCATATCGGCGAAGCGGTTCAGATTCACGGGCCGCTCGACGTAGAGGTGCTGCGGCGCACGATGGCCGAAATCGTCCGCCGGCACGAAGCGCTGCGCACGGTGGTGGTGCGCGCGGCCGCCGCCGGAGGGCACGATGGGATTCCGGTGGCGCGGGTGCTCGACGAGCCCGATTCCGCGGAATTATTCCGGTTCGAAGACTTGAGCTACCTCCCGGCGGCTGGAGAGATGGTGGCGCAACGCCTCCCGGGCGATAGCGCGCGCGCTTTCGATCTGGCCCAATGGCCGCTTGTGCGGCTCAACCTATATAAGACCGGGCCGCTCGAACACGTGGCGCTATTGTCGCTTCACCATATCGTGGCCGACGGCTGGTCGATGGGCGTGCTGTTGCGCGAGGTGGCGGAGATCTATCCCGCCTTCGCCCGCCAGGCGCCTTCGCCCTTGCCCGAATTGCCCATTCAATACGGCGACTTCAGCGCCTGGCAGCACGCCCGCTCGGGCGAGTTGGAGCGGCAGGTGCAGTATTGGGTACTGAAGCTCGGCGGTCTCCACGATCTTTCGCTCCCGCTCGATCGTCCCCGTCCCAACCGCCAGACGTTTGAGGGAGCGGTCGTGCCGGTTCGAATCCCCGCCGCTCTCGCGGCCCGGCTTGCGGATTTGGCCCGCGCACATCAGGCCACTCCATTCATGCTGCTGCTGGCGGCGTTCCAGGCGCTATTGCATCGCTATAGCGGGAGCGTTTCGGTGCCGGTCGGCACGCCGGTAGCCAATCGCGACCGGCAGGAACTCGAGCCGTTGATCGGATTCTTCGTGAACATGCTGGTGATGCGCGGCGATCTTTCCGGCCGTCCCAGTTTTGCCGGACTGTTGCGGCGGACGCGCGCGGACGCGCTCGAAGCCTACGCCAATCAGGAGGCGCCGTTTGAACAGGTGGTGCACGCCCTTGGCGGGCCACGGAGAGGGGATCGCAACCCGGTCTTTCAGGTCAGCTTCGCGCTCGACCGGCCGCCGGCTGGACCGCTGGCCTTTGCCGGCCTCACCGTATCGCCGCTCGCCACCGGAACGCCGGTGGCCAAGTTCGATCTGAGTCTTTCCCTCACCGCCATGGAGGGCGGTTTCGCCGGCGGCTTCGAATACAACACGGCGCTGCTCGAACCGGCCACGGTGGAGCGAATGGCCCGCCACTTCCTGCGCCTGCTCGATCAGATCGCTGCCGCGCCGGACGCTCCGGTCGCCTTGCTCGACATTCTGACCGTGGAAGAGCGGGAGCAATATCAGCGTTTTAATCAGACTCATAAACCATATCCAGACAGCGGCTTAGCCGATTTATTTGAAGCTACGGTAGAGGCGTATCCGGACCACGCGGCGGTGGAATACGGGGCGCTACGCTGGACCTACCGGGAATTGAACCGGCGCGCCAACCGGTTGGCCTGGCATCTGCGCCAGCGCGGGGTGTGCCTCGAAGCGTTGGTCGGTATCAGCGTGGCCGAGCCTCTGGACGCACTGGTGCCCATGCTCGCGGTGATCAAGGCTGGTGGCGCCTATGTCCCGCTCGTTCCCTCCGACCCGCGGCGGCCGTTGCTCGCGGCACAGTGCGGGCTGCGCTGGGTGATCGCCTCGCCCGGCGTGGAAGCGCTCGAGGGAACCGATACCATTCCAACCGGTGCCGGGGAAGGTCTGTGCGAGGACAACCTTCCGTATCCAGCCGGTCCCGCCAACCTTGCCTACGCCATCTACACTTCCGGTTCCACCGGGCAACCCAAGTGCATCGCGATTCCGCAGCAGGCCGTGGTGCGGCTGGTGCGCAACACCGACTATCTCCGGCTTTCGGCCGGCGACCGGGTGGGGCAGGCTTCCACCTACGCCTTCGACGCCATCACGTTCGAGGTTTGGGGCGCCTGGCTCAACGGCGCCTGCGTGGTGGGTATTCCCCGCGACGTGAGTCTGTCTCCACGCAGGCTGGCGGCGCATCTGCGCGACCGGCGCATCACGGCCATGTTTCTGACCACGTCGTTATTCAACGGCGTGGTGGCGGAAGAACCCTCGGCCTTCGCATCCCTGGACACTTTGCTGGTGGGCGGGGAAGCGCAGACGGCGCGTCACATCGCGCGCATGCTCGAACACGGGGCTCCGCGAGTTTTCGTCAACATTTACGGGCCTACCGAATCCACCACGTTCGCCACCTGGCATGCCGTTCGCCAGATCGAGGGCGACCGCTGCCCTCCCATCGGTTTGCCCATCGCCAACACGACGGCGCACGTCCTCGATCGGAATCTGCAGCCGCTGCCGGCCGGGATTGCGGGAGAATTGTATCTGGGCGGCGACGGTCTGGCGCGTGGCTACCTGGGCCAACCCGCGCTCACCGCCGGGCGCTTTCTGCCCGATCCGTTTTCCTCCCGGCCCGGCGCGCGCCTGTACCGCACTGGAGACATCGTCAAGCGTCAGCCCGGCGGAGCTATCGAGTTTATCGGACGCGCAGACCACCAGGTGAAGCTGCGCGGCTACCGCATCGAATTGGGGGAGATCGAAGCCGCGCTCACCGCCGTCGCGGGCGTGCACGGGGCCGCCGTCGTACTGCGCGACGGCCAGCGCCTGAGCGCGCATGTCGCCGCCCGGCCCGAAGTCACCGCGAGCCGATTGCGTCAATATCTCGAAGAGCGCCTGCCGTCGTTCCTGATTCCCTCTTCGATTACGGTGGAGCGCCAGCTCCCGTTGAACGCCAACGGAAAGATCGACCGCCAGGCGCTGGTGGAACCACGCGAGCAGCGGACGGCGGAGCCCGCCGGCGGACCGCAAACCGCCGCCGAACTGGCGATCGCCGCTGTGTGGGAGCAGACGCTGGGGCGAGGGTTGATACAGGCGGACTCCAGTTTCTGGGAACTGGGAGGCGACTCCATTCTCGCCATCGCCGTGGTGGGCAAACTACAGCGGCTCGGCTGGAAGGTGGAAATTCGCGATCTGCTCGACTGGCCGCGCGCTTGCGACCTGGCGCGGCGCATGGAGCGCGCGGTCGAGATAACGCCCGCCGCCCCGGCGCCTGCCGATGGCCTGGTGCCGCTCACGCCGGTGCAGCGCTGGTTCTTTGCCGAACACGGCGGGCCTGTCGGGCATTTCAATCAGGCGGTGTTGCTGCACAGCGGCACGCGGCTCGATGCGGCTGAGTTGCAGCGGGCTCTCGACGGGCTGGCCCGGCGGCACGCCATGTTGCGCGCGCGCTTCCACTTCGCCCCAGGCACCATCACGCAGGAAATTCCCGCCGGCGTGGAACCGGTTGCCTTCGCCAGCTACGACTTGCGCCAGTCCCCCGATCCGCGGGCCGGACTGGAGCGGATTGCCGACCGCACGCACGCCACGCTCGATCCGGGCGCCGGTCTCATCTTCCGCGCGGCGCACTTTCAAATGCCCGAAGGGGACCGCGTGCTGCTCGTGGTCCATCATCTCGCCATCGACCGGGTTTCCTGGTCGATTCTGATGGAGGACCTGTCGCGCGCCCTCGACGGACTCGCTCCGCTGACGCCCTCGGCGCCCTTCCGTGCCTGGGCGGAAGCGCTGGAGCGCTATAGCATCGCGCCGGAACTGCTCGCTCAGGCCGGCCACTGGAGCGGGCCGCCGATCGGGGAGCGGGCGGCGCCGGTCGCCGCGAACCGGCGTCCCGGTGCCGCTGCGGGGCCGTCCCAGACCACGGACTTCAGACCGGAATCGACGACGGCGCCGGTCGGTGAAGACAACCGGTGTCTTGGCGTCGCACCGGAACGGATTGCTCCGGCGGACCAGTGGAGTGGCCCGTCCCAGACTGCGGACTTCATGATGGAATCGACGGCGGCGCCGGTCGGTGAAGACAACCGGCGTCTTGGCGTCGCGCCGGAACGGCTCGCTCAGGCGGACCAGTGGAGTGGCCCGTCCCAGACCGCGGACTTCAGACCGGAATCGACGGCGGCGCCGGTCGGTGAAGACAACCGGCGTCTTGGCGTCGCGCCG
>CADEFT010000014.1:138353-158347 GCA_902826685.1 uncultured Acidobacteriota bacterium
GAACTGCTCGCTCAAGGCGGCCACTGGAGCGGGCAGCAGATCGAGGAAAGGGCGGCGCCGGTCGGTGAAGACAACCGGCGTCTCGGCGCCGCACCGGAACGGCTCGCTCAAGCCGCCCACCGGAACGGGCCCTCCCAGACCACGGTCCCCAGACCGCGCGGCCGGTTCGGCGACGTGCGCTCGGAATCGATGACCCTGACCGTGGAGGAGACGGCGGCGCTGCTCGGCGAGGCGAACCGGCCTTTCCGTACCACCGCGAATGAGCTGTTGCTCACCGCCTTCGGCCGCGCGCTGGGTGTTCCGCAAACGTGGCTCACGATCGAGAGCCATGGACGCGAGCCGCTCCAGGAGCCGCTCGACGTCAGCCGCACGGTGGGCTGGTTCACCAGCCTTTATCCGTTCCTGCTCGACGTCACCCCGCGGGCGCTGGCCGATCAGGTGAAGGGCGTGAAAGAAACGCTGCGCGCCGTTCCTGGCAAAGGCATCGGCTACGGCGTCTTGCGGTACCTCACGCCTGAGCATTTGCGCCCGCCGCTATCCGCTCCGCGGCCGTCGATTTCGTGGAACTATCTGGGCCAGTTCGGCGGCAGCGCGTCTTCGCGGTTCCGTTTCGCCTCCGAATCGAGCGGCATTCCGGTCAGCCCGGCGCTCGAACGCGTCCATGAGATCGACGTGGTGATCCTGGCGATCGAAGGGCGGCTGGAGGCGACGCTCTATTACGATCCGCAATTGCACGCCACCGCTCGAATCGAGCGCCTGGCCGCGCAGTTCCGCGCGCAGTTGCTCGAACTGATCTCTTACTGCCGCGCCTGCCCCGCCGTCGAAGCCACTCCCGCCGACTTCAGCGTTCCATGCCTGGCGCTGGCCGAATACCAAAAACTGCTGCGCTCTCGAAACTGGGATCAGGCGAGCGTGGAAGACCTCTATCCGCTATCGCCTCTTCAGGCCGGGCTGCTGTTTGAAACGCTGGCGGAACCGGACCGGCAAGCCTACTTCGTGCAGGTGTCCTATCCACTGCGCGGTGAGTTTGACGCCGCACGTTTCGAATCCGCCTGGGCGCGGCTGGCGGCTCGCCACACCATTCTGCGCACGGCCTTTCTCCACGAAGGACTCGACAAGCCGCTGCAGGCGGTCCTCGGGACGCGCCCCGTTCCCGTCACCATGGCCGATCTTTCCGCGCATCCGGCCCCGGAGGCCGAGGTGCGGGCGATCGAAGCCCGCGATCGCGCCCGAGGATTCCATCTGGAGCGGGATCCGCTGATGCGTATCACCGTCGTGCGCCTGCCCGGCGGCGCGCATCGGGTGATCTGGAGCTATCACCACCTGCTGCTCGACGGCTGGTGCCTGGGGATTCTTTATTCCGAACTGCTGTGGCTTTACCGGGAAAAGGAGGCGCCGCTGCCGGCCGCCGCGCCCTATTCCCACTACATCCGGTGGCTGCGAGGTTTCGATGAGAGGGCCGCCGGCCGCTACTGGACCGCCTATCTCGAATCGTACCGGGGGCTGTGCGGCGTTCCCCAAGACTCAACCGGCGGAGCGCCGGAGTACGCGGAACTATGTTTCCAGTTCGACGCGACGCTGACGGCGGCTCTGAAGGACCTTGCCCGGCGCCTCGATGTCACGTTGAACGCCGTAGTGCAGAGTATCTGGGGCATTCTGCTGGCGCGTTACAACGGCACCGGCGACGTGGTGTTTGGCACCATCGCCGCCGGCCGGCCCGCGAACCTGATGGGCGCGGATCGCATGGTGGGCCTGTTCATCAACGCCGTTCCGATGCGTGTGCGCGTTTCCGGGGGCATGCGGTTCGCAGACGTTGCCAAAGCCGCGCACAGAGATTCGCTCGAGCGGGAACCCTATCAATCTCTGCCCCTCCACGACGTGATGGCGGCGCACGGCGGGCCGCTGTTCGATCATCTGCTGACGTTTGAGAATTTTCCCTTGGCGGCCGAGTCCGGCGATGGCATGGAATTCGCGGTGGAGGAAGCGCCCCGCATCCATGACCGCACGCACTACGCCTTCAGCCTGACGGTGGCGCCCGGCGATACTTTGGATTTCCGCATCGGCTACGACCGGGCGCGTTACCCGGCCGCCATGGTGGAGCGGATCGCCGCGCATTGGTTGAGGCTGGCGGCCTCGGTCGTGGAGTCTCCCGAGGCGCTTGCCGGCGGCTATGAATTCCTGCCGCCTGAGGAGCGCCGGATGCTGTTGCAGGATTTTCAATCTCCTGCCGCACCGCTCGACGGGACACCGGTGCCCGTCTGGTTCCGCCGTATCGCACGGGAACGGCCGGAAGCCCCGGCGCTGGTGTTTCAGGGGGAAGCTACCAGTTACGGCGCCCTCGGCGAAGCCTCCGATCGGGTGGCGGCCTACCTGCTCAGCCGGGGTTGCCGCCGGGGTGACCGGATCGCGATCCTGCTCGATCGCGGCCCCCGGTTGGTGGCGGCCGTTCTGGGTGTCCTCAAAGCCGGGTGCGCCTTCGTGCCGGTGGAGCCCGGGACGCCGCACGCACGCGTCCGCTTCCTGCTCGAAGACTGCGGCGCGCGGGCTATTCTCACCGATTCCGCAGAGGACTACGGCGTGGAAGCGATGCCGCCTCAAGGTTTCGAACCGGCGTCCGCGAACTTGGCCCTGCCGGATCCAACGGGCGGCGATACCGCCTATGTCATCTATACCTCCGGCTCCACCGGGTTGCCGAAAGGCTGCCCGATTTCGCACGCCAATCTGGCGCATTACCTGCACTGGGCGTCCGCGTATTACTTCGACGGCGCAAGCGGTGGCAACTTCCCGCTGTTTACTTCCCTCGCTTTCGATCTGACCGTCACCAGCCTCTTCCTGCCGCTGCTGCGCGGGAAAACGGTCTATCTCTACCCGCAAGAGGCCGCGGCGGACGAAGTGCTGGCCGATGTGCTGCGCGCCGGCTCGCCCATCGACAGCGTGAAACTCACCCCCGCGCACCTGGCGCTGATCGAACATCTGGACCTGCCGGATTCGGCCGCGCGTAACCTCGGTGTCCTGATCGCCGGCGGCGAGGCCCTGCCGCTCAAAAGCGTCCGCTACTGCCACAGTCTGAATCGGCAACTGGCCATCTTCAATGAGTACGGGCCTACCGAGACCACCGTCGGTTGCATCGTGTCCCGCGTCGAGCCCTCCGCCCGCCGCGTGCTGATCGGGCGGCCGATTTCGAATACCCCCGTCTATATCCTCGATGCGCGGCTCCGGCTGTGTCCGATCGGCGTGGCGGGTGAGATCGCCATCGGCGGACCGGGGGTCTCCGAAGGCTACCTGAACCGGCCGGAGCTGACGCGCGAGAGATTCATCCCCGATCCCTTTCAGGCGGGCGGAAGTCTGTACCGGACCGGCGACCTGGGACGCTGGCTCAGTAGCGGCGAAATCGAATACCTGGGACGCCGCGACGATCAGCTCAAGATTCGCGGCTATCGCGTGGAGCCGGGTGAAATCGAGCAGCACCTTCGCTCAATGCCCGGTGTGGACGAAGCCGTCGTACTGGCGGATCCGGCCGCGTCGCGCCTGGTCGCGTTCTTCACAGGCCGTGCCGATGCCGCCTCTCTCGCCGCGCCGTTGCGCCCGCATCTGCCCGAGTACATGATTCCCTCCGAGTTCCGGCACGTCCACGCGATGCCGCTCACTCCGAACGGCAAGATCGACAAAGCGGCCTTGGCGCGGACTGAGCCCTTGCCCGCCGGCGGGCCGGCGATCCGCGACGCCATTGAGACCACGCTGGCACGGATCTGGGAAGAGGTTCTAGGCGTCTCCGCGATTCCCGCCGGAGCGAATTTCTTCGAGCTGGGCGGTCACAGCCTGAAAGCGATGCAGGCGTCGTTCCGCATCCGCCAAAGTTTCGACGTGCGTCTGACGCTGCGCGATTTTCTGCGGGAGCCCACCATTGAAGGCCTGGCCCGCCTGGTGCGCGTGGCGGGGCATTCACCGGCGGCCTGGGAGCCGATCCCGCGCGCTCCCGCGCAGTCCGACTATCCGCTCTCCTGGGCGCAATCGCGCCTGTGGCTGGTTCATCGTTTGGGCGGCGCCGAGGTGGCCTACAACATGCCCCGCGCGCTGCTGCTGGAAGGAGACATCGATCGCGAGTGCCTGCGCGCCGCCTTCGATCGCATCGTGGACCGGCACGAGACTCTGCGGACCGCGTTTGTGGAAGTGGACGGCGAGCCGCGCCAGCGCATTCTGCGCGCCGTCCCGTTCGAACTGGCGTTTACCGATCTTTCGGGCGGCTCCGAAGTCGAGGTCACGGCGCGAGGGATTGCCGATGGGGTTGCGAACGCTCCGTTCGACCTCGCCTCGCCGCCCTTGCTGCGGGCGCATCTGATCCGGCTCGCCCCGGCGCGGCACGTGCTGGCGCTGGTGATTCACCACATCGCCGGCGACGGCTGGTCCATGAACCTGTTCTACCGGGAACTGATGGCGCTGTATGAAGCGGCGCGCCGCGGACGCCCCGATCCGCTGCGCCCGCTGCCGATCCAATATAAAGACTTCGCCTGTTGGCAGATCGTCCAGCCGGTGCGGGAGCACGAGCGGTATTGGCTCGATCAATGGGACGGCGCGAGCGGTCATGTGCGGCTTCCCTTCGATTCGGAGGCTCCGGAGGAACGCGATTTCGCGGGCGCGGTGACCGCGACGGTGCTGCCGCCGGCTTTGACCGAAGCCTTGGAGCGGCTCGCGCAGGCACGCTCGACGACGCTCGCCGGCCTGGGCCTGGCCGTGGCCGCCTGGTGGCTCTACGACTGGACCCGTCAGGACGATTTCGGTATCGGGGTCAGCGTGGCGGGCCGCGACCGTCCGGAAACGGAAAACCTGCAGGGCTTCTTCGTCAACGTGTTGCCTCTGCGGTTCCGGCTGTCGAGAGACCAGGCGTTTGAAGAACTGCTCGACCAGGTGAGCGCCGGCTTCACCCAAGCGCTCGAGCATCAGCACTATCCCTTCGAGAGGCTAGTGCAACTGCTGAATCCGCAGCGTGCCGCCAACCGCCAGCCGCTGGTGAACGTCATCTATTCCTTCCAGAATTTCAGCGACATGCGGCTCGATGTCTCGCATGAGGAGGCCGCTGGCGCGGGCGCTGTCCGTATCGGCGATTTCGGCGTTGCCTTCCCGGAATCGAAGTTCGATCTGACCTGTTTCCTGCTGCGTGAACCGGAAGGGCTGCGAATCACGCTCGAATACGACAGCCGTCTGTTCCGCGCTCAAACCATGGAGCGCGGCCTCAACAAACTGCGCCGGATCTTCGAAATGGTGGGTCCATGCGGCTAGGCGACTTCGACCGGCTTCAGGACGCCGGGGAGCAAGAGCAAGTCCGGCGGACGATTGAAGGCTTCAATCAAACGAGGCGGGATTATCCTCGCGACTCCACCGTGCACGCCGAGTTCCGTCGCATCGCGCGGGAAATGCCCGACGCGGTGGCCATCGAAGCCGGCGATACGCGGATCCTCTATGGCGAGCTCGAGGAGCGTTCCAATCGGCTCGCCCGCGTTCTGCTCGACGCCGGGGCGCGGCGCGAAACGCTGGTGGCGATCCTGCTCGACGACACGGCACTGGCGGCCGAGGCGATGCTCGGCGTTCTCAAGGCGGGCGCGGCCTATCTTCCGTTGGACGCTTCGGCTCCCCGCGCGCGCCTGCAATCGCTGCTCGACCAGGGGGCCGCCACCATCCTGCTCTCGGAACGGTCCCATATGCGGCTGATGAATCAACTGCAATGGGATTGCCCGTCGCTCAAGACCGTGATCTGCCTCGATTCCCCGGACGTGCACGCCGAGCCCGAGACAGGCGGCGCTTTCATGGACGAAGACGTCTGGAACCTGGTGGGTGAAGAGATGTTCGACGACATCTCCGGCGGCGGATGGAAGAGCAGCTATGACGGCCAGTGGCTTTCCCGGCAGGTGATGGATGAGTATGCGGCAAACGCCCGCGCCAAGATCGCCCCGCTTGTGACGCCAAGTTCCCGGATCCTTGAAATCGGGTGCTCATCCGGCATCACGCTGTTTCAGACCGCTCCGCTGGTGGGCCGGTACTTCGGCACGGACCTTTCGGCGAAGATCCTTGAAAAAACGCGAGCCCGTGTGACGCAAGCCGGGCTCGACCATGTGCAACTGGCCGCTCTGCCCGCCCATGAAACCCGCCTGGTGCCGGAAGCGGGTTTCGACCTGGTGATCCTCAATAGCGTGGTGCAGTGCTTCCGCGGGCATAATTACCTGCGGGACGTGCTGCGGCAAGCCATCGCGAAGATGGCGGACCGTGGATACATTTTCCTCGGCGATCTGTCCGACCTCGATCTCAAAGCCGCCTTTCTCGAAGACCTCGGTGCGTTTCCGGGGGCGCGCACCGACCGTTCCGAAGAGCTCTATCTCTCGCGGGCGTTTCTCGACGATCTGCGGCACGATTTTCCCGAAATCGCCGGTATCGAATGTTCCCGCTCGCTGGCGGCCACGCCCTGCGAGATGACGCTCTATGGTTTCGACGCGCTGCTGCGGATCGAGAAAACGAACGCGACGGCTCCCCCGGCGCCGCGCTCGCGGTTGCAGTGGGACCGGCGCGCGCTCGACTCGGCCGATGCCTCCCCGGGCGCCGAATGCGCCTCGGCCACCAATCTCGCCTACGTTATTCATACCTCCGGTACGACGGGCCGCTCCAATGGCGTCATGGTGGATCATCGGGCCATTTTGCGGCTGGTGAAGAATTGCGATTTCGTTCCGCTTGACGCTGGAACGCGCCTGTTGCGCACCGCGCCTTTGGCCTTCGACGCATCGACGCTCGAATTCTGGGGGCCGCTATTGAATGGAGGCTGCCTGTGCCACGCGCCGGCGAAAGCCATTCTCGAGGCGCGCGCTGTACGGGAACTCATCGCGGCGCATCGCATCAACACGGCGTGGTTCACCGCCACTTTGTTTAACCGCCTGGTGGACGACGACGTAGAACTGTTCGCGGGAATGACGCACGTGCTGACCGGCGGGGAGCGTCTCTCACCGGAACACGTCGCCCGGGCGCGCGAGCGTCATCCCGCTCTGTCGCTGATCAACGGCTACGGCCCGACCGAGAACACGACCTTTACCTCCTGTCACGCGATCGGCGAAGTCCATCCCGCGGGCATCCCGATCGGCCGGCCCGTCGCCAATACTCAGGTCTGGATTCTCGACGGCGGCCAACTGCTTCCGCCGAAAACGCTGGGCGAGTTGTGCGCGGCGGGTGACGGTCTGGCTCGCGGCTACTGGCGCAATCCGGCGCTCACCGCGTCGCGATTCACGCCCGATCCGCTCGGCTCGGGCGGGCGTGTGTATCGTACCGGCGATCGGGCGCGGTGGCTTGAGACGGGCGAGATTCAATTTCTCGGCCGCGAAGATTCGCAGGTCAAGATTCGCGGCTACCGGCTGGAACTGGGGGAGATCGAGACGCGGCTCGCCGGCTTCCCGGGCGTGCGGCAGGCGGTGGTGGCCGCCATTGAGGATCGCGCCCAGGGTACGATGCTGGCCGCCTATGTGGTCTCGGACCGCCCGCTCGATCCTGCCGCACTGCGCCGGCATCTGGGCGCCGTCCTGCCCGAGTACGCGATTCCCGCCGCGTTCGTTCCGCTCGACCGCCTGCCGCTCACCCGCAACGGCAAAACCGACAAACGCGCTCTTCCGCAGCCCACGTTCGGATCCGGGCCGGAGGGCCAGCCGCTCGAAAACGAAACCGAGCGCCAACTGGCGGACATCTGGCGGACGGTGCTCGACCGCCCGGGCATCGCGGCCGATAGCAATTTTTTCGATCTCGGCGGCCACAGCCTGCTGGTGCCTAAACTGATCCACCTGATCCGGCGCGAGATGGGGCTTGAGATTCCGCTCCTCACCGTATTCAAGACGCGGACGCTGCGCGCGCTCTCTCGCGCGCTGGTGGAGCAGGCCCGCTTCGGCCTTCCGGCCATCGACGATCCTGTGGTTCCGCTCTCCCGTAGCGCCGCTTCCGTCAAGCTATTCGCCTTTCCGCCGGGACGGGGCGATGCGCTCGGCTACGGCGGTCTGGCGGAACAACTGGAGGGTAGGGTCGAACTGTACGGACTGAATTTTATTCCCTGCGCCAACCCGCCCGCCGAGTTTGCGCGCCTGATCCTGAGCGTCCAGCCCGACGGTCCTCTGTGGTTGTTCGGATACTCGGCCGGAGGACGCCTGGCGCACCACGTGGCGGCGGAACTCGAACGGCGGGGCCGCACGGTGGCCGCGGTGATCATGGCCGATTCCTCGCGTTATCTCGACCGCGTTCCGTCGCTTGAAAACGAAATCGGCCGCGTGGTGGAGGAGTTTCTCAACAGCGCCGAAGTCCTTCCCCTATTGGGTTCCGGTGTGCTGCGGGACAAGGCAATGCAGCGCATTCGCGCCTACTACGACTACAACTACAAAACCATCGACACGGCGGTGACGGACGCTCCGATCGAATTGATCGTTTGCGAGAACGGGGTCACCGGGGCCGTGGCTCCTTCCGGAAGGATCGCCGCCAGCAATGAAGCGTGGGCCCAGTCGACCCGCTCGGCGTTTCGCACTTACCAGGGCTCCGGCGCGCACGGCACGATGTTCCATCCACCGCATCTTGAGACCAACGCCAGGCGGATCGCGCGCCTCATCGGGGAAGAGCGGGGGAAGGGAGTCACCGCCGGATGACGCGCGACTACTCAAACGCGGTGGCCATCGTCGGAATGGCGGGCCGTTTTCCCGGCAGCCGGAATCTGCGCGAGTTCTGGCAGAAGCTGTGCGATGGCATCGAATCGATCCGGCGATTCCGTCCCGAGGAACTGCGCGAAGCCGGCGTCCCGGAATCCATGGCCGGCGACCCCGGCTACGTGCCGGCCGCGGGATACCTCGATGGCATCGAATGGTTCGACGCCGATTTCTTCGCCATGCCGCCGCGCGAGGCCGAAACCACCGATCCGCAGCATCGCCTGCTGCTCGAATGCGCCTGGGAGGCGCTCGAGGACGCCGGATGCGTGGCGGATACTTTCCCCGGCGGCATCGCCGTGTTCGCGGGCGCCGGTCAAAGCACTTATCTCATCCGCAACCTGCTCGCCAATGAGACTTGGATGCGGAGCGCCAGTGAATTGAACGTGCTGCTCGGCACCAACAAGGATTTCGCGCCGCTGCGGATTTCCCACAAACTGCGGCTCACCGGTCCCAGCGTCAACGTCAACACGGCCTGTTCGACGGGGCTGGTGGCCGTGCATATGGCGTGTCAGAGCCTGTTGGGCTACCAATGCGATCTCGCGCTCGCGGGCGCGGCGGGCATTCAGGTGCCCCAGGCCGGATATCTCTATCAGTCGAATGGAATCGGATCGCCGGACGGCCACTGCCGCGCTTTCGACGCGCAGGCCGCCGGTACGGTACATGGCAACGGCGCGGGCATGGTCGCTCTGAAGCGCATGGAGGACGCCATCGCCGCCGGCGATCCCATCCACGCCGTCATTCTGGGATCGGCCATTAACAACGATGGCGGCGACAAGGCTGGTTTCACGGCTCCGAGCGTCGAGGGACAGTCGCGCGTCGTCGCGGAAGCTCTGGCGGTGGCCCGTTGCGAACCGGAGTCCATCGGGTACGTGGAAACGCACGGCACCGGAACTCCGGTGGGCGATCCGGTGGAGATCGCCGCGCTGACGCGTGCCTTCGGCGGATCGCGAAAAAGGGGCTTCTGCGCCATCGGATCGGTCAAGACCAACATCGGGCACCTGGATGAAGCGGCCGGCATCGCGGGCCTCATCAAGACGGCTCTTGCGTTGAAGCACCGGCGCATCCCGCCCAGTCTGCACTATCGCGCTCCGAACCCGGACATCGATTTCACGCAGAGTCCCTTCTTCGTTAACACTCAATCGCTCGACTGGCCGGGAGGAGCGCCGGGGCGTGCCGGTGTCAGCTCTTTCGGAATCGGCGGCACGAATGCTCACGTCGTGCTGGAGGAAGCGCCCGAGACCTCTTCCAGCGCCTCCAGCGAATGGCAATTGCTGCCGCTATCGGCCCGGACCGGGAGCGCACTGCAACAGACGGCGCGCCGGTTGGCTGGCTCGATGCCGGACGACCTCGCCGGTACCGCCTATACTCTGCAACGCGGGCGTACCGCGTTTCCGCATCGCCAGGCCGTTGTGTGCCGCGATCGCGAGGAGGCGCTGCGCGCGCTATCGGGCCAATTGCCCTGGCATGTGGTTTCCGGCGCCGCCACCGGAAACAGACCGCGCATTGCCTTCGCGTTTTCCGGACAGGGCAGCCAGTATCCCGGAATGGGGGCAGGCCTGTACGCGTCTCAACCGGTCTTCCGGAAAGAATTCGACCTCTGCGCGGACCTGGTGCGCGGCCGGCTCGGCTGCGACATGCGGGCGAATCCCGGTGAAGCCGAACTGCGGCGGACGGCCATCGCGCAACCCATGCTGTTCGCTTTCGAATATGCGCTGGCGAAGCTCTGGATGAGCTACGGCATCGAGCCTTCCTGCCTGGCCGGACACAGCGTCGGCGAGTACGTGGCCGCGCATCTGGCGGGAGTCTTTTCGCTCGAAGACGCCCTCACGCTGGTGGTGGAGCGCGGCCGGCTGATGCAGCAAATGCCCGAAGGCGCGATGCTTTCGGTCCGCGTGGAAGAGGCGCGGTTGCAAAAGGAATTGAATCCGGCGCTGACCATCGCCGTGCGCAACGCACCGGATCTGTTTGTGGTGGCCGGAGAGCGGGCCGGGATCGGCAGCCTGGCGGCGCGCCTTAGCGCGCAGGGCATCGCCTGCCAACCGGTACCCGTTTCCCACGCCTTTCATTCTCCGATGATGGAGGCTGCCGTCGCCCCCTTCACCGCCTTCGCCTCGCGAATTCCGATGGCCGCGCCCACGATTGCCTGGGTCTCAAACGTCTCCGGAACCTGGATCGCGGCGCAGGAAGCTACCGATCCTCGCTACTATGGCCGCCACCTGCGCGAGCCCGTGCGTTTCGCCGAGTGCCTGGCCGTACTCGCGGCCGATCGCGATACGATCCTGCTGGAGGTTGGCCCCGGACAGGCCATCGCCGGAATGGCGCGCCGGCATCCGGCCTGGAATGGCCGCCGCGTAGTTGCCTCCGGTGGCGCTTCCGGCCGGGGCCTTCCGGAAGAGGCGGCGTTCCTGCTGGCCGCCGGACAACTATGGGCGGATGGGGCCCCACTCGACTGGTCGCGCTTTCATCCAAACGAGCGGCGCCGCAAGCTTTCGCTTCCAACCTACCCTTTCGAGCGCAAGCGATATTGGGTCGATCCACCGGCCCGCGCGGCGGCGCCGGCTTCGCCAATCGACGATTGGTTCTACGTGCCGGAATGGCCGGAGGCGGAGGCCGTGGAACCCGCTCCGCGAAAACCGGACTGGCTTCTGGTCGGAGCGAGCGGCGCCAGAAGCGAAGCCATCGAAGACGCGTTGCGCCGGACCTCCGGCCGCGTCGTGCGCCGGACGCTCGAAGATTCGAGCCCCTTGCCCACGCCGATGGACCGCGTGCTGTTTTTGCCGGATCGGACCGAGCGCTGCGACCTGGCGCCTTTGCTGTCCTTCGCGCAAGCGCTGATGCGGGCCGATTCGTTGGGCACCCGGCTCTACCTGCTGACGGAAAACGGATGCGCGGCGCGGGCCTGCGATCCGGTCGATCCGGCGCAGGCCGCGCTGATCGGCGCCACGCAAACCATTCCCCTCGAGACCTCCCTTCCGCTCCGGTGCGTCGATATCGCCGCGGACGTGCCCGCCGAGGCGATCGCCCGCGAGTTGAATTCCGATGCGGCGGATTCCCTCATCGCCCTGCGCGGCGAAACGCGTTATCGCCGCAGCCTGGTGCCTCGAGCGATGCCGGCTCTCGATCCCGCGCGCGTCTTGAAGCAGGGCGGAGTCTATCTGATCACCGGTGGCCTCGGGTCCATGGGGCTGGCGTTCGCCGAATTTCTCGCGCGGCAGGTCAAAGCGAAGCTGGTGCTGGTGGGACGCACGCCGCTCACGGCTCCCACCGCCGCCGGGATCGCGCAACAGATCGGAGTCCGCCAGGGTCCGCCACCCCTGCCCGATGAAGTGGTTCGCGATCTCAACCGCCTGTGCGCGGCGGCGGTGGCGGATTACTTGCGCACCGCGTCTACCCTCGAGCCGCTCGCGATCAAGCCTGGCTACCGGCGGTTCCTCCAATACCTGATCTCGATCGTGGACGAGCACGGTTTTCAGAACTCCGCACCCCCGGCCGCGGAGCTGTTTCGCGAAGCGCGCGCCAAACATCCGCGAATGCGCGGTGCGATCCGGCTGCTCGAGCGCTGCACGGGGCTCTATCCATCGATCCTCAGCGGCGCCGTGCCAGGCAACCACGCTCTGTATCCCGATGGCTCGGCCGATTTCCTGCGCCAATGTTCGGAAGATACGGTTGGCTATGGCTCGTCGAAGGTGTGGCTGAAGGCCGCCAGCGAGTTCGTGCGATCGCTGGCGCGGCGGCCGTTGGCGATTCTCGAAGTGGGCGGCGGCAACGGCGATCTGACGGCGGAAATGGCGGCCGAACTCGATGGTTGCGGCGTGTCCTACCACTTCACCGATATCAGCCAGGCCTTTGTGACGCAAGCCGAACGCGCGGCGGAAGCCCGCGGATATGAATGGATGAAGTTCGGCACGCTCGACATTGCGCGGGATCCCGCGGCGCAGGGATTCGCACCCCGTACCTACGATGTCATCGTGGCCTACAACGTCGTCCACGTTTCGCCGCGCATCGTCGAATCCCTGCGCCATCTGCGCTCGCTGTTGAAGCCGGGTGGACATCTGGTGCTGGTCGAGTCGCAATCGATTCATCATTGGGATCTGGCCTGTTGGGGGGTGGCGGAAGATCTCTGGGCGTTCGAAGATGACGAGCGGCGCGGCGGCCATCCGTTGCTTTCTGGCGAAGCCTGGCGGACGGCGGTGCTCGATGCGGGTTTCGAACTCGGCGTCGCGCTGCCGGATGCGGCGGCGGGGTCGGATACGACGCTGGTGATCGCGCGAGTGGCCGGGAGCGCTGAACGGCTGGAACGCGTTCAACAGTTGGAACAACTGGGCGCGGAAGTGCTCGTGTGTACCGCCGATGTAGCCGATCGCGAGGCGATGGAACGGGTCTGCCGGCTGGCGCGCGAACGCTTCGGCCCCATCGACGGCGTGATCCACACGGCCGGTGAGTTGCGGCCCGGACTGATCGCCTCGAAGAGACCGGGCCCGGTGGAAGCGGTGTTGCGGCCGAAGGTGGACGCGCTCGCCTGGATCGCCGAGTTCTGCGATCTGCCCAAGCTCGATTTTCTGATCCTCTGCTCCTCGGCCGCCGCGCTGGCGCCAATCGCCGGACAATTCGACTACGCCGCGGCCAACGCCTACATGGATGCGTTCGCGCACCGCCAGGTCCGCCAGGGAGTGCGCGCGGTTTCGATCAATTGGAATTTCTGGCAGCAGGCCGGCATGATGCGGCAGGCGCTCAGTTCCGCCGCCGTGGACGAACTCGAAGCGGGCATTCGCGCCAGGCATTGGACCGGTGCCGGGGTGGACGCCTTCGCCCGGATTCTATCGGGACTGGCGGCGCCCCAGATCGCCATTTCTCCCGAACCGCTGCGTCTCGATCAGCCTAATCGCCTGGGGCATCCGCTGGTGCAGCGCCGCGGGGCCGCTTCGGGACAGGCCATCGCCTACACGGCGGAGGTCTCGGCCGCCACGCATTGGGAAGTTGGCGAACATCGCCCAGGTGGCGCACCGGTTCTGCCCGGCACGGCGTATCTCGAAATCGCGCTCACCGCGTTTCACTTCGCCACCGGAAACGAGACCGCCGAACTGAGCGAAGTTTACTTTCTCACGCCGATGGTTTTCGATGAGCGGAACGCTCGCGAAGTTCGTACCGTGATCGAGCGCGACGGCGATGGCTACCGCTTCCTCATCCTCAGCCGGGAAGGCAGCGGCGGCGACGAATGGGTGGAACATGCGACGGGCGGAATCCGGAGTCTTTCGCCCTCGGCCGCGCCGCGCGAGGCCGGCTCGCTGGCGGTGTCCGAACGTGTGGATTTTCTCGCTCAACCCGATCATCCGCTGGCGCGGCGGCAGCGCGGCTTCCCATTGCATTGGCGCTGCTGGACCGGATTGGAAGCGGGCGAGAGCGGCCTGTCGGCGCGTGTCGCGCTGCCCGCCGGTCTGCGCGGCGAGCGGACGCTCTATCGCCTGCATCCCGGACTGCTCGATCTGATCGTAGGCGCTTCCGCCATGTATCGCGGATTCGAGGATGGCCTGCCGTTTTCCTACGGGCGCGTCCGCGTCTACCGTCGATTGCCCGCGGCCTGCGTGGCCGAATGCCGCTATCGCGCCCCGGCTTCCGATTCCTTCCACATCGATCTGCAGGTTCGCGATCCCGAAGGCGCGGTTTGCCTGGACATCGAGAATTACTCCATGCGGCGTTTGCGGGCCGAGCCAGGCGTGGCTCCCGCAGCGGAAGAAAACTATGAGCTGGTCCTGCCCGCAACCGGATCGCTCGAAAGGCTCGCCCTTCAACCCGTGCCCCGGCGCGAGCCCGGCCCGGGTCAGGTGGAAATCGAAGTGGCCATGGCCGGGTTGAATTTCATCGAGGTTCTATTCGCGCTGGGAATGCTGCCGCAGTTTGAATCGGCGCTGCCGGCGCGCTTTGGCCTCGAATGCGCGGGCCGCGTTTCGCGAACCGGCCCGGCAGTCACGCGCTTCCAGCCAGGGGACGAGGTGATCGCCTTCTGCGCATCGAGTTTCTCGCGCTACACCGTGGCCGACGAGCGTGTGGTGGTGCGGAAACCGTCGAACCTCGATGTGGCCGCCGCGGCCACCGTTCCGGCCGCCTTCTGCACGGCCTATCACGCCCTCATCGGCAAAGCCGCATTGCGGCCCGGCGAACGGGTGTTGATCCATTCGGCGGCGGGCGGTGTCGGGTTGGCGGCGGTCCATATCGCGCAATGGGTGGGCGCCACGGTGTTTGCCACCGCGGGCAACGAAGAGAAGCGGGCGCGATTGCGCTCCGCCGGCGTCGCGCACGTGATGGATTCGCGCACTTTGGATTTCGCCGATCGGATTCGAACCGTCACCGGAGGCCGTGGCGTCGATGTCGTACTGAACTCGCTGACCGGCGAATTTTTCACCCGCAGTCTCGCCTGTCTGGCGCCCTACGGCCGTTTCGTGGAGATCGGAAAGCGGGAATTCGCGAGCGGGCGGCCGCTCGATTTGTCGCCCTTCGCCAAACGCCTGTCGTTCTTCGCGGTGGACGTGGGAACGGATCTGCCGGGCTTTGAGGAGCTATTCCAGCAAGTGGCCGCTCACCTGGAAGCGGGCCACTTTGAGCCGCTGCCCTACACGGTGTTCCCGCTTGGAAGCGTGCGCGAAGCGTTTGAGTATATGGCGCAGGCGCGCCACTTCGGCAAGATCGTGATCGATGTGCAGTCGCTCGGGCGCGGCCATTCGAAGCCTGCCGGCCGCAGCCTGGCGGCCATCGCGGGCGCAGGCGCCGGATCGAGCCAATCTCTTTCCACCCATGCGCGCCCGAATCTCAGCACGTCCTTTGTAGCCCCCGCCGCCGGGCCGGAAGCCGTGGTCGCGAGCATCTGGGAAGACCTGCTGGGAGTCTCGCCCGTCGGCGCGCTCGACAACTTCTTCGAACTGCGAGGGGATTCGTTGCTGGCGGCGCAGGTGACCTCGCGCCTCGGCCGCGAACTGAACGTGAACGTTCCGCTCAGCGCCGTGCTCGAGCGGCCGACGGTAGCGGACTTTGCGGCGTTCCTCGAACGGCGATTGAGCGCCGCCCAGGCGCTAGCCACTCCGGCCGGCGCCTTACGAGAAACCGAGGAGCAGGGCGAGATTTGAGATCGACCACCGAATTCCTGGAGTGGCTGGCGTCGGCCGGCGTGCGTGTTTGGAGCGAACAGGGCAAGCTTCTTTATCGCGCCAACAAGGGCGTCATGACCGCGGATGCGGTCGAGGAATTGAAGCGCCACAAGGCCGCGATCCTCGCCCGGCTCGACTCGCCGGCCCCGATTCCGCGCGGCGCCGCCGCCTCCCGGCTTTCGCACGCGCAGAGCCGGCTGTGGTTCCTCGCGCAGCTTGAAGCCGCTTCGACGGCGTACAACGTGCCGCTGCATCATTTGCTCGACGGTCCGCTGAATGTGGAGGCGTTGTCAGCCGCCATCGACCAGCTTGTGGAGCGCCACCAGTCGCTGCGCACCACCTTCGCGCTGGCCGATGGCGAGGCGCGGCAGACGGTGCACCCGCCGCGATCGAGCTATCTCGAGATCGCCGATGCCGCCGGATGGGATCTGGCCGAAGCTCGCGCGGCCGCCCAGGCCGAATCGCGTCTGGCCTTCGATCTCGAACGCGGACCGTTGTTCCGCTGGAAGCTGCTCCGTCTCGCGCCGCGGCGGCACCTGCTGCTGATCACGCTGCATCACCTGGTTTGCGATGGAGTCAGCGTCGGCGTGCTGTCGGCGGAGCTGAGCGAACTGTATCGGGCGCAGGCACGGCGGAGGCCCCACGCGCTCGCGCCGGTGGAGGTCCACTACCAGGGCTTCACGCAATGGCAGCACGATTGGCTGGCGACCGATGCCGCCGCGGCGCAGCGCGAATATTGGCGCTCCAAGCTGACCGCGCCTCATCCGGTGCTGAACCTGCCGCTCGATTTTCCACGCCCGCCGCACCAATCCTTCGAGGGCGGCGAAGTCGCCTGGACGCTCAAGCCCGCGCAACTGGCTTCTCTGCGCGAGCTGGCGAGCCGCCATTCCTGTTCTCTGTTCACGCTGCTGGTGGCGCTGGTGAAGGTGTTGCTGTTCCGGTACTCGGGACAGCAGGACATCGTCACCGGCAGTCCGTTTGCCGGCCGGAATCATCCCGACCTGAAGAATCAGATCGGGTTCTATCTCAATATGCTGCCGCTGCGGGACCGGCTTTCGGCGGCGATGTCTTTTCGTGAACTTCTGGCGGCGGTGCGCCAGACCGTCAACGACGCCGCCGACCATCAGGAGTTGCCCTTCGACCTGATCGTGGAAGCGGTGGGCGTCTCACGGGAACTCGCGCGATCGCCGCTGTTCGATGTGGCCGTCATTCTTCAATCGCAGCGAGAGGATGGGCTCCAGTTCGACGATCTGCAAGCTACGCCGTGCTTCGATCATCCCGGCACCAGCAAGTACGATCTGACTTTCTGCTTTAAGGAGACCGCGCACGGCCTGGTCCTGAATCTCGAATACTGCAGCGCGCTGTTCGGCAGGCGGCGGATCGATCGTCTGGCTTGCCATTTCGAGAATCTGGCGGCCTCGGCCATCCGGGACGATTCGGCGTCCCTGCGCGATCTGGAGTTGCTCTCGCCTGCCGAACGCTTGCGGCTGCGGCATTCGAATGAGAATACGCTCCGCGCCCAAGCGGGCACGACCGTGCTCAGCCTGTTCGAGGAACAGGTTCAAGCCGTGCCGGACGAAATCGCGATCGCGATGGACGACGGCTCGGACGCACTCACCTATGCGGCGCTCGATACCCGCTCCAGTCGAATCGCGCATTGGCTGCGCGCTCAAGGTGTCGCGGCCGAGGATCGCGTCGCCGTGCTGTTGCCGCGCTCCTGCGATCTGGTGGCGGCGCTGCTCGGCATCCTGAAAGCGGGCGCGGCGTATGTGCCGCTCGATCCTGAACTGCCGCCCGCGCGGTTGGACCTGATCCTCGAAGACGCGGCCCCTCGTCTCGTCCTCACACCCGTTCTGCTCGCCTCGATCGAACCCGGTGACGATTCGCCCCTTCCCGCGCCCGAAGCGGATCAACTCGCCTACGTCATTTACACGTCCGGGTCCACGGGCCGCCCCAAAGGCGTCGCCATCTCGCACCGCTCGCTGGCGAACGTCCTCGTTTCCCTCGCCTCGCAGCCTGGCCTCGTTTCGAGCGATGTGCTGCTGGCGGTCACCACCGTCTCCTTCGATATCGCCGCCGT
Source organism: uncultured Acidobacteriota bacterium (assembly GCA_902826685.1). Lineage (GTDB taxonomy): Bacteria > Acidobacteriota > Terriglobia > Bryobacterales > Bryobacteraceae > CADEFT01. Next base: position 156,284 of record CADEFT010000014.1, read on the forward strand.
CGAGTTGTTTCTGCCACTGACCCGCGGCGCTCGCACGGTTCTCGCCAGACCGACGGTGGCCGCCGACGGTGAGGCATTACTCGCCGCGCTGAGAACCTCACACGCGACGATCCTGCAGGCGACGCCGGTGACCTGGCGCCTGTTGATCGCCTCCGGTTGGGATCGCTCCTTCCCCGTGCGCGCCTGGTGCGGCGGAGAGGCTCTGCGCAAGGACCTGGCGGAACAGATACTTTCGCGCGCCGGTGAGTTGTGGAACCTTTATGGACCCACCGAGACCACCATCTGGTCGGGCGCCACGCGCGCCGATGCCGTGCCCGCCGCGGATCCCGTGGCGATCGGAGGAGCGGTGGCCGCCACTGGGCTCCACGTGCTCGATGCGAACCTGGCGCTTCAACCGGCCGGAGTGCCCGGTCAGCTTTACATCGGCGGAGACGGCCTGGCGCGCGGCTATCACAACAATCCAGCGCTCACCGCCGCCAGGTTCGTGCCGGATCCTTTTTCCCCCATCCCCGGCGCGCGCCTGTACGCCACCGGCGATCTGGTCCAGTTGCGGGAAGACGGCGGTATCGCGTTTCTGGGCCGTCTGGACCACCAGGTGAAAGTTCGCGGCTACCGCATCGAACCGGGTGAAATCGAAGCCGCTTTGACGGGTTGCCCCTCGGTGGGTGAGTGTCTGGTCGTCCCTCATCCCGACGCTTCCGGGGAAGCGGGTCTCTGTGCCTACGTGATCCCTCGCGCGCCTTCGCGAGGTTTCTCACTTGAAGACCTGCGGACTTTTCTAAGCGCCAGATTGCCGGAGTACATGGTTCCTCAGTTCTGCCAGGTGCTCGATACCTGGCCCCTGACTCCATCGGGCAAGATCGATCGCCGCGCGCTGCCCGCGCCTCAGCCCGCGCCCCCGGTGGACGCGCCGGCACAGACGCCTGAAGTGGAGATTCTCCGCGGGTTGTTCGCCGAGGTTCTTTCGCTGCCTGCCGTGAGTCCGGATGATCACTTCTTCGCGCGCGGTGGACACTCGTTGCTGGCGATGCGCCTCATCGCCAGAATTCGCGCCGTCTATCGCGTGGATCTGCCGGTCCGCGCTATCTTCGAAGCCCCTACGCCCGCCGGGCTGGCGCTGCTGCTTCGCCCGGGCCGTTCCTCGCTTGAGCCGCTGAACGTTCAGCCCCGTCCGGAGCGGCTGCCGCTTTCCCCGGCCCAGACCCGGCTGTGGTTTCTCGACCGGTTCGGCGCGTCCGCCGCAGCCTACAACATTTCCGTGGCTTTACGTTTGGATGGCGATCTGGACTTTGGCGCGCTGCAGATGGCTCTCAACGATCTGGTGGAGCGTCACGAAAGCCTGCGGACGGTATTCGCCGAACGGGACGGTGTGCCGGAGCAGCGCATTCTCTCCCCTGGGGATGCGCGCCTGCCGCTGACGGTTGAACAGGTGCCGGCCGCCGCGATCCCCGCGCGGATACAGGCGCTGGCCGCGACGCCGATCCCTATCGCGCGGGAGATCCCCATCAAAGCGTGGCTGCTACAGGACGCACCGGCCCGCAATGTGCTCCTGATCGTGTTGCATCACATCGCCTGCGATGCCCGGTCGCTGCAAGTGCTGACGAAGGATCTGGCGTCGCTCTATGCCGATCGTTGCCGCGGAGCGGAGCCCAGTTCCATGGCGCCGCACGTTCAATACGCCGATGCCGTGTTGTGGCAGAATCGCACGTTCCCCTTCGAGCCGCAGATCGAGTTCTGGAGCAAAGCGCTCGCCGGCATGCCCGCCGAACTGCCATTGCCCACCGACTTTCCTCGCCCACCCACCGCCACCTATCGGGGAGGCAACATCCCGCTCACCATCGACCGGGAACTGCGCAGCGGACTGGAATCGCTTGCACGCAAACACGGCGCGACATTGTTCATGGTTCTTCAGGCGGGCGTTGCCGTGTTCCTGTCGCGGCTGGGCGCAGGCGGCGACATTCCCGTCGGCACGCCCATTGCCGGCCGGTCCGACGCGGCGATGGAGGGCATCGCCGGCCTGTTCGTCAACATGATCGTGCTGCGCACCGATGTGAGCGGCAACCC
>CADEFT010000015.1 GCA_902826685.1 uncultured Acidobacteriota bacterium
CCAACGTCACATGCTTTGGGATACTTCAGCCTACTTTTTCAGCAGCCTGCTAGGAAGGCAGGCGCGCCGCCGCCAGTTCCGCCTGCTTGCCTTGCATCACCGGTTCGAGCCGCGCGGTGGTGATCTGCGCGCATCCGGCCGCCAGCGCCAGCCGGGCCTGTTCATAGGTCTCGACGCCGCCCACTTCCAACTGGACGCGAAAGCCGCAGTGTTTGACCAGCAGTTCCAGATCGCGAGGACGCGTCGACGCCACGAAATGCGCATTCACGCGCTTGGCCATGCGGCATACGATGATCTTCATCTCTTCATCGAGCAGATCGTTGTCGGCCACCACCTTCAACGTGGCGCCAGCTTCAATGCAGGAATCGGCCATCTGGATCAACTCCACTTCCTGATGCTGAAACTGCCGCGATTTGAGCTTGCCCGGATTGGGATAGGCGTAAATCTGTTTCACGCCCCGCCGCAGCAGGTCGCGTAATTCATACACCTTGACCGCGGTGGCATTGCCTCCCCATGGATGTCCGGCCACGCTGGCCACCGCCACCACGCCCAGATTGAGGAATCGCAGGGCCGAGTCGGCATCGCAGGAACGCACCACCAGGCTCGCCGCGCCATATTGCCGCGCGATCACGCTTTGCCTGTGCATCTCCTGCTCGGTCAGAGCCGGATGCAGAATCTGATAGTTGACGCGTTTGGCAAAGTCCTCGGCGGATTCAAGGACGGGGGCTTCCACCTGCGCTTCGCTCATGAGAACCACGATATCGCACCTTGGAAGCCCGCCCGTCTATGAAAGACAAGTGTTACGACCCGGCTTGATTGCCATGATCGAACACCAGTTTGGTGCGCGAATTGCGAACCCGGATCTCGTCCAACTTGTAAACTCCGTCGCCGTTCATGTAACGCACCGAAGTCCCGCGGTACTTGGCGTCGGTGGTCTCGACCCGCACCGGGGCCTCCACGACGTCTCTGCCTTTCGAAATCACGGCCTTGTTGCCTTCCACCTTCACTCTGTATTCGCCGGGCGGCAGTTCCTTGCCGGCCACGACGGTCTTCTGGTAGAAGGTGACGCCGAACGAATCGGCCGCGCTCAACACTGGCAGCAGGCACACTCCAAGCGCAAGAATATACTTCGTCATTGCTTTCGTTCTCCTGGTTTTCGGGATGGCGCGGCTTGCTGGCGCCGCCCACACCTTTACCTACGGATTCGGGCGGTTTTCGTTCCTGGCGAAGAAAGAAGTTTGCGGTTGTTACAGCGCGTCCGTCAACGCGGCCGCCGCTTCCCGCGCTGCAATCGAATCGCCGAACGCGGCGATCCATTGCACGCGCGCGTCCTTCTTAAACCAGGTCCACTGCCGCTTGGCGTAGTGCCGCGTTTCTTTGCGCATCTCTTCGAGTGCCTGCTCAAACGTGCTGCCGCCGTCGAGGATGCGCAGCGCATGCTTATAGCCGAGCGACTCGAAGGGCTTTGCCGTGCGTGGATACCCTTTGGCCAGAATCCCGCGCACCTCCTCGAGCAGCCCGGCCTCGAACATCCGCCGGCACCGCTCGTCGAGCAGCGCATAGAGATCGGCGCGCGGTGGATCGAGACCGATCAGGCACAACCGGAATCCTTCGAGCGGCGTGGATCCGCCCCGATACAACTCGGTCACCGGGCGCCGCGCCTGCCGGCAGATCTCGATCGCGCGCACCACCTTGTTGCGGTCGTTCAGATGGATGCGCCGCGCAGCCTCCGCGTCCAGCCTCCGCAGGTACCGGTGCAACACGCCGCTGTTGCGTGCCGATAGTTCCTCCCGCAGCGCGCTGTCGCGCGGTGGACCCTCGAACAGTCCGTCAAGCATCGCGCGCAGATAGAATCCCGTGCCGCCCACCACCACCGGCACACGGCCGCGCGCCGCGATCTCGCTCGCCTTTTCACGCGCCAGGCGGGCATAGTCCCCGGCCGTAAACGTATCGGTGGGTTCGGCGACGTCGATCAGATGATGCGGAATGCCTGCGCGCTCATCGGCCGGGGTCTTCGCCGCGCCGATATCGAAATGGCGGTAGACCTGTATCGAATCGCAGTTGAGAATCTCGCCGCCGAGCCGTGCCGCCAGCCAGAGCGCGAGCGAACTCTTGCCGGCGCCGGTCGGCCCCACCACCGCGATCAGCGGATGCGCCAAATCAGAACATCCTCAGGAAATCGCTCCAGCGCGTCTCACGGCCGTGAATTGGCACGACCCATTCAGGCTTCAACCCGAGCCGCTCCACCTGCCGCCGCAAGGCGCGGTTGGCTTCGGTGGCCGGGCCCGCCGCCGGTGCATCGAACAGATCGGCTTCGATGACCATCTTCTCGTTCGGCAGCCACGCCATGAGCATTCCTTCGGCGTGGGCCAAAGGCTGTACGTAGCTGATGTGCATGTGGCGCGTCCCGTCGCTTAAGGTGTAGTTCTCGCGCACGGTCTCATATTGATAGCCTTCGGCCAGTTCGGTGGGAGGCCAGAGCGAGACCATGTCCGGCTCAAGCGTGCGCGGTGCGTAGTTCAGCACATCGCGGTTGTAGAAATTCCAGTTCTTGGCGTGCGTGATGATCGTCGCGCCTATATGCAGGTAGGTGCGCAGCCCGCCGATGTGATCGAAATGCTGATGCGTATTGACCAGGAAGCGGATCGGCTTGTTGGGGAAGAGCTTCGCGACAGCCTCGATCACCGCCAGGCTGCGCCGCTCATCGAGTGGAGCTTCCACCACCGCTACGTAATCGTTGAACTCGACCGCGACGCTGTTGTGAGAGGCGCCACCCATCAGGTAAATACCTTCGGCCAGCTTGCGCGAAGTGACTTCATTTGCGAACGCCGCTTCGCGCACCACCGGCGGCACCGCCAGGGCGTCGGGACAATCGTTGGCGCGAATGCGGTCAAGCTTTCCGCCGAACGCATTGTGTCCCGCGGTTACCGCCTGTGCGCCGAAGTTGTCGTCCCAACCCTGGTGGCTGTGCCAAACGGTGGGAAAGCGCATGCCATCTCCCAAATCGATGTAGCTGTCGTTGGTGAATTCATGTTCGACGTTCATGTCGCCCAACACCGGATCGGGCACCCAGGTGTGCAGGCGCTGCAGCATGTTTTCTTTGTTGATGGTGGCGTCGACGCGATAGCGCCCCAGCATGGTGATCGACACGACCGTAACCTTTTCCGGAATGGTCGTATTGCCGTCGCGTCCCGATTCGCCTAGCTCCCAGCGCCACACCGCTTTAGGATTGGCCCCCGGCTTGGCCGCCGCTTTCAGGAACCCATGCGGGTTCAGCCACAAGTCGAGCTGCCAGCGCTCGGCGTCTTCCGGCAGCGCCGCCACGGCCTCCGAGCCGCCATCCTTGTGCCAGCCGTATTTCCCATTGACGGCGAAAAACTGGTGCGTGGCGCGCTGCGGCGGTGTGCCGCCCTTCCAGCCGAGTCCATATTTCCAGGAAGCGGGGTTGGCGCCGGGCTTGCGGTCGAACTCTTCCTTCATCGTGCCCGCCTCCCAGTTCATGGTGCGCACGTAGTTGGTGAGATCGCCGCGCGGCCAGTCGATGTTGACGCCGGATTCGCGCTGCTGTCCCACGGCGCCCGAATAGCCGGTTCCGGCCACGGTCACGCAGCGCAGGCGGGCGGTGCCGATCGCTTGCGCCGCCGCTTCGAGCACGGGCTTGGGATCCACGTAGCCCGGGGGAAACTGGGCGGCGGCGATCCGGGCCGCCAGAAGCAGAAGGGGAAAACGGCGCATCCGCCTAGTTTATATGTGTGGGACTGCCCATCGTTCCATTGAAGCGTATCATGCCCAAAAAAGCAGCGGCAGGCACAGATCCGTCAATCGTCATCACTGCGTGTGGGCGAGAATTGGTGGAAACTAGGGCCGACCCGATTTGGTTGCCAGAGCGTCAAAGCCTGCGGGCAAGATTAGTTGTATGCGACTAGGATTGAATTCAGCGACGATTTAAACTGTCGAACAGGGATAGACAGCAAGAACTGCTGCATAATGTCTTCTATAATCCTCTATTTTCCATTTGACGAGATGCTGTTCTCGCGATAGAACTTCGAAAGTGAAGCAAGCTGATTGTCTTTCTATTTTTCGCAAACTGGTGTCGACAGCCTTGATTGCTGCGTTTTCTGTACTCTGCGCATCCGGACAGGAAGCCGAAGATCTCGACAAGATGACTCTTGTGTGTTTCGAACTGTTTTTCCGGCAGATCGCGCAGGTGCATGGTTCTGCAGCTACGGTGTCTCCCAATGCCAGAGCGGGACTTCGTGGCCATCACCAAGCCATTTACGATCTTGATAACGCAAAATTCATGCAACTTCTCGCGATCGGGAGATCGCTATGACATCGCTGTCAGGGCGTTAGATGCGGAGGCGCAAGGGATTGTCGCGGCCGAAAAAGCTCGGAGCCGGCCGGCGCCGAATGCGAGAGATGCTCCGAAGGTCGGCTCACCGAACCCACAATTACTGCGCTTGCAAACGTTAAAAGACGCGCTGACGGCCGGAGCGATTGGCTCTGCATACGAGGTGATTGGACCCGCACAGGTCAGCTATTTGAAGCATCTCGTCCAGTCGAGATTGTCCGTGCGCTGAGGAAGGATCTCTAAAATGTTGAGAATGCTGGGGTTTTTCGTGTTAACGGTCCTGGCGTTGCCCAATAGTGCCTTGCGCGGCCAATCTCTGTACGTGCTGTCGGACCTTTATATTGATGAAGCTTCCGGCAATGTGACTGGTACAGCGACCACATCAACGGATTACTATACATCGTTTTACTACGACATTGGCGTGAATCTCTCGCTGCGAATCATTCCTCAATATGGAAGCCCTTACTATGCTTGCTCCAACTGGAACTCTACCAATTCGTCGAGTTCCGTGTCGTCTTCCTGTTCGACGAACTTAGGAACCCAATTCGCCGATGTTGAGCTTGCAAGCTACCACTGGCTCGATGCGACCTATTACTATTATCAACTCCAATATTGTTCATGGGAATGCTATTATTTCGCCGACTACTATGGATTCAGCTTCCTCGGAACGTCTGGCACTTATTACGACAACCAGTATTTTTATGCGCCCGGACAGACAACGCCGAGCAGTCAGCGCACAACTAAGTCCGCTAACCTCTACAAAACGAAAGCGCGCGGCGGATGTACTTATCCTTCTTCCGAAACAGTGTACGGATGGGGATGGAACGCTTACAATGCGTACGCCGCGCAATTTCTGCAGGTGCTCAACGGCGGCAGCTTCAACAATCGAATCGTGAGCGAGGTATTCCCCAGTCAAGGAACGGACACCTGCTGGAGACCTTCGAATGGAGGTCAGCCAGTCACCACGTTGGCGCCGGGGTCGTGGCTGGTAAATTTTATCAAGGCAATGGACTACAACGGTTTCGCCTCGTTCTCGTTCAACTATTCAAACGGATGGGGGTTCGATCATTTGGGGTTTTATGGTTCAGGCGGAGCGAATCTCCTCTCCAGCTACGTTCAGAACGTGCGCAATCAAGGAGGCGGAAGTTGTTCGTTGAATTTCTCGCAGTATATGTATATGTATTGTGGGTTGTATTCTACCAGCAATGGCGGCGCTTACTACAAGTTCAATAACCCTCTAGTAATTACGGTGAATGCTACGGGCACGAGCGCATTGTTGAATAGCCAACGAAGCGGAATTGATCAATCCAGGAACATTCCATGACCACCACGCTAAAGGTAGCCCAGACGTTCCTTGCACAAGTGTGTCTATTCGCGGCGACGGCCTTGGCGCAGGACCTGTCTCTAAATCTACAGGACCACCGCAGTCTCGCGGAAGGCGCACGACGTATCCGGGAAAAGACACACTGGATGATCTGCGTCGAAGAGCCGTTGCGCGCATCGAAAGCAGCCTCAACCGCAGGGCAACCTCGCGACAATCGGGGTGCGGAACCGCCCGCGCGAGACAAGCTACAAGTGACTTTTGCATCCCTGCGTAAGCGCGGCGACCGGCCCCAGGCGCTGCAGCAGATAGTGTCAGCCTACAACGCGCAGAATCCAGGCGGCGATGGTCCGTATCGGCTGGAGTCCGTGGCTAGCTACCAGGTTCTTGTGCCTGCCACCGGCTCAATTCTGTCCGCGAGAATCGGCGTGCCGCGGGCGGCAAGGCTGGCGCAAGATCATCTGAACGCGCTGGCGACCGCAGTTAGCAGCCAAGCTGGTGGGACTGAAGTGATGGTCGATACGGCAGCTTTCGGATTCCGGTTCAACCAGGCTTTCCACGGAAATACGGACCTGGCGGTGAAACCCTTCGAATGGGGCGTGTCGAACGAAGTGGCGCGCAACGCTCTCGCGGGATTGCTCAACAGTTCGTTGACCTCCACCGTCTGGCAGGTGGACTGCCACGTGGGAATCAAGCCGTCTGTGGGCCATTGTATTCTGTCCGTCATGCCAATCACCGTGGAGGTGACGAATTCCGCCGGCCGGATGGTGAAGCGTACTCTTTTTTACGACAAAGCTGTGGGCAACACGAATGTCGTAGTCCCGCCGCCACCGCCAGCGCAGTAGGCCCGCTTATAGCTTCGAGTCCACCTCAAGGCTGTATGCCGTGAAAATCCGAACTCCCGAATCAGCCGCGCAGCACCATCACCCGATCGACCTTGGAGGCGCGGCGCGCGGGCCAGTATCCGGCGGCCAGCGCCACCAGCACCAGCACGCCGACGGCGATGGCGAAGCTCACCGGATCGCCGGGTTCGAGTCCGTAGAGGAGCGATCCCGTCCATCGGCTCAACACCCACGCCGCCGCCGAGCCCACCGCGATTCCGATCGCCGCCAGCGCGATGGTGCGGACCATCACCATCTTCCGCACCGCTTCGGCTGGTGCGCCCAGTGCCATGCGAATGCCGATCTCCTGCGCGCGCAGACCCACGCTGTAAGAAATGACGGCGTAGATGCCCACCGAGGCCAGCAACAGCGCGGCTATGGCAAACAGCGCCAGCAGCATCATCAGAAACCGGCGCGGGGAAACGGCGCGATCCACCATTGCTTCAAGCGTCTGATACTCCGCCACCGGCAGCTGCGGATCCACTTCGCGCATCGCCGCCCGCACGGCCGGCGCGATAGCGGCGAGGCTGGTCCTGGACCGCACCACCATTTCGACCGAATTGGAGTTGTTCTGCGCCAGGGGAATGTACATCTCGTGATCGGCTTCCTGCTCCGGAGTCTGATGCCGCACGTTGGCCACCACTCCGACCACGCGCCGCTCGCCGTCGATCACGGCGATCTTGCCGACCGCTTCTTCGCCCGGCCACAGCCGCCGCGCCGCTTTCTCGTTGATCAGCACCACGCGTTCGGACGTGGCGGTGTCGCGTTCCTCGAACAGCCTACCCGCCACCAGACGGATCCCCATGGCTTTGGGATAGCGCCAGTCGATGAGTCTCGGATGGCCGAGCGGATACTGCCCGGGCCCGTATTGCACGCCCTTGGCGGCCAGCCCCCAGCTTCGATCGCGGCCGAGTGGAAGGGCGTCGGTGATGCCCACGGCATCGACGCCGGGCACGTTCTCCACGCGCGCGGCCAGACGCTCGAAGAAAGCCAGGCGGGCGGCCTTGTCCTGGTAGCGTTGGCCCGTTTCCACGCGCCAGGCCGCGGCGCGCTCCGGCCGGAAGCCGAGATTGGTATCGAGCACACGCGAGAAACTGCGAATCAACAGGCCGGCGCCCACCAGCAGCACGCACGCCAGCGCCACCTGCGCCGTCACCAGCGAGGCGCGAATCCATCCGCCGCGGCGCCCTTCGCTCGCTCCGCGGCTGGCGTCCTTCAACGTCTCCGCCTGCCGCACGGCCGAAACATCGAGCGCTGGAACGATGCCCATCAGCAGGCCGGCGGCGGCGGCGGCGAGCACCGTGAACCCAAGCGCCGCCGAGTCCATCTTTACCGTCGCCAGCAGCGGGATGCTCACATCGCCCAAACCCGCCAGCGCGCGCACCGCAAGCCATGCCAGCCCCAGGCCGAGCGCGGCGCCGAGCGAGGACGTCAGCAGACTCTCGGTCAGCATCTGCCCGATCAGACGGCCCCGAGACGCACCCATGGCCGAGCGGATGGCGATCTCTTTCCGGCGCGAGGTGGCGCGGGCCAGCAGCAGGTTTGAAAGATTGGCGCAGGCGATCAGCAGTACCAGGCCCACGGCGCCCAGCAGCAGCACCAGCCCCTGGCGCGACCGGCTGGTGAGATGCTGCCGCAGCGGCGTAAGCCGCGCGCCAAACGGGCCGCGCTCGGGATGCTCTTTAAAGATTTGCGGATTCAGGAGATCGAATTCATTCTGCGCCTGCCGTACGGTGACGCCCGGCTTCAACCGTCCAATCACGGCCAGCGTGTTGCCGTAGCGATCGGTACGCGGCGTGGCCGGGAAGGGAACCAGCATGTCCACGCGCGCGCCCGGCGTGAACACGGCCCGGAAATCGAAGTCCGCCGGCAGCACGCCAATAACGGTGGCGGCCGAGTCGTTCAGCGTCATGCCCCGCCCGATGACGCCCGGGTCCGCGCCGAACCGCCGCCGCCACAAACCATCGGTCAGAATCACCGCCAGCGCCGCGTTGTCGGTTGTTTCGGCCGGCTCGAAGTTGCGCCCCAGCGCCGGGCGGACGCCGAGGAACGGCAGAAAATTCTGCGCCACGCCAACGCCCGAGAGCCGTTCGGCTTCCCCGTTGCCGGTCAGCGTGTAAGTGCCATAGTCGAAGAAAGCGAAATAGTTGGTCAGATCCTCGAAGGACTGATTCAGCCGCCGCCAGTCCAAATACGTTCCTACGCGCGTCGTCACCGACGAAAGGCCGCCATCGCCGGCTTCGGCGTTGGCGATCCAGACCAGCCGCCCGGCTTCCTGAAAAGGCAGCGGACGGAACAGGATGCCGTTCACCAGGGAAAAGATGGCGGTATTGGCGCCAATGCCGAGGGCGACGATCGCCAGGGCCGCGCTAAAGAAGGCGGGATCGCGGCGCAATCCGCGCAGCGCGAAAGCAAGATCCTGCCGGAAGGCGTTCCAGAAACTCATTCTTCGAGTAATTACGGACCAGCCGGGGAAAAGTTTCGCCCTATTTGCGCGGCGCCGCCGACGGCTCCGAGATCAAGCCGTTCTGATTCAGAATGATTACGTCCACACGCCGGTTGTGCGCGCGGCCGATTTCGGTCTCATTGGAATCGAGCGGCGCGGTGTCGGCATACCCGGCGATGGCGAACCGGCGATGCGGCAACTCGAACTCGAACGTCAGAATTTCGAGCATAGCGATGGCGCGGGCGGCGGAAAGCTCCCAATTGGAGCGGAAGCGGGAATTGTGGATCGGGATCGAATCGGTGTGGCCTTCGAGGCGCACAGGGTTTGGCAACTGCCGGATGGACTCGGCGATCTTGGAGATCGTCTGATAGGCCGGCGCGGCGATCGAGTCGTCGCCGGGTTGAAAGAACGCCGCCTCGCGCAGGCTCACCACAAGGCCGCGGCCGGTCATCTCGATGGTCACTTTGCCGCTCTCGATGTCTTCCTTCAACTCCTGGCTCAGAAAGCGCTCCGATGGCAGCAACTCGACGATTTTGGTGGCGCTGGGAGCCGGCTCGTCGGCGCCCTTCTTCGTGCCACCGGGGCCGCGCATCATCGCGTTGCCTTTGCCTTTGTCATCCGCCGCGCCGCCCAGAATGCCCGCGATGGCGGTGGCCACCTGGTTCTCCTCCAGGGCCCTTTTGACGGATTCCGACACCTGCTGCGCCTTGCCTTTGTCGGCTTGCGAGCTGGCGAACATCACCACGAAGAAGGCGAACAGCAGGGTGATGAAATCGGCGTAGGATACCAGCCACCGCTCATGATTCTCATGCGCGGCATGCTTTTTGCGGCGGGCCACCGGCTAACTCTTGCCCTTGGCGGCCGGAGCGGGCTCGGCGAAAGCTTCGAGCTTCATTCGCAGCAGCTTGGGATTCAGCCCTTCGACGATGCCGCAAACGCCTTCGAGCACCATTTCCTGCATATGAGTCTCTTCGGCCGCGCGCGCCTTGATCTTACCCGCCGCCGGCAGACAGAAGAGGTTCGCCATGCCGACGCCGTAGACCGTGGCCACGAACGACACGGCGATGCCGTGGCCCACTTCGTCGATGTTGGCCAGGTTCTTCATGACCTGGATCAAGCCCATCACGGCGCCAATGATGCCCACCGTCGGCGCATAGCCGCCCAGTTGCTCAAAGACTTTGGCTTCGGCTTCGGCCCGCGACTCGTGGATGTTCATTTCGAGTTCCATCATTTTGCGGAGCTCCTGCAAATCGGTGCCGTCCACGGCCAGGCCCAGCGCCTTGCGCAGAAATGGATCTGGAATGCCCGATGCCTCGCGTTCAAGCGAAGCGATGCCGCCTTTGCGCGCCTGCGTGGCATACCCGATTAGCTGCTCGATCACCGGACCCGGCGCATGCGGCGATTCGAAGAATACGCTCTGCAATTGGCGGAACGCCGCCAGAAAGACTTTCATCGGCACGTTCAGCATCACCGCCCCCACCGTGCCCGATACGACGATCAGCGCCGCCGTTGGCTGCACGACGTCGCCGATAGCTCCGCCTTCGAGCAGCAGCCCGCCCAGGATCCCGGCAAACGCCAGCACCAGACCCGCAATCGACGCGATGTCCGGTTTTCTGCCCTTCATCAGAGCGCTTCACCCCCGGTAACGCGATGGGTCACCCGGCGCCGGAAGCCGACAATCAGCTCCACTACCGCTTCGGCCGGTTCGAGCACGACATACTTCTGGCCTCCGGTCAACGTGATGACGGTATCCGGCGTGCTCTCGATGTGCTCGATGAGGTCGGAATTCAGATAGATCGTTACGTGGTTCAGCCGCGTCAGCTTGACCATTGACACTCTCGCACTTACCTCATCGGCAAGAGAGAGCCCGGTGTGACGGCGGAAGCGCGGGCGTTAGCGCAACAGGGAGAGAATGGACTCGAGTTCTTTACGGATCGTCTGCAGCGTTTCCACCGGCACGCCGCCAAACAGATCCTGCTGGCGGAGTTCCACCGGCGACGCGCTTACCGGCGCGGCCGCCGGGGCGCCGCGCTGTTTCTTCGCCGCCTTGGCCGGCTTGACGATCGGCGCCACCACGCGGTTCTGCAGGTAATTGCGAGCCCCTTCGATGGTGAACCGCTCGTCGTAAAGCAAACGCTTGATCTCAAGCACCGCTTCCACGTCTTTGCGTCTATAAAGCCGGTGGCCGGTGCCCGATTTCTTGGGCGCCAATTGCGGAAACTCCGACTCCCAAAAGCGAAGTACGAACGGCTTCACGCCGGCGAGGCGGCTGACATCCCCGATCCGGAAGTAAAGTCTGTCCGGTATCTCGGCCGCCGTAGTTTGAGGAACGACTGGTTCGGCACTCATGCTTACACCGCGCACGGGGAGGGCACCTCCAATCCTACGGAATGCGGCCCAAGTTTTCAACCGCCATTCTTCACGGATTGCCGCCCGTTATCGGTACCTGTATCACCGTTACCGTCTCTGAATCGAGCGCTTTGCGCAGTTCGCGGGTCAGTGCCTGGGGCGTCGCCGCACGGCGGCCGCGCGCCCCCAGCGATTCGGCCAACCGGTCGAAGGCCACCGGCCCAAGGACGCTGGCGATGGCCTTCGAATATTCCTGCTCATGTCCTACGCGGGTGATGCCCCAGGCCTCGTCATCGGCTACAACCGCAACAAAGGGAAGCTTTTGCCGTACGGCGCATTCGATCTCGGCCACGGTGAAGGTGAACGCGCCGTCGCCTGAAAGCAGAATCACCGGAGCCTGCGGCCGGGCCAGGCGCGCCGCCATGGCGCCACCCAATCCCCAGCCCACCACGCCGCTGCGGCCACAGGTCAGCCAATGGCCCGGGTAACGCCCGGTGCACAGCAACTGGTGCGCCCACTGGCCGATGCTGCCGCCATCCACCAGCAGCGAGGTTTCAGCGGTCAGCACCGGCTCGATGGCGCCAATGACATCGGCGGCGCCGAGCGTCTCTCCCTTCCTGTTCGCCAAAATCCGTTCGCGATGGCTCGATACGCGCGAACGAGCCTCCTTGAGCCAATCGCCGAAACCCGGTGTGCGGCATTCACTCAGACCGGCGAAATCGTCCACCGCCACCGCCTTCTGCCGGGGGTGATTCAGAAACCGCACCCGATAGTCGTTGGCCGCGCCTGCCAGCAGCAGGACGTCGGCATCGGCCAGCAGAGAGGCTCCTCCGGTGGCGGCGCCGATCACGCCGCAATAGGCCGGGTGCGGTGAGGAAACGAACCCACGGTCCCAGATGGGAATCACCAGGGGAATCCCGTTGGCGGCGGCGAAATCGAGCATGGCATCGCCCGCGCCCTGGTAAAACACCTCGCTACCGCAAATCATCAGCGGACGCTTCGCTTTGTGCAGCGCCCGCTCCACGTCCGCCGTCCGCGGTTGGGAAGCTGCCTTGTGCACGCGCGCCGGGGGAATCGGCTTGCGCACGGGAGTCGTCTGAATGTCCAACGGATAGGTCAGGTGAACCGGAGCGCGCGGGCTCGATTCGGCCTCCGCCAGCGCCTCTTCGAGAATCTGCACCGTGCGATCGGCCGAGTCCAGCACGCGGCAATACTTGGTCACAGGCCGCGCCATCGACACCTGATCCATGTCCTGGAAGTGCCCCATGCCTGAGGTGCGCAGCGCGCCCGCCCCGCTTACCAGCAGCATCGGCGAGCGGTCAAACCAGGCGTTGGTCACACCGGTGAGCGCGTTGGCATGGGCCACGCCGCTTGATACGCAGCAGACGCCGGCGCGGCCGGTGAGCTTGCCCCAGTAGTCGGCGATGTAGGAAGCCGTTTGTTCATTGCGCGTGTCGATCAGGCGGATACCCGCGCGGCTGGCCTCGTCGAACAGAGGGTTGAGTCCATGGCCGCACAGGGTGGCCATCCATTCCACGCCGCGCTCGCGGAGGTGTTTGACGAAATGCCCGGCGGAAGTCATTCCCGCGATCTTACACTGAAAGCGAATGCCAGTAAAAATTTCCGCGTTTCCCAAGTGCTATCTGGAAGCCATCGCCACGCGCCAGATGAGCCTGTTCGCCTGGATCGGGATGGCGCGATCGCTGGACGCCGACGGTCTCGAGATGTACGAAGGATTTTTCGAAAGCCTGGAGCCCGCCTACCTCGATACGGTGGGCGAAGCGATCCACTCGGCCGGATTTGCGATGCCGATGCTGTGCTGTTCGCCCGATTTCACCAATCCCGATGGCGATGCGCGCAAACGCGCCGTCGAGCATGAAATAAAGATGGTGGCCGTAACGCGCCGGCTGGGCGGAGCGGGGGCGGTGTGCCGTGTGCTGAGCGGCCAGCGCTATCCGGAAGTGGCGCGGCAACAGGGTCTCGAGTGGTGCGCCGAATGCATTCACGCCGTGCTGCCGGCGGCGCGCGAACACGGCATCGTGCTGGGCCTCGAGAACCACTACAAGGACGGATTCTGGAAATATCCCGAATTTGCCCAGAAAAAAGACGTTTTCCTCGACCTGCTCGAAATGGTACCGGAACGGAAATACTTTGGGGTCCAGTACGATCCTTCGAACGCGATCGTGGCCGGCGACGATCCCGTGGATCTGCTGCGCCAGGTGGCCGATCGGGTGGTGAGCATGCACGCCTCGGACCGCTATTTGGCCGAAGGCGCTTCGCTTGAGGAGCTGCGGCAATCCGACGGCACGCTTGGCTACTCGCCGAACCTGCGCCACGGTGTCACCGGCAAGGGGCTGAACGACTACGACGCGATTTTCGGCATCCTCGCCGCGCATGGTTACAAAGGCTGGATCAGTATTGAAGACGGGATGAACGGAATGGAAGAGATGGCGGAATCGCTGGCCTTTCTGCGGCGGAAGTCGGCTCAATATTTTCAGGAGGCGGAATGAAGAACGTGCGGGCGGGCATTATTGGCTGCGGCAAGGTGGGCCACATCCACGCGCAAGCGCTGGCGACTGCGCCGGGTACGACGTTTGCCGCGGTGTGCGATGCGAGCGCCGAACGCGCGCAAACCTTCGCCGCGCAGTACGGCGCGCGGGCGTTCACCGGCCCGGCCTCGATGCTGAAGGAAGTGGATGCCGTGCTGCTGTGCACGCCCCATCCCATGCACGCCGCGCACGCGGTGCTGGCGGCCGAAGCGGGCGTCCATGTGCTGATCGAAAAGCCGATGGCCGCCAGTCTCGCCGATTGCGATCTGATGCTGAACGCGGCGCGCCGGGCAGGCACCAGGGTCAGCGTCATCAGCCAACGGCGATGGCTCGAACCGGTGCAGCGCATGAAGGCCGCCATCGATGCGGGCAAGATCGGCAAACCCATTCTCGGCGCGTTCGTGATGTTGAGCTGGCGCGATGAGGCTTATTACCAGTCCGATCCCTGGCGCGGGAAATGGGATACCGAAGGCGGCGGGGTGCTGGTGAACCAATCCCCGCATCAACTGGACCTGTTGCATTGGCTGATGGGACCCATTGAAGAGATCAGCGGTTATTGGGCGAATCTGAATCATCCTTTCGTGGAAGTGGACGACACGGCGGTGGCGAACATCCGGTTCCGCAATGGCGGGCTTGGGTCCATCGTGACCAGCCTCTCGCAGAAGCCGGGCATCTATACGAAGTTGCACATCCACGGATCGAACGGAGCTTCGGTGGGCGTGCAGACCGATACCGGCGCCACTTTCGTCGCCGGTATGACCGAGGTGGCCGATCCGCCCTTCAACGATATCTGGACGATTCCCGGCGAACAAGACCGGCGCGCCGAATGGCAGGCCGCCGACCGGATTCACTTTGCCGGCATCGACGCGACACGGCACTATCACGCCTTGCAGATCCGAGATTTTCTCGACGCCGTGCGCGAGGATCGCGCGCCCGCGGTCACCGGGGAGGACGGCCGGGCGGTTGTCGAAATGTTCACCGCCATTTACCGTTCGAGCAAAGAGCGGCGTCCGTTGACGCTGCCGCTATGACGGGTGGTTGCTTCATGCCGGGTGTGCACATCCGTTCGGATACAGGCAGCCCTTGATCGTACGGTGCCGGTTGACGCTGCCCCTATGACCGCCGGTTTGCTTCTTTCTATCGAAGGTCCGCATCGGCCGGGATGCGCGCTCGATCCAGCCCTTGATCATGTGGCGCCGGTTATCCGCATCAGCCGGGATGTGCGCTCGATCCAGCCAGACGATCGTGCGGCGTCGGTTGAGGCTTCCCCTATTGCCGGCGGGGTTTGCGTCGTCCTGTCGAGTCTCCGAATCGGTCCGGGATGGGCGCTCGATCCATACCGCGATCGTGCGGCGTCGGGTGACACTCCCACTATGACCGGCGGGTCTGCTTCTTCATCTCAAGCGTCCGCATCAGCCGCGACAGATGATTGGGATGCACACCCAACAGCGCCGCGGCCTGCGCCTGGCTGCCGCCCGCTTCGGCCAGCGCCTTCTCGATGATCTGGCGTTTGGCCTCGCGCAGGGATTCATAGAGACGGCCGCCTTCCTCTTCCTGCGCCGCCGCCGGCTGTTCGAGCAGTGTTTCGGGCAGATCTTCCGGCAGAATCTGATCGCTTGATCCCATGACCACGGCGCGCTCGATGGCGTTTTCGAGTTCGCGCACGTTGCCCGGCCATTCATAGCGCACCAGCGCCGATAGAGCCGCTCGCGAGAGGCCGCGAATCCGCCGCTTGACGGTGCCCGCGAACCGGTCGGCGAAGTAGGCCGCCAGCAGCGGGATATCTTCGCGGCGGTCGCGCAGGGCCGGAACGCGCACCGCCACGACGTTGAGGCGGTAATACAGGTCGGCGCGGAACCGGTTGGCTTTCGATTCTTCGCGCAAATCGCGGTTGGTGGCGGCGATCAGGCGAATATCGAGCTTGATGGGTTTGGTGCCGCCCACCCGCTCCATCTCGCGCTCCTGCAATACGCGCAGCAGCTTGCCTTGCAGCAGCGGCGCCATCTCGCCGATCTCATCGAGGAACACGGTCCCTCCGGCCGCGACTTCGAGCTTGCCCTTCTTCTGCGCCACCGCGCCGGTGAAGGCGCCGCGCTCATGGCCGAACAACTCGCTTTCGAGCAGGTTTTCCGGAATCGCCGCGCAGTTGATGGCGATGAACGGCATGGCGCTGCGATCGGAATTGCGGTGGACGGCGCGCGCCACCAGTTCCTTGCCCGTGCCGCTTTCGCCGGTGATGAGCACCGTCGCATCGGTGCGCGCGGCCCGGCCCACCGCCTCGACCACCTGCTTCATCGCCGCGCTCTGTCCGATCATGTCGTGATTGACTTGAATCTCTTCGAGCAGCCGTTGATTCTCTTCGGCCAGCGAATCGATGCGATTGGCGTTGTCGAGCGCCAGCGCCGCGATGCCGGCCACCGCCGTCACCAGTTCGAGCACCTTCTCATCGAAGGCGCCGGGCTTCGGCGATTCCAGATAGAGCACGCCCAGCAGGCGCTGAAAGGCTTCCATCGGCGCCGCCGCCACGGCCCGCACCTGCCGAGCGATCAGACTTTCGGCGGCCTCAAACTCCTCGGCGATGTCGTTGGTCAGTATCGCCACGCGGTGCTCGGTGACGTAGCCGATCACGGTACGGCTGAGCCTCTCCGGTGCGAGAAAGCCGGCGTCCCGGTCGAGCATGATGGTGTCTTCGGGAGTTTCGCCCAGCAGAATGGCCGCGCGGCAGGCGCCGGAGGCTTCGAGAATCGACTTCAGGATCTGCCGGTGAAGCCCGGCGGCGGTCCGCTCGGATTGAATGGCGCGGCTGATGCGCAGAATGGCGTTGAGGTCGCGCACCGTACGTGGATCGGCCGGAAGCGCCACTTCGCTCAAATACCGCGCTTCGCCTGAGCGCAAAATGACGCTCGACTTGCCGAGGCCAGCCGTGGCGTCCAGGGCCGTTTGTGTCAGGCCCGACGGCGCCGGACGGAAGCGAAGCTTGGTCTTCCCGACTTGAATCTCGTCTCCATTGGCCAGTATCGATTCGGTGACGCGTTTCCCGTTGAGCAGCGTGGCGTTGCGGCTTCCGAGATCGGCCAGCGTGTAGACGGCGTCATTCCGCCGGATCACGCAATGTCTGCGCGAGACGCCGCTATCGAGAAGCACCAGGTGGTTGCCGGGCTCACGGCCGATGGAGGTTTCCGCCTCCGACAGGGTCAGGGAGGTGCCCTCATCGGGCCCTTCCAGGACTTCCAGTATCGCCGGAGCGGGATTCATGACAGCCGACTCTAGGGTATCATTCCGGGCGGCCTACCAAATCGGTTAACTACCTTAACCCGATTGTTGGGGAAACACCCTAGTCCAGCGGGCCCAGGAAGGTCTTCTTGCCTTGTTTACAATGACTTGCAAGTTTGGTCTCCCGCTTGCCCTTATAGAGTATGCCGGGCGATCAAAAGCCCGGCAGAAACGGGAGAAACGATGAAAATCAAAAGCAAGGTCAAGGCTGGCGGCGCCGTTTGGGGCACCTAGTCCCCGCCCGGTTTGAAACATTTCTGGATCGATAAAGGAGCCATCATGAAAGTCAAAACGAAGGTCAAGGCCGGCAGCGCTGCTTGGGGCACCTAGTCCCAACGCGGTTGAATCATTTCTGAATCGACAAAAGGAGCCATCATGAAAGTCAAAACGAAAGTCAAGGCCGGCAGCGCGGCGTGGGGCACCTAGCCTCGCACCGCAGACCGAACCGAAGGCCAGTCTGAGCAGGCGCCCACCCGCCCGCGCAGTCTGGCCTTTTCCATTTGTTGTTTGGCAAGTCTGGTAGATTGGCAGGAGCCGTGCGCGCTCCTCCTCCCATTGGCGTCGTGGTCATCAGCCGCAACGAAGGATGCCACCTCGCCGCGACCATCGAGAATCTGGAACGTACCCTGCCCGCCAACGCGACGATCGCGGTGGTGGACGACGGGTCCGAAGACGGATCCGCCGATTTCCTGGTGCGCCGCCGCGGCCGGCGGGTGCGGCTTTTTCGCAATCCCTTTC
Organism: uncultured Acidobacteriota bacterium; assembly: GCA_902826685.1. Taxonomy (GTDB): domain Bacteria; phylum Acidobacteriota; class Terriglobia; order Bryobacterales; family Bryobacteraceae; genus CADEFT01. The sequence goes on from CADEFT010000015.1 coordinate 17,909, forward strand.
TAGGCGCGAGCATGGGCGTTACGCGCGCCCGGAATTTCGGCGCCGAAGAGGTCAAGGGCGAGATTCTCGTCTTCAGCGACGCGCACATGACCTATCCGCCGCTTTGGTGGCGTCCGCTGGTGGACCTGCTGGAACAACCCGGCGTGGGCGCTACGGCGCCGGTGATTGTCGATAGCGCCGGATCTCCGATTCGCGGCGTGGGGCTTACCTTCAAGAACGCGGCGCTCGAGGTGCGCTGGCTCAAACATCGCGGCCGGACGGTGCGCGAAGTGCCGATCCTGCCCGGGGCCTGTTTCGTCATACGGCGCGACGTCTTCGACGCCGCCGGCGGCTGGGACGAAGGCATGCTGCATCGCGGCAACGTCGACAACGAAATTTCGGTGCGCCTGTGGCTGCTCGGTTACCGGCTGCTGGTCACTCCGGAAGTCACCGCGGGGCACTTGTTCCGCAAGCAGTCTCCCTATCCCGTTGGCTGGCCGGAATACCTGCAGAACCGGTTGCGGCTTCCCTTCGTGCATTTCAAGCCGGAACGGATTTCGGAAACGGTGCAGGCCCTGGCGCACCAATCGAATGTGGGGGCGGCACTGCTGCTGATCGCCAATAGCGACGCGGCCGGGCGCCGCCGGGAACTGGCCGAACGGCGCGTTCACGACGACGACTGGTTCTTTGCCCGCTTCGGCATCAAGATATAACCGCGGCGGCGCTCATTTTCTAGTTGACATTCAGTTGCATCCAACCCTAGTATAGGACTTATTCGGTCGCCGATCTTCCACGTTCGGTACGAACGGCGGCCACCGAGTAGAAGCACCAAAATTGAGAGGTCCTACGTGCGCCTTCGAATTCAGATTCGAACCAGAAAACCCGTGCGTTCGCGCGAGGTCATGAGCCGCAAATGGCTTGCAATGGGTACGCTCGCCGCTTACGGCGCCGCCGGTGGCGGCGGTTCGCTTCCGGCGCAATCGCGCACGGGAACGGATGCGGCGGCGCCGGCGGCGCAAACGTTGCCGGTGGTCCAGTTCGACATTCCCTCCGGTGCGTTGGGGGAAGCATTGGCGGCTTTCGAACGCGCATCGGGCTGGAAGGTGACCGTTCCCGAGGGGAAAATGCTGCCGCTACCGAGCAAGGGCGTGCGCGGCATGATGCCCGCCGGCCAGGCGTTGAGCGGCATCCTGGCGGGCACGGGCTTGCGATTTGAGATGAAAGGAGCGAGTGAAGCCACGCTTCGCTTCGATGCCGTGCGATCCACCGTCGAGGTAACCGATCGCATCCCGCTCACCTCGCCGCGCTACACCGAGCCTTTGCGGAACATTCCGCAAACTATCACCGTGATTCCCAGGAACGTGATCGAGCAGCAGGGAGCGGTGAGCCTGACGGAGGTGATGCGCAACGTGCCCGGTATCACGATTACGGCGGGCGAAGGCGGAGTGGCGGCCGGCGACAATCTGACACTGCGTGGCAACAGCGCCCGCAACGATATTTTCGTGGACGGCGTACGCGATCTGAGTCCGCAATCGCGCGATCCGTTCAACCTGGAGCAGGTGGAAGTGACCAAGGGTCCCACGTCGGCGGTGACCGGCCGCGGTTCGGCGGGCGGCGCCATCAATCTCATCAGCAAGGGACCGGGCATGAGCCGCGTCATTGGCGGATCGATCGCGCTGGGAAACGCCGATACGCGCCGCGCCACCATCGATTTGAATACCTCGCTTGGGCGGTTGGGCCTTGGCGAGCGCACCGCCTTCCGCCTGAACGGCCTGGTGCACGATTCCGGAGTAGCGGGGCGCCGCGCCGTGACCAACGACCGCTGGGGCCTAGCGCCTTCTCTCGCCTTCGGGCTTGGAACGCCGACCCGGCTGACGCTCGGCTATTACAAGCTCAGACAGGACAACGTCTCCGACTACGGCATCCCGTGGGTTCCGCTGGCGAACAACGCGCTGGCGGCGTATCGCGACAGGCCGGCTCCGGTGCCGCGCGATACCTTCTACGGCTTCCGCGACCGGGACCGCGAGGTGCTCAACCAGGACAGCGGCACGGTGAAGTTCGAGCACGACTTCAGCGACCAGTTGCAACTGCGTAGCCAGCTTCGCATCGCCGACTCCAGCCGCGACTCGATGGCGACGCCTCCGCGCTTTGCGGGCAACGATTCGACGGTCATCAATCGCGAGATGCGCTCCTGGATCGCCAAGGACCGCATTGTCGACAATCAAACCGATCTGCGGGCCAATGGCAGGTTCCTCGGGCTGGAACACGCACTGATCACCGGAGCGGCGTTCACCGGGGAGCGCAACACGCGGTTCAATCGCACCGCGCCGGGCTCTCCCACCACACTGCTCAATCCCAATCCCGACGACGTTTATACGGGTCTCATCACCACCAGTCCGTTCATCGGACGCATCTCCGGCGATACGCAATCGGTGTGGGCTTTCGATACCGCCAAACTCGGCCGGCACTGGGAGGCGACCGGAGGCCTGCGCTGGGAGCGGTTCGACGTCAACGGCGTCAGCACCGCGCCGGCGCCCGTGCGGCAGAACGTGAATTTCGCCAGCCTGCGCGCGGGGCTGATCTACAAGCCTGTGCAGTCGGGCAGCGTTTACGCTTCCTATGGAACGTCCATCAGTCCCTCTCTGGAAGGGCTTTCCTACAACACCGCCAACACCGCCATCCCGCCCGAAAAGACTTACACCACCGAGGTGGGAACGAAGTGGGAAGTAGCCGGATCGCGGTTGCTGTTGACCGGCGCGCTGTTCCAGGTCAAGAAGGACAATGCCCGCACGCCGGGGCTTCTGCCCACCGATCCGGTGCAGGTGCTGGCCGGGCGGCAGGTATCGCAGGGCCTGGAGCTTTCGGCATCGGGAGGGATCACGCGTTCGCTGCGCGTGCTCGGGTCCTATACGTTGATCGACGCGCGCATCCGGTCGTCCAACACGCCGGCGGAAGTGGGCCGCAAGTTTCTCAATACGCCGCGCAATGCCGCCAGTGTGTGGATGACCTACACTGCGCGCCGGTTCATGATCGGGCTTGGCCCGCGCTTCATGGGCAAACGCTTTGGCAACAACATCAACACACGATGGGTGGACTCCTACGCCACCGTCGACGCCATGGCCTCCTACCGCGTCAATCGCTATGTGGATGTGCGGTTCAATCTGTCCAATCTCAACAACTCCTATTACTTCGAGCGGCTGGGCGGAGGACATCTGATTCCCGGAGCCTCGCGCTATGCGCTGGTGACGACGAATCTCCATTTCTGAGGAGAAAGCGCGCCGCGATGCTGTTGCACATAGATTCTGTATTGACCGCGGAAGAAGCCGCCGCGTGCCGTGCCGCGCTCGAAAGGGCCGAATGGGTGGATGGACGCGTCACCGCGGGCTATCAATCGGCGCGCGCCAAGCACAACCTGCAACTGGCGGAAGACCATCCGCTGGCGCGGGATCTGAGCGGCCGGATTGTTTCCGTGCTGGAGCGCAATCCGTTGTTCATGAGCGCGGCCCTGCCGCTGCACGTGTTTCCTCCGTTGTTCAACCGTTATGAGGGCGGGCAGTCCTTCGGCGTCCATGTCGACAACGCCATACGGCAGGTGGCGGGCACCGGCCACCGCATCCGCACCGACCTTTCCGCTACACTGTTCTTCACCAACCCGGAAGACTACGATGGCGGCGAACTGTTGATCGAAGACACGTATGGCACGCAATCGGTGAAGCTGCCGGCCGGGCACATGGTTCTGTACCCATCGACGAGCTTGCATCAGGTCAAGCCAGTGACCCGTGGAGCGCGACTTTCCTCCTTTTTTTGGATTCAAAGCATGGTCCGCGGCGATGCGCAGCGCACTTTGCTGTTCGACCTCGACATGGCCATTCAACGGTTGTCGGCCGAGATGCCCGATCATCCCACCGCCGTGCAACTCACTGGCGTTTATCACAACCTGATTCGAATGTGGGCGGAGATCTGACTCATGAGCTTTCGCAAGGTTCTTTTCTGGATGCATCTGATTGCCGGGTGCGTGGCGGGCGTGGTGGTTCTGATCATGTCGGTGACGGGAGTAATGCTGACCTATGAGCGGCAGATGCTGGCCCGCGCCGATCGCGGATCCTACCGGGTGGAACCGCCCGCCGGGACCCAACCGCTGGAGGTGAACGACCTGCTGGCGCGCTTGAGCCAGAATCATGAAGGCGGACTGCCGCGCGGCTCCTCGCTGGTGATGCGCTCCGATCCGGGAGAGCCCGTTGAACTTTCGATCGGGCGCGAAGGCTCGGTCTACGCCAGTCCTTACGACGGAAGCATCCTGGGCAAGAGCAATCCCGGTACGCGGCGTACGTTTCAGAAGATCACCGCGTGGCACCGTTGGCTTGGGAGCGAAGGCGAGGGCAGGGCAACGGCGAAGGCGATAACGGGAGCCTGCAATCTGGCGTTTCTGTTCCTGGTGGCCTCCGGCATGTATCTGTGGCTGCCAAAGGTATGGAGCATGCGGCACATCCGCCCCATTCTGTGGTTCAAGGGCGGGCTTTCGGGCAAGGCGCGCGACTTCAACTGGCATAACGTTTTCGGCATCTGGGCCGCCGTGCCGCTGCTGATCGTGGTGGCGAGCGCGGTGCCGATGTCCTATCCCTGGGGCACCGCCCTGGTGTACTGGTTGGCCGGATCGGAAGCACCCGCGGTGAAAGGGCCTCCTCCCTCCGGTGGCCTTACCAAGGGCGGCGGTGGGGAGCGCCGTGAGCGTCCGGAAGGCGGTGAGCGTGGCGCCCGCGGCATCGACCTTGCCACGGTTCCCGCGCTGGCGCCGATGTGGGCGCGGGCGCGGCAGGAGGCTCCGGATTGGCGGAGTATTTCGATGCGCATCCCCGAGCGCGAAGGGGCCGATATCGCCTTTCTGATCGACAGTGGGGACGGCGGGCAGCCGCAATTGCGATCGACGCTGACTCTGGACGCGTCAGGCGCCGTGAAGCGCGTCGAAACGTTCTCCAACGGCGACGCGGGCCGGCAATGGCGCATGTGGACGCGCTTCGCGCACACCGGCGAATACTACGGCGTCGTGGGGCAGACGATCGCCGGCCTTGCGTCGCTGGCGGGTGTGTTCCTGGTTTGGACGGGTATCGCATTGGCACTGCGCCGCTTCAGCGCGTGGCGCACACGCGGGACGCGGGCGGACGCGGCAGCCGAGCAGCCGCAGGCTACCGTGGGCGCTTCGGGCCGCTAGTTGGCGGGCATACCGTGGCTGGTGGTGCCGTGTCGGCGCTACGCGCGGGACTTCGGGCACTCTATCGCTGGCGATGCTCCAGCGCCTGGCGTACGCGGGGGCACGGGCCACGCGGCATGCGAAAAAAGGCGACCGCTGCGAGCGGTTCACCCACGGCCGCTAGTTCTCGCGTTCCCATACTTTTCCCTGGCGCGCCAAGGCGATGAACTCGGGCACGGTGGACGCATTCAGAGCGACGACGCCAGCCTCTGCGCGCACCCGTGATTTCTCCGCCAGAGACGAAGCGCCGTGCAAAGCGATCGCTTTCAGATGACGGCAGGCGTCCATCAGGAACGCCACTGCGTCCGCATTTTTGGCCAACAAGGCGTCGCCGGCGGGTCCGGCGAGCACGGCCACCGCATCGAACAACACCGACGGTGCGGTCTGCAGCGCCATGTGAACCGGATGCGCTTTTCCCGCCGCGTCTTCTACTCCACCCACCCGAACGGCGATGAGCGCGGCGGCCGCGCCTTCTTTCCGGATCGCAGCGGCGAGTTTCGCCTGAATGGCCGGATCGAAGCCGGGTCCCAGAAGGACACCGATCTTTCGTCCCTTCAGATTCGGCGGATATTTGCCGTAGAGCCGCAGAGCGGGGCTCGGCGGAAGGTCGACCGGAGGGGCCGCGGGCGTGGGATGGATCGCCTCACCCGCCATCCCTAATTCCGAGGCCACGGTTTCCGCCAGGCCCCGGTCAATCACTTCGAGATGTCCCAGCACTCTCTTTCGAATCTCCGCGATAGCCACTTTGCTCAATTCGAAGGTGAGTGCCTCCGCCATGTGCTTTTGCTCCTGCGGCGTCACCGATCGGTAGAACAGGCGCGCCTGGGAATAGTGGTCGCGGAACGAGGCCGGGCGGATACGCGCCTTCGTTCCTTCGACGGACACCGGAACCGGCTTCAGGCCTTGACGAGACTCTCGCGGCCCGGCGGGATCGAGCGTGTTGGGTTCATAGTTCGCTCTGCCCTTCGGCACGCCCATCTGCATCTGGCCGTCGCGTTGGAAGTTGGCGAAAGGGCACTTGGGCCGGTTAATGGGCAATTGATGGAAGTTCGGCGAACCAAGCCGGCTGAGCTGTGTGTCCTGATAGGAGAACAGCCGTCCCTGCAACAGAGGATCTTCGCTGAAGTCGATGCCGGGGACGATGTGACTGGGGCAGAAGGCGACCTGTTCGGTTTCGGCGAAGAAATTGTCCGGATTGCGGTCGAGCACCATCTTCCCCACCATCTCGACCGGCACGACCTCTTCGGGTATGAGCTTGGTGGCGTCGAGAATGTCGAAGGGAAGGGAGGCGGCCGTTTCCGGATCGACGATTTGCAAGCCCAGTTCGTACTCGGGAAGGCTGCCGCTCTCGATGGCTTCGAAAAGGTCGCGCCGGTGGAAGTCGGGATCGGCTCCGCAGATTTTGACGGCCTCATCCCACAGCACCGCCGCCGTTCCGAGCACGGGACGCCAGTGGAACTTGACGAAGTTCGATACTCCGGCGGCGTTCACCAGGCGGAACGTATTGACGCCGAAGCCTTCCATCATGCGCAGCGACCGGGGCAGGGCGCGATCCGACATCGCCCACATGATCATGTGGAACGATTCCGGCATGAGCGAAATGAAATCCCAAAATGTGTCGTGAGCCGAGCCGGCCTGAGGATAGCCGCGGTCGGCCTCCATTTTGACGGCGTGCACCAGATCGGGGAACTTCATCGCGTCCTGAATGAAGAACACCGGGATATTGTTGCCCACAAGATCGAAATTACCCTGCTGCGTGTAGAACTTGACCGCAAAGCCTCGCACGTCGCGGGGCAGGTCGACCGAACCCGCTCCTCCGGCCACCGTGGAGAAGCGGGCGAAGACCGGCGTCCGGACCGATGGATCGGCCAGGAAGGCGGCACTGGTCACGTGCTTCATCGATCTGTAGGGCTCAAAGTAACCGTGCGCCGCCGAACCTCTTGCATGGACGATGCGCTCGGGAATCCGCTCATGATCGAAGTGCGTGATTTTCTCGCGGAGGATGAAGTCTTCGAGAAGCGACGGACCTCGTTCGCCGGCCTTGAGCGAGTTCTGATTGTCGGCCAGTGGTACGGCCTGGTTGGTGGTGAGCGGCACACCGTCCGGCGCGGCCCGTTGATGGGTTTCGCCGCCGCTTGGGCGATCGGTTTTGGTTTTCTTACTGACTGGCATAAATCACTTCCTCCCGCGCAGCCGCCGCCACGCGTCTCCACTGAATTCGGCAAAGGCGTTCCCCGCCAGCCTGCCGAGAAAGCCGTAGCCGGTTCGCAGAAGGGCACCGGAAACCGTGGCCTCGCTATCCGCCCGCCAGGCGTTGGAAAGAAAATTCCCGCCGCTAATGGCGGCGTAGCGGGCATAAGCGGGCCCGTAGGTGCCATCGGAGCGTTGAACCAGCGCGGTCTGTTTGAGCGCGCTGAGAAGGCGGGATTTGAGAGGGCCGGAAGCTTTCTTGTAGCGTGGATCTTCGCTTAGCGCCGCGCCCAGGGCGGCCTCCATGACGTTCTGCGTGGCCACACCGGTCAGGCGCATTCCGTAGCGCTGGCCGAAACCTTTCCAGTGCGTGTCGTACTCCACCGGGTTGCCGCGCCATGTCGACAAGCCCGCGCTGAACACGCCGCCGGCGAGGCTGGCCGGGCCCACTGTCTGGTTGAGCACCCAGCGCTTGCGGTCTAACGGGCCGCCGGAGGCTTCGACGAAGACAGACGCCAGGAGCAGACACAAGCAAACACGCATGCGAGTGGAGGAGCACTTCGAGGGCCACTCGCACACGGGCTGGAATTGCGCGATGCGCGATAAACTATGCCGCTTTCGGCATCTCTTTCACGATCTCCGATACGAATCCCTTGGCGTCGCCGAACAGCATCAGCGTGCGGTCGTTGTAGTAAAGCTCGTTGTCGATGCCGGCAAAGCCTGGATTCATGCTGCGTTTGATCACCATCACGGTCTGCGCCTTGTCGACGTCGAGGATCGGCATACCGTAAATCGGGCTGGCGGTATCGTGGCGCGCGGCCGGATTGACGACGTCGTTGGCGCCGATCACCAGCGCCACGTCGGTCTCGGTGAACTCGGGATTGATGTCTTCCATCTCATGCAGCCGGTCGTAGGAAATATCGGCTTCGGCCAGCAGGACGTTCATGTGGCCCGGCATGCGCCCGGCGACCGGATGAATGGCGAACTGCACATCCACGCCGCGTTTGACCAGCATATCGGTCAGCTCACGCACCTTGTGCTGCGCCTGCGCGACGGCCATGCCGTAGCCGGGCACGATGACCACCTTGCGCGAAGTGGCGAGAATCGAAGCGGCGTCTTCGGCGGTGGCCGTGCGGACGGGCTTGGCGGTCGTCGTGGCCGCCGTCGACTCGGTGACCTGCCCGAACGCGCCGAACAGCACATTAGTGAACGACCGGTTCATCGCCTTGCACATCACCACCGACAGAATGAAGCCGCTGGCGGCGTTGAGCGCGCCCGCGATAATCAGCAGCCGGTTGTTCAGCGCGAAGCCCATCGCCGCCGCCGCCATGCCGGCATAGGAATTGAGCAAAGCGATGACGGTGGGCATATCGCCGCCGCCGATGGGAATGATCAGCAGCACGCCGAACAGAAGCGAGAGGACGACGAAAGCCGGGAACGCCCAGCCAGGCGCGCCGCCTACCACGGTCCAGACGCCCAACAGCACGGCCACCGCGAACAAACCCAGGTTGACGATGTTCTGTCCCTTGTAGGTGAGCGGACGCGTGGGGATGAGTTCCTGCAGCTTGGCGAAGGCGGCAATGCTGGCGGTGAACGTCAGGTACCCAAGCAGCGTTTCGATCACCAGCGCGGCCATTTGAAAGCCGGTCGGATAATGGCGGTAATATTCGGCCGTGCCCACCAGCGCGGCGGCCACCGCGCCGAAGGCGTGCGACAGCGCGGTCAACTGCGGCACCGCGGTCATCGGCATCAGGTAGGCCAGCGGAGCGCCCACCGCCGAGCCGATGACGAACGCGATCAGGATCCACTGATACGACATCACTTCATGACGCAGCAGCGTGCCGATGACGGCAAACAGCATGCCGATCTGACCGGCCTGAACGCCGCGCCGCGCCGTGGCGGGCGAGTTCAACCATTTGATGGAAAGAATGATGAGGACGGCGGCAACGATGTAGGCGTACTGCCAGAAATGTTCAACGCTCATTTGGGCTCTTTCTTGCGGAACATCTTCAGCATGCGGTCCGTGATGAGGAAGCCCGAGACGATGTTGATGGTGGAAGCCACCACGGCGATGGCTCCGAGGATCTTGCTGAATTGCGGCGATTCCCCGGCCCCGGTCACCAGAATCGCGCCCACCACCGAAATCGCCGAGATGGCGTTGGTCAGCGACATTAAAGGCGTGTGCAGCAGGGGGGATACTTTGTGCACCAGCTCCAGGCCGAGAAAAGCGGCCAGGAGGAAGACGTAAATACTCAACTCAATTTCCGTGCTCATGCGTTCACCGGGGAAATCAATGCCTGAACTTTGGGATGCACCACCGCGCCGCCTTGCGCCACCAGCGTCTCCTTCACGATCTCGTCGTTCGGATCGACGTGGAGCTTGCCGTCCTTGGTCAGATGCTTGAGCAGCGTGGCCAGGTTGCGGGCGTACATCATGCTGGCGTGATAGGCGACCGAGGAGGGAATGTTGACCGGGCCGAGAATCCGCACGCCGTTGTCGACGACCGTTTCGCCGGGCCTGGTCAGCTCGCAGTTGCCGCCGCGTTCGGCCGCCAGATCCACAATCACCGACCCGGGCGACATGCCGCGCGCCATTTCGGCGGTGATGAGAACCGGCGCCTTGCGGCCGGGCACGGCGGCGGTAGTGATCACCACGTCCTGATCCTTCAACGCGGCGCCCATCAATTCGCGCTGGCGGCGGATGACGTCGTCGCCCAGGGCCTTGGCATAACCGCCCGCGCCTTCGCCGCTGGCGCCAATGTCGATGTTGAGGAACTTGGCGCCGAGGCTCTCGATCTGTTCCTTGACCGTCGAGCGCACGTCATAGCCGAGCACGACCGCGCCCAGGCGCCGCGCCGTGGCGATCGCCTGAAGCCCGGCGACACCGGCTCCGAGTACGAGCACCCGCGCCGCGGGAATGGTTCCGGCGGCGGTCATCAGCATGGGGAACATACGGGGAAGCGTTTCGGCGGCGAGAATCACGGCTTTGTAGCCGGCAATCGACGCCATGGACGACAGCGCGTCCATGCTCTGGGCGCGCGTGATGCGGGGGATCAATTCCATCGAAATCAGCGAGGCGCCGGTGGCGGCAAAGCGCGCCGCTTCCCGCGGCTCGCTGAGCGGATCGCAGAAACCGATGACGGTGTGCGACGGGCCCAGGCCTTCGAGGCTCGCCACCCTTACCTGCAGCAGCACCTGCGCGTTACGCCGCACTTCGTCCGCCGGCGCGAGTTTGGCGCCTTTGGCGGCGTAGTCGGCATCGGCGAAACCGGCTTCAAGACCCGCTCCACGTTCGATCCAGACTTCGGCGCCCGTTTTTAGGACCATGTCCAGCGCCTTGGGAACCATGGCCACCCGGCGCTCGCCTGGCGCCGACTCTTTGAGCACTCCTACTCCAAATCCCAACTAGGCCAACCTCCTGCCCGCGCGATTTCCGGGGAATTGTTCCACGCATCATTATCGGCAATCCGCGGGCCGGGCGGAAGGGGCTCACCTTCCCTCGATCTTTTCGATCAGCGCATTGGTGAACGCCTGCACGTAAGGCTGCCCGCGCTGCAGCAGGTTTTCGCGGGTCATGTATTCGTATTCGATGTCGGGGCCGACGCCGGTATTCTCGATGTAGCGGGAGGCCGGCAGGCCGGGGGCCGAAGCCATTCGGGGGCGCACCATCAGACTGGCCGGCACGCCGATGAACGCTTCGCTGTAGGGGCCCGCATCGAACGCCAGGACGGTGGCACCGGCGGCGTTGCTTCGCGCGCCGAACATCGTGGCCCGTCCGGAATCCTGCATCATCGCCGGAACGATATCGCCCGTCGAAGCGGAGAATTCGTCGATCAGCATGACGATCGGTTTGGTGTAAAAGGGTCCGAGGGTTTCGCGCACCGGATCGGCCGTACAGAGCGGAATGGCCGTCGAGAGGCCGCGATTGGCTTCGTAGGCCTTGGCCACCTCGCGATAAATCTGTTCATAAAAGCTGATGCGCCAGTGCTCGGCGTCGCGCTGGCGGGCCTGCACCAATGCATTGTAAACCGTATTGAGCCAAATCAAGGTTGCGCGCACCTCGTACTTGACAGGCTCAAACGCGTAAGGCGTCAGGCGCCGGGTAACCTCTTCCCCGAAACAAACGGACCCGCCCGGATTGCGAATCTGATCCACAATCAGTCCGTCCGTATTTTCCTCCAGAAACAGCAACTCATTATCCAGTTGCGTCAGCGTCGCCGCGGACGCGCCCGAGTAGCTCGGAATGCGCAGGAAACCGATTCGTTTTCCTTGCGCCTGATAAGTGCCGGAGAAAAAGAAATCGGTTGGCACACGGCCCAGGCGTTGTTGAAAATTGGCGGGAAGCGCGAACACCGGAGTCCGCGAACCGAAGCCCTGCACGGCCACGTGGCCCTGCACTTCGGAGCGGGTCAGTTTTTCATAGAGGCGGATGTCCCCGGGAACGTCCTCTTCCCTGGAAGCGATCGTGGGCAATAGCGCGGAGCGCGGGCTCGGCACCGGTCCCACATGCATCGGTGTGCCCCGCTTCAGCCAGGGAACGGTGTAGGTTTCCTCGGCGCCGCTCAGGCGGCGTACCACGATCTCGGCGGTATCGGCCAGTTCCACCGCCCGCGGCAACGCCTGCTGAGACCGGAAGACCAGTTGTGCCGCCGCCGCCCGGCGCGTGGCCTTCTCATTGCCCCACCGTGACAGGACCGCGAAGCTGTCCATGAGCTGTTCCACTGGCGTGCCGTCGATTGAAACCAGTTCGTCGCCCGTCGTGAACGGGAAACGCGCGACCGGCAGTTGCGTCCTGTTCAGGCCTTCGATCAGAACCTTGCCGTCGTAAATGTCCACGGCCATGCCGAGCGAAGCCGAGAAATCGGAAGGCGCGGCGAAAAAGATGTGGGAATCGCGAAAGTTCGATAGATACTCCGCGCAGATTTCATAAAACTCGAGATCGTCCTTGGAACGCGCCACCCGGTCGAGCCACGGCCGGATCGACAGCCCGTCGAAGCCGAACAACTGGCGTTTCCAGTCGATGCTCGGGTAGTTCTTCGCATAGACCGACGCCAGGAAACGGAAGTCCGATTCCTTCTGTTCGGGAGTCAATTGCGCCATCAGCGGCGCCATCCACAACAGGACCACGAAAGTGAGTTTTGACATGATGGTTTCTCCGGTTCAGCGGCCCAAGCGAATGTGCGCGACCATGGCTTCGACGAACTGGCCGGTGAAGATCCGGCCTTCGAGCAACAGGTTGTCCTGCGTCATGATGTCGGCTTCGATGTCCGGATAGACGCCAACGTTCTCAATATAGGGCGAAGACGGATAGCCCGGAGGCTCCACAAACTTGGGGCGGATCATGATGCTTTCCGTCACCGAGACAAAGCCTTCGGAGTAAGAGCCGGCGTCGTAGCCCGCCACGTTGCCGCCCGCGCCCATCGTGCGTTTGCCGAACAGTTTGCCGCGGCCGTTGTCCTGAATGGTGGCGGCGAACATGTCGCCCGCCGAAGCCGTAGTTTCGTCGATCAGCACCATCAGCGGTTTGGTGTAGGAAAGCAGCGCGCCGTTGGCGGCCCGCAAGGGCTGGCGGTCTAACGTAATATCGTCGAGCGGAATCGAGAGCGTCCGGCCGCGCATCTGGCTGTTGGCTGAAATGAACTGGTCCCGGAGAAACTCCAACTGGCCGATGACGAAAGGTGGTGCGCCCTGCGCCTTGGCCGATTCCACCGCCGATGAGATTTCGGCGATCCAGTTGGAGGTGGCGCGCACTTCAAAACCCACCACGCGAAACTCATACGGGATCAGCGCTTGCAGCAGGATGTTCGTATAGGCGACGTTGCCGCCCGGGTTGCGCATGATATCGACGATCAGGCCGTCCGTATTCGCCTGGAAGAAGCTAACCTCGGTTAGAAACTGCAGCAGCGCCGCGTTCAGGCTGGCCGGAGCGAAGGTCGGGATGCGAATGAACCCGATGCGCGATCCGCCGCTTTGGAAAGTCCCGGAGTAAAACAGGTCCGCCGCTACCGTCCCCCGCCTCTGCACGAAATCGCCCGGCAGCCGGAACACCGGTGTACGCGCGCCAAACCCGAGCACGGCGCGGTCGGCGATGCGGCAGTTCTGCAGGGCGCGAAGGTTCGCCAGATACGGCGCTTCGTCTTCGCTGGAGGCGGCCGCACGGACGATGCGCTCCACGTTCGCCGGCAGCGGCACCGGCCCGACCTTCGTCAAAGGCAGGCCGGTCTTGGCCCACGGAATGCGAAAGGTGTAGGTCGCGTTGTCGAGGCCCTTCATGACGACCGTGGCCATCTCGCCCAACTCATGCGCTCTCGGAAGCAGAGCTTGCGGCCGGATCGGGATCAGCTCCGCGGCGAATCTTCTGGTGCTGAGGGGATTGGCGGCGACGTAAACCTTCGAAATCTCGTCGATCAGTTGCTGCACGCCCCGGCCGTCGACTGAAACCACTTCCCATCCGCGCGCAAACGGAAACTCCGCGGCCGGCAGCCGCACGCGATTAATCGAGTCCACCAGCACGCGGCCTTCATAAATGTCCGTTGTGAAATGAAGGGTGGCGAGGAAATTCGAAGGAGCCTGATAGGTGACGTGGGCGTCGTTGAATGATGCCGCGTATTCGAGCATGACCTGATAGAAGTCCAGATCGTCGCGTGTGGCGCGCACGCGGTTGAGCCAGGGCGCGGTGTTGAATAGATCGAAGCCCTGGAAGTCGCGCTTCCATTCGGCCGGTCCATAGTTTTTCGCGAACAGCCCCGCCAGGTGGTGGAAGTCCGCCGTCTTCTGATCGAGCGTCAACTGCGCGCGGCCGATGTTACATAAGGCCAGCGTAAGAAGTACCGAAGTGCCAACGATTCGCATTCTGGGAATGTCCTTGTTCCGGAGATGGTGTCGCTCAATTCCATTCCGTTGCACTTGGTACGCGTTTTTCTCACGATTCGGCCGGACGCGCTACCATTTGTAAGAAATGATCCCTTTTCGACTCGATGGCCGTACGGCCATGGTCACCGGCGGCGCCAGCGGCATCGGTGAATCCACTTGTAGAGTGCTGGCCCAGGCGGGTGCCCAGGTATTGATCGCGGATTTGAATGGCGAAGCCGCAGATAAGCTGGCGGGGGAACTGCCGGGCGCCCGGGGCGTGCAGTGCGACATCACCTCGGAAGCTTCCGTTCAGAATGCGTTCCGCGACATTTCGAGACTCGACATCCTGGTCAACAACGCGGGTATCGGCCACGTCGGCGGCATCGAGGAATGCAGCCTCGAGGATTTTCAGAAGCTGTTTCGCGTCAATGTCGAGGGCACGTTTCTGGTGACCAAGGCGGCGGTGCCCCTGCTGATCGCCTCGCACGGCTCGCTGGTCAACATCGGTTCGGTGGCCGGACTGATCGGCATCAAGAAACGTTTCGCCTACTGCGCCACTAAAGGAGCGGTAGTGGTCATGACCAAGCAACTGGCGGTCGAGTATCCCACGCAGTTTCGCGCCAATTGCATCTGCCCCGGCACGGTGGAGACGCCGTTCGTCGAAGGATACCTGGAGAAATATCACAAGCATGAGAAAGAGCAGATGCGCGTACAGCTCAACGCGCGTCAGCCGATAGGTAGGCTAGGGAAACCTGAGGAGATCGCACACCTGGTGCTTTACCTGTGTTCGGATGAAGCTGGTTTCATGACCGGTTCGGTGGTGAGTATCGACGGCGGCTGGACGGCTGCTTGACACCGTGCTAGATCATTGAAGAAAATGGTTTTGTTGTAAAATCCGTAGTTTGGAATATTGTGGGTACCGCCACTCGCCGGTGGTACACCACGGAGGGGTGCATGCATTATTCCCCGCTGGGCAAGCTGTTGCTGGCCGTAATCCTGCTGGTAGCGGTTGCCCCAGTTTCGTCAGGCAAAGGTACGCAGAAGTACACGGCCAAGCCTGCCGTAGTGAAATCTTATGGAAAAGCGCGCCCTGCGGCGGTCAGTGGCGCGAAGCCGGCAACCCGGAGGGTGTCGACGGCGAAGTTCGTGGCTGGCAGGCGCACGGTGGTTCACCGCCGCCCGCGAATCTACTACAACCCCTGGAAGGAACCGACCTTCATTGTGGATTCAGCCGAAGGCGACGTGGCCGACGGGGAAGACGGTGTCGTCCGTCAGGCCGCCATGGATGCGCTTGGGAATCTGAACGGGACGGTGGTCGTCGCCGATCCCTACACGGGTAAGATTCTGACGATCGTCAACCAAAGGCTCGCTCTGAAAAGCGGCTTCATCCCCTGCTCGACCATCAAGATCGTCACGGCGTTTGCGGCGCTGAGCGAAGGCCTGGTGGAGCGCGATACCACGCTCAAGCTCTCCCGATACCGTTCGATGAACCTCACCGAAGCCTTGGCGGTTTCGAACAATCCATACTTTGCGATGCTGGGGGAAAAGCTGGGGTTCGACCGCGTGATCTATTATTCGAGGCTGTTCGGCCTCGGCGAGCGCGCCGGCATCGACATCGCCGGCGAACAGCCCGGCATCCTTCCGGCGAGAATACCCGCCGAGGGCTTGGGGATGATGACCAGCTTCGGCTCGGGCATCTCGCTGACACCGCTGGAGCTGTCTTCGCTGCTTTCGGCCATCGCCAATGGCGGCACACTGTATTACCTGCAGCATCCACGGACGCCTGAGGATTCCGCCAGTTTTGTGCCGCGCATCAAGCGCCGGCTCGATATCGAGCAGTTCATTCCGGAAGTGAAGCCGGGATTGATGGGGGCGGTGGAATACGGCACGGCACGCCGGGCGGGCTATGGCGCCGAGGTTCCGATCCTCGGCAAGACGGGCACCTGTACCGACGACCGCTCACCCACGCACATGGGCTGGTTCGGTTCCTACAACGACGTGGGCCGGAACAAGCTGGTGGTGGTGGTGATGCTGACCGGCGGACGGCCCATCAACGGTCCCGTGGCCTCGGGCGTGGCGGGGGCGGTTTACCGGAATCTGGAGAGCGTTAAATACTTCGCCAATTCCCGCACCATTTCGCCTTCGGCGCTAGTGACGTCCGGCCTGCTGCCGTAAATGTCTTCTTGACGGACTTTGGCCCTCCCGCTCGCGTTTATAGATAGGAGGGCATATGTCCTGGATCTACGTTTCATCCACGGGGAATCTTTACCATTTCGGCGCTTACGCCGACAAGGGATACTCGGGGAGCGGTAGCTACGCCAACCAGCCCGATGCGGAGTGGCGGTCCGATCTCGGACCGATTCCACAGGGCCAATACACCATTGGGAAGATCGGGAATCACACGGTCATGCGGGATGGGAAGCCCGTCACCGGCTGCGACGGGAAGAACATCGTTCTGTCGTCGGCCATGGTTCTGACGCCGCAAGGCCATGATTGCTGCGGCCGGTTCGGATTCCTGATCCACGGTGGCAACCCGGCCGGTGGATCGTCGCATGGGTGCATCATTCTGCCGCTGGGGACGCGGCAAAAGGTCGGCTCGAGCGACGACAACGTTCTGCAGGTGGTCGCGTTCGAAGACGACAATCCGTTTCGAAGGCCGAAGACGCCCGAGCCGCCAGTGGTTCCCATTCCGGCCAAGGTGTTCTACGCGGCGCCGGATGCCACCGCGGTGAGACCGCCGGTCCATTACCCACTCGCCAAGTAAGTAAAACTAACTTCTGCCTACGACTTCCACCAGCGTGACCCAGAACAAGCCCTGGGGCGTGGCGAAGCTTTTGCGGATCGTGAAATTGCCGCCGCAGACTTTCAGAGAGTAGTTCTTGCCGCGCACCACCGACGGCATCGACAACCCGACACCCGGGGGGAGCACCGACTTGAGGTTCCCGCCCACCATATTCACGATCTCGCCGAGGGCGTCCTCGACGTCGTCATTGAACTCGACGGGCATCTCGATCGACATCAGCCGGGAGGTCCAGAAAAGCGCCATCTCGTCGGGGCATTCCACCAGCACCGCGCCTTTCCAGTCTCCGGCGAAGTAGATGGCCGCCGTGAGGCGCCCGGTCTCGGGAGCCCACATATTCTCCACCGCAACCGGAACCTCGCCCAGCATCGTTCCAAAGACGTTGCCGACAATCTCGCCGACCTCCGCCTGATACGCTTCCACGGGAAATTGCACCATGTTCGTCCCTTTCTTAAAGCACCCGATAGAGTACGGCGCCGTTGGTCTGCACGCGTTCGAACTTGTCGGCCGCCGCCATGGCGGTTTCCGCGCCGCCAAGCAGCAGATAGCCTCCGGGCACGATCGTGCCCCGAATTTCTTCCAGAATCTTTTTCTTCGTGTCCTGGTCGAAGTAGATCAGCACGTTGCGGCAGAAGACAATGTCGAACTGCCCGAGCGGCCGCATGCTCTGGCGCAGGTCGAACAGGCGGAAGTTCACCATCTTGCGGACTTCGTCCTTCAACTGCCAGTCCAGACCCTGGCGGGTGAAATACATCACCAGGTCCTGTACCGGAAGGCCGCGGTTGACCTCCAACTGCGAAAACAATCCGGTGCGCGCCCGCTGCAGGATCTGCTCGGAAAGATCGGTGCCGGTGATGCTGATGTTCCAGTCGCGAAGGCCCATGCCGCGCAGCATCATGGCGACGGAATAGGCTTCCTGGCCCGAGCTCGAGGCCGCCGACCAGAACGAGAGCTTGCGCAAGCTTTTGCGCTGTTCGATGAGCGGTGGCAGAATCGTTTTGCGCAGGGCCTCGAATTGTGCCGGATCCCGGTAAAACAACGTTTCATGCGTGGTCATCGCTTCGACGACCTGGCGCTTCAGATCCGCCGGGCCGGTGGCCCGCAACAGATTGCACAGATCGTTGATCGTGGCCATGTCGCGCTTCTTGGCCACTGGGAGCAGACGCGCCTCAAGCAGATAGTGCTTGTCGCGCTCGATGACGATGCCGGATTCCTTGTAGATGTAGTCCTGCAGGAACCGGTAATTTTCCGGGTGGATCTCCACCTTGTTCGGAGGATTCGTATTGATTACGGGCGTTGCCATATGAGTGTTTCTCGCTCGCTTCCAGCTATCGGACCTCGCCCATCAGTCGCAGCTTGTCTTCGATAACCTCCTTGGTGAAAGGCTTCATCACGTATTCATTGGCTCCCGCGCCGATCGCCGCGACGATTTGCTCCGGCTGCGTTTCCGTGGTCACCATCATCAGTTTCACGTCCTGAAATTTGTCGTTGGCGCGAACGCGCTTCACGAACTCGAGCCCGTTCATCTCGGGCATGTTCCAATCCACCAAGACCAACGACAGGCCTTCGGTCTTGTCCAGTGTCCGCAGCGCCTCGACACCGTTCGCCGCCTCGGCGACGTCGTATCCCAAATCGTTCAGCGTCCGCGAAAGAATCAGCCGGATGGCTCGCGAATCGTCAACCACCATCGCCTTCGACATATGCCTCCTGGTTCGTCCCCACTCTGACCGGATTCGCTCCGCTCCCTTCCTTCATCGGTCCGATTCGGTTGCGTTTGAATGAAACTAGCGAGCCAGTACCGGCTATTGCCGTCCTGATCCGGGACGGTCATGACACCCTTATCCGAAGGGCCTTAGAGTGGAGCTAGCGGAAAACCTTATGCCGACTCCCACGTCCACCTCAGAACGCGAACTACGGCGCCACCCCCGCACCCGCGTTACCGGTCCGGTCACCGTGGGGTGGACCGATGCCGCCGGCGTCGCCCGCATCTCTCGCGGACGCTACCTGGACGCTTCGCAATCGGGGGTCAGCGTCGAGCTTCGCGACCCGCTGCCTGAGCGCGCCTACGTGAACTTCCGCTGTCAGGGGCTGGATGTGGCGGGAACCGGTTCGGTACGCTACTGCTGCCGCAACAAATTGACCTTCACGATTGGGCTCGAGTTTACCGGCGGCCTCGTACTGCGATCGCAGTAAATTCGGACTTTCCAGTCTGGAATGAGGCCGTTCGCTTGATTCCGGCCGGTACTTTCCTGGATAATAAGAGCACATTCGGTTCATCTGCTCGGAGGATGCGGTTGGACCTATCGGAAGATTCCCAAATACCTCTCGGCACACGCCTCAGTCTGGCGTAAGCCCGGTCTTCATCTCCCCAAGGAATCGACCTCACGGCCTCATAAAAGAGGCTATCGCTCTTTCTTCAGAAGGTCCCATGAAACTCTACTCCGGAGTCATCGCTCTAGTCTTGTCTGTTGGCGCCACCGGTATCCCCTGTTGGAGCCAAACACCCACATACGCCTTTGGTTTCAATGCCGCCGGACAGGCGGTAACCGTCGACGGGGTTCCGTTGATGAGCTGGAACGCGGCGCTGCAGGCAGGGGTTCGACTCACGGGAGCCGCCACCTATTCCGGGTCCGCTTTGACATGGTCGCCTCCGGCCGATGCCGCCACTTCCGAGATGCTGCGGTCGGTGCTCTACTCCGGGAATGGCTATAACCTGCAGATTCCGTTGACGGTTGGCTCGTATCAGGTGTATCTCTGGACGCTCGAAAATCACCAGAATCACTATCGGTCCATGAACGTTCGGCTGCAGGGCGTGCAGGTGGCCGCTTCGGTTGGCGACCTGCTGCGCGGGGAATGGCGTAAGTACGGCCCCTACCCGGCAACGGTGCTCAACGGCCAACTGGCGATGGACATTGTGCCGTTGAAAGGCGAAGCCCTGCTGGCGGGTGTGGCAATTTACCGGGCGGCGGCCGGCGGCGGCGGAAACTTGCCGCCCGTAGTGTCTTTGACCTCTCCCGCCGTTGGCGCCGGGTTCCTGGCACCGGCCACGATCCAGCTCGCGGCCACGGCAATCGATCCGGATGGATCGATTGCCAGAGTCGAGTACTTCGACGGGTCCACCCTCATCGGCCAATCCACCACCACGCCCTATTCGGTCACCTGGAGCGGCGCCGGTTTAGGGCCACACACGATTACCGCGAAGGCATGGGATAACGGTGGCGCCAGTGGAGTGTCGGCTCCCGTCGCAATCACAGTGAGCGCGCCAACGCAAGCAAGCGATCTCGGTCCGTTGCGGGTCAGTGCGGACGGCCGCTATTTCCTCAAGCCGAACGGCGATCCGTTCTTTTTCATGGCCGATACCGGCTGGCCGATGCTGACTCAGTATGGCTGCGAGACGGCCGAACGCTATATCGACAAGCGCGCCAGTCAGGGCTTCAACGTTATTCTTACGGTCATTGCCTGGAGCGACGTGCCGCCGCTCCAATATGCCCCGCTACCCGATTGCCAGGGACATCCGCCGTTTCTCAACGACTCGCCCGCGCAGCCCAACGAAGCGTTCTTCCAGCGCCTGGACTATCTTCTGCAATACGCCGGGCAGCGCGGAATCACGCTCGGTATTCTGCCGATGTGGGGCAATACGCACGCCGTATTTGAACAGCGCTTTTTCAAGTTCGCCAACATGCGTCCCTACGGCCGCTACCTGGGCGAGCGGTACAAGAACGTTCCCAACCTGTTCTGGGTACCGGGCGGCGACATTCCCGCCGCCGGAGGACAGACCGCCATGTTCCGCGAACTCGCCGAAGGGTTGCGGGAGAGAGATCCCAACCACCTGATCACCTACCACCCGGATTTCGGCAATTCCGGCGGCATCTGGTTTCACAACGACTCCTGGTTCGGCTTCGATATGTTTCAGGCCTGGAGCTGGATCGAGCGTATTCCCACGCTGACGGCTACCAGCCGCGCCCGCAATCCACCAAAGCCCGTCGTCATGTCGGAAGGGGCCTATGAAGACGGCCAGCCGCCCTATTGGTATCCCATCAGCCCGGTGCATCCGCCCCAGATCCGCAAACAGGCGTATTGGTCGCTATTGAGCGGCTGCGCCGGTACGACTTACGGCCACATTCAGACTTGGACCATGGACGGCGACTGGCTCAACCGCTGGGAGACGGATGGCGCGCGCCAGATGACGATCTATCGCAACGCCTTCGAGCCGCACCAGTGGTGGCTTTTAGTGCCCGATCAAACGTTGATCGTAAGCGGCGCCACCGGCGGCATGGGATACAACGCCGCCGCGCGGACCTCCAACGGCACCGAATTCTTCGTCTATATCGTCAACCCGCAGAGTATTGGCGTCGACATGTCGCGTATCACGGCCTTTGCCAACGCCAACGTGGTATGGCTCGACCCGCGCAACGGACAGACTCAGAACGTGGGTACGTTCCCGGCCTCCGGGACGCGCGTGTTCACGGTGCCCGCCGGATGGGAAGATTCGCTGTTGATGGTGCTCGGCACGGGGACCAACGTGGGTGACAACGTTCCTCCGCAGGTCAGCGTGACCGCGCCCGCGCCCAATGCTTCGCTGCAGGGCACGGCGACGGCTACCGCCAGCGCCACCGACAACATCGGCGTGGTGGGCGTGACGTTCTATCTGAACAACACCGCTCTTGGCACGGAAGTGACCTCGGCTCCGTATCAGCGCAGTTTCGACACTTCGCCGTTCGCCAATGGAAACTACTCGCTCAAGGCCGTTGCCCGCGACGCGTCCGGCAACATGGGCACGTCGGCCCTGGTTCCCGTCCAGATCGCCAATAGCGTGGTTCCGCCCACCGATAACGTGCCGCCGCAGATCAGCGTGATCGCACCGGCTTCGGGCGCCACGCTGCAGGGGACGGTCACCGTCATCGCGAGCGCTTCCGATAATACCGGCGTGGCGGGCGTGGCGTTCTATCTGAACGACGCGCTGCTTGGCACCGAAGTCACAGCCGTGCCCTACCAGCGCAGCTTCAACACCGCCACCTATGCCAATGGATCCTATTCGCTGAAGGCCGTCGCCCGCGACCTGGCCGGCAACACGGCCACGTCGGCTCTGGTGCCGGTGACGATATCGAATGCCGTGGTCCCGCCCGCCGATACCGTTCCGCCGCAGGTGGGCATCACCGCGCCGGGGTCCGGTGCGGTACTGGCCGGGACGGCTACCGTCGCCGCCAGCGCCACCGACAACACGGCCGTGCAGGGCGTGACGTTTTACCTCAACGACATCGCCCTTGGCACCCAGGTGACCACCGCGCCCTACCAGCGCAATTTCGACACTTCGCTCTATGCCAACGGAGCCTATTCGCTCAAAGCGGTGGCGCGCGACCTGGCGGGCAACACGGCTACCTCCGGGCTGGTGCCGGTTCAGATCTCGAACGCGACGACGTCTCCTGTTCCCGGTGTTGTCAGAGCGATCAATCTGGGCGGCGCCGCGGTGACCGTGGATGGCGTCGCGATGTCGTCCTGGGCGCAGGCGCAGGCTTCCGGCGCCACCAGCGATGGCGGCGTTTATTCGGGCAGCTACGGATTCGCTCTCAATCCGGCCGCCGGCACCGACACACGATCGATGCTGCAGTCGATGATCTGGGGCCCCGGACGCGATGTGCGCCTCAACGTTCCGATCGCCAACGGCAGCTATCAGGTTTATCTCTGGATGGTGGAGAATCACGCCACCGGATACCGCGAATCGAATCTGCTCCTGCAGAATCAGCCCGCGGCGGCCGGCCTCGGCAGGCTTCCTCTCGGCCACTGGCGGCGCTATGGGCCGTACCCGGTAGCGGTGGCCAACGGCCAACTTCAGGTGATGCTGCAAAGGGTGGCGGGCGATCCGCTGCTGAACGCGATCGCCATTCTTACTTCGAACGCCACGCTGCCCTCTTCCGATACCGTTCCGCCTCAGGTGAGCCTGACGGCGCCGGCTTCGGGCACGACGCTGCAAGGCACGGCGCTCGCCACCGCCACGGCCACCGACGACACGGCGGTGGCGGGTGTCACGTTCTATCTGAACGACACTGCGCTTGGCGCCGAAGTAACCGTCGCCCCGTATCAACGCAGTTTCGACACTACGGCTTTCGCCAATGCCGCCTACACGCTGAAGGCGGTGGCGCGCGATTCCGCCGGCAATACGGCGACATCGAATCTGGCTTCGGTGCAGATCTCGAATACCGCGGTGCCTCCTGGCGGAAGCGTGGTGAAAGCGATCAATTTCGGCGGTGCGGCCGTTACGGTGGATGGCATCGCGATGACGGGCTGGCCGCAGGCGCTGGCCTCGGGCGTAACCACCGACGGGCAGTCGTTCTCGACACGCTATGGATTCATCCTGAATCCGGCGGCCGACGCCAACACGCGCACCATGCTCGAATCGCTGATCTGGATGCCTGCCCGCGATCTGAACGTAAACGTTCCCATCGCCAACGGCAGCTATCAGGTGTATGTCTGGATGATGGAGAACAACTTCACCCGATACCGCGAGGTAAACCTGCGCCTTCAGAACCAGACGGCCGCTACCGGTCTTGGCCGGTTGCCGCTCGGTGACTGGAGAAAATATGGGCCGTATCCCGTCTCCGTGCAGAACGGCGTGCTGCAGGTGCAGTTGCAGCGGGTGGCGGGCGACCCGAAGCTCAACGGCATCGCTATCGTAAGCGCGCCGCAGCCGTAAGCCGGCCCACGCTGGTGGCGTAGAATGGCAGTTTGTACAAAGGCCTTTCGATCACCGTGGTGATCCCCTGTCTCAATGAGGAGCAGGGCATCGAACAAGTCCTCAAGCGCATGCCCGGTTTCGTCGACCAGATCATCGTGGTCGATAACGGATCGACCGACCGCACCGCCGAAGTCGCCCGCGGCTTCGGCGCCGTGGTCATCCGCGAAGACGTGCGCGGCTACGGCTCCAGCTATAAGCGCGGCTTCCAGTCGGCCACCGGCGACGTCATCGTCACCCTCGACGGCGACCACAGCTATCCGGTGGAGGCGATTTCGTATCTGATTGAGGCGTTCCTGCACCTGGAAGTCGATTTCCTCAACGCCTCGCGCTTCCCGGTGCAGGACCGCCGCGCCATGAGCTTCAAGCACAAGTTCGGCAACTGGGTGCTGTCGGCGGCGATGTCGATCCTCTATTTCCGATGGGTGCGCGATTCGCAATCGGGCATGTGGGTCTTCCGGCGGTCCATTCTCGAAGGCATGACGCTTGAGTCCAATTCGATGGCGTTCAGCGAAGAGATCAAGATCGAGGCATTGAAGCATCCCAACTGCCGGTTCCGCGAAATTTCGATTCAATACTCGTCGCGGCTGGGTGAGATCAAGCTGAATCCCTGGCGCGACGGATTTTTCAACCTGTGGTTTCTGGTGAAGAAGCGCTTCACGCCGCGCAAGCGTTGACGCCGATTGGCGGCGCTCCCTTTGGCGCGGGCCGGTGGGCTCAATCTCAAACCCTCTGCGCGACCGCCTTCCTACGCGTTGACGTCGATCACCACGCGCCCGCGTGTCTGTCCGGCCAGAATCGACGCACCCAGTTCCTGAATACGGCTGAGCGGCTCCACCGCCATCATGGCATCGAGTTGGGCCACCGGCAGACCGGAAGCCACTCGCGCCCAGACCGCCCGGCGGCCCGCGTTGTCCACATGCACCGAATCGATGCCCAGCAGATTCACGCCCCGCAGAATGAAGGGGAACACGGTGGTCGCCAGTTTCGGGCCGCCCGCCAGGCCGCACGCCGCCACGCTTGCACCGGCCGAAAGCATGCGCAGCACACCGGCCAGGGTGTCGCCTCCCACGCTGTCGATGGCGCCGGAGTACTTCTCGCTTTCCATGGGCTTTGGGCTCGCCGCCGCCAGCACCGCGCGATCGATCACTTCCGCCGCGCCTAGCGATTCGAGATATGGCTTCAATTCGGAGCGTCCGGACGAAGCCGCCACCTTGTAGCCGAGCTTGGCCAGAATCGCGATCGCTACGCTGCCCACGCCACCGGCGGCGCCCGTGACCACCACCGGCTTGCCGCCAGGCTTCAGCCCGTGCGCCTCGAGCGCCATGACGCTCTGCATCGCCGTGAAGCCCGCCGTGCCTACACCCATCGCCTGCGCGAGCGTCAAACCGGCGGGCAGCGCCACCACGTGCTCGGCCTTCATGCGCGCCATCTGCGCATAGCCGCCCCAGATGGTTTCGCTGGTGCCGCAACCGGTGACCACCACGGAGTCGCCCGGCTGGAATTCAGCCGAGGCCGACTCCACCACCGTGCCCGCCAGATCGATGCCCGGCACCATGGGATAGGAGCGCACCACACCCGGCTTCAAACAGACGGCGAGTCCGTCCTTGTAGTTGAGGCTCGAATAGGCCACGCGGATGAGCACTTCGCCGGCGGGCAGTTCCGCGCTGGTCAGTTCTTCGAAGCCCGCCGTGAATTTCCCATCGGCCTGGCGGATCAGAAACGCATTGAATCGGTCCATAATAGATTTCTTCGCGTAAAGGGTTATTGTATGAAACCGCTCGCCTCGCTGTTCGACCTGACCGGGCAAACGGCCCTTATCACGGGAGGTTCGCGCGGGCTGGGCGAAGAGATCGCCGAAGGTCTCGGGGAGGCGGGTGCCTCATTGATGCTGGTGGCGCGGCGGGAACAGTGGCTCACGCCGGCAGTCGAGGCATTGCGCGCCCGGGGCTTTCGCGTCGAATCCGCGCTGTGCGACGTCACCGAGCCCGATCAGGTGCGGCAAGCGGTTTCGCGTACGCTTGAGGTCTTTGGAAAGATCGACATCCTGGTGAACAACGCCGGCGTCGCCTGGGGACAGCCGGCCGAAGAGATGCCGCTCGACAAGTGGCGCCTGGTGCTCGACACCAATCTCACCGGCGCGTTCCTGTTCGCCCAGGCCGTGGGCCGGCACATGATGGAACGGCGTCAGGGCCGCATCGTCAATATCGCTTCCATCAATGGCATCTATGGGGGCCTGGTGCTGCCCGAAACTCACGTCTCAAGCTACGCGGCCTCGAAGGCGGGCCTCATCGGGCTCACGCGGGAACTGGCGGTGCATTGGGCCGCATACAACATCCGCGTCAACGCCATCGCGCCGGGCTATTTTCACACTCGCATGACTGAAAAGCTGTGGGATCTGGCCGATGCGAAGATGCGGCAAACGCCCATGGGCCGTTCCGGACGCGAGGGCGAGTTGAAGGGAGCGGCGGTTTTCCTGGCCGCGGCGGCGTCGGATTACATCACCGGACAGTGCCTGGTTGTGGATGGTGGCGCGACATTGGTGTAGTAGGCAGAGAAAAAGGCCCCCGGCGCCACTGGTACGCCGGGGGCCTCTCATCTACAAATGGAAACGAACTACCGCTTGCGCCGCAGCGCCACGATGCCCAGCATGCCGCCGCCCATGAGCATCAGCGTGCCCGGCTCCGGGATGCCCGAACCAGGATCGAATCCGCCGCCCGGTCCACCGGTAGCCGTGCCGCCGAACAACGCGATCGTGATCGCCGAGCCGGTGCCGGCGCCGCCCGAATTGACGTAGGTCGAGAGCACTTCGAACGAGGACGACACCGACGTGAAGCGGGTGTGGGTGATATCGGCATCCACGATCTGCCCGAGCGTGTGACCGCGGGTGGTGCCCTGCGCCGTGACATTCATGCAGGTCCCCGTGCCCGATTCACTCGAACAGCCCGGCAGGCTGTTGGCGAGCGTGCCGCCGAAGCTCGGAATGAAACCGTAGAAGGTCTGGCCCAGTCCCTGCTCGGTGTTTACGAAGAGGTTCCCGCCAGCGTTGAAATAAGTAACGAACGCGGCCTGCTGCGCATTGAGCGCCGCGCTGCCGGCGGCGTTCACGAAATCGAAGCCCGAACCGATGATCAGCACCGCGTTGCCGTCGGTGAAGGCGTTGGTCCAGGTCGGGCTGTCCAGATCGTAAAAAACGAAGTTATCGTAAAAGCCCAGATAGCTGCTCAGCGTGGCTGAACTGTTGCCCAGGTAGGCGATGCGCGGTCCGGTCTGGCTCGAAACGGGCAAAGTCGTACCGTTGCCGTTGTTGAGTAAAGCGGTCAGCGCCCAGTTCATGTATGAAGAGGCGCCATGATCGTCGGTATCGTGGCCGGTGATGATGATGTTGCCCGCACTGGCGGTCGCGGCGCAAAACGCCATTGCCGATAGGCATCCGGCAAGTCTTTTGGTCCAGGTCAATTGAGGGACTCTCCTAAGGAAATTTTCTAGAGAACCTTCTCTAGTACGGGTAGTATATCGTCTGGAAGCGGGTAATAGCTACCCCCATCAGGGATAGTGCCGTCCTCCCGAAACCATCGCACGCTATCATGCCAGCATGAGAGCCTACCGCAAGCTTCTGTTCCTGGCGGCGGTGTTCCTGCTGGCCGCTATCGCTCTCGTTTTTCTTCTCTTTGACGTCAACAAGCTGCGCGGCCCGATTCAAAGTCAGATGCAGACAGGCCTAAATCGGCAGGTCGATTTTGGTTCGATGCGTCTCAGGCTGTTTCCCCTTTCGGTGGCGGTCGAGCGGTTGGAAGTGGGCGAAGACCCCGCGTTTGGGGCGGAGCGTCCGTTCCTTTCCGCTAAGGAATTCGCCGTATCCACCAACCTGCTAAGCCTCTTGCGTGGCGACGTGAGCATCGACTCGGTCCGCATTGTCGAGCCGGCCATCGAACTGATCCGCTCGGCCGAGGGCCGGTGGAACGCTTCGAGTCTTGGTACCGGGGCCGGCTCCTCCGGCGGCTCCTCCAAGCCCTTTTCCCTCGCCGAGCTTCGGATTCAGAACGGCGCTGTCGCCATCACGGACGGCCAGGCGCGCAGGGAAAGAGCCGAATACCGCCAGATCGATCTGACCCTGCGCGATTTCGCCGCCGGCCGCCCGGTTCAGCTCGAAGGCGCGGTTCATTTGCCGGAGAATCTGTCGCTGAAGCTAAAGGCGAAAGCTCTGTCCGACAGGGCCGCCGGCGTGTTTCGAATCGAGTCGCTGGAAGCGGCGCTGGGCGGGTTGAAGGTATCGGCTTCGGGCACGGTCGCCACGTCGGCGCCCGCGGCACTCGACCTGCAGGTCAACTCACGCGACGCATCGATCGCCGAGGCCGCCCGCGTGGCTGCCGCCTTTGGATCGGCGTTCGCACCGGGCATGAAAGTCACTGGCATGGTCAACGCGAATCTTCTGGTGAAGGGCACCACGGCGCGGCCGGAAGTCACCGGCCAGATCACGGCTGGC
This sequence comes from uncultured Acidobacteriota bacterium, assembly GCA_902826685.1. Taxonomy (GTDB): domain Bacteria; phylum Acidobacteriota; class Terriglobia; order Bryobacterales; family Bryobacteraceae; genus CADEFT01. The sequence continues at coordinate 46,193 of CADEFT010000015.1, forward strand.
AAGCTCGAAATGGCCGCCCCGGCGTGGAAGATCCCGGTGCGGATTCCGGAGATTCGCCTCGACATCACACCGGCCAGTCTGAAATCGAACCGCTTCGCGGCGCAGTGCGGCGGGACGCAGTTGGAAGGCGCCCTCTCGGTAACCAATTACAACAGCCCGGACGCTTTTCTCGCCGCGTCCATTAGTACGGGCCAGGCCAAGCTTGACGAATTGCTGCACATCGCCGGAGGCTTCGGCATTCCGGCGGCCGCGACGATGGACGGCCAGGGCGCCGTGTCGCTCAACGTTCGCGTCATGGGCAAGATCAGGAGTAACGCGCCGCTTGGCTACTCAGGCTCAGGTTATCTGCGCAATGCCACCCTCCAGTTGCCGGCCCTCAACAAGCCCGTTCGTGTGACCAATGCCGATCTGCGATTCGAGCAGGAAAGCGCCGTGCTTGAAAACCTGTCGCTGCATGTGGCCACCACGACGCTCAAAGGCTCGGCGAGCGTGAAGCGCTTCTCCGCGCCGGAAATCCGGTTCAATGCCGAGGCCGATCAGGTGATCGCCGATGACCTGCGCGGTCTGGTGAAAGAGGCTCCGGCGTCCAAGTCTTCCCGGCCGCCGCTGATCGCAAGGATGACGGGCACCGGCACGGCCGCCATCGGCCGCATTCTCTACAACAACGTCGCCCTGACCCAGGTGCGCGCCGCCTGCACGCTCGATCGCGGCATCATTCGTCTCGATCCGCTCACCGCCGAACTCTTCGGCGGCAGGCACACCGGCGCCATTTCCATCGACTCCCGGACGGAGGCGGCCAAAATCTCTCTGCAATCGAAGATCGAACAGGTAGACGCCAACACCCTGCTGTCCTGCGCCACTTCGATCAAGAAGATCCTGTACGGCCTGCTTTCGGCCGACGTGAACCTCAGCTTCGTTTCCAAACCCGGCGAGGATCTGGCCCGCACGCTCAACGGCGCCTTTTCTTTGCGCATGGCCGAGGGCAAGCTCACAGGGATCAACCTGCTCAACGAGCTTGCCAGGATCGCCCAGGCGCTGGGATTCGCCCAGAAGAGCGAGCCAGCCACCAACATCGTCAAGCTCACCGCGGCGCTGGATATCAAAGACGGCGTGGCCTCGACCAACGACCTGCGCATGGATTTCCACGGCGGATCGCTCGCCGCCACCGGGGTCATCGGACTGGCCGATCAAACGTTGAAGCTGCGGATGACGCCCGTGCTATCCCGGCAGTCGAGCGAGCAGTTCGGCGGAGGCAAAGTGGCGGGCATCATGAACACCGTGCTTTCGAACAAGAACGGAGAGCTGGTGATTCCGGTGCTGGTGGGCGGCACTTTCGCCCAGCCGCGCCTGGTTCCCGACGCCGAGCAGATGGCCAAGATGAAGCTTCAAGGACTGGCTCCGCTGCAGGGCGTCATCGGCGTCATCACGGGCCAGGGCGGGAAAAAGGAAGAGGCCGCGCCGGGTGAGACGGGCCGCAAGATCGGGGAATCGCTGATTGACCTGCTGAAGAAGCGCAAGCAATAATGGGCCGGTATGGCGCGCGGGTGGGAGAGCAAAGAGATCGAATCCCAGATCGACGCCGCCGAAGCGCGGGAGCAGGAAAAGCTGCGGCCGAAACTGACTCCGGAGCAGATGGCGCGGCAGGCACGGCGCGAGAGCCTGCTGCTCGACCGCAAGCGCATTGAAGGCGAACTCGAACGCGCGCGTCATCCGAGGCACCGCGCGATGCTCCAGGAAGCTCTGGCACACCTCGATCAACGCCTGGCGGAGACGGAATGAAACGCGTGGTGATCGACCGCTGGGGCGACCCGGCCGAAGTGGTGCGTGTGGAGGAGGCACCCGAGCCGGACCCGCCCGGACCTCATGAAGCGCTGGTGGCGCTCGAAGCCAGTCCCATTCATCCCTCCGATCTGCTAACCATCGAAGGCAAGTATCCAAGTAAAGCGCGCGACTTGCCGAAGGTGCCTGGCAAGGAAGGCGTGGGACGGGTGGTGGCGGTAGGCGGCCTGGTGCGGCATTTGAAGCCTGGCGATTTGACTCCGATTCTTTCCGGCTCGGACGGCGTCTGGCAGCAATTGCAGCGGCTGCCCGCCGAGGGCCTGGTGGCGCTGCCGCCCGCCGGCGACATTCTGCAGTACGCCATGGGCATCGCCAATCCGGCCACGGGGCTGCTGCTGCTGCGCGAAGTGGTTCCCATCGGCATGGGCGAATGGGTGATTCAGAACGCGGCAAACTCGGCTGTGGGGCAGCTTCTGATTCAGCATGCGCGCAGGCTGGGCATTCGCACCATCAACGTGGTCCGGCGCGAAGGGCTGGCCGATAAGCTGCACGGCCTCGGCGCGGATGTGGTGCTGGTGGACGGCCCCGATCTGGCCAAACAAGTGAAGTCGGCGACTGGCGGCGCGGCTCTGCGATTGGCGATCGATGCGGTGGCGGGCGAAGCTTCGGCGCGGCTGGCGGCCTGCCTCAGCCGCGGCGGCGTCCTTGTGAATTACGGCGCGCTGAGCGGAGAGAACGTGCAGGTGGCTCCGTTTCACCTGGTGGGTTCCGGCATCGTGGTACGCGGCTTCTGGCTGGCCACCTCGCCCGAGATGGCTACGCCGGAAGGGCGCGGCAAGGTATTCGGTGAATTGATTCCGCTGATTGCCAGCGGCGTCATGCGCGCGTCAGTCGAAGCGGTCTATCCGCTCGATCGCGCCGCCGAAGCCGTGGCTCACGCCGCGCGCGGCGGCCGCGAAGGAAAAGTTCTGTTGACCAAATGAAGATCACGGCGATTGAGACGATTCATCTCGCCCGCGGCATCACCGTCCATGCGGGGCCTGTGCAGTGGCTTTGGGTTCGCGTGCATACCGACGCCGGCATCGTCGGACTGGGTGAGACCTATCCGCGTCCGGAGACGGAAAAGCAGGTGGTGCTGGGTGCGCTCGCACCGCTGCTGCTCGGCCGCGACCCCAGCCAGATCGACCGGCTGTGGGCCGGCATGTTCGAAGCCATCGCCTACAGCGGCTGGGCGGGCGCGGAAATGCGAGCCATCAGCGCCATCGACATCGCGCTGTGGGATATCGCCGGCAAAGTGGCCAACCAGCCCATCTACAAGCTGTTGGGCGGAGCGTCGCGCGATTCCATCCGCACCTACAACACCTGCTACGACAATTTTTCATTCCTCACCCAGCCGGTGGAACTGGCCCGCTCGCTTTACGATTCGGGCATCCGGGCGATGAAGATCTGGCCCTTCGATCCGGTTGCGAAACGAACCCACGGACAGTTCATCACCGCCCACCAGATGCGGGAAGGGGCCGAGCCGCTGCGGCTTATCAAGCAGGAGTTCGGCGACCGCATGGACGTAGCCATGGAATTCCACGGCTACTGGAATCTCACCTCGGCGCAACAGATCGCCCGCGCGATGGAGCCGTATGAACCGATGTGGCTCGAAGAGATGCTGCCGCAGGATAACCTGGCCGCCTATCGCGAACTGTCGCTCTCGACGCGACTTCCGTTGTGCCTGTCGGAGCGCCTGATGACGCGCTGGCAGTTTCGCGAGCTGCTCGAAATCCGGGCGGCCCGGTTCATCATGCCGGACATCTGCTGGTGCGGCGGCATTTCGGAGGCGAAGAAAATCGCCACCATGGCGGAGACTTACTACCTGCCGGTTTGCCCCCACAATTGCGGCGGACCGATTTTGCATTACGCTTCGGCGCATTTGGCCGCGAATCTTCCGAACCTTTTTATCCTCGAGTCCGTCAGAAAGCATTATCTGGAGGAATATGTGGGCGTGGTTCCCGATCCTTTGGCCGCGGTCGACGGCGCGATTCCTTTGCCGCCTGGGCCGGGGCTTGGAGTGGAGCTGTCGCCTGAAGTGTTCCGCCGTCCAGACATCACGATAGACAAGGTTTCTCTATGAAGATGGTTCCGATGCTTCTGACCGTTTCGTTCTGCCAGGCGCAGAACAAATCGATGAGCCTTGAAACCGCGGCAGGTTTGAAGCTGCAAGCCACCACGGCGGCGCCGTCGGTTCTCAAAGGGATGAAGGGCTTGAAATTGACGCCCAGTTCCGGAGGGCCTCTGGCGATCGTGGAAGGCGTGGAGTTTTCGAGCGGAACGATCGAAGTGGACGTGGCCGGTGAGCCGGGCGCTGGAGCGGCAGCCGGAGCGCGCGGATTCGTGGGCATCGCCTTCCGTGTGCAGCCGGACCACTCGACCTACGATTGTTTCTACCTGCGCCCCACCAACGGGCGGGCTGACGATCAGGAGCGGCGCAATCACAGCGCGCAGTACATTTCGCATCCACTCCACACATGGTTCAAGCTGCGGCAGGAGACGCCCTCGAAATACGAATCCTACGTGGACATCCAACCGGCCGAATGGATCCACGTGAAGATCGAAGTGGACGGCGTCAAGGCGCGGCTGTATGTCAACGGCGCCGCGCAGCCCACCTTGATCGTGAACGACGTCAAGTCGGGCGCCGCGGCCAAGGGTGGAGTCGCACTGTGGCTCGAAGGCTCGACCGTCGCGCACTTCGCGAATCTGAAAATCACCCCGCGCTGATTACGACACCTTCTCGCGGAATAGCAGGGCGGTGAACTCGGCCAAATTGCGGCGCCACACCAGCCAGGTATGCCCGCCCGGCGTCTCGAGCGGCGTGTATTGCACGTTCTTCGATTTCAGGAATTCAAGGAACTTGCGATTGGCGTCGATCAGGCGGTCCTCGGTTCCGCAGGCCACCCACAGCAGTTGGAGTTGGGAATTGGTTTTGGCGTCGAGCGACGGGAACGTAGCGGCGAGGCTGTCGCCCAGGCCGCCGGAACTGAACGTCCCGATCCAGGCGAACCGGTTCAGGTTGTTGAGGCCGACATACAACGACTCGGCGCCACCCATGGAAAGGCCGGCGATGGCGCGCTGATTCCGCTCTTTGGAAACCCGGTAGGTCTTCTCCACTTCGGGCATCACTTCGTTGAGCAGCGCATCGCGAAAACGCTCAAAGCTGCGTTCGCGGAGCTTCGGATCGCGCGGTCCCGGCGCGCGCGAAACGATCTCCGGCGCCCCATAGCCGAGCGGCATCACCACCACCATCGGTTTCACCTTGCCCTGCGCGATCAGGTTGTCGAGAATCACATGCGCCCGGCCCACCGCCGTCCAGCCGCTGGCATCGTCGCTGAAGCCGTGCAGCAGATACAGCGTGGGATAGGTCTTCTTCGCCTTGGCATCGTAGCCGGGAGGGGTGTAAACGAAGTAGTCGCGATCGTCGCCGACGATGCCCGAACGATAGAAATGATGCTGCACGACGCCGCGCGGGACGTTGGCGGTCTCCCAGGGCAGTGGGGAAGCACCCGGCACGTGAACCATGTTCGACTGGTTGAGCAGGTTCGGTTTCATCACCGGATTCATCGGATCGGTGAGAGAAACGCCGTCGGCCACGAAGGTGTAGCCATACAGGTCGGGTTCGAGCACGGGCGTGGTGGCGCTCCAAACGCCCCTGTCGTCCTTCTGCATCGGAACACGCGCCGCGCCTTCGCGGGCCAGCAGGACTTCCTGGGCATTGGGAGCGCGGAAGCGGAACGTGACCCGCCGGTCGGCGTGGACTTCGGGCGAAACGACGGGCGGCGGCGCGGGCTGCGGTTGCGCCAGGCACACCATCCAGGTAGAGAGAAGCAGGAACGTGCGGCTCATGCGTTACAGGATAGCGGTTCGCGGTCCGTCGAGGAATCGCTCCAGGATGATCTCGTCGTCCTCGACGCCGGCTACGATCACCTGGCGGCGCAGGCGGCCACAATCTTCAAAACCCAGGCGCCGGTAAAATTCCGCCGCGGCGGTGTTCGATGCCCGTACCTGAATTACGATTTTGCGAAAGCCGGCCGCGCGCGCGAAAGCTTCGGTGGCAAGGAACAACGCTCCGCCTACGCCTTGGCGCCGCCACTTGGGCAGCAGAAACGTTCCAACCTGCGCGACGTGGCTCATCGACGGCAGGTAGGGCGAAAACAGGTCGAGGCTCTGATAACCGATCACCTCGCCGGAAGGCGTGACCGCCACGTGAAATGCCTCGCGGCTGGAAAGCGATTCGAGATAGGCGCGCTGCCGGTCCACCGGCCACGGCTCGACGATCGCCGAATGCACCCGCTCTTCGGCAATCTGCCGCAGCACGATGAATATTCCGTCCGCGTCGTCTGGTGCCGCTATGCGGACGGAATAGCGATTCATCTCAGCAACCGACTTGATTGAACACGAACCACAACAGAATCAGGCCGGACGGTACGCCCAGGAACCAAGCCACCAGGTATTTCATCGAAGGATCTCCTTATCGTCCGGTTAGAGCGGTGACAGGGGATCGATGTTACGCCGAGGGCGGCTTGATTATCAATTCCAGGTCGATGGTGATGGACACTTCGTCGCTCACGGCCACGCCGCCGGCTTCAAGAAGCTGGTTCCAGGTGATGCCGAAATCCTTCCGGCTGACTTTGGTGGTGGCGGTTGCACCCACTTTTTGACGACCCCGAGTGTCTTTGATGGGCGGCGTGGGGCCTTCCACATCGAGAACAACCTGGCGCGTGGTGGCGTTGATGGTGAGATCGCCGGTGACCTTCAGATGCCCGGCGCTCCCGTTCTCCACCTTGGTGGAGCGGAAGTTCATGGTGGGGTACTTCTTGACGTCGAAAAATTCCTCACCCTTGAGGTCGGCATCGCGTTTGGGCTCGCCGCTGTTGATGGTGGTGCAGTCGATGCTGGCTTCCACCACCGTGGCGGCGGGGTTTTTGGGATCGTGCGATATGGTGCCCTTGACGCCGCCGAACTGCCCGCGGACCGTGGTGATCATCATGTGACGGACCGAGAAATGGGCGGCGCTGTGCAGCGTGTCGATGGTGTAGCTCACCGTTTGCGCCACGCCCGGAAGCGCCGCCAGAAGAAGGCAGGGAACAATGCGCGCGATCATTTCGAGTACCTCGCTTTAGCGATCCACGGTGATGACGCCCCACGGGCTGTCGCCGCATTTGATCTTCTTGGTCACGGTCATAGTGGCCAGATCCACCACCGCCACCAGACCGCCAGGGCCATCGGCCGCGAATAATGTCTTCCCATCCGGCGACAGCGCGACGCCCCACGGCCGCTGTCCCACCTCGACCGAACCAGCCGGCTCATTCCTGGCCGTGTCGATGGCGAACACCATTTTGCCCCGGCCGGTGCTGGCATAGAGCTTCGCGCCATCGGCGGACATGGCCAGACCCATCGGCTTGATCTTGCCCGCCTCACCCAGGCGAATGTTCTTTATTGTTTGATGACGTACCGCGTCGATGAGGGTTACCGTTCCGTCGTTCTCATTCGTCACATAGGCCCTGGAGCCGTCGGGAAGAAACGCCACCGAGCGCGGGCGCCGGCCTACCTTGATGGTCTTGATCCCCTTGCGCGCGGCTACGTCGATCACGGTAATGGTGCCCGTGTCTTCCGAGGTCACGTAGACGAACTTGCCGTCGGGACTGGTGGTGACGCCTTCCGGCTCTTCCCCGACCTTGATCGATGCCAGCAGGCTGCCGGCGGCCATATCCACGATGCTGACCTTGGCGTCGTCTTCGTTCGATACAAACAACAGCGATCCGTCCTTGCTGAGATCGAATTGTTCCGGGTCGGAACCGCCCTTGATGGTGCGGACCACTTTGCCTTCGGCGACATCGATGACGCCGACGCCATCGGCGCTCTTATCGGGCGGCGGCAGCTTGCTTTCGTCCACTCCCGGAGGCGCGGGCGGCGAGCCGCTGAGAGCGACGTAAACTTTGGCGCGGTCGGCGCTGGCGTGAATGCCGCGCGGACGCTTGCCAACCGGAATGGTCGCGGCCACTTCCATGGTGGAAGATTCGATCAGCGTCACGTCGCCGGAGTTTTCATTGGTGACGTAGATACGGTAGCCGGTTTTCGGCGCTTCCTTTTTAGGAGCTTCGGCCACCGGAGCGGGCGGGGGAGAGGAACATCCGGCGAGAACCAATGATGCCAATAGCGCCGCGTGGGTTCGTTTCATACCTACTGTCCTTCGAACGAAAATACCAGCCCGGTCTTGGAGGAGGGCGCCATCGTGACCTGCTGTTGCCGGGCGCCCAACGTTTCCTGCCAAGCCTCCACAGTATAATCGCCCGGCGGCAGGTTGCGGATTTCGAACGATCCGTCGGCTCCTGTGACGGCGAAGTAGGGATGTTCCATGGCGCCAATATAGGCGCGCATCCAGGAGTGGACGTTACACTTGACGCGCACCATCATCTCCGGACGCACGAACCTGCGCTCAAGCGGCGGCGCGCCCTCGGGCTGGCTTTGGTTCCATTCGCGGTTCATCTTCGGCTGCGGGTGGATGTTGTGAGTCAGCGGATCGGAGTTGGTGACCCGCATGGTTTGTCCAGCCCGCACACCGATGACGTGCGGAAGGAAGCGGCAGCCCTTCTGATCGATGGTGACGGTTTCGGCCGCCGGCGGCGGCGGGAACTGCTTCCCTTCAAGGCCCTGCTTCACATAGACGAACACGTTGGCGAGCGTGCCGTTGGCGTTCACCATCACGCTTTCTTCGAACAACCCGCCTTTGTTGAGCTTCACGCAGACCGGATCCTCGTCGATATCGAGGCGCTTGCGCGCGGGCTTGGCGCCCTTGAAGAAAACTTTGCCGGCGATGGTCACGGCGGTGTTGGAATCCACCTGGAAATAGGAAGGCTCCTGCTGCTTCACCTCCCGCGGACGGGAGCACGCGGCCAGCACGGCGAGCGCGGCGAAGATGGACGTTCGAGCGGTCATGACTTTGGGGGGCCGGAATCGGCGGGCAGCTCGCCGGTGAGCGCTTCGAGGAATGCCACCAGGTCGGCGCGCTCGCGCCCGCTCAGTTTCAGCTCTTTGATCTCCTTATCGAGGTAAGGGCTGGAGGTGCCGCCACCGACGTAGAAATCCACCACGTCGCGCAGCGTCTTCTGGCTGCCGTCGTGCATATAAGGAGCGGTCCCGGCGATGTTGCGCAGCGTGGGTGTGCGGAAGGCGCCCTTATCCGATTCGACCTTGGTTTGCGTGTAGCGGCCGAGGTCGATCAACTCGCCGGTGGAGTCGAAGCCAACGCCGATGTTGTGAAACTTGCCGTCGGTGAACAACGCGAACGTTTCTTCTATGGTGTGGCAGACGGCGCAATTGCCCTTGTTCTTGTCCTTGAAGATGGCCAGACCGCGAATGGCAGCCGGGCTCATCGCCTTCCGGTCACCGGCGTATTGATAGCGGTCAAAGGGCGAGTTGCCGGTGAGCATCGTGCGCTCGAAACTGGCGATGGATTTCTGAACCTTATCCAAGGTGACCGGGCCCGGGCCGAACGCCTTGGCAAATTCCGCTTGGTAGGCGGGGTCGGTATTGAGCTTATCGACACAGGCTTCATGCGTCTGGTTCATCTCGATCGGATTGGCGATGGGCCCGGCGGCCTGCTCCTCGAGCGAAGCGGCGCGGCCATCCCAGAATTGCAGCGGGGCATAGGCGGCGTTTAATATCGTGGGCGCGCTGCGCGTCCCCTTCTTGCCGCCGGCGCCGGTGGAAACTTTCTGTCCATCGGTGAAGTGCGCGGCGGGCCCGTGGCAATTGGCGCAGGCGAGCGTGTTATCCGCCGACAGTTTGGGATCGTAGTACAGCTTGCGGCCGAGCGCGATGGTTTCGACGGTGGGCGGATTAGCGGCCGGAACCGGCACGGGCGGCAGTCCCAAGGGTACTTTGATTTCAACGGGTGTTCCGATCGGCCTGGCGGGTTCCACTTTCTTTTCCGCTTCGCGGCAGGCGACGATCAGGACGCTCAGCAGGAGAACGCTTCGATAACGAGCAGCCATCGGCTCCTATTTTAGACCTTCAGAGATCGAAGTCCGCCATCAGGGGTGCGTGATCGCTTGTTCCGGTCTCGCGAAAAACCTGGCAGGAGCGGGCACGGGCGGCGAGACCTTCGCTCGCCAGCACATAATCGATCCGCCAGCCGATGTTGCGCTGCCGCATGTTGCGCCAGGGCGCCCACCAGGTGAACAGATCCTCTTGCGATGGATGCAGGGTGCGCTGCACGTCGGCGAGGCCGGCTTCGAGCAGGCGGGTGAAGGAGTGACGCTCGACCGGCATCTGGCCATAGGCGTTGGGCTTGCGCTCCTTGGGGTGGACGTCGATATCGGCACGGGCTACGTTGATGTCGCCGCATAGCACCAGGGGCATCGCCGCCGCGCGCATCGCATCGGCGTAGAGGCGCAGCGCTTCGAGAAATTGCATCTTGGCGTCGAAATCCTTGCCGCCGTTGGGCACATAGACCGATGCCACGGTGACCGGCCCGATGACGGCGGTGACCATGCGGGTTTCGTGATCGAACGTGGGATGCTGCCAGGAGGGCTCGGCCGGGGCAAGCGATTTGCGCACCAGCAGCGCCACGCCCGAATAGCCGCCAACGCCGCCGTGCCACTTCGACCAATACTCACCGGGATCGATCAGCAGCACCGGCACTTGCGACGGCGCCGCCTTGATCTCCTGGAGACATACGATGTCCGGCTGTTCATCGCGCAGGAAGACAGCCAACTGCTCGGCGCGCGCGCGGATGCCGTTCACGTTCCACGTTACGATTCGCACTGGATTCGATTTTACGGCAGCGGCACGATGGGACCGTCGCCGCGCTTGACGCCGAGACGCACGGGCCTCGGCGGGCCTTTCGGCGGAACGGACACTTCCGCCCACAGTTCTTCGCCCTGCGCGCGGACGCTGGGGTCGGGCACGTGCTCCGGCAGGAAATAGGCCAGCGGCATGTTGAGCAGGTAGCGCTTCGTATCGTCGCGGCGCATCACGGGCTCGCCGTCCGGCGCCGACGTCGCGGTCAGCTTGCCGTTAGCCACCGACAGCACCGCCGATCCATACAATTCGGTGAGGTTCACCGGCGCCACTTCGAGCGTCATGCGGACATAGCGGCCGCGGATGGGCATGTCGGGATCGTAGGGAGCGGTACGAGCCCAGACGCGCGGCAGCGAGGCGCGATCGTACAGGTATTTTCCCGCCGTGCCCAGGGCGAGCAGAGTGTGAATCGCCGCGAGCAGGAGTCCTTTTCTCATGCCTGCTTCGCTTTCACGCCCGCCACCAGGCGGCGGCGGAGCTGCTCCAGATACCATCCGCCAGCCAGGAAGACCACGCCGAGCACGATGAGGCTGAGCGCCCGGTCGAGCTTGTCCATCAATTGCGAGAAATAGAAGAACACGACGGTGAGGGCGAAGCCGGCGATGCCCAGGTTGATGCGCTCGGTACGCGCCTCATCGATGCCCCAGGCGATCAGCGCGAGCGAACCGATCGCGGCCCAGACGGTGACGGCGAGTTCGTTTCGCTGTTGAGCAAGCAGGGACAGCGTCAGCACCCAGCCCACCGTGACCAGGTTCTTCCAGGCCAGCGGTCCGCGCATCCAGAACGCGACGGCGAGCGGCACGGCGATCAGAAAATCCGAACGGCGGTCGAGGCGGCCTTCCGCCGCCACCCAAACGGCGAGCGGCAGCAGCGCGGCCGAGCCTATCCACACCAGTGCGGTTCGCCATCGGGCGGTGACGCCGCGATATTCGGCGCTGAGATAAGTGAACGCGGTGACCAGCAGGAATACGGGCTGCGAGCGGAACTCGGATACGATCCAGCCGGGGGTCAGTAGCGCCACCAGTACGGTCTGCGGCCAGTCGCGCAGCAGCCACCAGGCGGCCCAGCCACCGATCGCCCACAGCAGCACGCCATTGGGCCAATGCTCGTCGAGGTGAAAGATCTGGCCGGAAAGGTAAATCGCGCCGCCCAGGGCCACCGTTCCAACGGCGTGCAAAGTCGTGGCCAGGGCCGGGAACCGCGCGGCGGCAAAAGCGCCGCCCACATGACAGGCCGCCAGCGCGGCCACCACCAGGGCCATGCGGGAAGCGGGGGAAAGCCAATCCCAGTGAGAGGCGACAAAGAGCAGTACGCCGCCAGAGAGCAGCATGCCGCCAAGGGCGAGCGCGGCGGCGACCGTCCAACGGAATCCGGATTGGGATTTCGATTCGAATTCCAGAATCCGGCCGGCGGCGGCCTGGTCGATGAGGCCGGCAGCCACCCAGCGTGCGACCGATTTTTCGAGTGGCGCGCTCACGTGTGCGCTGCCGCGGCGGAGGCCAACAAGACGATGTTCTGCTTAAGCCCGGTGGGAGTAACCGTGAACTCGACCAGTTTGGAGGAATCGCGCGGATCTTCCATGCGATAGGAGTCCACCGGTCCGAACAGGTGCGTAATCTCGGCCGGGGAACCGCCGGTGAGAAACGGCTGCAGGATGCGAGGATCCTGCAGGCGGAAACGGAAGACGCGCCCGTCTTCGGTGCGCGCCAGAAAGAACGACCGCAGGTGGCGGCGCACGGATTCAAATGGATGGTTACTGGTGAGACACACCATGCGGCCCCGGCCCCAGGCGGCGTGAACCAGATCGGGCAGCAGCGCCTGTTGGGCTCCAATGTTGACCAGCACAGGAGCCGCTTCGGCATCCGGGCCCAACGTCTGATGCTGATGAGCGGCGGCGAGAATCACGCTGAGCGAGGCATCGGCGGCGGCATCCACCAGACCGTACAAGACGGATCCGCCTGGCCGCAGCAGATGATCCACCGCCTGCCGCAGCGGGGCTTCGAGCGCCATCGCCGGGGAGCGGCCGGAGATCATGGTGTCGTCCTGCGGGCGCATCACCAGCGTGGTCCGCGATTTTGGCGCGACCGCGTCGCCGGTGCGGACGAGGAATCGCGTCTGGCCGGCGATGACGCGGTCGCCGTCGCGCAGTTCCACTTCGGCGGTGACGCGCTGATCGTTGACGAAGGTGCCGTTGGAGGAGTTGGCATCGCGCAGAACGCAGCCGCGCGCGCTCAGGTCGATTTGAAAGTGAAGGCCGGAAAGGTAGTTGTCGTGCGATAACACGCACTGCGATTTGGAAGTGCGGCCGACGGTGAGGCACTCCCCTTCGTTCAACTGATAGCAGTTCCCGGCAAAGGGGCCATCGGCGATTTCAATCCTCACTGGCATGATGGGTACAACTCTACCGTCAAATCTTAACCGTTTTGCGAGCCGTTCGCAGCCTGTTTTCGGGACCTGCTGGTACCATGTTGGGAATGGCAAAGCTGAAGCCGGCGGGCCGGAAGAAGTCCGCGACCGCGACGCAGCGGGTGGGCATGGCTCCCTGCGCGATCGTCATTCTCGCCGGTATGGCCTTGCTGTCCATATTGTTCTACGCCGCGCTTTCCTCAGGCGGCCGGTAGAAACGAGGCAAATGCGAGTCGATCAACGCCAACTTGATGAAATGCGCGCGGTGCGCATCCAGCCCGGTTATCTGGTGACGGCGGAAGGCTCCGCCCTGATTGAGTTCGGCAATACGCGCGTGATCTGTACCGCCACGCTCGAAGATACGGTGCCCTCGTTTCTGCGCGGTACCGGCAAGGGATGGGTGACGGCGGAATATTCCATGCTGCCGAGGGCGACCATCACCCGTACGCCGCGCGAGGTCGCCAAGGGCCGGCAATCGGGGCGGACGCTGGAGATTCAAAGGCTCATCGGGCGTGCCCTGCGCGCGGTAGTGAATCTGGAAGCGCTGGGCGAGCGGTCGCTGATCGTCGATTGCGACGTGATTCAAGCCGACGGCGGTACGCGCACCGCGTCGATCACGGGTGCCTATGTCGCGCTGGCCTCGGCCATCGGGCAACTGGTGACTTACGGCACGCTGAAAACGTCTCCCATCCGGGATCATGTGGCGGCGGTGAGCGTGGGTATGGTGGACGGGAAGGCGATGCTCGATCTGTGCTACGAAGAGGACTCGAAAGCCGACGTAGATGCCAACGTGGTGTTGACCGGAGCGGGCCAGTTCGTGGAATTTCAGGCGACGGCCGAGCGCAATGCATTCACCGACGAGCAGATGGCGGCGCTGGTGGTGCTGGCACGCAAGGGCATCGCCGAACTGGTGGCCCTGCAGAAGAGGGCGCTCGAGGCGGCGTGATCCTTTACTGCGCGACGACGAATCCGGGCAAACTGCGCGAATTCCGGCAAGCGGCGGCGGGCCTGCTCACCCTGGAAGCGCTGCCGCATTTGCAGGAGATTCCGCCTCCGTTGGAAGACGGGGCCACGTTCGAAGCAAACGCCATTGTCAAGGCGCTTTACTACAGCCAGTTCGAGGACGCTCCGGTGATGGCGGAGGATTCGGGGCTGGTGGTGGACGCCCTTGACGGCGCACCTGGCGTCTACTCGGCCCGTTTCGCGGGCGACGGGGCGGCCGACGGCGATAATAACCGGCTGCTGCTTGAACGGATGAAGGATCGGCCGAATCGCGCGGCCCGGTACCGGTGTGTCATCGCGTTGGCCGAAAAGGGACAGGTGCTGGGGACCTGGACCGGCGCGGTGGAAGGCGAGATCCTCGATGAAATGCGCGGAGCCAATGGTTTCGGGTATGACCCGATGTTTTACTATCCGCCGTTTGGGTGTACTTTCGGGGAGGCGCCGGCGGAACGGAAGCTGGCGGTGAGCCATCGGGGGGAGGCGTTCCGGAAGATGATGGAGTGGTGGCGGGTGAGGTAACGGCGCTTCGTGTCGTGCTCTCTATGTTGCGGAAGGAACCCAACAGGGCGAAGAAAAAAGCGGTTCAGAAGAGCATGGCATCGGGTACCGGAAAGAGCAAGAAGAGCGAAGGCCAGACCAAAGGCAAGTCGGAGAAGGATCCCAAGGGCAAGGCCGGCCAATTCACGGGCGAGGGCGAGGCGCCGTTGACGATCCGCAAGTAGGGTTGGCCGCGCGCCGCCACGCGGGGCGGAGTGATATTCTCAGAAACGAAGACAGATGCGTCTCGTTGCGGCGATCTTCGCCCTGGCATTTCCGATCCTCGCGCAGCAGCCTGGGCTGGTGGCGAAGTACTGCGTTGGCTGCCACAACCAGAAGCTGAAGACGGCCGGCCTTGTTTTGGAAGGGTTGGACGCGGATAATCCGGGCCGCGGCGCGGGCATCTGGGAGCGTGTGCTGCGGCAGGTGAGCGCGGGGCAGATGCCTCCGGCGGGTTTGCCTCGTCCCGACGCGGCCACCGTCGCGGAGTTTTGCAAGCGCCTGGAGGCGGCACTTGATCGCGCGGCGGCCTCCACTCCGAATCCGGGTGCGCCGATGCCGCACCGGTTGAACCGCACCGAATACAGCAACGCCGTTCGCGACCTGCTGGGCGTCGATACCAAGCCGGGCGAGAAGTTTCCGGTGGATGAATCGGGCAGCGGGTTCGACAACATGGCCGACCTGTTGTCGATGTCGCCGGCGCTGGTGGAGCGCTACCTGTCGGCGGCGCGGGGGATCGCGCGGCTGGCCGTGGGCGATCTCGCGGTGAAGCCGGGGGAAGAGACTTTCAGCGCGCAGGGACGGACGCCGCAAAGCGAAGAGGTGCCCTTCGGCTCGCGCGGCGGCCTGGCGGTCGAACACTACTTTCCGCTCGACGCCGAATACGAATTTCAAATCCAACTCGCCGGGGCCTCGGAAGAGAACCGCGCAAGGGGCGCCTATAAGCTGCGGCTGCCGGTGAAGGCCGGATCGCATCTTATCTCCGCCGCGTTCCTGCGTGAGTCGGCCAAGGCGGAAATCTCCGCGCCCGTAGTGGGACGTCGCGGGCCAGCCGCGGAACCGGCGCCCGCCCCCGCCGCGGAAATGGATTTGCGGCTGGACGGCGAACGGCTCAAACGGTTCCTGGTGACGCAGCGCACGACGCCGGAAATCGCGACCGTGACGATCGCGGGTCCGTTCCAACCCACCGGACGCGGCGATACACCCAGCCGGCGGAAGATTTTCCTCTGCAAACCGGTGGCGAAGGACGAGGAGCCTTGCGCGCGAACCATCGTGGCCAACCTGGCGCGCCGGGCGTTCCGGCGGCCGGTGACGGACGCCGACATCAATCCGTTGATGGCGTTCTACAACAAACGCCGCCGCGCGGACGGCGATTTCGATCAAGGGATTCAGGCGGCGCTGGAGGCCGTGCTGGTGTCGCCCGATTTTCTTTTCCGTTTCGAGCCCGACCCGCCCGGTGCGGCGCCGGGGAGCGTCTATCGCACGGGCGATCTGGAACTCGCCTCGCGGCTTTCTTTCTTCCTCTGGAGCAGCGTTCCCGACGACGAACTGCTCAAGCTGGCCGAAGCCGGCCAATTACGGGATCCGGCGGTGCGCAAGGCGCAGGTGCGGCGCATGATGCTCGATCCGAAATCGGATGCGCTCATCCGCAATTTCGGCGGACAGTGGCTGTTCCTGCGCACCCTTGACGGCGCCAAGCCGGACGCCGACATCTTTTCCAACTTCGACGAGCCGCTGCGCGGCGCCTTCCGCACCGAGACGGAACTGTTCCTCGCCAGCATTTTCCGCGAGAACCATAGCGTGCTGGCGCTGCTCGATGCCGATTATACGTTCGTGAACCAGCGGCTGGCGCGATTTTACGGGATGCCCGGCATTTACGGCGCGCACTTCCGCAAGGCGCGAGTCACCGATGCCAACCGCCGGGGGCTGCTGGGGCAGGGCAGCGTGCTGACGGTGACCTCCTATCCCAATCGCACTTCGGTTGTGCAGCGCGGCAAGTGGATTCTCGAAAACCTGCTGGGCACGCCGCCACCGCCGCCACCGGCCGACGTGCCGGAAGTGAAAACGAAATCGCACGATGGGAAACCGGTGAGCCTGCGCGCGGCCATGGAAGAGCATCGCAAGAATCCGGTCTGTGCCTCCTGCCACGGGCGCATGGACCCGATCGGCTTCGCCTTAGAGAACTTCAACGCGGTGGGCGAATGGCGCAGCGAAGACGCGGGCGTTCCCATCGACAACAAGGGCACGCTGCCGGACGGCACTGAGTTTCAGGGCCCGGCAGGTCTGCGGAAACTGCTGCTTGAGAAGCATCGCGATGAGTTCGTGCTAACCGTGACCGAGAAGCTTCTGACCTACGCGCTGGGGCGCGGTGTGGAGTTGTACGATAAGCCTACGGTGCGTGCGATCGCCCGGCAGGCGGCGCGCGACGACTACCGGATGTCGGCGTTGGTGGAAGCGATCGTGGAGAGCGCTCCATTTCAAATGAGAAGGGCATCAACCAAATGATCATCAGCAAGAAAGCACTATCGCGCCGGACCCTGCTGCGAGGGGTGGGCGCATCGCTGGCGCTGCCCGTGCTCGATTCGATGACGCCCGCGCTTGCGGGAGGGCAGACCGCCCGGCCGGTGCGGATGGCGTTCCTCTATCACCCGGTCGGCATGATCATGGACCAATGGACGCCCAAGGCCAAGGGCTCGGGCTTCGAGTTCACGCCGACGATGAAGCCGCTTGAGCCGTATCGCCAATACCTGAACGTGTTCACGGGCCTGGCGCAGGTGCAGGGACGCGCGCTTGGCGACGGCCCCGGCGATCATGCGCGCGAGGGCGCCACGTGGCTGACCGGCGTGCACCCCAAACGGTCCGAGACCAACATCGGATGCGGCATTTCAGCCGATCAATGGGCGGCGAAAGAGTTGGGCAAGGCGACACAACTTTCCTCGCTCGAAATCGCGCTCGAATCGCCGGGGCTGGCGGGTGCGTGCGACCAGAACTACAGTTGCGCCTATACGAACACGGTCTCCTGGAAGACGCCGGCGATTCCGTTGCCGATGGAGCCGAATCCACGGGCGATTTTCGAACGCCTGTTCGGCGATGGCGAAAGTAACGATGCCGCCTCGCGCGCCGCGCGGATGGCGCAACAGCGCAGCCTGCTCGATTACGTCTCGGGCAGCATCGGCCGGTTGCAGACCAAACTGGGGCCGCGCGACCGCGGCAAGCTGAGCGAATACCTGGACGCGATTCGCGACATCGAGCGGCGTATCGAGAGAGCCGAGCAGCAGAACGCCGAACTGAAAGTGCCGGAGATGGAACGGCCCGCCGGGGCTCCGGAGAAATTCGAGGATCACGCCAGGCTGATGGTGGACCTGCAGGCGATTGCCTACCAGACCGACCTGACGCGCGTGATCACGTTCATGCTGGGCCGCGCCGGCAGCAACCGTCCTTATCGCGCCATCGGGATTTCCGATGGGCACCACTCGCTGACGCATCACATGAACGATCCGGAAAAGATCGCCAAGGTGGCGCAGATCGACGCGCACCTGGTGCGCACCTTCGCCTACTACCTGGAGAAGATGAAGTCGACTCCGGATGGCGACGGCACGCTGCTCGACAATCTGATGATCTGCTACGGCAGCAGTTTGGGCGATGCCAATATCCACACCCATCACGATCTGCCGATCGCGCTGGTGGCGGGCACGAAGCTGTTCGAGGGCGGCCGCCATCTGGTCTATTCGAGCGAGACGCCGCTGAACAACCTGTTCCTCAACATGTTCGACAAGGCCGGTGTGCCGTGCGAACGGCTGGGTGACAGCACGGGCCGCCTGGCGCAGTTGTGATTCTCTTTGCGATCGCTTTCGGTGTGGCCGCGTGCGCGGCGGACTTGCGTCTGCTCGACGCGGTGAAGCGCCGCGATCCGGCGGCGGTGGAAGCGATGCTGCGCGAGCGGGCCGACGTGAACGCCGCGCAGCCGGATGGCGCGACCGCGCTTGCCTGGGCCGCGCACAACGGCGATCGCGCGCTGGCGGAGAAGCTGATTGCCGCGGGCGCCAACGTCAACGCCGCCAATGAATACGGCGAATCGCCCCTTACGTTAGCCGCGATGAACGGCGATGCGGAACTGGTCGAGCGGCTGTTGAAAGCGGGAGCCGATGCGAAGGCCGCTCGCTGGAACGGGGAAACGGCGCTGATGATTGCGGCGGGCTCGGGCAGTGTGGAGGCCGTGAGGGCGCTTATCGGCGCCGGGGCCGAAGTGAACGCCGCCGAAAGCCGCAAGAAGCAGACCGCTTTGATGTGGGCCGCGGCCGAAGGCCACTCCGCGATTGTGGAATTGTTGATCGCGCGCGGCGCCGACGTGAAAGCCATCTCGACCGGCGGGTTTCGAGCCTTGGCCTTTGCGGCGGGAAAAGACGACGGGCGCGGCGTCAAGGCACTGGTAACCGCCGGGGGCGACGCCAACCAGGTGCTGCCCGACGGCAACAGCGTATTAATGTCGGCGGTGGCCCATCGCGCCTCGAAGGCGGCGGCGGAGCTGCTGGCGGCGGGCGCCGATGCCAAGCGTGCGGATCGCGCCGGGAATACGCCGCTCCACGTGGCGGCGCAGAATGGCAGCCTGCCGATCGTCAAGGATCTTCTGGCGCGCGGCGCCGAGGTGGACGCGAGAAGTCCCAGGATCACCCCGGAGCAGATGCGTGCGGCGCCGTTTTTCCGCCGCCCCATCGGAGAGCAGACGCCGCTGCTGATGGCGGCCCGCGCCGGCCATATCGAGACGATGCGGGCGCTGATCGACGCGGGAGCCGATCCGAAGGTGAAGGCACAGGACGCCAGCACCTTCCTGATGGCCGCCACCGGCAGCGGACGCGTGGCGGTGGTTCAGTTCGCCCATGGCCTCGATCCCGATACGAAGGCAGTGACCGATAACGGCACCACGCTCATGCACGCCGCGGTCACCGGCAACTCGGGAGGCGCGACGCAGGAAGGGCAGGAACGGGTGTGCGAAGTGATCCGCTTTCTGGCCGCTCAGGGTGCGCCGCTCGATGAGAAGAACGCCGCCGGGCGCACGCCCATCGACCTGGCGGACATCCTGCCCATCGACAAGGCGGTGGACCTGTTGACGGAGTTGATCTTGAAGAGCGGCGCGAAACCGAAGTCGCCGTCGAAGCGCTAACGGAACCAGTTTTCCAGTACAAGCCCTGGCACTTTACCGAATTCCCGCGTGTTGTTGGTGACCAGGATGGCTCCGTTCACCAGCGTCATAGCGGCGATCAAGGTATCCAAAGGACCGATCTTCGAGCCGAGCCTCTCCAGATCGATCCGCAAACGCGCGCCGGCCGAAGCCGCGCGAGCGTCGAACGGCAGGATGCGGCACACGCGAATGAGTTCGGCCAGTTGCCGCTGCCGGCGGGAAACATTATTGCAGCGAAGTACGCCTTGCTCGACTTCGTAAAGAGCGATCGATGGCACGGCGATTTGATCCGGGGAAACCGCCGCCAGACGAGCGGCCACATTGCCTCTGCCCTGGAACGCATGAATAATGGTGTTCGCATCCAACGCAAACATGAATCAGTCGAGCCTCGCGCGGCGCGCATCCCTGCCGTAATTTGACCGGATACGGCCCAGATCCGGGACATCGCTCCATGTGCCAAAGGAGTCCAGCACGTGTCGAGGCCAGACTTTGGCTTCGTTCGCCTCGATCTTTTGAGCGATCCACTTGGAGACGGAGATGCCCTCCGATTTCGCGCTGCGCCGGACTCTTTGCTCCAGTGTATCGTCGAGATAGATCGTCACTTGGCTCATATATGTATATTATATTAGATTTGTCATGAATCGACGCACTTTTCTCGCCTCCAGCGCCGCGCTCGCCGCGCAGAGCCCCACGCCCAAAAAGATCGCCGCCATCATCACCGAATACCGGCCCGGCTCGCATGCCGACGTCGTGGTGGGCAAATACCTGGAGGGCTTCAACCAGGACGACCGGCCGCCCTATCCGCGCTCGAAGATCGTTTCGATGTTTACCGAGCAGGTGCCCAAGCAGGACATGAGCCGGGAGCGGGCGGCGAAATACAAAGTTCCGATCTTCCGCACCGTCGCCGATGCGCTGACTCTTGGCGGGGACGAACTCGCCGTCGATGGCGTGCTGCTGATCGGCGAGCACGGCAGCTATCCGATGAACGACAAGGAGCAGACGCTGTATCCGCGCTTTGAGATGTTTCTCAAGATCGCCGATGTCTTCCGGCAGAGCCGCAGGGCCGTGCCGGTTTTCAACGATAAGCATCTTTCGTTCAACTTCCGGCAGGCGCGGCGGATGGTGGAGATCTCGCGGGAGTTGAAGTTCCCCATGCTCGCCGGCTCGTCGGTTCCGGTGGCGCGGCGCGAACCCGCCATCGACGCTCCGTCCGGTGCGGCGCAGAAGCGCGCGGTGGCGATCTCCTACAGCGGGCTCGATATCTACGGCTTCCACCTGCTCGAAGCGCTGCAATGCATGACGGAGCGCCGCAAGGGCGGCGAAACCGGCGTGCGCGCCGTGCAATGCCTGGAGAATCAGGCCTGCTGGGACTATCTGGAGCGCACGGGTTGGGCGAAGCAACTGTTCGAAGCCGCGCTCACGCGCAGCAACACGCGCAAGCGAGGCGACGCGAAACAACTGGTGAAGTCGCCATCGGTGTTCGTCGTCGAATACGCCGATGGACTCACCGCGGCGGCGTTCCTGATGACCGGCATGCTCGAAGATTTCACGGTGGCGTTAGAAGTGGAAGGACGGGCGGCGCCGGTAACCGTTCTGATGGATTTGCAGAACGGACGCCCGCATCATCACTTCGGATGCCTGGTGAAGAACATCGAACGGATGTTTGAGACCGGCAAGGCGCCATACCCGGTGGAACGGACGCTGCTCACCAGCGGGATGCTCGATTTCGCGCTGGAATCGCGGATTCGCGGCCACGCGCGGCTGGAGACGCCGGAATTGGCCAGGGTCCGCTACCAGGCGCCAAGCGAATCGTTTTTCTGCCCCAAGGGTTGGGGACCGGACGGCAAGCGGCTGGATTGAGCGGCTATTCCACGGCAAGTGGCTTGGCGGTACGCCAGCGCCCGCGCGTGAAATCGGGAAAATCGGTGGGCGCTCCTCGAGCCGCCACCGATTGCTGGGTCAAGGGGACGATCACGCTCCAGGTAGCGCTGTCGTAAACATCGATGGGCGTTTGTGTTTTATGACGCACGGCGCGCAGGAATTCGTGCAGGGTGATGTAGTCGGCTCCGCCGTGTCCGGAGTTGGCGGCCAGTTTGCTCAACCGCGTCCATAGCGGATGTTCGTATCGCTCGAAGTATGGCGCGGTGCTTTCCCACTCCGGCTCGCCGCCTTTGGTCTTCGGGCTGCGGCCCTGCAAGTAGATCTTGTCGAGCGTACCGGAGTAGATGCCCTGCGTACCCTGCAGCCGCAGAATCAGGTCGTAAGGCCGCGGCGACTGCGTGTTGTAGTAAAGCGTGACCGTGAGCCCGTTCTCGGTGCGGATGAGCGTGGTGTTCACATCGCCTTGTGCGAACACACGCCTGGCCGCGGGATGGTCCTTGCCAAATTTCCGCTCGGCATGGAGATGGGGGCCGAGCGACCGCGAACTCATGGAATTGAGATAAGTGAAGCGATCGCCGCGGTTGATATTCATCCACCAGGCGACCGGTCCGATGGGATGCGTCGGATATTGATTGCCGTTGCGTTCGGCGGCATAGACGGCGCGCCAGGTGAGGTCGCCCGTGCTGGTGAACTGATGGTCCGGCAGATAGTGCTGATATCCGGCTTCGGCATCGAGCAATTCGCCGAGCACGCCCTGCCGCGCCAGATTCAACACCATCAGCACATTGCGGAAGTAGCAGACGTTTTCGAGCATCATGCAGGGCACGCCGGTCTTCTCGGAGGTGTCGACCAGCTCCCAACATTCTTCGACCGTCAGCGCGGCCGGCACTTCGACGCCCGCATACTTGCCGGCCTTCATGGCGGCCACGGCCATCCTGGTGTGCCATTGCCAGGGCGTGGCGACGATGACGGCATCGAGATCGGTGCGGTCGAGCAGGCGCCGGTAGTCCTCGGGGCCGCGCTGATAGCCTTCAGGCTTTCCGCGGCCGGTCTTCGCCACCAGTTCCTGGGCACGGGAAACACGCTCTTCGTTTACATCGCAAACGGCGGGCACGTCGACGCCCGGTTGGGAAAGCATGGTTCGCATCAGGCTGGTTCCGCGATTACCCACGCCGAGCATGGCCACCCGGACAGGACGTTCCGTCTGCGCCTGCGCGAGGCCCACCAGACCCGCCGCCATCCACCGCCGGCGGCTCAGCCTCATGCGAGAATCCCGCCAATCACCTGGCCGCCGACATCGGTGAGGCGGAAATCGCGGCCGCTGTAGCGATAGGTCAGCCGCGTGTGGTCGAGTCCCAACTGGTTCAGAATGGTGGCCTGCAGGTCGTGCGGGTGCACCCGCTTATCCACGGCGCGATAGCCGAAATCGTCGGTAGCGCCATAGGCGACGCCGCCCTTGATGCCACCGCCGGCAAGCAGCGTGGTGAACGCGTGCACGTTGTGATCGCGGCCCTGATTGATACGAAGCTGCCCGGCGCTCTGAATCATCGGCGTCCGGCCGAACTCGGTGCCCACGATTAACAAGGTGGAATCGAACAGGCCGCGTGCCTTCAAATCTTCCACCAGCGAGGCGATGGCCGCGTCGGCGATACGCGAAAGGCCACGGTGGGAGTTGATGTCCTCATGGCTGTCCCAAGGCTGCGAATCGCCGAAGTACACCTGCACCATGCGCACGCCGCGCTCCACCAGGCGGCGCGCCAGCAGGCATCCGCGCCCGAAATCGTCGTCGCCGTAGCGCTCCCGCGTGACGGGCGATTCCTTGTCGAGATCGAACGCTTCGGGCGCCTCCATTTGCATGCGGAACGCCACTTCCATGGCTTGCACGCCTTCGGCCAGTTTGGGTTGATTTCCGGAACGTCCGAGATAGAGATGGTTCAAACGATCGAGCAGTGCCAGTTGCCGCTGCTGCTCATCGATGGTGAGCGAAGCGTTGCGAATGTTCTGCACCAGCTTTTCCGGTGTGCGCTCGCTGTTGGGGACGTAGGTGCCCTGATAGGCGTTGGGCAGAAAACCGGAGGTCCACAGGCGCGGCCCCATCACCGGATAGCCGGGACAAAGGGCGATGAAGCCGGGCAGGTTCCGATTGAGCGTGCCCAGGCCATAGGTGATCCACGATCCCATCGACGGGCGGCCCGACAACTGATGGCCCGTATTCATCAACATCAGGGAAGGGCCGTGATTGCCGTTATCGGCATAGCAGGAGCGGACGACGGCGAAATCGTCGATCATCGCGCCCACCTTCGGGAAAACCTCGCTGACCTCGATGCCGCTCCGCCCGCATTTGGAGAAACGGAACGGCGAAGCCATCAGGTTACCGGTGGCGCTGTCGGTTGGCAGCTTGGGACCGGGCAGCGGCTTGCCGTTCTGCCGGGTCAATTCCGTTTTCGGATCGAACGTATCCACCTGCGACATGCCGCCGTTGAGGAACAGGAAAATCACCTGCTTCGCTTTGGGCGGGAAGTGAGGCTTCTGTTCGATGGCGCCGGCAAGACCCACGGAACCGAATCCGCATCCGAGCATCTGAAGCGCTTCTCTTCTATTCATGCTCACTTCCTTATTTCACCGCGCTGAACTCGGCCGCGGTCAGCAAGACCTGCGCGTACTGCGGCCACGCCGCCGGCTTGGCGTTCAGAAATTCGAGGCCGAGCCGGATCTCTTCTTCGGCGGCCGGCCGGCCATAAAGCAACACATAGGCTTTGGCGATGCGTTCGCGATCCTCGTTGGCGAGCTCGCTCAGACGCGCCGCCAGTGCCTTCGATTGTTCCGCCACGAAGGCCGAGTTGAGGAAGAACAGCCGTTGCATGGGGCCCACGGTTACCATGCGGCTTTCGGCGGAGGCGTTGGGATCGGGAAAATCGAACGCCGCCAGGGTGCGGTTCGGCTTCGAGCGGCTGACGGTGGCATAGAGCGTGCGCCGGCGGCTCGATTCGAGCGGAGCCGAAGGCCCGCCGGTGGCCGCATCGAGCGTTCCGGCCACGGCGAGAATGGAATCGCGCAGCGACTCGGCATCGAGACGCTCGCGGAGGTTGGCGTGCGATAGCAGGCGATTTTCGGGATCCTTATCTCTCGCCGCCGCGCTTTCCTCCGACGACATCCGATAGGCCCGGGAAAGCAGAAGCTCGCGATGCATGGCTTTGAGCGACCAGCCGGAAGCGACGAACCGCGCGGCGAGGTAATCGAGCAATTCCGGGTGCGTGGGCCGGTCGCCCAACTGGCCGAAATTGCTGGTGGTGCGCACCAGGCCTTCGCCGAAATGATGTTTCCACAAACGGTTCACCATCACGCGCGCGGTGAGCGGATTCTTGGCGCTGGCGATCGCCTCGGCCAGTTCCAGACGTCCGCTGCCGGAGCGGAATAGCGGCGGCTCTCCTTCGCACAGCACGGAAAGAAACCGCCGCGGCGCCTCCTCGCCGGGCGTCTGTTCATTGCCGCGCAGCGCGACGGGGATGTTCTTCGGCTGGCTCGAATCTTCGAGCACGTGCCAGAACGGATACAACTCGGGGATCGCCTTCTTGAGCGCATCGCCTTCGGCCCGCAAGCGCTCGGCATAGCGCTGCCAGCGCGGATCGAGGAAACGGGTCACGCTCTTGGCGTCGTAATAATACACGCCTCCGCCAAAGCGGATGTCTTCCGATTTGAACGGAGGGGACGCCAGGTCGCGCCAGAAATAGAACTTGTCGATGGGGAGAGCATCGACCAGCGTGGCGATGACTTTGCTTTCGTCTTTCTTGCCTTCGATGCCGCCGAGCTTGACGTGGTTGCGATCGTCGATGGCTTTGCGTTCGGCGAGCAAGGCGTGCACCGCTTCCTGCATCTGAAGGGCGACCGCGCGCACTTCCTCTTCGGTGGCATTGCCGCGCGCCATCAGGCGAAACCAGGGGTCGAAGTGAGGATGCTCTTTCCTGGGGTTCGCCAGATAGGCCCGCCAGCGCTCGAGCGTCGGCGCGTCCAGATCGGCGGGCGTTTCCTTCTTCCACACGCTAACCAGGTAGGCGGCGGTTTGCGACGCGAGGATGTCCACCACCTGCGCGATTTGCCGGTCGTGGAACGCTTTGATCTCGGCCTGTTTGTCTTCCGAACGCCGCTTGGCTTCCTTGTAAGCCTTCACAACTTCCGGCGCCACCAGCGGATGTTCACCCGTCTTGCTGCTTTTGAAGACACCCAGCAGCGAGTAGTAGTCGCGAGCGGGAATGGGATCGAACTTATGGTCGTGGCACTGGGCGCAGCCGGCGGTCAGACCCAGCATGACGCGAGTGGTGACGTCGACGCGATCGTTATCGCTCTCGCCGATGGTTTGAAATCCAAGCGCGGGCAGGTGCGCGGGAGCATCCGGAAGTTGATCGGCGGCGATCTGCGCTTTCAGAAACAGATCGTAGGGCAGATCCTGATTGAGCGCATTCACCACCCAGTCGCGATAGCGGAACGCGTTTGGATAAGGGGAATCGTCGCGGGCTCCCTGGCTGCCATCGGAATAGCGGGCCAGGTCGAGCCAGTGCCGCGCCCAGCGTTCGCCGTAGTGGGGCGAGGCGAGCAGGCGGTCCACCACGCGCGAATAGGCGGCGGGCGTGTGGTCGGCCAGGAAGGCCGAGACTTCGAAAGGAGTGGGCGGCAGACCTGTCAGGTCGTAGGTAACGCGGCGGAGCAGCGTGGCACGATCGGCTTCGGGTGCCGGGCGCAATCCTTCCGCTTCAAGACGCGCAAGCAGGAATTTGTCGATATCGTTGCGCGCCCAGGCCGCATCGCGAGGCAGCGGGGGTGCAACCGCCCGCACCGGCTGAAACGCCCAGAACGAGCGGCCATCGGCCTTGGCGGCATTGCTTTCCGGAAACGCCGCGCCCGCTTCGATCCAGGTGCGCAGATCGGCGATCTCTTCCGCCTTCAGCTTCTCTTGCGGCGGCATCTTCAGCCGTGCATGGCGCCGCTCGACGGCCTGCATCAAAAGACTGGATTGGGCATCGCCGGGCACCAGGGCCGGACCGGACTTGCCGCCTGCGATGAGGGCGGCGCGTGAATCCACGCGCAGGCCGCCCATCTTCGATGTTGTGTGGCAGGCGTAGCAGTTTCGCGCCAGCAGCGGACGTACACGGGCTTCAAAGAACTCCGGCGGTTCGGCGCCAAAGGTCAAGCCGGAGAACAGAATCAGCACCACGGAGAGAGGCATGAAGCTATCGTTAAGTATATTGCGATTGCGGCAGCGTAGCCGCCGCCGTAGACTTGATTCCATGTTGATGCGCGCGTTCGTTCTCGCAGGCATTCTTTCGGCGCAGGATCGCTGGACGCCGGAGCTTTCCCTCAAAGTTCAAACGATAGGCGGAGTGATCCCCTCGCCCGATGGGGCACTGGTGGCCTACACCCAAACCCGGAACGTAATGGAGGAAGAGCGTAGCGAGCAGGTGTCGCAGGTGTGGCTTGCGGCGGCCGATGGCTCGTGGCGGAGGCAATTGACGTTCGGCGAGAAAAGCTCGTCGGCGCCATCGTTTTCGCCCGATTCGAAGTTCCTCCATTTCCATTCGGCGCGGGCCGGCGGCGACAACCTGTGGCGCACGGCAACCGATGGCGGCGAGGCGCGTCCGCTGGCGAAGTGGAAAGGCTCCATCGGGGCGTTCGCCCCGTCCCCCGATGGCAAGTGGATCGCCTTCGCCGGGGCCGAAACATCGGCCGATCAGGAAAAGCGCGTCAAGCAGAAAACGGATTTTCGCGTCATTGACGAGAACCCGAAGAACCACGCCATCTGGCTGCTGGAAATCGGGGAGCAGCCGGCGGCTCCCAAGCGGCTGACCAGCGGCGCGCGTCACGCCGTGGATCTGGCCTGGTCGCCCGACTCGCGCTCGGTCGTCTTTGAGCACTGGCCGGCTCCGGGCGCCGATTACTGGGTGAATTCCGATGTGGCGGAAGTGCCGGTGGATGGCGGCGAAGTTCGCGACCTCACCAGGACACCGGCGTCGGAAAGCCGTCCTTACTACTCGCCCGACGGCCGGTACGTAGCATTCGTACAGACGCCCGATCGCGCGCGATGGCCGGGTGTGGCGCGCCTGGCGATTCTGAACCGGCGCGACCGCACGGTTCGCCAACTGGCGGCCACCGCCGATGAGAGGCCGCTGCTGCTTGGCTGGAACGCGGCTTCGACGGGGCTTTATTTTTCGGAGATGAAGCACACGCGGTCGGCGCTGTATGAGATGCCGCTCGATGGTCCGCCGAAGCTGCTATTTGAGCCGCGCACGGGTACGTTCTTCGCTGGCTACGGACCCAACGCCCATGTGAACGGGAAGGCGGACTTCTGGGGTTTCGCCAAGGAGTCTTCGAGCGAAGCGCCTGAAGCCTTCGTGGCGAAGCTGCCTTCTGGCGAGCCGGTGCAGGTGAGCCGCGCCAATACAGGGCTCGCTCTGCCGCCGCTGGGCGAGACCAAGGCGATCGGGTGGAAATCGAAAGACGGCCTGGCGGTGGAAGGGCTGTTGACGTATCCGGTGGGCTATCGCGCCGGTACGCGCGTGCCGCTGATTCTCAACATCCACGGCGGCCCGGCGAATCATTTCTCCGAAGTATTTCTCGGCAAGGGCGGAATCTATCCGCTGGCCGCTTTCAACGAACGCGGCTTTGCGATCTTGCGCCCCAATCCGCGCGGCTCGGGCGGCTATGGCAAGACCTTCCGTTTCGCCAATCTGCGCGACTGGGGCGGCGGCGATTATGAAGACATCATGGCCGGTGTGGATCATCTGATCGCCACGGGCGTCGCCGATCCCGATCGCATGGCGGTGATGGGCTGGAGCTATGGCGGCTTCATGACCAGTTGGGTGATCACGCACACCAATCGTTTCCGGGCCGCCGTCGTGGGCGCCGCCGTCACCAACCTCTGGAGCTTTACGGGCACCGCCGATATCCCCGGCTTTCTGCCCGACTACTTCGAAGGCGAACCGTGGGAGGCGTTTGAGGAATACCGCAAGCACTCGCCGATGACGTTCGTCAAAGGCGTGACTACGCCGTCGCTCATCCTGCATGGCGAGGCCGACGATCGCGTGCCGGTGTCGCAGGGCTATGAGCTTTATAACGCCTTGAAGCGCCAGGGCGTGAAGACGAAGATGGTGGTCTATCCGCGCACGCCGCATGGTCCGCGCGAGCCGAAGTTCATGGCCGATATCATGCAGCGGCACCTCGATTGGGTCGCCGAATCCATGAAATGAAACTCTACGGGGATTTGGCCGAGTGGTGGCCGCTGCTTTCGGCGCCGGAAGAGTATGCCGAGGAAGCGAAGGTTTACCTGGAGCATCTGCTCGGTTCCGGCACGGCGCCCGCCGCCACGCTGGTGGAGTTCGGCAGCGGCGGCGGCAACAATGCCTCACACCTGAAGACGCACTTCGATCGCGTCACTTTGGTGGACCCGGCGGCCGGCATGCTGGCCGTTAGCCGGAAGCTGAATCCCGGCTGCGAGCATGTGCAGGGCGACATGCGCACCACACGGCTGGGCCGCCAGTTCGATCGCGTCTTTCTGCACGATGCGATCTGCTATATGACGAGCCTCGACGATCTGCGGATGGCCGTCGAGACCGCCTTTCTCCATTGCCGCCCCGGTGGCGCGGCGGTGTTCTGCCCGGACGCGATCCGTGAGAATTTCCGGCCGTCCACCGATTGTGGCGGCCATGATGGAGCGGGCCGCGCCCTTCGCTATCTCGAGTGGTGTTGGGACCCGGATCCAGCCGACGATACCTATACGGTCGACTATGTGTACGCCTTGCGCGAAGACGGCGCGGTACGCATCGAGCACGACCGGCATATTGAGGGCCTGTTCGCGCGGGCCGAATGGCTGCGGATTTTGGAGGAAGTGGGCTTTCAGGCGCGCTCCGTTCCGTTCGAACATTCGGAAATCGAACCCGGTACGCTGGAGCTTTTTGTAGCCGTCAGGTGACTTTCGGGTTGTACTGAATCTCCACGAGTTGAAACCGCCCGTAGGGAAATGCACCCTCGGGAGTATGCCATACGGCTTCGGCGAGGCTGGGAATCCGGCGGCCATCGTGCTCGGCATACGCGTGTACCGGCGTCGACCATGGATAGCTTTCATAGGTCTTGCCATCCTGCGAGAGGAACCGGTCCGGCGAGACGAAATCGGCAAGGTCTCCATCCGGAAGGAAAACCAGCCGCGCTTGAATGGTGTGATCCACCAGGGGGAACGCCGCCTTCACCGATTGCGCGCCATCCTCTTCCCAGCGAACCTGCCGCATCCGGATCAGGGCGGCGGGAGCGAACAGACACAGGTCGTTGAACAGCGTGACGGTTTCACTCTGGTCCATCCTTGGGCCATGCGCGTCCACCACCTGGAACAGACGCGCCATCCTGATCTGCATGGTGGCGCGTCCGCCTTGAAACAGATGCAACCCTTCGGCGGGCAATCCATAGGCCCGCCCGTTCATCAGAAAAGCGCGAGTGGGCGGGTCGAAGGTGTTGACCTGTTCGGAGCGGAACGGCATCTTGGAACCTTTGAGACCGTTGCGAAAGGTGCCCTCGAAAACGGCGCGGAACGAATGCACGTGAGGTCTGCCCACGGCTCCAACGTTACGAAGATAGGTTTGAATCAGCGGAGGCAGCGGCGTCAGATCGGCTTCGGTGACGATGGCCGCATCGGGTGGACCGGTCAGGTTCTGGCGGACGATCTCTTCATAGCGGCGCCGGTAGGAACGCATTCCAACCAGGATAATGCGCTTTAGAGTCCGGCGAACTCTCCCATGTACGGGAACGTGAGCTTTGGCTTGTGCGAGAGATGGTAGGTTTTGAACAATCCCCGGACCGCGAGCTCGCGCACGCCGACGGTGACCGCCACCGGGACGCGGTTTTCGAACTTCACATCCACCGTTACCTGATCGCGGGTGAGTCCGGGAATCAGCGGGGCGGACTTGGTGCCGGGCGCCCGCTCGCCGTAGACGACGATGTTGGCGACGGCCAGGCGGAAGGCCTCGCTGGGCGTGGCGTTGTTGGAATCGTAGACCGCGGTGGAGGCATATTCGGCGGCGCCGCGGACCGTATATTGCAGAAGGTAGTAGCGCAGGAAGAGGTTGCCCAGATCGAACAAACCGCCTGAAAACAACAGGAAGAACGTAGCCGAGAGAGCGAACTCGACGATGGAACTGCCGCGCTGTCTGTGTCTCATCCGGTTACCTCACCAGCCGGACGGCGTAGGCGCCCGGTTCACCCGCGCCGGGGCGGCTCGAGTTCGGCAGGAACGCTTTGCCGGTATATTCGGCGCACCAGGGCTGCCCCGATTCCTCGGGCAGCGGGAGAAGAAAGAACATCCCGAATCCTCTGACGGTGGCGCTTGACGGATCCTGTATGGGCAAGACCATGAGCCGGCGTCCGTTGCCTTCGTTGGCGGCGGCATAGGAGGCATAGTCGCCGGCGGCGGAGCCGGTATCCTGACCGAGCCTGATTTCGAGAAACTCCCGCGCGGCGTCCGGTGTGGCGCTTACTTCGGGAAACGGTTTTCCGGCGGCCGTCAGTTCGCTGGCATCCTGCGCGCCGCCCAGGATACGCTCGCGCAACACCGAATCGCTCGAACGCCCCCACCAGGTGGGAGCGGACGGCCGCGAGTCGCCGCGGCATCCACCGGACGAGCCGTACCGGATGGCGTAGGATTCCCCGGGCCGCAACCCGAAGTGAGGAGCCGCCTGGCCTTCCAGGGCCGTCACGGTAAACGGAGCCAATCCTTGTTTGAACGAGAGGGCCCGCGCCTGTTCGGCTGTGGCACGCACGCGAACGAGTTGAAGGTGGCGCACCAGAAACAGGGGCGCGAAGAACAGACGCTGATTGACTTGGGCGGTGACGCGGACGCGCGTATAGCCGGAGGCGGCCTGCGGTTCGGCGATCCAACTCTCCGGCGCCTTGGCTGTTGAGAACTCCAGCGCCGCGTCCTCAACTTCGCGCGTGCCGAAGTCCCATCCGTTGGCGCCCGATTTCACGGCCTCGCGCGCCGCCAGAAGGCCCCCGGCCGTGCCATCCAGCTTTCGCGCGGCCGATAGCGCCGCGGCATCGGCGTAGGCTTGCGCCTCATTGCGATTGACGAAGAGCCGTCCGGCGTCCAGCGCCGCTCCGCCCGCTCCTAAAAGGAGTACGGCAAAAATCGCAAAGGTAATAAGAAAGATGCCTCGCTGGCCGCGCCGCCTCATGAAAGGTCCTCATCCATTTCATCGGCGGATTGAGCGAAATGGGACAGACCGGGATGGGCGCCTCAGGCGATTCTCAGAGTGCGGAGGGCGTGACGGCGGCGATCCCGTGCAGCACGGCGGCGATCCGGATGGCGGCCGCGATCTGCTCCTCGGTGACGCCTCGTTCCTTCAGAACCCGCTCATGCGCGACGATGCACTTGCCGCAGCCATGCACCGCCGAGACCGCGGTGCACCAAAGCTCGAAGTCGACCGGATCGGCTCCGTGGGTGCGGATGCCGTTCATGCGCAGCCGGGCGGGAATGGTGGCGTATTTCTCATTGCCGCTCAGATGCTGGAACCGGTAGTAGACGTTGTTCATGCCCATGATGGCGGCGGCGGTGCGCGCGCCTTCGAGGACATTGGGCTCCACCAGCGCCGAAGCTTCCGAGGTGATGGTGGCGATCAGTTCCGGATTCCTCAGCGCCACCGCGCAAGCCAGAGCCGTTCCCCAGGTTTGGCTGGGGTTGAGCTCCGGCTGGCGCAGCACGGTGGACAGATTGAGCTTCAAATCTTTGGCGAACGCGGGCAGGGACTCGCTGAGCTGCTCCAGGGTCATACGTTCAGCGTGTCTTCACCCTTCTGCCAGTTGCAGGGGCAGAGCTCATCGGTTTGAAGAGCGTCGAGAACGCGCAGCACTTCCTGCGGATTGCGCCCGACGCTCAAGTCGGTCACATAGGCGAAACGAACGACGTTATCGGGATCGACCAGGAAGGTGGCGCGCTGCGCGACGCCTTCGGCGGGGTCGAGAATCCCGAGCGCGGTGCTGAGCTCGCGCTTCACGTCGGCCAGCATGGGGAACGGCAGATCCTTCAGATCGGCGTGGTTATTGCGCCAGGCCAGGTGTACGAATTCGGAATCGGTGCTGGCGCCGAGAATCTGCGTATCGCGGTCGGCGAACTCGCGGTTCAGCTTGCCGAAACCGGCAATCTCGGTGGGGCAGACGAAGGTGAAATCCTTGGGCCAGAAGAAATAGAGCTTCCACTTGCCGGCGAAATCGCTCTCGGTAATGGTCTGAAATGCCTTGTTCTTGTCGGTGCTGACGGTGGCTTTCACGGAAAAGGCTGGAAATGTTTGTCCAATGGATATCATGGCTTGCTTTCTCTGTTTCGACGATAGCGAGACAAGGCGGCGGGGGGCCAGCCGGATTCGCCTATGGATCCCATAGGTTAAACCTATGAAAGGTGGTGAAAGATTCTTAAAGTTGCGAAGCGCCGGGTGGACTGATAAGTTCAGCAGTGGAGGCCGCAATGACACGAGGCACATTTCTGCTGGCCGGCGCCGCCGCGCCCAGCTTATTCGCTCAGGCACCCCAGCCGCCACCGAAGACGCACTTAAAGGTGGGGGATGAGGCGCCCGATTTCACTCTGCCATCGACCACCGGAGACAAGGTTACGCTTTCGAGCTTCCGCGGAAAGAAGGGCGTCGTACTGGCGTTCTTCCCCGCTGCCTTTACCGGTGGCTGAACGGCTGAGATGAAGGGATACCAGGCTGGTATCCAAAAGTTCGAGGGACATGAGACGCAGGTGTTTGGCCTCAGTACGGACAACGTGCCGAGCCTGAGAGAGTTCGCCAAACAGACCGGCGCGAGTTTCCCGATGCTCAGCGATTTCAGTAACCGCGAGGTGGCGAAGAAGTACGGCATCCTGATGCCGTCGGGCGTCGCCAACCGGGCCACCTTCGTGGTGGATACCGAAGGCAAGATCAGCTTCATTCAGGAAGGCAAGGAAGCCGTGGATCCAACGGCGGCGGAAACGGCCTGCAGCCGGTTGAAGAAGAAAGCGTAGTACGATCAAAGGCCGCCGGATGGGCCGCGCCTTGCCGCGTGGCTCCGGCGGCCTGCGTGTGTCATGACCACCCGTTTCTCCGCTTCCGACCGTAACCTGGCGCTGGCCGTGCTGCTGATGCTGGCGGGTTCGGCCGTGTTTGTCCGGTGGAACTACGACGCCGCGTTTCCACAGGCTTCGCTGAAACTCGAACTGACCAGCGGTGAGATTACGGCGCGCGCCGAGTCGTTCCTGCGCGGCCGGAATCTATCCACGGCCGGCTTCCGCCACCTGACGGTGTTCGATCCCGACGAGGAAGCGCGGTTATATCTGGACCGGGAACTCGGGCTGGAGCGGGCCAACCGCCTGATGGAAGGGGACGTGCCCGTGTGGCGCTGGCGGGCCCGCTGGTTCAAGCCTCCTCAAAAAGAAGAATTGATTGTTCATCTGCGGCCGGAAGGCAAGTTGGCCGGCTTCGAGCATCGGGTGGCGGAAACCGAGGCCGGAGCGCGGCTGGATGCGGCCGCCGCGCGTGCGATGGCGGAGGCGTTCCTCCTGAGCCAGACCACCCGGCCGCACAAGCTCATCGCCGAACAGCGCGAGGCCAAGCCCAATCGCGACGATCACGTCTTCACCTGGGAACAGGAAAATTTCAAAGCCAAGGATGCCACGCTGCGGCGGACGGTGGTGGTGCAAGGGGATCGCATCGGCCGTTATCGCGAATTTCTTTACGTGCCCGAACAATGGCAGCGCGACTTCGCCACCATGCGTTCGAGCAATCAACTCTATGCCGGCCTGGCGAATGGACTCTACCTGGTGCTGGCCGTGGCGAGCCTGGGCCTGCTGGTGCTCGCGCTGCGACGGGGCGAGGTGCGATGGCAGCCGCTGATACGCATCGCGGCCGTGGTGGCGGCCTTCAATTTCGCCAATGAGCTGAACACGCTGCCGTTCGCGATCGACGGCATGCAGACCGCGACTCCCTATCCGCAGATGGCACTGCTGGCGGCATTGGGGGCAGTGGGCGCTTCGGTGGCGGTTCTGATTTATGTGCTGCTGCCGGCGGCGGCGGGGGCGGGTTGGTTTGCGCGATTTGCGCCATCGATGCCGCTAGAAGCCGCGTTCACGCGCGCCGGTATGGGGACGCGATCGTTCTATCGCGCGTCGATGGCGGGGTACGGCTTCGCGGCGGCTCACCTCGTGTTTCTGATCGCGTTCTATCTGTTGGGCGCCAAGATCGGCGTGTGGAGCCCGGCCGAGGTTTCTTACTCGGATGTGTTGGCGACGCCGATGCCGTGGGTCTATCCGGTGGCGATCGCGCTGATGGCGTCCACCGCCGAAGAGTTCTGGTTCCGGTTGCTGGCCGTGCCGCTGGTGGCGCGCCTGGTGCGATGGCGATGGGTCGCGCTGGTGGCTCCGGCGTTTCTCTGGGGATTCCTGCACGCCAATTATCCCCAGCAGCCGGGCTGGATTCGCGGCGTGGAGGTGGGACTGATCGGCGTGGCGGCGGGCTACCTGATGCTGCGTTTCGGCATCGTGGCGACGCTGGTGTGGCACTACGTGATCGACGCGTTTCTCATCGGCCTGTTCCTGTTTCAGGCACAGGCGTGGACCTATCGCCTTCATGGCTTGATCCTGGCATTGGCGATCGCCGCGCCGCTGATCGTTTCGGCCATGCTTTACCGCCGCAATGGCGGCTTCGTAGCGGAGCCCGAGCACATCGCACCCGAGCCCGCGCGCGCCGAACCGGCGCCGGAGCCATTGGCCGAAGCCCTGCCCCCGCCGTGGCCCGAAACCCGTCTGTGGCTGGCCGCCGCCGCTCTGGGAATTGCCGCCTTCTTCCTGCGTCCGGTGCTGTTTGGCGATTTTGTGGCGGTAAAGGTCTCGCGGCCACAAGCGGTGGCGCTGGCGGAAGCGGAGTTGCGGCGGCGCGGGCTCGATCCCGGCGCCTGGCGCCTGACGGCGGACTTCGCGGCCAATCTGCGCGGCACCGACTTTGAATACCTGCGCCAACAGGCGGGCGCGGCCGAAGCGAATCGCCTGGTGAAGGAACGTGTCGCGCACGGTATCTGGCGTGTGCGCTATTTCCAGCCGTTGAATCCCGAAGAGTGGATTTTCTATATCGATGGAGACTGGCGGGTTTACCGCTTCGATCACGTGCTGGATGAAAAGGCCAAGGGCGCCAGTCCGTCGCGCGAAGAGGCCGGGCAACTGGCCGTCGACGCGCTCAAGGCACGCGGCATCGCCGGCTATACGCTGGTGGATTCGCAGGCAGATAAGCTCGACAATCGCATCGATCACAGCTTCGTTTGGGAAGATCCGGCGTTCCAGGCGGGCGAGGCGCGCGCGCGGGTGGCACTGCAAATGGTGGGCACGGAGGCTTGTGAGTTCAGGCGATTTTTCAAACTGCCGGAACAATGGCTACGCGATTTTCAGAAGCCCACGATTGCGACCTACGCCATGCCGGCGTTTCTGGGATCGACGATCGTGCCGCTGGTGCTGTTGTTTGTGCGGCGTATGGGAACGCCAGGGCAGCGGTTTCACTGGCGCGTGTACACCGGGGTGGCTGTGGCCGCGTTCCTGCTCGCGGTGGCGGGCGAGATCAACGATTGGCCATCGCTCTATGCCTCCTACTCGACCGCGACGCCGCTCTCGTCGTATCTGGGCCAGGTGGCGGTCTCGGTGCTGAGCCAACTGGTGTTGATGGCGGCCGGTGGATTGGGATTGGCGATGGCGGTGGACACGTTCCTGCAAATGGTGTCGCCGGGCCGGCGGCTGCCCGCATTCCGATGGACGCGCGCGCTACCGGTGGCGGTGCTGGCCGGCGCGGTGGCGCAGCTATCGGAATGGCTGCTGCAGCGGATGCCAGGTCCAAGGGGGCGGCTGCCGTTGTGGGATCTGGAGGGTGCCGATACCGTGTTTCCGGCGGTGGCGGCGCTGCACGGCGACCTGATCGCGGCGTTCGTGATGACCGCCGCGTTCGCCATTTACGCTTGCGGCCTGTTGCGCCTGGTCTCCCGGTTGGGCGTGGCGCTGCTCGTGGTGACCGCCGTTGCCGCGGCGAGCCGCACGCTGGCCTGGACACAGGTGCCATTCACTCTGCTCGCGGCGGTGTTGATGGTGGGGGCCGCGATCTGGATCGCGATGACCTGCGCCACCGATGTCGTTTCGATGGCGGGGGGAATTTTCCTCGCCCTGGCCGCTTCGAGCGCCTGGCGGCTATGGGAACAGCCCTTGCCGTTTCTCAAATGGAATGGCGTCGCGGTGGTGGTGGCGGCGGTGGCGATTGTGGCGGGCGCGGCGCGAATGACAGAGAATCGAACAAGGATGCAATCCGCCCGTTCATGAACCTGACTCGACGCACGCTTCTGTCCGGTTCGGCCGCCACTTTGGCGCAGGGCGCCACGCGCGCGCCGAATTTCATCCTGATTGTGGCCGACGATCTGGGCTCGGCCGATCTGTCGTGCTACGGCGCCACCGATATTCGCACGCCGAACATCGATTCCATCGGGCAGCGCGGCGTGCGATTCACCCGCGCCTACTGCAACGCGCCCGAATGCACGCCCACGCGGGCGGCGCTGCTGACCGGCAAGTATCCACAGCGTTTCGGTGGACTCGAATGCGCCATCGGCGTCGGAGCGGTGGGCCGCTACGACGAGGCGGAGTGGCTGGCCGGGCGCGGCGACCTCGGGCTGCCGCTAGACGAATTTTCGATCGCCCGCATCCTGAAGTGGTCGCGCTACGACACGGCCTGTTTCGGCAAATGGCATTTGGGCTACGGCGATCGCTTCTCACCGAACAAGCACGGCTTCGACGAATACTTCGGCATCCTTGGCGGAAACGCCGATTATCACAAGCACACCGAGGAAGACGGCACCAACGTGCTGTATCACAACGGACGGGCGGTGCAGCGCGAAGGCTACGTGACCGATCTGATCGGCGAGGCGGCGGTGAACTGGCTTGGCACGCGCAGCCGCCATCGGCCGTTCTTCCTCTACGTGCCGTTCACGGCGCCGCACAGCCCCTACCAGGGCCGCGGCGACAATGAGCAGAAGAAACCCGACCGCAAAACGTATGCCGAAATGGTGGAAGCGATGGACGGGCAGGTGGGCGCGCTGCTGAAGCAACTCGACAGTATGAAGACCATCGCGCCGAATACGTGGGTGATCTTTCTGAGCGACAACGGCGGCACCCAGGTGGCGAGCAACAAGCCGCTGCGGGGCGGGAAATCGTCGTTGTGGGAGGGCGGCATTCGCACTCCGTGCCTGATGCGCTGGCCGGGGCGGTTCCGGGCGGGCACCGAGACGCGCCAAGTCACCCTGACCATGGATATCACCGCGAGCATGCTGGCGGCGGCGAATGTGAATTTGCCGGCGGCGCGGCGGTTGGATGGATTGAACCTGCTGCCCATCTGGCAGGGCCGGAGGGGACTGGCGCCGCGCACGGTCTTCTGGCGCTACAGGCGGCAGCAGAATATGCGCAAAGCGGTTCTCGACGGCGATTGGAAATACGTTTGGGACAACGGCAAGGAAGAACTGCACAACCTGGCGGAAGATCTTTCGGAGCAGAACAGCCGGTTGGCTGAACAGGCCACGGTTGCCGCGGAAATGCGGCGGCTGCTCGGGCGCTGGGAAGGCGAGATGCGGGCGCCGAGGCTGAAGGCGTTCCACGAAAAGCGCAAAACGTAGGAGCGCGAAGGGCTCGGCGCAGGGGCCGCTATTTGAGAGGAACACGTAGGCTTTCCGGGTTGCGCGGTGGCTGCGTTCCGCGCGTGTTCGTCAAAACCGCAGGCGGCCAAGGCCCGGAGGAACAAGTAGGCCTACTGGGTGCGCCGTGGCGCCTGAGGAATTCGCAGGCCGACGGCGGACCTCCAGTGTCGGGAAGCAGTTTCAGAACGCCAAGCGCGCCAGGCTCGGCGAAAGCCCGGGTTAGCGTTTACGCGCCAGGTAGAGCCCGTCGCCGATCGACACCAGACTCACATCGACGCGCTGATCCTTCTGCAGCTTTTCGTTAAGCGCCCGTATGGCGACGGTATCGGCGTCGTTGGCGGCGGGATCGATCACGCGCCCATGCCACAGCACGTTGTCCACGGCGATCAGCCCGCCCGGCCGCAGCAGCGTGAGCGACAGCTCGTAGTAGGCGTCGTAGTTTTCCTTATCGGCGTCGATGAAGGCGAAGTCGAACGTGCCGGAATGGCCCTCGGCGATCAAGGCGAGCAGCGACTCCTTGGCGGGCCGCAGCCGCAGCTCGATCTTGTGAGCCACACCCGCTTCGGCCCAGTAGCGGCGGGCGATGGAAGTCCACTCCTCGCTGACGTCGCAGGCGACGATGCGCCCATCCGGCGGCAGCGCCGTAGCCACCGAAAGCGAACTGTAGCCGGTGAAGACGCCCACTTCGAGCGTTTTCTTCGCGCCCAGCATTTTTACGAGCAGTTGCATGAACTGGCCCTGTTCGGGCGAGATCTGCATGCGGCCCCATTCCATCGGTTTGGTTTCCAGACGCAGGCGCTCGAAGACCGGGGAATCGCGCAGAGACACCTGGCGGAGGTAGGCTTCCAAAGCCT
This sequence comes from uncultured Acidobacteriota bacterium, assembly GCA_902826685.1. Classification (GTDB taxonomy): domain Bacteria; phylum Acidobacteriota; class Terriglobia; order Bryobacterales; family Bryobacteraceae; genus CADEFT01. Next base: position 85,394 of record CADEFT010000015.1, read on the forward strand.
CGTTGACCGGAGTGAGAGTGCTGGACATCTTCTAAAGGCTAACCGAATTCGAAGCCGGCAAGGGCATAGATCTTGGGGTGGTGCGCCAGTTCGGGCGATGGGCGGCCGCGATACATACGCATCAGCTTGCGGGTGCGTTGAAAGCCCGATTCCATTGCCAGCCGCACCGCGCCCTCGTTGTCGTCGGCCAGATCCCAAACGATGTCTTCCCGTCCGTGGCGGTTGATGACGCCGCCCACGATCTCCTTGGCGTCGTAGTGGGTTTCCGCCACGCAGGGGCCGAAGTGCAGGGCCGCCCGTCCGGGCCGCACGATGGCGTAACCCTGGCCGGGGAGCGCGAACACGCCGCCGCTTTCGGCCAGGTGATCGACCAGGCGCGCGCGGTTGACGCCAAAAACCTTGCGGTCGGTTTCCTGCAGATTGGTATCGAGCCAGTTTTCCATCCGCGGCGGACGGGTGGAAAGCGCGGACTTGCGCCGCAGCCAGCGCGAGACCGGACGCTCATCGTGAAATCCTGCCTTCTGATAGACCGGCCGGCCGAAGTCGGTGGCATCGAGCTTGACGCACTCCACCTGAGCGGCGTCGAGGAAGCCGAGAGCATGTTCGAGAAGGCGCCGCGCGAATCCCTGGCCGCGGCAATCTTTCCGCGTCAGCACCATTCCGATCCAGGCCAGGCGCGTGTCGTAGGTGATGGCGGCGGTGGTGGAGACCACAACGCCGCCGGCATGCAGGCAAAAGCAACCCTGGGGCCACAGCGCCTGTACCCGCTGCCAATCGCCCAGCACCTGATTCCAACCCGCTTCGGTCGAAAGAGCCAGCGCGCCGGGAAGGCCGGGCGCGGTCAGCAGCTCCGGCGGATCTGGCGGGGAAGGTCGTGGGGACGAGGCCATCGTTTGGATCTCGCGGCGGGGTTAACAACCCGTCGTCGCAGTATCTCACAACTAGGGCTTTCCACCGAGATAGGACCAAAGGAGCCTGCGGTATACTAGAGACGTAGTACTTTGGAAACCCCAATGAACAGCCGTTTCAAGTTTCTCGTGGTTACCACTTCCACATGCCTGGTGGTTTTGCTGCTGCTTGGCGCCGTGATGGGCCGTAGCGCACCGGCCGAAGACGCCTACAAGCAGATCGCCGTGTACACAGAAGTGCTCTCGCGTATCAAGAGCGACTACGTGGAAGAGCCCGACATGAAGAACGTGACGCTGGGCGCATTGAATGGGCTTCTGGAATCGCTCGACCCTTATGCCAGCTATCTTTCGGCGGATCAGTACAAGCAGTATCTGAAGCAGAAGGACGCCAGGAAAGCCGATGCGGGCCTGGTGCTGTCGAAGAAGTTCGGTTATCTGAACGTAGTGGACGCGATCCCCGGCTCTCCGGCGGCGAAGGCCGGCTTGAGCACCGGCGATGTGCTCGAAGCGATTGGCGGCGTCACCACACGCGACATGCCCCTCGCCTACGCCGAAATGCTGTTGCAGGGCGATCCGGGTTCGACGGTGGAGCTGACGGTGCTGCGTGTACGACGTTCCACCGAGCCGCAGAAAATTTCCCTGGTGCGCGCCGCGAGCAAACTGCCGGCCGTAACGGCGAAGCTGATGGAGAATCAGATCGGTCATCTGCAGGTGCAGAGTCTCGAAGCGGGCAAGGCCGCCGAGATCGCCGCCGCGGTGGCGGATCTGCAGAAACAGGGCGCCAAGAAAATCGTGCTCGACCTGCGCGATTCCGGTACCGGTTCCCCGGAGGAAGGTTTGAAGGCCGCCAATCTGTTTATGGAATCGGGCCTGATCGGTTACTTGCAGGGCCAGAAGGTGAGCCGCCAGAATTTCGATGCCGATGGCGCCAAGACGGTTTGGAAGGGCCCGCTGGCGGTGATCACCAACCGCGGTACGGCCAACGGCGCGGAACTGGCGGCGGCGGCGCTGCTCGATTCCAAGCGCGCCGAAGTGATTGGCGAGCGCACCTATGGCGACGCTTCGGTACGCAAGGCGATTCTGCTCGACGACGGCGCGGCGGTGATCCTTTCGGTCGCCAAATATTATTCCCCGTCGGGCAAGGCGTTGCAGGATACCGGCGTGGTTCCTTCGGTTCCGCTGGCGGAAGTGGAGGCGGCGGTGGATAGCGACGACGATCAACAGCCGGAACCGCAGCCTCAGCAGCCGCAGAAGCCGGCCGAAGATAATCTGCTCAAGAAAGCGATTGAAGTGCTGAATTCGGGTAAGGCCGTGGCCGCCGCTCAGCAGAAGTAGATTCAGATATGCCTCTCTATGAATATCGTTGCGGTAAGTGTGAACGCGTGTTTGAAGTGATTCAGAAGTTTTCCGACTCACCGCTCACCGTACACGACGATTGCGGAGGCCAGTTGGAGCGGTTGATCTCCCCACCGGCGTTTCAATTCAAAGGATCCGGCTGGTACATCACCGATTACGCCAGAAGCGGCGGCGGCTCGAAACAGAACGGCGGCGCGAAAGCGGGCGAATCCGGCGATTCTAAAACCGACAGCAAGCCAGCCGAGAGCAAGTCTTCGTCCACTGAGTCCACTTCTTCGAAGACCGACGCTCCCGCCAAGACTTGAACGATGCGACTTCTCGCGCTGCTGGCCGCCTCCGCCGCTTGCGCCGCCACGGTGCCGGGTGAGTTCCGGCTGTCGCGCGAAGGCGAAGCCTGGCGCGTCGAATTGACGCGGACCGATACCCTCATCGACAACCGGCGCGTTCTGCATGCTCCTCTGGACCTGGGCGCGGAAGGCTCCGCGTTGCGCTTTCGTCTGAGCCGCGCGGCGGGTGTGTTCGACTTCGCCGGTACGGTGACCGCCAGTGGCGCGGAAGGGCGGTTCGTCTTCGAACCCGACGCCGCATTCGCGATGCGTCTCAAAGAGGCGGGTGTGCGCAATTGGTGGGAGCCCGGTGTTGCTTTTGAGGCGGCCGCCGGCGGCCGGATTCCTCTGTCCGGCCCGGCATTTCATCCGCTCCCGCAGGCGCCGCTACCCGATGAAAGAACCCGCGCTCTACGCGTGCACGGAGTGACGCCCGAATATGAGCGCCTGCTGCGGCAGGGCGGCTACGATACCTTCTCTTCAAGCGCGCTGATCGAATTGCGGTCGCGCGGCGTGCGGCCGGTGGATTTGCAGGAGCTGCGAATGCGCGGCCATCGCAATCTTTCCGTGAATGAGATCGTGCGCCTGAAGAACGACGGGTTCGCCGTGCGGCCGTGACACCATCCGCTCTGCCGGTGGGCGAGGCGCACATCTGGCTGGCCACCTCCGATCATGCGCCCGCCCCCGCGCTGCTCGATCTGCTCTCGGACGAGGAACGCCGCCGCCACGCTCGCTTCGCGTTTGAAGCGCTGCGCCACCAGTTTCTCATCAGCCACGCGCTGGTGCGCCACACTCTTTCCCGCTACGCCGGCGCCGATCCGGCGGCCTGGCAATTCGAGACGAATGAATACGGCTGCCCTTTCGTTTCCGCTCCCGCCGAACACACCTGGCTGCGATTCAATCTGTCGCATGCCAAGGGGCTTTCGGCGGTGATCGTGGCGCGCGGGACCGACGTGGGCGTGGATGTTGAGCATATGGAACGCTCAGCCGATCTCGACTCGCTCGCCAGGCGGTTCTTTGCGCCGGGCGAAGCGGCCCGCGTGCGAACGGCCCGCGACTTCTTCACCTTCTGGACTCTCAAGGAGTCTTACATCAAGGCCAGGGGCATGGGCCTTTCGCTGCCCCTTGACGGCTTTGCGTTTGAGTGGGGCGAAGGCGCGGCCACGACGATCCGCTTTACGGAAAAGATCGACGACGACCCCGCGCAGTGGCGGTTCCTCACGCTGCCCTCCGGACCTGCGCACATGCTGGCGGCGGCCGTCCGTTCCCTGGCTCCCGTTACCGTCAAAATTTTCCCGTCCGGCGATTGCCATCCGCTGAAGTAGAATTTCAGACATGGCAAAGACAAGCCGGCGGCAGGCACTGCGGTTAGGCGCGGCGCTCGGAAGTGGAGCGCTTGCGCAGGGCGAGGAAGCGCGTCTGTTGGGTACGCCTCTCGGTCCCTATGGGGAGCGTTCGCGCCATGTGACGTCGGTGCGCACCATGCGGCAGACCAGGACGCCCGAAGCGGGTTCGAGCGCCACGCCGCTCGCTGAAACCTACGGCATCATCACTCCGTCGGCACTGCACTATGAGCGCCACCATGCGGGCATTCCGGATATCGACCCGGCCACGCACACCCTCACCATTCACGGTTTGGTCGAAAGGCCGCTGGTGCTGACGATGGCCGAGCTTCGACGCCTGCCCTCGGTCTCGCGCATTCATTTCCTCGAATGCGGCGGCAATAGCGGCGGCGAATGGGGCGCCAAGACGGGGCCGGACGTTCAGCGCTCCTATGGACTCGCCAGTTGCAGCGAATGGACCGGCGTGCCGTTGCGGCTGCTGCTTGAAGAAGTGGGGTTGAAGCCCAAGGCCTCCTGGCTGATCGCCGAAGGCGCCGACGCCTGCCGCATGCAGCGCAGCGTGCCGATCGTGGCGGCGCTAGACGACGCGATGCTCGCCTACGGGCAGAACGGGGAGCCGCTGCGTCCGGCACAGGGCTTTCCACTGCGGCTGCTGACGCCGGGCTGGGAGGGGAACGTGCAGGTGAAGTGGCTGCGCCGTCTGCATGTCACCGATCAACCCTACATGACGCGCGATGAGACGTCGAAATACAGCGACCTGATGCCCGATGGCAAGGCACGGCTTTTCTCGCTGCCCCAGGAAGCGAAGTCGGTGATCACGTTTCCTTCCGGCGGGCACACGCTCGACAGGCCGGCGCTACTCGAGCTGACGGGACTCGCCTGGTCGGGCCGCGGCCGCATCGAGCGGGTGGAGATCACTTTCGATGGCGGCGCCACGTGGCGCGACGCCAGGCTCGACGAACCGCGCTTCCGGTTGGCGTTCACGCGGTTCCGGCTACCCTATCGCTGGGATGCCAAGCCGGCGGCGATCGCTTCCCGCGCCACCGATGAGACGGGGTATGTGCAGCCCACGCGGGAACAATTGATCGCGGCGCGCGGCGCCAACTCCGGCTACCACTTCAACGGCATCAAGTTCTGGCGCATTGCGGCCGGCGGGCAGGTGACCAATGCGGACGCTTAGCCTGATTCTTCTCGCAGTGCCATTGATGGCGCAGAAGCACGGGGCCGGCCGCACTCCCACCGATCAGGAAATCCGCGGCCTTGGCGCGACGGTGGCGCCCGATGGCACCGGACTTCCGGAAGGTTCGGGCACGCCCGCCGAAGGGCGCGCGCTGTTTGCGGCTCGCTGCGCCAAATGCCATGGAGAAAAGGCGATGGGAGACGTCGGACCGCGCCTGGTGGGCGGCCAGGGCACTTTGGCCACGGCGCAGCCGGTCAAGACCGTCGGCAGTTTCTGGCCGCATGCCACCAGCCTTTGGAACTACATCAATCGCGCCATGCCCTTCAACCAGCCGGGCGCGCTGAGTCATTCCGAAGTCTACGCCGCCGTGGCCTACCTGCTCGAAATCAATGGCATCATCGGGCCGAAGGACACGATGAACGCGCGGACGTTGCCTAAGGTGCGCATGCCGAATCGCGATGGCTTCGTGCCGGACGCGCGGCCTGACATCAAGCGCTAATCAGCACACCGCGTCGGTGACGATGCGCTGGGCCTCGGCGACGATCGCATCGAGGTGCGCGGCGTCGCGGAAACTCTCGGCGTAGATCTTGTAAATGTTCTCCGTGCCGGAGGGCCGCGCCGCGAACCAGCCGTTGGCGGTGGTCACCTTCAGCCCGCCGATGGCGGCATCGTTGGCGGGCGCGCGAGTGAGACGCGCGGTGATCGGTTCACCGGCTAGTTCCTTCGCCGCCACATCGTCCGGTCCCAGGCGGCTGAGCTTCTTTTTCTGCTCCGGCGTCGCAGGCGCATCGATGCGCGTGTAGAGAGGATCTCCAAATTCCGCCGTCAGGTCCCGATAGTACAGGCCGGGATCGCGCCCGGTGCGCGCGGTGATCTCGGCCGCCAGCAGATTCAATAACAGTCCGTCCTTGTCGGTGGTCCAGACGGCGCCGCTCTTTTCAAGAAAGCTCGCGCCCGCGCTCTCTTCGCCGCCGAAGCAATAGCTGCCGTCGAACAATCCACCAGCGAACCACTTGAATCCCACGGGTACTTCGGCCAGGCGGCGGCCCCGCCGCGCCACCACGCGGTCGATCATGCCGCTTGAGACCAGGGTCTTGCCCACGGCCGAATCGGCCCGCCACGACGGCCGGTTGCCCAGCAGATAGTCGATGGCCACGGCCAGGTAATGATTCGGATTCAACAGGCCCGAAGACGGCGTGACGATGCCGTGCCGGTCGGAATCCGGATCGTTGCCGAACGCCACATCGTAGCGATCCTTCAACTTCACCAGACTCGCCATGGCATAGGGACTCGAACAATCCATGCGGATCTTCCCGTCGTGGTCGAGCGTCATGAAGGCGAACCGCGCATCGAGCGACGGGTTCACGACATCCATGTTCAGCCCGTAAGCTTCGGCGATCGGCTTCCAGTAATGCACCGACGCGCCGCCGAGCGGATCGGACCCGAGCCGCAGCTTCGCGCCGCGAATGACGTCCATGTCGATGACGGCGGCCAAATCGGCGATATAGGGAGCGGCGAAATCGTGGGCATGCGCGCAGGCGGCCTTGCGCGCCGATTCAAAAGCGGTGCGTTTGAAATCGCGGCTCGCCAGCAGGTCGTTGGCCCGCTTCTCGATCCAGGAGGTGGCGCCGGTATCGGCCGGACCGCCGTTGGGCGGGTTGTACTTGAAGCCGCCGTCGGCCGGGGGATTGTGCGAAGGGCTGATGACGATGCCGTCGGCCAGCGGGCCGGCTGACCGGTTGTGGCGAAGAATCGCGCGCGAGATGACGGGAGTGGGCGTGACTCCATCGTCCTGCTGAAAGTAGACCTCCACGCCATTGCCCACCAGAATCTCGAGCGCGGTGCGCTCGGCGGCGAACGAGACGGCGTGTGTGTCCTTGCCGAGGTAGAGCGGGCCCGCGATTCCGTTCTGACTCCGGTAGTCGCAAATGGCCTGCGTGATGGCCAGGATATGCGATTCGGTGAAGGTGGCGTTGCCAGGGGTGCCGCGATGGCCGCTGGTGCCGAACGCCACCCGCTGTCCCGGGTCGGCGGGATCCGGCCGCGTGCCGTAGTAGAGGTTTTCTAAAGCCGCCGGGTCGATGAGCAGTTCGCCGGGCGCGGGAGTGCCTGCCAAGGGGTGAGCCACTTAGCCAGCATAAGACGGAAGCCCCCTGGCCGTCACGGTGAAGCCGCCCTAGCACCTGGCACGCGAGGGAGAGATCTCTCATACCGGCTCTGGCGGCCGCCGATAAGCGACATAGATGCGCCTGGTCGAGAGTCCGTCGTGTGCGGCCGGTCTTCCTCCGAAGATCCGGCAGGAACTCGAAGACGAATATTGCCGCGATCAGGCGGCGCGGTTGATGCGCTCGATCCCGGTCTATCTGGCGATGCTGCTCACCATCTGGCTGACCACCGGATATCCGCGCGAATACTTCCACCTGCTTGTAGCCATCTCGATTGCGACTGTTTCCGGGTTGGTGTTGCGGGCGGTACTCGCCTCCTACCGGCAGCCGTTAACCGCATGGTCGCGCGAGGCCTGGTTGTGGGGCGTGGTGGTGGCGATGGCGCTGACCGGGGGCAGCGCCGGCCTGCTGACCGCGCATAGCCTGCTCTACTACGGCACCGGCGACTGGAGCTGTACGATGAACGTCATCTGGACCACCGGGCTTTCGGCGGCATCCGTCATCGCTTTCACTCCGTCGAGCAAATTGCTGTTCATCCATTTGATTCTGGTACTGCCGGTCGTGCAATTGGCGGCGCTGCAGCGCAACGACCCGCAAGGCCAGTCGATCCTGGTGTCGAACGCGATGCTGTTCTGTTACCTTTCGGTCCAGGGCCGCAGTCTTTGCCTGACCTATTGGCAGCAGATGGTGGACCGGGCGCGCGAAGCCGAGCGTCTGGCGGAACTCGAAACCGCTCGCCAGGCGGCTGAAGCCGCGCAGCAGGAGGCGGAGAAGGCGCGCGTGGCCGCCGAAAGCGCCAGCCGTGCCAAAAGCCAGTTCGTGGCCAATATGAGCCATGAGATCCGCACGCCGATGCACGGCATTCTGGGCATGGCGGAACTCACCCTCGCCACCGAGCTTTCTCCCGAACAGCACGACTATCTGGAAACGCTGCGCGGCTCGGCGGTCAACCTGCTCCAGATCCTGAACGACGTGCTCGATCTGTCGAAGGTCGAAGCCGGCAAGATGGAACTCGACAGCCAGCCTTTCTCTCCGGCGCAGGTTCTCGACGAGGCGGTGCGCACGCTGGCGGCGCGGGCGGAACTGAAGGGCATTCGCCTCACAAGCCAAGCCTCCGACGCGCCTCAGGTGTTGGGCGACGCCGTTCGTCTCCGCCAGGTGCTGCTCAATCTGACCGGCAACGCCGTGAAGTTTACCGAACAGGGCGCCGTGACGGCATCGCTCCGGCACCGGCATCTCGAGGGCGGCAAGGTGGCGCTGCAGTTCGCCGTGACCGACACCGGGCCGGGCATTCCGGAAGAGAAACACAAGCTGATCTTTGAGACTTTCGCCCAGGCCGACAATTCCGTCACCAGGCAGCACGGAGGCACCGGGCTCGGCCTTGCCATCTCCGCCCAGTTGGTGGAGCTGATGGGTGGGCGGATTGAAGTGGAAAGCCGGGCCGGTGCAGGCAGCCGCTTCTCGTTCAACATTGCGGCGCCCCTGGCGCGCGAAGCCGCGGTGGAGCCGGAAGAAAGCGGCGTACACCGAAGTTCGGCGCTGCGCATCCTGGTGGCCGAAGACAATCCGGTCAATCAAAAGGTAGCGCTCGCGCTGCTGACTCGCTTCGGCCATACCGCCGTAATCGCCGGCGACGGTATGGCTGCCGTCGAATGCTACCGGCGCGGCCATTTCGATCTGATCCTGATGGACAACCACATGCCTGTGCTTGACGGCATCGGCGCCACGCGCGAGATCCGCCGCATCGAAGCAGCAAAGGGACGCCCCCGGACACCGATCATCGCACTGACCGCCAACGCGCTCGCCGGCGACCGCGAACGGTTCCTCGACGCCGGCATGGACGATTATCTGGCCAAGCCGTTCCAGGCTTCCGAACTGGCCGCGCTGGTCCGGCGTTACGCCAGTCTCGAAGGCGAACCGGCTTCCGTTGTGCTTTCCTGAGGGGATGAGGTACCTGTGGATTGCACTCCTTGCGCCGCTGGCCGCGGCGGACGATCTGGCCAGGCTTTCGTTCTTTGCCGGCTGCTGGGAGGCCAAGGCCGGCGGCACTTCGATTCAGGAACAATGGACCAGGCCGGAAGGCGGCACCATGCTGGGGCTCGGCCGCACCATTAAGGATGGAAAGACTGTCTTCTCCGAATTTCTCCGGATCGAGGAGCGGAAGGGCCGCCTCGTCTATATCGCTCACGTGGGAACCCAGGACGCGACGCCGTTTCCCCTCAAGAGCCTGACCGAAAACGAAGTGGTGTTTGAAAATCCATCCCACGACTATCCGCAGCGCATTCTATACCGCAAGGACGGCGCCTCGCTGTTTGCGCGAATCGAAGGCTCGGTGAAAGGCAAGCCGCGCCACGAGGACTATCCGTATACGCGCGTGCGCTGCGAGCCTTAAGTCAGCTTCGCTTGCGGCGTGATCCGTTCGGCGTTTAAATACGGCCGCAAGGCTTCGGGCACGACGACGCTGCCATCGGCCTGCTGGAAGTTTTCGACGATCGCCACCCAGGTGCGGCCCACGGCCAGGCCGCTGCCGTTGAGCGTGTGCGCAAACTCCGGCTTGCCCTTGGCGCTCTTGGCGCGGATGCCCGCGCGGCGCGCCTGGAACGCTTCGAAATTCGAGCAGGAGGAAATCTCGCGATACGCGTTCTGCCCGGGCAGCCATGCTTCGAGGTCGTAGGTCTTGGCCGAGGAGAACCCGGTGTCGCCGGTGCACAGCAGCACGCGGCGGAAGGCGATGCCCAGCCGTCTCAGGATGTCTTCGGCGTCGGAAGTCAGCTTCTCAAGTTCGGCGTGGCTCTGATCGGGGAGCGTGAACTTCACCAACTCCACCTTCTGAAACTGATGCTGGCGGATGATGCCGCGCACGTCCTTGCCATACGCACCGGCTTCGCTGCGGAAGCAGGGCGTATAGGCGCAGAGGCTGATGGGCAGCTTATCGGCGTCCAGAGTCTCATCGCGATAAAGATTGGTTACCGGCACCTCGGCCGTGGGCGCGAGCCAGAAGTCGCTGTTTTCGCACTTGAACAGATCGGCGGCGAACTTGGGCAATTGGCCGGTGCCGTAAAGGCTGGCCGAATTGACCAGGAACGGCGGCAGAACTTCGGTGTAGCCGTGCTCGCGCGTGTGAACGTCGAGCATGAAGTTGATGAGAGCCCGCTCCAGCCGCGCCCCCAGGCCCCAATAGACGGCAAACCGCGCGCCGGTTACCTTGGCCGCGCGTTCGAAGTCGAGAATGCCCAGCTCCGGCCCCAGATCCCAATGCGCCTTCGGTTCGAAAGAAAATTGCGGCGGCTCGCCGATCCGATGAACTTCCACGTTGTCTTCGGCGCCGCCGCCCACCGGAACCGATTCGTGCGGCACGTTCGGGATGCCCTTCATGAGCGCCTGGAACTCTTCGTCCACCGCCTTCACCTGCTCGTCGAGAGCCGCGATCCGTTCGCCGATGCCGCGTACCTTCGCCTGCTGTTGTCCGGTGTCCCCGCCCGCTTTCTTCAGCTTGGCGATCTCCTGGCTTTCGGAGTTCCGCTGTGCCCGCAAAGTCTCGGTTTCGGTGAGCGCGGCGCGACGGCGCGCATCGAGCTCACGGAATCCGGCGGTATCGAGCGTCATCCCGCGCGTGGCCAGACGGGCGGCGATCGCGTCAAGATTCGAGCGGAAGAAATTCAAATCGTGCATTTGGACCTTAATTTTAGCGGGAGCTTTCGGTTTCCATGTGATCGAGCTCGGCGAGCACCAGTTGCGCCGCCTTCTGCCCGGCGGCTTTCTTGGACAATCCCTCGGCGCGGCAGGCGACGTCGCGGCCCACGCGCACCTCGACGGTGAAGGTCTTGGAATGCTCGGGGCCCGCTTCCTTGACGATCGAATAGCGCGGCTGCGGCAGGTTCAATCGTTGGGTTCGTTCCTGCAGCGCGCTCTTGAAATCGTTGACGTTGGCGTCTCCGTCGGAACCCGCGGCGACGAATTCGGAAATGATGTGGCGGTGGATGAAATCGCGGGCCACGTCGACGCCGCCGTCGAGATACAGGGCCGCGATCAGCGCTTCCAGGGCGTTGGCGAGCAGGGCGCGCTTTTCGCGGCCTCCGCTCATTTCCTCTCCCCGGCCGAGCCGCAGAAAGCGCCCCAGATCGAGTGAATTCGCCGTCTCGTAAAGCCGCTGCGCGCTCACCAGGTGCGCCTTGCGCTTGGAAAGTCCGCCTTCGGCCATGGCCGGGTAGATGGAGAAAAGCTGCTGGGAAACGAGGAAGCCAAGCACGGAATCGCCAAGGAATTCCAGTTGCTCGTTATCGCCAAGAACGGCGATATCGGTGGTGGGTTTTTCGTAGCGCGAGGACTTGTGGGTGAGCGCCCTCTCGGCCAGCGCCTTGTCCCGAAACCGGTAGCCGATGGTAGCTTCCAGCAGTTCGAGGTTGGCGCTCATCCCACTTGGATCTCCCGGACCTTACTGCTTTTTCGGTTCCGCGGCGGGAGCGGCGGCGGGCGCCGACTTCGCCTTGGCCTGCGCCGCGCGGACTTTTTCGGCCTGCGCGAACTGCTTGACCTGCGGATTCACGTCCGCGATGGCCATGACTTTGTCGGCCATGGCGATGGCGTCGTCCGGTTTGCCGGCCATGTTGTAGGCCTGTGCCAGGCGCACCATGGTGGAGGGATCGCTGCTGAGGTCGATGGCCGACTTGTAGTTTGCGATGGCGACATCGAACTTCTTCCGCGCCACGCCCGCCAGGCCCAGAACCTCGAAATGCTGCGCGGTGAAATCCTTCTTGGCGCCTTCCCAGTCGGCATCCGACATTTGCGGATTCATCTTTGTGGCGGTCTTCAGCGCTTCGTTGGCGTCCTTGGCCAGCTTTTCGGCCCGGCCCAGCTTTTCTTCCTTGTCGAAGTCGTGTTCGCGGACGCGCGAGGCGAGCGTGCGGCCCATGGTCAGCATTGCCATGTAGTTTTTGGGATCGGCTTCGAGCGTGCGCTCGCCGTAAATGATCACCTTGTCGCCATCGTTTAACTGCGCCGAGGCTTCAGTCGCCAGGTAGAGCGCGATGGCTTTAAAGTCGGTATCGGCGAATTTTTGCAGCAGGCTTTCGGCCGCGGCGATGCGCGCGCTCGGATCCTGCGCCTGAAACACCGCCTGCACGGCCTCGGCTTCTTTCTGGGACTTAACGCCCGGGGCCTTCTGGGCAAGGGCTGAAACCGCCATCACGGCGAATATCGCAACGGTAGCCAATCTCTTCATCGAGTCGCTCTCCTTCTTCCTTTCAAAATTGTCTCATCCGATTATGGCGTTTTCCGGCGGAACGCGCCATCGAGGCCCTTTTGGGCCATCTGCCGGGCGCCATCGGAAATGCCTTCGGTGCCAAGCGCGGATTTGTAGAGTCCGGCCGCCTGCTCGACTTCTCCCGTAATGTCGGAAAGCCGGCCCAGATAGACCAGCGACCATGCCTTGACGGCCGGGTCCGGCTCGAGTTCCAGCGTTTTCTTGAAGAGGCGCTCGGCGAGTTCGGGGTTGTTTTCGAGCGTGGCGATACGCGCCAGTCCGTAATAGGAACGAGCGTGCCATTGCCGGTTGTCGGATTCCTTCAGCGCGTTCAAGTAGCCGGTACGCGCCTGCCCGGTGCGGCGCGCGGCCAGATGCTCGTCGGCGACCGCCAGCGTTTTCTCGGCGCCCACCGGTTCGGGCGGCGCGACCACGGCCGCCTGCCGCACGACCCGCGAAAAGGGCTTGCCGGCAAACTGCACGCCTTCGAGCCGCTTGTCTTCTTTCTTCAGATCGATGCCGTTGATCAGATCCGGGAAATACAGCCGCAGGGATTGTTCCTGCTTTTCGTATGCCATGAGCGCTTCGGCGAAATAGGGCGTCAGGACGAAGCCTTCGGCCAACGCCTGATCGACCATCTGCTGGCGCCTGGCGGAGGCTCCGTAACCCGTCATCAGGCGGGCTTCGACGGCGCGTACCAGGCTGCGCTGGGTCAACAGGCCGAAGTCGGTTTTGAACGCCGGATCGAGCAGCGGCGCGGCCTGGGCGAAGTCGCCGAGCCCCTTCTTCTTTTCGATGATTTCGTTGTGTTTGAGCGACAACGGATCGATCAGGTAGGTCAAGTAGGCCTGACGGATACGATCGATCTGCGGTTCCGGGGACGACGTGACGATGACGAAAAATTCATCGCCATACAGGCGGTTCTGAACGTGATTGGGAGCGCCCAGCAGGTCCACGAACACCTGAAAACGCCGGCCGAGGAATCCGCTGGTGGGGTTGCGCAGATAACCGTTGGCTTCGAGGATCGCTTTTGAAACCGGCTCATGATACCGGGCAATGGCCTGATCGAAGGCGGGCTGCGCGGCTTTCCACAGTTCGTCGATGCCCGCTTCCTGATGGAAGCGCTTCATCAGGTCCGGAAGCTCGGTGAGGGCGGCGACCTCCGGCGGCAGATCGTTGCGGCGGAACCGGTATTTGTAGGTGGGCGCTTCGACGCAGAGGGAAAACGAAAGGTAAAGGCTGAGCAGGCGGGCGTCGTCTTCCTGCCGGTGATCCTTGATGAAGCGGCGAATCTCTTCGACCACGGGGATGGGCTTCGACGCCAGGTGCTTGCGCACGGCCGCCCGCAGCGGGCTGTTGGAAGGCGACTGGATATCGGCGTCGTAGCCTGCGGCGTTGAGCGCCGCCAGGACGCTGAACATCGTCAGGCTGCCGTCGAGTTGGCCGGGCTCGCCGGCGGCCCTAAGGGCCGGGGCCGATGCCAGGCTGAGGACAAGCGCAAGTGCAGGCAGATGGCGGGACACTACGATCCGATTCCTCTTAGAGTGTAGCGGTTCGGGCGAAATAATTTCCACAGGCCCTGCACAATGGGCTGGACACGCGGCGCCGATCCGACTACACTAAGGCTGTATTGCTGATCTTTTATAGGGGGAACTCCAGCCTGTCGCAGGCCCGGATCCCCCTTTCGACATTTTGAGCCAAGGAGTCAAACGAAACCGCTGAAGCGAGTTTTCCTTAACGAATGTACCCACCAAGACAATATCCACCCCGCCGTCCTGTCCGTATCCGTGAAAATGTGAATGAAGCCATCCGGGCTCGCGAAGTGCGAGCGGTGTTCCCCGATGGTTCCGTTGAGATCCTGCCGACACCCGCGGCCGTGCGGAAAGCGCAGGAACTGGGCCTGGACCTGATTGTCGTTCAGCCCAACACGGAGCCTCCCGTCGCCAAGGCCATGGATTATGGCCAGTGGCAATACGAAAACAAGAAGAAGCAGCACGAAGCCAAGAAGAAGCAGCACGTCATCCAGGTGAAAGAGGTCAAGTTCCGGCCCAACACCGACGACCACGACTACGACTTCAAGAAGAACAACGCGATCCGGTTCCTCAAAGAAGGCAATCGCGTGAAGGCTTTGGTGCAGTTCCGGGGCCGCGAAATCGCGCACGTCGATCTCGGGCAGAAACTGCTGCGCCGTTTCACCGAAGACCTGGCTCCGTTTGGAGCCGTGGATGGGCAGCCGAAACTGGAAGGCCGCGCCTTCCACGTCATTATCAGTCCCGCCAAGGACAAGGCTGCCGCCGCACAGCCGAAGAAAGAGAAGCCGCAGGCCGCTCCGGCTCCGGCCGCCGCCCAGGTGCCCGTGCAGTAGCTCGCACGGGTCCGACCTATGTCAAGCCGCCGGCGTTTCCTGACCGCGGGCGCCGCCGCTCTCACCGGTTGCCAGAACGAAGAGCCCTCCACCTCCGGCGCGCACATGCGCGCTTACGGCGAGCGCTCGCCGCACGAAAAGCCCGTCCGGGTCATTCGCGAGCTCACCGCCAGCAAGGGCACCGGCTCCAGCCGTACACCGTTGCACGAAATTTACGGCATTATCACGCCCTCGGCGCTGCATTATGAACGCCATCATTCCGGCGTGCCCGATATCGACCCCGCCCAACACACTTTGTTGATCCACGGCCTGGTGGAGAAGCCGCTCGTATTTTCCGTGGACGCCATTCGTGCCCGCCCCGCTGTCTCACGTGTGTATTTCCTCGAATGTTCGGGCAACAGCGTCGGCGACAACCGGGGTGCGCCGTTCCCCGATGTGCAGGGCAGCATGGGATTGTTGAGTTGTTCGGAATGGACCGGCGCATCGCTGCGGTCGCTGCTTGAGGAGGCGGGTTTGAAGCCCGGGGCCAAGTGGGTCATCGCCGAAGGTGCCGACAACGGCCGCATGGCGCGCAGCATCCCGCTCGAAAAGTGCCTTGAGGATACGCTGGTGGTCTATGGCCAGAACGGAGAGGCGCTACGGCCGGAACAGGGCTATCCGTTGCGGCTGATCGTGCCGGGATGGGAAGGCAACATCAACGTCAAGTGGCTTCACCGGCTGCACGTTGCGGCCGAACCCGCCATGTCGGTGAAGGAGACCGCTTTCTATACGGAACTCATGCCCGATGGCAAGGCGCAGATGTTTACTTACGTCATGGAAGCGCGCTCGGTCATTACGCGGCCTTCGGGCGGAATGAAGTTGCCGGTTGGCGGCGGGATCCATGAAGTTACCGGTCTTGCCTGGACCGGGAAAGGCAGCATCCGCCGGGTTGAAGTTTCCACCGACGGCGGCAAGACCTATCACGACGCGGAACTGCAGCAGCCGGTGCTGCCCCAGGCGCTGGTGCGCTTTCGCTATCGTTGGCAGTGGGACGGCCAGGAGGCCGTTCTGCAATCCCGTTGTACCGACGAGACCGGCTACCTGCAGCCCACACATGCCGAGTATGCCGCCGTGCGCGGGCTCAACAGCGGTTATCACTACAACGCCATCAAGCCCTGGTTTGTGCGCGCCGACGGCAGCGTGAAGCATGTATAGCCGGCCGAAAGAAGCACCGGGCGCGGGCTCAACTGGCGGCTTGAAGCGGCAGACCGGCTGCGCCGATGAGACGGGCTATCATGCCGGGTATGTTTCCATACGCGGGCTCAGCGGCTATTGCGGCAACGCCATCAGCCGTGGTTTCTGCGCGCCGGGGGCGGCGTGAATTATGTATAGCCTGATGCTGCTGGGGGCGCTTTGGGCGCAGCCCGCCGGACGTCCGGCCACGGCGGAAGAAATCCGGGCGCGCGACATCACCGTCTTCCCGAACGGTGCCGGCCTTCCCGCAGGCGGCGGCGATGCCGTCAAGGGCGCAAAAATCTATGAATCCCGGTGCGCGCTGTGCCACAACAAGCGCGGGGAAGGGAAGGCCGGCGAGTATCCGGCCCTGGTGGGCGGACGCGGCACCCTGGCCACGAAGGCTCCCAAGAAAACAGTGGGCAGTTATTGGCCCTACGCCACGACGCTATGGGACTACATCAACCGGGCGATGCCTTTCCACCAGCCCCGGATGCTGCCGCCCAACGATGTATATTCGGTCACGGCGTATATCCTGTTTCTCAACGGGATCGTTGCGGAGACCGAGCCGATGAATGAGCGGACGCTGCCCGCCGTGCGGATGCCCAACCGGGATGGCTTTATCCCCGATGCGCGCCCGGATGTGAAAGCGCGGCGCTAGTCAGGGCTTCTCGCCGGGCTTCAACTTCCGCCAACCCCCACTCTGTTGCGCCGGAGCCGGATCGGCCGTGGCCTGGGCGGGCGAAGGCTCGGACGGCGTAGCCGCACCCGCGCCGACATCGGGATTCGGTCCACGTGGCCCGCTACCGGATCCATCGCTCACCGGACGCCGCTTGAACCGTGGCGTGGGATCGGAATCCGCCGCCGCGCCCGTATTGCTCGAAACCACGGGAGGAGGCTCGACCGTCTGTTCCGACGGGGTGGAGCGGCCGGCTTCCGACGGGGACAGATAATCGCGGCGATAACGCAGGTCCGCGTCGGGATAGCGCCGCCGGGCCGCGCCCGCCAGTGTCACATCCAATTGCCGCTGTTCACCGGCCCGCGCGTTCTCCGGCAACAGGAAATACAGGGCATACCGTTGGCGAATCCGCGAGAGTGTGGTCTCGACAGCCGAACCTTCTTCGATCGACAGGCTGTCGCCGCCGGAATCGCGGGCGATCTCGGCGGTACCGGCCGATTGATTCTCTCCACGCGGCAACCTGGCGCCGCCGCCTCCACCACCGGGATAGCCGCCGCCCTGCGGATAACGGCCGCCGCGTCCCAGGATGATGCCACCCAGGGGACCGCCCGGCCAGCCGCCCACACCTCCACCACCGCCTTGAGGATAACGGCTGCGGCCCCCGCGTCCGCCGTAACCCATCACATCGGGCGCGAGCAGCGCCATCATGACGGTATCGGCCCGCGTCAATTCGCGCAAGACGCGAGCCTCGGCGCGATCGAATTCCGTACTGTCGTCGGTCAGGATCACGATGGCCCGGCGCGCATCCTTACGGGCGTTGCGGCTCACATAGGCCGCCGCGTCGAGCATGGCGCGAGTAATATCGGTGCCGCCATTGAACCGCTCCTGGTCCAGCAGCATATCCATCTGCCGGCCCAGTTCCCGCTGCGGCATGAAGTTCGACCGCACGCGCGTGGCCCGGTCGAACACCATGATGGCCACACGGTCGTCGGGACCCATTACGCGCATGGCGTTTGCCGAGGCGCGCGCCAGCCGCTCCACGTGCGGCCGCATGCTGCCCGACACATCGACCAGAAACACCACATCGACCGGCATCTCTTCGCTCGCGAAGTTGCGGATCTCGCGATCCTGCCCGCCTTCCCGCAGCGTGAAATCCTCGCGGCGCAGGCCGGGGATGGCGCGGTTGTTCCGGTCGAGCACCTGCACGTCGACCCGCACCAGCGAAACATCGCTGCGGAAGACGACAGGCGCCTCTTCCTGGGCCCAGCCGAGCGGAGCCCCTGTGACGGCCATTGTGGCCAGCAGGGCGAACGGGGCGCGTATCATGGTCGTCTGTATGACGTGAGGGCGCCGGGTGCGGTTGCGGCGCCCTGATACAATTATGGAGTACCGCCTCCTGGATTTCCCAATGAAATGTAAAGGTTTGTTTACCCTTTTGCCGCTTTCGCTCGCGTGGGCGCAGGCGCCCCAACCGGCAGCTCCCCCCGCTCCTCCGGCGGCGATCGCCGCCCCGGTAGCCCCGCTCTCCCCGGACACTGTCGTCGCCACTTCGGCCGGCGAAAAGATCACCGCCGGGGAAGTGCGGAAGATTCTCGAAATTCTGCCGGCTCCCATGAAGCAGAACTACGCACGCGATCCTAAATCCTTTCTGAATCAATGGATGTTGCTGCGGAAGCTGGTGCGCGAAGCCGAAGCCCAGAAGCTTGAACAGAAGAGTCCGTACAAAGAGGGCGTCGAACTGTCCCGCATGCAAGTACTTTCCCAGGCCGCGGTGGATGACTACCAGAGCCGCGTGAATGTTTCCAAGGAGGAAGTGGCCAAGTATTATGAAGAGAAAAAGGACGGCCACCTCCAGGCGGCGCTCAAGATCATCTATGTACCGTTTACGCCCAAGCCCGAGCCTGGAACCAAGCAGCGCACCGAGAAAGAGGCCCTGGCCCGAGCCGAAGAGGTGGTGAAGAAGGCCCGTGCGGCCGGGGCGGATTTTGGCGCCCTCGTTACGGAATATTCCGAAGATCCGATCTCCAAGGAGAAGGGTGGCGACTTCGGCCCGGTCAAGCGCGGCGACAGTCTGCCGGAGGCCGTGAAGCAGGCCGTATTTCAGTTAAAAAAAGATGAGATCAGCGATCCGGTCCGCCAGCCGAACGGGTATTATGTATTTCGCATGGTGAATCTCAATCCTCCGAGTCTCGAGGAACTGAGTGACACCCTGTATCGCGAACTCAAGAATGAGCGGGTAAGGCAATGGATGGACGCAAACATGAAATCCGTCGAACTGAAGATCGATCGGCCCGATTTCTTCCAGCAAGGTGCTGCCCAGTAGGAGCGCGCCAGCGGCTCCGAATCGCTTCCAGGCGCCTGCCTGACTTCAGCGGACTGCCTTTGTCCTTCGAGTTCCGTCCGGGATTGACCATTGCCAACGGACAACTGCTTTCCGGTACCGGGCGCGGTACCGAAGTCCACGCCGCCTGTTTCCTGCCCCAGCGCAAAGTAACCCTGGATACGGATCTGATCGAGCGGCCGCGCGAGCTGCGGCGCATCGTCGCGCACGAGGTGTTCCATTTCGTCTGGTGGCGGCTGGGCAACCCCAGGCGGGAAGAGTGGGATAGCATACTGACGCGCGAGAGACGGGAAGGGGCACGGGGGGAACTCGGCTATTCCGCCGACGTGCTGAAAGAAGGACTTAAGCCCGCCGACTGGAAACGCCTCAGCCTCCGCTGGCGTCATTATCGCTGCGAGAGTTTTTGCGATAGCGCGGCCTGGTTTTTCTGCCGCGGGCTGCACAGCGAATACACGCTGGCGCCGCGATTCCGCCGCCGCCGGCAGGCGTTTTTTGAAAGCCTGCTGGATGGCGGTCCGCTGTCGATATAATGGAGTCAGGTAATCCTCTCATGCTGCATCGTGTGTCTTTGGCGGCCGTTCTGGCGCTGGCGCTGCTCGGCGGGTCGTGCGGATCGCCCAAGGCCGTGAAGGCGGCTGTGAAGGCGGAGAAAGACCGCCGGGTGGCTCCCGAGTTCACCCTCAAGGATTCGCAGGGCCGTCCCGTGAACCTTTCCGATTTCAAAGGGAAAGTGGTGCTGCTGAACTTCTGGGCTACCTGGTGCGGACCCTGCAAGATCGAGATTCCCTGGTTTATCGATTTCGAGAAGCGGTACAAAGACAAGGGGTTTGCCGTGGTGGGCATCTCGATGGATGAGGATGGCTGGGAAGCCGTAAAGCCTTATCTCGAAGAGAAGAAGATCAACTACCGGGTGATGATCGGATCGGACGCGCTGGCCGATCTTTACGGCGGCGTGCAATCGCTGCCAACGTCGTTCATGGTCGATCAGCAGGGCCGGATTGCAAGCGTCCACGTGGGGCTGGTGAGCAAGAGCACATATGAGAATGAAATCGTCCACCTGCTGGAAGGCGGCTCTTCCCGCCTTGGCCTGCCTGCTGTTCCCGCCGTCCTCGCCGGCGCAGACGGGCGTCCTTAGCGTTCCCGCTCCGTCGAAGATTGCCGTCAAACGCGGAACCACCGTTCCCGTGAAGGTACCGGTCCAGTTGCGCCAGGGCTATCACGTCAACAGCAACGCGCCTACCGAGACTTACCTGATTCCGCTCAAACTCACCTGGACGGCGGCGCCGCTTGAAATCGAAGGCGTCGATTTCCCGAAGCCTAAAATGGAAAAGTACGATTTTTCGGAGAAGCCGCTCAGCGTCTTCACCGGCGATTTCGAGATCGTCTCGCGCTTCAAGGTTCCTGCCGGCGCGCCACCCGGCGTCCATGTGGTCGGCGGGAAGCTGCGCTACCAGGCCTGCAGCCACACCGAGTGTCTTCCTCCGAAGACGGTGGATGTGAAGCTGCCGGTCGAGGTGAATTGAGACGGCTGATCATACGGCCAGGCGCTATTGGCGATTTCCTGGTTTCTCTACCGGCGCTCGAGTTCCTCAAAACCGAGTACACCGAAGTGTGGACCACGGCGGCGAATGTGCCGCTGGCTCGCTTTGCCGACAAGGCGCGATCATTGTATACGGCCGGGCTTGATACGATCGGCCTGCCGGGCTACGAAAGCGCCACCGATGCGCTAAGGGGCTTCGACTCCATCGTTTCCTGGTATGGCGCCAGGCGCCCGGAATTCCGCTCGGCCACCGCCGCGTTTCCGGTGGAGTTCCATGACGCCTTGCCGCCAAGGGATTGGCCCGGGCGCGCCAGCGATTTCTACCTGGGCCAGGTTGGCGCTTTGCCGGGCGCCGTTCCACGGCTCGACTGCCACGCGGTCAAACGGGATTTCGCGATAATTCATCCGTTCTCGGGGAGCCGCGGCAAAAACTGGCCGCTCGGGCGTTTCCGCGAGGTGGCTGGACGCCTGTCGCTCCCCGTCGAGTGGACCGCGGGCCCCGAGGAGGCGCTTGCCGAAGCGCGCCGGTTCGACGAGCTGTGGGAGCTGGGCGAATGGATCGCCTCGGCCCGCCTGTTCGTTGGCAACGACAGCGGCATCAGCCATTTGGCAGCGGCCGTGGGCACGCCGGTGGTAACGGTTTTTGGACCGAGCGACCCCAAAATTTGGACTCCGGGAGGACCCGCTGTCAGGGCCGTCCGGGCGTCCGATGGGTTGCTCGACTCAGTTCCGGTCGAGGCCGTGATCGAGGCGATTGAGCAGGTGTATCCGGCCGCGATAGGGCCACCGTGAGGAAGCGGCAGGCCGACGATAGGGAGTCCGATGGTGCGCTCGACTCTGCTCCGGCGGCTGCGACAGGGCCACGCTGACGGGAGACAGCGGGCTTCCCCGGACCGCGACGGCTGGCCTCGATTCCGACGACCGATTCCTTCCGGCCCTATCCGGCTGTGACGGGCTACGCTGAAAAGCGGCAGGCTTCCCCGAACCGCGATGGCTGGCCTCGATTCCGACGACCGATTCCTTCCGGCCCTATCTATCCGGCTGTGACGGGCCACGCTGGAAGCGGCAGGCTCCCCGGACCGCGATGGCTGGCCTCGATTCCGACGACCGATTCCTTCCGGCCCTATCCGGCTGTGACGGGCTACGCTGGAAGCGGCAGGCTTCCCCGGACCGCGATGGCTGGCCTCGATTTCGACGACCGATTCCTTCCGGCCTATCCGAGCTGCGACAGGGCCAAGCTGACAAAACAGGCTTGCCCGGACCGCGGCGGCTGGCCTTCAATTTCGACGACAAAAGCGGAACGCCCGGCAGACCATTTCTCAGGGCGTCCGGGCGTCCGATGGTTGCTCGACTCCGTTCCGGCCTACTCGACGGGTGTATCCGGCTGCGAAACGGCCACGCTCAGGAAACAGCAGGCTTCCCCGGACCGCGACGCTTGGCCTTCGATTTCGACCACCACGGCATGATCGCCGGTGGTCAGCGCCTCGGGCACGGTGACCTGGAGCCCGTAGATGCGTGGCAGCTTGGCGAGCAGGACGGCCTTGCCGATCATGGCTTCAGTCCCGCCGATGGTCACCTTGACGGGCTTGGCCAGCGGGGCTTCGTTTTCCGGTACAACGCCGGCGGTGATGGCCGCCTCGGCCGCTTCGGTCTCGGTCGCGCCCAGGCCCGTTCCAAACAGGAGTATCGTTTCGCCGGGTTTGGCGGTCTTTGGATCCTTGGGCTCGGCCGGGAACGGCTGGGCGGTTCCGGGCTGCGCCTCATCGGCGCGATTGAAGGCGACCTTCTTGCCGTCATAGGTCATGACCGCGGGGGCGTAAGCTTTCAGTTCGACGGTCTTGGCATCGCTTACCTGGCCGGCGGAGGTGACTTTCACTTCTACCGGGCCCACGGCGTCGTCATTCGGCGTCAGGGCAATAATCTTTTCCGCGCTCACCGACTGCACGAACGCCGGCTTGTTGTTCACCGTTACCGATACGCCTTCAAACTCGGTAGGCAGCTTGCTTTCGACGATCGATTCGGCCGACCACGACTTCGACGCGGTAGCGAGGCCCGTACCCGTAATGGCGATCCAGGTATTGGCCGCCAGATCGGTGGTCGATCGGCTGCCCTGATTCATGACTTCGGTGATGGTGGGCTTGGCGGGACCGGCGACGGCCAGTTCGACGTTGGAGGTGTAGACGCGATCCCCGGTCGGTTGGAGATTCCCGTTGGTGGCGTTGCCGGCGACGTACAGGCGGACGGGGCCCACGTCGGTGGCGGGCGGCGTCCAGTCGAGTTCGAAGGCGATGCTGCCAGTGGTGCCGGTGCGCGTGCCGGCGGTGGTGTGGGTGGCAAACTGCACTTCATTGGCATCGCGGCAGGGGCCGGGGGCGCCGGAATCGCAAACGATTTGAGCGTTACCATCGACGCTCTCAAGCAATCCCGCCTGCGCCGAATCCGGTTTGCTGGCGACTCTCGCGCTCAATTGGAAGCCCCAGCGCCGCATGGTGGAGTCGGCGATTTCGACCCGCACGCGCTGCTTCACGCCGGGCGTGTATGTGTTGCCGCCGGGCAGTACGATTTTCACGCTTCCGTTGGTGCTGTTGACGGCCGTGCCGAAATGGCAGGACGTGCAGTTTCCGTCGCCCGGAGCGCCGCTGAATCTCGGATCCGAGCCGCTCGAATACCCTTTCAGACTGACCGTAAGGGCAATAAAGGGAAGCGCGGCCAGAATCGGAAACACGTATTTTCGCCCGTTATTTGTCATTGGATTGAAACCTCTCCCACCGGCGGTGGCCGGATAATCGTTGTTACGACAATAGATGCGCGGGCCGCGAGATCAGTTTCGGCTTTTTGCGCTCTCGTTCTACACATTGAAACACGGCGCCGCCCCAGGAGCCTCGGTTCGGGTGCCAATCTTTACGTCTTTAACAACGGAGGGAGCAGTCTTTATTTCTTCTGAGTGGCGCGAAAACGCCCGAGCGCCTTGTCTGCGTCTTCCTTTCGATTTAGCTTCCGATAGGTCTGCGACAGGACATACCAGGCTTCGGAATGGTCCACATCCAATTTCACCGCCTGCTCCAGCCAGCGCAGACTAAGTTCGTGCTTATCGAGCTTAGCCAGTGCCTTACCGCTTAGGAATGCGTTCCGGGCCGACGACGGGTTGCGGCGCGAGGCTTCGGCCGCGAGTTGGAACGTCTTTTCGAACTGTTGCCGGCGCAGGAAGAAATCGGCCAGGTTCGCATGGGCCCAGTCATAGTCGGGATGATCCTTCATCACCAGGTCGAGCGACCGGAAGAAAGCCCGCAGCGCGTCGGCGTCCTGTCCCATGGCGTCGTAGCAGAGTCCCAGGTTGTCCCAGGCCTTGTAGTGCGCGGGCTCGGCTTCGGTAACCTGCTTCAACTGCGCGGTGGCTTCCGGATACCGCTTCTGCTCGTAGTAGACACGCCCCAGCGCGTAGCGGGCGGGTACGTATTGGGCATCGATGCCGAGAGCCGACAGAATCGCTTTTTCGGCCTCCTGTTCCTTCCCTTGAAGAAACAGGAGCTGGCCGAACGTTACGCGAATTTCGGGCTTGGGCGGGCAAGCCTCGATGGCGGACCGGAATCCGTCGATAGCGGATTCCAGTTGCCGCCGCTCAAAATGCCGCTGCGCTTTGGCGATCTGCGCCGCGCAGGAGTCCATGGCCGGTTAGAACACGAAGCGCGCCGAAAGCTCGATGTTGCGCCCGCCCTGCTGCGCGCCCAGAATCTGGCCGAACAGCGGATTGGCGAGGTCGGTCACCGGATTGCCACGGCCCACGCGATTGAAGGGATTGAGGAACGTGCCGCGGATTTCGAGCGAACGAATCTCCGACATCTTGAACGCCTTCCAGATGCCCAGGTCTTCGCCGATGAAGTGCGGTCCGCGAATGTTGGGCAGCAGCGGTCCCATCGTGCCGATGCGCGTGACCACGTTGTTGCCGGTCTTGGGCTGTTCGGCGAACGCGGCGCGGTTCAGGTACACAGCCGGTGTGCCGGTGCGCTGGCCGCCGAAAATCTTCGGTGCATTGGCATCGGAAACGATCGTCTGTCCGAGCACCAGATCGGGCCGGATGGCGCCATTGCCGATCGGCGCGCTGATGGTGCCGGAACCAACGCTCAGCGGCGATCCCGACCGGAACTGGTGATTGCCGGTGACCTGCCATCCGCCGAGCAGCCGGCCCGCCAGGCCGGGTACGCGAAGGAACTTATCCGGTCCGATGGGCAGCTCGTAAATCCAGGTCAGCTTGGCGTAGTGCGGGAAGCTGAAGGCGGTGATGGCCCGCTCGAGCCCGCGGTTGTAAACGTCCTGCGCCCCCTCGGCATCGAAGACGTTATCGGCGAATCCGATGGTTTTCGAGAACGTATAGGCGCCCAGCACGGAGAATCCACCTCTGAAGTGGCGCGTGTACTGCGCCTGGAACGCGTTGTAATTGGACGTTCCGAAATAGGCCTGATACTGGCTGACGCCGGTGTACTGCGGGAACGGACGGAGTGCCTGATTCACGGTTCCGGCAAAGCCGGCGTAAGGCAGCGGCACGGTCGAGGAGGCGATCGGCTGAATCAACTGATCGCCGCGCGAAAGCTCGCTCACGGGGAGTTGATTCAGATTGTCGAGGCCCCTGGCGGCGAGGCGCGTCCCCTTGTTGCCGATGTAGTTCAATTCCAGAACGCTCGAAGCCGGCAACTGGAACTGAATACCGACGTTCCAGTTCTGCACGTAGGGCACGCGCGTGGAATCGCCCGGAATATAAACGATACCGGCGCCGTTGAGCAGCGCGGGATTCTTGTTCGGCAGAGGAGTCAGCAGCGACGGGAACGGGCTATGCAGCAGCATGACCGCGTCCGATGGCGTCTGCAGGTTCGTGTTGCCGCTGTTGATGTTGATCGGAGCGCTGTAGCCGGACGTACCGCCAAACCCCGCGAAATTGGTCGAGGGCGGACTGTTGTTGATGCCGTAGCCGCCGCGCAGCACCATCTTGTCGGACACCGCATAGGCGAAGCCGAACTTCGGCGAAATCATCTTCCAGTAGGTGTCCTGGAATCCCTTGCGGCCCTGGTCGTCGGCCCACACCAGCGCGCCGATGCGGTTGCCGGCGGCGGTGTTGGGGACCAAACCCAGTCCGGACATGCGGCCGGCTACTTCATACATGCCGCCGATAATTTCCCAGCGCAGACCGAGGTTGAGGGTTAGCTTGCGGTTCACCTTGTAGTCGTCGCCGAAGAAGAATCCGGTCTGCTGCACGCGTCCGCCGAAATTGGCCGATTCCACCGTGCGGCTCGCCGCATTCACCTGTCCCAGCAGGAAGCTGGCGAAGGAGTGGCCGGTCTGGGTACGGAAACCCGGCAGCTCGGTCTGGATATTGGAGAACGTGTAGTCGCCCGAGCCGGACTTGGTCCGCGAATTCTGATAGTAACGGCGGATCTCGAAGCCCATCTTGAAGGCGTGCTTCGATCGGATCAGCGTGGCCGTATCGGTGACGATCGTGGAGCCGTTGAAGCTGCCGCCGCGCGAACCCGAGCCCCGGCGTCCACCGGCGCCGATATTGCCACCCTGATAGATCGCGCCCTGGAAGGTCAACGTCGGGAAATGCGTTCCAGGCACGTTCAGCAACCCGATCTTCGAAGGCCAGTCCTGATCGACATACACACTCTCGTTGTTGTTGCCGAACCGGTTGTAGCCGACCGCGAGGTGGTTGAGCAGCGTGGGCGTCACGGTCCAGTCATAAGCCATGCGGACCATCGTGCCGGGCGTGTTCTGAAGCTGATACACGTTGGTTGGCGACCCGGGCGGCACGCCCCAGCGTCCGCCGGGCGAATTGTTGCGCTCGCGGAAGTTGCGGTTGAACATCGCGTAGGCCTTGTGGTTGGCCGAGATCTGGTGATCGGCGCGGATGGTCAGCATCGTCTCATCGAAGAACGGACAGCAGGTTCCAAGCGACGGCATGTTCTGCTGCATGATGTCGATCAGCGGATCGTCGATGGGCGCCAGTTCGAGAATCTTCGACGCCACGGGGCTCCAGCGCGCCCGCGGAACGACGTTGCCGGGGAACAGATCCCGCAGCACCTGTCCATTCACGGTGCGGGTCGTGCTCGGATCGTAGATCGCGCCGAACTGCACCGGGCGGCCCGAAGCGTCGGTGCCGGCCGACGTGCCGGAAGAATTGTTGCCGGTGAAGGCGGCGTTGAGCAGGCGGGAAAAATCGCCCTGCTTGAAATCGCGCGTGGGAAGCTGTGTAAACGTGGTGGAACGGAAGTCCCGCACTCGTGTCTTTTCCAGGTTGTGGAAGAAGAAGGTGCGATTCTTGCCGTTGTAAATCTTCGGCAGCAGGACCGGGCCGCCCACCGAGTATCCGTAATTGTGCTGCTTGAACGGCTGCCGCCTGATGCCCGCCGCGTTGTTGCCCCAGCCGTTGGCGCGCAGGGCGTCGTTTTGGCCGTAGTAATACGCCGTGCCGTGCAGGCCGTTGGTGCCGGTCTTGGTGGCGAAGTTGGCCACCGCGGTCTGGCCGCCGGTGTACTCGGCGCCAACCGTACCGGTCTGCATTTTGAATTCGGAGACCGTTTCCGCCGACGGGCTGAACTCGTTATTCGATCCGCCCTGCAGATCCCACCGGCCGAGCGCGATGCCGTCCACCAGGATTTCGTGCGAATAGTTCTGGCCGCCGTTGATCGACCCCAGGAACGTTCCGCCCACCGTGCCGGGCAGCGAGGTGAACATGAACTGCTGAATCTGACGCCGGCCGTCGCCCACCGTGATCGGCCACGTGTCGAATTCCTTCTTCGACACATAACTTCCGATCTCGGCCGTGCCCGTTTCAAGCAGCGGCGGATCCGACGAAACCGTTACCGAATCGCTCACCTGTCCGATTTCCAAGGCAAAGTCGACCGTGAGCGTCTGGGCCACCGAGAGAATTACGTTCTCGCGCACCGAGGACTTGAAGCCCGCGGCCGAAACCGCAATGCGGAATGTGCCAGGTGTGAGGTACGGAATGCGGTAAACGCCGGCCGCGGTCGTCTGCACGGTGGTTTCCACGCCCGTGGCGACGTTGGTGGCTTTGACCGCCGCGGCTGGAACGACGGCATTGGACGAATCCGTCACCGTGCCATTGAATGTTCCCCGTTCCCCTTGCGCAAACAGAGCAACGGCGCTCAGCACGCCGAGCATAATCAGCTTAGATTTCATGATGTCAACCCTTCCACAAACGAGACTGCGGGCTTTAGAGCGAGATAATGCTAAAGTACTACCGCTTGTTAACGGAAGTCAATCTGGCCGCTTTTAGCAGGCGGCCTCCAAGCCGCCGCAGCGCATCCTTCAACTCCACCGGTTGACGCACCTCGAACGGCCAGGGCAGGCGCGCCAACTCGCGCGCAAACCAATCCAGATCGTCGGCCTGGCTGAGCATACGGACCCGGCGCCCCTCGGGCTCCAGCACGCCAATCGCGCCGAACAATTCCCGCCGCGCCGATTCGAGATCGGTTTCAAGCGCCACTTCGATGGCGAAACGTCTGGGTAGAGTGGCGATCGAGTGCAGCAGCTGCGCGACGATGTCGAACCCGGCCGGCCGTTCGAAGCTTCGCGCCTGCTCGTGCGCCTCGGTGACCCGATCGAGCCGGAACGTCCGCAGTCCGCGCCGCAGGTGGCAATAGCCGGCGGTGTACCAGTGGCCGCCGTGGAGCGCGAGACCATAGGGATCGAAGTCCCGCCCGGTCTGGCGGCCGCTCTGGTCGCGATAGGCCAGCCGCACGCCGAGCCGCGCGTGCGCGCCGGCGCTTAACACCGGTAGAAATCCGCTCTCGGCGGCCGTCGCGCCCGTGGCTCGCGCAAACTCTACCGATTCGCTGACCGCCCGCATGCGGCCCTTGACCTTGGCCGGCATCACCCGTTCGAGCTTCGCCTGGGCGCGGGCGGCGGGCTCGGGATCGATCCAGGCGAACTGCCGCACCGCCGTCAATCCGAGCGACAGCGCCAGCGCTTCGCCGCCGGTGAACATCATGGGAGGCAGTTTGTAGCCCGGCACCAGTTCATATCCGCCGTGCGGGCCGCGGCCGGCGGTGACGGGAATTCCCATTTCCTCGAGGCAGGCGACGTAGCGGCGCACGGTGCGCCGGTCCACGCCCAGGCGGATCGAAAGCTCCCCTCCGCTCAACCGCCCGCACGTCTGCAGCAGATCGAGCACGGCCAGAATACGCGATGCCGGATGGCTTGCCGCTTCTTCTTTCATAATTAGGGCGGAATTCGTCCTAATGGCACATTATCATGCGAAGGCATGATCCTTCGCACCATCGCGATTCTGTTCACCGCCGCCTGGACGCTTGCCGCCTGGGACCGCGGCAAGGCGTTCCAATATCTCGAAACGAGCCAACGGAAATGGGCCGATTGGAAGCACGCGCAGCGGCCCGGCGGGCCGTGCATCTCCTGCCATACGGGGCTCTCGTTTTCGTTCGCACGGCGCGCCGCCGGTGAAACACAACCGCGTCCACTCGAACGCGCCGTGATCGAAGGCGTAAGATCGCGGCTGCTGGAAACGCCGCCTCGCCAGGCGATGACCGACGCCGGCGCCGAGGCGATTCTCAATCTCGCCATGCTGGCCATGGAGCGTCAGGATGCGGCCGCGGCGCCGGGCGAGGCCGGAACGATCGCCCTGCGGCGGCTTTGGGATCTGCAGATAAAGGAAGGAAAAGCCGCCGGATCGTGGAGCTGGTTCGCGTTCAATCTGGAGCCATGGGATTCGGCCACATCCAACTACTTCGGAGCGGCGCTCGCCGCCCGCGCGCTGGCGGCCTATCCCCGCCAGCCGGAAGAACGCGTGGACGCTTTGCGGCAATACCTGGAGCGGGAATTCGCCGCGCAGCCGCTGCACAACCGGCTGGCCCGCATTGCCTTCGATCCCACGGCTTCGAAAGCCGATACGTGGCGTCAACTGTGGGCGGCGCAATCGGCCGATGGCGGCTGGACCACGGCGTCTCTGGGACCCTGGCCGGCGCAGCCCGATGCACCGCCTAACAAAGGATCGAATACGTATGCGACGGCCTGGGCGGTGTTTACCGCGCGGGAATCGGGCGTGGCGTGCTCGGAGTCGAAGTTGCGGAAAGGACTCGATTGGCTGGCGCGCCATCAGGATTCGTCTACCGGCGCCTGGCATTCGGTTTCGATGAACCAGGTCTATCCGGAGGGTTCAATCCAACGGCGGTTCATGACCGACGCGGCCACTGGCTACGCGGCGGCGGCACTGCTTGCCTGCGGACGTTAACGCCGTACGATCGGCAGGCCGGCGCGCACCAGCGCGGCATCGACATCGTCCGGCATGAGGCGCGAGGCGTCGTACTCCACGTCGAGCGCGTTCGCTTCCGGCTGCTTCAACCGCACGCGTTGAATGCCGTACACGCCATGCACGCGAGCGATGCACTCGAGGTCGGCATCACCCAGGGGACGCACCAGATCGTAGCTGAGTTGAACCTTCGTCATCGATCTTTGAGGATAGCAGCGAAATTGGCGCTGGTGGCCGCGGCGATCGCTTCGAACGGCTCGTTCCGCAATTCCGCGATACGGCGCGCGGTGTGGACGACGTGCTTGGGTTCGTTTCGCTTTCCACGATAGGGCACTGGCGCGAGATACGGCGCGTCGGTTTCCACCAGCAGGCGATCGAGCGGCACCTCTTTGGCGGCGGCCTGAATGTTAGTGGCTTTCGGGAACGTCACTACCCCGGCGAACGATATATAGAAGCCCAGGGCCATGGCCTTGCGGGCCTGATCGGGCCCGCCGCTGAAGCAGTGCATCACGCCCTGGCCCTTCCAATGTTTGGCGAGCGTGGCCATGGTGTCGTCCCAGGCTTCGCGCGTGTGGATGATGACCGGCTTGGCGGCCCGGCGGGCGAGATCGAGTTGTTCGATGAATACGGCCAGTTGAGTGTCCCTGGGCGCGAAGTCGTAATGATAGTCGAGACCGATTTCGCCAAGGGCCAGCACCTTGGGATGGCGCAGCAACGCTTCCAACTCGCCGAGAGTCGCATCGGTGGCCTTGGCGGCGTTGTGCGGATGCACGCCAACGGTGGCGTAGACCGGCGCATAGCGCTCGGCGATGCGGATGGCGGGTTCGAGATCGGGCGGCCCGTCGCCGGTGCCGATCGACAGCATGCAATCGACGCCCGCTTGCAGCGCCTCTTCGACGACGGCCTCGCGATCGGAGGCGAACTGTTCGTCGTCGAGGTGGCAGTGCGAATCGATCAGGCTCATTTCAGCCGGGCCCCGATGGGCACGTCTTCAAGGAACGCGGCCAGCACGGGCGAGCCCCCTTCGAGCGAGGCGGCGACGATCATTCCCTGCGAAGTCAGTCCGCGCAGCTTGCGGGGCGCGAGATTGGCGACGATCACCACCTTACGGCCGATGAGCTGATCGGGTTTGTAGGCGAGTGCGATGCCCGCCACGATCGACCGCGGCTTGCCTTCGCCGATATCGACGCTGAGGTGCAGCAGCTTGTCGGCGCCCTTGACATTCTCCGCCGTCAGCACTTTGCCCACGCGCAGGTCCACCTTACCGAAATCGTCGATGGTGATTTCCGCGGCGATGGGCGCGAGGTTCGAGACCGCGGCTTCCTCTTCCTTCTTCGCCTTGCCGAGCAGTTCGTCCTGGCGCGCCTTTTCGGCGATTTCCAGTTCCTGCATTTTGGGAATGGCGGCGGCCGCATCGATGCGCGGGAAGACGGGCGCGGGCTTGCCGATTTTCTGGCCCGCCTCCAGACCGCCCCAGCGAAGCTGGTCGAGCCTGACGGAGGCGAGCGGTGTGACGACGCCCAATTGCTCCCAGATTTTGGCGGAAGAATCGGGCAGGACGGGCGCGAGCAGTGCGGCGGCGATACGCACCACTTCGGCGGCGGCGTAGAGAGTCGCGTCGAGGGCTTGCTGGGCTTCGGGCTCGGTTTTCTTGGCGAGCGTCCACGGCGCCTGGGTCACGATGAACTTGTCCACCATGCCGATGAGCGCCCACAGGGCTTCCAGCGCCTTGTTGTACTCGAAGTTCTCCATGGCGGGCAGGAACGCCGCGATGGTCTCGCGCGCCTTGGCGGCGATGGCGGAGTCGATTTCCGGCAAGCCCGCGGGCAGCGTCCCGCCGCGATACTGGTGGATCATGCTGAGCGTGCGCGAGACCAGGTTCCCGAGCCCATTGGCCAGATCGGCGTTGTAGCGGCCCACCAGCGCGTCGTAACTGAAGCTGCCATCGGCGCCGAAGGGGACTTCGCGCAGCAGGAAATAACGCAGCGCGTCGATGCCCATCACTTCCTGGATCGGCACCGGCCGCACGATGTTGCCGCGCGACTTGCTCATCTTGTCGTTTTCAAACAGCAGCCAGCCATGGGCGAAGATGCGCTTGGGCAGCGGCAGTCCGGCGGCCATCAGGAAGGCGGGCCAATAGATGGCGTGGAAGCGGATGATCTCTTTGCCGATCAGGTGCAGGTCGGCGGGCCAGCGGTCTTCGTCGCGTACGGCGGTGTAGTAGCAGATCAGCGCGTCGAACCAGACATAGAAGATATGCTTGCCTTCCACCGGCACCGGGATGCCCCAGGTGAGGTTGGACCGTGTGATGGAAAGATCGGTGAGACCGGACTTGACGAACGACTTGACTTCATTGCGCCGGATCTCGGGTCCCATGAACTCCGGATTCTCGTAAAGCTCAAGAAGCTTGTCCTGAAACGCCGTGAGTTTGAAGAAGTAATTCTCTTCGGTGACCGTTTCGGTAGGGCGGCCACAATCGGGACACGGGTCGCCGGGCTTGGCGTCGGTCACATAGAGATTGCAACTGAAGCAGTATTGGCCGGTGTAGGAGCCCTTGTAGATATATCCGTTGTCGACGCAGCGCTGAAACAGCCACTGCACGGTCGAGTGATGCTTGGGATCGGAACTGCGGACGAAGCGATCGACCGCAAGACCGGTCTGCTTCCAGACCTGCTGGAATTCTTCGGCGATGACCTTGCTGAAATCGCCGGGGGCCATGCCTTTGGCGGCGGCGGCACGCTCCACGTTGACGCTATTTTCGTCGCTGCCGGTGGTGAGCACCACTTCATAGCCCTGCATCTGCTTCAACCGCTTGATGGTGTCGGCCACCATGGTGGTGTAGAAGTGTCCAATGTGCGGGGCGGCGTTGACGTAGTAGATGGGAACGGTCAGGTAGTATTTCATCTGTTGCTGAGATAGGCGAAATTGGCGTCTGCGATTACCTGCTTCAGCGGGACGCCGCGCGTCTCCGCGAGCTTACGGCAATCTTCATATTCTGGCGCAAAGGAACCGTCCGAGGAAACCTTGATGCGCACCCTGCCGTGCGGCGTTTCGACTTCGAGGAAGTGGCGGCCCTGCACCAGGCGCTGGGCCTGGTATAAACGCAGTCCCAGCGTGGAAGTTTCCCGGAAGACGATGCCGGTGAGGGACTGCTCGGTTTCGGGCGTAGCGATGACGCGCAGCAACGAGCCCTGGCGATTCTTCTTCATCAGCAGCGATTCGATGGAAACGTCGAGCGCGCCGGCTTCGAACAGCTTATCCATGGCGTAGCCGAGGATCTGCGGCGAGGTGTCGTCGATATTGGCTTCGATCACGGTGACGGTGGTGGCTTCGGCGGCGCCCGTCGATTCTCCCAAGGTGAACCGCAGGACGTTGGCCTGCACCGGAAAATCGCGATCTCCGGCGCCGTAGCCTGTGGCGGAGATCCGCAGCGGCGGCATCGGCCCGAAGCCCGAAGCGAGCGTGACGGCGAGGGCGGCGCCGGTGGGCGTGGTGAGCTCCATGGTGGGGCCTGCGGAATAGACGGGCTTGCCGGTGAGCAGTTCGGCGGTGGCGGGCGTGGGCACGGGCAGCACGCCGTGTTCGGTGTTGACGGTTCCGCTGCCTACGTTGAACGCCGAGCAGTGCAGGCGCTCGACGCCGAGCAGGTGCAGGCCGAGACAGGCGCCCACGATGTCGCAAATGGAATCCACCGCGCCGACTTCGTGGAAATGGACCTTCTGAATGGTGGTGCCGTGGACCTTCGCCTCGGCCTCGCCGAGCTTTTGAAAGACGGCCGCCGCCTGTTGTTTGACCTGCGGCTCGAGCGCGGCTTTGTCGATCATCTCCAGAATGTGGTGCAGGTGGCGGTGCTTGTGCTGCGGCTCGAAATCGACATGGAACTTGGTGGCGCCAATGCCTTTCCGTTTGGTGCGCTCGGCGCGGAAGGCGGCTCCGGTGTTAAGCGTGGAAAGCCCCTCCCGGAGGGCCTCAAACGACGCGCCGGCATCGAGCAGGGAGCCGATGGCCATGTCGCCGCTGATTCCGGAAAAGGCGTCCCAATATCCGACTTTCATATGGTTCTCATGGTAGCGCGAGCAGTTCGGGCAGGATCGTGCCGGCCGGGCCGCGTAGAGCGGCATCGGCCATTGGTGAGAGTTGGGTTTCCCCGGCGTTGACTTCGATGACTTTTGCCCCGGCTTGCTTGGCGATTCTGGCCAGACCACCGGCGGGCATCACCACGGCCGAGGTTCCCACGACCAGAAATGAGTCGCAATTCCGGGCGGCTTCCTCGGCGGCGAGCCAGGCCGCCGACGGAAGCGATTCGCCGAACCAGACCACGCCCGGCCGTTCAAGGCCCCCGCACGTGCAGCGCGGCGGCCGGGGATCGAGCGGAACCTGAAAACTTTCCCGGGCGCGGGAGCAGACGGTGCAGCGCAGAGTCCAGATGTCGCCATGCAGGCAGATGACGTTCTTCGATCCGGCTCGGCGATGAAGCCCGTCGACGTTTTGGGTGATCAGATCGAACGCGGGCGCGCGTTCTTCCAATTCCACCAGCGCGAGGTGCCCGGCGTTGGGCTCGGCCTTGGCGATCAGGCCGCGGCGCCAGTCATACCATTCCCATACCAGAACCGGATCGCTCGCGAAGGCTTCGGGCGTGGCCAGATCTTCGGGCCGGAAACTGCGCCAGAGCCCGCCAGGACCGCGGAAGGTGGGGATGCCGCTTTCGGCCGAGATGCCTGCGCCCGTGAGTACGGCGATGCGGCGGGCGGAGCGCAGCCACTGGCGGGCTTGAGTGATACGCAATCAGCAATCTCCCGAATCCGGGTTCACTTTCCGCAACTCTTCCGCGTCGATTCGATCCTTAGCGCGGCCGGTGGCTTCCTTGTTGCGCAGCAGAGCAGTTCGGCCGATGAAGTTTACGGTTACGCCGTCGATCGTCCCGGCGCAGCGGCTTTGCCAAGCTTCTTCAAAGGTGACGCCGGATATGGATGTCAGCAAATCGATCCGATGAGGCTCACGCCCAAGCTGAATTACGCGGCCGGAAACCGCGAAATCCTCTAGAGTGATGTCGAGACTTGCGAAGCCAAACTGCCGAATCGCGGTAAGGAGCCGTGCCGCATTGCGGCTTGATGTGCCTACCAGTACATCAATATCGGCCGAGTATCGCGGGAAGCCGTGCCAGGAGACGGCAAGTGCTCCAACAATCAAATATTCAACTGAGTTGGAGTTTAAGCACTCGACAAACTCTTTCAAGTCTTTGCTCAGCGGCATCGGGATGCGCCCTTTCCCGGATCGCGAAAAAAACCTCGACTCGTTCTTCCGGGCTCATCTGGCGCCTGGAAAGAACATCCGCGGCTTCGGCATCCTCAAACGACTGGAAGACACGGCAGGTTTTGATCATGCGTTCCAGAAACTACTTGACTTGCTTGGTCTGCCAGTCGCTGACCATTTGCAGGAACCGGTTCTTCTGCGTGTCGTTGAGAATCTGCAGAATCCGTGCCTTGCCGGAAGAGCGGACTTCCTGCATCTGCTCCTGCACGGTCTGGTAGTACATGACGAAGTCGTTGAGTACGACTTCCATATCCTTGGCCTGCTCGGGTGTGAGGTTGAGCTCGCGGCGAAAGCGATCGAGCGAGATCTCGCGTCCGCCCTCACGCCAGTAGGTTCTGGTGGCGCGGCTGGAAGTTCCCATGCGCATCGCCAGGGCTCCGGCGGTTGCGCCGCATAGAAATACCAGCAGCAGCATGCACAGGATGCGCGGATTCTGCCAGGTCATCCGCTGATCCGACATATGAGTGGGCTACTCTCCCTGGTAGGTCGCAAACTGTACAAAGACCGTGTTGCGGTCCTGGTCGGCGTCCACCAGTTCGGTCGAAGGCGGCAGATCGTGGCTGAGCATCTGTTCGGCGACGTCATCCTTAGGGCTGGTGAACAGGAAAATGCCTAATAGAAGGGTGAGCGTGGCGGTGGCGTACATGAGCCGGCGTGCGAAAAGCGGTTCCAGGAACACGCTCCAGATGGAAGCGCTCTTTTCCTGCTCGATGCGTCCCATCACGCGGGCGTAGAAGCCTGGGCCTGGCTCCATCTGTTCGTCCACGCGGATGGCGCGGATCATGTTCGCCTGATCCTCGAACAATGCCACCGTTTGACGGCATTCGGCGCATTCGCCGAGATGCTTTACGAATTCGGAATCGGGCTTGCCGGCCAAGTAGCCTTCCAAGCCGTCTTCAATGGGCGCGTGCATATGATCTTCCCTCAATCCAGGACTACACCGGACACGGTTCTTGATGACCGCTTTCCCTGCATTCGCGACTCAAACTACAATACTCCATTTTCCGCTCAAACCGCAGCAGGTTTTCCCTGCCGGAACAAACGGTCGGCGGCCTTTACCAGCTTCTGACGGGCACGGAACAGCTTTACTTTGATGGTGTTCTCGTTCATGCCGGTCATCTTCGCCAATTCTTCGACCGAATGCCCTTCCACTTCCTTCAAAAGGATGAGCTTTCTGTCTTCCTCGGACACTTTATCCAAAAGCTTTACAGCCAGATCGCGGCGCGCCAGGGTCTGGTCGGCGGGCGCGGCATGGTCGGTGATGGCCTCGGAATTTTCCATCCGGCGGCTGTCTTCCTCGGAGAAGTCGCTTTCATAGACGAGCTTGCGAACCCGCTTTTTGCGCAGGTAGTCGTAGCACTCGTTGACCGTGATTTTGTAGATCCAGGTCAGCAGCGAACTGCGGTTATCGAAGTTGCCGATGGAGAAATAGACCTTGGCGAACACCTGCTGGGCAATATCCTCGGCATCGTTGCGGTTGCGCAGGATGCCATAGATGATGGAGTACACTTTGGCCTGATAGCGCTCGACGATCTCGCGGAAAGCCATATCGTCGCGTGCCTGGACACGTTTTACCAGTAACGCTTCGTCCGTGTAGCGATTCTCCACCTTTGCCCTAGTCCGCGGCGAGGTGCCCACGGCCGGGATTGGAAGCACGCTGGTTAGCCCACTCATGCCCATTCCGACGCAGGCGGAAGCGATTGGGTTTCACCGGCCTTTCCGCCGGAGCCCGGCCCAAACGGACCCTCATGATAACACAAGGCTCCCGCATCCTATGGACGACCGGAAGCATCGGATAGGCGGCGGCACATTGCTCATCGTTGCTCTTTTGGTATAGTTTAAGGGAAGGAGATTGCTCGAAATGATTCAGCTCACCGAACGCGCCACCGGAAAGGTGAAAGAGATTCTCGATTCGCAGGAGCCGAAGCCTGCCGGTCTGCGGATTGCCGTCGTTGGCGGCGGCTGCTCCGGGTTCAGCTACTCGATGGCGTTCGAGAATACACCCAACATGCTGGACAAATCCTATAATTATGATGGGCTGAAGGTCTTCGTCGATCAGGCGAGCCTGCTCTATCTGGACGGCTGCGAAGTGGACTACGTCGAGACCCTGGAGGGCTCCGGGTTCAAGTTCAATAACCCGAACGTGAAGTCGACGTGCGGTTGCGGCAGCTCGTTCAGCGCGTAATCGAATATTTTTCAGAGTTTTTTCTAAGGCCGGAGGCGTACCAAAGACGCTTCCGGCCTTAGTGTTTCTGGTACTCTTTCCGCTCTGGTTTGTACCGCTTCTTTTCCAACTGGTTCTAGGAAACTTCACCTTCACAGCGCCGGCGCCATTTGCCAGGTCTGATATCAAATATATTTGAATCAATAATTTAAGGGGTATGGAACTTCCCGGTGCGGCCCTTGCCTTCGCGAAGGGGCATGGCACCAGGCGAGCTTTCTGGTACCAGGGCTGCTCCCGTACCTCCTTAGAACGCCCCGCCCATTTGCCCTAACGCGGCTTGAGGTCATTCTCGATCAGGTCACGAATTCAACCGAGTCCTCAAAGGAGCCGCAAACATGAAAAAGTTCTTCCTCAGCTTTATGGCAGCCGCCGCGATCGCTTCGGCGACGCCTTACACCTACGTGTTCAACGATCCCTACGCCGGACAGAACCCCGGAACCGCCGCCAACAATGGCGACGTGGTGGGCCAGCTTCGCCGCTTCGATATCGAGAAGGTCACCATCAACGGAGACGGCGGGTCGGTTTTCATCAGCGTCTTCATGAACTACGGCCAGAACGGCGGCGACACTTCGCTTGGCGGCATCTCGATCGGCAGCTTTCCAACGTTGAACCCGGGTGACATCATGATCCGCAGCGGCGCCGACAAATACTCGATCCCGCTGGTGAGCCATACCAATTCGGCGGTGGGCGCGGGCGGACTGACTGGCGGCGACCTGTATCGGGTGAACGCGTTCCGGACGGCGGCGCAGGTGCTGGGCAGCCCGAGCGGCAGCTATCGTCCGGAGGCGGCGGTTTGGGGCCAGGCGACGGGCGCGGTGAAGCTCGGCGACGGCACGGTGAGCACTTCGCTGGTGGGCGGCTCCGAGATTCGCGTGGATATGAGCGTGACCACTTCGAACCTGGCGTTCATTCAGGCGCTTTCGAGCGGCAACTTCGACCTGCTGTTTGCCTCGGCCACCTGCGGCAACGACAT
Organism: uncultured Acidobacteriota bacterium; assembly: GCA_902826685.1. Lineage (GTDB taxonomy): Bacteria > Acidobacteriota > Terriglobia > Bryobacterales > Bryobacteraceae > CADEFT01. The sequence goes on from CADEFT010000015.1 coordinate 123,835, forward strand.
CGTGATCGGCACCGCGGTTCCGAACGATGGCAACGTGCCGGAGCCGATGACGATGGCGATGATCGGATCGGGTCTGGTGGCGCTTGGAATCTCCCGCCGCCGCAAGTAGTTCGAAGCTCCCTCTCTCAAGTTGTAGTTCCCTTCCGGGCGTTGTCCGTGCGCAACGTCCCTTTCAAGGAGGGCCGGAACTGGCGGTTCCCGGCTCTCCTTTTTTTGCGTGATAGCATGAAAAATCCATGCAGAACGTCGTCATTTTAGGATCCGGATGTGCGGGAAACACCGCCGCCGTCTACGCCGCCCGCGCCAACCTGACCCCGCTTGTAGTGACCGGTCACGAGCCCGGCGGGCAACTTTCCATCACATCGCTGGTTGAGAATTTCCCGGGATTTCCGGAAGGCGTGGACGGGCCCGTGCTGGTGCAGCGGATGCGCGAGCAGGCCGAGCATTTCGGCGCGCAGTACCGCGATGGATCGGTGATCGAAGCCGATCTTTCCAAGCGCCCGTTCCGGCTATCGATTGAAGGGGAGTGGGTGGAAACGCGGACGCTGATCGTCGCCACAGGCGCGTCGGCGCGATGGCTGGGACTTGAGTCGGAGCAGAAGCTGATCGGCAAGGGTGTCAGTTCGTGCGCCACCTGCGATGGGTTCTTCTTCCGCGACAAGCGGATTATGGTGATCGGCGGCGGCGATACGGCCATGGAAGAGGCGAATTTCCTGACACGGTTTGGCCGCGATGTGACGCTGGTACACCGGCGCGATCAGTTCCGCGCGTCGCGCATCATGCTGGATCGTACGTATGGCAACAAGAAGATTGAAGTGGTGACGAATACGGTGGTGGAGGAAGTGTTCGATCCGTCGAAAGGCGTAGTGACGGGCGTGCGTTTGAAGAACCTGCAGAGTGGCGAGCAATGGGACCGCGACGTGGACGGGTTATTCATCGCCATCGGTCACATTCCGAACACGAAAGTATTTCAGGGCCAATTGGAATTGGACGGGGACGGTTACATCGTTTCAAAGGGCGGGGCGCGCACCAATGTGACTGGCGTATTTCATGCCGGTGACGTGCAGGATCGCGTTTACCGGCAGGCGATCACGGCCGCCGGTGCCGGATGCATGGCGGCCATTGAAGTGGAGCGGTTCCTCGAAGCCGAAGGACACTGAAGCCGTTAGACGTGCAGGCTGTAGCCCATCTTGAAGCCGGGCCGCGCTTCCTTTTGATCGACGTTGCTGGTGAGGCAGACTTTCACTTCGATCGTCTCGCCGCCGTGTTCGAAGGTCACCACCGTCCAGTTCTGGCGCATGGAGCTGCGGGTGGAGAAGTTGCGGCCGAAGATGACGGTGGGCACGCTCAGCAGCATGGGACCGATAATCTCCTCGAGTTCGGTCTTGACGTTGCCGAGGATCATATTGGTCATCTCGGCGATGGCGTCGAGAACGTCCTCTTCGACGGCGGCGTGCTCGGTGCCAAGCAGGGCGTCCGCCACGCGGCAGGCCATGCTGGGGGAGCAGGAAAAGCTGCCCGTCCCGACCCAGGGGCCGGCGAAACCGATCAGCGCTACCAGTCCGCCACCGCCGTTGTTGCTGCTTTCGGCGCTGAGCTTGGTATCGGCCACCGAAACTTCCAGGCCAAGCATGGTGCCGAAAACGTCGCTGGTGGCGCGTTTGATCAGTTCGGCCACTTTTTCGTGCTGAATTGCCTCCATCTTTTTCTCCCCTTCCGCGTTTTGTTTTAAACTAGGCCTACCAGCTTCTCTTTGATTTGCTCGGCGGTGAACGGCTTGCGCACGTAGCCGGAGGCGCCGAGGTTGACCGCCTCGAGGACCTTGTTCTGGCTGCCCTCGGTGGTGATCATCAGAATCGGCACGTTTTTCCAGGTATCGTCGGCGCGGACGGTGCTCAACAATTGCAGTCCATCCATGTTCGGCATATTGATATCGGACAGAATCAGGCCCACCTTGTGCTGTTTGAGGGCAGCAAGGGCTTCCACACCATCGCCGGCTTCGACGATTGCGCCCACCGGGAGATCGGACTGGCGCAGCACGCGTTGTAGTATTTTGCGAATTGCGGCCGAATCGTCAACGATCAGTACATCCAATGCCATGATTAACCTCCAGCTCCGAATTACATCTCCCTCATCGGTGGGGAGGTATGGGATTTGAGGCAAATTTAGATGGATGCCATTTTTCCCGCTATCGCCCTGATTCAAAATTTCGATTGGACGCTCCCGGACGGGTTCCTTAGCATGGAGATGTGTCACTACTAGCTATGGAAACCAGCGGTTCGGGGGTAGCGCTGCTGCACCAGATCAGCGCGATTGTGAGCTCCGAGCTTTCGCTCGATCAGATGCTTGGCCAGCTTCTCGGAATCACCGTTCAAGCCGCCAGCTGCGACGCTTGCCTGGTCTATCTCTTTGATGGCGAGACTTCGGAAATCGTGCTCCGGGCCTCGCAGGTGCCTCACGCCAAGGCACTCGGAAAACTCCGAATGAAAATGGGCGAAGGGATCACGGGGTGGGTGGCGGAACATAAAGCCGTCGTCGCGCTCTCTGAGAATGCCAAGTCCGATCCGCGATTCAAACGGTTCCCCTCGTTAGTGGAAGACACCTATGAAGCGTTCATCTCCGTCCCGCTGGTCAGCGGTGGAGACCTGGTTGGCGTCGTAAACGTCCATTTTCGCGATAAGCACGTCGCGGCGCCCGATTTGATCGCCACGCTCACCTTTATCGGGGAGCAGATGGGTGGTGCGGTCGCCAAGACGATGCTGGCCGAGGCCAATCAGCGGCTGATCGAGGAAGCGATCGAAATGAAGCGCCAGCTCGAAGCGCGCAAGCTGATCGAGCGGGCCAAGGGCATCCTGATGACGCGCCACGGTCTCACCGAAGAGGAAGCTTACCTGCGGCTGCGCAACGACAGCCGGCGGTCGCGCCGCCCCATGCGGGACCTGGCGCAGCGGATCATCCAGGACGAGATGCAGGCGCGGCAGGCCACGCCCGAGGCGATTCCCGGTCCTCCTCTACAATGATGGTTTGCCGCCGTTCGATCCGCTCTTTCGCAATCCGCACCTGCAGACGTTAGCGGGCGCCTACTGGCAGCGGCCGTTCGATCCACGGCGGTTTCCGGTCTCGGAGAAGTACTACCGCACCGAGCCTGGCGTGGAAGTGCTGCTCTATACGCAGCGCCCCGCCGGGCTTGCGCGCGGAACCCTCCTACTGGTGCATGGCCTGGAAGGCTCGGCCGATCGCGGCTACATGCTCAGTACCGCGCAGGCGGCGCTTGAAGCCGGCTACGCGGTTCACCGGATGAACATCCGCAGTTGCGGAGGCACCGAGGAGCGGTGCGCCACGCTCTACCACGCCGGGCTCACCTCCGATCTCAGGTTTGTCATCGAAGATCTGGTGCGGAACGAACCCAAGCCGGTGTTCGCCTGCGGCTTTTCGCTGGGGGGAAACCAGGTTCTGAAACTGGCCGGGGAGTGGGGCGAACGGGCGGCGGCGCTTCTGGCGGGGGTGGTGGGCGTGAGCGTTCCCATCGATCTGGCCGCCTGTGCAGAAGCGTTGAACGAACCGCGGAACTGGCTCTACCAGCGGCGCTTTCTGCGCAATATGACAGACCGGCTCCAGCGCCGTTGCCGCACCCGGCCCGATGTTTTCGGCCCCTTTCTCGAAGCCGCCCGCACCGCCCGCGACATATACCAGTTTGACGATCGTGTGACGGCGCGCTTTTTCGGCTTTGGCGGCGCGGCGCGTTATTACGCCACGCAATCGTCCGGCGGGTTTCTGGAAGCCATCCGGATTCCAGCGCTGCTGATTCAGGCCAAGGACGACCCCATGATTCCATTCGAAGTCTACGATCACCGGGCATTTGGGCGAAATCCACACCTCCGGCTGCTCGCGCCCGACCATGGCGGACACGTGGGATTCCTGGCGCGCGGGCGCAAGCGCCTGTGGCTTAACGAAGTTATTCCGGCCTGGATGGCCGAAGCCGGGAACAAGCGGACCCGCGGCGTCGTCTCATGAGAAGCATGACGCCGGCCCGCACTTCCTCGTTGTATGAAGCCGCGCACGTGGCTTTCGGAGCGCTGCGTTCGAGCAAACTGCGCAGCTTTTTGACGCTGCTGGGTATCATTCTGGCCACTTCGACGCTGATCGCGGTGATGTCGCTGATTCACGGCATGGACCAATACATCGCCCAGACCGTATCCGATATGGGCGCCGACGGGTTCCGCGTGGTGCGCATGGCGTTCTTTGGCGACTGGGACCCGAAAAAATTCCTGGAATTTCAAAAGAAGAATCCGGAGCTGAGTATCGAGGAATTCCAGTTCCTGCGCAGCCAGTCGAGGCTGCTGAAGGCTATGGGCATGCAGTCGAGCCGGCAGGTGCGCGCTTCGGCCAACGGCCAGCACGTTTTAGGGGTGCGGCTGATGGGCAGCACGGCGAATATGGCCGATATTACCAACACGCAACCGGAGTACGGCCGCTTTTTCACCGAAGGCGAAGACAACCGCCGTCTGCCGCTGGCGTTCATCGGCAAGGATATCCGCGAGACGTGCTTCCCCAATGTCGACCCGGCGGGCAAGATCATCGAGATCGACGGGCGGCCGTTTGAAGTGGTGGGCGCGGCGCGGAGTCTCGGCAGCGTTTTCGGCCAGTCGCGCGATAACTTCATCATGATTCCGGTGGAGACTTACTTCAAAATGTACGGGTCGCGGCGCGGTATTACTTACTTTGCGGTGGCGGGCGGCACAAGCCAGTTATACCAGGCGCAGGACGAAGTGAGGGCGCTGCTGCGCGCCTGGCGCAAGCTGCAGCCCAAGCAGGACGACAACTTTGCCGTGATCTCGTCGGATTCGTTCACTCAGGTGTGGTCGAAAATGACGGGCGCGATCGCCGCCACGGCGGTGGCGGTGGTGTCGGTCTTCATGGTGGTGGGCGGCGTGGTGATCATGAACATCATGATGGCGGTGGTGACCGAACGTACGCAGGAGATCGGGATCCGCAAGTCGCTGGGGGCGCGGCGGCGGGATATTTTGCAGCAGTTCCTGGTGGAGTCTTCCGTGCTCGCCTCGGCGGGCGGCGTGATGGGCGTGATGCTGGCGTGGATGCTGGCTACGGCGGTGCGACTGTTCACTCCGGTACCGATGGCGATGCCGCTCACCGCGGTGGTGCTGGGCGTGGGGCTTTCGGCGGTCGTCGGACTGTTCTTCGGCATCTATCCGGCGAGCCGGGCGGCGAAGCTCGATCCGATCGAGGCGCTGCGGGTGGAGCGATGACGGCCCGCGACTCGCTGGCGACGGGCGTGAAGCTGGCCTTTGAGGCGATCCGCTCCTACAAGCTGCGCGCGTTCCTCACCACGCTGGGCGTGATTATCGGCACCAGCACCATTATTGGAGTCGGCTCGATTCTGGCGGGCTTCGACGCGGCCATCGTCAACGTGCTGAACAGCCTGGGCGGCGATACGCTGATCGTGTTCAAGTTCAAGGTAGGCCCGCGCGTGGGCGGGCTGAGCGCCGATGAGCGCACCCGCAAGCCGTTAAGCCTGGCGCATGCCCGCGCCATCGCCGAGCGCTGCCCTTCGGTGGAGCACGTCAGCCCTTACCTGTTCGCCAGTTGGAACATGATTCACCGCGCGCGGTACAAGGGCGTCGACTATTACCAACTGGACATCGGCGGCACAGAGGAAGGATATTCGCTCGGCGGGCAGGCGGACATGAAGGCCGGGCGCTTCTTCACCGAGACCGAGAATCAGCACCGGATGCCGGTCGCGGTGATTGGCGAGGATGTCTACAAGGGCCTGTTCTCGACCGTGGACGCGATCGGTAAAACCGTGGAACTCGACGGCCATCATTTCGAGATCATCGGTGTGATGAACCGGCCGGCGGCCTCACCGCCCGGCGAATCCGACTCACGGTTTCTGATCCCCTACTTTTCGATGCGCAAGGCGTTCCCGAACGCGCAGGAGCATATGCTGATCGTTTCCGCCAAGAAGGGCTTATTTCCGCAGGCGGCCGATGAGGTACGCAACGTGCTGCGCATCGAGCGGCGCGTGCCGCACGACAAGCCCGACGATTTCGCCATATCGACGGCCGAGCAGATGGTGGAAGACTTCCGCAAGATCACTTCCGTGACGGCGCTGGTGATGGTGGTGCTGAGTTCCATCGGGCTGCTGGTGGGCGGGATCGGCGTGATGAATATCATGCTGGTCTCGGTCACCGAACGCACTCGCGAGATCGGCATTCGCAAAGCGGTGGGGGCGCGGCGCTCCGACATCGTGCTGCAGTTTCTGACCGAGGCGGTGGTGCTGACGGGGATGGGCGGTTTGCTCGGGATGGCGCTGGGATGGATGATTTCGCAGGCGGCGCGATTCGTGTTTCCCGCTTTACCGACGGCGGTACCGGTTTGGGCGGTGGTGCTGGGCGTGGTGGTGTCGGCGGGCATCGGGCTGTTCTTCGGAATCTGGCCGGCGAGCAAGGCGGCGCGGCTCGATCCGGTGGAAGCGCTGCGGTACGAATAGCTCCGCTGGCGTATTCTCCTTGACAGATTAGGAGAGCATGGACTATCCTAAATAACTTAGGACTGCCTATGCCTGTCTCGATTCTGCCCGGCACACTCGAATTGCTGATCCTCAATGCCATATCGGCCGGGCCCCAACATGGTTATGGAATCCTACTGCGCATCGAGCGGACGTCCGGCGGCAATCTTCTGATTGAGCAGGGGGCGCTCTATCCAGCGCTTTACAGGCTGGAGACGCAGAACCTGATCGATTCAGACTGGGGCGTTTCCGAGAACAACCGGCGGGCCAAGTTCTATACGTTGACGGCCGCCGGACGGAAGCGGCTAAAGGAAGAACTGAGTCAATGGCAGCAACTCACCAAGGCGATGGCGCTTGCACTGGGAGCCGGAGCGTGACCGCCAGGAAATGGCTTCGCGGGTTCTGGCGGCGGCGCCAGATGGAAGCGGACATGAGCGAAGAAATGGAGTTCCACCATGACGCTCGTGTCGCCGATCTGGCCGCTTGCGGTATGGACCCGGAAGAGGCCAAGCGCACCGCGCGGCTCGAGTTCGGGAACGTCGAAAACTACCGCGAAGAATGCCGTGCGCAGTTAGGTTACCGGCCGTGGGACGAACTCCGAGCGGATCTCCGATTCGCCGCCCGCGGCGTGAAAAGCAATTCCGGTTTCACGGCCGCCACCACCGCGATTCTTGCGCTGGCGATCGGGATCAACGGGGCCTTTTTCTCGATCTATTCGAACTACGCACTGAAGCCGATGTCCTTCCGTGGCGCCGAGCGGCACTTTTCGGTGGAAGGACTGGATGGCAATGGCAGGAGCACATCCGGCTGGAGCGGCACGGAGGTGGCGGCACTGCGCCACAGCGCGGGAAACGCCGTGGAAGGACTCTATTCCTCCGACACGTTTCAGGTGTTGGCCCTTGCGCCACTGCAACGGCAGGTCATCGTTACAAGCGTGTCCGGGAATTACTTCCATCTCTTGGGTGCAACAGCCGCCATCGGCCGTACGTTGAGTGAAGTGGAAGAGCGTGAGGCCGTCGCGGTGCTGAGCAGTTCGGGCGCGGCGCGCTTATTTCCTGGCCGCGCCAATCCCATCGGTGAAAAGCTGCGCGTGCGGACGACCATCTTCACGGTAATCGGTGTGATGCCGCCCACATTCACAGGGGCCGTAGCACTGGTGCCCGATTTCTGGGCCGGTATCGGAATGGAAAACGCGCTACGCGGACGGCCGCCCTCGCCAGACGATCGCAGCGATGTGTTTGGACTGCTCGAACACGGCGTTTCCCCGGAACGGTTGCAAGCCGTTTTGACGGGGCCGGCCACGCATTTCCCTCGGCCTCCGGCGCGGGCCGTCGCCCGAATCGAGGTTCGGCTAAAGAGGTCGCTTATTCCGGACGAGCCGGCGATCGGCATGATCGCCGCGCTGCTATTCATGGCCTTCTGGACCGTACTGGCGATCGCTTGTGCGAATCTGGCGAATCTCCACTTGGCGCGGGCAGCCGCTCGCACGCACGAGATCGCGATGCGGCTCGCGCTCGGAGCTTCACGGTGGCGCATCGTGCGGCAGTTGTTGACGGAAAGTGCGTTCACCGCTACGCTTGGCGCCGCTGGAGGATTTGGGCTTGCCGTTGGAATCGCGCGCGTGGCCCACGATTACGCCGTCTCGTCTGGCGCTAGCGGAATCACCGTGCTCCCGATCTCAACGGACTGGCGCGTCCTGCTTTACTCGCTGCTGCTGGGGCTGGCAGCCGCCCTCGCCTTCGGACTCTTACCGGCAATCGAGATGACTTCGCCCAGCCTTACGCTCTCCACCAAACGCGAGAATTCGTCATTCGCCGGCCGCATCCGGCCGCGACGGATGCGCAATCTCCTGATCGGCAGCCAGGTGGCGGCGAGCCTCGTGCTGCTGTTTGTCAGCGCGATTCTAATCCGAAATATCCAGCGCATGGCCTCTCTGGATGCCGGATACGACCTGGACCGCATATACGACCTGCGGCTCGATCGGCCAGCAGCCGATACGCTCGCCCGGATCGGGACGCAGGCGGGCGTGAGCGCGGTAACAGCAGTGGAACGCGTTCCGTTATACGGACGGCTCGATCGGATTTCCGTCAAGGTGGGGGGCCTCGTCACGCCCCTGTTCCACAACTACGTCGACCAACGCTACTTCGATGTACTCGAGTTGCCAGTGGACGGCCGCGGTTTCACGTCGGCCGAAGCGGCGGCGCGTGCTCGGGTGGCGGTGATCAGCCGGGCCACAGCGCGCAAACTCTGGGCAACGGGCTCGCCGCTGGACCAGACGTTTGCAATCGCTCCGCCCGATGCCGGGAGCACGCAAGCCGCAGGCGTCTACCAGGTGATCGGCGTCGTGCCGGACGTGGCGAGCGGATGGCTGTTCGAAGGCGAGGACTCTTCGATGATCTACCTGCCGGCAGCGGCCGGGCAGGCCGGGATGGAGTCGGCGATGGCCCACATCAACGGGGCTCCGGCGAAAACAGCCGCCGCGCTCCGCGAAGTCTGTGCGGGAATGGCGAATGCAACGGGATGCGAACCCGGGAGTCTCCGTGGGATCTCCGCGATGCAGCGGCTTCCCTTTCGGATCGCCGCACAGGTCGCGGGCACGCTGGGCGGAATCGCGCTACTGTTCACTGCTATCGGTCTGTATAGCGTGGCAAGTTATTCAGTAGTGCAGCGTAAACGCGAGATCGGGGTTCTGTTGGCTTTGGGGGCTTCGCCATGGCAGGTGGTTTAGCGGATTCTCTCCGAGGCATGGTGCTGCGCTGCCTTTGGCGTGGCCGCCGGATTGCCGGTTTGCCTGGCGTTGTCAAAGCTCGCGGCGAGTTCCGTCTCGCAAATCACGACGTTCGATTCAGGGGCTTATCTCTCCGTTCCGGCGCTTCTGCTAATGATTGCGACGCTTGCTTGCGCCGGTCCGGCGCGGCGCGCAGCACGGTTGGATCCGATGGCGTCCCTTCGCGAAGAGTAGAGCCGCGGTAGGATACAGGCAATGAGACCGATCTGGCTTCTCTTACCGGTGGCTATGTGCGCGCGCGCCGGGGCGGCCGATGCGCTCGAGATTTTACGGACGCAGTGCGGCCAGTGCCATTCGGCCGCCACGGCCATGTCCGGTCTCGACCTCAGCACACGGGAAGCTGCATTGAAAGGCGGATCGCGCGGGGCGGCGCTGGTAGTGGGCCGCGCGGATCAAAGCAAACTGATCGAAGCGGTGGAGCGGAAGGGTAAGCTGGCCATGCCGCCCGCCAAGGCTCTTACCGGCGAAGAAATCAGCGTATTGCGCCGTTGGATCGACAGTGGCGCGGAGTGGACGGTAGGGAAGCACGAAGCGCCCAAGCCCACCTGGTGGGCCTTTCAAAAAGTGGTGCGGCCGGAGGTTCCCGCGGCGGCCGGTTCCTGGGCGCGCAACGATGTGGATGCCTTCATCGCGCGGCAACTGGCGGCGGAGCGATTGACTCCGGCGGCCACGGCGGCACCCGAAAAACTGGCGAGGCGCGCCTACATGGACCTTTGGGGATTGCCGCCAACCGCCGCCCAGGTGCGCGAGTTCGTTGAGGATTCCTCGCCCGGCGCGTGGGCCGCGCTGATCGACAAACTGCTGGCCTCGCCGCACTACGGCGAGAAGTGGGGGCGCCACTGGCTCGACCTGGTGCGGTATTCCGATACCGCCGGGTTCGAACTTGACAGCTACATCCACGATGCATGGCGATACCGCGACTGGGTGATTCAGGCCTTCAACGACGACAAGCCGTATGACCGCTTCATCCACGAGCAGGTGGCGGCCGATGAGCTTTTTCCGGAAGATCCGGTGGCGCGCACAGGCACGGGGCTTTATTGCGTGGGTCCCAATCGCGACCTGTTTCCCGATCAGGCCGACATCAATCGCGAAGAGATTCTGACCGATTACGTGGATACGACATCCTCGGTTTTCCTGGGCCTGACGGCCGGTTGCGCGCGGTGCCACGACCATAAGTTCGATCCGATTTCGCAGGAAGACTATTATCGTGTGCGCGCGGTGTTCGCTCCGGCGGTGAAGGTGAAAGTGGCGTTGAGCCGCCTGGAATCGCTGGGCTTCGACGTGGGCGAAAGCGTGCGGGAGTGGAAGCTGCGCGAGATCGGGGAGCAGATTCGCGGCGCGCAATCGCGCTGTTCGGATCAGTTGCGATCGTCGCAGTTGAAGGAGATGCCCGCCGAAGCGCGCGAGGCGGTGCAGCGCAGCGATGCGGACCGGACGCCGAGGCAGCGCGAGTTGGCGTCGTATTACGAGAAGCGGCTGCGCATCGGCGAGGAGGACATCCGCGCCTGCATGACTCCGCCGGAGGCGGCGCAACTGCGCGAGATGGAGAAGGCGCTGGTGCGCATGTACTCGGGCTATCGCTCCAAGCCTTTCTCGTGCGGGCTCGCGGATCTGTGGAACGTGTCGCCTCGAACGTTCCTTCCGGCGCGAGGCTCGCGAGCCGAACGCGAAGTGCAGCCGGGATTCTTTTCGGTGCTTGGCGGCGGCGAGGTTCCTCCGGCGGCGGAGAAGCGCGATACCACCGGGCCCATCCCGTTGATGCCCACCACGGGGCGGCGCACGGCGCTGGCGCAGTGGATCGGCGATGCGGCGAATCCGCTGACGGCGCGGGTGATGGTGAATCGCATCTGGCAATATCATTTCGGGCGCGGGCTGATTGCGACGGCCAGCGACTTCGGCACACGCAGCGGCAAGCCCAGCCATCCCGAACTGCTCGATTGGCTGGCGTCGGAATTCGTTTCCAAGGGCTGGTCGGTGAAACAGATGCACCGGCTGCTCATGACGTCGGCCGTGTACCGGCAGGATGCCACTCCGTCGAAGGCGGCGGCGGAGCGGGATCCGCTGAACATCCTGTTGTCGCACTTTTCGCGGCGCCGGCTGGGAGCCGAAGAGATTCGCGACTCGGTGCTATCGGTGACGGGCGGCTTGAATTTGAAGCGCGGCGGCCGGCCGGTGGTGCCTACGTTGAGCGCGGAAGAGAAGGCCACGCTGACGCAGCGTCCCGACGATGCGTGGGTGGTGACGCGCGACGCCTCCGAACACAACCGGCGCAGCCTTTACCTGATTCAGAAGCGCACGTTCCGAATGCCGATGATGGAGGTGTTCGACGCGCCGGAGCCGATGCTGACCTGCCCGCGGCGGGATTCAAGCACGACGGCTCCCCAGTCGCTATCGCTGCTGAACGGGAACTTCACCGTGGAGCGCTCGAAGGCCCTGGCCGCGAAGCTGGCGGCAGAGAGCGACGATGCTTTCATCGGCGGCGCATGGCGGAGCGTGCTGGCGCGAGAACCCGATGCGCAGGAGATCGCGCGCGCCCGGCAGTTTCTGGCGGCGCAGTCGCGTAATGCCGGAGGCCGCGAACAGGCCGCGGGCGAATTGATTCGAGCTTTATTGAACCTGAACGAGTTTCTCTATGTCGATTAGAACCCGCCGGGATTTTCTCGCTTCCGCTGGAAGAGGTTTCGGAGCCGTGGCCGCTTCCACACTGCTCGCCGCTGGAACCAATCCGCTGGCGCCGCGCAAACCGCATGAACCGGCGCGGGCCAAGGCGGTGATCTATCTCTACATGCATGGCGGGGTCAGCCATGTGGATACCTGGGATCCGAAGCCTGAACTGGCGCGGCTGTCGGGACAGACGTTGCCCGCGAGTTTTGTGAAAGGGTTGAAGACCAGCCGCATCGATTTTACAAAGGCACTGGCGCGCGGTAGCGCGTGGGGCTTCCGCAAGCATGGACAATCGGGCCTTGAGATCTCGGATCTGTTTCCGGAGATCGCGGGGCATGCCGATGAATTGGCACTGGTCCGGTCGTGCCATGGCGATGCTTTCGACCATGCGCCGGCGATGTACCTGCATTCTTCCGGCTCGCAATTTCCCGGCCGGCCCGCTCTTGGTGCGTGGGCGGTGTATGGGCTGGGTACCGAGAATCAGAATCTGCCGGCCTTCGTCGTGATGACTGATGGCGCGATGAAGTGCGGTCCGCAGGGGTATGGCGCCGGGTTCCTTCCGGCCGTTTATCAGGGCACGATGTTTCGCGGCGGGAAGAATCCGGTGCTCGATCTTTCCAATCCCGAGGGGGTGAGCAACCAGACGCAGCGCGCGACGCTCGACCTGGTGGCGGATCTCGACCGCCGTCATCTGGCCGCGCGCCCGTTCGATTCGGATCTGGAGGCGCGTCTGGAATCGTATGAACTGGCGTTCCGGATGCAGGCGGAAGCGCCGGAGGCGGTGGATATAAGCCGGGAGAGCGAGGCGACGAGGCGGCTTTACGGCATCGGCGACGGGCCGTCCGACGATTTCGGACGCAAGTGTCTTTTAGCGCGGCGGCTGGTGGAACGCGGCGTGCGGTTCGTGCAGCTTTATTCCGGAACGCACCTGGGCGACGATTGGGATGGAGCGCACAACGACCTGACGGGATCGCATAACAAGATGGCGGCGAAGACCGATAAGCCGATCGCCGGGCTGCTGGCGGATCTGCGCGCGCGGGGCCTGCTCGATTCCACCCTGGTGATCTGGGGCAGCGAGTTCGGCCGCACGCCGCTGGCCGAAGGCAAGAACGGCCGCGACCATCATCCGTATGCCTTCAGCATGTGGTTCACCGGCGCGGGCGTGAAGGGCGGCCGGGTGCTCGGTTCCACCGACGAGTTCGGATTGCGTCCGGTGGAGAACCCGCTGGTCGCCCATGACGTGAACGCGACGATCCTGCGCATGATGGGGCTGGATCATCTGAAGCTCACCTACTTCTTCCAGGGCCGCGACATGCGGCTGACCGATGTGCACGGCGAAGGTGAGTTCACGCGGTTTTTGCTGGGCGGCTAGAAGTAGAACTTGGCCGCCACCATGATGCGCCGCGGCGCCCCCTGCTGGCCCGTGATCACGCCGAAGGTACGGGACAGAATCGCGTTGCCGGGGTTGCCGGGGTTCATCTTGTTGAACAGGTTCTGCGCTTCCATGCGCAACTGCACGGTCTTGCTTTCCGAGAAGATCCGGAACGACTTCAGCAGCGAAAGATCCCACTGCGAAAAGCCGGGACCGCGGAAATTGGGCATGGTGGAGGGCGCGTCGCCGATCTCGAAATCGCGCACGACGCGGAAGGCGTCGGGATTGAAGTAAGGCCGGAAGCCGCCGGCGCCTTCGAGCGCGGTGTGGCCCGAAACGCCGTTGTTGTAGGCGACACCCGGAATCATCACCGGCTGCGAATCGCGTCCATGGCCGATGTTGTACCAGTTGGAGCCGAGGCCGCCCACGGTATTGGAAGGCGTGCGCACGGTCACCGGCACGCCGCCGCGAATGGTGGTGGTGCCGGCCATGGTCCAGCCGCCGATGGCGTGATCGGCGAGTTTGGCGCCGAACGAATCGGGCGCGCCCATGAACCGGCGTCCGCGCCCGAACGGCAGCTCCACCGAGTAGTTAAACAGCAGCTTGTGGGCGATGTCGGTGGTGGCGATGCCGTAAGTGTTCGACACCGGCAGCCCGGCTTGCGGATAGGGCATGCCGAAGCCGCCATCGTAGGAGCCGACGTCGTTGAGCAGCTTCGAGAAGGTGTAGTTGATCAGGAAGCCGTAGCCGCGCGAGAAGCGATGCTCGGCCTGGATGTAGCCGGCGTGGTAATTCGAGGTGCCAAGCGGTTCGCCCAGCGTCCAGATCTCCGTCCACAGCGGATTGTTCTGGAAGAGGCGGCCGAAGGGAATCGTAGCCGAGCCCATGCCGGTGAATTGGGGAATGAACCCGTAGTAGGGATTCGCCACCTGATTGTTCAGCGTCAGCCCCAGCGGCCCGATCTTGTGATAGGCGTTCTGCAGGATGTGCTCGCCGGTGCCGAGATAATACGGCAGCGAGCGTCCGAGGTTCCCCGTGTAGTTGGCCTCGAGCAGCCACGAGTTCCAGCCGGATCCCACCTCGCGCTGAATGCCGAAGTGGAAGGCGTGTTCGTAGCCGGGGCTGACGTTGGTGGCGGAGGAAACGAACCAGTTGCCCATCACCGACTTGTTCAACGCTTCCACGTCGCGCGTGAGACGGACGAGGCCGGCGCCGCCCGGCATCGGATTGGTGAACGAGAGTGGGAACGTGAGACCGCCATCGGGCGTGCCGCCCTGAATGAGCCTGGCCGCATCGCCATAGCCGATGTTCCAGGGGGAACCGTTGAGGTGGAAGCTGCCGGTGAGCGTCATCCAGATGAGTCCGTAACCGCCGCGAATGACGGTCTTTGGCGTCACCGACCACGCCGCGCCGAAGCGCGGCCCGAAGTGATCGCGCTGCCTCTCCTGCATCGTGCGCATCGGATATTCTTTGCTGTTCATCATCGCCACGCGGCCGAAGACACCCTTCTGCGTCCATTCCGGAGTCAGAGCGTTGGCGCCGGCGCGCGCCTCCGACAGGGCCTGATTCCAGTTCCATCCGGCCGTGGCGCTGACCGGCCACTGGTAGCTGCGGTCCCAGAACGTTTGGCGGTCATAACGTTCGGTGCGCGGAAGCTCGTAATCCCAGCGCAGGCCGGCGTTAATGGTCAAGGTCTTTGAAACTTTGAAATCGTCCTGAATGAAAAGGCCGTGATAGGGCTGTAGGGAGGCGGGACCCGCGAGCTGTGTGCCGCTGCCGCCGCCAACCACTCCCAGCATCCAACTGGCCAGGCCCGAACCCTGTCCGTTGTTGGGCGCATCGAAGTACTGGCTGGTGGCGCTGCGGATGCTCGCCGAAGAGAAGGATCCACCGGAGTAGATGTTGGAATAATAACGGCGATGCTCATAGCCGGCCTTCAGCGTGTGGCGGCCCATCAGTTTCTGCACCGAAAACTGGCCGGAGTAGATGGTGTCGCGATTGTCGGCGACGCTGCCGCCGCCGATGCCGGTGATGGTGTCGGCGGTGCCGAGGCTCGGGACACGATTGAGATTGGTGCCCAGCAGATTGACGACTTCAGGCGCCAGCCGCCAGGACGACGAATCGGCGTCGACCTGCGCGCCGCTGAAGCCGATGGAGCGCACGGCGCCCAGCTTGAAGTTCAGAATCGTGCTGGGACTCACCAGAAGGCTATGATCGAAGGCCATCGTAAAGGCGCGCGTGTCGTTGGTGGTCACCGGCTGCAGCGCCGAGAGCCAGCGGCGGCTGGCGCTGAATTCGGAAAATTGCGTGATGGTGAAGTGGCTGTTGTGTTTGGAAGACCAGTTCTGATCGAGACGGCCGGTCCAACGGTCGTTGTTCAGCGGCGTGGTGGCGGAGCCGATGAAGTTCTGATCGTGCGAGGAATTGGGGCGGGCCGGTGTGTTCGCCTTCGGGTAGAACCCCATGTAGATTTTGGAAATCGGGTCGATGCGCGATTCGGGCAGACGGTTGCCCGCGAACGGCAGACGTACGACGCGGCCCGCTTCGGCGCGCGCCGTCAACGGATCGGAAATCTGTACCGGGACGCCGGTGTCGATGAGCGAGCGCGAGAAGTCGCCTTCGCGCTCAAGGTCCGAAGGAACGCTGGCGAGCTGCGCGTTGGAACCGGTGCGGCGCCGCGTGCCTTCGTAGTTCAGGAAGAAAAACGTCCGGTCCTTGCCTTTGTAGACCTTGGGAATCCACACGGGCCCACCGATGGCTCCACCGAATACGTTGTCGTGAAACACGCCCTTAGGCCGTCCGAAGCGATTCGAGTTCCAGTCGTTGGCGTTCAGCTTGTCATTGCGGAAATATTCGTAGAGCGAGCCGTGATAGGCGTTGGTTCCACTGCGCGTCACCAGCGTGACGGCGCCGCCCGAAAGGCGTCCGTATTCGGCCGACAGCCCGTTGGTGATGACCTTGAATTCCCCCACCGCTTCCATGGAAGGAATGGAAGGCGGCACGTCATGCCGGAAACCGGTAGTGACGGCCACGCCATCGATGATGTATTCGGCCTTGGCCGTGCGGCCGCCGTTGATGCGGAAATCGTTCGAGTAACCCTGCTGATCGGACGTTCCGTTGACGTTGGGCGCCAGTTGCGCGAACGCCAGCGCGTTGCGGTTGTATTGGGGCAGTTCCTGGATGCGTTTGTTGTCGATGACCAGGCCGGTCTGCGCGTCGTCTTTGCGCAGCAGCGGCATTTCCGCGGTCACGTCCACCGATTGACTTTGCGCGCCGACTTCCAGATGAATGTCGAGCGTGACAAGATCGTCGATTTGCAGAATGACGTCTTTGCGCTGGATCGACTTGAATCCATCTTTCGACGCCTGCAGGGTGTACTTGCCAGGCTGCAATAGCGGAAGCCTGTAAATGCCCTGTTCGTTCGAAACGGTCTGGCGGACGACGCCGGTGGCGGTATTGGCGACGGAGATGCTCGCTTCGGGCACCGCCGCGCCGGAAGGATCGGAGACGAAGCCGCGAACCTGGGCGTTCTGGGCGAACAGGGAAGTCGTGGCAGTCAGTGTCAACAACAAAATGCGACTCATGGCAGGGTCGATACTATCCCATCTCCCTTGCCGGCGCAATAAACTGTTGAGATGAAGTCAGTCCTTCTGCTCACGCTATCTTTCGGGATACTCGCCGCCGAGACCCACGAGATCTATCCCACGCATCACTCCCGCGTCTTTTCCGCGGCGAAACAGCCGGTTGGGCGCGTTCGTTCCGGCGATACGGTCAAGACCCGAACCTGGGATTCGGGCGGCGCCGACTGGAAGGGCGTCAAGCACATCGAACATCCGTACAAGTATCCGGAAAGCGGCAATCCGCTCATGGGTCCGTTTTATATCGAAGAGGCCGACTACGGCGATGCGCTGGAAGTCCGGCTGGACAAAGTGCGGTGCAATCGCAACTACGGGTATACCAGTTACCGGCTTTCGCCGGGCGTACTCAATCCGGGGACGATTGAAGGGCTCTATAAGAACTTCTACAAAGCCGATGTATTGCGGCCCGGGCGCGGCGATTTGATTCCATGGGATATCGATCTGGCGAAGGGAACCACCAGCCCGCGCATGCTGGAAGGCAGCGGATTGAAGTTTGAATTGCCACTGCGCCCGATGCTCGGATGTATCGGCGTGGCGCCGCCGGGGGAGAAAGTGGAAACGTCGGGGCCGGCGGGGAATCACGGGGGCAATATTGACTATAACGACGTGGTGGAAGGCGCCACCGTTTACTTTCCGGTGTTCCACAAAGGGGCGTATTTCTATGTGGGCGACGGACACGCGCGGCAAGGCGACGGCGAAGGTTTGGGCAACGGGGTGGAGACGTCGCTGGATGTCGAGTTTACGGTGAAGGTCCACAAGGGGAAGCGGCTTTCGATCCCGCGGCTGGAGAACGATACGCACATCGTCTCGATTGGCAGCCAGCCGGAGTTTTCGAGCAGTATGGATCAGTCGCTGCGCAGTTCGATTTCCGATCTGCTGGACTGGTTGACACGGGACTACGGGTTGACGCCGCCCGAAGCCCACTTACTGGTGGGCACGGCGGTGGAGCATAAGATTGGTACTTACTTCGGCACGGTTACGGCATCGCTGCCAAAGAAGTATCTGAACGGGCGTGCGCCCAAGCGGTAACTCAGCGGGCCAGCACCGCGTTGCCCGGGTTGAGCACCACGCGCGCCGGGGCCGCCGCCAGCGGTAAGGAAAAGGTCACCGGTTCGCTGGAAGTCTGCACCCACTTCACGATCGGCCTGGCGCGAGGCACCTGAACTTCCACGGGAACAAGCGCGCTGAAGTTCTCGTCCACCTGCGTTTGTGTTACGGTTCCGGTAAGCATCAGCTTTGGTGCGCGGCCGGAGACTTTCCAGGACAGCTTGAGGTCGGGGATACCGGTGCCGTCCACCCATTGTTCGAAGAACAAATCGAGTTTTGGGTCGGCGCTCTTCGGTGCCAATTGAGCCGCCGCCAGGGCTTGAAACTGAGCCGTAGTGACGGGCTGGAAGCGGTACTGTTCGTACAAACGCGCGAGCATCTTCTGGAACCCGGCGTCACCGATACGCCGCCGCAGCATGTGGAGAATCCAGGCGCCTTTCTGATAAGTAACCACCGACCAGGCGGCCGGCGCCTGGGAGGAATACAGCCGGTGGCCCATGGTGACCGGACCCATCGATTCGATCGTCCGGCCGTCATCGGCCTTGCGCAGCAGGTGAGCCTTGTACTGATCCAATACCTGATCGGCATTGCGGCTGCCCTTGCGCTTTTCGAGCATCCAAACGGCGGAGTAATTGGCCAGCGCCTCCATCAGCCAATCGTCCTGGTAATCGGCCGAAGTTACGCCATTGCCCCACCACTGATGGGCGATCTCATGGGCGTGCAGAAGCTCGGCGAAAAAGGTTTGATCGGCGGCGGTGTTGGTGGCCGGTAACTCACGCGGATCCAGATAGGCGATGGTGGACAAATAGACGAGCCCTGGAAAGCCCTGGCCGAAGCGGCCCGGAATCGGCGAGACGGTGAGCGTTTCAAGCGGCGGCTGCCCCAGGCGCGCGGAAAGATCTTCGAAGATCCCAGCCATTTCCTCGGCCAGCTTTTGCAACCTCGAAACAGGATTCGTCACGGGCGCCGGTAACAGCACGATTTCGGTTCCGGCGCGCCGCGCCCCGCCGCGCGGCCAAACGGGCCCGCTGGGCAATGAAGCGATCTCCACGGGCCGCGCCTTCGGCTGCAGGGCGCGCTCCAGTTTCTGATTCGCGCAGACCTCCACCGTCAGCCGGCCGCGCTTGACGACGGTCCGATCGTACTCGCCGAGATTGAAGCCGAAGAAGCGGACCGGCGCCGAAGTCTTGCGGCGGCTGATCTTCCACTCGCCCTCAACGGCTTCGCTCACCAATTCGCCGGTCGCCACCAGGTCGAGTTCTTTCGGATGGCGAAACTTCACCTCATAGGGAGCGAACTGGCGCGTACGGTTCGGATACCAGGCGCCGCGCTCGCCCACGAAATAGATCTTCTCTTCGGCGCTGACGATCACTTTGCCCTGGTGTTTCACCTCCACCTCGATCGGGACACCGGCTGGAAACTCGGTGCCCGTGGTGAGCAGCGTCGTCTGATTCTCATTGCCGCGCAGAAGATTGGCGCGGAGCGATTCGGGGGAGAACCATTCGGCGGGTTGGCCGTTGATGGTGACCTGTTCGACTCGCATTCGGGGCGACAGCTCCACGGCGATGATACGTTCCGGGTCGAGCGGCGTCAATCTCAACTTCGTGACGCCTGTGAGGGTGAGATCCCTTTCGATGGCGGCATCGATGGCCACTTGTTCGATGCGGAACTTTTCGCCTGATGTACGGCGGCGGCCGGTGCGCCAGGACTGGGCTTCGAAGTTGGTCCAGATATCGAAATAGCGGCGGTCTTCGCGGTAGGCTACCTGGCCCATGAGGATCTGGTGGCGGGCGCGCGAATCCCATACGAGATCGAAGCTGCCGAGCGTGTTGCCGGCGATGGCGGCGAACAGGAAGCCTTCGGAGGCGCGGCGCGGAGACAACAGGTCCTCCACCAGGCGCACTTCGAAGCTGGCGGCGAGCAGGCTTGTAGTGGAGCTCCACTTGGTGGCGAGCAGCGCTCCCATTTCGGCGCTCGGCTTGCCGCCGAGTTCCTGCACGGCTTTCATCAATTCCGCGCCGGTTTCGTCGCTGAAGATGAAGGCGGCCTCTTTGAAGTGTTCCACCAGGTTGGGCGATTTGGCGTAGGCCGCCAGCGTGCGGCGCTCGCTGGCGAGTGGAGGCAGCAGCAGAAGCTCGGCATCGCCGCTTTCGGTGGCGGCGCTGAAGACGGCCGAGATGCGGGTGCCGTTGACGGGCTGGCCGAAGATCAAATAGCCGTCGGAGAGGTAGAGCTTGATCTCATCGCGGGCAAAGCGCAGGTCTCGAATGCGATAGCACTGTTGCGCGTCGAGCCCTGAATGGTGGATCTGCTTAGACAGGCCGCCGGTGACATCGGCGGCCAGCACCGAAACCAGGAACGCGAGAATCACGATCCCAGTATCGCTCTACGGTTTCGGGAGCCACCAGCCATTGAGCAAACCATGCAGCTTCCGCACCAGATCCGGACGCGCGCTCGCAAGGTTGTGCCGCTCTTTCGGATCGCCCAGCACGTCGTAGAGCTCGGAGCCGTTGGTCCAGCCGCGGAAGGGAATCTGCTCCCACATGTCGAGCGCGGCGTTGGGCTGATAGGGTTCGATCAGCTTCCAGCGCCCGTCGATGATCCAGCGATATTTCAGGTTGGCGGCGGGCCGTTCGATATCGGCGGAGGTGTGCACGAACAGGCTGCCGTAAATTTGCTTGCGCCGCGCGAGAGCGGCGGAGGCCGCGAGATCGAGCCCCGGCATCGCGGAGGGCACGCCGGCGCCCGCGCCTTTCAGAATGGTTGGTGCCAGGTCGATGGAACTCACCAGCGTATTGTCGTCGCGCCGGGGCGCGATTTTGCCGGGCCAGCGCACCAGGATCGGAGTGCGCAAACCGGCGTCGTAGGGCGAGAGCTTGGCGCGCGTTTCATGCAGCGGATGATTGCCTTCGAGTTGCACCCATCCGTTGTCGGCGAGGTAGGCGACGACGGTGTTCGCGGCCAGGCCGCGGCTTTCGAGATGCCGCATTAATTGGCCGACCGTATCGTCCAACATTTCGATCATGGCGTAGTATTTCGCCAGAGCGGGTGGCAGATCCTTGTAGCGTTCCAACAGCGCGGGGGGCGGGTTGTGCGGCGTATGAGGCAGGAAGGGCGCGTACCACACGAAAAACGGCTTGTCCTTGTTGCGATCCATGAAGTCGAGCACGGGCTGCATGCTCTGGCGGCCGATCTTCAGTCCCTCATCGCCGTGGCGGCCTCCACGGCGCACATCGCCGTGCGTCATGCATTCGGTGAAGCCGCCGCACTTGCATTCGCCTTCCCACCACTTGCCCGATTGATGGCTCGCGTAGCCCTTTGCGGCCAGCAGGCCGGCGATGGTTTTCGAACGCTGATAGATGTTCACCATGCGGGCGCGGTTGGCCGCATCCTTGGCGTCGCCCGGCGGATCGTTGCCGGTGATCTTATGCTGATGCGGATAGAGCCCGGTCATGATGGAGGCGAGACTGGGACGGCACAGGCTGGCCGGAACATAGCCGCGGGTGAAAAGCAGACTTTCCGTGGCCAGCTTGTCGAGATGCGGGGTGTGGACTTTGGCGTTGCCCATGAAACCGTAGTCGGTCCAGCCATGATCGTCGGAGATGATGAGGATGACGTTGGGCGGGCGTTCCGCGGCAGTGGTCAGGATGGTGGCGAATGCGAGAAGAAGAGGAAGCCTGGACACGCCGACAAGGGTATCAGAGAGCGCGAGTCAGGGAGCCGCTACCTGCCCGAGCAATTGCAAAATCACATCCGTAATCTTCACCGACGCCTCGCGCTCGACCAGATTCGTGCCGAGCCAGGTCTCGTATCCACCGAGGTCGTGATGCCGGGGCGTGGGGAGATAGCCCCAGTGTCCGTTGGCCAATTCGATGGTGAAGACGGGCTTGATGGCGGAACGTTCCTTGATGGCCAGGCCGATTTCGGTGAGCACTTCGAAAGGAATGGCGGCCACGGCGAACGAGCCGATGCGCAAGGCCTGCAGCTTGACCATGACGGCCGCGGGGCCGGCTTCCAGGCGCAGGGCGCGCTCGGCATAGGCTTTGGCGTTGCGCGGCAGCTTCGATTCATCGGGCTCATCGAGAGCCGCTTTCGCGAAAGCCAGTTGCTTGGCGCTGGGCTTGCGGTAGCGCAGTTCCAGTTCCGCTTCTGCGGCGCGCAGCGTGGCGGAATCGCGGTACTCGATGGAAGCGGCTATCTCGGCGGCGTGGTTCGCCATGCGCCCGGCGACAGCGCGGATCCGCTCAAAGGGTTCGGCGCGCGGGCGGGGATGCACAAAGTCGATGTTGTTGACGTCGCCGCTGGTGCCGTTTGACATCATGGCGACGAAGCCATCGTCATCCGGGGCCAGCCGCTGCTTCACCAGTCGCGCGAACTCGCCGAAGTAATCGGCCGAGACCTGATTTCCGGTGATGCCGCCGACATAGTGCAGCGAGTAGTTGCCGAGCAACGCGATGGGTTTCCCCTCCGCCGAGCGCACCGAGACAACGGAGAAGCCGGGATCGGTGGGACCGGCGGGATGCAGCAGATCGGCACTGCCGGCGGGCGGATTCATCCGCGCGACATCATGCGTTTCGCCGTAGGGATTCGGTGGAATGGCGCCGGGTTTCATGAACCAGCGGCGATTGAAAAGTTCATCGGGGACGGCGCGCACGGCATAGCCGATGCGTGCCGGCGCCAGTCGCTTGTGAGCGCCGGCGATCGCGGCGGCTGTCTGATCGATCAAACGCTGGACGTAGCGGCCTTCGAGCGAAGTGCGATCCCCGGCCATCGACGGCGGGGCGGAGTGGGTGTGCGTAGCCGAGATCAGCATGTGCGACGAAGGAATACCGGTGAGCTTCGACGCCAGCGCCTTGGCTTCATCGAGCACGTCGCGCTTCACATAGCAACTGTCGATGACGGCGATGGCAATCGAGGTGCCGGCGTCTTCGAGCACCAGCGCCCGCACATGCAGCGGATCGTGCGCCCGCAGCGACAGCGACAATCCGAAATTGCCAATGAGCCGCACCGGCCATTCCTGCGGTGTGATATCGGCGGCACTGGCGCCGGCGCGCAACGCGCCCCAAGCTGGCAGCGCAGTGGAGATGGCGAACGCAAGAATCCACTTCATGACCCGGACACCACCGCGCGAACGCCCAGCGTTTCCCGGATGTGCGACAGCGAGGCTTCGTCCTTGACGATCTCGGCCAGCCATTGATCGAGCGGCATGGCGGCCCAGGCGATGGCGCGCTCCACCAGATAGGTCACCGGACTGTGCGGTTCGGCTTTGCGGAAGTATCCAGCCACGGCGCGCAGCCGCTGCAACGCATCTTCCCGGTCCATGGGTTGCATGGGAAGGCCTTCTCCCGGGATCATCCGGGCCGGACCGGCCGGACTCGTGCCGGCGGTTCCCGTTTCGCCGGTCTCCCCCGGGGCCACCGCTCGCAAAGGCCCGTGGACCTTTTCGATCTCGCCCAACATTTCCTCGAACTTTTCCATGACCTTGGCGAGGTCGGAAAGGTAGGGCACCTGCTCGGCCTCGGCATAGCGCGCCTGGCTTGCATCGTTCAGCAGTTTGATTTCTTCGCTTGCCGCATCGAGGTCGGCGGCGAAGTTTTCATAGAAAGAGCGGGGTGTTCCGGCGACGGCCTTGGCGAAATCCTCGCCGGTGGGCTTGCCTTCGGCGACGGCGAGGGCGTAGGCGTCCTGGCCGTCCGACGTCATTTTGCCTTTGAGCTCGAACTCCATGTAGCGGACGGTTTCCCAGTCCGTGTGGTTGTAGGGGACCGAGCCGAGTTTGTGCTTGGTGACCTTGGTGAACTTCACCGGCAGCGGCAGCATACGATCGAGTTTGCCGATGGCGGCCACGCGGACTTCGATGCCGCCCTCATCGTCATCGCCATCGGGAGGCATCAGAGGCGGGTAGAAGTTGTCCCAGAACTTCTCCTGCAACTCGCGCGTGAGGCGCAACCCGTCGCGAAGCCCAGCCATGCCATGCTGCCGCACCAGCGCTTCGCACAGAAACGGTGTGACGCGAAGATCCTTGCTCTTGGTGGCCAACGTGTCGGAGGCGACCTTGATGAGCTTGTTCCAGTTCGCGGTCTTGCGTTCTCGCAACTCCCATTCGCCCATGTTGCCGTCTTCATCCTCGCGGCGGAGTTCGCTCAGTTCGGCATACAAACCGGTGGCGGAAAGATCGGCGCCTGCCGGATTCTCGCCGGGAATCTCCGCAAGCAGAGCATCGAAATCGATCACAGGATCGGTGGCCATGATTTCCCTAGTGTACTGTTTGAATTCGCGCCATTCATCCGCGTCTTGAGGAACTCCGCCATGTCCGCGGCCAGCGGGGCGTGGAAGCCCAATCCCTCCGGCCAGGCGGCGGAAGGGTCAAACCGAGCCTCCGTGCAGTGAAGAGCCTGGCGTTCGAAACCCAGGACGGCGCGCAGATCCGCCGTCATACCACCCGCGATGAAGCGGAGATACAGTGTATCGCCGGGGCCGTATATCTTGTCTCCCAGTAAGGGATAGCCCGCATGGCACGCATGCACGCGGATCTGATGCATGCGGCCCGTCTCCGGGCGCACTTCGACCCATGTGAATCCGTTGGCCGCTTCGATGGGACGGAACCAAGTGCGCGCCGCGGAGCCGCCTTCGACCACGGCCCGCCTGGTGTGAACGGGAGAATCCGGATGCGGCCCGATCGGCCCATCGGCGATAAACGGATCGCGAACCTCACCCACGAGCACGGCATGGTAGACCTTCGATACGCGACGGTGCGTTACCGCGTTCTGCATCAGGCCGGCTGTTTCCCGCTCCTTCACGAAGATCACGACGCCGCTGGTTTCGCGATCCAGGCGGAAGGGCATGTGCAGCCGATCGAGTCCAAGGTATTCGCGACAGGCTCCGATCAGGCTGGACCATGGGCCTCTCTTGGATGGGTGGCATACGACCATGGCAGGTTTGGATAGCACCAGCCAGCGGTCGTTTTCTTCCAGGGTCCAGGAACGCAGCTCCTCGGGCGTGATTCGCCATCCCCACTCCTCGGCCGGCATAGTCCGAGACTACTATGGCACGATGGCCCGTGGGAGTAACGGGCGAGTAACTCGATGGTATTAGTACCAATTTCGTGAAAGCATATGCCTTCAATGGATCCGCCACGTATGCCGATTTCCTGTAATTCTTACCGGAAAAATTTGTATAGGCCTTGATGGAATACGGGTCCTAGATCTTTCGCTAACTCCTTGTTTTTCCGGGCGGGGCTCTTGGGCCTCCGATTGGCCTGAGAATTGCTAGCGGATGGGCACACCGGCGAACCAAGTTCGTCCATTCGGAGGAAGCCTGATTCGGTTTCCAGACCGCCCGGCCGGAATGGCAGCGTGTGCAGTCTCCCCACGTACCGTTGCATCGTCCGCTTGAAACGCGGCGATTTTCCAGGTCCCAAAAATAAATAATCAGGAGTGTCGAGATGCATTTTCTCGAAGCACGCTCTCAGTGTGTGCGGCCCCCATTGTTTGCTTGGCTTGTCTTGGCGTTTGCCGGTTCTCTGCCGATCGCCAGCGCGCAGAGCTTCTACATCAATTGTGGCGGAAACGCCTACACAACGACGGATGGAACCGTTTGGGCAGGGGATAGGAATTTCACTGGGGGCGCCAACTATTGGACCTCCCAGAACATCGCCAATACGCCAGACAGTTGGCTTTACCGCTCGGCCCGCTATAGCCTGTATGGAGATTTCGCCTACGATTTCGTGGTTGCCAACGGCTCTTATAAGATCAAGCTGCGATTCTCCGAGAACCACTACTGGGGTAGCGGCTATCGCATCTTCCATGTCGACATCAACGGTACACGATATTTGGCGAATTTCGACATCGCCGCGGCAGCGGGCGGAGCGCGAATCGCGGTAGACCGCGAATTCACCGTCAACGTGACGAGCGGCCGAATCCATATCGATTTCACCGGCGTCAAGGAGAAGGGCATGGTGAGCGCCATTGAGGTGACTCCTGCCGGCGCTTCCACGCCATCGGCGCCGACGACGCCGGTCTCCCTCTCGGTAGCGCCGCAGAACCCCACGGTTTCGCAGGGTGCAAGTCAAGCGTTCACCTCTACGGTGGCGGGCAGTACGAATACGCAGGTCTCGTGGTCGGTGATCGGAAGCGCACCGGCCGGGGCCATCAATTCTTCCGGTGTCTACACGGCGCCTACGGGACTTTCGGCGTCGAAGACGGTGACGGTGACGGCCACCAGCCTGGCCGATCCCACCAAGAGCGCGTCCTCGATGGTTACGATCGCGGGCCCGGCCGCGCCGCCGCCGGTGGTCAGTGTGACCGTGTCGCCCTCTTCGGCATCGGTGATTTCGGGCAATACGGCGCAGTTCAGCGCCAGCGTGTCCGGCACCTCGAACCCCGCGGTCACGTGGACGGCTTCGGCTGGCAGCATCAGCGCGGCGGGATTGTTCACCGCACCTTCGGTGAGCGGCGCCACGCAGGTAACCGTGACGGCGCGCGCGGTGGCGGATACAACCAAAACCGCCATGGCGTCGGTTACGGTGAATCCGGTGGCGGTGCCCTCCACCGGGGCGTGGATCGAATCGAACGGGTTGTTATCAATCGAGGCGGAGAACGGCAAGATCGTAAACCGCGCGCAGTCTTGGAATTTCCGTTCCGATGTTGGCGGCTACTCGGGCTCGGGTTTTCTCGCGGCGGAACCCAACAGCGGCAATCTAATCGGCACCGGTTATGTTGGCGTCGCGCCCGAAGTGCAGTTCCTTGCCCGGTTCACACGCGCCGGCACCTACCAGATCTGGATTCGCGGCTACGGCCAAACGGACGTGGACGATTCGGTGCATGTCGGTCTCAACGGATCGGCCCAGACCACCGGCGAGACGATTTCCCAGTTCCCGTTCAGTCCTCCCTCATGGGCGTGGTCGAACGTGGCGATGGACTATATCCGGCGGTCGACGATCGTCGTGCCGGCGCCGGGTTTGCACACCATCAACGTCTGGATGCGGGAGGACGGGTTCCGGCTGGACAAGATCGTGCTGTCCGCCGACAGCGGCTACACGGCGAGCGGTTTCGGACCGGCCGAGAGCGCGCGTGAGGTCGCGTCCACCGGCGGACCGGCTCTATCTCTTTCCACCACCAGCCTGACCTTCAACACGCTTACCGGAAACGGCAACACCGCGCCGCAGACGGTGAACGTGAGCAACAGCGGTACGGGAACGATGAACTGGAGCGCCTCTTCCACGCAGGCGTGGGTGAAAGTTACCCCAGGGTCCGGCACCAATGCCGGATCGCTGTCGATTACCGCCGACATCACGGGACTGACGGCGGGCAGCCGCAACGGTTCGGTGATCGTGACCGCGCCGGGCGCTTCCAACTCGCCGCAGACAATCAACGTGGCGCTCAATCTCACGGCGCCCGTGGGTCCATCGGCTCCAACGGCGCCCACGATTTCGATGAGCCTGTCGCAGACCAGCCTGTCGCTCTCGGGAGTGGGCGGAACGTCCACCGCGGCCAGTCAAACGGTGGGTGTGTCGTTCTCGGGCGGCTCGCCGGCCTGGGCGGTGGGCAAGAATCAATCGTGGCTTTCGGTGTCGCCCGCTTCGGGCACCGGCAACGCGACGCTGACGATTGCGGCAAATCCTTCCGGGCTCGGCGCCGGCACCTACACCGACGTCATTTCCGTGACCGCGCCGGGCGCCCTCAATTCGCCTGGCTACATCAACGTGAGCTTCACGGTGCAGTCGGCGCCGGCGACGTCGACCAGCGGGCGTAATTTCTATGTGGCCACTAACGGCTCGGCGAGCAACAACGGCTCGATTGGCAGTCCGTGGACGTTCCCGGCGGCGATGGCCGCCACGTCGACCATCAAGCCGGGCGACACCATCTGGATCCGGGGCGGCGTTTACGGCAATGGCAAGGATGTGCTGAACGTGCGCTTCCTCGGTACCGAGGCACAGCCGATTCTGATTCGCGGCTATCCGGGGGAGCGCGCCACGGTGCAGCATCCGCTGATCATCGGCTGTTGCGACGGCGCGGGCAATCCGAGCGCGGGCCAGCACATGTGGTTCTGGGGCCTTGAATTCACCAGCCCCATTACCGATCGCACCGGCTGCCCCAGCGGCCCTCCCTGTTACGCTTCGTCGAACATCAATCCGGCGATGCACGTGTTCGCGCCCGGCGCGCGCATCATCAACTCCGTCATTCACGACACGATGCAGGGCATCAGCTTGTGGACCGAAGCGATCAACGGCGAGGCTTACGGGAACGTGATTTATCACAACGGGTTTCACGCCTCCGATCGCGGCCATGGCCACGGCATTTACACGCAGAACAATACCGGCGTGAAAAAACTGCGTGAGAACATCGTCTTCAACCAGTTCGGCTGGGGCCTGCACCTTTATGGTTCGGGTTCCGCCTGGGTTCGAAACTTTCTGGTGGAAGGCAACATCTCGTTCAATAACGGATCGCCGGAAGGCGGACGCACCGATAACATCATCGTGGCGGGCGGCCAGGGCGGGGGAGCGGGCATCGTGGTAAAAGACAACCACTTTTACATGACGCCTGAATCGCAGATGGGATACAACGAGGTCGGCTGGCTGTGGTCCACCACCAATGAAGACGCGTCGGTGACGGACAACTACTTCATCGGCGGACGCGATGCCTTCGATATGTTCGCCTATAAAAAAGCGACGTTCACGGGCAACACTCTGTATTCCATTTCCAACCTGCTGTGGCTTGAAACGCCATTCGGCACGTCGCAGTACAACTGGAACAACAATCGTTACTATGGCATCTCCTCGGTCCGCTATAACGGATCGGTGGTGAGCTATCCGTCGTTCAAGTCGGCGACGAAGTTTGACAGCGCCAGCACCTACACGACCGCAGCGCCCACCGGCGTCTGGTCGTTCGTTCGTCCCAACCGCTGCGAGGCGGGCCGCGGCAACGTCGTGATCTATAACTGGGATCAGGCGGCCAGCGTCTCCGTCAGCCTGTCCACCGTGCTGAGTCCGGGCATGGCGTTCGAGATCCGGGACGCGCAGAACTTTTATAAAGGACCGGTCGTAAGTGGAGGCTACACGGGCGCTCCCGTGGCGATTCCGATGACCGGTCTGACTCTGGCCGCGCCGAACGGTGTCTTCCCCTATATCCCGCCGCATACCGCTCCGAAATTCGGGACGTTTGTGGTCGTGGTGCCGGGTTCCACCAGCAGGACCTGTTAGTCTCCACGTCGCCGATGGCGATGCTCCTGCCCGAAGCCTGTAATAGGGCTTCGGGCTTTTT
Source organism: uncultured Acidobacteriota bacterium (assembly GCA_902826685.1). Lineage (GTDB taxonomy): Bacteria > Acidobacteriota > Terriglobia > Bryobacterales > Bryobacteraceae > CADEFT01. The sequence goes on from CADEFT010000015.1 coordinate 153,131, forward strand.
TTGTCATGGCGAGTCATAATTGACTCATGTCTCCCGATGAACTTTTGAGATCGCCAGTAGCTTATATGCCTCCGGCGCGATTGCTCGATGGACTAACCGCGGCGCAGGCGGAGGCGCGCGTTCCGGGCGCACCGCATTCGATCGCCGAGATCGTGGCGCATTTGGTGTTTTGGCATTCCTGGTTCCTGGAGCGCTGCAACGGAGTGGCCGCTCCGTTGCCGGCGCCTGCCTCGGCCGGCTGGCCCGCGGCAACCGGCGCGGACTGGGACAACCTGCGGGAGCAGTTTCTCGCCGGTATCGAGAGTATGGCGGCGATGGCGTCCGATGCGGCGGTGCGCTGGCGGCGGGTGGATCCGGCGATCGAATTTCCGCCGCTGTCGGACTACAGCGTGGGCGACGCCGTGACGCACGTGGCGGTACACAACGCCCATCACCTCGGTCAAGTCGTGCTGCTGAGGCAGATGATGAGCGCCTGGCCTCCTCCCGAGGGTAGAGCATTTTCTCATTGAAGGATGAGCCTGAACGGCGCCGCTGAGCGGGGGAAGGGG